>NZ_JANZKU010000026.1 GCF_025642785.1 Pseudomonas sp. RIT-PI-AD
TTGGGCCATCGGTTTGCGCAGCAATAGGGTTGGGTTCTATGGGGGTAGGTGCAATAGCTTGCTCGTTAGTCGTCGTGGGTACTGTAGGGTCCATAGGTGGAGATGGCTTAAGCAAAAGCGGCGAGTATATAGCCGAAGAACTATATGAAGTGGCTCATTAATGATGCAGTTTAAATATTGGGTAATGGGTGTGATGCTGTTGAATATGATGACAGCTATAGTTGCTGGCCTCTATATGACTTTTCTGGCCTTCAAAGAGCTGGACAGGGCCGAGCAATTTTTAAAGAAATCCAACTGGATTGTTATGAATAAAAGAAATTTAGGAAATGGCCCTATCGCTCGTGCCATGCGTATGTTACAGATTGCGGGCTGCCTGAGCGTGAAGAACTATTCAATTCGCAAAGGGCAGCTGGATGCGAGCGATGTCTCCGGATTTCCTGGAAGGTTGGAAAGAAAGATCGTGTGGACGGGGAGAATTCTTCTCTTTTCTTTTATCATCATGATGATGGCTTCCTATTTCTTCAATTATATAAAAGGGGGTGAATGAATCAGTGAAGACTTCAGTGTGGATGTTCTCTTGGTTAACGAGAGCAGCGATTAGGTACTGGTGCTAAGGGCAACGAAGCGATAGTTTCGTTGCAAGCAGCGGCGTGAAACTGTGCTCACTGATTTAGCGGGAAGTTCAGGAATAAACGTGGCGCTTTTTATCTTCGTTGTTGGTGATTTTATCATTGCTTTCCTTTTGACTTTGTACTTCTTCTACCTGTCCTATAGCAGGCTCGATGAATTCGAAGATTCCCTGAAGACCTCCAGGTTGGTGGTTTATAACAAAAATTATCTGGGTGACAGCGGCTTGGCAAGAATCTACCGAATGGGACAAGTTTCTTATTTGTGTGCTTTCCATGATTTTGCCATTCGACAGGGTCAGTTGGATGCTGAGGAGGCATCTAGGCTCCCATCTCGCTTGACGAGGCTGGTGGTGTGGCCAACCCGATTGCTGCTTGTGTGTGGAGCACTTATCGTTCTGTTGGGCGGGTATGGTACTTATCTTGGCGGGTTCAAACAGTAGTTGCTGAAATGCTCGCGGTCTGGTTAGAAGGATGGGAATGATCGTTGGCGATAAAGCATGGGTGAAGCGGCCCATGAGATCGGCAATACTTTCACGCAAGAAGTGCTGATTGAACCTCGATGTGTAGAGTCACGGGTGGGCAAGCGAAGCGTTGCCCACCCTACGTCCTACGTTGCCACCCCACGTGGTCCTTTTTGTAGGGTGGAAAACCGCGAAGCGTTTTCCACCGACCGGCACTTCAGGCTTCCCCGTAACTTTCACCGTCATTCCGGTAATCCGCGCCCCAATCCTTCGGATAAAGCCCCTGGCGCACCGCGCGGTGAAAGCTTGAATACGGCCAATCGGCCACAGGATCCACGTGTCGGTGTTTCACCGGATTGAAGTGGATGTAATCCATGTGGTTCGCGTAGTCGCGTTCGTCGCGGATCAGGTGTTCCCAGTAGCGCCGTTGCCAGATCCCGCGCTCGCCGCGGGCGAGCAGGGCGGTGGGACGCGCCTCGGTGCGCGGCAGGCGTTTGGCGAAAGCGAACTTGATGACCTTCCAGCGCAGGGCGAAATCGGCATCGCCTTCGGGGAGGGTCCACAGGCAGTGCATATGATCCGGGAGCACGACCCAGGCATCGATATGAAACGGGTGCCGCGCCTTGGTGGCGCGTACCGTGGCCCGCAACAGCTCCACCTCGCGGACCAGCAACCCGCTGCGCCGGTCGCGCAGGTTCACGGTGAAGAAATAGGTCGCACCCGGTACCCGGGCGCGGCGGTAATCGGACATGGCGGCTCATCCTTGAGCGTTGATGTGGTGGTTCGTCGGTGGGCAAGCTTCGCGTTGCCCACCCTACGCCATCTCATCGTAGGGTGGAAAACCGCGAAGCGTTTTCCACGGGTGAGGTATCCAGGCTACCTCGCTACCTCGCTTGTTATTTTCGGGGCGAGTTTTCATGGTGGTATAGAGCGTAGTAAGCCTTTGAAGTAAGAGTAATGTTTTTTCTTCTGTTGTCGTCTTCGTCGCTGGTTATTTCGATAAGGCCTAGCCTGGCAAGTTCTCTAATTGCCGCGCTGAAGTTTGACTGCTGTGTATATCCGAACCTTTCGTGCTCGCTTGAGGCGAAGCTTCCCGTAGATTTTGCACTAACTAAGATGCTCCATGATTTTTTCGTGGAGTATCTCTGCGTCAGTTCGTGTGCTTCTTTAGAGTCCTCCGATAACCAGTTGGAGAATTTTTCATCCTTTTCGATTTCGGATTTAGGGTTTTCATCGGAAGAGTCCATAATTTCTTCATTGTAAGAATCAACTTTTCCTAAGAGGTCGCGTAAGTTCTTGTTGAGGATAGAGTGGAGGGTTTTGAAATTTTCAGGGTTAAATGGCAAATAGGCTTCTGCAGAGTCTCGATGGTAGGCTTTTATCCTGCTTACAAGTATCTCGTCGGATTTTGTTACAGGTATATTTTCTACTTGAAGTGTTTTCTGTAGATACCCGGTTAGGCGCGTTGATGCTGTGGCTGCAATTACGCCGTTCGCCCCGCAGAGAACCCATTTAATTCCGGTTTTGTTAAGTATTTTGTCGCGAAGATTTTCAAGTATGTCGCGAATTGTTTTGCTGGTTTTTAATAGTTCAAGATTGTCGATAATTATAACGACACCACCTTTATTGGTAGTGGATTCGCCAAATAATTCGTCGAGCCATGATTGAATTAATGAGTTAAATCCTGCCTCTGTAAATGTCGGAGATTCATTTGGTATTGAATTGTTTGATATCCCGACAGGTCCAAGTGTGCCGCCAATGCTAGTTATTGTAGGGCTGTTTAGTAAGTTCTCAATTTTTTTAAAGCTATCTAGCTTGTAGTTTACTAGGTGTTTTGCTAGCTCACTTTGCTTGGCTATTATGGATTCCGCAATAATTTGATATGTTTCGCGACAGAAATTTTCTGTGGTCGTTTTTTCTTCAATTTGAATTGTTCGGGTGGCAGGTATTAAGAGTGTTCCAGAGGGGGCTTTAAGGTATTCTCTATATATTTTGTAAGTGGCGACATTAATCAGGCTTGTCTTGCCTGATCCTATTTCTCCATCGACAACGGTCCATTTGTCAGTTTTCTTTAGTAGTGTTGATAGTCGCTGGATTTCTTGATCTCGTCCAATTAATAAATTCTCGTCGCGACTGTTCGCTCCAAGCGGTATTGCTTTAAATGGTGAGTCAGTAAAACCCCAGCTTTGATATGTTCCGCTCACTTTAAATTCTCCAAAAAAACCCCGCACAAAGCGGGGTTTTGTCTTTCTTCGCTACCCCGAAAATCCGTATCAGGTTGAAGCGTTTTATGGTGTCCTAATGGTTCGACCCGGAATCAATCCCAGCTCAACGCCCCCCCCGTCTGATACTCAATAACCCGCGTCTCGAAGAAGTTCTTCTCCTTCTTCAAGTCCATGATTTCGCTCATCCACGGGAAGGGGTTGGTGGTGCCGGGGTATTCTTCTTTCAGGCCGATCTGCGAGAGGCGGCGGTTGGCGATGAATTTGAGGTAGTCCTCCATCATCGCGGCGTTCATGCCGAGGACGCCGCGGGGCATGGTGTCGCGGGCGTATTCGATTTCCAGTTGGGTGCCCTGGAGGATCATCTGGGTCGCTTCGTCCTTCATGTCGGCGTCCCACAGGTGCGGGTTCTCGATCTTGATCTGGTTGATCATGTCGATGCCGAAGTTCAGGTGCATGGACTCGTCGCGGAGGATGTACTGGAACTGCTCGGCGG
This sequence comes from Pseudomonas sp. RIT-PI-AD, assembly GCF_025642785.1. Lineage (GTDB taxonomy): Bacteria > Pseudomonadota > Gammaproteobacteria > Pseudomonadales > Pseudomonadaceae > Pseudomonas_T. The sequence goes on from NZ_JANZKU010000026.1 coordinate 3,809, forward strand.
TGCCGGTCATCTTGTTGCGGCGGCCCATGGAGAGGATCTGGGTGAAGCCGCAATAGAAGAAGATGCCTTCGAGGACGCAGTAGTAGGCGATCAGGTTCTTCAGGAACTGCTTGTCGGTCTCGACGGTGCCGGTCTCGAACTTGGGATCGGAGATCGAGCGGGTGTACTTGAGACCCCAGGCCGCCTTCTTCGCGACCGAGGGAATCTCGTGGTACATGTTGAAGATCTCACCTTCGTCCATGCCCAGGGATTCGATGCAGTACTGGTAGGCGTGGGTGTGGATCGCCTCTTCGAAGGCCTGGCGCAGGATGTACTGGCGGCATTCGGGGTTGGTGATCAGGCGGTAGGTGGCCAGCACCAGGTTGTTCGCCACCAGGGAGTCGGCGGTGGAGAAGAAGCCCAGGTTGCGCTTGACGATGCGGCGCTCGTCCTCGGTCAGGCCGTCCTGGCTCTTCCACAGGGCGATGTCCGCGTTCATGTTCACTTCCTGCGGCATCCAGTGGTTGGCGCAGCCGTCGAGGTACTTCTGCCAGGCCCAGTCGTACTTGAAGGGCACGAGCTGGTTGAGGTCGGCGCGGCAGTTGATCATGCGCTTCTCGTCGACCTGCACGCGGGCGGCGGAGCCTTCCAGGTCGTCCAGGCCTTCCTGGATGTCCAGGTCGTTCAGTGCGGCCTTGGCGCGGGCCACGGCGGCGGAGTCGCCGGCCTGCACGGCGCGGGCTTCGCTCACCGAGCCGGCGGCTTCGTGGTCGATGTGCTCGGGGGCGGCGCTGGCGTGTTGCGGGGCGGCGGCTGCGGCCTTGGCCGGTGCGGCGCCTTCTTCGGGTTGGTCGAATTCGTCCCAGCTCAGCATGGGGGTTCCTCCTGATCGGGGACCGGGCGTGGCCGGTCGTCTATAGGGTGATGCGTTCGTTGCACGCAAAAACTGAAAAGGTCGAGCGGCGCGTGGAATGCGGCGGCGCCGGTCGGAGCGGTGGCAGGCGTGTCGCCGCCCCGCGGGCGTCTCGTCGCGCGAGTGCGCCCTGGGAATCGGGAGCCGGGCCGGGCGGCGGTCCGCCCGGCGGGCTCAGTGGCTCACTGGCAGGCTTCGCAGTCCGGGTTGTCGATGCTGCAGGCCATCGGCACCGGTGCCGGTTGCGGCTCGGCGCTCGCGCCGGCAGGGGCGGCTTGCAGGCCTTCCTTGCTGCCGCTGGAGACGGCGTTGAGCTTGCCGGTGTTGATGGTCGACTTCTCGGTGCTGGTGGCGGCCAGGGCGCGGAGGTAGTAGGTGGTCTTCAGGCCGCGGTACCAGGCCATGCGGTAGGTCACGTCGAGCTTCTTGCCCGAGGCGCCGGCGATGTACAGGTTCAGCGATTGTGCCTGGTCGATCCACTTCTGCCGGCGGCTGGCGGCGTCGACGATCCACTTGGTCTCCACTTCGAAGGCGGTGGCGTACAGGTCTTTCAGATCCTGCGGGATACGCTCGATCTGCTGCACGGAGCCGTCGTAGTACTTCAGGTCGTTGACCATCACCGGGTCCCACAGGCCGCGGGCCTTGAGGTCGCGCACCAGGTAGGGGTTGATCACGGTGAATTCGCCCGAGAGGTTCGATTTCACGTAGAGGTTCTGATAGGTCGGCTCGATGGACTGCGACACGCCGGTGATGTTGGCGATGGTGGCGGTCGGCGCGATGGCCATGATGTTCGAGTTGCGGATGCCTTTCTGCACGCGGGCCCGCACCGGCGCCCAGTCCAGCGATTCGGTCAGGTCGACGTCGATGTACTTCTGGCCACGGGCCTCGATGAGGATCTGCTGGGAGTCCAGCGGCAGGATGCCCTGGCTCCACAGCGAGCCCTGGAAGGTCTCGTAGGCGCCGCGCTCGTCGGCCAGGTCGCAGGAGGCCTGGATCGCGAAGTAGCTGATGGCTTCCATGGACTTGTCGGCGAAGTCGATGGCGGCGTCCGAACCGTAGGCGATGTGCTGGAGGTACAGCGCGTCCTGGAAGCCCATGATGCCGAGGCCGACCGGGCGGTGCTTGAGGTTGGAATTGCGCGCCTGCGGCACCGAGTAGTAGTTGATGTCGATGACGTTATCGAGCATGCGCACCGCGGTCTTCACGGTCTTCTCGACCTTGGCCAGGTCCAGCTTGCCGTCGACGATGTGGTTGACCAGGTTCACCGAACCCAGGTTGCACACGGCGATCTCGTCCTTGTTGGTGTTCAGGGTGATCTCGGTGCAGAGGTTGGAGCTGTGCACCACGCCGACGTGCTGCTGCGGGCTGCGCAGGTTGCACGGGTCCTTGAAGGTCAGCCACGGGTGGCCGGTCTCGAACAGCATGGAGAGCATCTTGCGCCACAGGTCCTTGGCGGCGAGGGTCTTGTGCAACTTGATCTTGCCGTAGCCGGCCATGGCTTCGTAGTACTCGTAGCGCTCCTCGAAGGCCTTGCCGGTGAGGTCGTGCAGGTCCGGCACGTCGGCGGGGGAGAACAGGGTCCACTGGCCGTCGTCGAACACGCGCTTCATGAACAGGTCGGGAATCCAGTTCGCGGTGTTCATGTCGTGGGTGCGGCGGCGGTCGTCGCCGGTGTTCTTGCGCAGCTCGATGAATTCCTCGATGTCCAGGTGCCAGGTTTCCAGGTAGGCGCAGACCGCGCCCTTGCGCTTGCCGCCCTGGTTGACCGCCACCGCGGTGTCGTTGACCACCTTGAGGAAGGGCACGACGCCCTGGGACTTGCCGTTGGTGCCCTTGATGTAGGAGCCCAGCGCGCGCACCGGGGTCCAGTCGTTGCCCAGGCCGCCGGCGAATTTGGACAGCATGGCGTTGTCGTGGATGGCGCTGTAGATGCCCGAGAGGTCGTCCGGCACGGTGGTCAGGTAGCAGCTGGAGAGCTGCGGGCGCAGGGTGCCGGCGTTGAACAGGGTGGGCGTCGAGGACATGTAGTCGAAGGACGACAACAGGTTGTAGAACTCGATGGCGCGCGCTTCCTTGTCCTTTTCCTCGATGGCCAGGCCCATGGCCACGCGCATGAAGAACACCTGGGGCAGCTCGAAACGCACGCCGTCCTTGTGGATGAAGTAGCGGTCGTAGAGGGTCTGCAGGCCGAGGTAGGTGAACTGCTGGTCGCGCTCGTGGACGATGGCGGCGCCCAGGCGCGCCAGGTCGAAGGTCTTCAGCTTGGCGTCGAGCAGTTCCAGTGTCACGCCGGCCTCGACGTAGGCCGGCAGGGCCTTGGCGTACAGCTCGGCCATCTCGTGGTGGGTGGCGCTCTCGGCGACCTCGAGGAAGCCCAGCGCTTCGGCGCGCAGGGTGTCCATCAGCAGGCGGGCGGTGACGTAGGAGTAGTTCGGCTCGCGCTCCACCAGGGTCCGCGCGGTCATCACCAGGGCGGTGTTGACGTCCTTCTCGGCGACGCCGTCGTAGAGGTTCTTCAGGGTCTCTTTTTCGATCAGCGCGCCGTCGACCTCGGCGAGGCCCTCGCAGGCTTCGCGGACGATGGTCTGCAGGCGGCCGAGGTCCAGCGGCGACAGGCTGCCGTCGGCCTTGGTCACGCGGATGCTCGGGTGCGCCACGGCGGGTGCGTCGGCGGCGCCGCGCTTGCGTTCCTGGGAGCGGGCTTCGCGGTAGAGTACGTAGTCCCGGGCGACCTTCTGCTCGCCGGCGCGCATCAGCGCCAGCTCGACCTGGTCCTGGATCTCTTCGATGTGGATGGTGCCGCCGGAGGGCATGCGGCGCTTGAAGGTGGCGGTGACCTGCTCGGTCAGGCGGCGCACGGTGTCATGGATACGCGACGAGGCGGCGGCGGTGCCGCCTTCCACTGCGAGGAACGCCTTGGTGATGGCGACGGTGATCTTGTCATCGGTATAGGGCACCACGGTGCCGTTCCGCTTGATCACGCGCATCTGGCCCGGCGCGGTGGCCGCCAGGTCCTGGGAGACATCGGCGTCGCGCGGCGCGTCGGCCGGCGCATGCTCGCGTGTGCTGTCGGTAAGCATGGGTTGGTGTTCCTCCACTCTTCGGTTTGTTTGGACACCCGCGGTGCCCGCCGTTCGTCCGCTTCGACCCGCGCCCGCCGCGCGACCCAGGAGGCGCGGACGAACAGCGTTGAGGCAGGGAGGGCAGGACTCGAGTGCCTCCATGGCTCAAAAGTCAATCGGTCGGGCAGACAGCCAGACCACTACATCTTGTGTTTCGGTGCGAGGAGGCACCGAGGCTTGCAAGGCTCGTCGGAAAACGCTTCCGGCGTCGACCTGGAGGTCGTCCGCGGTGGCCGATGTCAAGCGAAAAACGGGTGAAAGACAGAAGTGGCGAGGGGGTGTTCCGCGTCCCGCCCCGGTCTGCTCCGGTAGTGCCCATCGTGGTACAAACCCCAACATGTAGGGGTTGGCTGCGATGGGCATACAAGATAATGCGGCTCAGGGGTCAATGCAAGGCGAACGACCTGAGTAAGCTGTGGATAACGTGTGGGTGACTTGTGTGTGATTCGCCTCTGCCGGGGTCAGCGCCCATGGCCTGCGGGCTGGCCGCCGGACATGCCGTTCGTCGCGCGATCCGCGGCGGAAAACGCCTCTGGGCAGCGCGGAATTGCCGGTCGAGGACAACACAATATCTTGTGTTTCGAAGGGCTTTTCTGGCATGCCCTGTGCAGTGCTCGCCAGCCTCGCCGCCGTTGCTACAATGCCGGTCTTCCCGGCCCCTCGCTTTGGCCGGGCCTGGAGGATGTGGTGGAGCAAGAACCCTGGCAGATCCTCATCGTCGAGGACGACCAGCGCCTGGCCGAGCTGACCCGGGATTACCTGGAAAGCAACGGCTTGCGCGTGTCCATCGAGTCGGATGGGGCGAAGGCGGCGGCGCGCATCCTCGATGAACAGCCGGCGCTGGTGGTGCTCGACCTGATGCTGCCCGGCGAGGACGGCCTGTCGATATGCCGCAAGGTGCGCGACGGCTATGCCGGCCCGATCCTGATGCTCACCGCGCGCACCGACGACATGGACCAGGTCCTCGGCCTGGAGATGGGTGCCGACGATTATGTGTACAAGCCGGTGCGGCCGCGGGTCCTGCTGGCGCGGGTGCGCGCCTTGCTGCGGCGCAGCGACGGCGGCGAACCGGTGGCGGAGAGCCAGCGGCGCCTGGCGTTCGGTGCACTGGTGATCGACAGCGCGATGCGCGAGGCCTGGTTGCGCGAGCAGAGCATCGAGCTGACCAGCGCGGAGTTCGACCTGCTCTGGCTGCTGGCGGCCAACGCCGGGCGGATCCTCTCCCGGGAGGAAATCTTCACCGCCCTACGCGGGATCGAGTACGACGGCCAGGATCGCTCCATCGACGTGCGCATCTCGCGCATCCGCCCGAAGATCGGCGACGACCCCATGCACCCGCGGCTGATCAAGACGGTGCGCAGCAAGGGCTACCTGTTCGTCCGCGAAGCCGCGGAAGGCCTGCTCTGAAGCGCCTGCGCCGCCCTCGCCGGGCGTCACGGGGTCGCGGATGAACTCGATCTTCCTGCGCATCTATGGCGGCATGCTCGCCGCCCTGGTGCTGGTGGCACTGTTCGGCGTGGGCGCGCTGCACCTGGTCAACGAGGTGCGCTCCGACCAGTACCGCGAGCACCTCGCCCGCGGCACCTTCCGCCTGATGGCCGACAACCTGGCGCCGATGAGCGACGTCGAGCGGCGCCGCTCCATGGTGCTTTGGGGACGCCTGCTGGGGATTCCGCTGTCCCTGCATCCGTTGGCCGAGACCCCGCTGGACGGTCGCATGCGCAGCCGCCTGGGCCAGGGCCAGGTGCTGGTGGAGCAGACCGGCCCCCACGCCGCGCGGGTCTATGCCCTGCTCGGCGCGCACCAGCAGCAGGTCCTGACCGCCGAGGTGCAGCAGGTCAGCGAGCAATTGGCCCGGGCCACCGTCTACCTGCTGATCGACGAACTGGTGCGTTACCCGGTGGACGAGCAGCCGCAGCGGCTGGCGGCGCTGGCGCGGGACAAGCAGTTCGGTTTCGAGCTGTCCCTGGTGACCCTGGCCGACGCCGACCTCGATGAGGACCAGCGGCGCCGGGTGGACGAGGGCGACACGGTGATGGCCCTGAGCAAGAGCGGCGACGCGATCCGCGTGTTCGCCGGCATCGTCGAGACGTCCTGGGTGCTGGAGATCGGCCCGCTGTACCAGATGAATCCCTATCCGCCGCAACTGCTGGTGTTGATCGGCGTGCTCGGCCTGAGCCTGATCGGCCTCACCCTCTATCTATTGGTGCGTCGCCTGGAGCGTCGCCTGCAAGCCCTGGAGAGCGCCGCCACGCGGATCGCCAGCGGCAAGCTGGACGCCCGCGCGCCGGCGGGCGGCGCCGACTCGGTGGGGCGCCTGGCGGCCACCTTCAACGACATGGCGGAACATCTGCAGCGCTCCCTGAACATCCAGCGCGAGATGGTCCGCGCGGTGTCCCACGAGCTGCGCACGCCGGTGGCGCGCCTGCGTTTCGGCCTGGAGATGATCGCCGACGCCGAGACCGACGCGGCGCGCCTCAAGTACATGGACGGTATGGATGGCGACATCCAGGACCTCGACAAGCTGGTCGACGAGATGCTCACCTACGCGCGCCTGGAACAGGGGTCGCCGGCCCTGGACTTCCAGCCGGTGGACCTGGACGCGCTGCTCGATCAGGTGATCGCCGAGCTGGCGCCGCTGCGCCCGGGCGTGCGCATCGAGCGCGGCGCCTGCGTCGTCTCGGACCAGGCGGCGGGCGCCTGGGTCGAGGCCGAGCCGCGCTACCTGCACCGGGCCTTGCAGAACCTGGTGAGCAACGCCATGCGCTACGCCGAGTCCCACGTGCGCTTGAGCTACCGGATCGGCCACGCGCGCTGCCGCCTGGACGTCGAGGACGATGGCCCGGGCGTGCCGGAAAGCGCCTGGGAACGGATCTTCAGCCCCTTTCTGCGCCTCGACGACAGCCGTACCCGTGCCTCCGGCGGCCACGGCCTGGGGTTGTCCATCGTGCGGCGGATCATCCATTGGCACGGCGGTCGCGCGTTGATCGCCCGCAGCGACCTGGGTGGCGCGCGCTTCAGCCTGGTCTGGCCGCGCCGACAGGGCGAGGGCTGAAAGGACGCCCGTCAGGCTGCGGTGGCTAAAACTATCGGGGCGTCGATTCGTCCGTATCCCTAGGTTCTGTACGAAAGCGCCCACGGGCGACGACGTCCGTACGGCACCGAGGGCGTCCGCGCCGGCGCCCGCCGACCTTCCTTCGACCGCAGCAGGACCGACCGTGACCCTCACCGCACTCGACAGCGTTTCCCCTTCTTCCACGACCCTGGTCGGCGGCGTGCTGCCGCTGCCCGACGGCCCGCGCCTGAGCGTGGGCCCGGCTGCCGACGGCTTCGACCTGCGCCTCGACGGCGAGCCGTTGTTGCGGGTACGCCGCCACGGCGCCGGCGCCGACGAGGTCCTCGAACCCCTCGAATGGCCGGCCCAGGGCGCGGCCGTCGCCCTGGAGGCCTTGGCCTACTGGTGCTTCGCCGCCGACCCGCAACGGCAACGCCTGCGCCTGCGACTGGCCGAGGTGCCCGCCGAGCTGCTGGCCAGCGGCCTGCTGATGGGGCGCGGCGAGGACCTGCGGGTCGAGCGCGCGGCCTTCTGGCAATTGCCCGGCGGCTTCCTGCGCGCCGGCTCCAGCGCCGGCTACCCGCAGCGGATGAACCTGGACGCCACCACCGGGCGGCGCCACCCGCTGCGCCCGCCGAAACCCGAGGGCGAGGTCTATCGCCGCTTCGACGCGCGCCTGGGGGCCTGGATATCCCTGCGCAGCCTGGCGCTCGACACCGACCTGGCGCGTTTCAACCGGTGGCAGAACAGCCCGCGGGTGGCGAAGTTCTGGCAGGAGGAGGGCGACCTCGACCGGCATCGCGCCTACCTGCTCGCCCTGGCCGAGGACCCGCGGGTGCTGACCCTGCTGGGTTGCCTGGACGACGAGCCCTTCGCCTACTTCGAGGCCTACTGGGCCAAGGAGGATCGCATCGCGCCGTTCTACGGGGTGGACGACTACGACCGCGGCATCCACATGCTGGTGGGCGAGGAGCACCACCGCGGCCCGCACAAGGTCACCGCCTGGCTCGGTGCCCTGAGCCACTACCTGTTCCTCGACGAGCCGCGTACCCAGCGGGTGGTCGCCGAGCCGCGCGCGGACAATGCACGGATGATCCAGCACATGCAGACGCTGGGCTTCTACCGGGAAAAGGCGTTCGATTTTCCGCACAAGCGCGCCGCCCTGATGATGTTGCAGCGCGAGACCTTCTTCGATCGCTGCGTCCTCGCCTAAGCGGCCGGCCTCGACCCCATTGGCGCGGCGCGAGGCGAAGGGCGGGCTGGCTCGCGAGCGGCGCCCGGTGTCCGCCCCGGACGGGCGCCGGCCGTTTCATCGCGACCTCGGGTCGTCCGTTGACCGGGCGGCCCCTGCGCGGCTGGCCTGGGCGTGGGTGCCGTGTCTTGGCACAATGGCGGGCTTCCACGACCGCTCGAGGCGGTCCCGTCCTCCCTCCCGGCCCCAGGCGATTCGATGCAACCCGAAGACCTTCAATTGCTGGTCACCCGCAGCATGCCGTTCGGCAAGTACAAGGGCCGGCTGATCGCCGACCTGCCGGGTCACTACCTCAACTGGTTCGCCCGCGAAGGCTTTCCCCACGGGGAGATCGGCCGGCTTCTGCAACTGATGCAGGAGATCGATCACAACGGCCTCTCGGCCCTGCTGGAGCCGTTGCGGCGCGGTTGAGCGTAGCGGCTCGGCGCGGCGCGGGCGTCGCGGAGGCCATGCCCGCGCGGCGGATTTCGAGGCGGGCGGGCCGGGCGTCACGGCCCGAGGGGATCATTCGCGGCGCAGCTCCACGGTGTTCAGGCGGCCGCCGACGAAGGTGAGGATGCTGTAGGCGCCGTTGCCGGTTCGATAGACCCACTCCTCGATGGGCGATTCGCGGCGGTCGTAGCCGTCCGTGGTGTAGCCGGCGATGCTGCGGTCCACCGGGGCGCCGCATTTCTGCTCGACCTCGAACAGGCGGTCGCCGGTGCTGATCAGCTTGGCGCCGCAGCGCATGGTGTCGGCCTGGGCGAGGGGGGCGCCGACCAGCAGCAGGCCGGCGAGAAGCGAGGGCAATTTCATGTCGTCTGGTCCTTGAGCGTGAAGCGCCTGGCGTTCGGCGCGGACCCGCGTATGGGGATTCGGCGGGCCGCGGCGACCCGCTGGAAACGGGTTGCCGCAGTATCGCCCGCGGCGGCCCATTCGGCGAGAGGGCGCGCGGCGGATTCGCCGGCGCCGGTTCGCTCGGGGCATGGACGGGCGGTGCACGCATGACGCGTGCTGCGCTATGTCGAGATATGGATTTTGTCCAGTCAACCGGTACGTTCGTCCCATCTCGTTTTCCCCTGAACGGTCGCTTCCCTGTGCCCCCAAGGTGGGCAACGGATTGAACGACGGGTCAACTTCGGGTCGAGCCGAAGGCTCTGCAATCGCATGGAAAGTTGTTTTGCAGGGTGCACCGGAACCGCGCGAAACATGTAAGAAAAGCTTTCCAGATAATTCGCCGGATCGGCACGCTGAAACAGCGCCAAGTTCCAACGCTTTTCGCGCCTTATTGACTGAAATATTCTGTAATATCTTCGCTAAGTGATTAAAAGTGTAATGTTTTTTGACGTTGGATAAATCACGTTAAGGAAGCGTCGCGAACGTCCTCGTCCACTCGCCGAATTACCCCGAAAGTTGTGGGCTACCTTGATTTTCGCCGGCTGGAGCCGGCGAACAACCAAGGAGAACGTTACATGGATACGTCGAAAACAGCCTTCGCCGCCGCACTCGCCTTGATCGCCACCGCGGCCTCGGGCGCGGACGTCGTCGCTCTGGATAGCGCGGCGAGTTCGCAGGCCACCACCCGCTACATCGTCAAGTACAAATCGCCCGCCAGCCTGAGCAAGGACGTCGCCAAGTCGACCCTGGTGGGCCCCATGGCCCAGGGGCGCTTCGATACCCTGACCGCCAACGCCGTGCTCGGGCGCGCGAGCGCCACGGCCATCCGCCACCTGGACCGGGTCGGCGCCAGCGTGGCGAACCTGACCCCGGCGCAACTGGCCGCGCTGCAGCGCGATCCCTCGGTGGAGTACGTGGAGCGCGACCCGAAGCGCTACCTGATGGCCGAGCAAGTGCCCTACGGCATCACCATGGTCCAGGGGCCGCAGGTCTCCGACGCGAACATTTCCAGTCGCAAGGTCTGCATCGTCGACACCGGCTATTCCCTCGGGCACCAGGATCTGCCGTCCAGCGGCGTGACCGGCAACGACGGCACCGGCAGCAACGACACCGGCAACTGGTACGAGGACGGCAATGGCCACGGCACCCACGTGGCGGGCACCATCACCGCCCTCGGCGGCAATGGCCTCGGCGTGGTCGGGGTCACCGGCTCCGGCAACCTCGGCCTGCACATCGTCAAGGTATTCAACAACAACGGCGACTGGGCCTACGGCTCGGACCTGGTGGCGGCGATCCAGCAGTGCCGCGACGCCGGCGCCAACGTGGTGAGCATGAGCCTCGGCGGCGGCGAATCCTCCACCACCGAGCGCAATGCCATGGACAGCGCCTACCAGGCCGGCACCCTGCTGGTGGCGGCGGCGGGCAACGACGGCAACAGCACGCTGTCCTACCCGGCTTCCTACGACTCGGTGATCTCGGTGGCGGCGGTGGACAGCTCTGGCAACCGGGCGTCCTTCTCGCAGTACAACGCCAAGGTGGAAATCGCCGCGCCCGGCGTCGGCGTACGTTCCACCCTGCCCGGCAACCAGTACGGCAACATGTCCGGCACCTCCATGTCCACGCCCCACGTGTCCGCGGTCACCGCCCTGGTGTGGAGCCAGCACCAGCAGTGCAGCGCCACGCAGATCCGCAAGGCCCTCGACGCCACCGCGGAGGACCGCGGCAGCGCCGGGCGCGATGTCTATTACGGCTACGGCATCATCAAGGCCAAGGCGGCCCACGATTACCTGGCCAAGGGCTGCGACGGCGGCGGCGACACCCCCGGGACCCCGGGCGGCGAAACCAAGCCGAATCTCTCCGCCAGCACCGGTAACTGGGTGCGCTACAGCTTCAACGTGCCGGCCGGCGCCAAGAGCCTGAACGTGCGCATCGCCGGCGGCACCGGCGACGCCGACCTGTACACCCAGGTGGGCAGCCAGCCGACCACCTCGAGCTGGAATTGCCGCCCCTACAAGGAAGGCAACAGCGAGGTGTGCACCTTCACCAATCCCACCGCGGGCCAGTGGCATGTGGGCGTGCGCGCCTATTCCAGCTTCAGCGGGGTGACCCTGAGTTGGGAATTCCCCTGAGCCGGGGAGAGGGCCGGCCGGCTTCGCGCCGGCCGTTTCATGGCGCTACGCGGCGATGGCCACCAGGCTGAGCAGGCGGTCGCCGGCCACCCTGAATTGGCCCTGCAACTCGTCCCCGTTGCGCCAGTCGTCGTTCAGGTCGGTGAGCAGGCGCAGCCCCACGCGGCCCTCATGGCCATGGCCGAGCACCTCGGCCGCTTCGAAGTAGAAACGCTTCAGCACCAGCGGATAGAGCGCCTTGAACAGGCTTTCCTTGAGCGAGAACACCAGGGTGACGTACTCGGCGCGGCGCTCCGCCGGCAGCACCGCGAGCCGCTCCAGCTCGGCGGGCACCAGGATTTCCTCGGCCAGCCGCGCGGCGCGCTCGTCCGGCAGCAGTTCCTCTATGTCCAGGCCCAGCCCGCGCCACTGGCGGCGGTCGGCGACCACCGCGGCGGCGATCCCGGCGCCGTGGCTGATCGAGCCGCAGATTCTGCCCGGCCATACCGGGGCGCGGTCTTCGCCGATCGGCGGGACGCGTCGCGCGCCGATCAGCGGCGCCATGGCCTCGCGGGCGCAGAGGCGGCCGGCGAGGTATTCGGCCTGGCGCTTGGCCACCGAGCGCTGGATGCTCGCCGGGGTCGGCACCGCGCAGCGCTGGAAGTCCGCCGCGTCGAGGCGGGCGGGATCGAACCGGCAACTGACCAGGCGGACAGCGTCCAGCGCATGGGGCAGGGGCCAGGTGTAATCGAACGGCGCGCAGCAGGCGGGATGGAAAGCGGTCATCGGGGCATTCTGCCGCATGGGCGGAGAACCGGCCAGTCACGCCCGGGTTACATTCGGTTGCACGGCGGTTACCAAAGCCCAACGGAGGCGGGCGCGGGTTTTTGCCACACTGGCCGCGCGTTTCCCCGGAAACGCAGGTGAGGTTGTAGCAGGACGATGCTATCGAGGCGCGCCCTGCGTTTTCTCCGGATCGAGAGCGGTAGCCCGCGAGGGCTGCCGTTTTTTTTGTCCGCCAGGCAAGGCCGCCCCGCGTGCCGGTCCCGCGCCGCCGCCTGTGGTAGCCTGAAAGCCCTGCGGCCCCTCTGGGTCGAGCTTTCAGGAGCGCGCATGCCCACCGCCACCTCTGCCTCGTACCTGGTGCGCGGCACTTCCGCCTATCGGCGGGCCACCCTGGCGCTGTTCTGCGCCGGCTTCGCCACCTTCGCCCTGTTGTACTGCGTACAACCCTTGTTGCCGCAGTTGGCCGAGCACTTCGGCGTGTCCGCCGCCACCAGCAGCCTGGCCCTGTCGTTGACCACCCTGAGCCTGGCGGCCTGCCTGCTGCTCTCTGGCGCGCTGAGCGAAAGCTGGGGCCGCAAACCGGTGATGGCGGTGGCGCTGGGGATCGCCAGCCTGCTCGGCGTGGCCTGCTCCCTGGTGCAGGGCTGGCACTGGCTGCTGGTCTTGCGGGCGCTGCTCGGGTTGGCCCTGAGCGGTCTGCCGGCGCTGGCCATGGCCTATGTCGGCGAGGAGTTCGATCCGGATTCGCTGCCGGCGGCGATGGGCCTGTACATCGGCGGTACGGCCTTGGGCGGGCTGCTCGGGCGCTTGTTCGCCGGTCTGCTCAGCGACCTCGGCGGCTGGCCGCTGGCGCTGGGCGGGATCGGTGGCTTGGCGCTGCTCGCCCTGGGCCTGTTCGTCTGGCTGCTGCCACCTTCGCGGCATTTCCGCGCCCAGCCCCTGAGCCTTGGCGGCCTGCTGGAAAACTTCCGCCAGCACTTGCTCAACCCTGAACTGCGCGGGCTGTTCTGGCTGGGATTCCTGCTGATGGGCGGGTTCGTCGCGCTGTTCAACTACATCGGCTTCCGCCTGGCGGCGCCGCCGTTCGGCTTGTCGCCCACGGTGATCGGCATGCTCTTCAGCGTCTACCTGATCGGCATCTTCAGCGCCGGCTGGGGCGGGCGCCTGGTGCCGAGGCTGGGCGCGCGGCGGGTGGTGCAGGGCGGGGTGGCGCTGATGCTGGCGGGCGTGGCCCTCTGCGCGCTGCCCTGGCTGGCCGCCTCGGTGGCCGGCCTGGGCTTCTTCACCCTGGGGTTCTTCGCCGCCCATGCGGTCGCCAGCGGTCAGGTCGGCCAGCGCGCGCCGGCGGCCAAGGCGCAGGCGTCGGCGCTGTACCTGTGCGCCTATTACCTGGGCTCCAGCCTGGTGGGCTATGGCGGCGGCTACGTCTGGCAGCACGCCGGCTGGCTGGCGCTGCTCGCGGTGCTGGCGGCGCTGTTCGTCTTCGCCGGCTGGCGCGCCCGGCGCATCTGAGGGCGGCATCTTCGTTCAGGGCAGGTTCAGCAAGGGTTCAGCGGCGGTTCAGGGGAGGGGGCGCAGCATGGGTGCTGTGTTCGACACCCCTTATCCCCGATGGAGGACCCTTCAATGACACTCACCCTGACCCGCTTCGCCCTGGCCGCCGGCCTGTCCCTCGCCGCTGTCTCCAGCCAGGCCGCGGACTTCGCCGGCCTGACCCTCGGCCAGAGCACCAGCAACATGGAACGCTCCGGCGCGCTGGAGCGCAACCTGGACAACCCCAAGTACGACGACGTCCTCAAGCACGCCAGCACCTATGGCCTGCGCGCCGGCCAGGAAAGCGCCGAGGGCCGCTGGTACGCCAGCTACGAGAGCCTCACCGGCGACTATCACCACGACCTGAACCTGCGCCAGCGCAACCTGCTGGGCAGCTACGATGCCTTTCTGCCGATTACCGACAGCACCCGGCTGTTCGGCGGCGCCACCCTCGGGCTGACCAAGCTCAGCCAGAATGCCTCCGGCTACCGCCGCGACAGCGACATCGGCTACGCCGTCGGCCTGCAAGCCGGTATCCTGCAGAAGGTCGCCGACAACTTCTCGGTGGAAGGCGGCTACCGTTACCTGCGCAGCAACGCCAGCGTCGAGGTCAAGGACCACGACGGCGCCAAGGCCGGTTCCCTGGACCTGCACAGCACCGGCCAGGCCTACCTGGGCGCCAACTACTACTTCTGACCCACAGCCTGCCCGCCGCGCGGCGGGCGCAACCCGGCCACGGCCGTCCCGCTTCGCTCCGGGGCGGCCGGCGCGCATCCGGGCGAGGAGCATGCGGATGAAACTCTTGGTGGTGGAAGACGAGGCGCTGTTGCGCCATCACCTCTATACCCGGCTCGGCGAGCAGGGCCACGTGGTGGATGCGGTGCCCGATGCCGAGGAAGCGCTGTACCACGCCCGCGAATACCACCACGACCTGGCGGTGGTGGACCTCGGCCTGCCGGGCATGAGCGGTCTCGACCTGATCCGCCAACTGCGCGGCCAGGGCCGCGACTTCCCGATCCTGATCCTCACCGCCCGCGGCAACTGGCAGGACAAGGTGGAAGGCCTGGCCGCCGGCGCCGACGACTACGTGGTCAAGCCCTTCCAGTTCGAGGAACTGGAGGCGCGCCTGAACGCCCTGCTGCGACGCTCCGCCGGCTTCACCCAGGCGACCATCGAGGCCGGTCCGCTGCGCCTGGACCTGAATCGCAAGCAGGCCCTGGTGGAGGACAGACCCCTGGCGCTGACCGCCTACGAATACCGCATCCTCGAATACCTGATGCGCCATCAGCAGCAGGTGGTCGCCAAGGACCGCCTGATGGAGCAGCTCTACCCGGACGACGGCGAGCGCGACCCGAATGTCATCGAGGTGCTGGTCGGACGCCTGCGGCGCAAGCTGGAGGCGGCGCCCGGTTTCCGGCCGATCGAGACGGTGCGCGGCCAGGGCTACCTGTTCACCGAGCGCTGCCGATGAGGCTGCGCTGGCCGCTGCGCGGCGGCCGCGGCTTTTCCCTGCGCCTGCGCCTGATGCTGGGCGCGGCGGCCCTGGCGGTGCTGTTCATGCTGGCGCTGCTGCCGGCGTTGCTCGGGGTGTTCAGCTCGACCCTGGAAACCGTCATCGAGCAGCGCCTGGCGTCGGACGCCAGCACCCTGATCGGTGCCGCGCGCTTCGAGCGCGGCGCGCTGAAAATGCCCACGCGGCTGCCCGACGAGGAATTCAACCTGCCCGAGGCCAAGCTGCTCGGCTACATCTACGACCGCGACAACCGCCTGGTCTGGCGCTCGCGCTCGGCCGACGACGAGTCGATCACCTACCTGCCGAAGTTCGACGGCAACGGCGCCACCGAATTTCGCCGCACCCGCGATGCCGATGGCGAGGAATACTTCGTCTACGACGTGGAGTTGCGCCTGGAGGACCGGGAGGAAGCCTCCTTCAGCTTCATCGCCATGCAGCCCACCCGCGAATACCAGCACATGCTTGCCGGCTTCCGCGACCAGCTGTACATCTGGCTGGGCGCCGCGCTGCTGTTCCTCCTCGGCCTGCTCTGGCTCGGGTTGACCTGGGGCTTCCGCAGCCTGCGCGGGCTGCGCGAGGAACTGGACCAGATCGAGTCGGGCGTCATCGAACGCTTGAGCCAGAAGCACCCGCGCGAACTGCTGCGCCTGACCGGTTCGCTGAACCGGTTGCTGGATGGCGAACGCCGCCAGCGCCAGCGCTACCGCGATTCCCTCGGCGACCTGGCGCACAGCCTGAAGACGCCGCTGTCGGTCCTGCAAAGCGTCGGCGAGGTGATCGCCACCCAGCCGAATAACCGCGAGCAGGCCCAGGTGTTGCAGAACCAGGTGGAGCGGATGAGCCAGCAGATCGGCTACCAGTTGCAGCGCGCGACCCTGCGCAAGAGCGGCCTGGTGCGCCATCGCACGCCCCTCGCGCCGCTGCTCGACACCCTGTGCGAGGCGCTGGACAAGGTCTATCGCGACAAGCGCGTGGAGGTCGAACGGGCTTTCGACGGTTACCTCCACGTGCCGATGGAGCGCGGGGCGCTGCTCGAACTGCTCGGCAACCTGCTGGAGAACGCCTACCGGCTGTGCCTCGGGCGGATTCGGGTCAGCGCCCGCGGCAGCCTCGAGGGTTGCGAGCTGTGGATCGAGGACGACGGCCCGGGAGTGCCCGCCGACCAGCATGCGCGGGTGTTGCAACGGGGCGAGCGGCTGGACACCCAGCATCCGGGGCAGGGCATCGGCCTGGCGGTGGTGCGCGACATCATCGACAGCTACGAGGGCGAGCTGAGCCTGCAGACCTCTTCCCTCGGCGGCGCGGCCTTCCACATCCGCCTTGGCGCCAACTGAACCGCGCGGCGTGCCGGGTCCGGCTCAGCCTTCGCGGGCGCGGTAGGTCCCGGGAGGCACCCCGGTCCATTTCTTGAACGCGCGATGGAAGGCCGACGCCTCGGAAAAGCCGAGGCGCTCGGCGATCGCCGGAATCGAAGGTTCGCGTTCCAGCAGCTCGATGGCCAGGTCCCGGCGCAACTGATCCTTCAGCCGCTGGAAGCTGCACCCTTCCTCGCGCAGGTGCCGGCGCAGGGTTTGCGGGCTGACGTGCAGGTGCCGCGCAACGCCCTCCAGATCCGGCCAGTGCCGGCAGTCGCGGCCGAGCAGGCGGCGGATGCGCACGGCGAAACCGTCGCCGGCGTCCGGGCGCGCCAGCAGGTCGGCCGGCGCCCTCGCCAGGAAACGCTTGAGGCTGCGCTCGTCCTGCAACAGCGGCATCGCCAGGTAGCGGGCGGGGAAGCGCAGCGCGCACTGGGCGCTGGCGAAGTGGCGAGGGCAGGGGAACAACAGGCGGTACTCGGCGGCATGGGCCGGTTCGGGGTAGGCGAAGTGCGCGCTGTCCAGGCGGATGCGTTCGCCGATCAGCCAGCTGGCGAGGCGATGCCAGAGGGTCAGCAGGCTTTCCAGCAGGAAATGCTCGGGGTCGGTGGCTGGACTATGCTCCACCCTCAGGCACGCGTGATCGCCCTCGCGGACCAGCTCGAGAAGCAGCGCGCGCGGGAACAGCGCCTGGAACTGGATGCCGCGCAGCAGGGCCTTTTCCAGGTTGCGGCAGTGGATCAGGGCGTGACACATCATGGCGAAGGTGCCGGGGCGGCTGGGCGCCGGCGCGAGGCCGAGGGACTCGTCGGCCAGGCGTTGCCAGAGCAGGTGCAGCAGCCGGGCGAAGGCCTCCGGCGCGACACGCGCGCGGGGTTCGGCGAGCAGGCCCGGCGGGATGCCGGCGAGGCGCAGCAGGGACGCTTCGTCCAGGCCTTGGCGGCGGACGCCGTGCAGGGCGGCGCGGACGAAATGAACGGCGATGCTGGGCTCGCGCATGGCGGCTTCCGGAGCGGCTCGGGCGCCGCGATGGTAGGCGCTCGGCGGGCGCGCGACAAGGCGGGGTGGCGGAAATCCGCGCGACGAACGGCGGGTTTCCGCCATCCCGGACGCGCGGGCGGGCCCTGGCGCGAGCGCGAAGGGGCGGATTCGCTGTGCCGGGCGCCGGCGTCGGACTTGGCATAGCGCTTGCGATGTGGAACTCGCGCCGCACAGGCGCCCACAACAAAGTCTCCCGGTCAGGGAGGTGTATCGAGTCCGGCAACGCGCGCCCGAGGATGTTCGGCGCAGGTTGTACCCGCGAGGAAACTGCCATGTCCCGCAAGCCTTTCTACAAAAGCCTGTACGTGCAGGTATTGGTGGCGATCGCCATCGGTATCGCCCTGGGCCACTTCTACCCGCAGACCGCCGTCGCGCTCAAGCCGCTGGGGGACGGGTTCGTCAAACTGATCAAGATGGCCATCGCGCCGATCATCTTCTGCACCGTGGTCACCGGCATCGCCGGCATGCAGAGCATGAAAGCGGTGGGCAAGACCGGCGGCATGGCGCTGCTGTACTTCGAAGTGGTCTCCACCCTCGCGCTGATCATCGGTCTGGTGGTGGTGAACGTGGTGCAGCCGGGCGCCGGCATGCACGTCGATCCCGCCAGCCTCGACACCAAGGGCATCGCCGCCTACGCCGCGGCGGGCGAGAAGCAGAGCACCGTCGACTTCCTGATGAACGTCATCCCCAACACCGTGGTGGGTGCGTTCGCTAACGGCGACATCCTCCAGGTGCTGTTCTTCTCCATTCTCTTCGGCTATGCCCTGCATCGCCTGGGCGACTACGGCAAGCCGGTGTTCGAGTTCATCGAGCGCATCTCCCAGGTGATGTTCAACATCATCGGGGTGATCATGAAGGTCGCGCCCATCGGCGCCCTCGGCGCCATGGCCTTCACCATCGGCCAGTACGGCGTCGGTTCGCTGGTACAGCTCTTCCAGTTGATGCTGTGCTTCTACCTCACCTGCATCCTCTTCGTGCTGGTGGTCCTGGGCAGCATCGCCCGGGCGCATGGCTTCAGCATCCTGCGCTTCGTCCGCTACATCCGCGAGGAGCTGCTGATCGTGCTCGGCACCTCGTCTTCGGAATCGGCGCTGCCCGGCTTGATCGCCAAGATGGAGAAGCTCGGCTGCAACAAGTCGGTGGTCGGCCTGGTGATCCCCACCGGCTACTCCTTCAACCTCGACGGCACCTCGATCTACCTGACCATGGCCGCGGTATTCATCGCCCAGGCCACCGATACGCCGATGGACATCACCCACCAGCTGACCCTGCTGCTGGTGCTGCTGATCGCCTCCAAGGGCGCCGCCGGGGTCACCGGCAGCGGCTTCATCGTGCTCGCCGCGACCCTGTCCGCCGTCGGCCACCTGCCGGTCGCCGGCCTGGCCTTGATCCTCGGCATCGACCGCTTCATGTCCGAGGCACGGGCGCTGACCAACCTGGTGGGCAACGGCGTGGCGACCCTGGTGGTGGCGCGCTGGTGCAAGCAGGTGGACGAGGCGACCTTGCAACGGGAACTGGCCTCCGGCGGTAACCCGGACGACGTTATACCGACCCGTAGCGAAATGGCCTGAGGCCTTTCCCGCGACGCAAAACCCGCCTGCCGGCGGGTTTTGTCGTTTCAGGGGGCCAGGGCTGCCTGGGGCGTTTTTGGCCTCGGCGTCAGGAGAACCGACGGCTTATCGGCGAAGGCGTAGCCGCACGCCGAAGTCGAACCGGCGGCGAAGGGGTCGCCCGCTGCCATCCGCCCAGACCGATTTTCCACAAGCCCCTGCGGTGTTCGACAGCCGCGCAGCCGAGTGCTGCGCGGCGCCGCCGCCACGGCAAGAGTCCCCGCGCCACAGGCCGCCGATCGGCGGAGCCGTGGCCGGCGGGAGGTGAGGCGTGTCGAGGGCGATGCCCGGCAGGCGACTGCGGTCGTAGCCGGATCAGCCGAGCCAGTGGCGGGCAATCTCCGCCCGGTCCTCCGAGGGGCCGCCGCGCCTGGGCGAATGGGTCAGCCGCGCCGAGCGCTTGGGTCATTGAGCGGGACGGGGGCTGGACCTAACCTGGGGTGCGGTCGCCGGGGCAGGGTCCCGGCGCCGCGCTCGCCCGCCGCGCCGCAGCAGGTACCACGCCCCAGGAGATCGCGATGAAAGGCCCGTTGTCCTCGTTGAAAGTGCTGGATTTCTCCACCCTGTTGCCGGGACCGTTCGCCTCCCTGCTGCTGGCCGACCTGGGCGCCGAGGTGCTGCGGGTCGAGGCCCCCGAACGCGCCGACCTGATCCGCCTGCTGCCGCCCCACGCCGATGGCGTCTCGGCCAGCCACGCCTACCTGAATCGCAACAAGCGCGGTATCGCCCTGGACTTGAAGCAACCCGAGGCGCTGGACGTGGTGCGGCAACTGATCCAGGAATACGACATCCTGCTGGAGCAATTCCGTCCGGGGGTGATGGAGCGGCTCGGCCTCGGCTACGCGGCGTTGAAGGCGCTCAACCCGCGGCTGATCTATGTCTCCATCACCGGCTACGGGCAGACCGGCCCGTACCGCGAGCGCGCCGGGCACGACATCGACTACCTGGCGCTGTCCGGCCTGGCCAGTTACAGCGGGCGCGCCGAAAGCGGGCCCTTGCCCCTGGGCATGCAGGTGGCCGACGTCGCCGGAGGCTCGCTGCACGGCGCGCTGGGCCTGCTGGCCGCGGTGATCCAGCGCCAGCACAGCGGCGAAGGCCAGCATGTCGACGTGAGCATGACCGACTGTACCTTCAGCCTGAACGCCATGGCCGGTGCCGGCTATCTGGCGGCGGGGGTCGAGCCGGAGCGGGAGGCCCTGGCGTTGAACGGCGGCAGCTTCTACGACTATTACCGCGCCCGCGACGGCCGCTGGTTCGCCGTCGGCAGCCTGGAGCCGCCGTTCATGAAAGCCCTGTGCACCGCCTTGGAGCGTCCCGAGCTGGCGGCCCTGGGATTGTCGCCGGACCCCGAGGTCCAGCGCGCCCTGAAGCGCGAGATCGCCCAGGCCTTCGCGACGCGGGACGCGGCCGAGTGGGGCGAGCGCTTCGCGGCGCTGGATGCCTGCGTCGAGCCGGTGCTGAGTTTCGCCGAGGCGCTGGAGCATCCCCACCTGCAAGCTCGCGGGCTGGTGGTGGAGGTGCCTCGCGAGGGCGCGCCGCCCCAGCGGCAGATGGCCTGTCCGCTGAAATTTTCCGCCGGACTGCCCACCCCGCGGCACATCGGCGCGGCGATCGGGGCGCATACCGAGGAGGTGCTGCGGGAACTGGGCTATGGGGATGCGCGGATCGCCGAGCTCAAGGCGCGCAAGGTCGTCGCCTGAAGGCTTGGGGTCATTCCACCCGCTGCTCGCCGGTGAAGGTCAGGGTGGCCTTGCAGCGGCGGCAGAAGTAGCGGCGCCCGCGGGCCACCAGGGCGTGGCGCTGGGCGGAGAAGGGGAAGTCGTTGTCCACGCAGGCGCAGCGATAGACGAAGCGGGTGGCCTTGCGCCGTTCCACCGCATAGGTGTGGCAGCGATCCGGCGGCAATTCGTAGACCCCGCGCATGATCAACTGCCATTCCTCGCCATGGGGCTGGATGCGGCCGCCGAACAACTGATGGGCGATGAGGTGGGCGACTTCGTGGGGCACCGTCTGGCGCAGGAAGTTGTCGAGGTTTTCCTGGTAAAGCCGCGGATTGAAACGCAGCTTGTTTTCCGTCAGGTGGGCGACGCCGGCCTTCTGCCCGCGCAGCTTGAAGCTGACCTCGGGGCGGGTGAAGCGGCGTTTGAAAAAGGCTTCGGCCTGCTGGTAGCAGGCCTCCACCTTCATGTGTAGGCGTTCGGGCATAGGCACTCCTGGGGAGCGATTATGCCGGAGGAGGCCGGACGCCTTACAGGGCTTCCGGGACTTTCTGCGGACGTTCGTCGACCGTCGGGTAGCTCTGGTCCTGGGTGGTGCGCTCATATTCCGGCGACATCGACAGCTGCCAGAAGTGGATGGTCCCGACCATCATGTTCACCAGCACCAGCAGGCCCACGGCCAGCACCGAGGTGGAGAACAGCGCGCCTTTCTGATGGGGAATGCGCATGAAGCGTGGCAGGCCCACGTAGAGCAGGAATGCGGAGTACACCGAGGCTGCCCCGAGGATCGCGATCGCCAGCCAGCGGCTCGGGTAGAGCGCCGCGAGGCCGGCGATGTAGAACGGTGTCGAGACGTAGGCGATGAAGCCGATGCACTCGTTGAGGCTCGGCCGCGCATCGAAGGTACGGGTCATCCAGCGCACGAAGGCGCCCATGATCAGCACGCCGATGAGGATGGCGAAGTAGAGCAAGACGCAAAGCTGCAGGGCACTGGTGTTTTGCAGGTGGACATCTTCGTTCTTCACCAGGCTCCACCCGGTGTAGGTGGTGCCCACGTAAAGACTGACGGCGGGGATCAGCGCGAGCAGGAGCAGGTGGCCGAGGTAATGAAGGCCATTGCTCTTCTCGTCCTGGCGTATATCGTCCCATGCACGCTCTGGACGGGTGAACAGTGAAACGAAATGGGGAGTCATACGAGGCCTCCTTAGCAGCCTGTGATACATCCTGGCGGCCGATGAAGGCGGCTGCCTTAATTCCTTAGACGGCGTGAGGAGAAAGGGTTTCAATCCTTTGCGCGGCGAAAACCGCCGTCGTAGAAACGCCGAGGCCGCCTCGTGGGCGGCCTCGGCTCGAGCGGGTTGCAGCCTTCAGCGGATGTATACCGGGCCGACCCCCAGCCCCCAGACGATCACCGAGAGCGCGATCATCGCCACCAGCACCACCAGGCCCACCGCCAGCACCGAGCTGGAAAACAGGAAGCCTTCGTCCGACGGGATGTTCATGAAGGTGGGCAGGCCCACGTACAGCAGATAGACCGTGTAGCAGATGGCCGCCGTGCCGATGAACATCGCCAGCCACAGGTGCGGGTAGATCGCGGCGATCCCGCCGATGAACAGCGGGGTCGCGCAATAGGCCGCGAACACCACGCACTCGGTGAAGGTGGGGTTGGCATCGTAGGTGCGCGCCATCCAGTGCATGAAGGCGCCCATCAGGGCCACGCCGCCGAGCATCGCCAGGTAGGCCAGCACGGTCATTTGCAAGGCGCTGTCCTGCGTCAGCAGCACCGGTTCGCGGCTGCCGATGGCCCAGCCGACCTGGGTGGTGCCGATATAGGCGGATACGACGGGAATCGCGGCCAGGATCAGAACATGGGTGAGATACATGTGGCCGATGCTTTCTTCCTCGCCGCGAATTTCCTGCCATTCGCGGTCCGGATGGGTGAAGAGCCCCAAGACGTGATGGATCATGCTGAACACCTCCTCATTATTATGAGGCCGCCCCCCAGCGAACGTCGGGAGCGCATGACCAGCGCCTCCCGCAGCCCGGCCGACACATGCGACCTTAAGCCGCAGTATAGGTCGCTGGAGACCGCGCGGGCCGGGCCTTTAGAGCAAATGGACCTCAACCCGTCAGCGGTAATAGCGTTGCAGAATTTCCATGGCGAGATTGATCGATTGCAGTCGGGCGGTGCTGCCGCCGCGATCCGGGTGATGCAGGCTGACCAACTGACGGTAGCGCTGCTTGATCAGCGTCAGGTCCAGGCGGCGACTCCGTTCGTCCAGCTCGAACAGGGCCAGGGCCGCCTGCTTCTCGTCGCCCCCCTGCATGCGCGACCAGAAGCTTTCCATCAGCTTCTCCACGTCGCGTTCGGAGGTCTCGCGCAGGTGGCGCAGGTCGAGGTAATAGTCGCGCAGCGGATCCCGTTCGCTCAGGTTGGCCGTGCCCGGCTGGAACGGCAGCAGGCGCACGCATAGCGGGCTGATGGAGAGGTGCGCGCGGCCTTCGCCCCAGAGCCGGTCGCGCAGGCGATACAGGGCGTTGAACAGGAGGAAGTGGGTGCGGAACAGCACCAGCTTGTCGTCCAGGCCGCAGTGCGGGATGTGGGTCGAGTGGCGCGCCTTGAGCCGTTGGATGAGCGCGTATTCGCTCAGCCCTTCCGGCGTGGCGTCGAGCAGTTCCAGCGCCTGATCGGCGAGGTCCAGCGATGGGTCGAGGTCGGGCAGGCGCGGATCGTTCATCGGCCGAGCCTAACATGCCCGCGGCGGGGCTGGGGCGGAGGGCGCTTTGTGCGTAAAATAGCCGGTTTTTCGTACCCTTTCGGATTCCAGCGCACCATGGGCACCCTCTCGGTCAACCAGAACAAACTGCAGAAACGCCTGCGCCGCCAGGCCGGCGAGGCCATCGCCGACTTCAACATGATCGAGGACGGCGACAAGGTGATGGTCTGCCTGTCGGGCGGCAAGGACAGCTACAGCATGCTCGACATCCTGCTCTACCTGCAGAAGGTGGCGCCGATCCGCTTCGACATCGTCGCGGTGAACATGGACCAGAAGCAGCCGGGCTTCCCCGAGCACGTGTTGCCCGCCTACCTGGAGTCGATCGGCGTCGAGTACCACATCGTCGAGAAGGACACCTACTCGGTGGTGAAGGAAAAGATTCCCGAGGGCAAGACCACCTGCTCGCTCTGCTCGCGCCTGCGCCGCGGCACCCTGTACACCTTCGCCGACGAGATCGGCGCGACCAAGATGGCCCTGGGGCACCACCGCGACGACATCCTCGAAACCTTCTTCCTCAACCTGTTCTTCGGCGGCACCCTCAAGGCGATGCCGCCCAAGCTGCGCGCGGACGACGGGCGCAACGTGGTCATCCGCCCGCTGGCCTATTGCAGCGAGAAGGACATCGAGGCTTATTCGGTGCTCAAGGGGTTCCCGATCATCCCCTGCAACCTCTGTGGCTCCCAGGAGAACCTGCAACGCCAGGTGGTCAAGGACATGCTGCTGGAATGGGAGCGCAAGTCGCCCGGGCGCACCGAGATCATGTTCCGCGCCCTGCAGAACGTGGTCCCCTCGCAACTCGCCGACCGCAACCTGTTCGACTTCGTCAACCTGCGCATCGACGAAAGCGCCACTCCGCGCTTCCTGGATGTGATGAATCTCTGAGCACCCGCCGGCGTCCTGGACAGGGCGCCTTGGTCCGGCCAGTGCGCCTGGCGGAATACCGGCGCCCGGCGGCGCTTCGCCGAATGGCGCCCGCTACGCCGCGTGACGCGCTTCCGCAGGGGCGCCTGGCCTTGGCTCGACGGCTCCTCGCCCGGCGCGCTGCGTTCGCCTTCGAGATTTTCGAGGGAGCCTTGCCCGGCATCGGCGGTCTGAAAGGCGACGCTTTTTCGCAGAACCGCCCCGGATCGCGCCGTTGTCAGCGGCAGCCCCGGGCGTCACCGACAGGAACAGGCATGCGTGACTACTCGTGGTTGAATGAATTCTGTCTGAACCGTTTCGGTTCCCAGGCGGCCCTGGAGGCGCGGCTGCCGCGGCCCAAGTCCGATGCCGAGCTGCGTGCGCTGGACGACGACCGTTACCTGTCCCTGCTCGCGCTGCGGGTCTTTCGCGCCGGCCTCAAGCACAGCCTGGTGGACGCCAAGTGGCCGGCCTTCGAGGAAGTGTTCTTCGGCTTCGACCCGGAGAAGGTGGTGTTGATGGGCGCCGAGCACATCGAGCGGCTGATGCAGGATGCCCGCTTGATCCGTTACCTCGGCAAGCTGAAGAGCGTGCCGCGCAATGCCCAGATGATCCTGGACGTGGTCAAGACCAGCGGCCGCTTCGGCCATTTCATCGCCGACTGGCCGTCCACGGACATCGTCGGCCTGTGGAAATACCTGGCCCGGCATGGTAACCAGCTGGGCGGGCTGTCGGCGCCGCGCTTTCTGCGCATGGCCGGCAAGGACACCTTCCTGCCCACCGAGGACGTGGTGGCCGCGCTCAAGGCCCAGGAAGTGATCGACAAGGCGCCCACCAGCCTGAAGGACCTCGCCGCCGTGCAGACGGCGTTCAACCGCTGGCACGCGGAGAGCGGCCGCCCGTTCTGCCAGCTGTCGGTGATGCTGGCGCATACGGTCAACCACTGAAACCGTCCGGGCCTGGGCCCGGCAGCCTGGCCGAGGAGGCGGGCGATCATGGAAGACGAGCAGTTGCATGCCCTAATGCGCGCGGTGCTGCGCGCCGATCGTATCCTGATCGTCACCGGCGCCGGGCTTTCCGCGGACTCCGGGCTGCCGACCTACCGTGGCCTGGGTGGTCTCTACAATGGCTTGACCGCCGAGGGTCTGCCGATCGAGACGGCGCTCTCCGGCCCCATGCTGCGGCGTGATCCTGCCTTGTGCTGGAAATACCTCGCCGAACTGGGGCGCGCCTGCCTCGGCGCCGAGCCCAACGCCGCGCATCGCGCCATCGCCGAGTTGCAGCGGCGCAAACCCGGTTGCTGGGTGCTGACCCAGAACATCGACGGCTTCCACCGCCGCGCCGGTTCGCCGCCGGAGCGACTGATCGAAATCCACGGGACGCTCGAACCGCTGTTCTGCCAGTCGTGCGGACAAGTCGACGCCGGTCTCGACGTGCATGTGCAGCGGCCGTTGCCGCCCCGGTGCGCGCAGTGCGGCGGGGTGCTGCGGCCGCCCGTGGTGCTGTTCGAAGAGATGTTGCCGGAAACCGCGCTGGAAACCCTGTATGGTGAGCTGCGCGAAGGGTTCGAGCTGGGCATCAGCATCGGCACCACCGCGAGTTTTCCTTATATCGCCGAGCCCTTGCTGCTCATCCAGCGCGCCGGCGGCCTCATCGCCGAGATCAATCCGGGCACCACCGCGCTGAGCGAGCGGGTCGATATAAAGATGAAAGGACGCGCCTTAGACATCATGTCGCAGCTTTTAGGTCACTCTTTATCGGAATAAATTTGCATAACCGGCCTTCACAAGGCAGAGTGGCGCATCTTAAAAAGCAGACGAAGGCCGTGCCCATGCTTAAGTGCTTCGCACCCCTGGTCCCTCTTTCGATGGTGTTTTTACTGGCCGCCTGTGCCGGACCCTCGATACAGCAGCAGTCCCAGACCCCTTTCACGCCCCGTGTGGCCAAGGTCAGTCAGCCGGTGTTCCCGGAGATGCCCGAGCCGAGCGTGGAGAAGTTCGACGAACTGCCGAACGATGAATCCTACGAATTGCCTTCCCTGGCCGACAGCATCCTCGATCGCGGTTTCCAATTGATCGGAACCCCGTATCGCTTCGGCGGCCGCTCCCTGAAGACCGGTTTCGATTGCAGTGGCTTCGTCAGCTACCTGTTCAACGAAAAAGCTGGCATCCAGCTGCCGCGCTCCACCCGCGAGATGATCAACCTCGACGCGCCGTTGATTTCGCGCAACGACCTGGAGCCGGGCGACATCGTCTTCTTCAACGACCGCGGTCGCGGCCGTGTCAGCCATACCGGCATCTACATCGGCGACGACCAATTCATCCATTCCTCCAGCCGCCGCAGCGGCGGGGTTCGGGTGGACAGCCTGGACGACGGCTACTGGCGTTCCAGCTTCATCGAAGCCAAGCGTGTCCTGGCCCAGGCGGCTCCCGCAGCCGCCACTATCGCCAGCCGCGGCCCCCTGCATCGCTGAACCCGAACGCTGGCGCGGGGCTTGCCTCCGCGCCGGCCAGACGGCAGAGTAGCCGCACCCGGCCCTGGACTGATCAGCCCATGCCTCTTTCGTCTCGCGTAGTCATGCTCTGCCTCGCCGCGCTGCTCACCGCCTGCGCGAGCAAGGCGCCTCCCGTCAAATCCGTCGCGCCGGTCTTCACCGCGCCGCCGCTCGGCCAGTTCTCGCCGGTGGCCGAGGATGTGCTGTTCCGCGCCATTGGCCTGGTGGGTACCCCTTATCGCTATGGCGGCAACACCCCGGATGGCGGTTTCGATTGCAGCGGTCTGATCGGCTACGTCTATCGTGACGCCGTGGGCATCGTCCTGCCACGTTCCACCCGCGAAATGAACGCCATGCGCTCCGCCAACGTCGGGCGCGACGCGCTGGTGCCGGGCGACCTGGTGTTCTTCGCCACCGCCGGCGGCGGCAAGGTCAGCCATGCCGGCATCTACGTCGGCGAGGGGCGTTTCGTCCACGCGCCCGCCAGCGGCGGCACGGTGCGCCTGGACAGCCTGGCCAGCGCCTATTGGCAGCGCAATTTCCTCAGCGCCAAGCGCATCATCGACGACGCCCGGCTCGCGCGCACGCCCTGAGACCAGCCCCGTGGGCCGCGGGACAGCCTGCCGCTTTCGCGGCTAGCGTGCCATCGCTTACCGGCCCGACGGGCCAAGATTCCATGCCATGAACGAACCGATCCGCTTGCCGCCCCAGCCGGATGCCTGCGAACTGTGCCGGCGGGCCTCGCCGCTGACCCGCCACCACCTGATTCCCAAATCCCTGCACGGCAAGCTCTACATCCGCAAGCGCTATACGCGCCAGGAGCGGGTCAGCGCGACCCTTTGGGTCTGTCGCGCCTGTCACAACCATATCCATGCCACCTTCGGCGAGCGGGAACTGGCCCTGACCTACAACAGCCGCGACGCCCTGATGGCGGACGAACGCATCCGTGGTTTCGTCGAGTGGCTGGCAGGCAAGCCGCCGGGCTTCAAGCCGAAGACCTGACGGCGGCCGTGAGGGGTGCTCGGGAAAGCGGTGCCAGCCGCAGCGTTTCGCGGTGTCCCGATGTTCGATCGCGGGCCGGCAGCGGAGGGCATCCCCCCACCAACGGGTACTGCCCTGCGTCTTCAGGCGAGCGCGCCTCGAGATTCCGCGGTCAGGGGGGAGGGCAAGCTGGCCTGTGGCGAACCAGGTCCTGCCGTGGCGCATGCCGGCGGACCGCCTGCCGTAGTCGCCCTGTCCGCTACCCTGGCGTCAGGGGTCAATCAGCACGTCGAGCCCGGGATCGGTTTGCCCGAATTCAGATCGATACCCAGGGAGCAGCGGTACTGGGCGTCTTCCGTGCGAATGCATTCGAACTGGCTGTTGCGGCGGGCGCGGACCCGCGTCTCGGTGCCCTCCGTACATGCATCATGGATGTCCGGTCCGATGGCTTCGAACAGGACGCGGGCAGCATCGTCCTCGATGCCGATCGCCAATTTGCGATCTCTCTTACTCGCGGGGATGGGGTCGCTGAGCTCGCCCCCGTAGATTTTGTAAGTACCCTGGAAGGATCGGTAATCGGGAGCGTCTTTTACCCCGTCTTCACTGGAAGACGCCGCGATGGCCAAGGCATTGGAGAACAGTAGATAGAAGCCGATAAATTTCATGTTTTTCAATTCAGGATTTCCACATGTATATGGTTATCGTGCCCTGCGAGTTTTCTAACTCGCGGGATCGATACATCGTTGAAAAAGATATTCTTCACGAGGCCCGTTTGCCAAAACAGGTCTATCAGCCGGGCCGTGGCTTCCCGGTCGTATTGTGCGTGGAAATATTTAACAGGGATGTTTTCGCCATCCTTGCGAAGAGGTCTTACGTCCACCTGTAACCCATTGCGATGAGATCTGTGATCTGACCGCGTGCCGTCAGCGAGGCTGATATTGCCGATGCCGATTTTACGGTCGTCTTGCATGACCCAGCGGTGCTCAACCAGAAAGATGAAGGTCAGTAACTTGGGATGGCCATAATGAGCCCTTCCCCTATCAGGCGTGCCATAAGGGTAATAACCCGCTTCCTCTGGTTTTTGCGGGAGCATGAAATAGCCCCGTGTATCGATAGGCATGCTAATTCCTTTTA
The DNA here is from genome assembly GCF_025642785.1 of Pseudomonas sp. RIT-PI-AD. Lineage (GTDB taxonomy): Bacteria > Pseudomonadota > Gammaproteobacteria > Pseudomonadales > Pseudomonadaceae > Pseudomonas_T. The sequence goes on from NZ_JANZKU010000026.1 coordinate 32,956, forward strand.
TAGAACGGGCGGCCACTATAGAACCACGCTCTATTCCAATGCTGTGATGCTTCCAGCACTTCGCACGCGAGGGGTGACTGGCCTACGAGCGGTGCCATGTCCCGCGCTGGGCCTGCGAGGTGTGCCGCGAAAGCCTGCCGGAAGTGCCGCGGCGGGCCGTTAAGCAGCGAAGCGGTCGAATCGTTCCTGCGCGCTTTCAGTCGGCTCAGCCTGTGGCGGAACTGCCTCATGGGGTCGGTAACGAGGTGTCTGGCGGGTCAAAATCCATCCGCGTCCGACTCCGTCGCCTCCCCGTGCCGACCTCTGCCGGCACCGCCTTGCTGGAGAGCCGTGACCCTCTATTGCAGTCCTCGACGCCGGCGGCGCTGGCCGGGCCGGTCGCCCGCGTTGACGCCCCTGGCGCGAGTCTCTAACCTTCCCCGCTTGTTTCAGGTGCCCGCATGACGGGTGAAACAGGGAAGCCGGTGCATTCTGCGAAGAGTCCGGCGCTGCCCCCGCAACGGTAGGCGAGCGAGCCCCATGACCCCGATCTCCGCGCGGGCGACTGGCACGGCCCGCCCGCGAGCCCGGAGACCGGCCTGAAGCGATCCAAGACCGTGCGGTGGGCGCGTGTCGGGCGAAGGCCGCTCGGGCCGCCTTCGCGCTCCTCCGCCGCGTGCCTTTCCCGCCGATGCCGCGTCCGGAGACCCTCGACTTGCGCATGCCTCATTCCCAACCGCCGGCCCTCGCCGCGCCGGGTGCGTGCCGGCTGTCGCGACTGGCATTGCCGCTTTTCCACCATCCGATCCCTGCTCCGGCGTCGCTCCTGTCGCTTGCCGGCGGCCGACGGAGCTATTCGATGACGAGGTCACGATGAACGAATCCAGCGAGCGCGACGCGCGGCACAAGGCGCGCATGCAGCGCAAGAAAGCCTTGATGGACGAGAAGATCGCCGGCGCCCAGGAAGAATACGGCCTGTTGCTGGTCCTGGGCGGCAACGGCAAGGGCAAGAGCAGTTCGGCCTTCGGCATGGTCGCGCGGGCGCTGGGCCACGGCTTGAAGGTCGGCGTGGTGCAGTTCATCAAGGGCGGCATGGCCACCGGCGAGGAACTGTTCTTTCGCCGCTTTCCCGAAGACGTCAGTTACCACGTGATGGGCGAGGGCTACACCTGGGACACCCAGGACCGCCAGCGCGACATCGACAAGGCCCGCGCGGCCTGGGCGGTCGCCCGCGAACTGCTGGCCGACGAGCGCGTCGGGCTGGTGGTGCTCGACGAACTGAACATCGCCCTCAAGCACGGCTACCTGGAACTGGAGGAGGTGCTCGCCGACCTGGCGGCGCGGCCCCTGACCCAGCATGTGGTGGTCACTGGGCGCGGCGCGTTGCCGGGCATGGTCGAGGCGGCGGACACCGTGACCGAGATGAGCCTGGTCAAGCATGCCTTCAAGGCCGGGGTCAAAGCCCAGAAAGGCGTCGAATATTGAAAGGCTCCAGCGACCCCTCACACCGCGACGCGCGGCCGCTCGCGGTCGCCGAGACCCCGCCGGTTCGCCGCCTGGGCGGAACCGGGAGTCTCCGATGAGCGCGCGGGAATGCCCGGCGCTGCTGATCGCCGCGCCAGCCTCCGGGCAAGGCAAGACCACCGTCACCGCCGCCCTGGCGCGGCTGCACAGCCGCCAGGGCCGACGGGTCCGGGTGTTCAAGTGCGGGCCGGACTTCCTCGACCCCATGGTCCTCGCCCGCGCCTCGGGCGCGCCGGTGTACCAGCTCGACCTGTGGATGGTCGGCGAAGCCGAAAGCCGCCGGCTGCTCTGGGAAGCGGCGGGGGAGGCCGACCTGATCCTCATCGAGGGGGTGATGGGCCTGTTCGACGGCTCGCCTTCCGCCGCCGACCTGGCGCGCCGCTTCGGCGTGCCGGTGCTGGCGGTGATCGACGGTTCCGGCATGGCGCAGACCTTCGGCGCTTTGGCCCACGGCATGGCCAGCTTCCAGCCCGACCTGCCGTTTTCCGGGGTCCTCGGCAACCGCCTGGGCAGCCTGCGCCACGGCGAGATCCTCCGCGACTGCCTGCCGCCGGCGATCCGCTGGTACGGCGGATTGACCCGCAGTGCCGCGGTGGAACTGCCCAGCCGCCACCTGGGCCTGGTGCAGGCCGAGGAACTGGCCGACCTCGACTTGCGCCTGGACACCGCCGCCGAGGCCCTGGGCGCCAGCAGCGACGTGACTCTGCCAGCGCCGGTGCGCTTCGCCGCGCCGCAGCAAGTGCCGGCACCGACCGAGCGTCCCCTGGCGGGCGTGCGGATCGGCGTGGCGCGGGATGCCGCCTTTGCCTTCCTCTACCAGGCCAACCTCGATCTGCTGGGTCAACTGGGCGCCGAACTCCGTTTCTTTTCTCCCCTGGCGGACGCCGCACTGCCGGCGCTCGACAGCCTCTACTTGCCCGGCGGCTACCCGGAACTGCACCTGGAGCGGCTCGCCGGCAACCGCTCGATGCTCGAGGCGATCCGCGCGCACCACGCGGCCGGCAAGCCGATCCACGCCGAGTGCGGCGGCATGCTCTACCTGCTGCGGCGGCTCACCGATAAGGACGGCGCCAGTGCCGAACTGCTCGGTTTGCTGGACGGCGAGGCGACCCTGCAACCGCGGATGAGCGCCTTGGCGCTGCAAGCGGCGACCTTGCCGGAGGGCATCTTGCGCGGGCACACCTATCACTATTCCCGGCTCGCCTGCGACCTGCCGCCGCTGGCGCGGGGCGAATGCCCGACCTACAAGCGCACCGCCGAGGCGGTGTACCGGCTCGGCCGGCTGACCGCTTCCTACATCCACTTCTACCTGCCGTCGAGCCCGCTCGCGGCGGCGGCGCTGTTCCGTCCATGAGCGAGCACGCCTTCGAAGCGGCGGAGCGCGCCGCCGTCTACCGTGCCATTGCCGAACGCCGCGACATGCGCCATTTCAGCGGTGGCGAGGTGGCGCCGGAGGTGCTCGCGCGGCTGTTGCAGGCGGCGCACCAGGCGCCCAGCGTCGGCCTGATGCAGCCCTGGCGGTTCATCCGCATCCGCTGCGCCGAGCTGCGCCAGGCCATCCATGCCCAGGTCGAGGCGGAACGGGTGCGTACCGCGGAGGCGCTGGGCGAGCGTTCGGATGCCTTCATGCGCCTCAAGGTGGAAGGCATCCGCGAGTGCGCCGAACTTTGGGTGGCCGCCCTGATGGACGGGCGCGAGGCCCATGTCTTCGGCCGTCGTACCCTGCCGCAGATGGACCTCGCCTCGCTGTCCTGCGCGATCCAGAACCTCTGGCTGGCCGCCCGCGCCGAGGGCCTCGGGCTGGGCTGGGTGTCGCTGTTCGAACCGGCGGCGCTGGCCGACCTGCTGCGCATGCCGGCCGGTGCCGAGCCGGTGGCGATCCTGTGCCTGGGGCCGGTCGAGACCTTCTATCCGGCGCCGATGCTGGCCCTGGAGGGCTGGACCCAGCCGCGCCCGCTGGAGGACTTCCTGTTCACCGACGCCTGGGGCGAATGTCGATGAGCCTGGGCCTGGCCGCTGTCGCCGGTGTGCTGCTGGACGCCTGCTGGGGCGAACCGCGTCGGGCCCATCCGCTGGTGGCATTCGGGCGCCTGGCGCAGCGCATCGAGCGCCGGCTCAACGGCGGTGGCCAGGGCTGGCGCAGCCATGGCGTCACCGGCTGGTGCCTGGCGGTGCTGCCGCCGACCCTGCTGGCCTGGCTGCTGACCTGCCTGCCGGGTGTCGGCGGGGTGCTGGAAATCCTCTTTCTTTACGCGGCCCTCGGCCTGCGCAGCCTTGGCGAACATGCCCAGCCGGTGATGATGGCCCTGTGCCGGGACGACCTCGCGGAAGCGCGACGCCGGGTCGGTTATCTGGTCAGCCGCGAGACCGCCGAGCTGGACGCCACCGCGGTGGCCCGCGCCGCCACCGAGTCGGTGTTGGAGAACGGCAGCGACGCGGTGTTCGCCGCACTGTTCTGGTTCGCCGTGGCCGGTGCGCCCGGGGTGGTGCTGTATCGCCTGAGCAACACCCTGGACGCCATGTGGGGCTATCGCACCCCGCGTTTCGAACGCTTCGGCTGGGCGGCGGCGCGCATCGACGACGGGCTCAACTACCTGCCGGCGCGGCTGGTGGCGCTGACCTACGCGCTGCTCGGCCGCACTCGCCTGGCCTTGCGCTGCTGGCGCCGCCAGGCGCCGCTGTGGGACAGCCCGAATGCCGGACCGGTGATGGCGGCCGGCGCCGGCGCCCTGGGCGTGTCCCTCGGCGGCGCCGCCCGGTACCACGGCGAATGCCACCCACGGCCGGAACTCGGCGAAGGGCCGCCGCCACTGCCGGCGGATATCCATAGCGCCATGAGCCTGGTGCGCCGCGGCGTCTGCCTGTGGCTCGGCCTGCTCCTGCTGGGAGGCCTCTGGCATGCTTGAACACGGCGGTCGCCTGCGCGCGGCGGCGCAGGCCTATGGCATTCCGCTGGCGGAATGGCTGGACCTGTCCAGCGGCCTGGCGCCTTACGGCTGGCCCCTGCCGGACATCCCCGCGCGGGCCTGGACGCGCCTGCCGGAGGGCGACGACGGGCTCGAACGGGTCGCCGCCGAATACTACGGGGCGCCCGCGCTGCTGCCGGTGGCGGGCTCACAGGCCGCCATCCAGGCGTTGCCGCGCCTGCGGCCGCCCGGGCGCGTCGGGGTGCTCTCGCCCTGTTACGCCGAGCACGCCGCCGCCTGGCGCCGCGAAGGGCACTCGGTCGTCGAGCTGGACGAGGCGGCGTTGGATGCCTGCCTGGACGGCCTCGACGTGCTGGTGGCGGTCAATCCGAACAACCCCACCGGTCGCCTGATCGCACCGCCGCGCCTGCTGGACTGGCACGCGCGCCTCGCCGCGCGCGGCGGCTGGCTGCTGCTGGACGAGGCCTTCATGGACCCGACTCCGGCCTTCAGCCTGGCGGCGCAGACCCAGCGGCCCGGGCTGATCGTGCTGCGCTCCTTCGGCAAGTTCTTCGGCCTGGCCGGCGCGCGCCTGGGTTTCGTCCTCGCCGAGCCGGCGTTGCTCGAAGCCTTGGAGGAATGGCTGGGGCCCTGGTGCGTGGCCGGCCCCACCCGCGCCATGGCCGCGCCGATCCTCGCCGACGGCCCTGGCCAGCGGCGCCAGCGGGAACGCCTGCGCGCCGACGGCGAGCGCCTCGCCGCGCTGCTCGCCGCCCACGGCCTGGCCCCGGCTGGCGGGTGTGCGCTGTTCCAATGGTGGCGCGGCGAGCGGGCCGCCGAGTTGCACCACTACCTGGCGCGGCGCGGCATCCTGGTCCGGCTGTTCGCGCAGCCGGCCAGCCTGCGTTTCGGCCTGCCGCCCGACGCGGTGGGTTGGAGCCGTCTGCGCGCCGCCCTGTCCGCCCATGCCGAGGACACCCGATGACCACCCTGATGGTGCAAGGCACCACCTCCGACGCCGGCAAGAGCACCCTGGTGACCGCCCTGTGTCGCTGGCTGAGGCGCCAGGGTGTCGGCGTGGCGCCGTTCAAGCCGCAGAACATGGCGCTGAACAGCGCGGTGACCGCCGACGGCGGCGAGATCGGCCGCGCCCAGGCGGTCCAGGCCCAGGCCGCCGGGCTGGCGCCGCACACCGACATGAACCCGATCCTGCTCAAGCCGAACAGCGACATCGGCGCCCAGGTGATCGTCCACGGCCACGCCCTCGGCAACATGGACGCGCGGACCTATCACGCCTACAAGCCGGTGGCCATGGCGGCGGTGTTGCAGTCCCATCGGCGCCTCGCCGCCGCCTATCCGCTGGTGGTGGTAGAAGGCGCCGGCTCGCCGGCGGAGATCAACCTGCGCGACCGCGACATCGCCAACATGGGCTTCGCCGAGGCGGTGGATTGCCCGGTGATCCTGATCGCCGACATCGACAAGGGCGGGGTCTTCGCCCACCTGGTGGGTACCCTCGAACTGCTCAGCGAAAGCGAGCGGGCGCGGGTCGCCGGCTTCGTGATCAATCGGTTCCGTGGCGACCTGGCGCTGCTGCAACCGGGGCTCGACTGGCTGGAGGCGCGCACCGGCAAACCGGTGCTCGGCGTGCTGCCCTATCTGCAGGATTTCCACCTGGAGGCCGAGGACGCCGTCGACCGCAGCCAGGCGGCGAAACCGGGCGAGGCCCTGCGAATCGCCGTGCCGGTGCTGCCGCGGATCAGCAACCACACCGATTTCGACCCGCTGCGCCTGCACCCGCAGGTGGACCTGCGCTTCGTCGGCCCCGGCGAGGCCTTGCCGGCCGCCGACCTGATCGTCCTGCCCGGCTCGAAGAGCGTGCGCGCCGACCTCGCCTGGCTGCGCGAGCAGGGCTGGGAGGCGGCGATCCGCCGTCACCTGCGCTACGGCGGCAAACTATTGGGAATCTGCGGTGGGTTGCAGATGCTCGGGGAGCGGCTCGAGGACCCGCTGGGCCTGGAGGGCGACGCCGGCGCCAGCGAGGGCCTCGGGTTGCTGGAGCTGGTCACGCGGCTGGAGCCGGACAAGCAGTTGCACACCGTACAGGGGCGCCTGTGCCTGGACGATGCGCCGGTGCGCGGTTACGAGATCCACGCCGGGCTCAGCCGAGGGCCGGCGCTGGCGCGGCCGGCGGTGCGCCTGGACGACGGGCGCTGCGACGGCGCGATCAGCGCCGACGGCCAAGTGCTCGGTACTTACCTGCACGGGCTGTTCGAGTCCCCCGAGGGCACGACGGCGTTGCTGCGCTGGGCGGGCCTGGGCGAGGTGCAGGCGTTCGACTACGACGGCCTGCGCGAACGCGACATCGAGCGCCTGGCGGACCTGGTGGAGCGCCACCTGGATACGGCGCGGCTGAGGTCGCTGTGCGGGCTCTGATCCGGCGCCGCCCCGTTCGCCGGCGGTTGGCGCCGGGCCGCCGTTTTCCCTTTCATTCCCCGATCACGGACATCTGTCGATGCGCGAACTGATTCTCGGCGGCACCCGCTCCGGCAAGAGCCGCCTGGCCGAGCGCCACGCCGAAGCCTCCGGCCTGGAAGTGGTGTACATCGCCACCAGCCGGCCGCTGGACGCGGAAATGGACGAACGAATCCGCCAGCATCGCGCTCGCCGTCCGCTCCACTGGGCGCTGCTGGAGGAACCTCTGGCGCTGGCCCGCGTGCTGCGCGAACGCGCCGCCCCCCAACGCTGCCTGCTGGTGGACTGCCTCACCCTGTGGCTGACCAACCTGCTGCTGGAGGACGACGGGCAGCGCCTGGCAGAGGAGCGCGAGGCGCTGCTCGAATGCCTGCCGCACCTGCCGGGGCGCATCCTGCTGGTGAGCAACGAGGGTGGCCTCGGCGTGGTGCCCCTGGGCGAACTGAGCCGGCGCTACCTGGACGAGGCGGGAACGCTGCACCAGGCCGTCGCCGAACGTTGCGAGCGGGTGACGCTGACCGTCGCCGGCTTGCCGCTGATCCTGAAAGGAGAATCCCGATGAGCCCTTACTGGTGGCAGGCGCCGAGCCGCCCGCTGGACCATGCCGCCGGCGAAGCAGCACAGGCGCGCCAAGCCCAACTGACCAAACCCCGCGGCGCCCTCGGCCGCCTGGAAACCCTGGCCATCGACCTGGCCGCCATGCAGGGATGCGAGCGGCCGCGTCTGGACCGCTGCCACATCGCGGTATTCGCCGGCGACCACGGCGTGGTGGCGGAGGGTATCTCCGCCTACCCCCAGGCGGTGACCGGCGAAATGCTGCGTAACTTCGTCCGCGGCGGCGCGGCGATCAGCGTTTTGGCGCGCAGCCTCGGCGCCACCCTGGAGGTCGTCGACCTGGGCACCGCCCTCGCGCTGGAGCCGCTCGTCGGTGTGCGCCACCTGGGGCTGGGCCGCGGCACCGCGAATTTCGCCCGGACCGCGGCGATGGACCCCGAGCAGTGGGCGGCAGCCTTGCAGGCCGGGCGCGACGCGGTGCTGCGCGCCCGTGCCGAGGGCGCGCAGGTGTTCGTCGGCGGCGAAATGGGCATCGGCAACACCACCGCCGCCAGCGCCCTGGCCTGCGCCCTGTTGCAGCGGCCGGCGGCGGAACTGGTGGGGCCGGGGACCGGCCTCGACGGCGCAGGCGTGGCCCACAAGGCGGCGGTGATCGAGCGGGCCCTGGCGCTGCACCGGCCGGCCTGCGCCTCGGCGGCCGAAGCCCTGCGCCATGTCGGCGGCTTCGAGATCGCCGCCCTGACCGGCGCTTACCTGGCCTGCGCCCAGGAAGGCTTGCCGGCCCTGGTGGATGGCTTCATTTGCAGCGTGGCGGCGCTCTGCGCCGAACGGATGAATCCAAGCTGCCGCGACTGGCTGCTGTTCGCCCACCAGGGCGCGGAGCCGGGGCACCGCGCCGTGCTCGCCGCCCTCGACGCGGAGCCTTTGCTGGCGCTCGGCCTGCGCCTGGGCGAAGGCAGCGGCGCGGCCCTCGCGGTACCGTTGCTGCGCCTGGCCTGCGACCTGCATGGCGGCATGGCCACCTTCGCCGAAGCGGCGGTTTCGGACCGCCCCGCATGAGCCTGCGCCTGGACCTGCTGCGCCATGGCGAAACCGAGCGTGGCGGAGGCTTTCGCGGCAGCCTCGATGATGCCTTGACCGCGTCCGGTTGGGCACAGATGCGAGCCGCGCTGGACGGCCGGCCGCGCTGGGATGCGCTGATCAGCTCGCCGTTGCGCCGCTGCGCGGCCTTCGCCGAGGCCCTGGCCGAGCGCGAGGCATTGCCCTTGCACCTGGAGCCGGGCTTGAGCGAGTTGCATTTCGGCGACTGGGAAGGCCGTTCCGCCGCCGAGCTGATGGAAACCGACCGCGAGGCCCTCGGGCGTTTCTGGGCCGACCCCTACGCCTTCACCCCGCCGCGCGGCGAAACCCTGGTGGCCTTCGCCGCGCGGGTGACCGGTGCCTTGGAGGGCTTGCGCACGCGTTTCCCCGGACAACGGTTGCTGGTGATCACCCATGGCGGGGTCATGCGTCTGCTGCTGGCCCAGGCACGCGGACTGCCCCGCGAGCACCTGTTGCAGGTGGAGGTCGCCCACGCCGCCATGCATCGGCTGGTTTGCAGCGCCGACGGCGCCTGGCGCGAGGGCTGAGGCCATGCTGCCGTTCTGGATCGCCCTGCAATTCCTTACCCGGCTGCCGGTGCGCCTGCCCGGCCTGCCGGAGCCGGCCCAGGTGGGACGCTCGCTGCTCTGGTACCCGCTGGTGGGCCTGCTTCTCGGCCTCTGCCTGCTCGGCGGCGAAGCGCTGCTGGCGGCCCAGCCGGCGCCGTTGCAGGCGGCGTTGCTGCTGACCTTCTGGGTGGCGATCACCGGCGGCCTGCACCTGGACGGTCTGGCCGACACCGCGGATGCCTGGGTCGGTGGCCTGGGCGACCGCGAGCGTACCCTGGCGATCATGAAGGACCCGCGCAGCGGTCCCATCGCGGTGGTCGTGCTGGTGCTGCTCCTGCTGCTGAAATTCGCCGCCCTGGTGACCTTGCTCGAAGCCGGCCGCGGCGCCTGCGTGTCGCTCGCGCCCTGGCTGGCGCGCATGGCGTTGCCGCTGCTGTTCCTCTGCACGCCCTATGTGAGGGCTGGTGGCCTGGGCCAGGCGCTGGCCGAACATCGGCCGCGGCGCGCGCTGCCCGGCGTGCTGGCGTTCCATGGCCTAGCGATGCTCCTGACGTTCGGCGCCGAGGCACTGCTCGCCCTGGCGGTGGGCGGGGCGCTGTTCCTCTGGCTGCGCCGCGCCTTGCTGCACCGCCTCGGTGGCACCACCGGCGACACCGCCGGCGCTTTGGTGGAAGTGGCCGAGTGTGGGGTGCTGCTGGCGCTCGCTTGCCTGGGCGGGTAACGACAGCGGCCGATGTCGGCATCGGGGCAAGGCTGCGCGATGCTCCGCCGGGTTCAGCGATTCAGCGCGTGTATGTCGGTCGCGGCCCTGGGTATGCGGTGAGGCGAGATGCCCGGGCGCGGACGTCGCGTTTGACGCCCGGTACATTGCGGGTATATACACGCACCATGCTGAACACTCACTGCCTGTGCACCAAGCTGCGTCGCGCGACCCGCAACGTCAGCCATCTCTACGACCACGCGTTGGCGGAAATCGGCCTGAGCGTGGCGCAGTATTCGCTGCTGCGTCATGTCGAGCGGCTCGACCGGCCGAGCATCACCGCGCTGGCCGAGTCCATAGGGCTGGAGCGCAGCACCCTCGGGCGCAACCTGCGCGTGTTGCAGGAGCGCGGATGGGTGGAGCTGGCCGGTGGCGAGGACCAGCGCAATCGCCTGGTGGGCTTGAGCGACGAGGGGCGGGCCTGCCTGGTGCGGGCGTTGCCGCTGTGGCAAGGCGTACAGGAACGGCTGAGGCGCCGCCTGGGCGAAGACCAGCGGGTTGCGCTCATGCAACTGCTGGACGAGTTGGAACGCCTCGACTGATTTTTCACAACAACAACGGGGATCACCCCGGTCAAGGACTCCCATGACTTCGGTATGGCGTACGAGCGGTTGGATACTGGTGGGGGCGTCGTTGATCCTGGCGTTGTCCCTGGGCACCCGGCATGGCTTCGGCCTGTTCCTGGCGCCGATGAGTGCGGAGTTCGGCTGGGGCCGCGAGGTCTTCGCCTTCGCCATTGCCCTGCAGAACCTGATCTGGGGCCTGTCCCAACCCTTCACCGGCGCGCTGGCCGACCGCTTCGGCGCGGGCAAGGTGGTCATGCTCGGCGGTGGGCTCTATGCCGCTGGCCTGGCGATGATGGGCCTGGCCGATTCGGTCGCCTCGCTGTCCCTCAGCGCCGGGCTGCTGATCGGCATCGGCCTGTCCGGGACGTCCTTCTCGGTGATCCTCGGCGTGGTCGGCCGCGCGGTGCCGGCGGAAAAACGCAGCATGGCCATGGGGGTCGCCAGCGCGGTCGGCTCCTTCGGCCAATTCGCCATGCTACCCGGCACCCTCGGGCTGATCGGTTGGCTCGGCTGGTCGGCGGCGTTGCTGTTCCTGGCGCTGCTGGTGGCCCTGATCCTGCCGTTGGCCGGCCTGCTGCGGGATCGTCCGACCCCGCGCCTCGACCACGAGCAGAGCCTTGGCGAGGCCCTGCGGGAGGCTTCCACGCACAGCGGCTTCTGGCTGCTGGCGCTGGGTTTCTTCGTCTGCGGCTTCCAGGTGGTGTTCATCGGCGTGCATCTGCCGGCCTACCTGGTGGACCAGCACCTGCCGGCCCAAGTGGGAACCACCGTGCTGGCGCTGGTGGGGCTGTTCAACGTGTTCGGCACCTACCTCGCCGGCTGGCTCGGCGGACGGATGTCGAAGCCGCGGCTCCTGACCGCGCTGTACCTGATCCGTGGGCTGGTGATCGCGGCCTTCGTCTACCTGCCCCTGAGCGTGGGCAGCGCCTATGCCTTCGGCGTCGCCATGGGTCTGCTCTGGCTGTCGACGGTGCCCTTGACCAACGGCACCGTGGCGACTCTGTTCGGCGTGCGCAACCTGTCGATGCTCGGTGGCATCGTCTTCCTCTTCCACCAGCTCGGCGCCTTCCTCGGCGGCTGGCTGGGCGGTTACCTGTACGATCACACCGGCAGCTACCAATGGGTCTGGCACCTGTCCATCGCCCTCAGCCTGCTGGCGGCGGTGCTCAATTGGCCGGTGCGGGAGCGGCCCGTGGCGCGCCTGCAAGCGCTGGGCAGCGCATGAAACGCCTGGGCCTGCGCCTTGCCTTGCTGGCTGGCGCGCTCCTGGCGCTGGGCCTGGCTGGCTGGGGCTGGCAGCGGGGCGGGCTGGCGCTGTTGCAACTGGGGCTGGGCGCTTGCTGAGGGAACGGAGCAGGCCTTCGCTGTCGCGCTCAGCGGCGCAGGGCCGGCAACAGCCGTAGCAGGCCTTCCGGAAGGCGTTCGCGCATGGCTGCGGTGAGGCCCTCGCGGCGTTTCTGGTAGGCGATGCCCAGGGCGATGAGCCCCAGCCCGATCAGGCTCACTATCAGCGGGAACCCCAGCGAGTCCTGGAACACCCGGTGCACCAGGTGGCCCAGGTAGCCGGCCACGCCCAGGGCGCCGAAGACCATGAACAGCGGGCGCCGCAACGCCACGGCGCAACCGATCAGGACCAGGTTGATCAGGCAGTAGAGGGCCTTGCCCAGCTCGCTGTCGCTGTCCATCAGGCTCAACCCGCCCCAGAACGCCAGCAGCCCGGCGAAGTACCCCCAGAAGGCGAAGTCGCGCCGGCTGCGGCCGTCCGCCAGCAGGCTGGCGAGGATCACCGCGAGGCCGAACCACAGCGAGACCCGGCATCGCTCCGCCCACTCGAAGGGCGTGCCATAGACCCATTCGGTCAGGTCCATGGACATGAACCAGAGGGCCAGCGCCATGGGCATGACGATGAATGGGAAGGGCAACAGGCGCAGCATCGCCAGGCCCACCAGCAGGGTCGCGACTTCCATCGTCAGCCAGCCCCCGCGCACGTAGACGTAGTAGTCGTGGTAGTCGAGCCCCGCCTCCAGGGGCCACCACCCCAGCAACCGCTGAGCGGCGAACGCCGCCAGGGGGGTCAGGCTGACCGCCGCCGCGCCGAGCAGGCCGCCGGGAATCTGCAAGCCGCGACGCCACAGGATCAGGCCGGCGAGGGTGAGCGCGCCCATGTAGAGCAGGGCGATGGCGAGCAGGGCGGCATCGCCGATGCGCATCCAGGCCTCGTTGAGCAGCCAGCCCATGGCGGCGATGATCAGCATGGCGCCGAAGTAATAGGCCACGTGGGCGAGCTGGAAGCTCGGCCGCGCCTGGGGCTGGCGCTGGAGAAAGTCCAGCAATGCGCGGTCCTGGCCGGGCTGCAGCACCCCGGCCTGTACGGCACGGGCGAGGTCGGCGGCGTCGAAGCGATCGGTCATGGCGAAAGGTCCGGAAAAACGGTGTCCGAGTCTGGCCGAGAATGCCCGGCGCCGCCAGGGTGGGGCCGGCGCGGCGGTGGTTACGCGAGGGGCCCTCGCGCGAGGGCGGGCAGGGCGCCCAGTCTGTCATCGGGGCGAATCAGGCGCGGCCTGGCCGTCGCCGGGGAACGAGGCGCTATTCGAAGGGCAGGACCAGCCGGCGACGAGGGCCTAAACGAAAAGCGGAGCCCTGGGGCTCCGCTTTCGCGACTCGGCTGTTCAGTGCTTGCGCGGAACCGACTTGAGCAGTTCGGCGGGCGGCATTTCGCAGGCGATCTTGTGGCCCAGCAATTCCTCGATGGGCGGAAGGGCGAAGGCATCGTCCTCGCCGGCGAAGCTGATCGAGGTGCCGGTGGTGCCGGCGCGACCGGTACGGCCGATGCGGTGCACGTAGTCGTCCGGATCCTCGGGCAGGGTGAAGTTGATCACGTGGCTGATGGCGTCGACGTGGATGCCACGACCGGCGACATCGGTGGCCACCAGCACGCGAATCTTGCCTTCGCGGAAACCTTCGAGCACCTTGATCCGCTTGTGCTGCGGCACGTCCCCGGACATCTGCGCGGCGCTAATGCCGTCGCGGGTCAGGCGTTCCTCGATGCGCCGCACTTCGTCCTTGCGGTTGGCGAAGACCATCACGCGGATCCAGTTGTTCTGGGCGATGAGGTTATACAGCAGCTTGTACTTGTCGCTGCCGGCGACCGCATAGACGTGCTGCTCGACGGTGTCGCTGGCGACGTTCTCCGGCTCGATCTCGACGATGGCCGGCGATACGGTCCACTGCTGCGCCAGGTTCATCACGTCGGGCGTGAAGGTGGCGGAGAACAGCAGGGTCTGGCGCTCGCCCTTGTGCGGGGTCTGGCGGATGATCTGGCGGACCTGGGGGATGAAGCCCATGTCGAGCATGCGGTCGGCCTCGTCGAGGACCATGACCTCGACCATGTCCAGGTGCACCTCGCCGCGCTGGTTGAAGTCCAGCAAGCGTCCCGGCGTGGCCACCAGGATGTCGCAGAAGCGCGATTCCAGTTGCTTGAGCTGTTTGTCGAAGTCCATGCCGCCGACGAAGCTCATCACGTTGAGCTTGGTGTACTTGGTCAGCAGCAGCGCGTCCTTGGCGATCTGCACCACCAGTTCGCGGGTCGGCGCGATGATCAACGCGCGCGGCTCGCCCATGAAGCGTTCCTTGGGCGGCGGCGTGTTGAGCAACTGGGTGATGGTGGAGATCAGGAAGGCGGCGGTCTTGCCGGTGCCGGTCTGGGCGCGACCGATCGCGTCCTGGCCGCGGAGCGTGTAGCCCAGCACCTGCGCCTGGATCGGCGTGCAGTAGGGGAACCCGAGGTCGTGGATGGCGTGCATCAGCTCGGGCGACAGGTTGAAGTCATGGAAACGGGTCTTGCCTTCGGCGGGCTCGACCACGAAGTCTTCCAGCTTCCAGGTGTCCACCACCGCGGGCTTCGGTTGGCGTTCGCGTCGCGGCTTGTCGCTGCGCGGCTTGTCCGTGCGCGGCGGGCGCTCGGCCCGTGGCGGACGTTCTTCGGCGGCCGGGGCGGCGAGCGAAGGGGAAGAGGGCTGGGATTCGACGCCGACGGCGGAAGGGGCCGCGACGGGTGCAACGGTACTGCTGGGGAGGGCGCTGGAAGGGCTTTCATCGCCCTTGCCGAACATTTTCTTGAGTGCTTTGAGCACGGCGATCTCGTCGGTGATTATGAATTAACCGGAGCAGTGTAAAGCAAGATGCCTGCATGGCGAAGCATTACGCCCGGTCGAGCGGGGCGAGGACGGGTTTATCCGACGGTTTTTCCCCCGGATGGAGCGGGGGGCGCGCCCTTTTCGGCGCGTTGGCGCGGGTTTGCCGACCCCACGCCATCAGCCGAACAGGCAGTTGCGGCCTTGCTGCTTGGCCTGGTAGAGCGCGCTGTCCGCCCGGGCGATCAGGCATTGCAGGCTGTCGCCGGGGTGCATCTCGCCGAGGCCGATGGAGACGGTGACGCCGGGCAGCATGCCCACCGGCGAATAGAAGGAGGGAATCTGCTCCAGGCTCTGGCGGAGCCGCTCGCCGATGCCGCGGGCCTCCTCGAGGGCGATTTCCGGCAGCAGGATGACGAACTCCTCGCCGCCGTAGCGCGACATGCTGTCCTTCGGCCGCAGCTGGTTGCGCAGGGTATGCGCCACCAGACACAGGGCATAGTCGCCCGCCAGGTGCCCGTGCTGGTCGTTGTAGACCTTGAAGTGGTCGACATCCATCATCAGCATGCACAGCGGCTCGTTGTTATAGCCGCAGCGGGTGCTCTCGCGTTCGTAGATGTGTTCCAGCCAGCGCCGGTTGAACAGCCCGGTGAGGGTATCGACGTTGGCATTCTGCTCGGTGTCCAGAAGGATCCGGTTGCCCTGGCGCACGCGGTCGCAGAGCAGTTCCAGCAGGTTCTGCATGAGTTGCGGCGATTGCTGGAACAGGTTCACCAGCGCCTGGCGGTGCAGGCGCAGCACCGTGGTCGGCTCGGTGGCCACCACGTAGGCCGAGGGGTGGTCGTTGTCGATGAAGCTGATCTCGCCGGCGCACTCGCCCGGGCCCAGGGTGGACATCGGCTGGTTGTCGAGGGAGCCGAGGTAGACCTTGAGCTGGCCGTGAAGAACCAGGTAGAGGTATTTGTTGCGGTTGAACGGCGAGAGCACGATCTCGCCGGTTTCCAATTCCCAGGCACGAAAGACCTTGAGCAGCTCTTTGAGACTGCCGGCGGCGACCTTGTGGAATAGCCGCGCTTGTCTGATTTGCTGCAGGTCCTCCTGCCAGTGCGCGCTTTTCATAGAGATCCGGATATGGCAATGCAGGCGTGTGGCATCGCAAGCGCTTCCCTTCGTCGAGGCGAAACCATTTTCGACACTAAGCGTGTGCCGTTGCCCTGACAATCCTCGAAAAACCCCTGGCCGACCGGCGGCGCGCTGGGACGGCTCTCAGGTGTGACGCAGTTCGTATTTCAAGGCGAAATCCTGCAAGGTCTCCTCCAGCCGATAGCGCGCGCGGGTGTCGAGGGGAGGTGTGTGGATCACGGCTTTCTGCCCGTTCAGGGCGTCCGGCACCACGTCGATGCGGACCCCTGGGACCTGGGTTTCCAGCTCCGCATACAGAACCCGACGAATGGCATCCTGGCGGAGGGCCGGCTTGTAGGTTTTGCCGACCGCGGTAAGGGGCAGGCTGTCGACGATCCAGATGTCCTTCGGCACTGCCGCGCGTTCGGCGATGTGCGCGGCCGCGTGCTCCAGCAGGTCGGCTTCCGCCACCTGTGCGCCCGCCACCAGTTGCACGTAGGCCACCGGCAGTTCCCCGGCCCTGCGGTCCGGCTTGCCCACCGCGGCGGCCAAGGCCACGGCGGGATGCCGGTGCAGCGCTTCCTCGATCATCTGCGGGTCGAGGTTGTGGCCGCCGCGGATGATCAGGTCCTTGCTTCGGCCGGTGAGCCAGAGGTAGCCGTCGGTATCCATCCGCCCCAGGTCGCCGGTGTTGAACCAATCGCCGTCGACCCAGATGTCCCGATTCTTGTCGGCGTGCAGGTAGCCCCGGAAGACCGTGGCGCCGCGGATGCACAGGGCGCCGATTTCGTTCTCGGCGGCATCGCGCAGGTAGGTGCCTTGTTCGTCGAGCAGGGCGATCTTCACCTCGCAGTAGGGCATGCGCAAGCCGATGGAGCCCGCACGGCGTTCGCCGCCCGCGGGGTTGGCGCTGGTGCCGCAGGTGCCCTCGGTGAGCCCGTAGCCTTCGATCAGGCTGAGGCCGGTCTTGCGCTCGAACTGGCGAATCAGTTCCACCGGCATGGGGGCGGCGCCGCACAGCGCATAGCGCAGGCTGGAGAGGTCGTAGCCTTCGCTGGGGACTTGCAGCAGGGCCGCGTAGATGGTCGGCACGCCGCTGAAGAAGGTCACCCGGTGGCGCTCGATGATCGACCAGAAGTTCTGGATCAAGGTGGGCGTGCGATAGCCCTGCGGGGTCGCCAGCAGGACTTCGGCGCCGGTATAGAGCGGCGCCAGGCCGGTCACCATCATGCCGTTGACGTGAAACAGCGGCAGCCCGCACAGGGTGGTGTCGTTTTCGCCGAAATCCGCCGCCATGGCCATGCTGAAGGCCATGACCACTTCGTTGCGGTGGGTGTGCGGCGCCAGTTTCGGCGTGCCGGTGGTGCCGCCGGTGTGGAAGTAGGAAGCGATGTCGTCCGCCTGGATGACCCGGCCGCTTTCCAGGTGATCCGCGGGGCAGGCGGCGATCAACTCGTCGAAGTCGAGCACGCCTTCCGGAAGCGGGCCGCGCTGGCCCTTGATGATTTCGATCATCGGCTCCGGCAGCAGGTTGGCCATGTCCACGGTGACGATGGCCTTCAGTTCCGGTAACTCGCCGCGCAGGTGGGCCACCTTGTCCCAGAGGTCGCTGCCCGGGAAGGGCGCCAGGGTCACCAGGATGTCCGAGCCGGCGGCGCGGATCAGCTCGGCGATGTGTTCGGCCTCGAGCAGGGGATTGATGGCATTGACGATGCCCGCCGCTTCGCCGCCCCAGAGGGTGAAGTGGGTCTGCGGCAGGTTCGGCAGCAGGAAGGAGACCGCCCGGCCCGGCCGCAGCCCGAGGCGGTGGAAGGCGTTGGCGGTCTGGGTGATGCGGGCGAAGAGCTCGGCATAGGTCAGCCGGTACGGCTGTTCCTCGGCATTGCCTTGGAGGATGAAGGTCAGCGCCGGCGAGGCCCCATGGCGGGCTGCGCTGCGCGCCAGCAGCTCATAGGTGCTGGCCGGCAGGTCGCGGGCTTCCAGCGGGGTTTCTTCGATGAGTTCGATGTCGCGCAGTGAAGTGATGGACACGGGTCGCTCCGGCAAAGGTTCTCGTCAGCCTAGGGCTCAGTTCAAGCGTTCGCCCAGCCAGTCGGCGATGTCGCGGATTTCCGCGGGCAGCACTTCGTGGGCCATGGGGTATTCGCGCCAGCTTGCCGTCACGCCGTTGGCGAGTAAACGGTCATAGGCGGCGCGGCCCATGGCGGGCAGCACCACATCGTCGCGATTGCCGTGCAGGCAGAGCACCGGAATGTGGCGCGCGGCATCGTCCAGTTGCAGGTCCTCGGCGAAGGTGGGCGCGTAGGTGGAGAGCGCCAGCACGCCGCCGAGCGCGCCTTTCCAGCGCAGGAAGGCGGCATGCAGCACCACCGCGCCGCCCTGGGAGAAGCCGGCGAGGAAAATCCGCGCCGGGTCGATGCCGGCGTCACGCTGCGCTTCGATCAGGTCGATGACGCCCTGCGCCGAATGCTCCAGCTGGTCCTGGTCGATGGCCCTGGCCGGGCTCGTGGCGAGGATGTCGTACCAGGAAGGCATCGCCCAGCCGCCATTGATGGTCACCGGCCGGGTGGGTGCCTGCGGCAGGATGAAGCGGGTGCTGTCCAGGTGAACCTGCAGGGCCTCCGCGACGGGATGGAAATCGTGGCGGTCGGCCCCGAGGCCGTGCAACCAGATGACGCAGGCGTCCGCCTGGCGCGTGGGCTCAAGGATCAGCGGATCGTGCATGGGTGACTCCGAAAAGGTGCGGGCGCACCGGCATGGTGCGTCGTGCTGGCAATTGAATGGCAAAACTGTGAAGTAGATGTCGCAACCCTGAAAGTCAGCCACTTGACCTGAGCGAAACCAGCGGTCGCGAGCGAACTGGTACGACGCTTGCTAAACCACAGGGGATTCAGCCGTGTGCGCACAGCCGGTAACACTCTATACCACCTGCTCGAGCACGTTGGCAGCGGAATGGACTGGCTTCATCCCGTGAATGGTCGTCGAACGTCGGTAACGATGCGCGCGGCAGTCGATCCGTCTCATGCCCGTTCAACCCACGGGCGAGGAGTGGCGAAGGTACGCAGGGCGTGCTCGACGCCGGTCCTCGGGCCGCACCCCGGGCGATCCCAACGGATCGCACGCGCCTCATGAGGGCGGGGTAAGGCCGAGACTCCAACACAACAAAGCGACTGGAGGTTTTGATGAAGATGGTGAAATCCACCCTGGCTGCACTGACCGCGCTGGCGATCATCGGCGCGAGCGGCATGGCCCAGGCCGGCGCGACCCTGGATTCGGTCAAGAAGAAAGGCTACGTGCAGTGCGGCATCAGCGACGGCTTGCCGGGCTTCTCCTACGCCGACGAGAAGGGCAATTACCTGGGGATCGACGTGGACGTGTGCCGGGCGGTCGCCGCCGCGGTGCTGGGCGATGCCAGCAAGGTCAAGTACAGCCCGCTGACCGCCAAGGAGCGCTTCACCGCGCTGCAGTCTGGCGAGGTCGATGTCCTCTCGCGTAACAGCACCTGGACCAGCTCGCGTGACGCGGCGATGGGCCTGAACTTCGTCGGCGTGACCTATTACGACGGCCAGGGCTTCCTGGTGAACAAGAAGCTCGGCGTCTCCAGCGCCAAGGAACTCGACGGCGCCACCGTGTGCATCCAGGCGGGCACCACCACCGAACTCAACCTCGCCGACTATTTCCGCGCCAACGGCCTGAAATACACCCCCATCACCTACGACACCTCCGACGAAAGCGCCAAGTCCCTCGAGTCCGGGCGCTGCGACGTGCTGACCTCCGACCAGTCGCAACTCTATGCGCAACGCATCAAGCTGGCCTCGCCCGACGACTACGTGGTACTGCCGGAAGTGATCTCCAAGGAGCCCTTGGCACCGGCGGTGCGCCAGGGCGACGAGGAGTGGTTCGATATCGTCCGTTGGACGCTGTTCGCGCTGATCAACGCCGAAGAGCTGGGCGTCACCTCGAAGAACGTCGAAGAGCAGGCCAAGAGCACCAAGAACCCCGACGTCGGCCGCCTGCTGGGCACCGAGGGCGAGTTCGGCAAGGACCTGAAGCTGCCGAAGGACTGGGCGGTGCAGATCGTCAAGCAGGTCGGCAACTACGGTGAGGTCTTCGATCGCAACGTCGGCGCGGGAAGCTCGCTGAAGATCGAACGCGGCCTCAACGCCCTATGGAACAAGGGCGGTCTGCAATACGCACCTCCGGTGCGTTGACCGTTCACCGGCGCCGTCGGACGGCGCCGGTGCGTTTCCATGTCGAGAGGACTCCACGGCCCGCGAACACGGGCCGTCGGGGTTCCTAGAGGGCTATCATGCAAAACCCTGCCAATGCCCCGCGCGCCCATTCGTTACTGACCGATCCCAAGGCGCGCGCGTGGCTGTTCCAGATCATCGCGGTGATCGCGGTAGTCGCCTTCGGGTGGTACCTGTTCCAGAACACCCAGCACAACCTGCAACAACGCGGCATCATTTCCGGCTTCGGCTTCCTCTCCAACAGCGCCGGCTTCGGCATCTCGCAACACCTGATCGACTACACCGAAAGCGACAGCTACGCGCGGGTGTTCGTCATCGGCCTGCTGAACACCCTGCTGGTGTCGGTCATCGGGATCGTCCTGGCGACCCTGATCGGGTTCGTCCTGGGGGTCGCCCGGCTATCGCCGAACTGGCTGGTGCGTAAGCTGGCCACTGTTTATATCGAGACTTTCCGCAACATTCCGCCCCTGCTGCAAATCTTCTTCTGGTACTTCGCGGTCCTGCTGCCCCTGCCCGGGCCGCGGCAGAGCCTGAGCATGGGAAGTGGTTTCTTCGTCAACAACCGTGGCCTGTACATGCCGGCTCCGGGCATCGGCGAGGGGTTCTGGCCATTCGGCCTGAGCCTGCTGGTGGCCGTGATAGCCATCCTGGTGCTGGGGCGCTGGGCCCGTGCGCGCCGCGAGGCCACCGGACGGCGCTTCCCGCTGCTGCTGGTGAGCCTGGGCCTGCTGGTCGCGCTCCCGGGACTGAGTGCGCTGGTGTTCGGCAACCCCTTCCTCTGGAGCGTGCCGCAACTGCAGGGCTTCAACTTCCGCGGCGGTTGGGTGGTGATCCCCGAGCTGATCGCCCTGACCCTGGCACTGACCGTGTATACCGCGGCCTTCATCGCCGAGAACGTGCGCGCCGGCATCCAGGCGGTCAGCCATGGCCAGACCGAGGCGGCGCGCTCCCTCGGCCTGCAGCCGGGCAAGATCCTGCGCCTGGTGATCGTGCCCCAGGCCTTGCGGGTCATCATCCCGCCGCTCACCAGCCAATACCTGAACCTGGCGAAGAACTCCTCGCTGGCCGCCGGCATCGGCTATCCAGACATGGTCTCGCTGTTCGCCGGCACCGTGCTCAACCAGACCGGCCAGGCCATCGAGGTGATCGCCATCACCATGAGCGTCTACCTGGCCATCAGCATCAGCATTTCGATCCTGATGAACGCCTACAACAAGCGCATCGCGCTGATCGAGCGGTAGGGAGACGCCCATGCTTACCCATACGTTCAAAGCCGACCAGCCGCCGCCGCGGTTGAGCGTCGGCTTCATCGGCTGGCTGCGCGCCAACCTGTTCTCCGGCTGGTTCAATACCCTGCTGACCCTGGTGGCGTTCGGCCTGGTCTGCCTGCTGCTGCCTCCACTGATCAAGTGGGCGTTGCTCGACGCGGACTGGAGCGGCACCACCCGTGCCGACTGCACCGGGGAGGGCGCCTGCTGGGTGTTCGTCAAGGCGCGCTTCGGCCAGTTCATGTACGGCTTCTACCCGAGCGAGTTGCGTTGGCGGGTGAACCTCACCGTGCTGCTGGCGATCGTCGGCGCGGCACCGCTGTTCATCGGCCGCATGCCGCGGAAACTGCCCTACGGGCTGGCGTTCCTGGTGATCTATCCGCTGCTGGCCTACTGGTTGCTGCATGGCGGACTGGGCCTGCGGGTGGTGTCCAGCAGCCAGTGGGGCGGTCTGATGCTGACCCTGGTGATCGCTGCCGTCGGCATCGCCGGCGCCTTGCCGCTGGGGGTGCTGCTGGCCCTGGGTCGGCGTTCCAAGATGCCGGCGATCAAGGTCATCTGCGTCACCTTCATCGAGTTCTGGCGCGGGGTGCCGCTGATCACCGTGCTGTTCATGTCCTCGGTGATGCTGCCGCTGTTCCTGCCCGAGCAGCTCAGCATCGACAAGCTGTTGCGCGCCTTGATCGGGGTCATCCTGTTCCAGTCGGCCTATGTCGCCGAGGTGGTCCGCGGCGGCCTGCAAGCCATCCCCAAGGGCCAGTACGAGGCCGCCAGCGCCATGGGCCTCGGCTACTGGCGGATGATGGGCCTGGTGATCCTGCCGCAGGCGATGAAGCTGGTCATCCCGGGGATCGTCAACACCTTCATCGCGCTGTTCAAGGACACCAGCCTGGTGATCATCATCGGCCTGTTCGACCTGCTCAACAGCATCAAGCAAGCCACTACCGACCCGGCCTGGCTGGGCATGGCCACCGAAGGCTACGTATTCGCCGCCCTGGTGTTCTGGATTTTCTGTTTCGGCATGTCCCGCTATTCCCAGCGCCTGGAGCGCAGGCTGGACACCGGCCACAAGCGTTAGGAGTCGCATCATGAACGAAGCAAGCAAGCAGCCCAGCGTCGAGCCGATCATCCAGTTGCAGAGCGTGAACAAGTGGTATGGCCAGTTCCATGTGCTGAAGGACATCAACCTGGACGTTCGCCCGGGCGAACGGATCGTGCTGTGCGGCCCCTCCGGCTCCGGCAAGTCCACCACCATCCGCTGCATCAACCGGCTGGAGGAACACCAGCAGGGGCGCATCGTGGTCGACGGCACCGAGTTGAACAACGACCTCAAGCGTATCGAAGCCATCCGCAGCGAAGTCGGCATGGTGTTTCAGCACTTCAACCTGTTCCCGCACCTGACCGTGTTGCAGAACTGCACCCTGGCGCCGATGTGGGTGCGCAAGATGCCGCGGAAGGAGGCCGAGGAGGTCGCCATGCATTTCCTGCGGCGGGTGCGCATTCCCGAGCAGGCCAACAAGTACCCCGGGCAACTGTCCGGTGGTCAGCAGCAGCGCGTGGCGATCGCCCGGGCCTTGTGCATGAAGCCGAAGATCATGCTGTTCGACGAGCCCACGTCGGCGCTCGATCCGGAAATGGTCAAGGAAGTGTTGGACACCATGGTCGGCCTCGCCCAGGACGGCATGACCATGCTCTGCGTGACCCACGAAATGGGCTTCGCCCGTACCGTGGCGGATCGGGTGATCTTCATGGACAAGGGAGAGATCGTCGAACAGGCGGCGCCCGATACCTTCTTCGACAACCCGCAGAACGAACGTACCCGGCTGTTCCTCGGCCAGATCCTGCACTGACCGCACGTCCGGCGCGGCTCCCGGGCCGCGCCGGATGGCTCTACCCTCCCTCCGGCCACGCGCCGCGCGCCTTCGCGCGATCCTCCCGGCGTTGCCGCCCGGGCCGACGAATCGACGTCGTTCCCCAGCGTCCGAGCGTTTTCCCCGGATTCGTTGTCCCATGCCCCCGGCACGCCAGCTGAACGGAACGGCTTTCGCCATCGGGGCGGTTTTGCCCTGTGCTAAGATTCGCCGCCAAACCGGAGGTTTCCCATCCCGATGTTCGTACAATCCGCCCGATGAACCCGTCGAAAGTGTGCAGCGGTGGGTAAACCTGCATGTCGGTAATTCACATTGCCATCGTTTCCCACGGGCATTCGTCCGAAATATCGGACAATCACTGCCTGCTCGAACTGCTTGGCGCGCCCGGCGTCCGCCTGCTCGTGGTGGATAACCTGGGGCAGCCCGCCTTGCGCAGCTACTGCCAGGAAAAGGGCATTCCCTACCTGAAGAATGCCGGCCGTACGCGGGGTTTCGGTGCCAACAACAATCTGGCCTTCAAATATTTCAAAGAGCATGCCGGGCTGAAGGCCTCGGACATATTCATCTGCTGCAATCCCGACGTCGAGTTTTCCCGGCGCGCCCTGGAGAAGTTGCGCGAAGAAATATCCGCGCACCCCAGTTCTCTCTATGCGATCAATCTTTATACTGACCGTTCTTACGAAAAGGCCGACACCTCCATTCGCCATTTCCCAAGAGTGAAGGACTACTACTGGATGATCATGGGCTGGGGCAATCCTGCACGCATCGACAGGGACGAGTTTCGCGCGCCATCGCGTTGCGATTGGGCCGCGGGCTCTTTCCTGGTCTTCAACGCCGGCATGTTCGAAGCGCTCGGCGGTTTCGACGAGGGCTATTTCATGTACTTCGAGGACACCGACATCTGTCTGCGCGCGTGGCGCCGGTTCGGCGAGCGTGTCCTCTACCTGCCCTCGGTCAAGGCCTACCACAAGGGCGGTTTTCATAACCGCAACCTGTTCTCGCCGCACTTCTATTGGTACCTGGGCAGCATGCTGCGGTATTTCCGACGCTTCTATTTGGGTGGGAGACGCCCGCCCCGTCTGACGGAGGTGGGCCATGGCTGAAACCTGTCTGGTGACCGGCGCC
This sequence comes from Pseudomonas sp. RIT-PI-AD, assembly GCF_025642785.1. Lineage (GTDB taxonomy): Bacteria > Pseudomonadota > Gammaproteobacteria > Pseudomonadales > Pseudomonadaceae > Pseudomonas_T. The sequence goes on from NZ_JANZKU010000026.1 coordinate 57,136, forward strand.
AACGGATTCGTCGGGCGCACCCTGTGCGAGCGCCTGGTCGCGGAGGGCTGGCAGGTGCGTCGCGCCATGCGGCGCGCCGAGCCGGGGCACGACTGCATAGGCGTCGGCGATATCGACGGCGCTACCGACTGGTCGAGCGCCCTGGCCGGCGTCGCGACCATCGTGCATACCGCCGGCTGTGCCCACGTGTTGAAACCCGATGGCCGGGACATGGAGGCGGAATACCGCACCATCAACGTCGACGGCACCCTCAACCTGGCCCGCCAGGCGATGGCGGCGGGGGTCCGGCGATTCGTGTTCGTCAGTTCGATCAAGGTCAATGGCGAAAGCACCCGGCCCGGCGCGCCCTTCACGCCGTTCGACCGGCCCGCCCCGGAAGATGCCTATGGCCGCTCCAAGTGGGAAGCGGAACAGGGGTTGCGCGCCTTGTGCGAGGGCAGCGCCATGGAGTTCGTGATCGTCAGGCCCCCGCTGGTGTACGGGCCGGGCGTGAGGGCCAATTTCGCCGCCCTGATCCGCCTGGTGCGCAGCGGTTTGCCGCTGCCCCTGGGGCGGCTGGACAATCGCCGCAGCCTGGTGGCGCTGGATAACCTGGTGGATCTACTGGTCCTGTGCCTCCGGCACCCGGCCGCTGCCGGCCAAACCTTCCTGGTGCGTGACGGCGAAGACCTCTCCACCACCGAGCTGGTCCGTCGCCTGGCCGTCGCGACGGAGCGCCCGAGCCGTTTGCTGCCGATGCCCGGTTTCGCCCAGCGGGCCATGCTTTTGCTGGGGCAGGATCGCCTGCACAAACGCCTCTACGGCTCCCTGCAGGTCGATGACAGCGCCACCCGCGAACGCCTCGGCTGGCAGCCCGGCCTGAGCGTCGACCAGGGCTTGCGCCGTGCCGTATCCGTAGCCGAAGGACAATAATGATCCTGTCTTGCCTGACCTTCCTGCTCGCCCTGACCCTGACCGGGCTGATGCGTTACCTCGCCCTGCACAAGAACCTGTTGGACGTGCCGAACGCGCGCAGCTCGCACTCGACCCCGACCCCGCGGGGCGGGGGCATCGCCATCGTGGCCGCCTATCTCGCGGCCTTGACCTTCCTGTTCGCCACCGGCGAACTGCCGCTCTGGACCTGGCTGGGGCTGGCGGCGAGCGCCGGCGCGGTGGCGCTGATCGGCTTCATCGATGACCTCGAGCACGTTCCGGCGCGCTGGCGCCTGCTGGTGCACGGGGGCGCCGCGGCCTGGCTGCTGGCGTGCGTGGGCGGATTGCCGGCGCTGGACGTGCCGTTGCTCGGCACCCTGGACGCCGGCTGGCTGGGTACGGCGCTGTTGTGGGTGTTCCTGATCTGGTTGATCAACCTGTACAACTTCATGGACGGCATCGACGGCATCGCCGCGGCCCAGGCCGTCACCGTGTGCCTGGGCATGGCGTTCCTGTCCTGGTATGCGGGGCACGGTGAGATCGGGCTGCCGCTGGGGCTGCTGGCCATGGCGGCGCTGGGTTTCCTGGTGTGGAACTTCCCGCCGGCGAAAATCTTCATGGGCGACGTGGGCAGCGGTTTTCTCGGCGTCGCGCTCGGCGGGCTGATGACCTGGCAGGCGCAAATGGCCAACGAATTGATCTGGGCCTGGTTGATCATGCTCGGCTCTTTCGTGGTGGATGCCAGCCTGACCCTGTTGTGCCGCCTTCTGCGCGGCAAGCGGGTCTACGAGGCCCATCGCAGCCATGCCTACCAGTCCGCGTCGCAGTTGGCCGGGGCGCATCGGCCGGTGACCCTGGCGGTGATCGCCCTCAACCTGTTCTGGCTGCTGCCCTGTGCCTGGTTGGCGATCGCCGGCGTGCTGCCGGGCTTGGTGGCGCTGGTGATCGCCTACGTGCCGCTGCTGCTGCTGGCCCTGCATTTCCGCGCCGGCTTCGATGAGCTGGAGATGAGTTCGGCGAGGCGTTCCTGATGGCATTGAAGCCCTGGCTGCTCGGCCTGAGTCGGCGCAAGAAACGCGCCCTGCAAGTGATCACGGACATCATGCTGATCTGGCTGGCCCTGTGGCTGGCGTTCGGCATTCGCCTGGGCATCGAAAACGCGTTCAAGCCCTTCGACGAATACCTCTGGCTGTTCATCGCCGCGCCCCTGACCGCCTTGCCGTTCTTCGTGCGCATGGGGCTCTATCGCGCAGTAATGCGCTACGTCGGCAACGACGCGCTGCTGGCCATCGGCAAATCCATCACCCTGTCGGCGCTGCTGCTCACCCTGGTGATCTTCCTGATGCAGCCGGACAAGCTGATGCCGCGCTCGGTGGTGTTCATCTATTGGTGGCTGGCGCTGTGCATGGTGGGCGGTCTGCGTCTGCTGATGCGCCAGTACTTCATGGGCGACTGGTTCTCCAGCGGCACCATCCTGCCGTTGCATACCGAGGCCGAGGTGCGCAAGGTCGCCATCTACGGGGCCGGGACCGCCGGCAACCAATTGCTGGCGGCGCTGCGCCAGGGTCGGATCCTGCGACCGGTGGCGTTCATCGACGACGCCCCGGAGATCGCCACGCGGATCATCGCCGGCCTGCGCGTGTACAAGCCCAAGCACATCGAACAGATGATCCGCGAGACCGGTGCGGAAGAGGTGCTGCTGGCGATCCCGTCCTCCTCGCGGATGCGCCGCCGGGAAATCCTCGAGTCGCTGGAAGGCTATCCCCTGCGGGTGCGCAGCGTGCCGGACGTCAACGACCTGGCCCAGGGCCTGGTCGAGGTCGACGACCTGCGCGAGGTGGACATCGGCGACCTGTTGGGCCGCGATGTGGTGCCGCCGCGCCAGGAGCTGTTCGAGCGTTGCATCCGCGGCCAGGTGGTGATGGTCACCGGGGCCGGCGGCTCCATCGGCTCCGAGCTGTGCCGGCAGATCCTCACCTGCGAACCGGCGGCGCTGATCCTGTTCGAGCATTGCGAATACAACCTTTATTGCATCCAGAATGAGCTGGAGCGGCGCATCCGCCACGACGCCTTGTCCGTCGAGCTGTTGCCGATCCTCGGCTCGATCCGCCACTCCGGGCGCCTGCTCGACGTGATGCGCACCTGGAAGGTCAACACCCTCTACCACGCCGCCGCCTACAAGCACGTGCCCATCGTCGAGCACAACATCGCCGAGGGCGTGCTGAACAACGTGCAGGGTACCCTGATGACCGCTCAGGCCGCCGTGCAGGCCGGAGTGAGCCATTTCGTCCTGATCTCCACCGACAAGGCGGTGCGCCCGACCAACGTGATGGGCAGCAGCAAGCGCCTCGCGGAAATGGTCTTGCAAGCCCTCAGCCATGAGCCGGCGCCCGTGCTGTTCGGCGACAGCGTGGGCGTGCACCAGGTCAACAAGACGCGCTTCACCATGGTCCGTTTCGGCAACGTGCTGGGCTCCTCCGGTTCGGTGATCCCGGTGTTCCACGAGCAGATCAAGCGCGGCGGGCCGGTCACCGTCACCCACCCGAGCATCACCCGCTATTTCATGACCATCCCCGAGGCGGCGCAGCTGGTGATTCAGGCAGGCGCCATGGGCCAGGGCGGCGACGTGTTCGTACTGGACATGGGCCAGCCGGTGAAGATCGCCGACCTGGCGGAAAAGATGATCCACCTCTCGGGGCTCTCGGTGCGCTCCGAGCAGAATCCCAGCGGCGATATCGCCATCGCCTTCACCGGCTTGCGTCCGGGCGAGAAGCTTTACGAGGAACTGCTCATCGGCGACAACGTCAGTCTCACCGAGCACCCGATGATCAAGCGGGCCGACGAAGAGCACCTGCCCTGGGAAGCCTTCAAGCTGGTGCTGGCCGAATTGTTCAAGGCCGTGGAGCGGGACGACTACGATCGGGTCCGCCAACTGCTGCGACAGGCGGTGAGCGGCTACAGTCCCGAGGGCGAAATCGTCGACTGGATTCACCGGCAAAGAAATTTGTGATGTCGATTTGACAGCTCGGAACGAGACGCTATTTTGTTCCTGCGGCTTAGGAAAAGCCGCGCAATCAATCGATGAAAAAGGAATCTCATCATGCGCAAGAACGTCGTTTCTTCCCTTCTGTTCGCCCTCCTGACCAGCTTCTCCGTCGCCTCCCTGGCGGCCGTCGAGAGCACCGCGCCGGAATCCGCCGTCACCCATGCCAAGGCTGTCGCCACGGCGCCGGCGACCGACCGGGTCAACCTCAACACCGCCGATCCCGACACCCTGGAGAAGGGGTTGGTGGGAATCGGCGGGGTTAAGGCCCGGGCCATCGTGGACTATCGCGAGGCCCACGGCCCGTTCACTTCGGTGGACGAGCTGCTGGAGGTGAAAGGGATCGGTACCGCGACGCTGGAGAAAAACCGTGATCGACTGACCCTCGACTGAGGCACGATCCAAGGTGAAAAGGCCGGTCTCTGACCGGCCTTTTTCGTTGTCTCTCGTTTTGCC
>NZ_JANZKU010000027.1 GCF_025642785.1 Pseudomonas sp. RIT-PI-AD
GCTGCGCCTGAGCGACGACCAGGGCCACCTGCTCTGGCGCGCCACCCCGGACGACTGGGCCGCCGTGCGCGATCAACAAGGCGACACCGACCAGCCGATCCGCTTCCAGGGCCAGTACCATGACGAAGAAAGCGGCCTGTACTACAACCGCTACCGCTACTACGCCCCCGACCTGGGCCGCTACGTGAGCCAGGATCCGATCGGGTTGTTGGGGGGGATGAATGGGTATGGATATGTCGAAGAACAACCCTCATTAGGCTTTGACCCCTTAGGCCTAGAAGTCGCTGTTACTATCTGGCAACCGGTAGGGTGGGGCGAATCATCATTCGGACATGTATCCACTAATATAAATGGAACTACCTATTCCTTTGGGCCTGCGGGAATGAAGATTATTCCAACAGAAACCTATGTAGATATGAATTCCTTCCGCGAAGGGCAGGCCGTCATACTAGATATCAGTAAAGAGCAAGAGGTGAATTTGCAACAATGCCTTTCCAATTCCAGGAGAAAATATAATTTTCTAGATAATAATTGTGGTACTCCCATACAGGAGTGCCTAAGTAACATCGGAATTGAAACTCAAAAGCAAATAATGCCAGTATCCTTAGGAAACAAGCTTATTGACATGGGTATAGCAAAGAGCTATCGAAACTATGCCGCTACTAAACCTTCTAATGGCAGTAGCGCTCCATGGGCACATTAAGGAAAATATCTTTAGCGGTACTTACAGTTCTCGTCTTGCTCGGACTTGCATATGCCACGGGTCGATTACTCTCATCCGTCCAAAACGGCTACAGCTGGGAGGAAATGGACTGGGAACAAAAAGGTTATACGAGTTTTGATGATTTCTGGCGTGCGAGTGAAGTTGGCAAGCGCACTGCCATATCTAAGGGGAGAAAATGCTTCGATTATTTTTCATATAAAGACGGCATTACCATAAAAATGGTATGCCCTACTAATCAGTAGCCAATCGTGAGTTATGTATGACTTCACGCAGAAAAAAGACTGGTATAACCCTATAGGGCACCTCTAAAACCGCCCCCTGGAGCAATTACCGACCCCGTGCGCTACTGCGCACGGGTAAGTCTGGCCGAGGTGACTCGGCATCGGCCCGGATCAGGCCATTTCCAGCGGGCTCGTCATTCGTTTCAGGTTGTATACCGCTGACTTGAACGTCAGGCCAAACTCTGCCCGTGCCAGACCGATACCTCTGATCGCCTTGCCCCCCATCTGCGCCAAGCTGGCGAAGATATGTTCGACCCTCGCTCTGGGGCTGGCTATTCGCCGATTACGCGCTTGGTCGCGTACTCCAATCGGCTTGCCAGCCTTCCCCTCGCGCTGGATATGCGGCCGCCAGCCAATCGGCTTGAGCCAGCGCTCACAAGGGCGATCGTGATAACCCCGATCGGCCCAGACATCACGGCTGCTGTTGTGCCGATCCAGCACATCCACGAGATGCAGGGTATCAGCCACGCTGGTGTCACTGACCTTTACCTGTGGCGGATCAGCTTGTGCCGCCGGTCGACGCTGACCGAGAGTTTGTAGCCGAAATAAGACTTGCCATGCTTCTTCGTCCAGCGCGCCTGGACATCCTTTTGCCGACGCTTGACCGACGACACTCGACAGAAACCGCTTGGGCTTTGACCAATGCCTGCTCCTCAGAACGGTTGTGCTGGGTCGGTGCGCGGACGATGCTGGCGTCGATGATCTGCCCCTCGCGTGTGCTGAAGCCATACAGTTGAAGCTGGCGTTGCACTTCGTTAAAGATCAGGTGCTCAACCTTGGCTTTGACCAGCCGCTCACGGAAATTCCAGACCGTGTTGCGGTCCGGAACCCGTGCCGAGGTTTCCCCCGGTTAACCTTCGCGCCGGCCTGGCCGGCGCGTGCCGCATCAGAACTTGTAGCCGATGCCGACCATGTAGACCCAGGGGTCCACGTCCACGTCGACCTTGACCTTGCCCACGCCGTCCAGGTTGGTGGTGGCCTTGGTGTCGATGTCCATGTACCAGACGGCGGCGTTGAGCATCAGGTGGTCGGTCAGCATGTAGTCCATGCCGGCTTCCAGGGCCAGACCCCAGGAGTCGTCGAGGTCGAGGTTGCTGAAGCCTTGTTCTTTACGCTGGCCGGTGAGTTTCTCGTCGAAGAACACGGTGTAGTTCAGACCGGCGCCGACATAGGGCTGGAATGCCGAGTGCGGGTCCAGCGGGAAGTACTGCAGGTTCAGGGTCGGCGGCAGGTGCTTGATATCGGCCAGTTTGCCGTCGAGCGCGCCCAGGCCTTTCACGCCCACTTCATGCTTGAAGGGGGTCGCGGCGATCAGTTCGATACCCAGGTTATCGGTGAGCATGTAGGTGCCGGTCAGGCCGAGTTGGGTGTCGCTGTCGAGGGTGGCCTTGGTGCCGCCCACTTTGGAGCCGGCGATGGACAGCTTGGAGCTGTCTTCGTGCGGGTCGACGGTGGCGGCGCCGGCACGAATGATGACGTCGCCGGCCTGGTGCGCGTGCGCCAGCGGCGAGGCGATGGCCAGTGCAAGCAGGGAGGCGGTGAAAAGAGACTTACGCATGATGGGCTCCATCAGGTTATGAGCTGTGTTGGCTGAGTCCAATGTTAGGGGCCGTGACGCCGCCGGTCTTGATCCAGCTCAATGGATGGATGCGTGGCGGGCCCATCGAGTGAACGATTGGCCCTTGCCGTGGACTCAGTCGGGTATTTCGTACGGGTAAATGCGAGTGGCGCGCATCCGGTAGCCGGCATCCGCCAGTTCGCTCCGGGCGGCCTCTACCTTCAGCGCACCCTCGACCCAGAACGGCTGATACAGCGCATCGAGGGCGATGCCTTCGGCGCTTTCAACATAGACGATCTGGTTCGAAGGTGGCGGCGGAACGTGAATGCAGGCGCCGAAGTAAGGAACGAGGAGGAAGGACGTCGCTTTACCGGCTTCGCTGACCTCCAGGGGCACCACGTAGCCCGGTAGCTTGACGCCCAGACCGTCCAGCGCCTGCACCACCGGGGCATCCGGCTGGCGCTGCACGGCGGCCGGGCCGCTTTCGGCGGCGAGTGCATCGGCCAGTTGCGACAGGTCGTGCAGCGGCGCTTGCGCCTCGGGCCGCGAAGGCGTACCCGCCGGGATCAGCTCGTCCCAGGACAATTCCCGTAGCTCCGCCGAATGACAGGGCAGCGCGAGGGCCAGCGACAGGCACAGGGCCCACCCTTTCCCTTTCATCTTCGAGGACCGGTTCATAGGCGGATCGACAGGCCGTCCAGCAGCGACTGCCGGTAGGCGCGCCAGGCGGGTACGCAGCCCATCGCCAGCGCCGCGGTGAGGATGCCGCCGAGCAGGGTCCACTCGTAGGCGCTGGGGGCGTCCAGCGGCAGGTACAGGCCGTAGGCCGACTGCACGTAGCCTTGGCCGGCGGCGATCCCCAGGTACAGCAGGGCAACCCCGAGGGCGGCGCCCGCCAACGCCAGCGCCAGGGCCTCGAAGATCAACAGGCAGGCGACCTGCCAGGGGCGCGCGCCCACCGAGCGCAGGATCGCCATTTCCCGGCGCCGTTCGTTGAGGCTGGTGAGAATCGCCGTGAGCATGCCGATCAGCCCGGTCAGGACGACGAACAGGGACACCACGAACAGGGCTTTTTCCGCCGTTCCCATCAGGCTCCAGAGCTCTTGCAGGGCCACGCCGGGGAGGATCGCCAGCAAGGGCTCGCCGCGGTATTCGTTGATTTCCCGTTGCAGGGCGAAGGTCGCGACCTTGTTGTCCAGGCCCAGCAGCATCGCGGTGATCGCCTGGGGTTCGAGGTTCATCGTTCGCGCCTGCTCGGCGCTCACCTTGTCGGCCCCCCGCGCGGGCATGCCGTTGCGCCAATCGACATGCAGGGCCTCCATGCCTGCCAGGGAGATGTGCAGGGTGCGGTCCACCGGGGTGCCGGTGCGGGCAAGGATACCGACGACCCTGAAGGGCTTGTCGTCGTGCTTGGTCAGGCTGACCTGGCTCACCCCGTGGGCCAGCACGATGCGGTCGCCCAGTTCGTAGTGCAGGGCCTCGGCCACCTCGGCGCCGAGCACCACGTCGAACAGGTCGGCGAAGGCCGCGCCCTGGGCCAGTTGCAGCGCTCGCCCGCGGCCGTAGCGATAGTGCTCGAAATAACCGGAGTCGGTGCCCAGCACCCGGTAGCCGCGATGGGAATCGCCCAGGGACAGCGGCACGGCCCAGGCGACCTTGGGGTGATGGGCGAAGCGCTCGAAGCTGTCCCAGCGGATGTTGTTGGTGGCGTTACCGATGCGGAACACCGAGTACAGCAGCAGATTCACCGACCCCGAACGGGCACCGACGACCAAGTCGGTGCCGCTGATGGTGCTGGCGAAGCTGCTGCGCGCCTCGGTGCGGATGCGTTCCACGGCCAGCAGCAGGCACACCGACAGGGCGATGGCGAACACCGTGAGCAGGGCGGTGAAGCGGCGATTGTTCAGGCTGGCCAGGGCCAGGCGCATCAAGTACATGTCAGCGCTCCATGGGTTGGCTGGCGCGGTTGAGATCGCTCAGGGACAGGTCGCGGTCGAACAGCCCCGCCAGGCTGCGGTCGTGGCTGACGAACAGCAGGCTGGCGCCGGCCTCGCGGCATTCGGCGAACAACAGGCGCAGGAAGGCTTCGCGGGTGTCGGCGTCGAGCGCGGAGGTGGGTTCGTCGGCGATCACCAGTTCGGGTTGGCCGATCAAGGCTCGGGCGGCGGCGACCCGCTGCTGCTGGCCGATGGACAAGCTGTCCGCGCGTCGCTCCAGCATCCCCTCGGGTAGGCCCAGGTGGGTCAGCAAGGCCTCGGCGGCCCGGGCGACCCCGCCGTGGCGCTGGCTGGCCCGCGTGCGCCTGAGCCGGGAAAAGCGGCAGGGCAGCTCGACGTTCTCCCGCACCGACAGGAACGGCAGCAGGTTGAATTGCTGGAAGATGTAGCCGGTGTGCTCGACGCGGAAGCGGTCGCGCGCCCCGGCGGACAGGCTGCCCAGGTCTTCGCCGAGCAGGCGGACGCGACCGCGTCCGGGCGTCTGCACGCCACCGAGCAGGCCGAGCAGGGTGGTCTTGCCGCTGCCGCTAGGCCCCTTCAGAAACAGGGTTTCACCCGGGGCCAGTTGGAAGTGTGGAATGTCCAGCAACTCCGGCTGGCCTGGCCAGGCGAAGCCGAGGTCGGTGAGTTCGAGCAATGCAGTCATGGCGAGTCCGGTAGACGCTGGCGCGGGGAGGGCCGGCGCCCGCAGGATCCGCCGGCGCAGGGCGGGGCGGGTGTCAGAAGCTCACTCTCGGCTGGGCCGGCGTGAGCTCGATGCCCTGTTGGCCCTTCGGCCCGATCAGTTGCACGTGAAGGCTGTGGGTCTCGGGGAAGCGCTTGAAGAATGCCGTCAGGTCCAGGCCGGAGAGCGCGTCGGGGCGGGCGCAGGCGAGGCTGTAGTCGGCGTCGATGTCATTGTGGACGTGGCCGGGGTGGGCTTCCTCGGCCGCCTCGTGCGCAGGGGCGGCCGGCGCGTCGCCGAACAGCGGGCTTTTCAGCGCATGGCTGGAGAGGGCGCAGTCGGCCGCTGGCGGAATGCCGAACAGTTCCAGCGGCCGCTCCAGTTGCGTGCGCGCCGCGGCCAGGGTGGCTTTGTCGATGTCGCTGGAAGCGGCGTGTTCGAAGCCGAGGATGTTCATCGCGGGCGTTTCCAGCTCGATGTCCAGGGTCTTGTCTTCCAGCGCCAGATTCAGCGCCGCCACGCCATGCTCGTGCTTGCCGAGGCTGCCGTGGGCGTCCTCGTCAGGGTCGTGGGCCTGTGCCGAGAGGGGCAGCAGCGCGAAGGGCAGAAGGAGCAGCAGGTGGCGCATGGGAATCTCCGGAAGGGCTGAATTGGTTTGTTATAGTATTACTATTGCGGCGGCTTGACCAGATCGCTTGGCGCTGTTCGGATGGCATGGGAGCATGGGTTCTTTTGGCGGGGAACGACCCATGCGCATTCACGGCACGATCGGCGGGTGGCCGGTGGACTTGACCCTGGAACTGGACGAACACGAGTGGGCGGCCCTGGCTCCCGGGCTGTCGGGGCCGCCGACGGCCGTCGAGGCGCCCGTCCGCCACGAGCCCGCCGCGACGCCACAGGAGGGTCTCTGGCAAGGCGCGCAGGACCTGTTGCGCGAGGCCGGCTCCATGGAAGGCCCGCAGTTGCTGGCTGACCTCGAGGCCCTGGCCGGCGGTGCGGCGGCCGGCAAGCGCCTGCTGGTGCGCTTGCGCCACAGTCCCCAGGTACGGCTGGAGGCTGGCGTCGATGCGCCGGTCTATCACTGGATCGGCTGAGCCCTCGGCGGATCAGCGGTTGCGGTCGCCCGGATTGGCGTTGACGGGCATCCGCCCATGGGCCGCCCAGGACGACCCCGCGTGCGGTGGAGGGCTCGCGACGAGCCGACGGCGGGTGCCTCGTTGCGGAGCGGCCGCGAACTACGAAAAAGAGGGATGACGGGCTACGCGGCCGCCCGGGCGAGGATGCCGGCCGATGTCCGGCCGTCGTCGCGCGGACAGGGCGCGGACGACGGCCGAGGCGATCAGTAGATCGCCTGGTACAGCTTGCGCCGGTAGGCCGTGACCAGCGGGTGGGCACTGCCCAGCAGGTCGAAGACTTGCAGCAGGGTCTTGTGGGGCAGGCCGCCGGCGTACTCGCGGTTGCGCACGAAGATCCGCAGCAGCGCTTCCAGGGCCGGCTCGTACTGCTGCCGGGCCAATTGCTGGACCGCCAGTTGGTAGGCCGCCTCGTCGTCCTCGGGGTTCTGCGCCAGGCGACTTTTCAGGGTGGCCACGTCCGGCAGGTCGCCGGCCTGGCGGAGGAAGGTCAGTTGCGCGCGTGCCCCGGCCAGCGCCTGCTTGTGTTCGTCGCCCTGGACCGCGTCCAGCACGCTCTCCGCTTCGCCCAACTGGCCCCGCTCGGCCAGGCAGCGCGCGTAAAGGATCAGCGCCGCGGCGTTCTGGTTGTCATCCTCCAGCACCTGCTTGAGCAAGGCCTCGGCTTCTCCGATGCGGCCCTCGGCGAACAGCGCCTGCGCGCGTTCCAGCAGGTCGGCCTCGGGCTCGGGCGGCAACTGCACGTGGGGCGCCAGCATCGCGCGGATCGCCGACTCGGGCTGGGCGCCGGCGAAGCCGTCGACCGGCTGGCCGTCCTTGAACAGCACCACGGTGGGCAGGCTGCGCACGCCGAAGCGCATCACGATGTCCTGTTCGATGTCGCAGTTCACCTTGGCCAGCAGCAGTTCGCCCTGGTACTCCTCGGTGATCTTCGCCAGTAACGGCATCAGGGCTTTGCAGGGCGCGCACCACTCGGCCCAGAAATCCACCAGCACCGGTTTGTGGAAGGAGTTCTCGATCACCAGTTGATCGAATTGGGCCGTGCCGGATACGTCGAAGAGGTAGGGGAGATCGCTCATGGGGTGTCTCGAAGAAAGGTCTCTAGGGAAGACGATGGGCCATAGGCTATAGGTTGCGAGGGCGGCATAAAAGCGTTGGCGATCTGGATCGGCGCCTCAGGCCGGGAGCGCCTCGCGTCGCGCGTGGTACAGGCTCACCGTACGGAATTCCGCCGGCTCGGCCAGATCCGGCCAGGTGCAGGCCTCCAGGCGATCCAGCCGGCGGTAGAGCGGGTGCTGGAAGTCGCGCACCCGCGAATCGGCCACCAGGGCCTGCCGGCCGCGGCTGAGGAAATGGTCCAGCAGGGGCAGGTTGGCGCGGTCGTAGAGCACGTCGGCCACCAGGATCAGGTCGAAGCGGTCGGCCTCGGCGAAGAAGTCGGCGGAGTAATCGAGGGTCACGCCGTTCAGCGCGGCGTTGGCCCGGCAGGCTTCGAGCGCCAGCGGGTCGAGGTCGCAGGCCACCACATGCGCCGCGCCGGCCTTGGCCGCGGCGATCGCCGCGACCCCGGAGCCGGCGCCGAAATCCAGGACACGTTTGCCACGCACCCACTCCGGACGCGCCGCCAGCCAGCGCGCCAGCACCAGGCCGCTGGCCCAGCAGAAACACCAGTAGGGCGGTTCGTCGAGGATGCGCCGGGTTTCGTCGGGGCTGAATTCGCGGTCCATGTTCGCCGCGTCGATCAGCCACAGCGCCAGGTCCGTGCCCGGCAGGGTTTCCGCGACCAAGCGGGCGTCGCCGAGCAGTTCGTCCAGCGCCGCCCGCAGGGGAGCGGGTGCGGTCAAGGCGCGGCGTCCAGTTGCAGTTCGCCGAGGCTCTGGTTCTGCGCCTGGCGGATGGTCCGCGGTTGCAGGTGCTGGATCAGCAATCCCGACTGATTGACCCGGGCGCGCAGCTCGACGCGGGCATCGGCGGGGAACACCTCGGGGTTGAAGGTCAGGGCGAAGGGCAGCGGCTGGCCGGTGCCGGCGAGGGTCAGGTTGCCCAGCAGGCGCTGCGGGCGGTCGCGTTCGTCGATCACCAGCAGCGCCAGTTCCACTTCGCTGCCCGCCGGCGGAGTGGCCAGGCTGCCGCTCAGGGTGCGCAGGTTGGCCGGGGTGGCGGGGGCCGGTGCGGTCGGTTTGCTCACTGCCGGGACGGACTTGGACGGCGGCGGCTCGTGCACGCAGGAGGCCAGCAGGAAGGACGATAACAGCAGGCAGAGCAGACGCATCGACATCGCAGGAAACCATCGCAAGGGGACCGGGTGCCGGCCTGTATACCGCAAAGCCCGTGGCTTGTCTTGCCGTCCCGATGCGCTACCATGGGCCCTCTTTTGCCTACCTGTCGACCCCCATGCACTGTCCTTTCTGCGGCGCCAACGACACCAAGGTGATCGACTCGCGTCTGGTCGCCGAAGGCGAGCAGGTGCGCCGCCGGCGCGAATGCCTCGCCTGCGAAGAACGCTTCACCACTTTCGAGACCGCCGAACTGGTCATGCCGCGCATGATCAAGCAGGACGGCAGCCGCCAGCCGTTCGACGAGCAGAAGCTGCGCGCCGGCATGCAGCGCGCCCTGGAAAAGCGGCCGGTGAGCGTCGAGCGCCTGGAAGAAGCCATCGCCCACATCAAGCACAAGCTGCGCGCCACCGGCGAGCGGGAGATCAAGTCGCTGGTGCTCGGCGAGCTGGTGATGGTCGAGTTGCAGAAGCTCGACGAAGTCGCCTACATCCGTTTCGCCTCGGTCTATCGGCGCTTCCAGGACCTCAATGAGTTCCGCGAGGAAATCGAACGACTGGCCCGCGAGCCGGCCAAGGAATGAGCGCGAGCGATCAGGCCTACATGGCGCGGGCCCTGGAGCTGGCGCGCAAGGGCCTCTATTCCACCCATCCCAACCCCCGTGTCGGCTGCGTGATCGCCGCCGCCGGCGAGATCGTCGGCGAAGGCTGGCACGCCCGCGCCGGCGAGCCCCACGCCGAGGTCTACGCGTTGCGCCAGGCCGGCGCCAAGGCCCGCGGCGCCACCGCCTACGTCACCCTCGAACCCTGCAGCCACCATGGCCGCACGCCGCCTTGCGCGGACGCCTTGGTGGCCGCGGGCGTCGCCCGGGTGGTCGCGGCGATGCAGGACCCCAACCCCCAGGTCGCCGGACGTGGCCTGTTGCGCCTGGCCCAGGCCGGCATCGCGGTGCACAGCGGTGTCCTCGAGGACGAAGCGCGGGCCCTGAACGCGGGTTTCGTCAAGCGCATGGAGCAGGGCCTGCCGTTCGTCCGGGTCAAGCTGGCGATGAGCCTGGACGGGCGCACCGCCATGGCCAGCGGCGAGAGCCAATGGATCACCGGCCCGGCGGCGCGCTCCGCGGTGCAGCGCCTGCGGGCCCGCGCCAGCCTGGTGCTCACCGGGGCGGACACGCTGCTGACGGACGACGCGCGCCTTACCGTGCGTCCCGACGAGCTGGGCCTGAACGCCGAGCTGACCGCCCTGTCGATGACCCGGCCGCCCTTGCGCCTGCTGGTCGACGGCCGCCTGCGGGTCCCGTTGAGCGCCGCCTTCTACCAGGCCGGTCCGGCCTGGGTGGCCACCTGCGCCGCCGCCTCGGCGCGGGATCGCTTCCAGCTGGAGGGCCACGAGCTGCTGGCGATGCCGGGCAGCAACGGTCACGTCGACCTGCGCAAGCTACTCGCCGAGCTGGCCGCGCGGGGCATCAACGAGGTGCTGGTGGAGGCCGGGCCGCGCCTCGCCGGGGCCTTCGCCCGCCTCGGCCTGGTGGACGAATACCAGGTGTTCGTCGCCGCCAAGTTCCTTGGCTCCAGCGCCCGCCCGCTGCTCGACCTGCCGCTGGCGCGGATGGCCGAGGCGCGTCCGCTGAAGATCGTCGACATCCGCGCGGTGGGCGACGACTGGCGCATCGTCGCGACGCCGGCGACCGCCTAGCCCCCTGGCGAACGGCTTGGCCTGCCCGCGACCTCACGCGCCTCAGGGCGAACGGTCACCGCGTTTCCAGCGAATCCGCCCGCGCGCGCCGGGCGATGCCGGGTCCTGGCACCGACGCGGCGACCTTCCTCGGGGCTTTTTAGCGCTTTCGGCCCGGCGTCCATCTGTGTTAAAAAACCGACCGGTCCTTTCACGGGACCGAAAACGTTCTCAGGGCGGGGTGGAATTCCCCACCGGCGGTAATGGCCTCCAGGCCTAGCCCGCGAGCGCTTGGTACGGCCGCACGCCGCCCAAGGTCAGCAGATCCGGTGTGATTCCGGAGCCGACGGTTAGAGTCCGGATGAAGAGAGAGCGGGATGCCGAGCCGGCCGCCTTTCGCGCGTCCGCGAAAAATCCCTTTCGATCAGTCGCCCTGTTTTTCCCGAAAACAGGAGTTTCCTACATGACACATTTCCCGATCCGGGCCGCCGCGCAGCGCACTCGCGCGCCGGTCGTCGATCGCTCCCGCCTGTCCCGTCCGCCGCGTGGCGCGGTCGCCGAGGAGGTCGCATGTTCACCGGCATAATCGAGGCCATCGGCAGCGTCCGCGCGCTGACGCCCAAGGGCGGCGACGTACGCCTCTACGTGCACACCGGCAAGCTCGACCTGGGCGACGTCAAGCTCGGCGACAGCATCGCGGTGAACGGCGTCTGCCTCACCGCGGTGGAATTGCCCGGCGACGGCTTCTGGGCCGATGTCAGCCGCGAGACGCTCAGCCACACCGCGCTGGCCGAGCTGAAGAGCGGCAGCCCGGTCAACCTGGAGAAGGCGCTGACGCCCAGCAGCCGCCTCGGCGGTCACCTGGTCAGCGGTCACGTCGACGGCGTCGGCGAGGTGCTGGCGCGGGAAGAAAACGCCCGCGCGGTGCAGTTCCGCATCCGCGCGCCGCGCGAGCTGGCCAAGTACATCGCGCTCAAGGGCTCGATCACCGTCGACGGCACCAGCCTGACGGTGAACGCGGTGAACGGCGCGGCGTTCGAGCTGACCATCGTCCCGCACACCCTCGCCGAAACCATCATGGCCGACTACCGCCCCGGACGCCGGGTGAACCTCGAAGTGGACCTGCTGGCCCGCTACCTGGAGCGCCTGCTGCTCGGCGACAAGGCCGCCGAGCCCGCTGCATCCACCCTCAGCGAAAGCTTCCTGGCCGAACACGGCTACCTGAAGAATTGAAGGAAACGCCAACCATGGCACTCAATACGATCGAAGAACTCGTCGAAGACATCCGCCTGGGCAAGATGGTCATCCTCATGGACGACGAGGACCGCGAGAACGAAGGCGACCTGATCATGGCCTCGGAATGCGTGCAGGCCGAGCACATCAACTTCATGGTCAAGTACGCCCGCGGCCTGGTCTGCATGCCGATGACCCGCGAGCGCTGCGAACTGCTCAAGCTGCCGCTGATGGCGCCGCGCAACGGGTCCGGCTTCGGCACCAAGTTCACCGTCTCCATCGAGGCCGCCGAGGGCGTCACCACCGGCATTTCCGCGGCCGACCGGGCGCGTACCGTCCAGGCTGCCGCGGCGAAGGGGGCCAAGGCCGATGACATCGTCAGCCCCGGGCACATCTTCCCGCTGATGGCGCAGCCGGGCGGCGTGCTGGCCCGCGCCGGGCATACCGAAGCGGCCTGCGACCTGGCCCGGATGGCGGGTTTCGAGCCGAGCGGGGTGATCTGCGAGGTGATGAACGACGACGGCAGCATGTCGCGCCGCGCCGAGCTGGAGGCCTTCGCCGAGCAGCACGGGATCAAGATCGGCACCATCGCCGACCTGATCCACTATCGGCTGATCCACGAGCGCACCGTGGAGCGCATCGCCGAGCAGCCGCTGGACAGCGAGGTCGGCCCCTTCACCCTGGTGAGCTACCGCGATTCGGTGGAAGGCGACGTGCACATGGCGCTGACCCTCGGCACCATCAGCCCGGAACAGCCGACCCTGGTGCGGGTTCACAACATGGACCCGCTGCGCGACCTGCTGATGGTCCGCCAGCCCGGACGCTGGAGCCTGCGCGCGGCGATGGTCGAGGTGGCCAAGGCGGGCAGCGGCGTGGTGCTGCTGCTCGGGCATTCGCTGGACGGCAACGAGGTGCTGGCGCACCTGCGCGACGCCGGCGGCTGCGCGCCGAAGACGCCGAGCACCTACAGCACCGTGGGGGCCGGCTCGCAGATCCTGCGCGACCTCGGCGTGCGCAAGATGCGCCTGATGAGCTCGCCGATGAAGTTCAACGCGATATCCGGTTTCGACCTGGAGGTTGTAGAATACCTGCCCGCTGACTGATCCGCAGGGCGCCGCTTTCCGAACGGCGCCCTCGTTCTTTAAAGACACGAGAGTTCGTCCATGACCCTGAAGACCATCGAAGGTACCTTCATCGCCCCCCAAGGCCGTTTCGCCCTGGTGGTCGGCCGCTTCAACAGCTTCGTCGTCGAAAGCCTGGTGAGCGGCGCCGTCGACGCCCTGGTGCGCCACGGTGTGAGCGAAAGCGACATCACCCTGATCCGCGCGCCGGGTGCCTTCGAGATTCCCCTGGTGACCCAGAAAGTCGCCCAGCGCGGCGAATACGCCGCCATCATCGCCCTCGGCGCGGTCATCCGCGGCGGCACCCCGCACTTCGAATACGTCGCCGGCGAATGCACCAAAGGCCTGGCCCAGGTGTCCATGGAGTTCGGCATCCCCGTCGCCTTCGGTGTACTGACCGTCGACTCCATCGAGCAGGCGATCGAACGTTCCGGCACCAAGGCTGGCAACAAGGGCGCCGAAGCCGCGCTTTCCGCTCTGGAAATGGTCAGCCTGCTGGCGGCCTTGGAGGCCAAGTGAGCTTCAACAGCGATATCGATCACCCCGAGGAGCCCGCCGCCAAACCCAAGGGCAAGACCGCGGCGCGCCGCGCTGCCCGCAGCCTGGCGATGCAGGCGCTGTATCAATGGCAACTGGCCGGTCACTCGCTCAACGAGATCGAAGCGCAATTCCGCGTCGACAACGATTTCTCCAGCGTCGACGGCGCCTACTTCCGCGAAATCCTCCACGGCGTGGCGACCCAGAAGACCGAGCTGGACGAGGCCATCGCGCCCTGCCTGGACCGCCCGCTGGACGAGCTCGATCCGGTCGAGCTGTCGATCCTGCGGCTGTCCACCTTCGAACTGCGCAGCCGGGTCGACGTGCCCTACCGCGTGGTGATCAACGAAGGTATCGAGCTGGCCAAGGTCTTCGGCGCCACCGACGGGCACAAGTTCGTCAATGGCGTGCTGGACAAGCTGGCGCCCACCCTGCGGGCCGCCGAAGTCCGCGCCGGCCGCCGCTGACGGCGACAGGAGGGGCGGAGATGACCGAGTTCGAGCTGATCCGCCGTTTCTTCGCCGAATCCCCCAGCGCGCGCCCGGCCCCGGGCGTCGCGCGCGGCATCGGCGACGATTGCGCGCTGCTGGCGCTGCCGGCCGGCGAGCAACTGGCGGTGTCCACCGACACCCTGGTCGCCGGCGTGCATTTCCCCTCGGCCTGCGACGGCTTCCTGCTCGGCCAGCGCGCCCTGGCGGTTGCCGCCAGCGATCTCGCCGCGATGGGCGCCGCGCCCCTCGGCTTCACCCTGGCGCTGACCCTGCCGGACGTCGATCCGGCCTGGCTGGAGGCCTTCGCCCACGGGCTCGACCGCATGGCCTCGGCGTGCGGCCTGGCGCTGGTCGGCGGCGACACCACCCGCGGGCCCCTGAGTCTAACCCTTTCCGTCTTCGGTCGCGTACCGACGGGCCAGGCCCTCTGCCGGGACGGCGCCGTCGCCGGCGACCTGCTCTGCGTCGGCGGCTCCCTGGGCGACGCCGCCGGTGCCTTGCCGCTGGTGCTGGGCGAACGCCAGGCCGACGCGCAGATCGCCGAGGCGCTGCTGGCGCGCTACTGGACACCGCAGCCGCAGTTAGCCCTGGGCCAGGCGCTGCGCGGTCGGGCCAGCGCGGCGCTGGACGTCTCCGACGGCCTGCTGGCCGACTGCGGCCACATCGCCAGCGCCTCGCGCCAGGCGCTGTACATCGAACTGGAACGCCTGCCGTTGTCCGCGCCCTTGCTGGCCTTCGCCGGCGTCGAGGGCGCGCGTCGCTGCGCCCTGGCCGGCGGCGACGATTACCGGCTGGCGTTCACCTTACCGCCGGCGCACTGGCCGGCACTGCAGGCGGCCTGGCCGGATCTGCGGGTCATCGGCCGCGTGGCCGCGGGCAACGGGGTCCATCTCCTGGATGCCGAAGGCCGCGAGCATGCGGTCCCGGTTCATGGCTACCAACACTTTGGGCATTCCCGTGACTGATCGTCCCGATTCAAATCCCGCCGGGCACGCACCGCCGTCGGTATGGCGTGATCCCTGGCATTTCCTCGCCTTCGGGTTCGGCTCCGGCACCCTGCCGAAGGCGCCGGGCACCTGGGGCTCGCTGGTGGCGCTGCCCTTCGTGCCGTTGTGGCAGATGCTGCCGGACTGGGGCTACTGGCTGATGCTGGGGTTGACCATGCTGTTCGGCTTCTGGCTGTGCGGGAAGGTCGCCGAAGACCTGGGCGTGCACGACCATGAAGGCATCGTCTGGGACGAGATGGTCGGCATGTGGATCACCCTCTGGCTGGTGCCGGAAGGCTGGCAATGGCTGGCGGTGGGTTTCCTGGTGTTCCGGGTGATGGATATCCTCAAGCCCTGGCCGATCCGCTGGATCGATCGCCACGTGCATGGCGGCGTGGGCATCATGCTCGACGACGTGCTGGCCGCCGTGTTCGCCTGGTTGATCATGCAGGGCATCGTCCGGGTCACGGCGATTTTCTGGTCCTGAGCGGGAGGCGAGCATGCGCGCCTGGGTACTCTGTCTGCTGACACTCTGGCTGTTGCCGCTCCAGGCCGCGGAGCGCTTGCCCGAACGGGTACGCCTGGTCAGCGACGAATGGCCGGGGTACGCCGAACGCGACGGCAGCGGCCTGGCCTGGGAGATCATGCGGCTGGTCTTCGAGCCCGCCGGCATGCGCATCGACCACCGCACCGAGCCCTATACCCGCGGCGTCGGCCTAGTACAGCGCGGCGAGGCCGATGGCTGGCTGGGCTCCTACCGCGGCGAAGGCTTCGAGAAGGTCATCTATCCGCAGCGGACCTACGGGATCGACCCGGTCGCCGCCCTCGGCCTGGCGAGCGCCCCGGCGCCGGACCTGAGCGCGTTGAAGCGCTATCGGTTGGCCTGGATGCGCGGCTACGGCTACCAACGCTACCTGCCGGATGTCGGCGGCTACCAGGAAGTCCAGCGGCGCGTGGGCATCCTCGAGATGCTCGAGCGCGGCCGCGCCGACTACTACATCGACGCCCGTCCCGAGATACTCGACATGCTGGCGAAAAGCCCGGAGCCGCAGCGCTACCGCATCACCGACCTGCGCGGGATCCCGCTCTATCCGGGGTTCGCCGATACCGGGCTCGGCCGCGCGCTGGCCGCCCTTTACGACCGGCGCATGGAGGCGATCCTCGCCGACGGCAGCTTGCGCGCCTTGTATGCCCGCTGGAACCAGCCCTACCTCATCGATACCTATTCGGAGCAAACCGATGCATCCCATTGAGCGGCTCGCCGCCGGTCTCTGCCTGCTGCTCAGCCTGAGCGGCTCCCTGTGCGCCGCCCCCCAGGTCCAGGTGGTCGGCCTGTTTCCCAACGCCGCGGTGCTCAACGTCGATGGCGTGCGCAAGCTGGTGAAAGTCGGCCAGGTCGGGCCGGGCGGGGTCCAGGTGGTCAGCGCCGACAGCCACGGCGCGATATTGCGGGTGGGCGGCACCGAGCAGCGCTATGAAATGACCCGCGAGTACAACCAGGCCGGCGGCGCCGCGCCGCTGCGGGCCCAGGTGAGCATCGCCAAGGGCGTCGGCGGGCATTTCTGGGTGGCCGGCTCGATCCAGTCGCAGCCGGTGCAGTTCCTGGTGGACACCGGCGCCACTTCGGTGGCGATGAACGAATCGCAGGCCCGGCGCCTGGGCATCGATTACCGGGTGAATGGCCGGCCGATGATGGTCAGCACCGCCAGCGGCACCGCCAAGGCCTGGCAGATCAGCCTCAACAGCGTGAAGATCGGTGCTATCGAGGTCCTGGGCGTGGACGCCGTGGTGCTGCAGGGCGACTCGCCCACCGAGGTGCTGCTGGGCATGAGTTACCTCAACCGGGTGCGCTGGCGCGAGGAGCAGGGCGCTCTGCTGTTGGAGTCGAAAATCTGAGCGACGGTATCCACCGCCGCTGACCGCGGATCGAAGCCCGGGGCGTCGCGCCCATCGATGTTTTCGATCCTTGACCCCGGAAATTCGCGCTGACCGGCTGCGGAACCCTGCTGCTACAATGCCGGCCTCGCGAATTTCCCGTTTATTGCAGGAGTGCCTCTCCGGTGTCCGTCGTGTTCGTCGCCGCTTCCCAACTGCCGACCCCGTTCGGCGTGTTCACCATGCATGGCTTCCTCGATGAGGAGACCGGCAAGGAGCATGTGGCGCTGACCCTCGGCCGCGTCGACGACGGTGCGCCGGTGCTGGGTCGCCTGCACTCCGAATGCCTCACCGGCGATGCCCTGTTCAGCCTGCGCTGCGACTGCGGTTTCCAACTGGAGGCGGCCCTGCGCGCGATCGCCGACGAAGGCCGTGGCGTGCTGCTCTATCTGCGCCAGGAGGGGCGTGGCATCGGCCTGCTGAACAAGATCCGTGCCTATGAGTTGCAGGACGGCGGCGCCGATACCGTGGAGGCCAACGAGCGCCTGGGCTTCGGCGCCGACCAGCGCGACTACGCGATCTGCCTGCCGATGCTGCGGCACCTGGGCATCGCCTCGATCAAGCTGATGACCAACAACCCGCGCAAGGTCAACGCCCTGGAAGGCTTCGGCATCCGCGTGGCCGAGCGCCGGCCGTTGCAGATCGATCACAACCCGCATAACCAAAAGTACCTGGCGACCAAGGCCGGCAAGCTCGGCCACATGCTCGGTCAGCGGCACCAGGGCGAGGTGGAACCGCAGTGACGCGCAGCCAGGTCCGCCGCCGCCTCGCCCTCGAATGGTGGCGGCAATTGGCGCTGACCCTGGCGCCGCTGCTGGTGCTCACCCTGTCGTTCGGCGCCACGCGCGGCAACGTCGAGGTGTTGCAGATGCCGCTGTTCATCGCCGGCGCCGCCTCGATGTTCGTCAGCCTGCCGCTGTTCGGCGCCTACAAGCGCGCCCTGGTGGCCACCCAGCAGGCCCTCGACAGCGACGCCGAGCCAGCGGCCTGGATCGAACTGGCGCAGCGCCGGCGCATCGCCTTCCTCGGCGCCGGCCTGCCGGCCTGGATCGCCGCCGCGGCCTCGCTCACCGGTCTCAACGCGGTGGCGCTGGTGCTGCTGGCGCTGAGCAGCATCGTATTGCTCTACCTCTATCGCATTCCCCGTCAACTGGGCTGATGCGCGCGCTGCTCGCTGCCCTGGCGCTCGCGTTCTGCCTCGCGACGCCGCCGGCCTGGGCCGGGTTGCGGGTGGTCAGCCTGGCGCCTTCGCTATCGGAAATCATGCTTGATCTGCAGGCCGGCGACCTGCTGGTCGGGGTGCTCGACGGCGGTGAGCGGCCCGAGGCGCTGCGCGAGCTGCCGTCGGTGGGCCGGTACGGACACCTGGAGATGGAGCGCCTGCTGGCGTTGAAGCCGGACCTGATCCTGCTCTGGCCGAGCAGCGTGCCGGCGGCGCAGCGCGAGCAGTTGGCGCGCTTCGGGATTCCCACCTACGTCGCCGAGCCCCACGACCTGGCGCAACTGGCCGGGCAGTTCGCCGAGATCGGCGAGCGCATCGGCCGTGCCGCGCGCGGCCGGGAACTGGCGGCGCAAGCCACGGAGCGCCTGGCGGACATGGCCCGGCGTTACCGTCGCGACACGCCCCTGCGGGTCTTCTACCAGGTCTGGAACCGGCCGCTGTACACCGTCGGCGGGCGCCAGATCATCAGCGACGCCCTGCGCCTGTGCGGCGCGCGCAACCTGTTCGAGGATCTCGACCTGCCGGCGCCCCAGGTCAGCCTGGAGGCGGTGCTGGCGCGCGAGCCCCAGGTCATCGTCGCCGGCAGCCATGCCGAGCTGGATCTCTGGCAGGACTGGCCGCAGCTCGAGGCGGTGCGCCTGGGCCACCTGCTGACGGTCCCGGACAAGGGCCTGGAACGTCCCAGTTGGCAGATGCTGGAGGCCACCCACCGGCTCTGCGAGGCGCTGGCGCCGATCCGCTAGGGCGGCGCCTGTATCCTCTTCCCGGGCGTCGGCCAACGGCCCGTCGGCCGCCGCAACGCCCGCCCCGAATCGGCGGGGCGGGCCAGCGCTTCCCGCCTCGCCGACGTCACCGAGGACTCCGCGCACCGGCCTCCAGCCTTACAGCGTCGGCGTCCAGGTCACGGCCAGGGTGGCGCTGCGGCCTTCCGTGCGGTAGTCGTGGTTGGCGCCTTCGTAGCTGTACAGCGCGCGGCTGTAGGTTCTGTCCAGCAGGTTGTCCAGCTTCAGGTCCAGCTTCACTTCGCGGCTGGCTTGCCAGCCGCCGCGCAGGCCGAGCAATCCGTAGCCGCCGATGCGCTGGCGGTTGTCGGCGTCGTTGAAGCTGGAGCTCACCGCTTGCCAGCTGCCCCCCAGCGACAGGCTGCCGAAGCTGCGATCCAGGTCCAGGCTGAGGGTGCGCCGCGCGCGGCGGTTGAGGGTACGCCCGGTGTCGTGGTCGCGCGGGTCGACGAAGGCCACGCCCAGTTCGCCCTGCCAGCCGAACAGGTCCTGTTGCAGCGAGGCCTCGAAGCCATGGATGCGCGCCTCGCCGATGTTCTGCGGGATGTAGCGGGCGTCGCTGGCGATGGCGTCCTCGATCTGCGTGCGATACACCGAGGCCTCCAGGCGGGTGCTGTCGCCCAGGCGGCTGCGCCATTGCGCCTCGTAGCTCTTGGAGTGTTCGGGGCGCAGGTCGGGGTTGCCGTAGCCGGGGTAGTAGAGGTCGTTGAAGGTCGGCGCGCGGAAGCCTTCGGCGTAGGAGAAGATCAGGTCGTTGTCATCGTTCAGCGGCAGGGTCAGGGCGCCGCTCCAGGTGTTCTCGCTGCCGAACTGCTGGTTCTTGTCGTGGCGCAGGCCGATCTCGGTGGAGAACCCCTCGCCCTGGTAACGGTGCTGGACGAACAGCGCCTGGTTCCAGCGCGAGTCCTCGCCGAAGACGGTGCTGCTGTTGAGCCGGTCCTCGTACCAGTCGGCGCCGAGCAACAGGCTCTGGCGCTCGGTCAGGCTCAGGGTGTTGAGCCAGCCCAGGGAGTCGCGGTAGGTGTTGAACACGTCGTGGCCGGGGCTGAGCTTGTCGCGGCTCTTCTCGCGGTTCTCGCTGTGGCCGATCTCCACGCGGCTGTTCCAGGCCTCGGCCAGTTGCGCGTCCAGGTAGCCGGACAGGCTGCTCAGGTCGAAATCGCTGTAGGGCTGCTGGCCGAGAGAGTTGTAGGTGACCGGGTCGAAGCGACCGAAGGGGTTGTCGTACTCGCTGCGGCCGTGCTGGTCGAGGAGGTTGAGCCCGGCTTCGAGGCGCTCGTCGAAGCGGTGGCTGAGGCTCAGGCTGACCGCCTTGTTGCGGTAGGCGTCGTGGTCGGCGTCGGACGCGAACGAGGGGCCGGTGCGGTCGATGCCGTTGGTCTCGTCGAGGCTGCCGGCCAGGCTGAAGCGGGTCTGCGCGTCGCCCCCGGAGAGCCCGGCGCTGCGCTGCCAGCTGTCGCGGCTGCCGTAGGCCAGCTTCGCCCAGGGGCGCAGGCCCTCGGCGTCGCCGCGGCGGGTGAAGATCTGGATGACGCCGCCGATGGCGTCGGCGCCGTAGATCGCCGAGCGGCTGCCGCGCAGCACCTCGACCCGCTCGATCTGGTCGATGTTCAGGTGCTGCAGGTTGCTGTCGCCGGAGCTGGCCGAGCCGATGCGCATGCCATCCACCAGCACCAGGGTCTGCGCCGACTTGGTGCCGCGCAGGTAGACGCTGGTCTGGCTGCCGAGCCCGCCGGTCTGCACCGTCTGTACGCCCGGCACGCGGTTGAGCAGGTCGGCCACGCTGCGCGGTTGCAGGCGTTCGATGTCGGCGCGGGTGAACACGCTGCTGGCCGCCGTGCTGGCGCTGCGCGGCTGCGCCTCGCGGTTGGCGCTGATCAGCGTGTCGGAGAGCTTCAGCGCGTCGTCCTGGGGCGGCGCGGCGAAAGCCACGGCGTCGGGCAGCAGCACGACGGCGAGGGCGAGACGGGACAGTTTCATCGATGAATCCTCAAAAGTACGGAACGCTTTTGAGGAGGGCAGGGACAAGCGCCGGCCCGCCGCGAGCGACGGTGCGACGCTTGACGGTGATGCCCTCCGCAACACCAGTCGGATTCCGCCAGGCCGGTCTCCGGGCTCTCGACCGTCGGGCTTGCGCCCGTCACCCGCCCCCGCCTTCCCGGACGAACCAGTGGCGAGTGGGGGGAGTGCGACCCGGGGGGCCGCGGTCGATCACCGTTGCGGGGGCAGCGCCGGGATTGCTCGCAGGAGCGCACCGGCTTCCCGTTTAACGCCGTCCACGAGGGGAGGGCGCACCTTGGCGAAGCAAACGCCGCGCACCTTAATGCGCGGGCGGCGGCGGGCGCAAGCCCGGGTGCCGGGCAGGGGTTCGCGGGAGGGGCGGCGGTAAGGAGGGCGCCGAGGCGGCGCGGGGTTCCGCGGCGGGCCTGCGCCCGTCGCGGACGCCGGGCTCAGGCCGAGCGTTGCGCCAGGCGCGCGCGCACCGAGGCCTCGATGCCGGCGGCGTCGAGCCTGCATTCGCTGAGCATCTGCGCCGGCTTGGCATGCTCGACGTAGCTGTCCGGCAGGCCCAGATTGAGGATCGGCGCCAGGCGGTTTTCCCGGGCGAGGAACTCGTTCACCGCGGAACCGGCGCCGCCCATCACGGCGTTTTCCTCGAGGGTCACCAGCAGGCCGTGGCTGTCGGCCAGCTCGCGCAGCAGGGCTTCGTCCAGGGGTTTGACGAAGCGCATGTCGACCACCGTGGCGTCCAGCGCCTCGCCCACCTTGAGCGCCTCGCCGAGCAGCACGCCGAACACCAGCAGGGCGGTGTCGCGGCCCTGGCGGCGTACCTGGGCCTTGCCGATCTCCAGGGGTTCCAGGGTGGTTTCCAGGGGCGCGTCCGGGCCGTTGCCGCGCGGGTAGCGCACCGCCGCCGGGCCGGCGTAGCGGAAGCCGGTGCTGAGCAGGCGGCGCAGCTCGTTGCCGTCGCTGGGCGCCATCACCAGCATGCCGGGGATGCAGCGCAGGTAGGACAGGTCGAAGCTGCCGGCGTGGGTCGGTCCGTCTTCGCCCACCAGGCCGGCGCGGTCGATGGCGAACAGCACGTCGAGGTGCTGCACCGCGACGTCGTGGATCAACTGGTCGTAGGCCCGTTGCAGGAACGTGGAATAGATCGCCACCACCGGCTTGGCGCCGTCGCAGGCGAGGCCGGCGGCCAGGGTGACGGCGTGCTGCTCGGCGATGGCAACGTCGAAGTAGCGCGCCGGGAAGCGCTCGGCGAAGGCCACCAGGTCGGAGCCTTCCTTCATCGCCGGGGTGATCCCGACGAGGCGCTCGTCCTGCTCGGCCATGTCGCACAGCCATTGGCCGAAGACGCTGGAGTACTTGGGCCCGCTGGCTTTCTTCGGTGCCGCCGGGGCGTTCAGCGGTTCGAGCTTGGTGATCGCGTGGTAGCCGATGGGATCGGCTTCGGCGGGGGCGAAGCCCTTGCCCTTCTTGGTCACCACGTGGAGGAATTGCGGGCCCTCCAGGTCGCGCATGTTGCGCAGGGTGGTGATCAGGGTCGGCAGGTCGTGGCCGTCGATGGGGCCGATGTAGTTCCAGCCCAGTTCCTCGAACAGGGTGCCGGGCACCAGCATGCCCTTGGCGTGCTCTTCGGTCTTGCGGGCGATTTCCCAGGCGCCCGGCAGGCGCGAGAGCACCTTCTTGCTGCCTTCGCGCATGCTCGCGTAGGTGCGGCTGGAGAGAATCTTCGCCAGGTAGTTGGAGAGGCCGCCGACGTTGTGGGAGATCGACATGTCGTTGTCGTTGAGCACCACCAGCATGTTGGCGCGCACGTCGGACGCGTGGTTCAGCGCCTCGAAGGCCATGCCCGCGGTCAGCGCGCCGTCGCCGATCACCGCCACCGCCTTGCGCGTGCTGTTCTGCATGCGCGCGGCGATGGCCATGCCCAGGGCGGCGCTGATCGAGGTGCTGGAGTGGCCGACGCCGAAGGTATCGTATTCGCTCTCGCTGCGCCGCGGGAACGCCGCCAGGCCGCCCTTCTGGCGCAGGCTGTCCATGCGCTCGCGGCGACCGGTGAGGATCTTGTGCGGATAGGCCTGGTGGCCGACGTCCCACACCAGGCGGTCGTCCGGGGTATCGAAGACGTAGTGCAGGGCGATGGTCAGTTCGACCACGCCGAGGCCGGCGCCGAAATGGCCACCCGTTCGCCCGACCGTGTAGAGCAGGTATTGGCGCAGCTCGTCGGCCAGGGTTTCCAGCTCCGCTTCGCCCAGGTGCCGCAGCGCGTCCGGTGTCGCGGCGCGGTCCAGCAGGGGCGTCAGGGGGCGCTCGCGGGGAATCTCTTGGAACGTCGTGGGCATCGGGCGAATCGTTATAGGTAAAAAAGAGCCGCAGTTTACCCGATCGCGACCCGATGCTTGAAGGTGCATGCGGTTCGCGGCGGTCGGTCGCGCCACGATCGCCGCCGTTCGCGGCCTCCGCCTACCAGGTGTCGACGAACGGCCGCTTGCGCCCGGTCCGTGGCGGCTGCACCGGTGTGGCGTCGAGGCCGCGGCGCAGCCAGTCGCGGGTATCGGTCGGGTCGATCACCGCGTCGATCTCCAGGAAACTGGCCATGTTGATCGCCTTGCCGTTTTCGTAGGCCTTGGCCACCATCCGCTCGAACAGCGCCTGGCGCTCTTGGGGGTCGGCCACAGCCTCCAGTTCCTTGGCATAGCCCAGGCGAACCGCGCCTTCCAGGCCCATGGCGCCGAACTCGGCGCTGGGCCAGGCGACGGTGAACAGCGGCGAATGGAAGCTGCCGGCGGCCATGGCCTGGGCGCCCAGGCCGTAACCCTTGCGCAGCACCAGGGTGAACACCGGCACGCTGAGGCTGGCGGCGGTGACGAACATCCGCGCCACGTGGCGCACCGTGCCCTGTTTCTCGGCTTCCGGGCCGACCATGAAGCCGGGCGTGTCGCACAGCGACAGCAGCGGCAGGTCGAAGGCGTCGCACAACTGCATGAAGCGCGCGGCCTTGTCCCCGGCCGCCGCATCGATGGCGCCGCCCAGGTGCTGCGGGTCATTGGCCAGCACGCCGAAGGCGCGCCCCTCGATGCGGATCAGCGCGGTGACCAGGCCCGGCGCGAAGCCACGGCGCAGCTCCAGCAGCGAGTCGCAGTCGGCGAGGGTCTCGATCACCTCGCGGATCGCGTAGACCCGCAGGCGATTCTCCGGGATCAGGTGCCGCAGGCGGCGTTGGTCGGCGCAGCGCCAGTCCGCCAGCGGACCCTGGAAGTAGCTCAGGTAGCGCTGGGCGAGGCGCACCGCGTCGGCGTCGTCGCGGGCCAGCAGGTCGATCACGCCGTTGCCGCTGTGCACCGCCACCGGGCCGACCTCCTCGGCACTGTAGCGGCCCAGGCCGCCGCCCTCGATCATCGCCGGACCGGCCATGCCCAGGGTCGCCTCCGGGGTGGCGATGATGGTGTCGCAGCAACCGAGCAAGGCCGCGTTGCCGGCGAAGCAGCGCCCGGACAGCACGCCCACCAGCGGCACCAGCCCGGAGAGCCGCGCCATGCCGACGAAGGTGTGACAGTCCAGCCCGGCGACGCCGACGAAATCGCTGTCGCCGGGGCGCCCACCGCCGCCCTCGGCGAACAGCACCAGCGGTATCCGCCATTGTTCGGCCAAGTGCAGCAGGCGGTCGGTCTTCTTGTGGTTCATCACCCCCTGGGTGCCGGCGAAGACCGTGTAGTCGTAGGCCAGCACCATGCAGCGCGCCTCGCGCGCGCCGAACAGCGCGGCATTCACCGTGCCCAGCCCGGCCACCAGGCCATCGGCCGGGCTCTGCCGGATCAACTCCTCCAGGGAGCGCCGGCGCCGTTGCGCGGCCAGGGCGAGGGCGCCGTATTCGATGAAGCTGTCCGCGTCGAGCAGCTCGGCGAGGTTCTCGCGCACGCTGCGGCGCCCGCTGGCATGGCGCCGCGCCAGCGCTTCCGGGCGCTGCGCGTCGAGGGTCCAGGCCTGGCGTTCGAACAGTTCCGCCAGGTCGGCGCGTATCCGCTCCAGGTCCACGGCTTCCTCGTCGCGGGCGAGCTGCGCTTGCACCTCCCCCGGTTCGATGAACAGCAGGGCGTCGCTCTCGTTGAGCGCCGCCCCGGGCGCCACCGCGAAACCGCGCACCACGCCGCTGTGGGTGGCCTTGACCAAGGATTCCATCTTCATCGCTTCGAGCACGGCGACGGCCTGGCCGACCGCCACCGTCGCGCCCTCGGCCACCTCGAAGCTCACCAGCAGGCCGCCGCCCGGCGTCGTCTGCACCAGGCAGCCCGGCGGCGCGACGCGCCGTTCCGGCCCCCGCGCGAGCGGAGAGGCTTCGTCCGCCAGGGCGTGCAGGCAGGGACGTTCGGCCTCCGCCCGCAAGTGCGCCAGGTGCCGCTCGACGAAGCGCGTGTCGACCTCGTAGCGCTGCACCTCGGCCCGTTGCAACAGGTTGCGCAGCAGGCCGAGGTTGCTCGCCACGCCCTCCAGGCGGAATTCGCAGAGCCCGCGATAGGCGCGGCGCAGGGCGGTCGGATAGTCCGCGCCCTGGGCGATCAGCTTGGCCAGCAGGGCATCGTAGGCGGGGCTCACCGGGTAGCCGCTGTAGCCGTAGCCATCGACCCGCAGCCCCGGCCCGCTGGGCGGCTCGTAGCGCGCCAGGGTGCCGCTGGCGGGGTGGGCGTTGCCTTCGGCGTCCAGCCGTTCCAGGTTGATCCGCACCTGCACCGCATACCCCTGGGGCGCAGGTGCCTGGCTCAGGCCGAGCTCGGCGAGCCGGGCGCCGGCGGCCAGACGCAGTTGGGTGTGCAGCAGGTCGACGCCGGTCACCTGCTCGGTGACGGTGTGCTCCACTTGGATGCGTGGGTTGGCCTCCATGAAATAGAAGCGCTCCGGCCGCTCGGCGTCGAGGAGGAATTCGAAGGTGCCCAGGCCCTGGTAGCGCACCGCGGCGGCCATGCCCAGCGCGGCGGCGATCATCCGCTCGCGGGTCGCCGCCGGCAGGTTCGGGCTGGGCGCCACCTCGAGGATTTTCTGGTGGCGTCGTTGCAGGCTGCACTCGCGTTCCCCCAGGTGGCCGACCTGGCCGTCGGCATCGCCGAGCACTTGGATTTCCACGTGTCGCGCGTTGCGCAGCAGCCGTTCCACGTAAAGGCCGTCCTGACCGAACGCCGCCCGCGCCTCGGCCTGGCAGCGGGCGTAGGCCTCGGCCAGGTGCGCCTCCTCGAACACCTCGCGCATGCCGCGCCCGCCGCCGCCGGCGAGGGCCTTGAGCATCACCGCGGCGCCTTCGCCGAGGCCACGGAGGAAGTCGTGGGCTTCCGCCAGGCTCACCGCGCGGTCGATGCCCTCCAGCAGCGGCACGCCCTGGCTGCGCGCCAGCTCGCGGGCGCGGGCCTTGTCGCCGAGGCGTTCCAGCACGTCCGGCGAGGGGCCGACGAAACACAGCCCGGCCTCGCCGCAGCGCCGCGCGAAGGCGGCGTTCTCGGCGAGGAAGCCGTAGCCCGGATGCAGCGCGTCGCAACCTTCGGCGAGGGCGATGGCGATCAGCCGCTCGCCGTCCAGGTAGGCCGGCACGCCGCGCCCGTCCAGCGCCACGGCCCGGTCGGCATGCCGCAGGTGCAGCGAGGCGGCATCGTCCTCGGCGTACACCGCGACGCTGCGGATACCCGCCTCGGCGGCGGCTCGGGCGATACGGATGGCGATCTCGCCACGGTTGGCGATCAGCAGGGCGGAAAAGGGCATCGCGGGCTCCGGTCTTGTCGTTGTGCGGCCATCTTAGGCCCTGGACATGACCGCGAAAGCCAAGCGCGGGACGCGGAATGACGCCCATTGACCGCAGTGATGACGGGCGCGACGGCTTTGCTGCGGATGGACACCGAGCGGCGCGCGGGGGGAGGGCGGTGCGGACTTGGTCCGTCAGGCGGGTGGTCGGTGCGAGCGGGTTGCGCCGGGAGCGGCGCCGGTCTCAATGCCGGCGTTCGACGATGTAGCGCGCCAGGTTGCGCAGCGGTTCGGCATCCGGGCCGAGCCGGTGCAGCGCCTGCAAGGCCTGATCGCGCAGCTCGAGGGCATAGGCCTTGGCGCGGTCCAGGCCGAGCAGGGCGGGGTAGGTGGGCTTGTCGCGGGCGATGTCGGCGCCCTGGCGCTTGCCGAGGGTGGCGGTATCGCTTTCGACGTCGAGAATATCGTCCTGCACCTGGAACGCCAGGCCCACCGCCTGGGCGTAGCCCTGCAGCGCGGCGAGGTTGTCGGCGTCGGCGTTGCCGCTGGCCAGGGCGCCGAGGGCCACGCTGGCCTCGATCAGCGCGCCGGTCTTGTGCCGGTGCATGACCTCCAGGGCCGCCTGGTCGAGTTTCAGGCCGATGGAGCCGAGGTCGATGGCCTGGCCGCCGACCATCCCGGCGGGCCCGGCGGCCTGGGCCAGGCGTTGCAGCATGCGCAGGCGCGTCTCGGCGTCCTGGGGATTGCGCCGGGCATCGGCGAGCACCTCGAAGGCCAGGCTCTGCAAGCCATCGCCGGCGAGGATCGCGCAGGCTTCGTCGAAGGCTTTGTGGGTGGTCGGCTGGCCGCGCCGCAGGTCGTCGTCGTCCATCGACGGCAGGTCGTCGTGGACCAGCGAATAGGCGTGGATCAGCTCCACCGCGCAGGCCGCGCCGTCGGCGCGTTCGGCGTGGCCGCCGAGGGCCTCGCAGGCGGCGTAGACCAGCAGCGGGCGCACCCGCTTGCCGCCGTTGACCACGCTGTAGCGCATCGCTTGGTAGAGGCGCGCCAGTTCGGCGCGGGGGGCGTCGAACAGGTTGTCCAGGGCGGTGTCGACACGGGTCTGGCAACGCGCCTGGTAGGCCGCGATCATGCCTCGTCTTCCACGTCGAAGGGCGCTTCCTGCAATTCGCCGTCGCGCTCCAGGAGGATCTGCACCTTCTGCTCGGCCTGGGACAGGGCGCCCTGGCATTCGCGGGTCAGGCGAATGCCCTGCTCGAAGGCGCCCAGGGAGTCCTCCAGCGACAGTTCACCGCTTTCCAGGCGCTCGACCAGGGCTTGCAGGTCGGCGAGGGATTGTTCGAAATCGAGGGCGGCTTTCTTGCGGGCCATGGGCAGGGTCTCGGCGGGGGTTCACAACCGGCGGACACTAGCAGAGGCGGGCTTTACGGGCAAATCGACCGGCCCTCGCCGGCCTGGCCGTGGGCATGCGTCGCGGGCGTCTGGCACTGCCGGCGGCAGCGGGGCGGGTGCCGTTCAACCGCGCCGAATGAACATGCCGCGCCGGTTTAGCCCTCGTACCGGGAACCCGCGTTCATACCGTCGCCCCGGGAGGCGCCGCCCATTCCCCGGGGGTGCCGTCTTCGCCGTCGAAGCACAGCCGCTCGACGAGGAAGTCGACGAAGGCCCGCACCTTGGGCGAGCGGGTATGGCCCTGGGGGAACAGGGCGTTGAAGGCGGGGCGCGGGCCGTTCCATGCCGGCAGCACCCGGCGGACCAGGCCCTGCTGCAGGAAGGGGCGCATATTGATACCCATGGTCAGCAGGATGCCCTGGCCGGCCAGCAGGGCGCCGTAGAGCGCTTCCGGGTCGCTGGCGACCAGCGCCGGGTCGATCGGGTAGTCCTGCCGCTGCCCGTCGCTCTCCAGCGGCCAGGCGTATCCCTCGTGGCGCCGTGCCAGGGGCAGCGCGAGGGTGCGGTGGGCCAGCAGCTCGCGCGGGTGGGCGGGCTCGCCGTGGCGGCGCAGGTAGGCGTCGCTGGCGTACAGGTGCATGCCGAACACCGCCAGGCGCCGCGCCACCAGGGTCGAGTCGGGCAACGGCCCGAGGCGCAGGGCGATGTCGATGCGCCGGTCCAGCAGGTCCAGGCGTTCGTGGCCGAGCAGCAACTCCACCTGCACCGCCGGGTAGCGTTCGATGAACGGGCCCAGCAGCGGTGCGATCCAGCGCACCCCGAACGAATGCGGCGCGGCTACCCGCAGCCAGCCGCGCGGACCGTCGAGCATCTGCTCGATCTCCGCGCGCGCCTCCGCCAGCTCGGCGGCGGCGCGACGACCGTGTTCGTAATAGAGGCTGCCGGCCTCGGTGAGGCCGATGCGGCGCGTCGAGCGATGCAGCAGGCGGATACCCAAGCGCTGCTCCAGTTCCCGGACCTTGCGGCTCACGGTGGTCTTGGGCATGCCCAGCGCGCGGGCGGCGGCGGTGAAACCGCCGGCTTCCACGACCCGCACGAACACCAGGGTCTCGTTGGCATCCAGTGGCGTATCCATCGATTGTCCCGCATATGGTCCGATGATTCCCGCGCCAGCTTACTAAACCTTGGGCTCCCGGGGCCGCATGCTAGGCATTGTCCCGACGGACAGTGAATCCACCCCTCGACTATGGAGATTGCCATGACCTTTCGAACCAGCCTGCGCCATGCGCTGGCGGGCGCGCTGCTCGCCGGCCTCGGCCTGTCCGGCCTGGCGCCCGCCATCGCCCAAGCCGCCGCACCCCAGGTGCGCACCCAGGCACCCGGCTTCTACCGGATGATGCTCGGCGATTTCGAAATCACCGCGTTGTCCGACGGCACCGTTCCGCAGCACATGGACCGCGAGCTGCAAGGCGCCGCCCCCGGCCAGGTCGAGGCGCTGTTCGCCGGCGCCCACCAGACGTTGCCGGTGGAGACCTCGATCAACGCCTTCCTGATCAACACCGGCAAGCAACTCTTGCTGGTGGACACTGGCGCCGGCCACGCCTTCGGGCCCCATGTCGCCAATCGGCTGGTGAGCAACCTGAAGGCCGCCGGCTACCGTCCGGATCAGGTGGACGCAGTGCTGCTCACCCACGTGCATGCCGACCATTCCGGCGGGCTCACCCTCGACGGCCAGCCGGTCTTCCCCAAGGCACGGGTCTATCTGGATCGGCGGGAGCTGGACTACTGGTCCAGCGATGAAGCGCGGGAGCGGGCGCCGGCGCAGAAGAAACCCTGGTTCGCCGCCGGGCGCGCCTCCCTCGCGCCCTACGCCGAGGCGGGCCGCCTGCGCACCTTCAGCGCGCCGGCCGCGCTGTTCGCCGGGGTGACCGCTCTCACCGCGCCGGGTCACACGCCGGGCCACAGCATCTACGCCCTCGAGAGCCGGGGGCAGAAACTGGTGTTCTGGGGCGACCTGGTCCACGCCGGCGAAGTGCAGTTCCCGGTCCCCTCGATCACCATCTCCTACGACAGCGATGGCCCCGCTGCCGCCCGCCAGCGCCTCGCCGCCTTCGCCGACGCCAG
Source organism: Pseudomonas sp. RIT-PI-AD (assembly GCF_025642785.1). Lineage (GTDB taxonomy): Bacteria > Pseudomonadota > Gammaproteobacteria > Pseudomonadales > Pseudomonadaceae > Pseudomonas_T. The sequence goes on from NZ_JANZKU010000027.1 coordinate 29,859, forward strand.
CCAAAAGGGCTACTGGGTGGCCGCCCCGCACATCAGCTTCCCCGGCCTCGGCCACGTCGTCACCGACGGCGCCGCCTACCGCTGGCTGCCGGCGCCGTACAGCTTGGCGGTGGAGGCGCGGTAAAGAGCCAATCGCCCACCTATTCACCTACGTTCCTGCCGATTGCTGCGCAGCGCTGGGCCGGTTTGGGATGGCACCGAGTGGACAGGGTATGGGTTTAGGTTGCCGCCGGCTGGCGCCTAAAGGGTGGGGATTTTGACTAGAAAACGCTGCGCATTAAAAAAGCCGGCTTGTGGCCGGCTTTCAGGGAGAGGTTCCGGCTCGCTTCTGGTGAGCCGCAACCACCTTCGGATGCGTGTGAACCGGGCGGAGCCCGTTCGATGGGCGCAGACCCTAACAGATCGCCGGGCAATGCTCCAGCTTTTGCGAGGGAGGGCGACATGTGGAGACGTACGCTGGGCGACTCGCCGCCCAGCGCGCGCCTACGAAAAAGCCCGGATCGTTCCGGGCTTTTCCGTGTACCGGCGGGGCACCTTAGGGTTTGTAGGCGGCCACGGCCTTGATGATCTCGGCGCGGGCGGCTTCGGCGTTGCCCCAGCCTTCGACCTTGACCCACTTGCCTTTCTCCAGATCCTTGTAGTTCTCGAAGAAGTGCTTGATCTGCTCCAGCAGCAGCGGCGGCAGGTCGGTGTATTCCTTCACGTCCACGTAGAGCTGGCTGAGCTTGTCGTGGGGGACGGCGATCAGCTTGGCGTCGCCGCCGGCTTCGTCGGTCATGTGCAGGACGCCGACCGGGCGCGCGCGGATCACCGCGCCCGGGCTGACCGGGTAGGGGGTCACGACCAGTACGTCCAGCGGGTCGCCGTCGTCGGCCAGGGTGTTGGGGATGTAGCCGTAGTTGGCCGGGTAGAACATCGGGGTGGCCATGAACCGATCGACGAACAGGCAGTCGCTGTCCTTGTCGATTTCGTATTTGATCGGCGCATGGTTGGCCGGAATCTCGATGGCGACGTAGATGTCGTTCGGCACGTCCTTGCCGGCCGGGATCTTGCTGTAGCTCATGGGCGACTCCTGAACAGGTAAGCCAAAAAAAGTGGCCGGATTATAGGCGGATTCCCTGGGCCTTACTACGCCGGCCCCGCGCCGGGTAGCGTCGGGCTCAGCGGTGGTGCGGATGAGGCGGGGTGCGGTACTCGGGGTGCTCGGCGCGCAGCCGGCGCAGGCGGGCCAGCGGGTCCTGGCGGTAGAAAGCGCGCAACTGGGCATAGACCGCCGGCCAGGTGTGCTCCAGCAGGTCCGGTGCGCTGAAGAAGTATTCGCTGACCACGGCGAAGAACTCGGCGGGGTTTTCCGCCGCGTAGGGGTCGATGGCGGTGTCCGCGTCGGGATGGGCGTCCAACTGGGCGTTGAGGGCGTCGTAGGCGCTCTGCATGGCGGTGGCCCAGTCCGACGGGCGCATGTCGCGGTGCAGCGGCGGCTGACCGTTGGCGTCGCCGTTGAGCATGTCCAGCTTGTGCGCCAGTTCGTGGATCACCAGGTTGTAGCCTTCCCAGCCACCGCTGGCGAGCACCCCGGGCCAGGCGAGGATCACCGGCCCCTGCAGCCAGGCCTCGCCGCTGTGGCTGCCGTCCCATTCGTGTACCACGCCGCTGGAGTCGCGGTGGCGCTGGGGGCTGAGGAAGTCGTCCGGGTAGAGCACCAGCTCATGGAAGCCCTGGTACCAGTCGAGGTCGCCCAGGTGCAGCAGGGGCAGTTGTGCCTGGGCGGCGAGCAGCAGGCGCTCCTCGACGTCCAGCCGCAGGTCGCCGAGGGGGTTGAGCCGCTTGTCGTGGAGGAACAGCACGCTGCGCTCGCGCAGGTGGCGGTCCTCCTGTTCGTCCAGACCGTCGAGGAACGGCAGGCGCTCGCGCACCCGTGCCCAGAGCGCCGGGTCGACCGGGTTGCGGGCGAGGACGCGCCGCCTGCGCCAGGCACGGAACGACCACACGGCGGATCAGCGCTCGCTGTAGGGCGCGCTGGGGCGCAGGCGGTGGCGCAGCAGGCCGATGGCCATGGGCAGCAGCGAGAGGACGATGATGCCGATCACCAGCAGCGACAGGTTCTGCTTGATGAAGGGCACGTTGCCGAAGAAGTAGCCCAGGGTCACCAGGCCGCCGACCCAGGCCACGGTGCCGATCACGCTGAAGAAGGCGAAGCGCGGGTAGGGCATCTTCGCCATGCCGGCGACGAAGGGGGCGAAGGTCCGCAGGATCGGCAGGAAGCGCGCCAGGGTCACGGTCTTGCCGCCGTGCAGGTCGTAGAACTCGTGGGTGCGCCGCAGGTAGTCGCGGCGGAAGATCTTCGACTGGGGATTGCGGAACAGGCGTTCGCCGGCGGTTCGGCCGATGACGTAGTTGGTGCTGTCGCCGGCGACCGCGGCGAGCATCAGCAGGCCGCCCAGCAGCACCGGGTCCATGCCGCCGCCGGCGCAGATGGCGCCGGCGATGAACAGCAGCGAGTCGCCGGGCAGGAAGGGCGTCACCACCAGGCCGGTTTCGCAGAAGATCACCAGGAACAGGATCGCGTAGATCCACACCCCGTAGTCGTTGACCAGCAGGTTCAGGTAGGTGTCGAGGTGGAGGATGAGATCGATCGAGTTGAAGTCCATGTTTCGCCTGTTATCGAGCCTGCTGGCTGGTTTCCGAAGGCGGGCATTATAGGGATAAGCGCCGGGGCCGGGCGGCCAGTTTGTCGCACCGCGGCGTGGCGGGCGCCTGGGTGGCGCGATATTGAGGCGCTGGAGCCCTCGCGGGAATGTTGCGGGAGATTGCAAGGGTACGTGCCCTAGGGGGCGCGGCGTCCGAGGGAGCGGGTCGCAGCGATCGGCACCTGGCACCTGCACCGCCAGCGGGCCGGGATGGACGGAGGCCGCCCGCGGGCGGCCTCCGGCGGTTCAGCCTTCCAGGTCGAGGACCACGCGGCCTTCGATCTGCCCTTCGTGCATGCGCTGGAACACCGCGTTGATGTTTTCCAGCTTCTCGGTGGACACCGTCGCCTCGACCTTGCCCTCGCCGGCGAAGTCCAGGGCTTCCTGCAGGTCCTGGCGGGTGCCGACGATGGAACCGCGCACCGTGGTGCCGTTGAGCACCATGTCGAAGATCGACAGCGGGAATTCGCCCGGCGGCAGGCCGTTGAGGGCGATGGTGCCGCCCCGGCGGGTCATGCCGATGGCTTGCTCGAAGGCCTTCGGCGAGACCGCGGTGACCAGCGCGCCGTGGGCGCCGCCGATGCTGTCCTTGAGGTAGGCGGCGGGGTCCTGGGAGCGGGCGTTCACCGTGACTTCGGCGCCCAGGCGGCGGGCCAGGTCGAGCTTGGCGTCGTCGATGTCCACCGCGGCGACGTTCAGGCCCATGGCCTTGGCGTACTGCACCGCCATGTGGCCGAGGCCGCCGATGCCGGAGATCACCACCCACTGGCCGGGCCGGGTATCGGTCATCTTCAGGCCCTTGTAGACGGTGACGCCGGCACAGAGGATCGGCGCGATCTCGACGAACCCGACGTTGCCGGGCAGGCGCCCGACGTAGTTGGCGTCGGCCAGGGTGTATTCGGCGAAGCCGCCGTTCACCGAGTAGCCGGTGTTCTGCTGGGTCTCGCAGAGGGTCTCCCAGCCGCCCAGGCAATGTTCGCAATGGCCGCAGGTGGAATACAGCCAGGGCACCCCGACACGGTCGCCTTCCTTGATGTGGCTGACACCGGCGCCGACGCCGACCACGTGGCCGACCCCTTCGTGGCCGGGGATGAAGGGCGGGTTGGGCTTCACCGGCCAGTCGCCCTGGGCGGCATGCAGGTCGGTGTGGCACACGCCCGACGCGGCCACCTTCACCAGGACCTGTCCCGGGCCGGGTGTCGGCACCGTCACTTCACGGATTTCCAGCGGCTGGCCGAAGGCGTGGACGACGGCGGCTTTCATGGTTTTTTGCATGGGGAATCCCTCCTCGTATGCGGACGAACGAACAGAACGGACTGGGGTGGAGCGGGCGGGGCTCGCGCCCCGCCCGGTGTATCAGAAGAAGCCCAGCGGGTTGATGTCGTAGCTCACCAACAGGTTCTTGGTCTGCTGGTAGTGGTCGAGCATCATCTTGTGGGTCTCGCGGCCGACGCCGGATTTCTTGTAGCCGCCGAAGGCGGCGTGGGCCGGGTAGAGGTGGTAGCAGTTGGTCCACACCCGGCCGGCCTTGATCGCGCGGCCGACGCGATAGGCGCGGTTGATGTCGCGGGTCCAGAGGCCGGCGCCGAGGCCGAACTCGGTGTCGTTGGCGATGGCCAGGGCTTCCGCCTCGTCCTTGAAGGTCGCCACGCTCACCACCGGGCCGAAGATCTCCTCCTGGAACACGCGCATCTTGTTGTGGCCCTTGAGCAGCGTCGGCTGGATGTAATAGCCGCCGGCCAGGTTGCCTTCGAGTTTCTCCACGCCGCCGCCGGTGAGCAGCTCGGCGCCTTCCTGCTGGGCGATGTCGAGGTAGGAGAGGATCTTGTCGAACTGCTGCTCGGACGCCTGGGCGCCGACCATGGTGTCGGTGTCCAGCGGGTCGCCACGCTTGATCGCCTTGACCTTCTTCATCACCTCGGCCATGAACGCCGGGTAGATGGATTCCTGCACCAGCGCCCGCGACGGGCAGGTGCAGACCTCGCCCTGGTTGAAGAAGGCCAGCACCAGGCCCTCGGCGGCCTTCTCGATGAACGCGGGCTCGGCCTGCATGATGTCTTCGAAGTAGATGTTCGGCGACTTGCCGCCCAGCTCGACGGTGGAGGGGATGATGTTCTCTGCCGCGCACTTGAGGATGTGCGAGCCGACCGGAGTGGAACCGGTGAAGGCGATCTTGGCGATGCGCTTGCTGGTGGCCAGGGCCTCGCCGGCCTCCTTGCCGAAGCCCTGCACCACGTTGAGCACGCCGGGCGGAAGCAGGTCGCCGATCAGCTCCATCAGCACGGCGATGCCCAGCGGCGTCTGCTCGGCCGGCTTGAGCACGATGCAGTTGCCGGCGGCCAGGGCCGGGGCGAGCTTCCAGGCGGCCATCAGCAGCGGGAAGTTCCACGGGATGATCTGACCGACCACGCCCAGCGGCTCGTGGATGTGGTAGGCCACGGTGTTTTCGTTGATCTCGGCGGCGCCGCCTTCCTGGGCGCGGATGCAGCCGGCGAAGTAGCGGAAGTGATCGACGGCCAAGGGGATGTCGGCGTTGAGGGTTTCCCGGACCGCCTTGCCGTTGTCCCAGGTTTCGGTGACGGCCAGCAGTTCCAGGTTCTCTTCGATGCGGTCGGCGATCTTCAGCAGGACGTTGGAGCGGTCCTGCACCGAGGTGTGGCCCCAGGCGTCGGCGGCGGCATGGGCGGCGTCGAGCGCCTTGTCGATGTCCTCGGCGGTGGAACGGGGGAACTCGGCGATGGGCTGGCCGTTGACCGGCGAGGTGGTGGTGAAGTACTGGCCTTTCACCGGCGCGACGAATTCGCCGCCGATGTAGTTACCGTAGCGGGACTTGAAGGACACGATGGCGCCTTCGCTGCCGGGTTGTGCGTAACGCATGGTGGTTCTCCTGGCTCTTATGCTTATGTGGAGTACGCGCCTGGGGGCGCCGACCGGCTTGGCTGCCGCGCGGCGGATCGATGCGGGCGGCGTCGATCCTGGGCGCCGGGGGTCGGCTTCCCGGGAACTGCGGCCGATGGAGCAAGGGCCGGGCCAGAAACCGGGAGCGCGCGTGGCACTAAGTCTGGCACCGGATCGGCGAATCTGCCGGAAATCCCCGTGTCACGACGGCGATACAGCCTGGGGTGACACTTCGTATCGCGCCCGATACGGTGGATGACCCGTGGGTCATGGCGGCGTTGCAATGGCCGCCGCCCTGCGGGATGCTGGCCGGCATGGCCGCGACGCCGGGTGCGTACCCCGCCGCGCGCCGCCTGGGGCCGATCGCGGGGAGTGAAGGACTATGCCGAACCACCAGAGCCGCCACGTGCGTCAGGTGTTGACCGTGGCCCAGGGCCAGGCTCCGTCCGGGCAGGCCGTCGACCCGGCCATCGCCCGCTCCTGGCGCCGCTGCCTGGAGCAGCACCAGCTCGACCCGGCCCTGCCGCTGACCCCGGCGGTGCTGGAAACCGCGCGCATGCTGGAGCGCCGCGAACCCCTGCGACAGGTGCTGGAAATCGCCGCCGGCGAGATGCACGGCCTGCACCGCCAGTTGTCCGGCGCCGGCCACGCGGTGCTGCTCACCGACGCCCGCGGGCTGATCCTCGACTGCGTCACCCGCGAAGCCGAGCGCCCCGCCTTCGAGCGCGCCGGCCTGTGGCTGGGGGCCGACTGGAGCGAGTCCTGCGAGGGTACCAACGGTATCGGCACCTGCCTGATCGAGCGGCAGGTCCTGACCATCCACGAGGACGAACATTTCCGCAGTTGCCACACCCGCCTGACCTGTTCCGCCAGCCCGGTGTTCGATCCCCAGGGCGAGCTGCTGGCGGTGCTCGACGTCTCCTCGGTGCAGCGCCAGGTCTCCCGGCAGCGCCAATTCCACACCATGGCGCTGGTCGGCATGACCGCGCGGATGATCGAAAGCCGCTATTTCCTGCGCCGTTTCGAGGACGACTGGCTGCTGCGCTTCCACCTCCAGCCGGACGGCCTGGGCATGCTCAGCGAGGGCTTGCTGGCGTTCGATGGCGCGGGGCGCGTGCTGGCCCTCAACGGTGCCGCGCTGACCCTGCTCGGCCAGCCCCGCGAGGCGTTGCTGGGACGCCCGGTGGACGAGCTGTTCGATATTGCCCTGGACGAACTGCTCGGCCGGGCGGTGGCGCAGCCCGCCAGCAGTTGGCCGCTCTATGCGCGCAGCGGGCGGCAGTTGCATGCGTTGTTGCGTGGTCGTCCGCCGCGCCCTTCGGTGGCGCCGGTCGTCGCGCCCGCGGGCCGCGGCCCCGCGCTCTGCCTGGGCGATGCGCGCTTGCAGAAGGACTTCGGCCGCGCCTGCCGGGTCTACGAGCGGGACATTCCCCTGCTGATCTGCGGCGAGACCGGCAGCGGCAAGGAAGCCTTCGCCCAGGCGCTGCACCTGGCGTCATCGCGCGCCGGCAAGGCGTTCGTCGCCCTCAATTGCGCGGCGATCCCGGAAACCCTGATCGAAAGCGAGCTGTTCGGCTATCGCGGCGGCAGCTTCACCGGCGCGCGCAAGGAAGGCATGCGCGGCAAGCTGCAACAGGCCGACGGCGGCACGCTGTTCCTCGACGAGATCGGCGACATGCCGCTGGCCCTGCAGACGCGCCTGCTGCGGGTGCTGGAGGATCGCCAGGTGGTGCCCATCGGCGGTGAGGCGCAGGCGGTGAACGTGCGGCTGATCAGCGCCACCCACCGCGACCTGCGCGAGCGGGTCGCCCAGGGCAGCTTCCGCGAAGACCTCTATTACCGCCTGGACGGCTTGCGCATCGAACTGCCGCCGCTGCGCGAGCGCAGCGACCGCGCCGAACTGCTCGACCACCTGCTGGGCAAGGAGGCGGACGGCCAGCCGATCCGCCTGGACGAGGACGCCCGCCAGGCCCTGCTTGGCCATCCCTGGCCCGGCAACGTGCGCCAGTTGCGCAACGTCCTGCGCACCCTCGCGGCGCTCTGCGAGGATGGCCGGGTCCGGCTGGACGACCTGCCCGCCGAGATTCGCCGCGCCCCGCCGCCTGTCGAGTCCGGGAAGCCCGCGGCCCACGGCCTGGAGCACGCCGAGCGCGACGCGCTGCTGGCCGCCCTCGACGGCCAGCACTGGCACATGAGCCGGACCGCCGAGCACCTGGGCATCAGCCGCAACACCCTCTATCGCAAGTTGCGCAAGCACGCCATCGACACCGGGCGCGGATAGGGCCGCCGCCGCGGCCTGTCTTCTGCGGCGGGCGTGAGCCCTCGACGGACTTCTCCAGCTCCGGTTACGGCGCCTTCGGGCCTGCCGTCGCGACCGCGCCGCCCGACGGCATGGCGGCCGGCGCCGACCGCGGCCCGCGTCCTCTTGCGAACGGGTCGCGCCTGGGTCGGCCCGGCCCGCTGTGCTAACCTGCGGCGATCTTCCGGGCTGCCTCGGGCCCGCCACAGAGGTTCTCCATGCACATCCATATCCTCGGCATCTGCGGCACCTTCATGGGCTCGCTGGCGGTGCTCGCCAAGGCGCTCGGTCATCGGGTCACCGGTTCCGACGCCAACGTCTACCCGCCGATGAGCACCCAGTTGCAGGCCCAGGGCATCGAGTTGATGCAGGGCTACGAGCCGGCTCACCTCGACCCCGAGCCGGACCTGGTGGTGATCGGCAACGCACTGTCCCGCGGCAACCCGGCGGTGGAGTACGTGCTGGACAAGGGCCTGCCCTACGTGTCCGGCCCGCAGTGGCTGGCCGATCACGTGTTGCAGGGGCGTTGGGTGCTGGGCGTGGCCGGAACCCATGGCAAGACCACCACCAGCAGCATGCTGGCCTGGGTGCTGGAGCATGCCGGGATGAGCCCGGGTTTCCTGATCGGCGGTGTGCCGCACAATTTCGGCATCTCCGCGCGGCTCGGCGACACGCCGTTCTTCGTGGTGGAGGCCGACGAATACGACAGTGCCTTCTTCGACAAGCGCTCGAAGTTCGTCCACTACCGCCCGCGCACCGCGATCCTGAACAACCTCGAATTCGACCATGCGGACATCTTCCCCGACCTGGCGGCCATCGAGCGGCAATTCCACCACTTGGTGCGCACTGTGCCGAGCACCGGGCTGATCGTCCATCCGGCCGGCGAGGAAGCCTTGCAGCGGGTGATGCGCATGGGCTGCTGGACGCCGGTGCAGACCACCGGCGCGGGCGGGCAATGGCACGCGCGGCTGCTCAGCGAGGACGGCTCGCGCTTCGAGGTCAGCTTCGACGGCCAACCCCAGGGCGTGGTGGCCTGGGACCTCAGCGGCCAGCACAACGTCGCCAATGCGTTGGCCACGCTGGCCGCGGCGCGCCACGTCGGCGTGGTGCCGGCCCAGGGCGTGGCCGCGTTGTGCGAGTTCCGCAGCGTGAAGCGGCGCATGGAGAAGGTGGCCGAGGTGCAGGGCGTGACCCTGTACGACGATTTCGCCCACCACCCGACCGCCATCGCCACCACCCTCGACGGCCTGCGCAAGCGGGTCGGCGACGCGCCGCTGATCGCCATCATCGAGCCGCGCTCCAACTCGATGAAGCTCGGCGCGCACCGCGACGGCCTGCCGGAGTCGGTGAAGCTGGCCGACCAGGTGTTCTGGTACGCGCCGCCGAACCTCGGCTGGGACCTGGAAGCCACTTCGGCGGCCTGCAGCGTACCGTCCCAGGTGTGCGATTCGCTGGAGGCGATCATCGAGCAGGTACGGGCCCAGGCCACCCCCGGCACTCAGGTGGTGATCATGAGCAACGGCGGTTTTGGCGGGCTGCACGGCCGGCTGGCCAGCGCCCTGGCGCAATGAACGAGGACGAGGCATGAGCGGTCCCGAACGCATCACCCTGGCGATGACCGGCGCCTCCGGCGCCCAATACGGCCTGCGCCTGCTGGATTGCCTGGTGCGCGAAGAGCGCGAGGTGCATTTCCTGATTTCCAAGGCCGCGCAACTGGTGATGGCCACCGAGACCGACGTGGTGCTGCCGGCCAAGCCCCAAGCGATGCAGGCCTTCCTCAGCGAATACACCGGCGCGTCGGCCGGGCAGATCCGCGTCTACGGCAAGGAGGACTGGATGGCCCCGGTGGCCTCCGGCTCCGGTGCGCCCTCGGCGATGGTGGTGGTGCCCTGTTCCACCGGCACCCTGTCGGCCATCGCCAGCGGCGCCTGCAACAACCTGATCGAGCGTGCCGCCGACGTCGCGCTGAAGGAACGCCGCCAGTTGATCCTGGTGCCGCGGGAGGCCCCCTATTCGGTGATTCACCTGGAGAACATGCTCAAGCTGTCCCAGCACGGCGCGGTGATCGTGCCGGCCTCGCCGGGGTTCTATCACCAGCCGCAGACCATCGATGACCTGGTGGACTTCGTCGTCGCGCGCATCCTCAACCTGCTGGACATCCCCCAGGACATGTTGCCGCGCTGGGGCGAGCACCATCGGGTCAGCGGCGATGAGTGACGCGCTCCGGCCGGCGTGGCGATCCGCCCGCGGGCTGGCGCTGCTGATCGCCGTCCAGGGGCTGGGCGCCTGCGCCAGCGTTCGCATCCTGGACGCCGCCAAGCCCGGCGCGCCGCTGGTCTACGCCGGCACCCGGCTGGACTGGTACGCGCTGCACGACGGCTGTTGCCCGCTGGAGCGCTTCGGCGCCGAAGCGCCTGCCCGCGCGGGGCTGGACCTGCCGGCCAGCGCCCTGCTGGATACCCTGCTGCTGCCTTTCTCGCTGGCGGCCTCGTTGGGCGTGGGGCTGGGCGTCAGCGGCGGCCGCTGAGCCGCTTCTCACCGGGCGGTCCGTCAGTCCGCCGTCTCCTGCGCCTGGCACACGTCCACCCATTGCGCCTCGACCAGCTCGGCCATGCGCTCGGGCGCGAGACGCACGGCGCTGTGGATGGCGCCGGCGGCCGGCACTACCTCGTCGAAGGCGCGCAGCGACACATCGCAGTACACCGCCAGCGGGGTGGCCAGGCCGAACGGGCAGACGCCGCCCACCGGGTGCCCGGTGAGGCGCTCCACGCTGGCCGCATCGAGCATCTTCGCCTTGCCGCCGAAGGCGTCCTTGATCTTGCGGTTGTCGATGCGCGCATCGCCGCGCGCCACCACCAGCAGGTTGCGCTCGCCGACGCGGAACGCCAGGGTCTTGGCGATGCGCCCCGGTTCCACGCCATGGGCCTCGGCGGCCAGGTTCACGGTGGCGGTGCTGGTGGAGAGTTCGATGATCTGGATGTCCGCGGCCTTCGCGGCGAAGAAGGCGCGGACGGATTCGAGGCTCATGGTCGGTCTCCCGGCAAAAGCCCCATCCTTGTTGCCCGGCCGGCGATCGTCAAGCGCAAGGTCGACTCGCTTGCCCGGGGCCCATGCCAGGCCCGTTCTCCGTATCAGATGCCGCCAGCGCGACCCGAAGGCGTGTGGCGGGTTACCGAGCGCGCATCACCGAATGACGCCGCTGCGTTCGCCGGGATGACGCGGACTTCCCCGCGCACCAGGGCGAGACGGCGATGGTGCAAGGCGCGCTAGCGGCCCAGCTTGCGCAGTTCGTCGGACTCCACCACGCGCACGCCGCTGCCTTCTTCCAGGGCCAGGCGCCACAGCGCCCGTGCCAGCACCGTGACTTCGATGCCCTGGTACTTGCCCGGCAAGAGTTTGCTCAGCGGCGCGGCCAGGCGTTCGCCGAGGCGGGCTTCGTCGCGCGGGCCGAGCAGCAGGGAAGGGCGCGCCAGGGTCAGTTGCGGCCAGCCCTGCTCGCGCAGGGAGGCTTCCAGCTCACCCTTGACCCGGCTGTAGAACACCGAGGACTGCGGGTCGGCGCCCACCGCGCTGAGCACCAGGCAATGCCGCGCGCCCAGCGCGCGGGCGCGGCCGGCGAAGGCGAGGACCAGGTCGTGGTCCACCGCGCGGAAAGCCGCTTCCGAGCCCGCCTGCTTGATCGTCGTGCCCAGGCAGCAGAACGCGGTGTCCACCGGGCCGGTGAGGTGTGGCAGCAGCGCCGCCAGCTCGCCTACCGGGTTCTCCAGGTGCGGGTGCTCGGCGAGGGGCCGCCGGGTGGGCGCCAGCACCCGTTTCACGGTGGGCTCGTCGAGCAAGCGGTCGAGCAGGTGTTCTCCGGTCAGGCCGGTGGCGCCGGCGAGCAGGACATGCTGGGGCGTCAGGTGCATGGTGAATTCTCCGCCGGGCTCGGCTCAGGGTGTCTTGGGTTTTTGGACCGCGCGGCCGTCCGCTTGTGCGGCCAAGGCCTGTTTCGCCTGCTGCTCGCGCAGGGCGCGCCAGTGGCGGAGCACCGCCGGCGGTGCCCAGATCTGCGGCTCGGAAGGTTCGAAGCCCTGGGTCTTTTCCCGCTCGGCAACGGTCGCCTTGGCCAGGGCGAAGGCCTGTTCCAGGTCGTCGGTCTGGTTCAGCGCCTCGCCGAACAGCGCCCGGCCGAAATAGGTGAAGTCGTTCTCGTCGGAGCAGCCGAAGGACACCCGGTCGGCGCGGGACGCTGTGATCACCAGAGTCTTGTCGTCCTTGAGCGCGGGGATGAAACCGCCGGAATAGCAGGCCGAGATCACCACCACCTTGTGCCGGTCCTTCAGCGGCGCCAGGACCTGCGCCAGTTGCCAGGCGGGGAGGTCGCCGAGGGTCAGGCCGGGCTGGCGCAGGCTCAGTTCGTGCTGCGCCGAGCCGTGGCTGGTGAAATACAGGAACACCAGGTCTTCCGGGCCGCTGCGTTCGGCCAGGGCGCGCGCCGCGCGGGTCAGGCTCTCGCGGGTGGCCATCGGCCGGTCGGCCAGGTGATCGCGCTGGTTGACCAGGGTGATCCGCCCGCGCGCGCCGAAGCGCTCGCCGAGCAGCGTGGAGACGTAGTCGGCCTCGCGCATGAACACGCTTTGCTCGCCGTCGCCGCCCAGGCTCAGGGCGTAGAGGTCGATGGCCGGCGTCGACGCGGGCAGCGCGGCGATGGCCTGGTCGAGCAGCCGGCCCTGTTCCAGCAGGCCGACTTCCAGCGGGTCCGGCACTGCCTGGCCATTTCCGTCGCGCAGGCGTTTGCCGCGTTGCCAGAAGCCCTCCTGCAAGCTGCCGTCGGCCAGGCGCAAGCGGCCCTCGCCGGCGTAGCGGCCGCTCTTGAACTGGCCTTCGTAGAGGCTGCCATCGGCCCGTTGCAGGCGACCCTTGCCGTGGAAAAGGTTGTGGCGGAACTCGCCCCGGTAGGTGCTGCCGTCGCTGCCGCGGTAGTCGCCCTCGCCGCGCAGGCCGCCCTGCACGAAGCGGCCGTTCCAGACATTGCCCTCGGCATCCTCGTAGCGACCCTTGCCATGGAACTGGTCGTCCTTGAATTCGCCGCTGTAGCGTTCGCCCTCGCGGCCCAGGTAACTGCCTTCGCCGTTCAGCTTGCCCTTGCTGAAATGCCCGCTGCTCTGATTGCCCTCGGCGTCCACCCGGACACCTTCGCCCGCCGGTTCGCCATGGGCGAAGCGGCCCTGGAAGCTGGCGCCGTCCGGGGTTTCCAGGCGGCCGAGGCCGTGGTAGCGATCCTCCTTGAACTGGCCGCGATAACGCTCGCCGGAGGGCAGGGAGAGCTCGCCCTCGCCGGACAGGCGCGCGCGCTCGAAGTGGCCCTCGTAGGTGGTGCCGTCGGCATAGCGCAGCGTGCCCTGGCCTTCGAACAGGCCGAGATGGAAGTCGCCGACGTAGCGTTCGCCGCCGGGGCCGCGCCATTCGCCGGGGCCTTCCAGCAGGCCATCCTTGAACAGCCCGCGATACCAGCCGCCATTCGGGTAGTCGAGGCGGCCCTCGCCCTGCAACAGCCCCGCGACCACTTCACCGCGGTAGTGCGCGCCATCCGGCAGGCGGGCATCCGGCGGCGTCAGCGGTTCGCTGTCGCCGCAGGCACCGAGCAGCAGGGCGAAGGAGATAGGCAGCAAGAGGCGCATGGGAGACATCCGGGTCGGTGCGATCGCGCCAGTAAAGCGCAGCCGACCGGCAGGGCGCAAACCGGACGCGGCGCGGCGGGGCCCGGAGACCCGCGCCCGCCCCTCGCCCGCCCAGCCTCAGACGAAGCAGAGGCTCAGGGTCTCGGCGACGTAGGCGGGTTTTTCCTGGCCTTCGATTTCCAGGGTCGCGCGCGCCTTGAGCAGCCATTGCCCGGGCTTCTTCTCGAAGACCTCGAGCAACTCCAGGCCCAGGCGGACACGCGAGCCCACCGCCACCGGCTGGATGAACCGCACGCTGTCCAGCCCATAGTTGACCGCCATCTTCAGGCCCTCGGGCACCGGCAGCAGGCCTTTGCTGAGCGCGGGAATCAGCGACAGCGAGAGGAAGCCATGGGCGATGGTGCCGCCGAACGGGGTCTGCCGGGCTTTCTCCGCGTCGACATGGATGAATTGGTGATCGCCGGTGCATTCGGCGAACCGGTCGACGCGCGATTGCTCGAGGGTCAGCCACTCGGAATGGCCGAGCTCCTTGCCGACATAGTCCTGCAGCGCTGCAACGGGTACGGATGGCATAACTCCTCCTGGGGACGCGATGTTGTGCTTGTTGGAAACGCCCGGGGCGTCGCCGGCGCCGCGTCGGGCGGGGCCTGGCGGACTCAGGGCATCATGCGCCGCGCCGCGGGGTCAAGCGCCCCGCGCCCTGCGAATGGCGCGTCATAGCCGGGGCGGTGCTGGGATCGCGGAGGCCGCGCGTGCCTATAATGGCGCCTCGTTCCGTCGGAGGATTCCCATGCTGCTACGTGGCCTGACCTGGCTGGTGCTGTTCCAGTTGCTCGGCACCGGCGTCAACGTCCTGGTTCTGCCGATGCTGCCGGGCCCCATCATCGGCTTGTTGCTGCTGTTCGGTTTCCTGGCCCTGCGCGGCGAGGTCGGCGCCCCCCTGAGCCTGGCGTCGAGCGACCTGCTGCGCTACCTGCCGTTGCTGCTGGTGCCGCCGGCGGTGGGCGTGATGGCCTACGCCACGGAAATCTGGGCGGACTTCTGGGCACTGGTGGGCGCGCTGGTGCTGTCCCTGTTGCTGGCGTTCTTCTTCTCCGGCGTGCTGATGCAGAAGCTCATCGAGCGCCAACTGCGCCGCCGGGGGGCGCCATGACGCTGCCCTGGAGCGCCGCCTGGCAGGCGGTCACCCACCATCCGCTGTTCGGCTTCGCCATCACCCTGGGCGCCTATCAACTGGCCCTGGCGGCTTACGAGAAGACCCGTTGGATGTTCCTCCAGCCGGTGTTGGTCTCGATGCTGCTGGTGATCGGCGTGCTGCTGGCCTGTGGAATCCACTACGACGAGTACCGCCAGAGCACCACGCTGCTCAGCCTGTTCCTCGGCCCCGCCACCGTGGCGCTGGCGGTGCCGCTCTACCTGAACCTGAAGCGCATCCGCCAGTTGTTCTGGCCGGTGCTGCTCACCCTGGTGTTCGGCGGGTTGATGGCGACGCTCTCGGTGGTGGCGCTGGGCTGGCTGTTCGGCGCCGAGCGCATGATGCTGATGACCCTGCTGCCGAAGTCGGTGACCTCGCCGATCGCCATGCTGGTGGCGGAGCAGATCGGCGGCGTGGCGCCCCTGGCGGCGGTGTTCGTGCTGATCACCGGGGTGCTCGGCGCCATTCTCGGCCCGGAATGCCTGCGCCGTGCCGGCGTCACCCATCCGGCCGCCCAGGGCTTGGCCCTGGGCCTGAGCGCCCACGCCGTGGGTACCGCCCGGGCGTTGCAGGAGAACGAGGAATGCGGCGCGTTCGCCGCCCTGGCGATGAGCCTGATGGGCGTGGCCACCGCGGTGCTGCTGCCGCTGGCGGTCGCGATGATCGCCTGACCGGCCTCCACCAGGCTTGGGAGAAACCATGAACCTGCCGCTGTTTCCCTTGAATACCGTGCTGTTCCCCGGTTGCGTGCTCGATCTGCAGATCTTCGAGGCGCGTTACCTGGACATGCTCAGCCGTTGCCTGCGCCAGGGCCATGGCTTCGGCGTGGTCACCCTGCTCGAAGGCCACGAGGTCGGCGAGGCGCCGAGCCGTTTCAGCGGCCTGGGCTGCGAGGCGCTGATCCGCGACTGGCAGCAACGGCCCAATGGCCTGCTGGGCCTGCGCGTCCAGGGTGGCCGGCGGTTGCGCATCGCACGCACCGAGGTGCAGCGCGATCAGTCGATCCTCGCCGAGGTGGAGTGGCTGCCGGAATGCCCCGACAGCCCGGTGGGGAGCGCCGACGCCGATCTGCTCGCGCTGCTCGGCGCCCTGGCGGAACACCCGATGGTCGCCGCGCTGGACATGGGCGGGCAGGTGGACACCCAGGCCGCCCTGGCCCATCGGCTGGCCTACCTGCTGCCGTTCGAGCCCGAGCAGAAACTCGAACTGCTCGGCCTCGACGCACCCGAGGTGGCCCTGGCGCGAGTCCAGAGCCTGCTGGAGCGCTTGCAGGGCGACAGCCTGGGCTGAGCTCTTCCCGGGTGCCAGCGTGGGATCGAGCCATGACGATCCACGTCCCCCTGTGGGCGTTCCTGCCGTGCGGGTTCTCTCGCTCCGTGAGGGCGTTGGTGGATAAGCGGCGCGTTATCCACCCTACGGGTGTGGTGGTGCGCGGGGGCGGTTCGGGGTCAGCGATGTGCCTCCAACGTAGGGCGGATAAACGCTTGGCGTTATCCGCCGGCTTTGCCGGAAGTGGGGTGGGTAGGCCGCGCGTTTTCCAGCCTGTGTCCTCAGTGGTCGTAGCGTTCGATCGCCAGGGGAAGTGCCCAGGTGGCGTGCAGGGCGAGCAGGGCCAGGCAGGCCGGAAGGATCAGCCACCAGAGCCGCGTGCCCAGCGCCGGCAAGGGCTCGCGGGCCTGGGAAAGGGCCAGGCTGGTGGCGCAGAAGCTGCCGGCCAGCAGGGCGCCGGCGAGGATGTCGGTCGGCCAGTGCACGCCCAGGTAGACCCGCGACAAGGCGATCGCCAGCGCCGGCAGGCTGGCCAGCAGCAGCCAGGCCAGGCGCATGCGTGCCGGCTGGCCGCGTCCGGCGAGCACGCCGAGGGTGAGGAACAATGCGAAGGCGGCCGAACTGTGCCCGCTGGGCAGGCTGAAGGTGGTCAGGGGTTCGCTGAGCACGTCCGGGCGCGCGCGGGCGAACAGGTGCTTGAGTACGCCGTTGGCCAGTGCCGTACCGAGCAGGGTGCCGGCGGCGAAGAACAGGGCGCGAATGCACCGGGCGAACAGCAGGATCGCGCAGAGCAGGCAGCCGGCCAGCAGTTGCACGCGGAAGTCGCCGGCGCGGGTGATCAACACCATGAGACTGTCCAGGCTGGATTGGCGATGCTCCTGGATCAGGGTCATCAGGCCCTGGTCGAGGCTTTCCAAATAGGGCCAGCCGAACAGCAGGGCGGCCAACGCCGCCAGGCACAGGCCGGCGGCCATCGGCGTGGTGGAGCGCATGCCGCGCAGGCTGCCGTGGACGATCAGCCCGAGGGTCACCGCCAGCACCGCGGCGACCGCGCCCGCAGCGCCCCAGAAACCTTCCGGCAACGGCAGGCGCAGGGCGGCGCCGGTGGCCCAGCCAGGCAGGATATAGGCCAGCGCCCAGCCGGCGGAGGCCAGCAGGCTGACGATCACGAAGCGCGGGAAGGGCATGTCGAACATGCCCGCGACCATCGGCAGCATCGGCCGCAGCGGGCCGATGAAGCGGCCCACCAGCAGGCTGGCCACGCCGTAGCGGCGGAAGTAGGCCTCGGCCCCGCCCAGCCACTCCGGGTGGTCGCGCAGCAACGGCAGGCGGCGGATGTTCTGGTGGAAGCGCCGGCCGACCGCATAGGACAGCAGGTCGCCGCTGAGCCCGCCGAAATAGGCCAGCAGCAGGGTCTCCCACAGGCCCATGGCGCCGCCGCCGGCGAGTACCGAGACGGCGAACAACAGCACGGTGCCGGGCACCACCAGGCCGGCGATGGCCAGGCATTCGGTGCAGGCGATCAGCAGGATGGCCACGCCCAGCCATTGCGGATGCCCGCCCAGCCAGGCGGTGATGCTGTCGAACCAGTGGGTCATGGGTGGGGCTCCTGGGCATCGATCCATCGATAATCTCGTCCTTCGACCTGCCCGCGGCGCAAAGGGTTGCGTGTGCAGTGGCGCGCCCCCTCGACATCGACGAAGCGGTAGGCCAGGTGTTCGTCGCGGCCGCGGGGGATTCCCAGGCGGGTGGTCTGGACGATGCGTGCCGGGCGCAGGCCGACGTCATCGACGAAGAAGCGCTGCGGGTCGAAGCGCTGGGCGTTCCACTCCGGCACCTTCAGCCCCAGCGCCTTGCACAGCAGCGTCTGCCCGGCGCACAGCCGCTCGGGCGCGCGCGCGTGGCCCGCCGGCGTGGGGTTGTTGCGCTGCATCCGTTCCAGGCTGTCAGCGCCGGAGACGGCGTCCAGCCAGGGCAGGGCGGATTTGATCAGCACCGCGTTGCCGGCGCCGCCGACGCTGATGTTCAGGCTGTCGCCGCCGCGGGCGTAGTACATATAGATGTGCCCCGCGGCCATGAACATCGCCCGCCGCGAAGGCGTTTCGCCCAGGGAGGAATGGCTGCCCTTTTCCTCCAGGTAATAGGCCTCGGTCTCGATGATCCGTGCTGCCAGCCAGAGACCCGCGACCCGGTGCCGCAATACCTTGCCCAGCAGCTCGCGGGCGACCCCTTGGGCGTCGCGGTCGAAGAAGGCGTCGTCCAGCGGTCGGGCGCCGGGCCAGGGCAGGGAAGAAAGCGAATCCTGGGGCATGGGCGTGCTCACCGTCGTTGCGAAGGAAGGCGAAGTATACGGAAGGCGCCTGACGCGTCGCTGAACGGCCCTCGGCCGAGGTCGCTTGGGGCGCCTGCCGCCCACTTGGCCCTGTCCCATGCGGGCTTCCGGACCATCCGCCCGGCGCCGCTGGGCGCGGGCGGGGCACGCGGCTATAATCGCCCGATTTCCCTACTGCCGATCCCGAGACCATGACCGAGTCCGTCCTCGACTACATGACCCGCCTGGGTCGCGCTGCCCGCGAGGCATCGCGGCAACTCGCGCGGGCCAGCACCGCGCAGAAGAACCGTGCCCTGCAAGCCGCCGCCGCCGCCCTCGACGCCGCCCGCGCCGAACTGTCCGCGGCCAACGAGCAGGACCTGGCCAGCAGCCGCGCCAACGGCCTGGAGCCGGCGATGCTCGACCGCCTGACGCTGACGCCGGCGCGCATCGACGAAATGATCGAGGGCCTGCGCCAGGTCGCCGCGCTGCCCGACCCGATCGGCGAGATCCGCGACATGCGCTACCTGCCCTCGGGCATCCAGGTCGGCAAGATGCGCGTGCCGCTGGGGGTGATCGGCATCATCTACGAATCGCGTCCCAACGTGACCATCGACGCCGCCAGTCTGTGCCTGAAGTCCGGCAACGCCACCATCCTGCGCGGCGGCTCCGAGGCGATCCACTCCAACCGCGCTATCGCCCGCTGCATCCAGGCCGGGCTCGCCGAGGCGGGCCTGCCGGCGGCGGCCGTGCAAGTGGTGGAAACCACCGACCGCGAGGCCGTGGGCGCGCTGATCGGCATGCCAGAGTTCGTCGACGTGATCGTCCCGCGCGGCGGCAAGGGCCTGATCGAGCGCATCAGCCGCGACGCCAAGGTCCCGGTGATCAAGCACCTGGACGGTGTCTGCCACGTCTACATCGACGCGGCCGCCGACGCCGACAAGGCGATCCGCATCGCCGACAACGCCAAGACCCAGCGCTATTCGCCGTGCAACGCCATGGAAACCCTGCTGGTGCACGAGGCGATCGCCGCCCGCGTGCTGCCGCCCCTGGCCGCGATCTATCGCGACAAGGGCGTCGAGCTGCGCGGCTGCCCGCGGACCCGCGAACGGCTGGGCGACGACGTGCTGAAGGCCAGCGAGGACGATTGGTACGCCGAATACAACGCGCCGATCCTGGCCATCCGCATCGTCGACTCCCTGGACGACGCCATCGCCCACATCAATCGCTACGGTTCTCAGCACACCGACGCCATCGTGACCGAGAACTTCAGCGACGCGCGGCGCTTCATCACCGAAGTGGACTCCAGTTCGGTGATGGTCAACGCCTCCACTCGTTTCGCCGACGGCTTCGAGTATGGCCTCGGCGCGGAGATCGGCATCTCCACCGACAAGTTGCACGCCCGCGGCCCGGTCGGCCTGGAAGGGCTGACCAGCGAGAAGTACGTCGTCTTCGGCGACGGTCACGTGCGTAGCTGATGGCGGGCAAGCGTATCGGTGTGCTCGGCGGCACCTTCGACCCGATCCACATCGGTCACCTGCGCGGCGCGCTGGAGGTCGCCGAGCAACTGGCCTTCGACGAGCTGCGGCTGATCCCCAGCGCCCGCCCGCCCCATCGCGACACCCCGCGGGTGTCCGCGCAACAGCGGCTGGACATGGTCGCCCGGGCGGTGCAAGGTGTCGCGCCTTTGCGGGTGGACGACCGCGAGCTGAAGCGCGAACGGCCGTCCTACAGCATCGAGACCCTGGAATCCCTGCGCGCCGAGCTGGACGCCGAGGACCGCCTATTCCTGATACTGGGCTGGGACGCCTTCTGCGGCCTGCCGGGCTGGCACCGCTGGGAGGAACTGCTCGAACACTGCCACATCCTCGTGCTGCAGCGCCCCGATGCCGACAGCGAAGCGCCGGAAGCGCTGCGCGACCTGCTGGCGGCGCGCAGCGTCGGCGACCCGCAGGCCTTGAACGGCGCCTCGGGGCAGATCGCCTTCGTCTGGCAGACGCCGCTGGCGGTCTCCGCCACGCAGATCCGCAAGGCCCTGGGCGAAGGGCGCTCGGTGCGGTTTTTGGTCCCCGACGCGGTGCTGGCCTATATCCAGGCGAACGACCTGTACCGGGCGCCATGCTAGTGGGCCTGGCGGCTGCGTCCCCAACGAGGATTCACCCGGACGATTCATGCGCGCGCGGCCCGACGCCGAGCGACGCGACTTTTCACTGATGAGGTAGGCATGCACAACGAAGAACTCACCCAGGTCGCCATTGCGGCCCTGGAAGACTTGAAGGCTCAGGACATCACCACCATCGATGTCCGCGACAAGACCAGCGTCACCGATTTCATGGTGATCGCCAGCGGCACCTCCAGCCGCCACGTGAAATCCCTGGCCGAGAACGTGCTGGAGAAGGTCAAGGCGAACGGCGTCCGCCCGCTGGGCAGCGAAGGCCTGGAAGGCGGCGAGTGGGCGCTGCTCGACCTGGGCGACGTGGTGGTCCACGTGATGCTGCCGACCACCCGCCAGTTCTACGACCTCGAGCGCCTCTGGCGCGGGGCCGAGCAGAGCCGCGCGCAGGGCGCCGGGGAATAACGCCACTGTGCGGATCAAACTGATCGCCGTGGGTTCGCGGATGCCGCGCTGGGTGGAAGAGGGCTGGCAGGAGTACGTCAAGCGCCTGCCCGCCGAGTTGCCGCTGGACCTGGTGGAAATCGCCCTGCACACCCGCGGCAAGAATGCCGACGTGGCGCGGCTGATCCGCCAGGAAGGCGAGGCGATGCTGGGCAAGGTCCAGCCGGGCGAGCGCATCGTCACCCTGGAGGTCGGCGGGCGTCCCTGGAGCACCGAGCAACTGGCGGCCGAGCTGGACCGCTGGCGCCTGGAAGCGCGCACCGTCAACCTCATGGTCGGCGGCCCCGAGGGCCTGGCGCCGGAGGTGTGCGCCCGCAGCGAGCAGCGCTGGTCGCTGTCGCCGCTGACCCTGCCGCACCCACTGGTGCGGATTCTCGTCGGCGAACAGATCTATCGGGCCTGGACGGTGCTGTCCGGCCACCCGTATCACAAGTAGTGGGCGTTAGATGCCGCAGCCGATCCGCCTGAAAGACCACGAGAAAGACGCCCGTCTGGTGCGCAACCGGGTGATCGTCGGCGCGGTCGCCGTGTTGCTGCTGACCTGCGTGCTGATCGCCCGCCTGTATTACTTGCAGGTGATCCAGTACGAGTACCACTCGACCCTTTCGGAAAACAACCGGGTGCACGTGCAGCCGGTGCCGCCGACCCGCGGATTGATCTTCGACCGCAACGGCGTGGTGGTCGCCGATAACCGGCCGAGCTTCAGCCTGACCGTCACCCGCGAGCGCACCGGCGACTGGGAACAGGTCCTCGACGTGATCGTCGAGGTGCTCGGCCTCAGCGCGGACGACCGCGCGCTCTTCGAGAAGCGCATGAAACAGGGCCGCCGGCCGTTCGAGCCGGTGCCCATTCTCTTCGAGCTGAACGAGGAGCAGATCGCCCGTATCGCGGTGAACCAGTTCCGCCTGCCCGGCGTCGAGGTGGTCGCGCAACTGGTGCGGCACTATCCCCAGGGCACGCACTTCGCCCATTCGGTGGGCTACGTCGGGCGGATCAACGAAAAGGAAGTCAAGGAACTCGACCCGATCAACTACAGCGGCACGCACCATATCGGCAAGACCGGCATCGAGCGCTTCTATGAGCCGGAGCTACACGGCCAGGTGGGCTACGAGGAGGTCGAGACCAACGCCCGCGGGCGGGTGCTGCGGGTACTCAAGCGCACCGATCCACAGCCGGGCAAGGACATCGTGCTCAGCCTCGACATCCGTCTGCAGGAGGCCGCCGAGGCGGCCCTGGGCGGGCGCCGCGGCGCGGTGGTGGCGCTCGACCCACGTACCGGCGAGGTGCTGGCGATGGTCAGCCAGCCGAGCTACGACCCCAACCTGTTCGTCACCGGCATCAGCTTCAAGGACTACGCCGAGTTGCGCGACTCCATCGACCGCCCGCTGTACAACCGCGTGCTGCGCGGCCTCTACCCGCCCGGCTCGACGATCAAGCCAGTGGTGGCGGTGGCCGGCCTCGACAGCGGCGTGATCAACGCCTCGACCCGGGTGTTCGACCCGGGCTTCTACCAGTTGCCCAACTACGACCACAAGTACCGCAACTGGAACCGTTCCGGGGACGGCTGGGTGAACCTGGAAACCGCGTTGATGCGCTCCAACGACACCTATTTCTACGACCTGGCGCACAAGATGGGCATCGATCGGCTGCACGCCTACCTGAGCCGGTTCGGCATCGGCCAGCGGGTGTCCCTGGACATGTTCGAGGAAGCCCCGGGGCTGATGCCGTCGCGCGAGTGGAAACGCGCCACCCGGCGCCAAGTCTGGTACCCCGGCGAGACGTTGATCCTCGGCATCGGCCAGGGCTACATGCAGGCCACGCCGCTGCAAATGGCCCAGGCCACCGCCCTGGTGGCGAACAAGGGCAAGTGGATCCGCCCGCACCTGGCGCGCACCATCGAGGGCCAGCCGCCGGTCGATCCGGACCCGATGCCGGACATCGTCCTGCGCGACCCCGGCTACTGGGACCAGGCGCGCAACGGCATGGAACTGGTGATGCACGGCGCCCGTGGGACCGCGCGCAAGGTCGGCGAAACCGCCGCCTATCGCATCGCCGGCAAGAGCGGGACCGCCCAGGTGGTCGCCATCCGCCAGGGCGAGCGCTACGACCGCTCCAAGTTGCAGGAGCGCCATCGCGACCACGCCCTCTTTGTGGGGTTCGCCCCGGCCGAGAACCCCCGGATCGCCGTCGCGGTGATGGTGGAGAACGGCGAGTCCGGTTCCGGCGTGGCGGCGCCGGTGGTCAAGCAAGTGATGGACGCCTGGCTGCTCGGCGAGGACGGCCAGCTCAAACCCGAATACCGTTCGCCCCAGCCGAGCCCGGACCCTGCCCGATGACCACCAATTTCGATCGCACCCTGTCCAGCGAAGACGTGATGCGCCGCCGCGCCACGCTGCTGCAACGCCTGCATATCGACGGCCTGTTGCTGTTGCTGTTGCTGGTGCTAGCCTGCGGCAGCCTGTTCGTCCTCTATTCGGCCAGTGGCAAGAGTTGGGACCTGCTGACCAAGCAGGCCAGCTCCTTCGGCCTGGGCCTGGTGGCCATGGTGGTCATCGCCCAGTTCGAGCCGCGCTTCCTCGCGCGCTGGGTGCCGATCGGCTATGTGCTCGGGGTGTTGCTGCTGATCGTGGTGGACATCATGGGGCACAACGCCATGGGCGCCACGCGCTGGATCAACATCCCCGGGGTGATCCGTTTCCAGCCGGCGGAGTTCATGAAGATCCTGATGCCGGCGACCATCGCCTGGTACCTGGCCAAGCGCAGCCTGCCGCCGCGGTTGAAGCACGTGGTGGTCAGCCTGGCGCTGATCGTGGTGCCCTTCGTCCTGGTGGTGCGCCAGCCCGACCTGGGCACCTCGCTGCTGATCCTCGCCTCGGGCACCTTCGTGCTGTTCATGGCCGGCCTGCAATGGCGCTGGATCGCCGGCGCGGTGGCGGCGGTGGTGCCGGTGGCGGTGGGCATGTGGACCTTCGTCATGCACGACTACCAGAAGCAGCGCATCCTCACCTTCCTCGATCCGGAGAGCGACCCGCTGGGCACCGGCTGGAACATCATCCAGTCGAAAGCCGCCATAGGCTCCGGCGGCGTTTTCGGCAAGGGCTGGCTGCTGGGCACCCAGTCGCACCTGGATTTTTTGCCGGAAAGCCATACGGACTTTATCATTGCGGTCCTCGGCGAGGAGTTCGGCCTGGTCGGCATCTGCCTGTTGCTGCTGATCTACCTGCTGTTGATCGCCCGCGGGCTGGTGATAACCGCCCAGGCGCAGACATTGTTCGGTAAGCTGCTCGCCGGCAGCCTGACCATGACGTTCTTCGTCTATGTCCTGGTCAACATCGGCATGGTCAGCGGGCTGTTGCCGGTCGTGGGGGTCCCGCTTCCCTTCATTAGCTACGGTGGAACTTCGCTGGTGACGCTACTGTCAGGGTTTGGGGTTTTGATGGCGGTCCACACCCATCGCAAGTGGATCGCACAGGTTTGATAAGAGTGAAGAATTTGAAGCAAGCAGTGCGGGGATGGGTGATGCGGGCCGGCGCAGTCGGCATGGCCGGCATGCTCGGGGGCGTCGCCCAGGCATGGGCCGGCGCCTACGAAGGGTCGCCCCAGGTGGCCGAGTTCGTGGCCGAGATGACCCGCGATTACGGGTTCGCCGGCGAGCAACTGGTCGGCCTGTTCCGCGAAGTGGAACGCAAGCAGGCGATCCTCGATGCGATCTCCCGGCCCGCCGAACGGGTCAAGCCCTGGAAGGAATACCGGCCGATCTTCATCACCGACGCCCGCGTGCAGAAGGGGGTCGATTTCTGGAATCGCCACGCCGATGCCCTGGCCCGCGCCGAGAAGGAATACGGTGTGCCGGCCCAGGTGATCGTCGCGATCATCGGCGTCGAGACCTTCTACGGCGGCAACACCGGCAACTACCGGGTGATCGACGCGCTCTCGACCCTGAGCTTCGATTACCCGCCGCGGGCGCCGTTCTTCCGCCAGCAGCTCAAGGAGTTCCTCCTGCTGGCCCGCGAGGAACAGGTCGATCCGCTCGCCCTGAAAGGCTCCTATGCCGGTGCCATGGGCTTGCCGCAATTCATGCCCAGCAGCTTCCGCGCCTACGCCGTGGACTTCGACGGCGACGGTCACATCAATATCTGGAGCGACCCGGTGGACGCCATCGGCAGCGTCGCCAGCTACTTCAAGCGCCATGGCTGGGTGCCCGGCCAGCCGGTGGTCAGCCGTGCCCAGGTGCGCGGCGAGCGGGTCGACGAAGGCCTGACCGCCGGCCTCGACCCGGTGAAAACCGTCGGCGAGCTGCGTGGCCTGGGCTGGGCCAGCGCCGACGCGCTGCGCGACGAGACCCCGGTGACCGCCTTCCGTCTGGAAGGCGAGGCCGGTCCGGAATACTGGCTGGGCTTGCCGAATTTTTACGTGATCACCCGGTACAATCGCAGCGCGATGTACGCCATGGCCGTGCATCAACTTTCCGATCTATTGCTCCAGGCACGAGGCAGGCCTTAACCGATGCGATTTTTGCCGCTCAGATGCGTGGCGCTCAGCGCCCTGGCCCTGCTCGTCGTGAGTTGTTCGAGCAGCCGCGCGCCGCAACCGGTCCAGCCGGGCAGGACGGTCTCCGGCCCCGGCGACTTTTCCCGACCGCACCGCGACGGCGCGCCCTGGTGGGACGTCGACGTTTCGCGGATTCCCGACGCGGTGCCGATGCCCCACTACGGCGCGGTGAAGGCCAACCCCTACACCGTGCTCGGCAAGACCTACTACCCGCTCAGCGAGAGCCGGCGCTACCAGGCGGTCGGCACCGCATCCTGGTACGGCACCAAGTTCCATGGCCAGGCCACCGCCAACGGCGAGGCCTACGACCTCTATGGCATGACCGCCGCGCACAAGACCCTGCCGCTCCCCAGCTACGTGCGGGTGACCAACCTGGACAATGGCAAGAGCGTGATCCTGCGGGTCAACGACCGGGGTCCTTTCTATTCCGATCGGGTCATCGACCTGTCCTTCGCCGCGGCGAAGAAGCTCGGCTACGCCGAAGTGGGCACTGCGCGGGTCAAGGTCGAGGGCATCGATCCCTACGAGTGGTGGGCGCAACAGGGCCGCCCGGTGCCCATGGTGCTGGCGCAGCCGCAGATGGCCAAGGTGCCGCCGGTGCCGATGCCCAAGGCCGCCCCGACCGCGGTCGCCAGCAGCCTTCCCGCGGCCGGCGGCGCGCAGCCGTTCGCCCAGCCCATCGAGCAGTACACGCCGCCGCCCCAGCAGCATGCGGCGGCCATGCTGCCGGTGCAGATCGACTCAAAAAAAAACGCTTCAGTCGCAGCATCTGGCCTGTATCTCCAAGTGGGCGCCTTCGCCAATCCGGACGCTGCGGAGCTTCTCAAGGCGAAGCTGAGCGGAGCGGTGACTGCGCCGGTCTTTATCAGCTCGGTGGTGCGCAACCAACAGATTCTGCACCGGGTGCGCCTGGGGCCGATCGACACGCAGGGTGAGGCCCAGCGTGTGCAAAACAGCGTGCGTCTGGCCAACCTGGGCCAGGCGACGCTGGTGCGACAGGATTGACCGTCGCGCCTTATGGCCGACCCGCGCGGGCCGGCCATAGGGATGTGGGCATGCCGCGCCGGCAGCGAGTCCGGCGGCGATACCTTTATCAGCGAACCTCAGAGAGACGGATGAAAATCACCAGCTTTGCCAAACGCCTGTTCCTGCTAGTCCTTGTCATCGCAGCGCCCTACGCGGGGGCTGCCGAGCAGGTGGTGCCCTCACCGCCGCAACTGGCCGCCAAGGCCTACGTGCTGATGGATGCCGCCAGTGGCGAAGTGCTGGTGCAGAACAACGGCGACGAGCGCCTGCCGCCGGCCAGCCTGACCAAGCTGATGACTGCGTACATCGCCACCCTGGAGATCCGCAAGGGCCAGATCGGCGAGAGCGACCCGGTGACCATCAGCGAACACGCCTGGCGCACCGGCGGCTCGCGGATGTTCGTTCAGGTCAACACCCAGGTGTCCGTCAGCGACCTGCTGCACGGGATCATCATCCAGTCCGGCAACGATGCCAGCGTCGCGGTGGCCGAGCACATCGCCGGCAGCGAGGACGCCTTCGCCGACATGATGAACACCACGGCCGCCAGCCTGGGCATGAAGGACAGCCACTTCATGAACGCCACCGGCCTGCCCAACCCGGAGCACTACTCCACCGCCCACGACATGGCGCGCCTGGCCCGGGCGATCATCTACGAAGACCCGGCCCACTATGCGATCTATGCGCAGAAGGAGTTCTTCTGGAACAACATCAAGCAGCCCAACCGTAACCTGCTGCTGTGGCGCGACAAGACCGTCGACGGCTTGAAGACCGGCCACACCGATGAAGCCGGCTATTGCCTGGTGGCGTCCGCGGTGCGCGATGGCCAGCGGCTGATCGCCGTGGTGTTCGGCACCAACAGCGAGCAGGCCCGCGCCGCCGAGACGCAGAAGCTGCTGACCTACGGTTTCCGTTTCTTCGAAACCCAGACCTTCTACCAGAAGGGCGCCGAGCTGGCGAAGAGCCAGGTCTGGAAGGGCGCCACCCGCGAGGTGAAGGCCGGTCTCGCCCAGGACCTGACCCTGACCCTGCCACGTGGCCAAGCGAAGAAGCTGCAAGCCAGCATGACCCTCAACCCGCAACTGGTCGCGCCGATCAATCAAGGCGACGTGATCGGCAAGGTAGAGGTGAAGCTGGAGGACAAGGTGGTCCACACGGCCGATCTGATCGCCCTGGAGCCGGTCGAAGAGGGTGGTTTCATCCGCCGCCTGTGGGATAGCATTCGCTTGTTCTTCTACGGCCTGTTCAACTGACACGCCGCCCGACCCCCACTGCCGACCGCCGCCCGCGACGCGCTCCCCCGGGAGCCCGCGGGCGGCCGTCATCGCGGGCTCAGCGTCCGCCGCCGCCATGACCGATACCGACGTACAATCTCCGAAAATCGAATTCCCCGCCGAACGCTATCCGATCAAGGTGATCGGCGACGCCGGCGAAGGCTTCGCCGACCTGGTGATCGAAGTGATCCAGCGCCACGCGCCGGATCTCGACGTCGCCACCCTGACCGTGCGCGACAGCCGCAATGGTCGCTTCCTGTCCGTCCACCTGCTGATCACCGCCACCGGTGTCGAGCAATTGCAGGCCATCCACAGCGACCTGCGCGCCACCGGCCGCGTGCACATGGTGCTCTGATGGCGACGCTGGGGTTCCGCGAGCTGGGCCAGGTGCCTTACGAGCCGACCTGGCACGCCATGCAGCGCTTCACCGACGCCCGCGACGCCGACACCGCCGACGAGGTCTGGCTGCTGGAGCACACCGCGGTATTCACCCAAGGCCAGGCCGGCAAGCCCGAGCACCTGCTGTTCCCCGGGGAAATCCCGGTGGTCCAGGTGGACCGTGGCGGCCAGGTGACCTACCACGGCCCCGGCCAACTGGTCGCCTACCTGCTCCTCGACGTGCGCCGTCTCGGCTTCGGCGTGCGCGAGCTGGTCACCCGCATCGAACGTAGCCTGATCGAACTGCTCGCCGGCTACGGCGTGGTCGCCGAAGCCAAGGTCGAGGCTCCGGGCGTCTACGTCGAGGGGGCGAAGATCGCCTCCCTCGGCCTGCGTATCCGCAATGGCCGCTCCTTCCATGGCCTGGCGCTCAACGTCGACATGGACCTGGAGCCGTTCCGCCGCATCAACCCCTGCGGCTATGCCGGCCTGGCGATGACCCAATTGCGCGATCTGGCCGCCGGGCCGATCGATTTCGCCGAGGTGAGTGCCCGGCTGCGTGCGCAGCTCGTCTCACACCTCGACTACGCTGAACAGAAGACCCTTCCGGGCGGTATCGACTGATGACCACTGCGCAAGATCCCGTGCACACCCTGATCCCCACGCTGAACGTCACCGAGCGGCCCGCTCCGCGCGCCAAGGTCGAAGCCGGCGTCAAGCTGCGCGGCGCCGAGAAGGTG
>NZ_JANZKU010000028.1 GCF_025642785.1 Pseudomonas sp. RIT-PI-AD
CACCCGTTCCAGCCAGGGCGGCGGCTACGACAACGCCAACGCCCTGCGCTTCGAGGACAAGAAGGGCGAGGAGCAGTTGTGGATCCACGCCGAGAAGAACCAGGACATCGAGGTCGAGCACGACGAGACCCACTGGGTGGGCAACGACCGCAGCAAGACCATCGACCGCCATGAGACCGTCACGGTGCATGGCAACCGTACCGAGGAAGTGGACGGCAATGAGAAGATCACCATCCATAAGAACCGCACGAAAAAGGTCGACCTGAACGAGACCGACAAGATCGGCAAGAGCTGGTCGATCAACGTCGGGCGCTACAAGACGGAAACCGTCAACCTGGCCTACATGCAGAACGTCGGCTTAGCCAAGATGATGAACATCGGCACCGTCTACAGCCGCAACATCGGCCTGACGATGCACACCCTGGTTGGCGTCAGCCAGAGCACCCAGGTCGGCAGCACCTACAGCCTCGCGGTCGGCGGCGGCATCGCCAAGGGCGCGTCGAAGGCCCTGTCCGGGGGCAAGGGCGGCTCGAGTATCACCATGGATGGCGACAGCATCACCCTCAAGGTCGGCCAGTCGCGCCTGGTGATGAAGAGCGACGGCACCGTCACGGTCAACGGGCACGACCTGATCGTGAACACCACCGGCGACCAGTCGCTCAAGGCCGATGGCAACATCACCATGAAGGGAAACAAAATCCTTGAAAACTGACGGTCGACTCGAGGCTACCGGCACCCCGCGGGACGGCAGCGAACTCGACAACCTGCTGCGGCGTTCCGGTAACCCGCCACGGCCGCCCGAGCGGGCGGAGGGTATCGTCATCGGCCGGTTGCAGGACCTCGATGCCCAGGGCCGCGCACGGGTGGACATCGACGCGTTCGGCCTGCACGGGGTGGCGGCTCCGAGCCTGGCGATGCTGGGCCGCGAGCACATCGGCCAAGCCATCGCCCTCGGCTTCGAGGCGGCGGACCCGCAAAGACCGATCATCCTCGGCCTCATGCTGACCTCGCCGGTCGCCCCGGCCGAGGTGCTCGGCGACCAGGCGGAGGTCCGCCGCGAAGGCGGGCGGCTGATCATCGAAGCCGCCACCGAACTCGAGCTGCGTTGCGGCGAGGCGGTGATCCTGCTCAGCGCCGATGGCCACGTGCAACTGCGCGGGGGCTACATCACCAGCCATGCCAGCGCTTCGCAACGCATCCGCGGCGGTTCCGTGCAGATCAACTGAGGCCGGCACATGGACGTCTTCGTGGGCAGCAAGCACCTGAACGCCTCGATCACCACCTGCCTGGACGCCACCGGGCGCGAGCATCTGGTGGTGGTGGCCAAGGCCACCTGGCGCATCCCCGAGCCAGGGCAGCGCGCGCGGCCGTTGCCGCCCCAGCCGCTGAGTTTCGACGATCGCTACAAGGGCGAGCCGGGGCTGTCCGCGATGCGCTATGGCAGCGACTTCGCGCGCTTCAAACCCCGTTGCGACGTTCTGTTCGATGCCCACGCCCATGCTCCCCACGGTGAGCCGGTGCGTCAGCTGGACGTGGGGTTCCGGGTCGGCGCGCTGTCCAAGACGATCCGGGTACACGGGCCGCGTACCTGGAAAAGGGGCCCCGGCACCTGGGCCATCGACGAGGCGGCGCCGTTCCTGGAATGCCCGCTGGATTACGCCCAGGCCTTCGGCGGCGCGCGGGATTACCGCGAGGCCGATGGCGAAGCGCTGAGCGAGACTTACCTGGACAACCCCTGCGGCATCGGCTGGGCCGGCGACGCCACGCTCGGGCAAGTCGCCGATACCGCCGCGCCGCGCCTCGAGGCCTGCGAGGAGCCGATCCGGCGTCCCGACGGCGCCTACCGCCCGATGGCCCTGGGCCCGCTGGGCCGGCATTGGGCGCAGCGCGTGCGCCATGCCGGCACCTACGACGCCCACTGGCAGCGCGAGGTGTTTCCGTTTCTTCCCGAAGACTTCGACGAGCGCTTCCACCAGACGGTGCCGGAGGATCAGCAGATGGCCTACCCCCAAGGGGGCGAGGAAGTGGTCTTGCTCAACCTGCGCGCGGGGCGGCCGAGGACGGCGTTCCATTTGCCGCTGTTCCGCCCGCTGACCACCGTGCGCATCCTGCGCAAGGATTACCGGGTGATCACCCAGGAAGCGCCGGTGGATACCCTTTTCTTCGAGACCGAGCAGGATCGCTTCTCGGCCGTGTGGCGCACCAGCACGCCCATCCTGCGGCGCTTGCAGGAGTTCGACTGCGTGGCGATCGGCCCGGTCGATCCCGCCTGGTGGCAGGGAAAGGCCTTGGGCATCGAGGGCTGCGCGACCTGCGGCTCGGCCCCGGACAAGGTGGCCTGAGCATGGCGCAACCCCCGATCTTCATCACGTCCGCCGGCGTCTGTTGCGCGGTGGGCATGAGCCTGGCCGCCGCGGACTGTGCCTTGCGCGCGGGCATGGATCACTTCCAGGAAAGCGAGTTCTTCACCCACGCGGGCGACCCCGTGCGGGTGGCCCGGCTGCCCGATATCGAGCGCTGGGGCAACGAGCGCCTGGCCCACTGGGCTTCCCTGGCGCTGAGCGAATGCCTGCAGGAGGCGGCGGATCTGGAGCTCGCCCACACGCCGGTGCTCCTGCTGGCCGCCGAACGCGAGCGTCCGCACACCCATGACGATCGCTACCGGGACATCTTCGCCCGCCTGGAGCAGGCCATGGGTGTGCGTTTCGACCCGCGCTCGCGCATCGTCGCCAAGGGCCGCGCGGGGCTGGGGCCGGCGCTGCAGGCCGCGCGGGCCTGGTTGGCCGAGGGGCAGGCGCGGCACGTGCTGATCGTGGGCGTGGACAGCTACCTGGACGCGGCCACCATCAATCACTACCTGACCGCTCGGCGCCTGCTGGTGCCGGGCAACTCGGACGGTTTCATTCCCGGCGAGGCCGCCGCGGCGCTGGCGCTGTCGGCGACGCCGCTGGACGCCTGCCTGGCCGTATGCGGCGTGGGCGTCGCGGATGAGCCGGGGCGCCCCGATGGCAGCGTTCCCAGCCGCGCGCGGGGCCTGAGCCAGGCCTTGCGCCAGGCGCTGGACGAAGCCTCCGCTCCGCCGGACACCTGGACGCTGCGGTTTTCCGACCAGAATGGCGAGAGCTTTTTCGCCCGCGAGGCCAGCCATGCGTTCACCCGCGTGAGCCTGGAGGGGCTGAACGCCCTGGATGTGATCACCACCGCGGACTGCGTAGGCGAAGTGGGCGCGGCCATGGGGCCGATGATGCTGGCCTGGGCCAGCCGTTCGCTGACCGCCCCGGACGCGCCCGGGCAGCATGCCATCGCCCACCTGGCCAACGATGAAGGCACGCGCAGCGTGATCGCACTGGCCCGCCATCCCCGAGGAGAGGCTTGACCATGGAAACCCACGTTTACGCCAACGACAACGAATTCTGCTCCCGGGCCGCCGACGGCGTGTCCGCCGCGGCCTTTCCCGACCCGTGCTGGAGCCCGCCACCGCCGGGCACCGGGCCGACCCTGGTGCCCTACACCAATACCGCGTTCGCCCGGAATCTGCGCAACGGTTCCTCGACCGTGTTCGTGTGCGGTACGCCCGTCGCGCTCAAGGACGTCTCCTACCTGGCCAACAGCACCGGCAACGAGCCGGCCACCCGCCAGTTGGGCATGGGCCTGGTCAGTCACGTCATCACCGGCAAGGCTTATTTCGTGAACTGGTCGCCGGACGTGAAGGTGGAAGGCCTCAACGTCTGCCGGCATACCGATCCGATGACGCACAACCACGGGTGAGTTATGGGACGGCCTGCGAAGAGAGCCAAGACCAGCCACGATAATGGGTCGTCCAGCGCCCAGCCTTCGGCGAACGCGACGACACCCGCCGCGGCGAAGACGCCGCCCAATACCCCCACGGCCTACTACATCGATACGCCCGCCGTGAAGAAGGCCTGCCACAAGAACTTCGAGACGATCGACAAGGCCTGCAAGCAGGAATCCGACACGCCCGAGACGGGCAAGCAGCCGGCCCTGAGGAAGGTCATCAGCCCCGCGCTGATGCAGAAGATCGACAACTTCAAGCAGAAGGTGATGAGCAAGCACTCGCCGAAGGTCGACGGCGATAACGCCTGGATGATGTCGCACTGCGATGGCCTGTGGATCAAGCCCGATAACCGCTCCTTCAAGGACGAACTCAAAGAGTTCAACGACATGCTGGACTCGGTTTCCAACGATCTGGACGGCGCGATCAAGAAGACCCTCGAACCGATGGTCGAGAAGCTGAAGGAGGAGGCCAAGGATAAAGCGGTGGAGATGGCCAAGGATAAGGCCGGCAAGCTGGCGGTGAGGTCCGGGGTACGCTGGACCGCCGGCCTGGCCGGCGCGGCGGCCGGTGGCGTGGGGGCCGCGCCGACGGAGGCGATAGCCACCGTGTGGAACGCCGGCGATGCGCTCGTCTCGGGCTACGATGCCGCCAAGGCCGGCTACGGCGCCTACAAGTCGATCGACGGCGTCCAGGCCATGCTGGAGGTCTTCAACAAGGCGAAGAGCGAACTGAGCGACCTGGCCAAGACCAGCAAGACCCCGACCGAAATGATGGCGACCGGCATGGGCATTCTGTCGCGTCTCAACGAATGCACGCGGGCGCGGCGCTGTTTGCTGGTGAAGTATTCGGAAACCAGTTCCAAGGCCAGCATGGCCGGCCACGGGTGCTGCCCCGGGCAGACGGGTCACCACGTGATACCCGATGAAATGGCGAAGAACGGTTGCAGCGGTTATTCCACCAGCGGGGCGCCCACCATCTGCGTGGAGGGTGCGACTAACGGCAACGGCAGCCACAAGAAGATCCACGACACCCTGGAAGGCAAGATAGACAAGCACCGCAAGGGCGGGCTCTTCGGCCTGGGGGCGAGCGACAAGGTGGATTACGAGGACGCCAGGGACTACGGCGTCGACAGCGTCAGGGAGACCTTCCCCGAGTCCCGCTGCGATCCCGATTGCCTCAAGGCCCAGCTCGACGCGTATTACAAGAGCAAGTGTCTCAAGCCGATGCCGGCGGTGTCCGGCGCGTCCGGGGCGGAGCGCGCACCCAAAGACTCCAAGCCCGACGGCGATGTGACCATTTCGGATAGGTAGGTTCGCATGTTGATAGAACGCGAGATGTATGAAAGTTGCTTTTACGGTTTCACCCTCACCGATTGCGTCGTGCGGAACCGGAACATCCTCTATTTCGTGGCCAGTCACGAGGCCCAGGCCGCGGCGGCGGGGCCCACTCAGCAACGAACCGTCGACAAGCGGATCATCGTGTGTTTCCTCGACGAGCCCATGGAAAAGCGCTGGAGCCGCCAGAACCTGAAGGGTTATGCGCGCCTCCACGCCGGGGTTTCCCTGCAACCCCTCGAACAGTTCGTCGGCGTGGACGCCGATGGCGATGTCTACGTGGTCGGCGGGGGAGCCGCGGGCGCCGAGCAGAAGATCCCCGAGGACAAGGCGGGTCCGCTGCGCGGGGATGTGACGCGCCTGCGCCTGATCCAGGAGTCCCTGTACCTGGTCGGCGGGTTTCATTCGGTCTGCAGAAGGAGCGGCAGGAACAGCTGGGAGAACCTCTGCGCCAATCTACCGGTGCCCAAGGACAAGGAAACGTTCAAGGAGGCCATGACCTCGATGAACTTCAAGGACATCGATGGCTTCGCCGCGGACGATCTGTACGCGGTCGCCGGGCAGGGCAACCTCTGGCACTACGACGGCTCCTCCTGGCAAGCCGTGGCTTTCCCTTCGAACATGTATCTGGAATCGATCTGCTGCGCGGGGGACGGCTCCGTCTACATAGGCGCGCAATCGGGCACGGTGTTCAAGGGCCGCGACAATCGCTGGACCCTGCTGCACAAGGGCGACCTGTCGTTACCCTTCAACGACATGGTCTGGCACGCCGGCAAGGTCTGGTGCGGCAACGATTATGGGTTGTGGTGGATCGATGAGGGCAGCGTGATCAAGCCCGATCTCCCGGCCGAGATCGCGGTCTGCGCGGGGAATCTCTCGGTGGCCGATGGAATCCTGTTGATGGCTGGCACCAACGGCGCCGCGTATCACGACGGCGAGCAGTGGGTGCACATATTCGATGCGTTGCAAATGGAGGAGCAGGTCCAGGCGGCGCAGGGATGAGCGATGATGCGGCCGATTTCCGCCTCTTTTCGCCAGCCGGGCCGGTGAGGCCGGCCCCGGCTGGGCGACCCAGGCGCCGGATCGACAGACGCGGCGCCCCGTGGGGCATGGCGAAGTGGTTTCCGTCGCGCTCCGTTCGGCCGTGGGGAAGGGCAGTGAACGCTTCCGCCATGCCGGGCCATGTCTGCGCGAGCGCAACCGGCCGTCGAGCGGTGCGCGAC
Organism: Pseudomonas sp. RIT-PI-AD; assembly: GCF_025642785.1. Classification (GTDB taxonomy): domain Bacteria; phylum Pseudomonadota; class Gammaproteobacteria; order Pseudomonadales; family Pseudomonadaceae; genus Pseudomonas_T. Next base: position 6,354 of record NZ_JANZKU010000028.1, read on the forward strand.
GCTTCGGCCCGGCAATGCCGTATCCCGACGACCTTCACCTTCGCGACGGCGAGCGCGTCCTGGCCGGCGAAGCAGAACGGATGAGCCTGGGTCTTCTTGCCACCCGAAAGGGACTGCCCCGCCTCACGCCTGCGCCCGGCGGAAGCGTCCGGCGCCGAACCCTTCTGCGTCGTCGACGAGCCCGCTGTCCGGGGGATCGGCCATGGCCTTTGGCGACGGGCGCGAGGGGAGCTGGGAATAGGGTGAATAAGGTTTTCCGAGAGAAACGACAGTGATCAACGCCTTGCGTATGGATGTACAGCCGATCCTGCCCCTGTTGCGGCGGCATGTGGAGGACGCGGCGTTCTACTGGGAGCAACGGGACAGGTCGTTGCAATCGCCCCATGTCGACCTGGCCCGGTTGCAGCACTTCGACCGCCTGTTGCAGGCTCATCTGGATGGTGTGGCCGTGGCCGCGGACCAGGGCTGGGACGAAGCCTGGCGCGCCTTAGAGCGCTGGGGTGGGGCCGGGGAGGCTTTCGTCTGCGCCAGCATCGGCCTGCTGCATCCCGACGGCACGCGCTTGCAGGCGCTGTGGCCGGTGATCGAAGGCCATCCCCAGCGCCTGGCGCGCGGGCTGGTGTCGGCGCTGGCCTGGTACGCCAGCCGACCGGGCACCCTGCCCACGCCCTGGATCGAGCACTGGATGGCGCAGGACAAGGTCCCCCTGTTGAAGGCCATCGCACTGCGCGCCGCGGCCTGTTGCGGCTGGCCGCGGCAGGCGATCGCGCTGGAAGCCTGCCGTGCCGAGACCGCGGCGCTGCGCTTGGCGGGCTACCGGGCGCTGGCGCTGCCGGGTGGCTCGCCGGCGGATATCGAGGTGCTCCGCAACGGCTTGGCCGAGGCGGACCCGCGGATGCGCGGCGAGGCCGCCTGTAGCCTGTCGCTGCGGGGCCAGGAACTACACCGTGCCTTGCCGGTCCTGCTCGAAGCCGTGGGCGATGCCGTGCGCCAGCTCGGTGAAGCCCAGGGTGTCGACAAGCGTCCCCTGGAGCGCCGGGCGCGGCGCTGGCTGCTCCAAGCGGCGCTGCACCTGCCGCCGGGTCACCCCCAGGTCCCTGGCCTGGTGCAAGGGCTTCCACGGTTGCTGACGCTGGATTTCATCGCCTGGCACGGCGATTGCGCCTACGTACCGCTGCTGCTCGAGGCGATGGACGATCCGGCCATGGCGCAGGGCGCGCTCTGGGCGTTGCAGACCCTGACCGGCGTTCCCAGCGAATGGGTGGCGGGTGTGCGGACGCCGCACGAGGTGCTCTCCGGTGCCTTCGCCGGCTTGCCCTATCCCGATGTCGCCCAGGCCAGGAGCTGGTGGGCGAACAGCCAGGGCCATTTCCCGCCGGGCCAACGCCGGGTGGCGGGCCAGGCGGTGGACGGCAGCGAACCGCCGGCCGCGCCGGACTGGCGCATCCGTTGGCTGCGCGAGGGTTGCCAGCGGCAACGGCACCTGGCCGCGGCCCACTGGCGCCGGGCGCACCCGGATACCTTCATCAATCTTCGCCAACCGGCCCGCCAGCAATGGGCCGCCCTGGAGCAGTCGTTCGATGCCTGAGAACCCGACCCCGGTACCGCTGCTGGACCCCTGGGACGACGCCGAGCGCCTCGCCCGTTACCTCGCGGACCCGCAGCACAGGGTCACCATCGGCCTGGGCGCCGAATGGTGCGGCCTGTGCCAGACCTTCAAGCCGCTGTTCCAGGCGCGCGCAGCCGAGACCGGCAACCCGCGCGAGCACTGGCTATGGCTGAACCTGGAAGAGCATGCGGAGCTGCTGGGCGATTTCTTCCCGGAAACGCTTCCGCTGGTCTGGGTTTACCAGGGCGGATTGTTGCGCTACGCCCAGGTGCTGCTGACGCCCACCGAGGACAGCGCCGAGCTGGAAATCACGCTGCACAGCCTCGAGATCGCTCCGCCGGTGGATGTCGGAGCCCGCCTGAGTCGGGCCGACTGGGCCTCCTGAACCGGCGCAAGCGACCGGTTTCGCGCCCGGCGGCAGGATGTCCGCGAGTCGCCCTCCCGAGTATCCGTGCCACCGCCCTCGCGGGGACGGTGGCTTCTCCCGAAACGATCCAGCCGCTCCCGGAACTCAGCCGCTCGGGACGCGGTTCAGGGTTCACTCGGCCGCGGATTGCTGCAGGTAGTCGGTGAGGAAGTGCTCGGGATTGCCGGCCTGGGACAGCGCGTCGTCGTAGCCGAGCGGCAGTTCCTGGCTTTCCCCCGGCAGGTGCAGTTCACCGTGGTTGCCGCGCAGGATCAGCACGACGAATGGCTGGCCGTCCACGTCCGTCGAGTAGCGAACGTCTTTCGCGGTTTTCTCCACGGCCATTTTCTGGATGCGCATGTTCCAGTCGTGGTCGATGCCGCCGATCTGTACCAGCGCCTGGTTGGCCGAGCGCTCGTCGACGCGCAGCGTCCAGACCTTGAGCCCCTGCTGGCCGCTGTAGGCGATCACCTGGTTGCCGATCGGAGGACGCGGGCTTTCGGCGGCGAAGGCCGGCGCCGTCAGCAGAATACCGAGGATGAGTGCCAGCCGATTGAGTGTCTTCAACATTGTCTTGGGTTCCTGTCGGGAATGAGTCGATGCCATGGGGCGAATCGAACGCGGCCTCGCGATCCGGTGCACAGGGACTTCCGGGCGTGCCCGGTTTTCTGGCCCCTGCCGTCCGTCTGCGAACTGCGGCCCGCCAGGGTACACAAGCGTGGCGAGCGTGGCGTGCTCGACCGGAAGTCGTGTTCGCGAGGGCCGGAAACAGACTGGGCCGAAAAACGGCATTCGGCTGCGTCGGTGGAGCCCATATTCCCGGCCCCTGGCCCGTGCGGGCCTCCGACGGCGTTCGGTCCCTTCCACCGGCAAGCGGACGATCCGCGAGGTTCGCGAATCGCTCCGGTCGGCGTCGCGGCGCTCGTTCCAGGCTTCGCGCGGCGAACAAGCGCTGGGCCTTCGGCGGGCGACGCGAGCCTTCCCAGGCTTTCGACTCTCCGGTCCACCCCTGCGGGCGGTCGGTTCGCTCAGGCGTTCGTGTCCACCGCCGTCTGGCCGGCCGTGCCGCTCAACCGATCTGGCTGATGCCATAGGTCCGCACCATCTTGCCGTAGATGGCGATTTCCCGGCGCATGCGTTCGCGGATGTCTGGCGGCTCCAGGCTGACCTGGTTCAGCAGCAGGTCCTGTTGCAGGCGGGCGAATTCGGCGGTGGCCTGCATCGCGTTGATCTTCGCGCGCAGGTCCTTGGCGGTGGCATCGGGCAGGCGGGCGGGCGCGAACCAGCCGTACCAGCCGATGATGTCCATGTCGTTCACGCCTTCCTCGGCGAAGGTCGGCGTGCTCGGCCAGCCCTTGATCCGCTGGCCGCCGGTCACCGCCAGCGAGCGCAGTTGCCCGCCGCCCAGCAACGCGTTATTGCCCGCGACGGTGATGGCGGCGGCCAGGCTCTTGGTCTGCAGGTCGTGCATCAGCGGCTTGACCGCCTTGTAGGGCTGCGGTCGCAACGCGATTTCCTTGTTGCGCGCCAGGACCAGGCTCACCAGGTGGGCCTGGGAACCATGCAGCGAGAAGCCGATATCGCGGTACTCGGGGTTTTCCGCGACCCAGTCGAGGTAATGCTTGAGGGTGACCACGCTGACCGGCACCGCGGGCCCAAGGGTCAGGGAGTAGGGAAAATCCCCCAGCAGCGCCAGGGGCGTGAAGTCTTCGAGCGGATCGTAGTTGAGTGAACTGTAAACGTTGGGGTGCATCACCATGGAGCCTGACTGCACCTGGAGCAGGGTGCCGCCATCCGCCGGCGCGCCCTTGACGGTCTCCGAGGCTTCCTGGCTGTTGCGGGCCTCGTGGATTTCCAGCTGGTACTCGGTGTTGAGTTGTTTGGACAGGATCTCCAGGGCGCCGCTCGCCAGCTTGTGACCGGTCGCCCCGGCCGGCAGGCCGTAGAGCAAGCGGCCGGGCGCGGTCGGGGTTTGCGCCCGCAAGGCGCCGGGAAGCGCGGCGCCCAGGGCGAGCAGGGCGGTGTGGCATAGAAAGGATCTGCGATCGTACATAACGTGCTCCTTGCGTGTCGGTGGCGGCTTGCCCCTCGTGCGCGACATCCGTGGCGGGGGCTGGCCTTGCCGGTGGCTGCGGACGGCGCGCTCGGACGCGCGTGCCTCGCTGCGCTGGGCGTTCAGTCGATCGGTTTGAGGCCGTAGCCGTGCATCAGCTTGCCGTAGGTGGACATTTCCTGGCGCATGCGCTCCTGGATCTGCTCCGGCTCCAGCGAGACCGGGTTCAGCAACAGGCGTTTCTGCAGGTCCTTGAACTCCGCGGTGGCCTGCATGCCCTTGATCTTCTCGCGCAGGGCTTGAGCGGTAGCCGCCGGCAGGCCGGCGGGCGCGAACCAGCCATACCACCCGGCGATGTTCAGATCGGCCAGGCCCGCCTCGAGGAAGGTGGGGATATCGGGCCAGATGTCCTGCCGCTGGCTGCCGGTCACCGCGATGGGGCGAAGGCCGTTGCCACCCAGCACGGCATTGTTGCCGGCCACCATGATGCAGGCGGCCAGGGTCTGGTTGCGCATGTCCGCCACCATGGCTTTGACCGCCTTGTAGGCCTGCGGCATCAAGCCATAAGCCTTGCTATGCATCAGCACCAGGGCGGCCAGGTGGCCCTGGGAGCCATACAGGGAGTAGCCGATATCGCGGAATTCCGGGTTTTGCTCGACCCAGCCAAGGTAGCCTTCGAGGGTGGTGACGCTGGCGGGCACCGCGGGGCCGAGGGTCAGTGTGTAGACGTAGTCGCCCATCAGCGCCAGGGGCGTGAAGTCCTTGAGCGGGTCGTAGGCCAGCGAGCGGTACATGCTCGGGAACAGCACCATCGAACTCGACTGGACCTGGAGCAGGGTGGTGCCGTCGGCCGGGGCCGCCTTGACCCGCTCCGAGGCCTCCAGGGTGTTGCGATCGGCGACGATTTCCAGTCGATAGTCCATGTCGAAGCGGCTGGAGAGGATTTCCAGCGCGCCATCGGCCAGCTCGTTGCCGATGGCGCCCGCGGGAATGCCGAACACCAGGCGCCCGGTTTTCGGCTGGGCGCGCAACAGGGGCGTCAGGCTCGCGCCAAGCGCCAGGGCGCCGGTACGGTAGAGGAACGTTCTGCGATCGATCATACGATGCCCTCCTTGCAAAGGCGCTTCCGCCGTTTTCCTTGGTCAAGCCATGTGTTCGCGTCGACGACGGCTGCCGTCATTCGAGCTTGTTCAGGTCGTAGGTCTTCACCAACTGCCCGTAATGGGCGATCTCTTCGCGGGTGCGTTGGTCGATCTGTTCCGGGGTCAGCACCAGCGGCGTCAGCAACAGCTGTTTCTGCAACGTGGCGAACTGCGGGCTCGTCTGCAAGGCGGCGAGCTTCTGCCGCAGTCCTCCCGTGACCTCGGCGGGTGTCGCCGCCGGGGCGTACCAGGCGAACCAGGCGTTGATGTCCATGTCGGTGACGCCCTGTTCCAGCAGGGTGGGAATGCCCGGCCAATACGCCACGCGTTTCGCCGTGGTCACACCCAGGGAGCGCAGCTTGCCGCCGGTCCAGAGCGAGGCGTTGCCGTTGCCGGCGGCGGTGAAGCCGGCCGCCAGGGTGCCGTTCAACAGGTCGTTGATCATCATGGCCGAGCCCCTGTAGGGCTGGGCACGGACAGTCACCCCCTTGGAGCGCGCGAGGATGAGGGTGGAGAGGTGGCCCTGGGAGCCATAGATGGAAAAGCCCACGTCGCGGAAGTCGGGGTTGTCCGATAGCCACGCCAGGTACTGGGCCACCGTGGCGATGTTGGTGGGCACCAGGGCGCCGACCGTCAGCGACAGGGCGAACTCGCCCAGGGTCGCCAGGGGCGAGAAATCCTTCAGCGGGTCGTAGCCCAGCGAGTTGTAGACATTCGGCAACAGGCACATGGAGGTGGATTGCGCCTGTAGCAGCACGCTTCCGTCCGGCGGCCCGTTCTTGACCTGCTCGCTGGCCTCGCGGGTATTGCGCGCGTCGATGTTCTCCAGTCGATAGTCCATGCCCAGGCCCGCCAGTACCGGCAGGCAACCCTGGGCCAGTTGGGTGCCGGTGGCGCCGGGCGGATAGCCGAACAACAGGCGTCCCTTCTTCGGTCCCTGGTCTGCGGCGCGCGCGGAGGGCAAGCCGCTGGCGATCAGCAAGGTGCCCGCCCCCCTGAGAAAAGTTCTGCGGTCGATCATGTTCGGTCACCTGGATGGAAGTGGGCCATGATTACTCCCGCAGTTCGGCGACCAGCAATTGCCAGATGCGCGAGAGTGTTTGCACGGCCAGGCTCTGTGCGGTGGCCGAAAGCTGGATTTCGCCGCGTATCGCCTGCGGCAGGCCCTCGACGGGCTGCTCGTCGACGCTGAAGTTGACCCGGTGCTGGGCGACCACCGGCACCGATTTGCCGTCGTCGTTGGCCTGGGTGGCGATCGGCCCGCTGTAGCGCGAGGCGAGGCTGTCGGGGGTGATGAATTCGCTGGCGCTGTGTTCCACCGCGACCAGGGCCACCGGGTATTTCGGCAGGCTGGGTTCGTCGGCGAGGAACACCCCCTGGGCGCCGATCTGCAGGCGCCACAGGTCCTTTTCGCTGACGAAGCCGAAGGCGTCGCGTTGCCGGCCATGCAGCAGGCGACCCAGGGTGGTGTTGGGGCGTACCCATTGGCCGACCTGCAGGTTGACCGGCATGTCCACCAGCAAGCCGTCGTCCGGCGCCCGCCATTGCAGCATCGCCGCGCGGGCGGCGAGGCCGTCGAGATCGGCGCGGGCCTGCAAGTGCTGCTGGCGCAGCACGATGGTCTCGGCGCGGTCCTTGACGTCGCCGCCGATGCGGTCGAGCCGCTCGCGGGCGATGGTCAGGTTCAGTTGCGCGGTGGCCCGCTTGCTTTCCAGCTCGGGGGAATGGAAGCGCATCAGCAATTGGCCCTTGCGCACGAAGGTGTCGGGCTGGACGAGGATTTCCTCGATACGGGCGTTTTCCGGTGCCTGGATCGGGGTTTCGTATTGCCACCCGAGCATGGCCGGCACGCTGACGTGCCGGTCCAGCGGCAGCAGGAACAGCCCCAGCAGCACCAGCGCCGACAGCGCCAGGCCCATCCGTCGCCGGCCCCCGATGCCCTGGCGCAGCGACCACCCATGCTGGACCACGCGCAGGATGCGGCGGCCCACGTACTGCCAGAGGGCGTAGCCGAGCAGCAGCACCCCGGCGGTCTTGAACAGGGAGCGGTAGGCGAACCAGGCGATGCTGCAACTGAGGACGATCTGGTACAGCCAGACCAGGGTGCCATAGGCCAGGAAGAAGGCCGCGCGGCCCCGCGAGGCGGGTTCCGGCGGCGGCTCCACCGGGCCCAGCAGCAGGCGGCCGAGCAGCCATTGGCCGTAGGCCAGGGCGCGCGGTTGCAGGTTCTCCAGCTTCAGCGCGTCGCTGAGGAAGTAATAGCCGTCGAAGCGCGACAGCGGGTTGAGGTTGATCAGCAGGCTGGTCAGCCAACTGGTGGTGGCGATGACGAACGCCACGCTGCGTACCGTGCCTTCGGGAAACACCGCCCAGGCGAGGGTCGCCAGGCCGGCGACGAAGGTCTCGGCCATGACTCCGCCGGCGGCGATCCACATGCGCTGGCGGGCATCGTTGAGCCGGGCCACGTCGCCCAGTTCGGTGTACAGCATGGGGATGCCCATGAAGATCGAGATGCCCATGCTGCCGACCCGGCAGCCGCGGATGACCGCCATGTAGGCGTGGCCCAGCTCGTGGATCAGCTTCAGGCCGATCAGCGCGCATCCGTAGGCGAGCACCCCCTGGGCGGAAAAGAAGTCGCTGAAGGTGCCGACGAACTGGTCCCACTGGCGGCTGGTCAGGTACAGGCCCAGCAGGGTGAGGAGCGCCCAGGCCGTGACGAAGCCACGGTGTCCGATGGCGCGCATCAGCGGCAGGCAGGATTCGATCAGCCCATGGGGGTTCCACAGCGGCATGCGGAAGGCCATCAGCCGGTTGAGCCAGCCGCGCAGGCCCTGGCCGCGCAGCCGCTCGGTCTGCTCGGCCAGCCGCAGGTAGGCCTGGCGGCCGCCGGAAAGCAGCAGGTGATGATTGCCGAGGAAACGCAGCAGGCCGTCCAGCGACTCCTCGTCGAGCCGTTCCTTGCGCTCGTGCAGGGCCGCGCGCAGAGCGCCGATGCTGCCGCAGGGCCACAGCGACAGCAGCGCTACGTCGGCCTCGCCGATCAGGAAGAAGCGGTGTTGCAGCGGGTCGTACAGGCGCCAGCGGGGAATGCCCTCCAGGCTGGCGCTGGCCGGTTCCAGGCGCAGTTCCTGGCGCAGCGGCGGCAACAGGGCATCGTCGCGGAGCACGGTCAGACCCCGACGTACTGGCGCACGACGGCGATGGGCCGGCGCAGCAACTGGAAGGCCAGGGGCGCGTAGTCGCCATAGACCCGCGCGGTGCCGCGGGCGCCGATGCGCGGTGTCGAGCCGCCCTGGGGCAGGGCGATGACGGTGTAGCTGGTGACCCCGGCGGAGGTGGTGTGCGGCGTGTAGCTGACCGATTGCAGCTGCGCCTTCAGGCCGCCCAAGGGGGCGCTTTCCAGGTAGATGCTGACCGGGTTGCCCTGGGCCAGCTCGATGGCATTGCCGGTGGACAGGTCGATGCGGTAGGTCACCCGCGAAGGGTCGGCGACCTGGAGGATTTCCTCGCCCACCATCACCGAGCGGCCTTCCCAGTCGCGCCGGTCGCTGTACACCGCCAGTCCGTTGATCGGGCTGCGCACCAGGGTGCGTTGCAGGACTTCCAGGGCGTAGTCGTAGCTGACCCGGGCGAGGTCGTGCTCGGCCGCGGCGATGGCCATTTCGTGGGCCGCCTCCGGGTCCTTGAACGCGGCGGCGGAGGTGCGGCTGTCGCGCGCTTCGGCCACCGCCAACTGCTGCTGGGCGAGGACCATTTCGTTCCGTGGCTGGATATCCTCGAACTGCACCAGCGGCTGATTGGCCTGCACCGGGGTGTTGGGCGCCACCAACAGGCTCTTGATCACTCCGTTGATCGGCGCGGTGAGGATGTACGGCTGATCGGCGATGACCTCCACCGGAGCCATGATGCTCAGCCGCACCGGTATCAGGGCCGCGCCGACCAGCAGCGCCGCGGCCACGGCCAGGCTCTTCTTCGACATCGGCAGGCGTTCGTACCAGCGCCGTTGCGGGGCAAAGACGCGCCAGGCGTGGCCGTAGGTATCGCCCAGCCGCTTCAGCAAGGCCTGTTCGCGGGTGCCGAAGGGGGTGCCGCGAAGGAACAGCGCCCCGGCGCTGGCCGTTTCGGGTCCGTCCGCTAACGGCAGCCACAACGCGTGGCGCAGCGGGAAATCGTTCAGCGCGACTTGCCTCGGGTCGCTGGCGAGCGCCGGCAGTTCGGTGGACCAGGCCACGCCCAGCCTGGCCGCCCGATCCTGTTCGACGAGCCAGGCCTGCAACGCGCGCGCCAGGGGCGTATGGCGATCCGCGACCGGCAGGCCGGAGATCGCCCGGAGTTGGAACGCGCCGCCGCGCCGCGAACGGCGCCAGACCAGAGCCTGCCCATAGGGCACGATGTCCTTGACGGCGTTGACCAGGTGGAACCACAACGCCTGCTCCGACGCCTGCTGCCGGACCTCCGCCTCCAGGGCCAGCAGGCGCATCGCCGCGGCGTTCGCCTTCTCCGCCTCGCCGGTGGCGAGCGGTGGCAGTTGCACGTTGACGTTCATCGCGGCGTCAGGCCCCGCCATCGCGGAAACTGGCGCTGCCACTCATGCCGGGTATGGTGCCGCTGGCGGACTTGCCGTTGAAGCGGCCGATGATCTTCACCGTCTTGCTGACCGGATCGACCGCCGGCAGCAGCCGGTCGACCACCGCTTCGCTGGCCTGGCCGGTCTCGTCGATCTTGAAGGAGAACGGCGTGCCGGGCTTGAGCCACTGCAACCACTTGGACGGCACGATGACGTCCAGCTCCAGCTCGCCGGTGTCGACGATCCTCAACAGCGGCTGGCTGACGGATACCGACTCGTGGGGGTGCGCCATGCGCTCCATGACGCGGCCGGCGAAGGGCGCGGTCACCTTGCACTGCTTCACCTGGGCACGCAGCGCTTCGGTTTCCGCCTTGGCCTTGTTGAGCTTGGATTCGGAAATCAGCAGGTCGAACTTGCCGATGGAGTTGAAGTGTTCGAGTTCCTGGTTGGTCTCGACGGTCTTCTGCTCCACCTGCATGGACGCCTCGGCGGCGCGCAGGTCGGCCTGGGCGCGCTCGCAATCGAGGGCCACCAGCAGGTCGCCCTTCTTGAACGAGGCGCCTTCGGTCAGCGGCATCTTCAATACTTGCGCCGTCATGCCGGCCGATAGCGTGGCTTCGTGAACGGCGCGCACCACGCCGCGGGCGTTGCCCTCGGCCGAGCCGTCGCGGTCTCGCGTGCCGGGCGCGGTTTCCGTGGGCGTGGCGACGGCCGGGCCCTGGGCGTCGGCACTCGCTTCCCCGGCCGCCGCGGGAGGCAACTGCTCGATCAAGGCTTCGGTATCGTTGCGGGCCTGGGTGTCGCTTGGCGGATGCACGGCCGCATCGGCGCTGGAGGCGCCGAGGGTCTCGTCGGGCTCGGCGGAGGGGCCGCATCCCTGTAGCAAGGTACCCAGGGACAGGCTCAGACAGACCAGGCAGCGAGAGGCCAGTGACGTGTGACTCATAGGGATGCGCTCCGGTTCTCAGGCATGGGGGGGAGGCTGCTGGCGCGCTCGCTCCAGTGCTCCTGCAACTTGGCGGCGATCACGGCGATGGGCGTCTCCGGCTGGACGTCGATATCGAAGTTGTCCAGGCCCATCGAGGCGTACAGGTTGGCGTAGGCGTTCTGCACGTCGGCGTAGGCGGAGTCGTAGCGAACCTGTGCCAGGATGGAGTTCATCTCCTCGCGTACCAGGTCCTGCTGGCTCACGGTCTTGGCCTGGAAGCCGCCGCGGGACAGGTTGGCGATGCGTTCCTGGACTTCCTGGGCGTCGCGGACGATGCCCAGCTCCTGGGAGAAGCGAATGAAGCGGATGCGCGCGATATGGATTTGCGTCATCACCGCCAGGGTCAGGGCGAGCTGGCGCTGCTCGATGACCTTCTCCTCGGCTTGCAAGGCCGCCTTTTCCATGGGGTAGCGGAAGACGTTCATCAGGTTCCAGCTGATTTGGCCGCTGTAGCTCACCCACTTGTCGTTGTACAGGTAGCTGTTGGAGTCGTAGTTCACCCCCAGCACCGCCCTGAGGCTGGGCATCGAGCGGATCAGTGCGGCTTTCATCTCGTTCTGGCTGATGCGCTGGCGGTAGGCCCCCTCGCGCAGCTCGGAGCGGTAGCGCAGACCCACCATGACCATCTCGTCGGCCGAACCGGGCAGTTCCGGCACCACGTCGGTGCGGTCCGGCAGTACCAGCGAATAGTGGGCGTCGGGCTTGAGGTTGATCAGCGCCGCCAACTGATTTTTCGCCAGGGATAGCTCGCGTTCCAGCTTCTGCACGTCGCCCTGCACCTGCAACAGGTCGCGCTGGTAGGCGAGCACCACCATGGGCGGCACCAGGCGCCGGTTCTCCAGTTCCTGGGTCTGGAGCATGGCCTTCTGCGCCAGGGCTTCCAGGGCCACCAGTTCCTTGTAAGTGCGGTCCGCGCTGACCGCGCGCCAGTAGGCGGTCCGCACGTCCTCCTGGATCCGGTTGACCACCTTGCGCCGGCGTTCGGCGGCGATGAGTTTCTCGTCGGCCGCCTGCAGGCTGCGCACGTAGGAGAGGCCGAAGTCGAGCACGTCCCAACTGGCGGTCAGGTCGCCGTTGGTACTGTGCTTGTCGGTGGAGGTGGAGGGCTCCAGGGATTGGCGGCCGGACAGCAGCGACCGGCTGCTGGAACCCGATTCGTTGTTGCGGCCGTTGTAGCCGAAGGAAGCGGCGATCGTCGGCAGCATGCCGGTGCTGCTGAGCGCCAGTTGCTTCTGGCGGAAGTCCTCGTCCATCAGTTCGATCTTCTGGTCGAGGTTGTACTTGAGCGCGCGGGCCATCGCTTCGTAGAGCGAGATGGGCCCCTTGACCGGCTCCTCGGCTTCCATGGTCGCTTCGAGCCTGGCCTTTTCGTCCACGGCATGGCGGCTGGAGTCCACCGGCTGCGGGACGATGCTGCAAGCGCCCAGGCCGAGACCGCAAAGCAGGACCCAAAGGGCGGTCGGTCGCGCCGACAGGGGAAACGCGGGGGTATGAGGGTACTCTTCCATAAGTCCTTCCACGTGCAGATGACGGTCACTTCGCCGCGGCAAGCCCATCTCGCGACTCGAAAACAGCTGAAGGGATCACCGCTACGTCCTTGGCATCCCTGGTTATCACCACGCCTAGTCTTACTGTAGTGGCACATTGGAGAGTTGTCCTACTTTAGGACAATCTGTCCTTCCCTCTAGGCGTTACCGCCCTCAGCCCGCCAGCAGCCAGGCCAATCGGTCCAGTTGGGCGGCCCTCGCCTGGCTGGCCGCGAGTAGCTGTTCGTCGAGGGTCAGCGGAGCCGGCGCGAGGAACGGCGCATCGCTGCCGACCGGCGCCTCCTGCGCCAGCGAAATGTCCGCAGGCGGCAGGTCGAGCATCACCATGGGTTCGCTCAGCGAAAAGGCCGAGGGGTTGGGCACGCTCTGCTGCGGAGTCAAGGCCGCCGCGGAGTTGCCGGTACCGAAGGGGCCGGAACGCATCCGCGAGACGTCGAACGGCTGGCGGCTCGCGGCGTTCAGGTCGCCCACCGCCTGCGACATCGGTCCCTTGATGTCGTTGATCTCCACGGACGTGCCCAGGCCCTGTACGCCGTTCGCCACTTCGCGCATCGGTTGTTCGCCGATCGCGTTCGCGCCTTCCAGGCGTCTGAAGCCGTTGATCACGTCCAGCAGCACCGGCTCGTAATTGGTGCCGCGGGTGACGACGGTGGTCTGCTGGACGCTCAGGACGCGCGCTGTTCCGGTGATGGGCGTGGGCGCGACGTAGGGGTCCTCGGCGGGGTTGACGGTGATCGTCACGCTGCCGGCGACCGTTCCACCGGCGCCGTCGCTGACGCTGTAGGTCAAGGTGTCGGTGCCGTTGAAGACGGGGTTCGGTGTGTAGGTGACGCTGCCGTCGGGGTTGACCACCACCGTGCCGTTGCCCGCCGTGGCGCCGGTCACCGTCAGGTTCGGCGAGTCGACATCGGTGACGTTGGCCAGCACGTCGATGGTGGTGGAGGTGCCCTCGGTGGTGGTGGCCGTGCCCGGAGTGGCGGTGGGCGCGTCGTTCACCGGGTTGATGGTGATCGCCACGCTGGCCGTGGCGGTGCCGCCGGCGCCGTCGCTGACGGTGTAGGTCAGGGTGTCGGTGCCGTTGAAGTCGGGGTTCGGCGTGTAGGTCAGAGTGCCGTCGGGGTTGATCACCACGCTGCCGTTGCCCGCCGACGCGGCGGTGACGGTCAGCGGGTCGCCGTCCGGGTCGCTCGCCGCGGCCAGCGGGTCGAGGGTCAGCGGGGTGTCTTCGTCGGTGGTGGCGGTGCTGTCGCCGACCACCGGCGGCCGGTTGGCGGCGGTGCCGACGTTCAGGGTCAGCGTCGCCGTGGCGGTGGCGCCGTCGGCGTCGCGGACCTGGTAGACGAAGCTGTCGGTGCCGCTGAACCCGGTGCTGGGGACATAGGTGAAGCTGCCGTCGGCGTTGAGGGTCAGGGTGCCGTTGGCCGGGCCTTGCAGCGTGCTGAAGGTCAGCGCGTCGCCGTCGGGATCGGTGGCCAGCAGTTGCCCGGTGTAGGTGCCGTTCGCCGCCAGGTCGACGCTGCTGTCGCCGGTGGTGGGTGGCGGGTTGGTGACCGTCAGGGTGAAGGTCTGGGCAACCTGGTTGCTGCCGTCGCTGGCGGTGACGGTGACGCTGTAGACGCCATCGCCGACCTGGCTGGCGCTGCTGCCCAGGGTGCCGCTGATGACGCCGGTGGCCGGGTTGATGCTTAGGCCGGCGGGCAGGCCGCTGGCACCGTAGGTTAGGGCGTCGCCGTCGGGGTCGGTGAAGTTAGCGCTGACGTTCAGGCTGAAGGCGGAGCTGTCGGTGGTCGCCTGGGCGGCGATGGCGCCGCTGGTGGCCGGCGCGTCGTTGGTCGGGGTGACGACGATGCTGACCACCGCGGTGGCGATCCCGCCGTCGCTGTCCACTACCTGGTAGGTGAAGCTGTCGGTGCCGTTGTAGTCCGCCGTCGGGGTGTAGGTGAAGCTGCCGTCGGGGTTGAGCACCAGGCTGCCGTGGGCGGGCGGCTGGGCGACGCCGAAGGTGAAGGTATCGCCGTCGGGGTCGCTGGCCACCAGCACGCCGCTGTAGGGGCTGTCCTCGGCGGTATTGAACGCGCTGTTGGCGGTGCTCGGCGCGGGGTTGCTCACGTTCAGCACGAAGGTCTGCTGGACCGAGCCGCCGTTGCCGTCGCTGGCGGTCACGGTGACGCTATAGACGCCGTCGCCGTTGGGCCCCTGGGTCGAGGCGTGGCCGCCGAGGGTGCCGCTGATCAGGCCGGTGGCCGGGTCGAGGCTGAGGCCAGCGGGCAGGCCGCTGACGCTGAAGCTCAGGGCGTCGCCATCGGCATCGCTGAAATTGCCGCCGACGTTGAGGTAGAAGCTGCCACCATCGGCGGCGCCCTGGGTGGGGATGCTGCCGTTGGTGGCGGGCGCATCGTTCACCGGGGTGACCGAGAGGCTCACTACGGCGGTGGCGATGCCGCCGTCGGCGTCCGTCACCTGGTAGGTGAAGCTGTCCGGGCCGCTGTAGTCGGCGGCCGGGGTGTAGGTGAAGCTGCCGTCGGCGTTGAGCACCAGGTTGCCATGGGTCGGCTGCTGGGTGACGCTGAAGGTCAGGGCATCGCCATCGCTGTCGCTGGCGCTCAACGCGCCGCTGTACGGGGTGTCCTCGGCCGTGCTGAAGGCGCTGTTGGCGGTGGTCGGCGCCGGGTTGCTGACGTTCAGGGTGAAGAGCTGTTCGACCCGCCCGCCATTGCCGTCGTCGGCGGCGATGACCAGGGTGTAGGCGCCGCCGCCGTTGACGCCCTGGGTCGAGGCGTTGTTGGCCAGGGTGCCGCTGATCAGCCCGGTGGCCGGGTCGATGCTGAGGCCGGCGGGCAGGCCGCTGGCGCTGTAGGTCAGGGTGTCGCCATCGCTGTCGCTGAAGTTGCCGGATACGTCCAGGGCGAAAGGGCCGGCGTCGGTGGCGGACTGGGTGGCGATGGTTCCGTTGGTCACCGGCGCATGGTTGGTCCCGCCCACTTCGATGCTCACCACCGCGCTGGCGAGGCCGCCATCGGAATCGCGCACCTGGTAGCTGAAGCTGTCCGGGCCGGTATAGCCGTTGGCCGGGGTGTAGGTGAAGGTGCCGTCGGCGTTGAGCACCAGGCTGCCCTGGGCGGGCGGCTGGAGGACGCTGAAGGTCAGCGGATCGCCGTCGATGTCGGTGGCCACCAGCGCGCCGCTGAGGGGCGTGTCGGCGTCGGTGGTGACGCTGCTGTCGCGGGTGACCGGCGCCGGGTTGCTCACGCTGAGGGTGAAGCTCTGACTGGCGGTGCCGCCCTGGCCGTCGTCGGCGGTGACGAGCAGGGTGTACACGCCGCCGCCGTTGAGCCCTTGGCTGGACGCGTCGTGGGCCAGGGTGCCGCTGATCAGGCCGGTGGCCGGGTCGAGGCTGAGCCCGGCGGGCAGGCCGCTGATGCTGTAGGTCAGGGCGTCGCCGTCGGCATCGCTGAAGTTGCCGGCCACGTTGAGGCTGAAGGCCGCGCCGTCGTTGGCGCTTTGCGCGGTGATGGCGCCGTTGGCGGTGGGAGCGCTGTTGCCCGCGGTGACGGTGATGTTCACCAGGGCGGTGGCGATGCCGCCGTCGGCGTCCTGGACCTGGTAGCTGAAGCGGTCGGGCCCGCTGTAGTTCGCCGCGGGCGTGTAGGTGAAGGTGCCGTCCGGGTTGATCACCAGGCTGCCGTGGATCGGCGGTTGGACGACGCTGAAGGCCAGCGCGTCGCCATCGATGTCGCTGGCCAGCAGCGCGCCGCTGTAGGGCGCGCCTTCGGCGGTGCTGAAGGCGCTGTTGGCGGTGCTCGGCGCCGGGTTGCTGACGTTCAGGGTGAAGGTCTGCTGCGCCGAGCCGCCATTGCCGTCGCTGGCGGTGACGGTGACGCTGTAGAAGCCGCCGCCGTTGGGCCCCTGGGTCGAGGCGCTGCTGCCCAGGGTGCCGCTGATCAACCCGGTGGCCGGGTCGAGGCTCAGGCCGGCGGGCAGGCCGCTGACGCTGTAGGTCAGCACGTCGCCGTCGCTGTCGCTGAAGTTGCCGGCGACGTTGAGGCTGAAGCCGGCACCGTCGTTGGCGGTTTGCGCGGCGATGCTGCCGCTGGGGGTCGGCCCATGGTTCACCGCGGTGACATCGATGCTCACCACCGCGCTGGCGATGCCGCCATCGGCGTCGCGCACCTCGTAGGTGAAGCGGTCGGCGCCGTTGTAATTGGCGGCCGGGGTGTAGGTGAAGGTGCCGTCGGCATTGAGCGCCAGGCTGCCATGGGTCGGTGGCTGGGTGACGCTGAAGGTCAGGGCGTCGCCATCGCTGTCGCTGGCGTTCAGCGCGCCGCTGTAGGACGTGTCGCTGGCGGTGCTGAAGGCGCTGTTGGCGGTGCTGGGTGCGGGGTTGCTGACGTTCAGGGTGAAGATCTGCTCGACCCGTCCGCCGTTGCCGTCGTCGGCGGCGACGATCACTTGATAAGCGCCGCCGCCGTTGATCCCTTGGGTGGAGGCGTTGTTGGCCAGGGCGCCGCTGATCAGCCCGGTGGCCGGGTCGAGGCTCAGGCCGGCGGGCAGGCCGCTGATGCTGTAGGTGAGGGTGTCGCCATCACTGTCGCTGAAATTGCCGGCCACGTTCAGGCTGAAGGTTCCGGCATCGGTGGCCGACTGGGTACCGATCGGGCCGTTGGTCACCGGCGCATGGTTGGCGCCGCCCACTTGGATGCTCACCACCGCGGTGGCGAGGCCGCCATCGGCGTCCTGGACCTGATAGCTGAAGCTGTCCGGGCCGGTATAGCCGTTGGCCGGGGTGTAGGTGAAGGTGCCGTCGGCGTTGAGCACCAGGCTGCCCTGGGCGGGCGGCTGGGTGACGCTGAAGGTCAGCGGATCGCCATCGATGTCGTTGGCCACCAGCACGCCGTTCAGCGGCGTATTCGCGTCGGCGGTCACGCTGCTGTCGCGGGTGGTGGGCGCCGGGTTGTTCGCCGTCAGGGTGAAGCTCTGGTCGACCGACCCACCCTGGCCGTCGCTGGCGGTCACCACCACCGTATAGGTGCCCGCGCCGTTGCCGCCCTGGGTCGAGGCGTTGTTGGCCAGGGTGCCGCTGATCAGGCCGGTGGTCGGGTCGATGCTCAGTCCGGCAGGCAGGCCGCTGGCGCTGTAGGTCAGCGCGTCGCCGTCGGCGTCGGAGAAATTGCCGCTGACGTCGAGGGCGAACGCACTGCTGTCGTCGGCGCTTTGCGCGGCGATGATGCCGACCGCTAGCGGCGCGTCGTTCACCGCGGTGACGGTGATCGATACCAACGCGCTGGCGAGGCCGCCGTCGGCGTCGCGGACCTCGTAGGTGAAGCGGTCCGTGCCGCTGTACTGAGCCGCCGGCACGTAGGTGAAGGTGCCGTCGGGGTTGATCACCAGGCTGCCGTGGATGGGCGCCTGGGTGACGCTGAACGTCAGGGCGTCGCCGTCGATGTCGCTGGCCAGCAGCACGCCGCTGTAGGGCGCGCCCTCGGCGGTGCTGAAGGCGCTGTTGGCGGTGCTGGGTGGCGGGTTGCTCACGGTGAGGACGAAGGTCTGGCTGACCGTCGCGCCGTTGCCGTCGCGGGCGCTGACCACCAGGGTGTAGGCGCCGCCGCCGTTGGGGCCCTGGGTCGAGGCGTGGCCGTCCAGGGTGCCGCTGATCAGGCCGCTGGCCGGGTCGATGCTCAGGCCGGCGGGCAGGCCGCTGGCGCTGTAGCTCAGGGCGTCGCCGTCGGCGTCGCTGAAGTTGCCGGCGACGTTGAGGCTGAAGCTGGCGCCGTCGTTGGCGTTCTGCGCGGCGATGCTGCCCACGGCGGTCGGCGCGTCGTTGACCGGGACGACGGTGATGATGACTTGCGCGCTGGCGGTGAGCCCCGCGCCGTCGCTGATGGTATAGGTCAGGGTATCGGTGCCGCTGAAATTGGTGTTCGGCGTATAGGTCAGGGTGCCGTCGGCGTTGAGGGTCACCGTGCCGTTGGCGGCGTTGGCGGCGACGAGGCTCAGGCGGTCGCCGTCGACATCGGTGTCGTTGGCCAGCACGTCGATGACCACCGGGGTGTCTTCGAGGGTGGTCGCGCGATCGCCGTTGGCCACCGGCGCGTCGTTCACCGGTGCGATGGTGAAGGTCACGGTGGCGGTGGAAAGGCCGCCATCGGCGTCCCGTACCTGGTAGGTGAAGCTGTCCGCGCCGTTGTAGTTCGCCAGCGGCGTGTAGGTGAAGCTGCCGTCGGCGTTGAGTATCAGGTTGCCGTGCAGCGGCAGGCTGGTGGCGCTGAAGGTCAGGGCGTCGCCGTCTACGTCGCTGGCCAGCAACACACCGCTGAACGGGGTGTCCTCGCTCAGGGCGAAGGTGGCGTTGGCGGTGGTCGGCGGCGGATTGCTCACGTTGAGGGTGAAGCTCTGCACGCCGATTCCGCCGTTGCCGTCGCTGGCGCTGACGGTAACGGTGTAGAGACCGCCGCCATTCGGCCCCTGGGTCGAAGCGCTACTGGCCAGGGTCCCACTGATCAGCCCGGTGGCCGGGTCGATGCTCAGGCCGGCGGGCAGGCCGCTGATGCTGTAGGTCAGGGCGTCGCCGTCGGCGTCGCTGAAGGTACCGGCGACGTTGAGGCTGAAGCTGGCGCCGTCGTTGGCGTTCTGCGTGGCGATGCTGCCGACCGGCGACGGGGCGTCGTTGACGGCGGTGACGGTGATGCTGACCAGGGCGGTGGCGATCCCGCCATCGCTGTCGGTCACCCGGTAGGTGAAACTGTCCGGGCCGCTGTAGTTGGCGGCCGGGGTATAGGTGAAGCTGCCGTCGGGGTTCAGCGCCAGGTTACCGTGGGCCGGTTGTTGGGCGACGCTGAAGCTCAGGGCGTCGCCATCCGCATCGGTGGCCAGCAGCGTGCCGCTGTAGGGTGTGTCTTCGGCGGTGCTCAGGGTGCTGTCGCCGGTGCTCGGCGGCGGGTTGCTCACGGTGAGGGCGAAGGTCTGGCTGACCAGCCCGCCCTGGCCATCGTCGGCGCTGAGGGTGACGCTGTAGACGCCGTCGCCGTTGGGCCCCTGGGTGGAGGCGTTGCTGACCAGGGTGCCGCTGATCAGGCCGGTGGCCGGGTCGAGGCTGAGCCCGGCGGGCAGGCCGCTGACGCTGTAGGTCAGGACGTCGCTGTCGGCGTCGTAGAAATTCCCGGACACGTCGAGGCTGAAGGGTGCGCCGTCCGCCCCGGTCTGCGGCGCGATCACCCGGGTGGTGGGGATGTCGTTGACCGCGCTGACGCTGATGTTCACCACGGCGGTGGCGATGCCGCCATCGCTGTCTATGACCTGATAGGTAAAGCTGTCCGGCCCGTTGTAGTTGAGCGCGGGCCGGTAGAGGAAGTTGCCGTTGGCGTCCAGCATCAGGTCGCCGTGGGCCGGCCGCTGGGTGATGCTGAAGGTCAGGGCGTCGCCGTCGACGTCGGTGGCCAGCAGCACGCCGCCGTAGGGCGTGTCCTCGGCGGTGGCGAAGCTGCTGCTGGTGGTGCTCGGCGCGGGGTTGTTCACGTTGAGGGTGAAGCGCTGGTCGATCAGGCCGCCGTTACCGTCGCTGGCGGTCACGACGACGCTGTAGAGGCCGTCGCCGTTGGGCCCCTGGGTCGAGGCGTTGCTGGCCAGGGTGCCGCTGATGAGGCCGGTGGCCGGGTCGATGCTCAGCCCGGCGGGCAGGCCGCTGACGCTGTAGGTCAGGGTATCGCCGTCCACGTCGGTGAAATTGCCGGACACGTTGAGGCTGAAGGCGGTGCCGTCGGTCCCGCTCTGCGTGGCGATGCTGCCCACCGGGCTTGGCGCGTCGTTGACCGCGCTCACCGAAAGGCTCACCACCGCGTTGGCGACGCCGCCGTCGCTGTCCAGCACCTGGTAGGCGAAGCTGTCCGGCCCGTTGTAGTCCGGTGCCGGGGTGTAGGTGAAGCTGCCGTCGGGGTTCAGCGTCAGGTTGCCGTGGAGCGGCGGCGTGGTGACGCTGAAGGTCAGGGCGTCGCCGTCGATGTCGCTGGCCGCCAGGACGCCGCTGTAGGGGGTGTCCTCGGCGACGCTGAGGCTGCTGTTGGCGGTAGCGGGCGCCGGGTTGCTCACACTGAGGGTGAAACTCTGGCCGATCGAGCCGCCGTTGCCGTCGCTCACCGTCACCAGGACCGCGTAGACGCCTCCGCCGTTGGGTCCCTGGGTCGAAGCGTTGCTGGCCAGGGTGCCGCTGATCAAGCCGGTAACCGGGTCGATGCTCAGCCCGGCGGGCAGGCCGCTGGCGCTGTAGGTCAGGGTGTCGCCATCGCTATCGGAGAAATTGCCCGCCACGTTCAGGCTGAAGGCGCTGGCATCGGTGGCGGACTGCGCCCCGATCGCGGCATTGGCCACCGGCGGATGGTTCACCGCGCCGACGTTGATGCTGACCAGGGCGGTGGCGATGCCGCCGTCGCTGTCGGTCACCTGGTAGGTGAAGCTGTCCGGTCCGCTGTACAGCGCATCGGGGGTGTAGGTGAAGGAGCCGTCCTGGGCGAGCGCCAGGGTACCGTGGGCCGGCTGCTGGAGCGCGCTGAAGCTCAGCGTGTCGCCGTCGATGTCGCTGGCGATCAGGTTGCCCGACAGGGTGCTGCCCTCGGCGGTGGTGAAGGCGCTGTCGTTGGTGATGGGCGGCGGGTTGCTCACGGTCAGGGTGAAGCTCTGGCTGACCTGCTCGCCCTGTCCGTCATCGGCGGTCACCGTTACGCTGTACACCCCGTTGCCGGTGGGGCCCTGGCTGGAGGCGTCGTGGGCCAGGGTCCCGGTAATCAGGCCGGTGGTCGGGTCGATGCTCAGGCCCGCCGGCAGGCCGCTGACCGCATAGCTCAGGCCGTCGCCGTCCGGGTCGGCGAAATTCCCCGAGACGTTGAGGCTGAAGGCGGCGCTGTCGGTCCCGCTCTGCGCGGCGATGGGGCTGGTGGCGGTCGGCGCGTCGTTGACCGCGGTGACGGTGATGCTGACCGTCGCCACGGCGATACCGCCGTCGCTGTCGGTGACGCGATAGCTGAAGCTGTCCGGGCCGTTGTAGTTGGGCGCGGGGGTGTAGACGAAGCTGCCATCGGCGTTGAGCACCAGCACGCCATGGGCGGGCGCCTGGGCCGCATCGAAGGTCAGGCTGTCGCCGTCGATGTCGCTGGCGGCCAGGGTGCCGCTGTAGGGGGTGTCTTCCGCCAGGCTGATGCTGCCGCCGCTGGTGGTGGGCGCGGGGTTGTTCACGCTGAAGGCGAAGGTCTGGTCGACCTGCCCGCCGTTGCCGTCGTTGGCGGTGACGGTGACGCTGTAGACACCGCTGCCGTTGAGCCCCTGGGTCGAGGCGTCGTGGGCCAGGGTGCCGCTGATCAGGCCGGTGGCCGGGTCCAGGCTCAGGCCGGCGGGCAGGCCGCTGACGCTGTAGGTCAGGGTGTCGCCGTTGGCGTCGGTGAAATTGCCGGCCACGTTGAGGCTGAAGGCGGTGCTGTCGTTGGCCGCCTGCGGCGGGATGGCTCCCAGCGCCGTAGGCGGCGCGTTCACCGGGGTGACGTTGATGCTCACCAGGGCGCTGGCGAGACCGCCATCGGCGTCCACCAGTTGGTAGGTGAAGCTGTCCGGTCCCCGGTAATTGAGGTCCGGCGTGTAGGTGAAGGTGCCGTCGGCGTTGAGTAACAGGGTGCCGTGGGCGGGCCCCTGCAGCGGGGTGGTGTTGACGCTCAGGCTGTCCTGGTCGACGTCGCTGTCGTTGGCCCGCACGTCGCCGGTCAGGACCGAGCCCTGGGCCACCGTGAAGCTGTCCGGGTTGGCGCTGGGCGGCGGGTTGAGCACGGTCAGGGTGAAGCCGGCGCTGACCATACCGCCGCGGCCGTCGTCGGCGCTGATCACCACCGCGTAGGCACCGCTGGCCACCTGGGTGGACGCATGGCCGCCCAGGGTGCCGCTGATCACCCCGGTGGTCGGGTCGATGCTCAGGCCGGCGGGCAGGCCGCTGGCGCTGTAGGTCAAGGTGTCGCCGTCGGCATCGCTGAAGGCACCGGACACGTCCAGGGACAGGGTGTCGCCGTCCTGGGCGGTGCGGTCGGCGAGGGTGCTGGCGACCGGGTCGACGTTGGGCGCGGCGCCGATCGTCAGGGTGACGGTGGCGGTTTCCGTGGTCTGGTTGGAGTACACGGTGTAGGTGAAGCTGTCGCTGCCGGTGTAGCCGGCATCGGGGGTGTAGAAGGCGTTGCCCTGGGCATCGAGGGTGAGGGTGCCGTGGGCGGGGTTGGTGAAGCTCTGCACCACCCGGCCCGGATTCTCGAAGCTGTCGTTGGCCAGCACGTTGAAGCCCACCGCGGTATCGGTGGTGGTCGAAACGTGGTCGTCGACGATGTCGGCCACCGGGACGATCTGGATCGGCAGGATGGCGGTGACGCTGAGCGGCAGCCCCAGTTGGCCCAGCTCCAGGTTGATCGTCAGCGGGCCGTTGTAGTCGGCGCCGGGGGTATAGATCAGGCCGTTCAGCGCGAGGTTGATATCCGCCACCGTCCCGGAAATCCGCAGGGTGCTGTCGTCCACCCCGTCGCCTTCGCTGATGCTGATGCCGGCGGTCTGGGTCAGGGTGAAGCCGCCCACCGGCACGCTCAGGCGCAGGTCGACCAGTTCGCCGTCCACGTCGCCCACGCTCAACTGCTGGCCGAGGATGTTGGCGAAGATCAGCGGTGTGTCTTCGGCGAACAGCGGGATGTTCGGCAGTTGCAGGGTGGGCAGGTCCACCACTGGCAGGACGGTCACCGCGATCACGCCGGTGGCGCGGCCGCCATCGGCGTCCACAACGGTGTAGGTGAGGGTGTCCAGGCCGTTGAAGTTGGCGGTGGGCGTATAGGTGAGCGAGCCGTCCGGGTTGAGCACCACGCTGCCGTGCAGGGCGCTGGCGGCGGTGAGGGCGAAACTGTCGTTGTCCGGGTCCACCACGTTGAACTGGGTGATGGTCAGCGAGGTGTCTTCCAGCAGGGTGGCGACCGCCGGGGCGGTGACCGGCGGCGGGTTGCCGATGCTGATCAGCAGCACCGAGGACGCGCTGGCGCCGGCCAGGTCGGTCGCGGTGACGGTCACCGCGTAGCGGCCGTTGGGCACCTGCACCGAGGCGTGGCCATCGACCACGCCGCTGATCACCCCGGTCGCGGCGTCGATGCTCAGCCCGGCGGGCAGGCCGGTGGCGCTGTAGGTCAGCACGTCGAACAGGTCGCTGTCGGAGAAGGCGGTGCCCGTCGCGACCAGCACCACGCCGCCATCGACACTGGCCAGGCTGCCGAGGCTGCCGGCCACCGGCGCGCTGTTGGTGCCCACCACCACGTTGACCGTGGCCTGCTCGGTGACGCCGCCGGCGGTCACGGTGTAGGTGAAGCTGTCGATGCCCCGGTAACCCAGGGCGGGGGTGTAGGTGAGGGCGCCGCCCGGGCCGATGACCACGCTGCCGTGGGCCGCCGCGCCGACCCCGGTGATCGTGGCGTCGGGGTTGCTGAAAGTGTCGTTGGCCAGGGGGTAGAAGGTGATCGGTACCAGCGGTTGGGTCTGGACCGCGTCGGTCACCGCGTCGGCGACCGCGCCGAGGGTCAGGGCGGTGCTGGCGCTCTGGCTGAGCAGGCCGTCGCTGGCCTGCAGGCTGAGCACGGCGCTGCCGTTGTAGTCGGCCACCGGGTTGAAGGTCAGGCCGTCGAGGGCCGCGTTGATCGCGGCGGCGCTGCCGCTGAAGACCATGCTGCCGTCGGCGACGCCGTCGCCGCTGGTGAAACTGAGGCCGGCGGTCTGCGCCAGGGTCAGGGTGCCGTGGGTGACCTGCAGGGTCAGGGTCAGGGTGTCGCCGTTGGCGTCGCCGACCACCAGCGCGTTGCCCGCGGCGTTGGAGAAGATCAGCGGGGTATCCTCCACGCCGGCTTGCACGGCGGGCACCACGACGGTCGGCGCGTAGTTGGGCAGGGCGGTGGTGAGGGTGACCGTGGCGGTTTCGATGGTGCCGTTGGAGGTGACGGTGTAGGTGAAGCTGTCGCTGCCGAGGTAGCCGGGATTGGGGGTGTAGAGCGCATTGCCCTGGGCATCCAGGGTCAGGCTGCCATGGGCCGGCGCGGTGAAGGCGCTGACGTAGCGTCCGGCGTTCTCGAAGCTGTCGTTGGCCAGCACGTTGAAGCCGACCGGGGTGTCGAGGGTCAGGTTGACGGTGTCGTCGACGATGTCGGCCACCGCGGCGATCTGGATCGGCAGGGTAGCGTTGACATTGAGGATGCCGCCGACCAGTTGCCCCAGTTGCAGGGTGATGTTCAGCGGACCGTTGTAGTCGGCGCCCGGGGTGTAGATCAGGCCGTCGAGCGCCGCATTGATGTCCGCGACGCTGCCGGAGAAACGCAGGGTGCTGTCGTCGACGCCATCGCCTTCGCTGATGCTCAGGCCGGCGGTCTGGGTCAGGGTGAAGCTGCCGAGCGGGACGCTCAGGCGCAGGTCGAGCACCTCGCCGTCGACGTCGCCGACGCTCAGGCGCTGGCCGAGGATGTTGGCGAACAGCAGCGGGGTGTCCTCCGCCAGCAGCACCAGATTCGGCAGTTGCAGGATCGGCAGGTCGGGCACCGCCGCCACCACCACCGCCACGTAGCCGGTGGCCTGGCCGCCGTCGGCGT
The DNA here is from genome assembly GCF_025642785.1 of Pseudomonas sp. RIT-PI-AD. Lineage (GTDB taxonomy): Bacteria > Pseudomonadota > Gammaproteobacteria > Pseudomonadales > Pseudomonadaceae > Pseudomonas_T. Next base: position 31,292 of record NZ_JANZKU010000028.1, read on the forward strand.
CGACCACGGTGTAGGTGATGCGGTCCAGGCCGTTGAAGTTGGCGGCGGGGACGTAGTTCAGCGAGCCGTCGGGATTGATCGTCACGCTGCCGTGCAGGGCGCTGGCGGCGGTCAGGCTGAGCGCGTCGCCATCCGGATCGAGGATGGCCAGGGTATTGGCGGTGATCAACAGCGGGGTGTCTTCCAGGGCGTTGACGCTCAGGCCCAGCAGCGGGACCGGCGGCGGGTTGCCGACCTGGATCTGCAAGGTGGTGGCGACACTGGCGCCGGCCAGGTCGGTGGCCCTGACGGTGACGGTATAGAGGCCGCCGCCCCCGGCCCCGTGGACCGAGGCGTGGGTATCCACCACGCCGGTGATCAGGCCGGTCAGCGGGTTGATGCTCAACCCGGCGGGCAGGCCGGTGGCGCTGTAGCTCAGTATGTCCAGCACGTCGGCATCGCTGAAGGCCTGGGCGGTGCCGGCGGCCACCAGGGCACCGTCGAGGGTGCTCAGGGTGCCGAGGTTACCGGAGGTGGTGGGGGCGTGGTTGCCCACGCTGACGTTCACGGCGATCTGCTCGGTGACGCCGCCGGAGGTGACGGTATAGAAGAAGCTGTCCGGCCCGTTGTAGCCCAGGGCCGGGGTGTAGGTGACCGCGCCGCCCAGGCCGAGGACGACCGTGCCGTGCGCGCCCTGGGTCACGGCGGTGATGCGCGGGAGGCCCTCGAAATTGTCGTTGGCCAGCGGGTAGAAGGTCACCGGCACCAGCGGGCCGGTCTGGATGCTGTCGGCGACGCCGTCGGCGACCGGGGTGATGGTCAGGGCGATGGCGCCGTTCTGGCTGAGCAGGCCGTCGCTGACGTTGATCGCCAGGTTGGCGCCGCCGTTGTAGTCGGCCGTGGGGTTGAAGGTCAGGCCGTCGAGGGCGGCGTTGATCGCACTGGCGCTGCCGCTGAACACCAGGCTGGAGTCTGTGGTGCCGTCGCCGGTGCTGAAGGTGAGCCCGTTGGTGCGCGACAGGGTCAGGGTGCCCTGGGTGACCTGCAGGCTGACGGTGAGGATGTCGCCGTTGGCGTCGGCCACCAGGATGGCGTTGCCCGCGGCGCTGGAGAAGACCAGCGGGGTGTCCTCGGCCGAGGTCTGGCTGGCTGGTGCGTTGAGGGTCGGAGCGACGTTGGGCTGGGCGATGTACAGGGTCACCGTGGCGGTTTCGGTGGTGCCGTTGGAGGTCACCGTATAGGTGAAGCTGTCGCTGCCGACGTATCCGGTGGTCGGGGTGTAGACGGCGTTGCCCTGGGCGTCGAGGGTCACCGAGCCATGGCTCGGGTTGGTGAAGCTGCTCACCACCCGACCGGGATTCTCGAAGTTGTCGTTGGCCAGGACGTTGAACAGCGCCGGGGTGTTCAGGGACACGCCGACCGTGTCGTTCACGATGTCGGCGACCGGCGCGATGCTGATCGGCAGGGTCGCGTTGACGGCGAGCAGCCCGCCGGTGATCTGGCTCAGGGACAGGTTGATGTCGACCGGGCCGTTGTAGTCGGCGCCGGGGGTGTAGATCAGGCTGGCCAGCGCGGCGTTGATGCTCAGCGAGCCGCCGGTGAAGACCATGACGCTGTCGTCGATGCCGTCGCCCTGGAGGAAGGTGAGGCCGGCGGTCTGGGAAATGGTCAGGCTGCCGCTCGGCACGTTCAGGCTCAGTTGCAGGGTTTCCCCGTCCACGTCGAGCACGCTGAGTTGCTGGCCCAGCAGGTTGGCGAAGATCAGCGGAGTGTCTTCGGCGAGCAGCGGAATGCTCGGCAGGTTGAGCACCGGCAGGTCCGGCACCGCCGCCAGCACCACGGCGACGTAGCCGGTGGCGGAACCGCCGTCGACGTCGGTCACGGTGTAGGTGATGGTGTCCAGGCCGAAGTAGTTGCCGGTGGGCAGGTAGCTCAGGGAGCCGTCGGGGTTGATGGTGACGGTGCCGTGCAGGGCGCTGGCGCGGGTGATGCTGAAGGCGTCGCCGTCCGGGTCGATGATCCCCAGGGCGCTGGCGCTGATGCCCAGGAGGCTGTCCTCGCTGCCGCCGACCTGCAGCCCCAGCAAGGGGATCGGCGCGGGGTTGCTCACGCGCAATTGCAGGGTGCTGGTGGCGCTGGCGCCGGCCAGGTCGGTGGCGGTCACCACCACGTTGTAGACACCGCCGTTGAGCGTGGAGGCATGGGTGTTGACCAGCCCGCTGATGATGCCGCTGGTGGCGTTGATGCTCAGCCCGGCGGGCAGGCCGCTGGCGCTGTAGGTCAGTACGTCCAGCGGATCGGCGTCGCGGAACGCCAGCGCGGCGGGCACCGCCACCAGGCCGCCGTCGACGGTGGACAGCGTGCCCAGGCTGACCGAGGTGGGCGGCGTGTCGCCGACGGTGACGTTGACCACCACCTGCTCGGTGGCGCCGCCCGAGGTCACCGTGTAGGTGAAGGTATCGCTGCCGGTGAAGCCGACGGCGGGGGTGTAGGTGATGGCGTTGTTCAGCAGCACCGCCACGCCGTGGGCGGGCGCGCTGACCGCGGTGACGCTGGCCGTGCCGGTGAACGTGTCGTTGGCCAGGGGCAGGAAGGTGACCGGGGTCAGGGGGCCGGTCTGGATGGCGTCGGGCGTGCCGTCGGTCACGGGCGTCAGGTTCAGTGCGACGCTGGCGCTCTGCACCGCGGCGATGCCGTCGCTGGCCTGGATGCTCAGGCTGGCGCCGCCGTAATAGTCGGGGACCGGGACGAAGGACATCCCGTTGAGCGCGGCATTGATCGCGGCGGCGCTGCCGCGGAACACCATCAGGCTGTTGGCCACGCCGGTGCCGGTGGTGAAGGTGAGGCCGCTGAGCTGGGCCAGGGTGAGGCTGCCGTGGGTCGATTGCAGGGTGACGGTGAGGATGTCGCCGTTGGCGTCGGCCACGCTGATCGCATTGCCGGCGCTGCTGGAAAAGATGCGCGTGACGTCTTCGGCGAAGGTCTGCGCCGCCGGCACGTTTATGGTCGGTGGGCTGTTGATGTAGGTGGTGACGGTGATGGCGGCGGTTTCGCTGACGCCGCCGGAGCTCACCGTGTAGGTGAAGGTATCGGTGCCGGCGTAGCCGGCCGCCGGGGTGTAGACGGCGTTGCCCGCGGCGTCGATGACCACCGTGCCGTGGGCCGGGGTGCCGTAGGCGGTGACCGCCCGCGCCGGGTTGGAAAAGCTGTCGTTGCTCAGCACGTTGAAGGCGACCGCGTTGTTCTGCGCGGTGCTCACGGTGTCCGCGACGATGTCGGCGACCGGCGTGAAGCTCATCGGCACGCTGGAGGTCACCGCGGCGGTCAGGCTGTCGGTCACGCTGACGCTGAGGTTCACCGTGCCGTTGAAGTCCGCCACCGGGGTGTACACCAGGCCGTTGAGCGCGGCGTTGACGGCGGCCAGGGTGCCGCGCAGGGTCATGATCGGGTCGGCGACGCCGTCGCCCTGGAGGAAGGTCAGGCCGGTCAGCGAGCCCAGGGTCAAGCTGCCGCTGGGCACCGATAGCGTCAGCTGGGTGGTGGTGTTGTCGATGTCGGCGACGGTGATCTGGGTGCCCCGCGCGCTGGAGAAGACGATGGACGCATCCTCCAGATAGTTGCCGAGGACAGGGACGTGCAGGGTCGGCGGGGCGTCGACGGTGACCGACACCGTCGCCGTGCCCAGGCTCAGCCCAAGGCTGTCGCGCATGGTGTAGGTGAAGCTGTCGGTCCCGCTGTAGTTGGCGGTCGGCGTATAGGAAATGGTGTTGTTGGCGTTCACCACCGCCGTGCCGTGGGCCGGCGCGCTGACGTTGCCGACGCTGACGGTGGTGCCGACCACGATGACGTCGTTGGCCAGCACCGCGATGACGTTGCCGGTGCTGTTGGGCAGCACGGTGACGGCGTCGTTGACCGGCACCGAGACCAGCAGTTGATGGTTCCAGTCCTCGGCATGGAAGGCGCTGGTCTCGATGTCGCCCACATGCCGTTCCAGCACCCAGTCGCCGCCCGCCCCGGTGGTGTTATCGGACGCGGCGATGTCGGCGCCGAGGGTATCGGCCAGCGCCTGCAGGGTCGCGGCGCCGTCGTCGCCGGCGCCCAGGTCGCAGCCATAGATCAGCACGTCGGCGTCGCTGTTCAGGTGCTGGCCGATCTCGCTCAATTGCTCGCTGTACTGCCCCAGGATCGACTCGGTGGTGAGCTGGACGTTGCCCAGTTGCAGGGTGGCCTCGGCGGTGTGGGTCACCAGGTGGATGGCATCGATCCCGCTGCGCCCGCGCAGGGCGTCGGCGATCTGCTGGAGCCCGTCGGCATCGCCCTCCAGGTAGACGATCTCGGCCTGGCTGGGCAGCGCCGCGACCAGCACGTCGCGGTCCGGCAGGTTGGCATCGACGAAATAGATTTCCTGGCGATCGGTCGCCGGCTCCGCCGGAGGTACCGCGGCGAGGGCGTGGTTGAGCGCCTCGTGGGCGACGGCCGCCTGGTGTTCGCTGGCCTCGGCGGCGGGCGCGGCGTTGTCCTGGTGAGTCGTGGCCTCGGCGGTGGCGACCATGGCGCCGTCGAACATCAGCCGGGTTTCCAGGGCGATCCTGATCGCCGAGCTGTGAGCGTGCCGAGATTGCATACGAGCCTCCAGTCATCCATGTCCGTCGGGCGTACCTGTGCAGCGTCAGATAGCCGAGTCCACTAAGTATTAGCTTGATATCGCGGCATACCTCCATTTTATGGCGAGCCGTCCGTCCGAACGGGCGCTGCCCCGGGAACCCTGTGCCAGGCGCTTCGCGCTGGGGCTGGGGACGCGGAAGCTGACCGTTCGACCAGGCATCGCGCGCCGATTCAGCGGCGGGCCAGGCGGTATCCCACCGACGACTCCGAATGGCCGCGGCGGACACCCAGGGCGAAGCAGGCGATGGCCAGCAGCTGAACGATCCCTGCGCCGCGCTTTTCGCCATGTTCTTCGGTGGATCGCCGCGCGTGCCCGTCCGACGGGGGACGCGGGCCATTCCCGGGTCCGGTTTCCACTCGGTCGGCCCGTGGGCACGAATGGCCACTTGCAACTAGATTCGTAGCGTGGCCCCGTCGGTTCCCCGCTCGGAACCCTGGCTCCCGCGTCGAACAGGAAGGCGAAATGGCGAATGCAACCCTCGTGGACGAAAGTGGTTTCCGTAGAATCCTGGCCCGCAATATCCGCCTTCCCCTGGGCGTGGGCCTCGCCGGGGCGGCGCTGTTCGTCGTCCTGATCTTCTACCTGCTGTACGTGCTCAGTTGGGTCGAGCACACCGATATCGTGATCGGCAGCACCAACGACGCGTACCGCTCCACCATCGACCAGGAAACCGGGTTTCGCGGCTACCTGCTCAGTGGCGATCCGCAGTTTCTGCAACCCTACGAACAGGCGCGGCCGCGGCTCAGAGCCGACATGGAGAGCCTGCGCGAACTGGTCAGCGACAACCCGCCCCAGGTCAGCCGCGCGCGGCGCATCGAAGCGCTGCAGGCCGAGTGGAACCAGTACGCCAGCGAGATGATCGAGCGCCGGCGCAATGGCGAGGACGTGGTCGACAAGGTCCGCGACGGCCGCGGCAAGCAATTGATCGACGGCATCCGCCAGGAATTCGGCGATTTCGTCGCCTTGGAACAGCGCCTGCGTCACGAGCGCAACGAACGGGCCACCGACACGGCGATCCTGACCATCGTCTGCTACGTGCTGTTCAGCCTGGCGTTCAGCGGCATCCTGGTGTTCTTCGGCCGTCGCGACCTGCTGACGCTGTCCAGCCGCTACGGCGACTCCTTGCAGAAGCAACTGGCCTACACCGAGCATTTGCAGCAACAGGCCTGGCTGCGCGAAGGCCAGAGCCTGCTGGCCGAACGCATCCTCGGCCAACAGGCGCTGCCGCAGATCGGCAAGCAACTGCTGGAATTCCTCGGCGGTTACCTGGACGTGGCGGTGGCGGCGCTGTACGTGCGCGAGGACGGCGGCGACCTGCTGCGGGTGGCCACCTACGGGTTCTCCCAGGCGCACCCGCACAGCCGCGAGCGTCTCAGCGCCAGCGAAGGCCTGCTCGGGCAGGCCGCCCTCGGACGACGCCTGGTGATCTTCGAGGGCCTGCCGCCGGACTACCTAAAGGTCAGTTCCAGCCTGGGCGAGGGCTTTCCCCTGAGCGTGCTGGCGGCGCCCACCGAGAGCGAGGGGCAGGTCAACGGCGTGCTCGAACTGGGCTTCCTGCGCGCGCTGTCGCCGCGGGACAAAGCCTTCGTCGAGTCCATCACCGGCAACCTCGGCGTCTCCATCGAGGCCTCGCGCTACCGCCAGCGCCTGCAGGAAGTCCTGGCCGAGACCCAGCAACTCAATGAAGAACTGCAAGTCCAGCAGGAAGAGTTGCGCGCCGCCAACGAGGAGCTGGAAGACCAGTCCCAGGTGGTCCTGCAATCCCAGGCGGACCTGGAAGTGCAGCAGACCGAGCTGGAGCAGACCAACCTGCGCCTGAACGAGCAGACGCTGCGCCTGGTGGAGCAGCGCGACGCCCTCGACCAGCAGAACCGCGCGCTCAACCAGGCCCGCGCCCAACTGGAGGAGCGGGCCGAGGAGCTGCAACGGGCCAGCCGCTACAAGTCCGAGTTCCTCGCCAACATGTCCCACGAGTTGCGCACGCCGCTCAACAGCGCGCTGATCCTCGCCAAGGTGCTGACGGAAAACCGCAAGGGCAATCTCGACAGCGAACAGATTCGCTACGCGCAGATGATCTACGACTCGGGCAACGACCTGTTGCGGCTGATCAGCGACATCCTCGACATCTCCAAGGTCGAGGCCGGGCGGCTCGACGTGCATCCGGAGCCGACCGATATCCAGCAACTGATGGGCGATCTGGACAGCGCCTTTCGCGAGCAGGCAGAAGACAAGGGCCTGACCTTCAGCCTGGGCGTCCAGCCGGGGACGCCGGCGTCCATCCATACCGATCAGCACCGGGCCGAGCAGGTCCTGCGCAACCTGCTGTCGAACGCGCTCAAGTTCACCGAGCGGGGCGTTATCGACGTGCAGGCCTGCCCCGCCTCGGGCGGCGTGCGCTTCGAGGTGCGCGACACCGGCATCGGGATCAGCGCCGAGCAGCAGAAATTCATCTTCGACGCGTTCCGCCAGGCCGACGGCAGCAACAACCGACGCTTCGGCGGTACCGGCCTGGGGCTGTCCATTTCCCGCAACCTGGCGCAGTTGCTCGGCGGCCATATCGAGGTGTCCAGCGAGCTGGGCCAGGGCAGTTGCTTCAGCTTCTGGCTGCCGGAGCGCATCGAGGGGGCGGACCCGGAAGCTTCTCCGGCGCCCACGCCCACCCAGACCCTGCCGCAGCGACTGCCCGAGCCGCCCGCGGCGCCTTCGCCTGCGCCTGCGTCGCGCGCCGCATCGGCGATTCCGGACGACCGCGCCCAGGCCACGCCCGGAAGCCGTTCGATCCTGGTGATCGAGGACGATCCGCAACTGGCGCAGATCCTCTACGAGCTGGCCCACGAGCTCGAATACCGCTGCCTGATCGCCCAGACCGCCAGCGAGGGCAGCACCCTCGCCGAGGAGCAGACCCCCGACGCGATCCTGCTGGACATCCACCTGCCGGACGACTCCGGCCTGGCCCTGCTGCAACGCCTCAAGGAAACCCCCACCACCCGGCACATCCCGGTCCACGTGATCTCCGCCCTGGACTACAGCGAGCCGGCGCTGCACCTGGGCGCCATCGGCTACGCGCAGAAGCCGGCCACCCGCGACGAGCTCAAGGATGTGTTTTCCAAGCTGGAGGCCAAGCTGACGCAGAAGGTCAAGCACGTGCTGCTGGTGGAGGACAACGCCCAGCAGCGCGAGAGCATCAGCCTGCTGATCGGCGACGAGGACATCCGCATCACCGCCGTGGAACGGGGCGAGCAGGCCCTGGAGCTGCTGCGCAGCGAACAGTTCGATTGCATGATCATCGACCTCAACCTGCCGGACATGCAGGGCAACGAGCTGTTCGAGCGCATGACCCGCGACGAGAACTACTCGTTTCCGCCGGTGATCGTCTACACCGGCCGCGACCTCACCCGGCGCGACGAAGAGGAACTGCTGAAGTATTCCCGCTCGATCATCATCAAGGGCGCGCGCTCGCCGGAGCGCCTGCTGGACGAAGTCACCCTGTTCCTGCACAAGGTGGAGTCGGAGATGTCCAGCGATCGCCAGCGCATGCTGCGGCTGGCGCGCAGCCAGGACAAGACCCTCGAACAGGGCTGCGTGCTGGTGGTGGACGACGACGTGCGCAACATCTACGCCCTGAGCGGCGCCCTGGATCTCAAGGGTCTGAAGGTGGAGACCGCGCGCAATGGCCAGGAGGCGATCGACAAGCTGAACGAGGCCGAGCGCATCGATCTGGTGCTGATGGACATCATGATGCCGGTGATGGACGGCTACGAGGCGATGCGGCGGATACGCCAGAACCCGCGCTGGAAGGAGCTGCCGATCATCGCCGTCACCGCCAAGGCGATGAAGGACGACCAGGAGCTTTGCATGCAGGCCGGCGCCAACGATTACCTCGCCAAGCCCATCGACATCGAACGGCTGTGCTCGCTGATCCGCGTCTGGCTGCCGAAACGGCGGCGCTTCTGAGGCCGGACGCGGGAGAAGGGTCTTTCGCCGCCCGGTCGCCCACGGCGCCGATCCCGCCAGGATGGGCGTCGCGTGAGTCGACAGGCGCCGGGTAAGCAGGGTTCACTGTGCAGCGGTTCGCTTGCGAAATGGAGGAGGGTGGCGATGGGCAGCGACATTCGGTTGGCACGGCGGTCCGACGCGGCGGCGGTGAGCGGGGTGATTCTCGCGGCGCTTCGGGAGAGCAATGCCCGGGATTACTCCGCCGAGGTCATCGCCCGGGTCGAGACGAGCTTCGGCCCGGCGGCGGTGGAACGGCTGATCGAGCAGCGGCAGGTCTACGTGGCCCTGCTGGAGGGGCGGATTCTCGGCACCGCCAGCCTGGACGGAGCCGTGGTGCGCTCGGTGTTCGTCGCGCCCGAGGCGCAGGGCCGCGGCATCGGCCGGGCGTTGATGGCCGAAGTCGAACGGGCGGCGCGGGCGGCCGGGGTGCGTAGCCTGGCGGTGCCGGCGTCGATTACCGCGGAGTCTTTCTACGCCGGGCTGGGCTTCGAAACCGTGGAGACCCGTTACCACGGGGAGGAGCGCACCCTGGTGATGCGCCGCGACCTGGCGCCCCTGTAGCCGCTCCGGGCGCTGCCACGACGGTCCCTCCGCCTGGACGGAACCAGGCCACGCTCTGTTGAACCTTCGGGTGAGGCGCTTGCAGAGGGCGTGCCCCACATCCGGCGGCGAAGGCTGCCGATCCTCGGCGAGCGCGGGCGCCTTTCCTGCAAGAGCCTGATCCGCTGGCGGTCGGCCAGTCCAGGGCGTGCCCGCGCTGCGGATTTACGGTCGCGCCGGCCGTTGCCCCGGCTGCGGCCGGTTTCGCTCCGAGGGGCGCGTCCTCGAACGAGTCCCGGCGCGGCTAGAGAGGGCACCTCCAGGCGCAACGCCGGGTCGGATATCGGGTGGCCATTCAACAGGAGTGCCGAGCATGGGTGTCGCCGCCCCGGAAGACCCGCCGATTTACCTCGGGTGCGCGGGCTGGAGCCTGCCGCGCGAGCAGTGGCCGGCATTCGCCGCCGAGGGCACGCACCTGCAGCGCTATGCCTCGCGGCTGAATGCCGTGGAGCTGAACAGCTCCTTCTATCGTCCCCACCGGCCCGCCACCTACGCCAAATGGGCGGAAAGCGTGCCGCCCGGCTTTCGCTTCTCGGTGAAAGTCCCGAAGTGGATCACCCATGAAAACCGGTTGCGCGACTGCGAGGCCGCGCTGGACGAATTCCTCGGCCAGTGCAGCCAACTGGGCGACCGGCTCGGCTGCCTGCTGATCCAACTGCCGCCCTCGCTGGCCTACGAGGCGGCGACGGCGGAGACCTTTCTCGCCGCGTTGCGCGAGCGCTATGAAGGCCTGGCGGTCATCGAGCCGCGGCATGCCAGCTGGCGCGAGGCCGACGAACTGCTGCGGCGCACGCGCATCGGCTGGGTGGCGGCCGATCCCGCGCCCATCGGTGGCTATGACGCGCCCCTCGGCTGGCGCGGCCTGGCCTACTACCGGCTGCATGGCTCGCCGCGGATTTACTATTCGGTCTACGACCGCCCCTGGCTGGAGCGCCTGGCGGCGCGCATCGCGGCCGACCGCGCGTGCGCCCGGCCGGTCTGGTGCATCTTCGACAACACCGCCGGCGGCGCGGCCGTGCCCAATGCCCTGGAGTTACGGGCGCTGCTCGGCGAAGGATGAGCCCCCGGACGTCACAGCCCGAGCAGGTAGAGGCAGATCGACAGGGTCACCAGCGAGCCCAGGGTCGAGACCAGGATCACCCGCGACACCACTGCCGCTTCGCGCTGGTAGAACTCGGCGAGCATGTAGGGGCCGGTGCCGGTGGGCAGCGCGCTGAGCAACAGCGCGGAATTGGCCCACAGCGGCGGCAGGTGCAGCAACGGGAAGGCGATGACCCAGGTGATCGCTGGCTGGCCGATCAGCTTGATCAGCACGATGGGCGTGGCGCCGCGGCTGGAGCCTTGCTGTTCCTGGGCGAGGAACAGCCCGAGCGACACCAGCGCACAGGGTGTGGTGGCGTTGCCGAGCAGGTTGAGCAACTGGTGTACCGGGCCGGGCAGGGGCTGCCCGCCCAGGGCCCAGCAGGCGCCGAGGATCGGCGAGACGATCAGCGGGTTCTTCGCCAGCGCCTTGAACACCTTGAGCAGGGCGTGGTGCAGGCTCTTTTCGGTTTGCAGGCCGATCTCGATGCACACCACCGCCAGGGTGAAGAGCACGCACACCACCAGGATCGAGGCGATCAGCGCCGGTTCCAGGCCTTCCGGGCCGAACACCAGGGTGCACAGCGGAATGCCGATGAACCCGGTATTGGCGTAGGAGGCGCTGAGGCTGTCGATGCTCGCGTCCACCAGCCGCGGATGGCCGTCGGCCTGGCGGCGCAGGCGGTAGGCGAGGGTCAGCAGGTACACCGCCAGGCAGCCGCCGCTGAAGGCCAGCAGGAACCCGGGTTGCCAGATCTGCGCCCAGGTGGAGCCCGCGGTCACCTGGAACAACAGCGAGGGCAACCCCAGCCAGACCACGAATTTGTTGATTTCCGCGGCGGCCGTGGAGCCGAGGCGGCCGGTCCGCCGGCACAGGTAGCCGACCAGGATCAGGGCGAAGATTGGCAGTACGACGTTGGTGACGGAATACATGGACGCGGCACCCGGGAGAAGAGGCGGGCAGCATAAAAGTTGGCGACCGATACGGTCCAATGCTATCAAGTGGCGAGATCGATACGGTTCGCGCATAAATGATAGATTTCCGCCAACTCCGCTATTTCGTCGCCCTGGCCGAGCAGCTGCACTTCGGCCGCGCCGCCAGGCGCCTGAACCTCACCCAGCCGCCCCTGAGCCGGCAGATCGCCGCCCTGGAGGCCGAGCTGGGTACGCCGCTGCTGATCCGCAACTCGCGCAACGTGACCCTGACCCCGGCGGGGCAGAGGTTCCATCGCCATGCCCGGCAGTTATTGGGCGACCTGGACGCCGCGGTGCGCGATACCCGCTCGGTGGCCCTGGGCGAGCACGGGCGGCTGGCCCTGGGCTTCACCATGCTGGCCGCCTGGAACGTCCTGCCGCCGCTGCTCAAGCACTACACCGCGGCGCATCCGCGGGTCGAACTGGCCCTGGAAGAGGTGCTGCCGCGGGATCTTCTCCAGGCGCTGTTGGACGGGCGCGTGGACGTCGGCCTGTCCTTCGCCGGCCCCCTTCCCGAAGCGCTGCGCTACCAGCCGCTGTACCGCGAGGCACTGTGCGTGGCGCTGCCCAGGGAGCATCCGTTGAGCGCCTGCGAGCCGGTCGCCGTCGGCGACCTGCGCCAGGAAGCGTTCATCGCCTTCCCCCAAGCCACCGCGCCGAGCCTCTACCGGGCCCTGATGGCCTGCTGTCGCGACAACGGCTTCGAACCGCGGATCGCCCTGGAAACCCACATGCAGCAGACCATCGTCAACCTGGTGGCCGAGGGCCTGGGCGTCGCCCTGGTGCCTGACTCCATGCGTAAGCTGCAACTGCCGGGCGTGGTCTTCCGCGCCCTCGACGCCTCGCCCCTGGTCGAGCAGGGCATGCTCTGGCATGCCGGCAACGACAACCCCTGCCTGCCGGACCTGCTGGCCTGTGCCCGGGCGCGGCCGGGCGAGTGATTCGCCCGGCGATCCAGGGTTGGCCTGGCCGGCACGCCTCCAGGCGGACCCGGCGAGCGGGGCGCGGGCTTTAGCGTTCCTCGCCGCGTGCGGCGCCCCAAGGCCGGTCCCTTGGGGCGGAGCAGCGCGTCCCGCGGGTAGGGCGCCCGCGCCGTTTCCCTCGGCCCTGCCGCCAATCCATACGTTTTCTTTACGCGTCCGCCGCCAACCCCACTCGAATCTTTACGCCCGCCCTGTCGAGAATTCTCCAGCGGTACCTGCCGCCTAAAGGAGCATTCACATGAGCATTCTCGACGGGCTGTCCCTGGGCTTGGCCCTGGGTCTTTTCATTTACCTGCTGGCCGCGCTGCTGCGCGCCGGGCGCGGCTAGGAGAGGCCCATGCAGTTCCACGATTACGGGCTGATCCTGGCTTTCCTGGTTCTCGTCCTGGCCCCCGCGCCCTTCCTCGGGCGCTACTTCTTCAAGGCCCTGGAGGGGCAGCGAACCCTGCTGAGTCCGCTCCTGCGGCCGCTGGAGACCCTTTGCTACCGGATGTCCGGGGTCGACCCCGACGCGCAGCAGGATTGGAAGACCTACCTGCTCGCCCTGCTGGCCTTCACCCTGGTCAGCCTGCTGGCGCTGTTCATCCTCCTCATGGGCCAGGGCTGGCTGCCGTTGAACCCGCAGCATCTGCCCGGGATGGAATGGACGCTGGCGTTCAACACCACCGTGAGCTTCGTTACCAACACCAACTGGCAGGCCTACAGCGGCGAGGCGTCGCTCAGCTATTTCAGCCAGATGCTCGGGCTGACCGTGCAGAACTTCGTCAGCCCCGCGGTGGGGACTGCCGTGCTGGTGGCGTTCTGCCGGGGCATCGGTCGGCGCTCGACCCGCGAGCTGGGCAACTTCTGGGTCGACCTGACCCGCGCGACCCTCTATGTGCTGCTGCCGCTGTGCCTGCCGCTGGCGCTGTTCCTGGTCTGGCAGGGCGTGCCGCAGACCTTTCTCGACTACGCCCACGCGCTGACCCTGCAGGGCGGCCAGCAGAATATCCCGCTCGGGCCGGCGGCCAGCCAGATCGCCATCAAGCAGCTCGGCACCAACGGCGGCGGCTTCTTCGGCGCCAACTCGACGCACCCCTTCGAGAACCCGACGGCCTGGAGCAACCTGCTGATGACCGCGGCGCTGATCCAGATCCCGGCGGCGCTGGTGTTCACCTTCGGCCATTACGTCAAGGACTTGCGCCAAGGGCGGGCGATCCTCGCCAGCATGCTGGTCCTTTTCGCGCTCGGCACCGCCGGCACCCTCTACGCCGAGTTGCAACCCAACCCGGCGCTGGCCAGGCTACCGGTCGAGCAGCGCGGTTCGCTGGAGGGCAAGGAAGTGCGCTTCGGCAGCGTCGCCTCGGCGCTCTACGCGTCCACCACCACCGCCGCCTCCAACGGCTCGGTGAACGCCATGCACGACAGCCTCAGCCCGCTCGGCGGCATGCTGCCGCTGTTCAACATGATGCTCGGCGAAGTGATCTTCGGCGGGGTCGGCGCGGGCCTCTACGGCATGCTGCTGTTCGTGCTGATCGCGGTGTTCCTCGCCGGGCTGATGATCGGGCGTACCCCGGAGTACCTCGGCAAGAAACTCGAGGCCCGCGAAGTGCGCCTGCTGGTGGCGACCCTGCTGGTGATGCCGATCGGCGTGCTGGTGCTCACGGCCTTGTCCACCAGCCTCGCCGGGCCGGCCGCCTCGGTGAGCAATCCCGGCGCCCACGGTTTCAGCCAGGCGCTGTACGCCTACACCTCGGGCACCGCCAACAACGGCTCGGCGTTCGCCGGTTTTTCCGCCAACACCGCCTACCACAACCTGATGATCGGCCTGGCCATGCTGATCGGCCGCTTCGGCTACATCCTGCCGATCCTGGCCATCGCCGGCAGCCTGGCGGCGAAGAACCGCGCGCCCCTGGGTGCCAACAGCTTCCCGACCCAGGGTCCGCTGTTCGTCGTGTTGCTGACCCTGACCATCCTGCTGATCGGCGGTTTGACCTTCCTGCCGGCCCTGGCCCTCGGCCCCATCGCCGAGCACCTCGGTCAATTGGCCTCCTGAGGAATCCCCATGAATCCGTCCACTCCGGCGCTGCCCCGCAGCGCCCCGCAACAGGCTCCCACCACCTTTTCCGCGCTGTGGCGGCCGGCGTTGCGCCAGGCCTTCGTCAAGCTCGACCCACGCGGCCTGCTGCGCTCGCCGGTGATGTTCGTGGTCGAGGCCACCGCGGCGCTCACCACGCTGCTCTGCTGGCTGCCCGACCCGGCGGTCTCCCGCGGCCTGGCGTTGCAGATCGCCCTCTGGCTGTGGTTCACCGTGCTGTTCGCCAACTTCGCCGAAGCCCTCGCCGAAGGCCGTGGCAAGGCCCGCGCCGACAGCCTCAAGGCCGGCAGCCAGGGCCTCACCGCGCGGCGGCGCAATGCCGCCGGGGCGTTCGAGACGGTGGCGGCGAGCGACCTGCGCCAGGGCGATCAGGTCCTGGTGCAGGCTGGCGAGCTGATCCCCGGCGACGGCGAGGTGATCGAGGGCATCGCCGCGGTCGACGAGGCGGCCATCACCGGCGAATCGGCGCCGGTGATCCGCGAGTCCGGTGGCGACCGTTCGGCGGTCACCGGCAACACCCGGGTGGTGTCCGACCGCCTGCTGGTGCGGATCACCGCCAACCCCGGCGAATCCACCCTGGATCGGATGATCGCCCTGGTGGAAGGCGCCAAGCGCCAGAAGACCCCCAACGAGGTGGCCCTGGACATCCTGCTGATCGGCCTGACGCTGATCTTCCTGCTGGTGGTGGTCAGCCTGCAGCCGTTCGCCCGATTCGCCGGCGGCGACCTGCCGCTGGTGTACCTGGCGGCGCTGCTGGTGACGCTGATCCCCACCACCATCGGCGGGCTGCTCTCGGCCATCGGCATCGCTGGCATGGACCGCCTGGTGCGGCTCAACGTGATCGCCAAGTCCGGGCGCGCGGTGGAGGCCGCCGGCGACGTGCACGTGCTGCTGCTGGACAAGACCGGCACCATCACCTTCGGCAACCGCCGCTGCACGGCCATGGCCAAGGCGCCCGGGGTCACCACCCAGGTCCTCGCCGAGGCCGCGTTGCTGGCATCCCTGGCCGACGACACCGCCGAAGGCAAGTCCATCGTCGAGTACCTGCGCGGCCTGGCGCCGGCGCAAACGCCGACCCCCGGCACCCTCGACCCCATCGCCTTCAGCGCCGAGACCCGGCTGTCCGGCGCCGATTGCGAGGGTCACGCCTATCGCAAGGGCGCGGTGGACGCGGTGCTCGGCTACCTGGGCCTGGCGCGCGCCGACCTGCCGGCGTCCCTGGCGCGGGAAATCGAGAAGATCGCCCAGAGCGGCGGCACACCGCTGCTGGTGGCCGGCGACGGCCGGCTGCTCGGCGCGATCCATCTCAAGGACGTGGTCAAGCCGGGCATCCGCGAGCGCTTCGCCGAGTTGCGCCAGATGGGCATCCGCACGGTGATGGTGACCGGCGACAACCCGCTGACCGCCGCGGCGATCGCCGCCGAGGCCGGGGTCGACGACCTGATCGCCGAGGCCACGCCGGAAAAGAAACTGCAGCGCATCCGCAGCGAGCAGGCCGAAGGCAAGATGGTCGCGATGTGCGGCGACGGCGCCAACGATGCGCCGGCGCTGGCCCAGGCCGACGTGGGCCTGGCGATGAACGACGGCACCCAGGCGGCGCGGGAGGCGGCCAACCTGGTGGACCTGGATTCCGACCCGACCAAGCTGCTCGACGTGGTGCGGGTCGGCAAGGAGCTGCTGGTCACCCGTGGCGCGCTCACCACCTTTTCGGTGGCCAACGACGTGGCCAAGTACTTCGCCATCCTCCCGGCGCTGTTCGCCGGGATCTACCCGCAGCTCGGCGCGCTGGACCTGATGCGCCTGCACAGCCCGCAGAGCGCGATCCTCTCGGCCATCGTCTTCAACGCCCTGATCATCGTCGTGCTGATTCCCCTGGCGTTGCGCGGCGTGCGGGTGCGAGCGCTGGACGCGGCGAGCCTGCTGCGGCGCAACCTGCTGCTCTATGGCCTGGGCGGGATCCTCGCGCCCTTCGTCGGGATCAAGTCGATCGATCTGCTGCTCAGCGGCCTCGGCCTGGTGTGACCCCCTGGCCCTTCCCCGTAGGGAAGGGCTCTATTTCCTGGAGAACAGCCTCATGTTCGAACATTTTCGCCCGGCATTCTGCCTGCTGGCGCTGCTCGGCCTGATCACCGGCGTCGCCTATCCCCTGAGCGTCACCGCCATCGCCCAACTGGCGTTTCCCGAGCAGGCCAACGGCAGTCTGGTGCGCGACGCCAGCGGCCGCGTGCGTGGCAGCCTGCTGCTGGCGCAACCCTTCGAGGGCGCGGAGTGGTTCCAGCCGCGGCCATCCGCCACCGGGTTCGTGACCCTGGGCAGCGGCGCGAGCAACCTGGCGCCGAGCAACCCGGCGCTGGCCCAGCGGATCGCCACCGACGCCCAGCGCCTCGGCGGTACCCGGGCGGCGCCGGTGCCGCTGGAGTTGCTGACCACCTCCGGCAGCGGCCTCGACCCGCACCTGTCGCCCGCGGCGGCGCGCTACCAGGTGCCGCGCATCGCCGCCGCCCGTGGCCTGCCGCCGGCGAGCCTGGAACGACTGATCGAGCGCACCCTGGAGCGGCCGCTGGTGGGTCCCGAAGTGGTCAACGTGCTGGCCCTGAACCGGGCCCTGGCCGACAATCGCCTTTCCGCCCGTCCCGAGTGAAGACCATGAGCGATGCCGTTCGCGCCGATGCCCTGCTGGCCGACCTGCCCAAGAGCGGGCGCGGCCGCCTGAAGGTATTCCTCGGCGCGGCGCCCGGCGTCGGCAAGACCTTCGCCATGTTGCAGGCGGCCCAGGCGCAGAAGCGCCTGGGGGTGGATCTGCGGGTGGGCGTGGTGGAGACCCACGGCCGGGTGGAAACCGGCGAGATGTTGCCCGGCCTGGCCCAGCAAGGGTTGCGGCGGGTGGAGTACCGCGGGGTGACGCTGAACGAGATGGACCTCGACGCCATCCTCGCCCAGCCGCCGCGCCTGGTGCTGGTGGACGAACTGGCCCACAGCAATGCGCCCGGCAGCCGCCACGCCAAGCGCTGGCAGGATGTGCAGGAGCTGCTCGACGCCGGCATCGACATCTACACCACGGTGAACGTGCAGCACCTGGAGAGCCTCAACGACCAGGTGCGCGACATCACCGGCGTGCAGGTGCGCGAGACGGTGCCGGACTGGGTGTTGCAGGAGGCCGACGAAATCCTCCTCATCGACCTGCCGCCGCGGGAGCTGCTGGAGCGCCTGCGCGACGGCAAGGTCTACGTGCCGGAGCAGGCGCGCGCCGCCATCGACGCGTTCTTCAGCCAGACCAACCTCACCGCCCTGCGCGAACTGGCGATGCAGACCGCCGCCGCGCGGGTCGACGCCGATCTCAACCGGCGGTACCGCCAGCAGGGCCAGCAGCCACCGACGGTGCGCGGGCGCCTGCTGGTCGGCATCGACGGCGACCGCCAGGCCGAGCGGCTGGTGCGCCATGCCTGCCGCGTCGCCGAACGCCGCCACCTGCCCTGGTCGGTGGTGCACGTGGACACCGGCGGCGAGCGTGACGAGCGCTACCTCACCGATCTGCAGGCGGCCCAGCAGTTGGCCGAGCGGCTCGGCGGCGAGGTGATCGGCCTGCGCGCCGGCGAGGTGGCGCGCACCCTGGTGGAACATGCCCGCGAGCGCCGCGCCAGCCTGATCCTGGTCGGCCGCAGCCGCCCACGGCTGCGCCGACGCTGGGGAGGGCGAGGGGTCCCCGAGCGGTTGTTGGCGCTCGGCCAGGGGCTGGAAATCAGCGTGCTGGACAGCGAGGCGGAGGCGCCGCCGGCGGTGCGCGGCAGCCGCGCGCCGCTGATCTGGCGCGACTACCTGCTGGCGTTGCTGGCCGCGCTGGCGGCGACCGCCGTCGCCCTGGGGCTGGCACGCATCCTCGAATTGCCGAACATCTCGCTGATCTTCCTCGCCGCGGTGCTGCTGGTGGCGGTGCGCAGCAGCCTGGGGCCGTCCCTGGTCTGCGCCGGGCTGGCGTTCCTGGCCTACGACTTTCTGTTCATCGCGCCGACCTGGTCGTTCAGCATCCACCGCCACCAGGACCTGTTGACCCTGTCGTTTTTCCTGCTCATGGCGGTGCTCACCGGCAACCTCGCCAGCCGCCAGCGCCGCCAGTTGGAGGCGTTGCGGCAGACCCAGGCGGAGACCACCGCCCTGCTGGAACTGTCGCGTCGGCTGACCGCGGCCACCGATCGGCAGGCGGTGCTGTCGGCGGCGTTGCAGCAGTTCGGCGCCTGGGACGACCTGGAGATCGCCCTGCGCAGCCGCGCCCCCGATGGCGCCTGGACCCTGGAGGCCGGCGCCGAGCGGCCGCTCTCGGAGCAGGAGCGTGCGGCGGCGGACTGGTCCTGGCAGCACGATCAACCGGCCGGGTTGGGCACAGACACCCTGCCCACCGGCGGTTGGTGGTGGTGGCCGCTGTCCGGCGAGGGCGGGCCGCTGGCCTTGCTCGGCATCCGCCCGCGCAGCGGACGCCCGCTGGAAGCACAGCGGCGGCGCACCCTCGCGTCCCTGGCGCAACCCCTGGCCCAGGCGCTGCAACGCGCGCAACTGGCGGACGAGCTGGAGGCCGCGCGGCTGCACGGACAGACCGAGGAATTGCGCAGCGCGCTGCTGGCTTCGGTGTCCCACGACCTGCGCACGCCGCTGACCGCCATGCGCGGCGCCATCGACAGCCTGCTGGCCCTGGGCGAGGCGATCCCCCTGAGCGATCGCCGCGAGCTGCTGGAGGGCACCCGCGACGAGGCGGAGCGCCTGGACCGCTATATCCAGAACCTGCTGGACATGACCCGCCTCGGCCATGGCGCCCTCAAGCTGTCCCGTGACTGGGTGGCGCCGGCGGATATCCTCGCCAGCGCGGTGCAGCGCTTGCGACCGGTGCTGGCGCCGCTGCGGGTCGAGTTGCGGGTGGCGGACGCCCTGCCGCTGCTCTACGTGCACGGCGCCCTGATCGAGCAGGCGTTGGTCAACGTGCTGGAGAACGCGGCGCGCTTCTCGCCGGCGGCCGGGCGCCTGCGGGTCGCGGTGGAGAGCGACGAGCGCGAGCTGCGCTTCGCCGTCGCCGACCAGGGCCCGGGCATTCCCGAGCACGAGCGCGAGAAGATTTTCGATATGTTCTATACCGCCGCCCGCGGCGATCGCGGTGGGCAGGGCACCGGTCTGGGCCTGGCGATCTGCCAGGGCATGCTCGGCGCCCACGGCGGCCGGGTCACGGTGGGCGAGGGCCTCGACGGGCGTGGCGCCGCCCTGACCCTGCATCTGCCGCTGCATCCGCAGCCCACGGACGAGGAATGAAGAGACTGCGATGAGCAACGGCCAACCGACCATCCTGGTCATCGACGATGAAATGCAGATCCGCAAGTTCCTGCGGATCAGCCTGAAGGTGCAGGGCTACACGATATGCGAGGCCGCCACCGGCCGTGAAGGCTTGGCCCAGGCCGCGTTGTGCCGGCCCGATCTGGTGGTGCTGGACCTCGGCCTGCCGGACCTGGACGGCCAGCAGGTCCTGCGTGAGCTGCGCGAGTGGTCGCCGGTGCCGGTGCTGGTGCTGTCGGTGCGCGCCAGCGAGGGCGAGAAGGTGCTGTCCCTGGATGGCGGCGCCAACGACTACGTCACCAAGCCCTTCGGTATCCAGGAGTTCCTCGCCCGGGTGCGGGTGCTGCTGCGCCCGTCCGGTCAGGCCGAGCCGCGCGAGGCGGCGGTGGTCAGCGGCCCGCTGCGGGTGGACTTCGCCCAGCGCCGGGTGACCCTGGCCGGGGTCGAGGTGGCGCTGACCCGCAAGGAGTACGCCTTGCTGGCGATCCTCGCGCGCCAGCTCGGCCGGGTGGTGACCCAGCACTTCCTGCTCAAGGAAATCTGGGGGCCGAGCCACCTGGAGGACACCCACTACCTGCGGGTGGTGATCGGCCACCTGCGGCAGAAACTCGACGACGACCCCGCCGATCCGCGCCTGATCAAGACCGAACCGGGGGTCGGCTACCGCCTGTTGCAGCTCTGAACCCGGGCGTTCGCTGGCGACCGC
>NZ_JANZKU010000029.1 GCF_025642785.1 Pseudomonas sp. RIT-PI-AD
CGCCCGCGGCACCTATGCCGACGGCTCGGCCTTCAGTGTCACCGGCGCCCTCAACCCGAACAACGATAGCCACGGCACCCACGTCACCGGCACCATGGGCGCGGCCCGGGATGGCAGCGGCATGCATGGCGTGGCGTACAACGCGCAGATCTACGTCGCCAATACCAACCAGAACGACAGCTTCCTGTTCGGCCCCAACCCCGACCCAGCTTATTTCAAGGCCGCGTACGGCGCCCTGGCCGACGCCGGGGTGCGCGCCATCAACAACAGCTGGGGCAGCCAGCCGCCGGACGTGACCTACGCCACCCTCGACGGCCTGCACGCGGCCTACGCCCAGCACTATGGCCGCGGCACCTGGCTGGACGAAGCGGCCGACGTCTCGCGCCAGGGTGTGATCAACGTCTTCAGCGCCGGCAATACCGGCTACGCCAATGCCAGCGTGCGGGCTTCGCTGCCCTACTTCGAGCCGGACCTGGAAGGCCACTGGCTGGCGGTGTCGGGCCTCGATAGCGCCAACGGCCAACGCTACAACCAGTGCGGGATCGCCAAGTACTGGTGCATCACCACGCCAGGGCGGCTGATCAACAGCACCGTGCCGGGCGATGATTACGCGATCAAGTCCGGTACCTCGATGGCCGCGCCCCACGCCACCGGCGCCCTGGCGCTGGTGATGGAGCGCTATCCGTACATGGACAACCAGCAGGCGCTGCAAGTCCTGCTGACCACGGCGACCCAGCTCGATGGCTCGGTCACCCGGGCGCCCACCGACAGCGTGGGCTGGGGCGTGGCCAACCTGGAGCGGGCGATGCGCGGTCCGGGCCAACTGCTCGGTTCCTTCGATGTCACGCTGGACGCGGGCCAGACGGACGTGTGGAGCAACGATATTTCCGATCAGGCGCTGCTCCAGCGCCAGACCGAAGACAGCGCCGAACAGGCCGCGTGGCAGCGAACCCTGGCCAGCCGTGGCTGGCAGAACGGCCTCGACGACACCGCCAGCCAGCAGGACCGCAGCGACTATGCGGTGGGCACCGCTCGCGCCGCCGCCGCGGCACTGCGCCAGTACCAGGGCAGCCTGATCAAGTCCGGCGCCGGTCGACTGATCCTGGAGGGCGACAACACCTACCGGGGCGGCACCTGGGTCAACGGCGGCCTGCTGTCGGTCAACGGTTCGCTCGTCTCGGCGGTGCAGGTCGACGCCGGCGGTACCCTGGGGGGCGATGGCCAGGTCGGCAGGCTGATCGCCCACAGCGGGGGACGCGTGGCACCGGGCAATTCCATCGGCACGCTGCGGGTGGCAGGTGACGTGGCCTTCGAGCCGGGTTCGACTTACGCGGTGGAGCTTTCGCCCACGGCCAGCGACCGTATCGTCGCCAGCGGCGGCGCCCGGGTAGCGGGCGCGAACATGACCCTGGCGTTCGACGACACTCCCATCGCGCTGAACGCCACGCCGGGCCAGAGCCTGCTGGGTCGCCGATACAACCTGCTGCAGGCCGCCAACGGCATCGACGGCCAATTTGCCTCGGTGGCGTCCAGCACCCCCTTCCTGAGGGGCCGACTGGACACCGCGGCCCACGACGTCGTGCTCAGCGTCGAGCGCGCGGCCACCTTCGACAGCGTCGCGCGAACCCCCAACCAAGCCGCGGTCGCGACTGCCGCCGAGCGGTTGGGCGCTGGCCATCCGGTGTACGAGAATCTGTTGCTCGCCGGCAGCGCAGCGTCCGCGCGCGACAACCTGCAGCAGTTGTCCGGTGAGCTTTACCCGGCCATCGGGACGGCGCTGATCAACGACAGCCGCTCCGTGCGCGATGCCGTGGACGAGCGCCTGGGAGCCGGCGGATTAGGCGTCGATGCCGAGACCGCCGGGGCGGACAACCTGTGGCTCAAAGCCCTGGGGGCCTGGGGCAAGACCGATTCGCGCGGCGACACGGCCGGTTACACCACCTCGCTCGGCGGCCTGCTGGCCGGCGTCGACGGCGAGGTCGCCGAGGATACCCGCCTGGGCCTGCTCGCCGGCTACAGCGACAGCGGGCTGAACATGGGCTCCGGCACCCATTCCCAGGCGTCGGTGGACAGCTATCACCTGGGGGCTTACGTCGGCCACGAAATCGGCGCGCTGCGCCTGACCTTCGGCGGCGCCTACAGCTGGCACCGCATCGATGCCAAGCGCGAGGTCCAGGTGGGCGGAGCCAGCGGCAGGGAAAAGACCACGCACGACGCGCAGTCCGCCCAGGCGTTCACCGAGGCGGCCTACCGCATCCGCTTGCAGCCGGCGACTCTCGAGCCTTTCGCCAACCTGGCCTACGTGCGGCTGAATAGCGACGACTTCACCGAGAAAGGCGATGCCGCGGCATTGTCAGGCGGCGACGACACCCGCGACGCGGTGCTCGGCACCCTCGGCGTGCGCGCGCTGAAGACCATCGCCGTCGGCGACCGGCAGAACCTCGACCTGTCGGGCAGCCTCGGCTGGCAGCACGCCCTGAGCGACATCGACGCCGAACGGCACCTGGCTTTCGCCTCCGCCGACGCGGGCTTCGCCATCGAAAGCTCGCCCCTGGTACGCGATGCCGCCTTGGTCGGCGCCCACGCCAGCCTGGCGTTGAGCAAGGCGGCCAAGGTGAGCCTGGATTACAGCGGCCAACTGGCCAACCGGGAAAGAAGCCACGGCGTCGGGCTGAGCCTCAACTGGCAGTTCTGAGCCAGAACATTCGAATCCACAGTAAACAACGCGCTTGCAAAAGCAGGCGCGTGGCGTTTTGCGTGCGTTAACTAAGGACGGTAGTTTCATGAAAGATGTGTTGAAAACCCGACAGGCTCCTGTCAGCTCCATTCGCCAATCCATCCGCGCGATCAACCGTGCCTCCTGCGGCGCGTTGGCCTGCTACCTCGCCACCTTGGGCGCGGCCCAGGCCGCGCCCTACGTCGAAGCAGGCCAGGCCGGCAACGCCGCCAGCTGGCGCAGCGCCGAATTCAATGCCGACTGGGGGCTGGGCGCCATCCACGCCGACCAGGCCTATGCGGGCGGCTACACCGGCCGGGACGTCAAGCTGGGGATCTTCGATCAGCCGGTGTACGCCGCGCATCCGGAGTTCGCCGGCCCCGACAAGGTGGTCAACCTGGTGACCAGCGGCATCCGCGAATACACCGACCCCTACATCCCGGTGCACGCCGGCGATCCGTTCCGCTACGACGGCTCGCCGAGCCTGGACTCCAACGGCAAGCTGGGTAACCACGGCACCCACGTGGGCGGCATCGCCGCCGGCAGCCGCGACGGCGGCCCGATGCATGGCGTGGCCTTCGACGCGCAGATCATCAGCGCCG
Organism: Pseudomonas sp. RIT-PI-AD; assembly: GCF_025642785.1. GTDB lineage: Bacteria > Pseudomonadota > Gammaproteobacteria > Pseudomonadales > Pseudomonadaceae > Pseudomonas_T. Next base: position 3,319 of record NZ_JANZKU010000029.1, read on the forward strand.
ACAACGGCGACCCGGGCCCCGAGGACGGCATCGTGCTGGGCAACGACGGCGCGGTATACCAGGCCGGCTGGAACGCGCTGATCGACAGCGGCGCGCGGATCATCAACAACAGTTGGGGCATCGGCATCACCGACCGGTTCGACGAGGGCGGCAAGGACCCGGCCTTCCCGCACTTCACCGTGCAGGACGCCCAGTTGCAGTTCGATCAGATCCGGCAGATCCTCGGCACCCGTCCGGGCGGCGCCTATCAGGGCGCCATCGACGCCGCCCGCAGCGGGGTGGTGACGATCTTCGCGGCTGGCAACGATTACAACCTGAACAACCCCGATGCCATGGCCGGGCTGGGCTATTTCGTCCCGGAGATCGCCCCCAACTGGCTGACCGTGGCCGCCCTGCAACAGAACCCGGACGCCGCCGCGGCCGCCTCCACCCCCTACATCCTCAGCACCTTCTCGTCGCGCTGCGGCTATACCGCCAGCTTCTGCGTGTCGGCCCCGGGCACGCGCATCTACAGCTCGGTGCTCAACGGCACCAGCCTGGAAAACCTGACCGTCGGCTGGGCCAACAAGAACGGTACCTCCATGGCCGCGCCGCACGCCGCGGGCAGCATGGCGGTGCTCATGGAGCGCTTCCCGTACATGAGCGGCGCGCAGGTGGCCAGCGTATTGAGGACCACCGCCACCGACCTCGGCGCCCCCGGCGTCGACGCGCTGTACGGCTGGGGCATGATCGACCTGGGCAAGGCCATCGGCGGCCCGGGCATGTTCGTCACCGAGGCGGACATCCCGGCCGAGTTCCGCATCGACGGCGCCTACGGCGACAGCCAGTTCGTCGTCGATCTCCCCGGCGTCGGCGCCGTGGTCGATGCCGGCAAGCCCACGCAGCGCACCTGCAGCGGCCCGCAATGCGGGCTGGACGTGTGGAGCAACGCCATCGCCGGGCACGGCGGCCTGACCAAGCAAGGCATCGGCACCCTGGTGCTGACCGGCACCAGCACCTACAGCGGCCCGACCCTGGTCAACCAGGGGCGCCTGGCCGTCGACGGTTCGCTGGTCTCGGCGGTGACGGTCAACGACAGCGGCGTGTTGAGCGGCACCGGTCGCGTCGGTTCGCTGACCGCCCACCGCGGCGCGTTCGTCGCCCCGGGCAACTCCATCGGCACCCTGCAGGTGACCGGCGACCTCGACCTGGCGCCCGGCTCGACCTACGCGGTCGAACTCTCCTCCCGCGAAAGCGACCGCATCGTCGCTGGCGGGCGGGCCCGGGTGGACGGCGCCAACCTGGCGATGGCCCTGGAATACGATGCCTCGCTGCTGAACGCCCGCCCGACCAGCAGCGTGCTCGGCCAGCGGTTCGACGTGCTGCAAGCCGCCGGGGGCGTCCAGGGTCGGTTCGGCTCGGTGTTGGCGGACTACGCGTTCCTGACCGGCGACCTGGTCTACACCGGCACCGGCATGAGCCTGGCCGTCGAGCGCAATGGCGACAGCTTCGCCAGTGCCGCGCAGACGTCCAACCAGCGCAGCGTGGCGGAGGCCGCGGAAGGGTTGGGCGCGGGCAACGCGGTCTACGAGAGCGTGCTGTTGAGCCGGGATGCCGCCACCGCCCGCCGGGCGTACACGCAGTTGTCGGGCGAAGTGCATCCGGCCATCGCCACGCAACTGATCAACGACAGCCGGCAGTTGCGCGAGGCGGTGGGCGATCGCCTGCGGGTCGAGGGGCTGTACGACCAGCCGGCGCCGAACAGCGACGACAACAACGTCTGGGTCAAGGCGCTGGGTGCCTGGGGCAAGAACTCCGGCAGCAGCGACGGCGCCAGTTCCACCTCATCCCTGGGCGGCTTGCTCGCGGGTGTCGACGGCCTGATCGGCGACCACACCCGCCTGGGGGCGATGGCCGGTTACAGCGACACGTCGCTGGGCCTGGGCGACGACACCCACTCGCATGCCTCGGCGGACAGCTACCACCTGGGCGCGTACATCGGCCACGAAAAGGGCGCCCTGCGCCTGACCGCGGGCGCGTCCCACAGCTGGCACCGCATCGACGTCAAGCGCGACCTGCAATTCGGCGCATTTTCCGATCGCCAGAAGGTCAAGCGTGACGCGCAGTCGACCCAGGTCTTCACCGAAGCCGCCTACCGCCTGGACCTGCGGCCGCTGGCCGTGGAGCCGTTCGCCAACCTGGCTTACGTGCATCTGGACAGTGACGACTTCACCGAGAAAGGCGGCGCCACCGCGCTCAAGGGCGGCGACGACAGCCGTGACGCCGTGCTCTCGACCCTGGGCCTGCGGGCCGGCAACCGCTTCAACCTCAACGACACGCAGAAGCTGGACGTTTCGGGCACCCTGGGCTGGCAGCACAACCTGAGCGATATCTCGTCCGAACAGCACCTGGCGTTCGCCAGCGGGGTGAATGACTTCACCGCGCGAGGCGTCTCGATGGATCGCGACGCCGCCGTGGTCGGCGCCCGCGCCAGCCTGGCCTTGAGCCAGGATGCGCGGGTCAACCTGGACTACAACGGCTTGCTGGGCGCGCGCGACAAGACCCACGGCGTGGGCTTGTCGCTGGACTGGCGGTTCTGACCGGCCGGTGGCCTCGTCCGTCATCGACACCGAGACGGACAGACCTGTAGCCCCGCGCAGCCAACGGGCTGCCTGGGAGTAGTCCCAGGCAGCTCCCGATCCGGGGAATGGCGAAACGAACTTCTCGTTTCGCCATTTTTTTGCTCGACCTCCCGGCGGGCTGGACCCGGCGACTGCACCCCGGGTGCGTCCCTGGCCAGCGCAGGCTCCCTCCGCCGCAAGCGCCAGGCCTACCCCAGGGTTTCCGCGCGCGCAGGCGGTGCTTGGAACCCACGTGCGTCGGTACAACGGGTGAACGCTTCTCCCCCACCCGCTTTGCCCGCCCGGCCTCCGCCCGTTGGCGTTCCGGGCAGCGACCGGACCCTGATAAGGCCGTTCTCGCGTCCAAGGCTTCCGTGCCCGCCCAGTGGCGCTCGCCCGCCATCCTGCCCGAGGCGACACGGGCGGAGCCACGGCCCCATTCTCGCCGCCTCGAAACCGATCCCAGGCTGGCTCCGCCCCCTCAGATCATCGCCAGCGGCCGCTTGCGGGTCGGCGCCGGAAAGGCCTGGTCCAGCGTCGCCATATCCTCGGCGCTCAAACGCAGGTCCGCGGCGGCGGCGTTCTGCTTCAGGTGCAGCGGATCGACCGCCTTGGGGATGGCGATCACTCCGTCGCCGCGCAGCACCCAGGCCAGCGCCACCTGGGCCGGCGTGGCGTCCTGGCGGCGGGCCACCTCGAGCAGGGCCGGATGTTCCAGCAGACGACTGCCCTGCCCCACCGGGCAGTACGCCATCAGCGGCAATCCCTGGCGGCGCTGCCAGGGCAGCAGGTCGAACTCGATGCCGCGCGCCTCCGGGTTGTACAGCACCTGGTTCGCCGCGCAATCCGGCGCATCCAGCTCTTGCAGGTCGTCGAGGTCGAAGTTGGACACGCCCCAGCGGCGGATCTTGCCTTGCTCGCGCAGACGCTCGAAGGCCTCCAGGGTTTCCGCCAGCGGGTATTCGCCGCGCCAGTGCAGCAGGTACAGGTCGAGGTAGTCGGTGCCCAGGCGCCGCAGGCTGTCCTCGCAGGCCTTCGGCAGGCTGTCGCGGCCGGCGTGCCAGGGGTAGGCCTTGCTGACCAGGAACACCTGCTCGCGGCGTCCGCCGATGGCCTCGCCCACCACGCGCTCCGCGCCGCCTTCGGCGTACATCTCGGCGGTGTCGATCAGGCTCATGCCCAGTTCGAGGCCCTCGCGCAAGGCGGTGACTTCGCGGACGCGCTGGTCTTGTCGCTCGCCCATGTGCCAGGTGCCTTGGCCGAGCAAGGGTACGGACTGGCCATCCTTCAGGTTCAGGTAGCGCATCGATATTCTCCTTGGGAAAGGCCCCGGAGTGGCGCGAAGCCGGGGCACTGGTGTAATGACGGCCGAGTCGCTTGGCGACCGGCCCCGGCCTGGGAAACGGCCGACGGCCGCGGGACCGGGTTCGAGCAGCCGCCCCGCCCCGCGACCTCGCTGAAATCTTTTGTATCCCGCCCGCCATCCGCGAAACGTGCGCCGCCGCCGATAACCGCAGAACCGCGGCCATCGCGGATTGCAGGGGATCGCGACGTGCAAGTACCCTTCCGCCTTGCCGCCGATCAAGCGCGGGAACCCTCATCGGCGGGACGACAGCATGCAAACCGGACGTGACCTTCGAATCGACTTTTTCCGTGGCCTGGCCCTGGTGTTCATCTTCTGGGACCACATCCCGCAGAACCCGCTCGGCCTGCTCACCCCACGCAACGTCGGTTTCAGCGATGCGGCGGAAATCTTCGTGTTCCTCGCCGGCTACGTCGCGGTGCTGGCCTACGGCAAGCTGCTGCTGCGCGACGGCTACGCCTTCGCCTGCCTGCGCATCCTGCGCCGGGTCTGGGTGCTCTACGTGGCGCACATCTTCCTGCTCGCGGTGCTCATGGGCATCGTGTTCTTCACCAACAGCCACGTGGAAACCCGCGACTTCATCGCCGAGATGGGCCTCGGGTATTTCCTCAGCGACCCGCAGCAGGCCTTGATCGACGAACTGCTGCTGCGCTTCAAGCCCAACCTGATGGACCCGCTGCCGCTGTACATCGTTCTGCTCATGGCCCTGCCGTTGATCCTGCCGGCCCTGTTGCGCCGGCCGTTGCAGACCTGCTGCCTGTCCCTGGCGATCTATCTGTGCGCGCCGCTGCTGCAATGGAATTTCGACGCCGCCAGCGGCGGCAAATGGTTCTTCAACCCCTGGGCCTGGCAGTTCCTCTTCGTGCTCGGCGGCGCGGCCGCCCTGCGCGCGCAACGGCGCGGCGAGCGCCAGGCAGCGCCGCGCCCGGCCTGGCGGCGACCGCTGTTCCTGGCCTGTGCCACCTACCTGGCAATCACCGGCCTGATCGCACTGTCCTGGAAATTCGTGGCCTGGCACGATGCCTGGATGCCCCAGGCCCTGGCCAATGGGCTCTACCCGATCGACAAAACCAATCTCGCGCCGGCGCGCCTGCTGCACTTCCTCGCCCTCGCTCACTGCGTGGCGGCGCTCCTGCCCCAGGGCGACTGGCTGCGTCGCGGGCCGGCACGGGAGTTCGCCCGGATGGGCAGCTATTCGCTGGAAGTCTTCTGCCTAGGCGTGCTGCTCGCGCCCCTGGCGGACGCCGCCAGCACCCTGGCCGACGATCACCCGCTGGCGCAGATCGGCAGCGCCTTGGCCGGGCTCGGCCTGATGATGGCGCTGGCCGCCTGGCTCGACCTGAACAAGCGCCTCGGCGAACGACCGAGAACGCCGCCCTTGCGCGAGCGCTTGCAGCCAACCTGAACGGAAATACAAAGGGGCGTCGCGGACGCGGCGCCCCTGTCGCGGGTCAGGAGAGGACGCGCGGTGCCGGTTCGACGGCGCGGGCGGCGGGCGCCAGCTTGAACAGGTGGTAGAGCGCCACCAGCAGGACCAGGAACACCGGTCCGACGTACAGCGCGATGCGGGTGTCCGGGAAGTAGGCCATCAGGCCGACCACCAGCACCAGGAACGCCATCGCCAGGTAGGAACTCAGCGGGTACAGCCACATGCGGAAGGCCAGGCGATCGCGCTCGGCCGGGCTCAGGCCGCGACGGAAGCGCAGTTGCGCCAGCAGGATCATCGCCCAGGTCCAGATCGCCCCGAAGGTGGCGATGGAGGTCACCCAGACGAACACCTTCTCCGGCACCAGGTAGTTCAGCAGCACGCCGAACAGCAGCGCCACCGCCGACACCAACAGCGCACGCCGCGGCACGCCTTGGGTGGTCACGGCGAAGGCGCGCGGGGCCTGGCCTTGCTGCGCCAGGCTGTAGAGCATGCGCCCGGTGCTGAAGATGCCGCCGTTGCAGGAGGACAGCGCGGCGGTGATCACCACGAAGTTGATGATCCCGGCGGCGGTCTTGATGCCCATGCGCTCGAAGGTCATCACGAAGGGGCTGCCCTGGGTGCCGATCTCGTTCCACGGGTAGATGGACAGGATCACGAACAGCGCGCCGACGTAGAACAGCAGGATGCGCCAGAACACCGAGCCGATGGCGTGGGGAATGGTCTTCTGCGGGTTCTTCGCTTCGCCGGCGGTGAGGCCGATCATTTCCACGCCCAGGTAGGCGAACATCACCATCTGCAACGACATCAGCACGCCCTGCACGCCGTTGGGCATGAAGCCGCCATGGGTCCACAGGTTGGCGATGCCGGTGGCGACGCCGCCGTTACCGATGCCGAAGACGATCATCCCGGCGCCGGCGACGACCATCGCGATGATGGTGACGATCTTGATCAGGGCGAACCAGAACTCGAACTCGCCGAAGGCGCGCACCGCGATCAGGTTGACCGCGCTCATGCTCACCAGCGCCGCCAGGGCCCAGATCCAGCGCGGCACGTCGGGGAACCAGACGCCCATGTAGATGGCCACCGCGGTAATTTCCGCGACGCAGGTCACCAGCCAGAGGAACCAGTAGTTCCAGCCGGTGAGGAACCCGGCCAGCGGCCCCAGGTAGTCCTGGGCGTAGCGGCTGAAGGAGCCCGCCACCGGATTGTGTACGGCCATTTCGCCGAGGGCACGCATGATCACCAGGATGGCCAGGCCACCGATGACGTAGGACAGCATGATGGCCGGGCCGGCCATCTGGATGGCTTTCGCCGAACCGAGGAACAGGCCGACGCCGATGCAGGCACCCAGGGCCATCAGGCGGATGTGCCGCTCGCCCAGGTCGCGATGCAGCGTGTCAGATTGCGGGTCGTTTTCACCGACGTGCATGGAGCGGTTACCTCTATCTTGTATTTATCGAGAAATCAGGCGCAGGCCGATGGGGCGTGGCGATAGCCGGCGCACCCCGTGGTTCGAACCCGCCTTCGTGGGGCGGGACGGACACACGAGAGCCGAGGCGTCCGAGGTCGGCGGCGAGTTTTGCACAAAGACAGGTCAGCGTCATGCCCCGCTTTAGAGCGCTCGCCCCTCCTGGGCGGGATTTTTCCGGCGACGACTCCAGGCTTTGCGCGAGGCCGGCCCCCGGCGCGGCAGCTTTTGCTGCCAGAGGTGAGAAAATCGGCATAAAACCCAGAAAAAATGCCGCGCCACCAGATTGCCATGAGCGGGAGCGTCCGGCGGAAAATCCGCTCGACCGCGCCTTAGGACGCCCGGACGGCCACCAGCAGCAGGGACAGCGGCTGGCCGGTCTGCGGATGCACGGGTTCGCGCACACTTTCGAGGCGCAACCCCGCCCCCACCAGGAGCGCGAACCAGGATTCCAGGGTGCGGAAATACCAGGGCATGGGTGTGAACGCCCCGGCGAAGGCGGCGAAGCGCTCCTCGCGCCAGCCGTCCCGGTACCCCTCCCCGGCGAGGCTCCAGGGGTGCAGGGTCTGGATCAGCAGCGCGCCTCCCGGCTCCAGGGCCTCGGCCAGCGCGCCGAGCAGGCGGTCGGCCTGGGCATCGAGGAGGGCGAAGTTGCACACGATCGCCGCGAAAACGCCGAAGCGACGGGGCCGAGCCTGGAGCTCGGCGTAGCTGAGGTGTTCGAAGCGGCCACCGGCGGCACGGGCCTGCTCGACCAGCGCCGCCGAGCCGTCCACCCCGAGCGCGTCGATGCGCTGCGCCGCCAGGGCCCGGCACAGCCAGCCCTCGCCGCACCCCACATCCAGCACCCGCGCCGGTTCGCGCTCGCGCAGCGCCTCGAGGATCGCCCGATCGGTGGCCAGCCGCCGGCTCTCGATCCGCGCCTCGCGGACCACGCGGGTCCAGGCCTCGGCGTTGCGTTGCCAGCTCTGCTGGAGTCGCCCGGATTGGTCGTCGTCTGGCATGTCCGATCCTCGATTGCCGCCGGTGCCTCAGCCATTGCGCCGCTGCGACGCCACGAACAGCGCCTCGACCTTCTGTCGCGCCCAGGCGGTGCGGCGCAGGAAGCCCAGGCTGGACTTGATGCTGGGCTCGTGGCTGAAGCAGCGGATGTCGATCCGCGACGCCAGCCCGTCCCAGCCATAACGCGCCACCAGGTCGATGAGGATGGCTTCCAGGGTCATGCCATGCAGGGGGTCTTTTGAAGGCGGGGTCATGGCGAATCGCTCGAATAGGACGTTGAGGCATGGCGGCGAGCTTAGCAGAGCGCCGCCGCGCCCAGGCAGGCCGGCGGCATGCCCGGGCAGTGGCGGCATGCCGGAAACCAAGCGGCCCGCTTCCCTCATCGGGAAACGGGCCGCTTGCGATGGCGAGCCTGCCGCGCCGTTGCGGGCGCGGCGAGGCGGTCTACCGATGGGCGTCCTGGTATTCCTGCTCGGCCGCGTCGAAACGGCTCTGCATGGAAGCCGATGGTTGCTTGTCCAGCAGGCTGAACACCAGGATGGCGAGGCTGGCGAAGGCGAAGCCCGGGATGATCTCGTAGAGGCCGAACAGCGCCAACTGCTTCCAGACGATCACCGTCACCGCTCCCACCAGCATGCCGGCCAGCGCGCCGTTGCGGGTCATGCGCTTCCACAGCAGGGAGAACAGCACCACCGGGCCGAAGGCCGCGCCGAAGCCGGCCCAGGCGTAGGAGACCAGGCCGAGTACCTTGCTGTCCGGGTTGGACGCGAGGGCGATGGCGACGCAGGAGATCAGCAGCACCATGGCGCGGCCGACCCAGACCAGCTCGCGCTCGCTGGCGCTTTTGCGCAGGAAGGCCTTGTAGAAGTCCTCGGTCAGGGCGCTGGAGCAGACCAGCAATTGGCAACTGAGGGTGCTCATCACCGCGGCGAGAATCCCCGACAGCACGATCCCGGCGATCCAGGGGTTGAACAGCAGCTTGGTCAGCTCGATGAACACGCGCTCGCTGTTCTCGGTCACCGCGCCGGCCTGGCCGAGGTTGTCGGCAAAGTAGGCGATGCCGAAGAAGCCGGCGGCCACCGCGCCGCCCAGGCAGAGAATCATCCAGGTCATGCCGATGCGCCGGGCCGCGGGGATCGACTTCACCGAGTCGGCGGCCATGAAGCGCACCAGGATGTGCGGCTGGCCGAAGTAGCCCAGGCCCCACCCCAGCAGCGACAGGATGGCGATCACGCTCATCCCGCGGAACAGGTCGAAGTTCGCCGGGTTGCGCGCGTCGATGGTGGCGATCGCGGCGTCATAGTCGCCGAGGGCGAGAATCGCGCAGATCGGCGTGACCAGCAGGGCGAAGATCATCAGCGTGGCCTGCACGGTATCGGTCCAGCTCACCGCCAGGAAGCCGCCGACGAAGACATAGGCGATGGTCGCCGCCGCGCCGATCCAGAGGGCGAGGTCGTAGGACACGCCGAAGGTGCTTTCGAACAGGCGGGCGCCGGCGACCACCCCGGAGGCGCAGTAGATGGTGAAGAACACCAGGATCACCAGGGCCGACAGCACCCGCAGGATGCGGCTGGTGTCCTCGAAGCGGTAGGTGAAGTAGTCCGGCAGGGTCAGGGCATTGTTGGCGTGCTCGGTGTGCACCCGCAGGCGTCCGGCGACCAGCAGCCAGTTGAGCCAGGCACCGATGATCAGGCCGATGGCGATCCAGCTTTCCGACAGCCCGGACAGGTAGATGGCGCCGGGCAGGCCCATCAGCAGCCAGCCGCTCATGTCGGATGCCCCGGCGGACAGGGCGGTGACGACGCTGCCGAGGCTGCGGCCGCCGAGGATGTAATCGGAGAAGTTGTGGGTCGCGCGGTAGGCGGCGAAGCCGATCAGCACCATGGCAAGGATGTAGATCACGAAGGTGATCAGAGTGGGATTGCTTGCACTCACTAGGGGTCTCCCCTTTGCGTTGTTGTTATACGGCCGGGGGTTGGCTCCCGGATTCCGCTCGAAGGACTGGCCGCGCATGGCGACCGCCCGGTGTTCCGCTATGCATGGCCGCGCCCGCCGCTCACGCGGGCGATTCGATGGCATGGGGTAAAGACGAAGCGCAGCTCGCGCGAGTTACGTGCGAGGGCTCTACGCCAATGGATGGCGCGCCGCGAACGGCGGGCGGGGCCCGCCGCGGCGCCAGGCGAGGCCGCGGCATGCGCCGCGGCCCGGGTCAGTCGACGTCGCCCAGGGACAGCAGCGAGGCGTTGCCGCCGACCGCCGTGGTATTCACCGAGGTGGTGCGTTCGCTGACGAAGCGCAGCAGGTAATTCGGCCCGCCGGCCTTGGGACCGGTCCCGGAAAGCCCGTGCCCCCCGAAGGGTTGCACGCCGACCACCGCGCCGATCTGGTTGCGGTTGACGTAGAGGTTGCCGACCCGCGCCAGGTGCTCGATGCGCCGGGCGGTTTCCTCGTTGCGGCTGTGCACGCCCAGGGTCAGGCCGAAGCCGGTGGCGTTGATCGCGTGGACGACCTTTTCCAGGTCGCCGGCGGCGAAGCGCACCACGTGCAGCACCGGACCGAAGTTTTCCTTCTCCAAGGCGTCGATGCCTGCGATCTCGAAGGCCACCGGCGCCACGAAATGGCCGTCGAGCCCGGCCGGCAGCGGGGTCTCGGCGATCAGCCGGCCTTGCTGCTTCAATTGCGCGACATGGCTATCGAGGCCGGCCTTGGCCTCGCCGTCGATCACCGGGCCCACGTCGTTCTCGCGCAGATGGGTCGCGCCCACCTTGAGTTCGGCCATGGCGCCCTTGAGCAGCTCGATCACCCGATCGGCGATGTCGTTCTGCACGTACATCACGCGCAGGGCCGAGCAGCGCTGGCCGGCGCTGGTGAAGGCCGAATTGACGGCATCCTTGACCACCTGCTCGGGCAGCGCGGTGGAATCCACGATCATCGCGTTCTGCCCGCCGGTCTCGGCGATCAGCGCGGCGATGGGGCCGGGCTTGTCGGCCAGTTGCCGGTTGATCAGCCGCGCGGTGTCGGTGGAGCCGGTGAAGGCCACGCCGACCAGGCGCGCATCGCGGCAGAAAACACCGCCCAGGGTGGCGCCATCCCCCGGCAGCAGGGCGATGACATCCTTGGGCAGGCCGGCCTCGAACATCAGTTCGAGGGTCCGCGCGGCGATCAGGCTGGTCTGCTCGGCGGGCTTGGCGATCACCGTATTGCCGGCCACCAGGGCGGCGCTGATCTGGCCCAGGTAGATCGCCAGGGGGAAGTTCCACGGGCTGATGCAGGCGAAGATGCCGCGGCCTTCATAAAACAGTTCGTTGCGTTCGCCGGTCGGGCCCTGCAACTCGCTGCGCACCAGGCGCAGGCGGGCCTGCTGGGCGTAATAGCGGCAGAAGTCCACCGCTTCGCGGACCTCGTCGATGCCGTCCTGCAGCGATTTGCCGGCTTCGCGGGTGCACAGCGCCAGCAGTTCCGCGCGATTGCGTTCCAGCAGGTCGGCCAGGCGCTCGAAGATCGCCGCGCGCTCATCCACCGGCGTCGCGCTCCAGCGCGGCCAGGCCTTGTCCAGCACGTCCAGGGCGTGCCGGGCGTGCTCGGCGCTGGCCCACTGCACTTGGCCGACGGTCCTGCCCAGCTCGTAGGGGCAGCGGATTTCGTGAATCTCGCCGCTCAGGATGCGGCCGTCGACGACGGGCGCGGCCTGCCATTGGCGGTCGAGGTGGGGACGGAAGGCGGCTTCCAATTCTTGCCACTGCTGCTGGATATTCATGTTGAGGCCCTGGGAGTTTTTCCGGCCGTCGCCGAACAGCGCGGGCGGGAGAGGGATTCGATCGTTGCCGAGCGTCTTGAACGCACGAAGTTGCGTCACCGGATGGTCGATGAGGGAGTCCACCGGCACCCGCGGGTCGACCAACTGGTGGACGAAGGAGGAATTGGCCCCGTTCTCCAGCAGGCGTCGGACCAGGTAAGGCAGCAGGTCCTTGTGGGCGCCGACCGGGGCGTAGATGCGCACGTTCTTGCGGTATTTCTCGATCACCGTGTCGTACAGCGCATCGCCCATGCCGTGCAGGCGCTGGAACTCGAACTCGCGGGGCGTGCTGGCCGCGGCGGCCAGGTTGAGGATGCAGGTGACGGTGTGGGCGTTGTGGCTGGCGAACTGCGGGTAGATCACCCCACGGGTGTGCTCGGACAGCAGGTAGCGGGCGCAGGCCAGGTAGGACGTGTCGGTGCCTTCCTTGCGGGTGTAGACCGGGTAGCCGTCCAGGCCCTGGACCTGGCACTGCTTGATCTCGCTGTCCCAGTAGGCGCCCTTTACCAGGCGCAGGGGAATCCGCGCGCCCAGCTCCTTGCCCAGCAAGGTCAGCCAGACCAGCACCGGCAGGCAGCGCTTGGAATAGGCCTGGATCACCAGGCCGAATTCGCCCCAGCCGGCGATGGCCGGGTCGCGCATCAGTTTTTCGTAGAGCTCCAGGGACAGCTCGAGGCGGTCGGCCTCCTCGGCGTCGATGGTGATGCCGACGTCCAGGGCGCGGGCGCGGGAGGCCAGCTCGCGGACGTTGGCGAACAGCTCGCTGAGCACCCGCTCGCGTTGCGCCACTTCATAGCGCGGGTGCAGCGCCGACAGCTTGATCGAGATCGACGGACGCGGGCCCGGGCCGACCTGGGGCTCCTTGCCGACGGTGTCGATGGCCTGGCGATAGTCCGCCATGTACTTCTCGGCGTCGGCCTGGGTCAGCGCCGCCTCGCCAAGCATGTCGAAGGAGTAGGTGTAGCCCTGCTCCCGGCAGGGCCGGCCGTTCTTCAAGGCTTCGCCGATGGTGCGGCCGAGGACGAACTGCTTGCCCATCAGCTTCATCGCCTGGTTCATCGCGGCGCGGATCACCGGCTCGCCGGAACGACGGATCAGCCGGCCGAGGACGTTCTTCGGGCGGCCGTCGGCGGTGTCCGGGTCGATCACCTTGCCGGTCATCACCAGGCCCCAGGCGGCGAAGTTCACCAACAGGTTGTCGCTCTGGCCCAGGTGGCGCTCCCATTCCGCCGCGTTCAGCTTGTCGCGGATCAGCGCGTCGGCGGTGGCGGCGTCCGGCACCCGCAGCAGGGCCTCGGCCAGGCACATGAGCATCAGCCCTTCCTGGGTGTCGAGGCTGTACTGGCGCAGGAGCGCGTCGAGGGTGTCGACGGCGTTTTCCCGGCTGCGGACGTCCTCGATCAGGGTTCGCGCTTCGCGGCGGATGGCCGCGATGCCCGACTCCCCGGGGTCGGCGAGCTGGAGCAGCTCATTGAGATAGTCCGCTTCGTCGACGCTGTAGTTGGCGCTGATGACCGGGAAGAATTCGGCGGCCGTCTGCGTGGGAAAGTCGCCCTGCAAGACGTGAACAGCTTTGAACATCACGCCCCCTCCTCTTATGAGATGAGATGGTGGAGATCGTCGCTTGGGTCCGATCCACTGTAGCAAGGCCGGTGGAAACACAAGGATGGCATTCGGCCAACGCGACGGGGATGGCGGAATGTAGAGGCAGGCGGTCCGGGCATTCTTGCTGGAAGCTTCGGAGTTTTTGCGAAAAGCTCCTATTCGGGAACTTTCGCCGCAAAAGCCCTCATGGCCGTGGGGCCAATCGGCGGAGTCGAGGGTGTGCGGCGCAGCGCCGGGCGCTCACTGGGCGCCGCGGTAGCGCTTGGGGGTCAGGCCGAGGTAGCGGCGCATCGCCGTGGTCAGCGCGCTCTGGCTGGAGAACCCGCACTCCTCGGCGATCCGCACCAGCGGCAGCGGGCTCTCCCGCAGCAGGCGCGAGGCCCGGTCGAGGCGGGTCTTGAGCAGGTACTGGTGGGGCGTGAGACCCACGCTGTCCTTGAACTGCACGTGGAAATGGCTCGGGCTGACACAGGCCACCTGAGCCAGCTCGGCGACGCTGATGCGCCGCGCCAGGTGCTCGCCGATGTAGGCATCCAGGCGTGCCAGGTCCAGCGGGCCGACGTTACGCCGGTTGTGCTCGCCGAACAGGCGCAGGTGCAAGGCGCGCATCAGCACGCCACCCAGGGCGCGCGCCAGCAGGGGATCGCTGCCGTAGCGCGCCAGTTCGGCGCCGGCATAGTTGAGCAGGTTCTGGAAATCGGCATCCAGCGCCGGGTAGCGCGGCGTGTCGAACAGGCGGCCGAGCAGTTCGAGATCCTCGGCGGAGGTGTCCTGTTCGTTGAGGTCGAGGATCAGCATGCGATTATCGCCGACCCCGGCGAACTGGTGTTCGGCGTCGCCGGGCACCAGGCAGGCGCGCATCCGGCAGACCTCGCCGCCGCGGCCGTTGACCTCGAATTCGGCGCGACCGGATAGCGACATGACCAACTGGTGGTAGTCATGGGCGTGTTCGCTGGTCTGGTCGTCCAAACGCATGAAGCGGGCTTTGAGCATGGCGGCGCGCGGTCGATTTTTGCGCATTCTAGTGAACTGCCCCGCTGTTGCACAGCACCGGGCGGCGCCTGGCCGGCCGGGCGTGCCGGAGGAATGTCGAACGATGGTTGAAATGCCGGCGGCGTCTCCCCATCTAAGCCTGCATAACTCCTCAAGACGGTGCCCCATGAGCGATCAGGACATTAACCCGGACATTCTCGAAGCCGAAACCCTGCAGTCCGGGACGGGACTGGTCCTGCCCGGCCAGCATCTGCCGGACAAGCTGTACGTCATCCCGATCCACAACCGCCCGTTCTTTCCCGGCCAGGTGCTGCCGGTGATCGTCAACGAAGAACCCTGGGCGGAAACCCTCGAACTGGTTTCCAAGAGCGATCACCACAGCCTGGCGCTGTTCTTCATGGAACAGCCGCCGGAGGACCCGCGGCACTTCGACCCCAACACCCTGCCCGAGCAGGGCACCCTGGTACGCGTGCATCACGCCAGCCGCGAGAACGGCAAGCTGCAGTTCGTCGCCCAGGGGCTGTCGCGGGTGCGCATCCGCGGCTGGCTCAAGCGCCATCGCCCGCCCTATCTGGTGGAGGTGGAATACCCCAAGGAACAGCAGGCGACCAGCGACGAGGTGAAGGCCTACGGCATGGCGCTGATCAATGCGATCAAGGAGCTGCTGCCGCTCAACCCGTTGTACAGCGAGGAACTGAAGAACTACCTGAACCGGTTCAGCCCGAACCAACCCTCGCCGCTGACCGATTTCGCCGCTGCGCTCACCACTGCGCCGGCCAGCGAGTTGCAGGAGGTCCTCGACACCGTGCCGATCCTCAAGCGCATGGAAAAGGTCCTTCCGCTGCTGCGCAAGGAGGTCGAGGTCGCCCGTCTGCAGAAGGAGCTGTCGGCCGAGGTGAATCGCAAGATCGGCGAGCACCAGCGGGAATTCTTCCTCAAGGAACAGTTGAAGATCATCCAGCGCGAGCTGGGCATCAGCAAGGACGACCGCAGCGCCGACAGCGACGAGTTCCGCGCGCGGCTCAACGGCAAGGACGTGCCGCCCCAGGCGCAGAAGCGCATCGATGAGGAATTGAACAAGCTGTCGATCCTGGAAACCGGCTCGCCGGAGTACGCGGTCACCCGCAACTACCTGGACTGGGCCACCGCCCTGCCCTGGGGCGTGTACGGCAAGGACAAGCTCGACCTCAAGCACGCGCGCAAGGTGCTCGACGTGCACCACGCCGGGCTCGACGACATCAAGAGCCGCATCCTCGAGTTCCTCGCGGTGGGCGCCTTCAAGGGCGAGATCGCCGGTTCCATCGTCCTGCTGGTCGGCCCGCCGGGCGTGGGCAAGACCAGCATCGGCAAGTCCATCGCCGAGACCCTTGGGCGGCCGTTCTATCGCTTCAGCGTCGGCGGCATGCGCGACGAGGCGGAGATCAAGGGCCACCGGCGTACCTACATCGGCGCGCAGCCCGGCAAGCTGGTGCAGGCGCTGAAGGACGTCGAGGTGATGAACCCGGTGATCATGCTCGACGAGATCGACAAGATGGGCGCCAGCTTCCAGGGCGACCCGGCGTCCGCGCTGCTGGAGACCCTCGATCCGGAGCAGAACGTCGAATTCCTCGATCACTACCTGGACATGCGGCTCGACCTGTCCAAGGTGCTGTTCGTCTGCACCGCCAACACCCTGGACTCGATTCCCGGCCCGCTGCTCGACCGCATGGAAGTGATCCGCCTGTCCGGCTACATCGCCGAGGAAAAGCTGGCCATCGCCAAGCGCCACCTCTGGCCCAAGCAATTGGAAAAAGCCGGCGTGCCCAGGGACCGCCTGGTGATCAGCGACAGCGCCCTGATGGCGGTCGTCGAGGGTTACGCCCGCGAGGCCGGCGTCCGCCAGTTGGAGAAACAGCTCGGCAAGATCGTCCGCAAGGCGGTGGTGAAGTTGTTGGAGGAGCCCGGCGCCAAGATCAAGGTGGGCCCGAAAGACCTGCCCGACTACCTGGGCATGCCGGTGTTCCGCAAGGAGCAGGTGCTCGGCGGCGTCGGGGTGATCACCGGCCTGGCCTGGACCAGCATGGGCGGCGCCACGCTGCCGATCGAGGCCACGCGCATCCATACCCTCAACCGCGGCTTCAAGCTCACCGGCAAGCTCGGCGACGTGATGAAGGAATCGGCGGAGATCGCCTACAGCTATGTCAGTTCCCAGTTGAAACGCTTCGGCGGCGATCCGCAGTTCTTCGACCAGGCGTTCGTGCACATGCACGTGCCGGAAGGCGCGACTCCGAAAGACGGCCCCAGCGCCGGGGTCACCATGGCCAGCGCGCTGCTCTCGCTGGCACGCGACCAGGCACCGCGCAAGGGTGTCGCCATGACCGGCGAGCTGACCCTCACCGGCCAGGTACTGCCGATCGGTGGCGTCCGCGAGAAAGTGATCGCCGCGCGCCGGCAGAAGATCTTCGAACTCATCCTGCCGGAACCGAACCGCAGCGATTTCGACGAATTGCCGGACTACCTGAAGAACGGCCTGACCGTGCACTTCGCCAAGCAGTTCGCCGACGTCGCCAAGGTGCTGTTCAAGTGAGGCAAGGCTGGCGGCGGACCCGGTTCGCCGCCAGCGAGGTCGCCCTGCCCGCCCCTTGTGGTTATCCTGTGCGGATTCCGCCGACAGGAGTCATCCGATGAATCGCTCGCCCCTCGCCCGCTGCTTGCCCTTGGTACCGCTCGCGCTCCTCGCCGCCTGCGCGCACCAACCGGGCGGCAGCCTGGTCGTCCAGCAGCAGGAGGATTGCCCGTTGCAGATGAGCAATGGCCAGACCCTGGTGCTGAGCCTGCCCAGCGACCCCACCAGCGGCTACCGCTGGGAAATCCGCGAAGGCGCCGCCAACGTACTGCACAGCCTGGGTCCGGAGGTCTACGCGGCGGGCAGCGAGGACGGCCTGGTGGGCGGCGGTCAATCCACCTGGCGCTTCAAGGCCAGCGCACCCGGCGCGGGCCATTTGATGCTGATTTCCCGGCGGCCCTGGGAGACCGGCATCGCCCCCGCGGATATCTTCGATTGCCGGGTCGACGTGTCGCCCTGAGCCGTACCGGGCCGCGGCCCGCATGGGCGCGACGACCGGCATGGATGCCGCGGTCGAAAATACGGTTTGGCCGGCGCCGGCAGTTGGCTAAAATGCCAGCTTTCGCCGCCCGGACCCTGCCGTGAACGACCCCGACCGCATCTATTCCACCCCCCAGCCGCAAGTCAGCGACTTCGTCTTCAACGAGGACGTGGTGCGCGTGTTCCCGGACATGATCAAGCGTTCGGTGCCCGGCTATCCCACCATCGTCGAGAACATCGGCGTGCTCGCCGCCCAGTTCGCCCAGCCCCACAGTTGCCTCTACGACCTGGGCAGTTCCCTGGGCGCGGTGACCCAGGCCCTGCGCCGCCACGTGAAGAGCGAGGGCTGCCGGGTGGTGGCGGTGGACAATTCCGCGGCCATGGTCACCCGCTGCCGGGAATACCTGCACGGCCAGGACTCGATGTTCCAGGAGCTGCTGCCGGTGGACGTGGTGGAAGCGGACATCCTCGCCCTGGAGTTCCAGCCCGCCTCGTTGATCGCGCTCAATTTCACCCTGCAATTCATCGCCCCCGACCAACGCCCGGCGCTGCTCGGGCGACTGCGCCGGGCCCTGTTGCCGGGCGGCGCGCTGATCCTCTCAGAAAAGCTGCGCTTCGAGGAGGCGGAAGAACATCGCCTGCTCACCGACCTGCACATCGCCTTCAAGCGCGCCAACGGTTACAGCGAGCTGGAAATCGCGCAGAAACGCAGCGCCCTGGAAAACGTCATGCGCCCCGACAGCCTCGAAGTGCACCGGGAACGCCTGCTCGACGCGGGTTTCCGCCAGGTCGTGCCCTGGTTCCAGTGCCTGAACTTCGCCTCGCTGATCGCCTTGCCATGATCGGCCGCCTCGACCTCGATGCCCTGCAACAACACCTGGCCGATACGCCGCTGCGGGAGTGGACGCTGGACCTGCCGAGCCAGCTCGACGCCAAGCTGGCCGCCGGCCACGGCGACCTGGCCCGCTGGCTGGCCGCCGTCGATGCCCTGCCCCGGCCAAGCGCCACCCGGATCGATCTGCAAGGCCAAGTGCTGCTGGATGGCGACTGCGATCCCGCCGCACGCGCCCAGGTCACCGCCGCCCTGCAAGGCCTGATCCCGTGGCGCAAGGGGCCGTTCCGGCTGTTCGGCACCCATGTCGACACCGAGTGGCGCTCCGACTGGAAATGGCAGCGGGTGGCGCCGCACCTGGATCTGACCGGCAAGCGCGTACTGGATGTGGGCTGCGGTAACGGTTACTACATGTGGCGCATGCTGGGAGCGGGCGCCGACAGCGTGGTGGGCGTGGACCCGAACTGGCTGTTCTTCTGCCAGTTCCTCGCCCTCAAGGGCTACATGACGGAGGCGCCGGCCTGGCACCTGCCACTCACCCTGGAGGAACTGCCGGAGCGGCTCGAAGGCTTCGACACGGTGTTTTCCATGGGTGTGCTCTACCACCGGCGCTCGCCCATCGACCATCTGCTGGCCTTGAAGGATTGTCTGCTGCGAGGCGGCGAACTGGTCCTGGAGACCCTGGTGGTTGAGGGCGATGCGGAGCAGGTGCTGCTGCCCGAGGATCGCTACGCCCAGATGCGCAATGTCTGGTTCCTGCCCTCGGTGGCGGCCCTGGAGCGCTGGCTGCGCCGGGCGGGCTTTGCCGAGGTGCGCTGCGTCGACGTTAACGTCACGTCCATCGAGGAGCAGCGCAGCACCGCTTGGATGCGCTTCCAGTCCCTGCCGGACTTCCTCGATCCGGCCGATCCCTCGCGCACCCTGGAGGGCTTGCCGGCGCCGGCACGCGCCGTGCTGGTCGCGCGCAAGCCCTGACCCGAGGGGTTCAGTGCGGCCGGCGACCGGCCGCGGCGACGATCAGGTGTTTCATTTCCAGGACGGCGGCCTTGAAGCCGACGAACAGCGCCTGCGCGACGATGGCGTGGCCGATGTTCAGTTCGTGGATCCCACGGATCGCCGCCACCGGCTCGACGTTGTGGTAATGCAAGCCATGGCCGGCGTTGACGATCAGTTCCAGCTCCAGCCCTCGGGCGACGCCGGCGCGGATACGCTCCAACTCATCGGCGACCTCGGCGACGCCCTGGGCATCGGCGTAACGCCCGGTGTGCAGCTCGATGGCCGGCGCGCCGATCCGCCGCGCTGCCTCGATCTGCCGGGGGTCGGCGTCGATGAACAGCGACACCTCGCTGCCCAGAGCGGCGAGACGCTGCACCGCATCGCGAATCCGCGATTCTTGTCCGAGCACGTCCAGACCGCCTTCGGTGGTGAGCTCCTGGCGGGTTTCCGGTACCAGGCAGACGTGAGCGGGCACGATGCGCTCGGCGAACGCCAGCATCGCCTCGGTGACGCCCATTTCGAAATTCATCCGGGTTTGCAGCACCTCCTTGAGCAGCAGCACGTCGCGCTCCTGGATGTGCCGGCGATCCTCGCGCAGGTGCACGGTGATGCCGTCGGCGCCGGCTTCCTCGGCATCCAGGGCGGCCTTCACCGGGTCCGGGTAACGGGTACCGCGGGCTTGCCGGAGCGTGGCGACGTGATCGATGTTCACGCCGAGCAGAATGCGATTGGCTTCAGTCACGGGAAAGGTCCTTGCGATTCATGAATAACTCGCGGCTGACCAGCGGACGGCCGCCGAGGTGAGGCGCCAGGGCCTGGCGCATCAGGCGCTTGGCCGCGGCCAGCGCTCCGGGCGTCCGCCAGTCGGCTTCGGCCATGGCCAGGAGTTCAACGCCCTGGAACGAACCGGGCTGAAGATCCGCCAGGGGCTCCAGCCCGGATTCGGGGAGCAACCGATACAGCCCATTCGCCTGGATGGGCTCGCCCAGGCAGTCGCGATCCAGGGCGAAACCATAGCCCAACTCGTCCAGCAGGCGCCATTCGAATGCACGCAGCAAAGGCTCCAGGGGGCGGTTGGCGGCCAGCGCCGGGACGGTCGCGGCGTAGTGCTGGAATACCCCGGGATGGGGGTCTTCCGCCGGCAGCAGACGGATCAGCAGTTCGTTCAGGTACAAACCGCCGAACAGGGCCTCGCCGCCGAGCATATGGGGAATGCCCCCGCTCTCCAGGCGGGCGACGTTCTTCAACTCGCCACGCCCGCGCAATTCCAGTTCGAGGGGCACGAAAGGCCGTGCCAGGGTTCCGGCCTTGCCGCGCGCGCCGCGCAACACGGCACGCAACCGACCTTGCGGCGTGAGGAAATCCACCAAGGCGCTGCTTTCACGGTAGGCACGGCTGTGCAGGACGAAGGCGGGAAACGAGAGGTTCATGGCGGTTGCAGCCTGCCGGCGAGACCCGCCGGGGAGGACGGGCGCGGCGTCATCGCCACGGCGTCATGAGGGTGGGCGACTCAGCTATCCAGGTAGCCGAGGGAACGCAGCGCGCGTTCGTCGTCGGACCAACCGCCCTTCACCTTCACCCAGAGGTTGAGCATGACCTTGGAGTCGAACAGCACCTCCATGTCCTTGCGCGCTTCCTGGCCGATGCGTTTGATCCGCTCGCCCTTCTCGCCGATGATGATTTTCTTCTGGCCATCCCGCTCCACCAGAATCAAGGCGTGAATGTGCAGGATCCGGCCTTCCTGCTTGAACTCTTCGATTTCCACGGTGATCTGGTAGGGCAGCTCGGCGCCCAACTGGCGCATGATCTTTTCGCGCACCAGCTCGGCCGCGAGGAAACGGCTGCTGCGATCGGTGATCTGGTCTTCCGGGAAGAAGTGTGCGTTCTCCGGCAGGCGTTCGGCGACCAGGCGTTCCAGGGTGTCCAGGTTATAGCCCTGCTGGGCGGAGATCGGCACCAGCTCGGCCTTGGGCAACTGGTGTTGCAGCCACTCCAGGTGCGGCACCAGCTCGGCCTTGTCTTCCAGACGGTCGGTCTTGTTGACCGCGACCAGCACGGGGCCCTGAACGTACTGTATCCGCTCCAGGACCATCTGGTCCTCGTCGGTCCAGCGCGCGCGGTCGACCACGAAGATCACCACGTCGACGTCCTTCAGTGCCGCCGACGCGGTCTTGTTCATGTAGCGGTTGAGCGCTTTCTCGCTGTTCTTGTGCAGGCCGGGCGTATCCACGTAAATGGCCTGTATGTCGCCCTCGGTCTTGATACCCAGCATGTTGTGCCGCGTGGTCTGCGGCTTGCGCGAGGTGATCGCGAGCTTCTGGCCGAGAATATGGTTGAGCAGCGTGGACTTGCCGACGTTGGGCCGGCCGACGATGGCCACGTAGCCGCAACGCGTGGTCGAGGCCTCAGTCATGGCCGTTCTCCACGCCCAGGGCGATGAGTGCCGCCGCAGCGGCGACCTGCTCGGCGATGCGCCGGCTGGCGCCCTGACCTTGGGTTTTCTCAGTCAACAGATTGATCTCGCATTCGACGAAAAAGGTACGGCAATGGGGTTCGCCCTGGATGCCCACCACTTCGTAGCGGGGCAGTTCGCAGGCGCGGGACTGCAAGAATTCCTGCAGACGGGTCTTAGGGTCCTTGTTGGTGTCGACCAGGGTCAGGCCGTCCAGTTCACCCGTGAGCCAGTCCAGCACACGGGCCCGCGCGACGTCCATGCCAGCGTCCAAGTAGATGGCGCCGATCAAGGCTTCCAACGCATCGGCGAGGATCGACTCGCGGCGAAAACCGCCGCTCTTCAATTCGCCGGAACCGAGCCGCAGGTACTCGCCCAGTTCGAAACCGCGCGCCAGCAGCGCGAGGGTCTCGCCCTTCACCAGACGCGCCCGCAGCCGCGAAAGCTGGCCTTCGCGCGCCTGCGGGAAGCGCTCGAACAGCGCTTCGCCGGCAACGAAGTTGAGGATGGCATCGCCGAGGAATTCCAGGCGCTCGTTGTTGCGTCCGGCATAGCTACGGTGGGTCAAGGCCAGGGTCATCAACTCCTGGTCCTTGAAGGTATGGCCGAGCTGACGCTCGAGGCGGGAGAGCGAGAAGCTCACGGCATACGCACGCGGAAATCTTTGTTGAAACGGGCAACCAGATCGAGGTTTCGGATCAAGGGCTCCCGTTTTTCGTATTCCAGGTGCGCTTTGAATTCGTTATTCACCACTTCGACCTTGATGATGTCCTGCGGATTGAGGTCGCGGATGCCATTGACCTGCATCCCCCTGCTGAGGTGGGCATAGAAATCGCTCACGCTGCGGACCTGGGCGGCCTTGTCGGTCTCCACCGAATTGATGATCTTCTCCAGCGACATGTAGTCGAGATAGTGCGGCACCATCTTGAACGCTGCGCTGGCGACGAAAGCCACGACCGCCAGCAGGACGACCCAGCTCAACATCGACATTCCCTTTTGCGAACGCGCAAATCCCATACTGAACCCCGGATTTCTTGAAATTGGACAGTGCTTCGATATTCGTGGCAGCCACCCCGCGCCGTTCAGGAGTCGCGAGGGCGGCGCGAACAATCAGTGAATCAAGCCGACTCTGGAGAAATTCGGCAGATTGCGAGGTTTCGGGTCCGGCCAACTCATCCAAACGGCGAACGCCTTGCCGACGATGTTGCGGTCCGGGACCATCCCCAGCAGATCCTTCGGAATCTTCGGGTCGTTCCAGTAGCGGCTATCGTTGGAGTTGTCGCGGTTGTCGCCCATCATGAAATAGTGGCCTGCCGGCACCTTCCATTCGCGGTTCGGCTCGATGCGATAGCGCTTCATTTCCTTGCGGATCTGGTACTCGACCTCGCCGAGCTTCTCCCCATACAGCACGGCGCTGCCGAGGGTGCCGGGTTCTTCGCCGATCAGGGTATCGGCGACGAGCTGGCCATTGACGAACAACTGCTTGTCGCTGCTGTAGTTGATCGTGTCGCCGGGCAAACCGATCACCCGCTTGATGTAGTTGATCTCCGGCTCGCTCGGATAGCGGAACACCATCACATCGCCCCGCTGCGGATCGCCGATCTCGATCACCTTGGTGTCGATCACCGGCAGGCGGATGCCATAGGCGAACTTGTTCACCAGGATGAAATCGCCGACCTCCAGGGTGGGCTTCATCGAGCCGGAAGGAATCTGGAAGGGCTCGACCAGAAACGAACGCAGGATCAGCACGATCGCCAGCACCGGGAAGAACGACTTGCCGTACTCCACCAGCAGCGGCTCTTTATCGAGACGTTCGAGGGTTTCCGGGTCGGGCTCACCCACCTGCGCGCTGTACGCGGCGATGGCCGCGCGCCGGCGCGGCGCCAGCGCCACCAGATCGACGAGAGCCAGCAGACCGCACACGGCCACGGCGATTACCAACAAGAGCGGGAAATTGATCGACATAGATCCTAACTATCCACTTTGAGAACGGCGAGGAAGGCTTCCTGCGGGATTTCCACGCTACCGACCTGCTTCATCCTTTTCTTACCGGCCTTCTGCTTTTCGAGCAGCTTGCGTTTACGGCTGACGTCGCCGCCGTAGCACTTGGCCAGAACGTTCTTCCTGAGGGCCTTCACCGTGGTACGGGCGACGATCTGTCCGCCGATGGCGGCCTGGATCGCCACGTCGAACATCTGCCGCGGGATCAGCTCTTTCATTTTCTCGGTAAGGGCTCGCCCTTTATGGTGAGCCTTGTCGCGGTGCACGATCAGCGCCAGGGCATCCACCTTCTCGCCGTTGATGAGCACGTCCAGCTTGACCAGGTTGGCGCTTTCGAAACGGTCGAAGGTGTAGTCCAGCGACGCATAGCCCCGGCTGACCGACTTGAGCCGGTCGAAGAAATCCAGGACCACTTCATTCATCGGCAGATCGTAGCTTACCTGAACCTGGCTGCTGAGAAATTGCATGTCGCGCTGGACGCCACGCTTCTCGATGCACAGGGTGATGACGTTACCCAAGTGCTCCTGGGGCACCAGGATGTTCGCGCGCACGATGGGCTCGCGCATCTCGCCGATGGACGCCAGATCCGGCAATTTGGACGGGTTATCGACGTAAATGGTTTCGCCGCTCTTCAGCACCACTTCGAAGATGACCGTGGGCGCGGTGGTGATCAGGTCCAGGTCATATTCCCGCTCGAGACGCTCCTGGATGATCTCCATGTGCAACATGCCGAGAAAGCCGATGCGGAAACCGAAGCCCAGGGCCTCGGAGCTTTCCGGCTCGTACTGCAAGGCGGCGTCGTTCAGGGTCAGCTTCTGCAGCGCTTCGCGGAAGTCCTCGAAATCGTCGGAGCTGACCGGGAACAGACCGGCGTACACCTGCGGCTTGACCCGCTGGAATCCCGGCAGGACGTCCACGTCGGGGGTCGTCGAGAGAGTCAGGGTGTCGCCGACGGGAGCGCCGAGGATTTCCTTGATACCGGCGATGATGAAACCCACCTCACCGGCCTTCAAATCGGCCATCTCGGTGTGCTTGGGCGTGAAGACCCCGACGCTATCCACCTGATGCAGCTTGCCGGTGGACTTGACCAGGATCTTGTCGCCTTTCTTCACGCGCCCGTGCTTGACCCGGACCAGGGAGACCACGCCCAGGTAGTTGTCGAACCAGGAATCGATGATCAGCGCCTGCAAGGGAGCGTCGATGTTGCCCTGGGGCGGCGGGATCAGCGTAACCAGGCGCTCGAGTACGTCGATGACGCCCATGCCGCTTTTCGCGCTGCATTGCACGGCGTCGGTGGCATCGATGCCGATGATGTGCTCGATTTCTTCCTTGACCCGCTCAGGTTCGGCCTGGGGCAAGTCCATCTTGTTCAACACCGGCATGACCTCGAGCCCTTGCTCGATGGCGGTATAGCAGTTGGCGACGGACTGGGCCTCGACGCCCTGCCCCGCATCCACCACCAGCAGCGCACCCTCGCAGGCCGCCAGGGAACGGCTCACTTCATAGGTGAAGTCGACGTGTCCGGGGGTGTCGATGAAATTCAGCTGGTAGGTGCGGCCGGCCTGGGACGTGTAGTGCAGCGTGACGCTGTGGGCCTTGATGGTGATGCCCCGCTCGCGCTCGAGGTCCATGGAATCCAGCACCTGAGCTTCCATTTCACGATCGGAGAGGCCACCGCACATCTGGATGAAGCGGTCGGCAAGGGTCGACTTGCCATGGTCGATGTGGGCGATGATGGAGAAATTGCGGATATGACTCAGATCACTCACGGATCAACACTCGAAATAACCACGAGCCGGTTGCTCGTCGAAAAATAGTCGCGGAGTTTACCCGATAGGCCGACGTAACGTCACGCCCGGTAAATAGAGAGGGCCAATCGAAAAGGGCGACCTAAGTCGCCCTTTCGTATCGTTGCTTTTATTCCGCCAGCTTGAAGGTAATGAAGCTGGCTCGTCCTTGCCGCAAGACCCGCATGGATACCGAGCGATTTTTCGGGATGCCTTGAGCGATCTGCTCGAAGCTTTTCGCCGAATCGACCGCCTGGTTATTCAGGTGAGTGATCACGTCGCCGGGACGCAGGCCTATCAGGGCCGCAGGACCGTCCTGGACTTCCTTGATGATCACGCCGCCCTTGAGGTCGAGGCCTTTCTTCTGTTCCGCAGTCAGCTCGGAAACGGTGACGCCCAGACGATTGCTGCTGCGCTCCACACCCGGCGCGGCGCCCGGCCCGGTCATTTCCTCGCCCTCGTCCGGCAGGTTGCCGATGGTCATCTTGAGGGTCTTGCGGGTGCCTTCACGAACCACTTCCAGGTTGGCCGTCGCGCCCGGCTTCAGCGCTCCCACCAAGTGCGGCAGATCACCCGACATGATGATCGGCTGACCGTCGAGGCTCAGGATGACATCACCCACTTGCAGACCGCCTTTGGCGGCCGGGCCATCTTCGAGAACCTGCGCCACCAGGGCACCGGCGGGTTTCTCCAGACCGAACGACTCGGCCAGGTCCTTGTTCACTTCCTGAATTACCACGCCCAACCACCCGCGGCTGACCTTGCCATCGGCCTTCAACTGGTCGGATACGCTCAAGGCCACGTCGATCGGGATCGCGAACGACAGCCCCATGAAGCCGCCGGAACGGGTGAAGATCTGGGAGTTGATGCCCACCACCTCGCCTTTCAGGTTGAAGAGCGGACCGCCCGAATTACCCGGGTTGATCGCCACGTCGGTCTGGATGAAAGGTACATAGCTTTCGTTGGGCAGATTACGGCCTTTCGCCGATACGATACCCGCGGTGACCGAATGATCGAAGCCGAAGGGAGAGCCGATGGCCAGTACCCATTCCCCGACCTTGAGTGGTTCGGACTTGCCGAGCTTGACGATGGGCAGGTTCTTTCCTTCCACCTTCAACAGGGCCACGTCGGTGCGGGAGTCGGCGCCTATCAGCTTGGCCTTGAGCTCGCTGCGGTCCGACAGGCGGACAATGATCTCGTCCGCGTCGGCAACCACGTGGTTGTTGGTCAAGATGTAGCCGTCCGCGGAGATGATGAAACCCGACCCCAGGGACTGCGCCTCGCGCTGGCGTCCACCGTTCGGATTACGCGGCATCTGCGGCATGCTGCGCTCGAAGAATTCGCGAAACATCGGCGGCAGGCCCTCGAGATCGGGCATGCCCTGGGCACTTGCGATATTCCGATCAGGTAGCTTCTGACGCGTGCTGATATTCACCACCGCAGGCGATGCTTCTTCGACGAGCGGCGTGAAGTCAGGCAAATCCGCGGACGCAGTCAATGACTGCCCTAACAGAAGTACAGTCGCTACCGCTGTTAGATAAGCTCTCAAGTTGAACATTTGATACAGCTCCCGTTACACAACGAGGAATAAGGCTCGAAACAGATCGGACGATCTGAGAGCCGACACACGACCAGCCGAGCATATCGACTGACCTCGCCTCAACCCACTTGAGGGTCTGAGGCAACATTAAGGTTGAATCCGCCTACAACCAGGCCATCCGATTTAAACGTCCAGTCTGAACTACAGGCCAAAGCATTTCGCTTGATTCGACGGTGCAGAAATCACCAGCATTCGACTATGAATCATCGAAAGGTTCCCGAAGACCGCAAAGACGGAAACGTTAACCATCGAGCCTTCAAGTTTCGCGCACAGAAAAACCTACCCTATATCGGGAACTTCGAATACGAGAAATTAAGATACAAATCGGAATGAAACGAGACGTCAGATCGATGATGGCGGAATGACTACCCCGAACTTCTCCACCCGCATCTATGCGGTGCCATTCTCATGAGTGGAGAAGTTTCTGATGCCTATGTACGAACGTACAAGGCAAGACTATCTCGGAGCATCACAGCTTATGCCATATAAGTAGCTAGACCAACGAAGCCCATTACCTATACAGCTTCGCTTCCTTAGCGATTTTCGGAGGCAGAGCCGTTCACGCTCGGAACAGCCTGATTCTCTTCTTGCCATGCTGCTTGACCCGATTCAGCATTTGCCGCAGGCGCGTCAAGGGTGGTTTCTTCGGTATAACCTGCCAAGACGGCCGGGCCTTTCGCTTGCGGCATGACCAAGGACGGTTGTTGCATGGGCTTGGCATTTTGCTGAGCCAATTGCGCGCCGGCCACTTCGTCTTGGTTATAAAGACGCACGCCCGCCAATACAGCGACAGTCACGGAGGCGGCTACTGCCAAGCGGCCCAAACCGCGCCAAGGCGCACGGGCTTTGGCAGGCACGGCCTCTGCTGCGATGGCTGCGGAAACGGCGGCAGCGATATCCATCTGGGGCAGCAGGAGTTCGTTATGCATGGCCGCGCGAGCGACTTGATAACGTGCCCAGCTTTCCCGTACATCTGCACCTTCACTGGCGCTCAGTACTCTACGCAGTTCCAGTTCGTCCGCTTCGTTATCCATCACCGCGGACAGCGATTCCTGCAGGGTTTCACGATTCATGGTGGTTCCTCTCTTGGCTGTCGCCGCTGCCTAGGCTTCCTGCAACAAAGGTTGCAGGGCTTTGTCGATGGCTTCACGCGCCCGGAATATCCTGGAGCGCACGGTACCAACTGGACACTGCATGACACTCGCAATGTCTTCGTAACTCAGACCATCAAATTCACGCAATGTTAGAGCGGTGCGCAAATCTTCTGGTAACTGCTGGATGGTTCGATGAACGGTGCCCTCGATCTCATCCCGCAACAACGAGCGCTCCGGTGACTCGATATCCTTGAGAGCATGGTCGCCATCATAGAATTCGGCATCTTCGGCACTTACATCGCTATCTGGAGGACGTCTTCCGCGCGCCACCAGATGATTTTTCGCCGTGTTGATGGCGATGCGGTACAGCCATGTATAAAAAGCGCTGTCTCCGCGGAAGTTCCCGAGTGCTCGGTAAGCCTTGATGAAGGCTTCCTGGGCGACATCCTGGGCTTCCTGGGTGTCGTGGACGAATCTCACGATCAATCCAAGGATCTTGTGCTGGTACTTCAGTACCAGCAGGTCGAAAGCCCGTTTATCGCCGCGCTGCACCCGCTCAACCAACTGTTGATCCTGCTCCTGGGTCAGCATCGACCTTCCTCCTGACGTTCGAAGGAATGTCGCGCCGGCCGGCAGATCAAGCTGCCAAAATAGACTCGGGCGTTGCGCAAAAGTTCTCCCCTCCAAGCAAGCTTCCTGCAGAACGGTTTTCATCCTGCACGGAATCGTGCAGCAGGACCCTTATCCCGCTGCACGAGTAATTTTTCACTTGAGCCGAATGTGCCTAAAGCTCGAAGCCTTCGTCATCGCGAACAAGCAGTGTCCCTTTCAAGGGTGACCCTGCAATGGAACCCCGGTACCTGAGAAAGTTCCAGAGCGCCATCATGGGCCGTGATCGGCTATTGTGCCGTTCCCCCCCTCTATATACTAGGGACCGCCCCCTCGCGGAATCCAACAATGAGCCAACACTATCAGTACGATGTTCTGGTGATCGGCAGCGGTGCTGCCGGTTTGACCTTAGCGCTGACGTTGCCGGACCACCTGCGCATTGCCGTTCTCAGTAAGAGCGAGCTTGCCAGCGGCTCGACCTTCTGGGCCCAGGGCGGAGTGGCTGCCGTGCTGGACGATGCGGACACGGTGGACTCCCATGTCGAGGACACCCTGATCGCCGGTGCCGGCCTGTGCCGCGAGGACGCGGTCCGCTTCACCGTCGAACACAGCCGCGAAGCCATCCAGTGGTTGATCGAGCAGGGCGTGCCCTTCACCAGGGACGACCAGACCGCGCGCGAGGACGGGGGGTTCGAATTCCACCTGACGCGCGAAGGCGGGCACAGCCACAGGCGCATCATCCATGCCGCCGACGCGACCGGCGCGGCTATTTTCAACACCTTGCTGGACAAGGCCAGGGCGCGTCGCAACGTGGAACTGCTCGAACAGCGCGTCGCCGTCGACCTGATCACCGAACGCCGCCTCGGCCTGCAAGGCCATCGCTGCCTGGGCGCCTATGTCCTCGACCGCGCCAGCGGCGAAGTCGACACCTATCACGCGCGTTTCGTCGTGCTGGCATGCGGCGGGGCCTCCAAGGTCTATCTCTATACCAGCAATCCCGACAGTACCTGCGGAGACGGCATCGCCATGGCGTGGCGGGCGGGCTGCCGCGTCGGCAACCTGGAGTTCAACCAGTTCCACCCGACCTGCCTCTACCATCCCCAGGCCAAGAGCTTTCTGATCACCGAAGCCGTGCGGGGCGAAGGCGGCCTGCTCAAGCTGGCCAATGGCGAACGCTTCATGCAGCGTTTCGACGAACGCGCGGAGCTCGCTCCACGGGATGTCGTCGCGCGGGCCATCGATCACGAAATGAAGCGGCTCGGCGCGGATTGCGTCTACCTCGACATCAGCCACAAGCCGGCCGACTTCATCAAGGCACACTTCCCCACCGTGTATGAGCGTTGTCTGGATTTCGGCATCGACATCACCCGCCAGCCGATTCCGGTGGTGCCCGCCGCCCACTACACCTGCGGCGGCGTCGTCGTCGACCAGCAGGGGCAGACCGACGTGCCCGGCCTCTACGCCATCGGGGAAACCACCTTCACCGGCCTGCACGGCGCGAATCGGATGGCCAGCAATTCGCTGCTGGAATGCTTCGTCTATGCCCGCTCGGCGGCCGAACACATCGTCTCGCGGTTGCCCGACGTGCAGATGCCAACGGGTCTGCCGAGCTGGGACGCCAGCCAGGTCACCGACTCCGACGAAGACGTGATCATCGCGCACAACTGGGATGAGCTGCGGCGCTTCATGTGGGACTACGTCGGCATCGTCCGCACCAACAAGCGCCTGCAACGGGCCCAGCACCGCGTACGGCTGCTGCTCGACGAGATCGACGAGTTCTACAGCAACTACAGGGTCAGCCGCGACCTCATCGAGTTGCGCAACCTGGCCCTGGTGGCCGAACTGATCATCCGTTCGGCGATGCAACGCCACGAAAGCCGGGGCCTGCACTACACCCTGGATTACCCGGAACAGGCCGCCGAGGCCCGAGACACTATCCTGACACCGCCCATCTACGGCGACTGAAGCGCAGCCGCACCCGCAAGCGGCGGTGCTCCCGGGGCTCGAGCGCATCCGACGCCACACAGAGCCCACGCACTCTGCGCTGGCCCTCGAGCTGGAAGCGCAGCACCACGGCGACGGGCAGCGCAAGGCTGTCCGGGCGCAACCGCACGCTCACCCAGCCCTCGCGCGCAGACCATAGCTGCCAATTTTCGCCGTCGTGGCGCAGGCCGGTGAAGGCGGCCGGAGAAGTGAGGAAAAGATCGCGCGGCCCGCTAAGCAGGGCGTGACAGCAGCAGAAACACAGGCCGAGCCCGATTGCCCAGGGCGGCAGATCGCTGATCGCCAGGGCGATCCAGGCGAGGACCTGCAATGAGAGATAGAGCGCCATCAGGCGCCGCGAGGGCCGCCAGTGGCATTCGAAGACGTCACTTGGGCTGGACACGATCCAGGATCATGCGAACCATGCGTTTGAGATCGGCGTCTTCCGGCTCGCCGCGCTGCATGAACCAACCGAACATGTCCTGATCCTCGCACTCCAGGAGCTTGCGGTAGCGGGCCTGGTCGTCTGCCTCGAGGTCCGCATACACCTCGCGGACGAAGGGGACCAACAGCACGTCCAGCTCCAGCATGCCGCGACGGCTGTGCCAGTAGAGGCGGTTGAGTTCTGTAGCATCGGCCATCGGAGGCTCCTTGAGCGCGACCCTTTTGAGTAGGCCGGCATTATAGCGATGCCGGGCCGCTGGCCGCACCCGCTGACAAGCCGGGAAGGCGGCTCTATGATGACGCCTCAGTCATCTCCCAGCGACCGCCAATGGCTCATTCCGCGTTTTTCTGCCCCCTGACCCACGAAGGCCTGCTCGCCGTCCGCGGCGTGGATGCCGCCAAATTCCTCCAGGGCCAAGTGACCTGCAACCTCAATTACCTCACGGCCCACGAGAGCAGCCTCGGCGCACGTTGCACGCCCAAGGGGCGCATGCTCTCCAGCTTCCGTATCGTCGCCGAGGAAGACGGCTTCCTTCTGGCGATGGCCCATGAACTGCTCGAAACCCAACTCGCGGAACTGAAAAAATACGCGGCCTTCTCCAAGTCGCGGCTGGACGACGAAAGCGCCGCCTGGGCGCGCTTCGGCCTGTACGGCGCCGACGCCCTGCTCGACGAGCTGGAGCTGACCCCTGGCGCCGAAGCGGGCCAGGTGGCGCGTGCGGGGCGGACATTGGCCATCCGCCTGGACGCCCGGCGCATCGAGCTCTGGACGCCGATCGCCGAGGGCGAGGCCCTGCGCGCTCGCCTCGACGCGAGCCTGCCGCAGGCGCCGCTGAACGACTGGCTACTGGGCCAGGTACGCGCCGGGGTCGGACAGGTTTTCGGCGCCACCCGGGAAATGTTCGTCCCGCAAATGATCAATCTGCAGGCGGTCGGGGGCGTGAGCTTCAAGAAGGGTTGCTACACCGGCCAGGAGATCGTCGCGCGCATGCAGTACCTGGGCAAGCTCAAGCGCCGCCTGCATCGCCTGGCCGGCACCGGGGACATGCAAGTCCCGCCGGCGGCCGCCACTCCCCTGTTCTCCCCGGTGCATGCCACCAGCGTGGGCGAGGTGGTGCTGGCCGCGTCCGCGGAGACCGGGGTGGAACTGCTCGCGGTGCTCCAGGAAGACGCCGCGGCCGATGGGCGCATCCATCTCGGCAGCCCCGAGGGCCCCGCCTTGCAACGCCTGGAACTGCCCTACACCCTCGACGCGGACCGTGAAATCCAGCGCTAAGACCTACACTGAGCGGGCGACGTCCCGCCGAGAGATCCGATATGAGCAAGCTTGCCGAGAAAGTCCAAGAGGAACTGATCCGCGCCATCGACAACGATGAGCTGGTGCTGCCGACCCTGCCGGAGGTCGCGCTGAAGGTGCGCGAGGCGGCGGAGGACCCCGAGATCAGCATCGCCGCCCTGGCCCGGGTGATCGGCAACGATGCGGCCTTGACCGCCCGTATCGTGAAGGTGGTGAACAGCCCCCTGCTGCGCACCAACAAGGAAATCACCGACCTGCAGATGGCCATCAGCCGCCTCGGGATCAACTACACCTGCAACCTGGCCACCGGCCTGGCCATGGAGCAGATGTTCCAGGCCACTTCCGACGTGGTCGACAGGAAAATGCGCGAGGTGTGGAACAAAAGCACCGAAATCGCCGGCATCAGTCATGTTCTTTGCCGCCAGTTCACCCGCCTCATGCCCGACCAGGCGACCCTCGCCGGCCTGGTGCACCAGATCGGCGTCCTGCCGATCCTCACCTATGCCGAGGAACACAACGAGTTGCTGGCCGACTCCATCAGCCTCAACCACGTCATCGAGAAGATTCACCCGATCATCGGCGACAAGATCCTGCGCACCTGGGAGTTCCCGGAATTGATCGCCGCCGTGCCCAGCCAATACCTGGATTTCACCCGGGATACGCCGAAAGTCGATTATGTCGACATCGTCCAGGTTGCCACCCTGCAGAGCTACCTGGGCAGCGAACACCCTTTCACTCAGATGGACTGGTCGCAGATTCCGGCCTTCGCCAAGCTCGGCCTGGACCCGCAGGTGGACATGCAGGCCGACGAAGACCTCTCCGCCGCCATGGAAGCGGCCATGAGCATGTTGAAATGACCGCCGGCAACCGGGCACGGTAAGCCGGCGCTTCGGACCGGACCGAGGCGGCCACCGGGCGACTCGTCCGCGCACAGGGATCGGCGACGGCGGTGAGGGATCACCGCCCAGGAACAGGCCTCGCATGCGACCACTCCTTCTCTGGCTCGCCCTGAGCTTCGTGGTCCCGGCGCAGGCCGAAACCATCAGCTTGACCAACGGCGAGTGGCCGCCCTACTTCGGCCAGGACCTGCCTCACCATGGCGTGGCCTCACGGATCGTCGAGGAAGCGTTTTCTCGCGAAGGCATCGCCGTGCGGTGGGAGTTCTATCCTTGGGCGCGTGCGCTGCACCTGGCCGAACGCGGTCAACGCACCGGCACTGCTCTGTGGCTGCGCTCAGCGGAGCGCGAACGGGCCTTTCACGTCAGCGAGCCGGTGCTCGAAAGCAGCTACGTGCTGTTCCACCGCCGGGATTTCCAGTTCGACTGGAGCAGCCTCGACGACCTGTACGGCCTGCGCCTGGGCGGCAGCCTCGGCTACGACTATGGCGACGCTTTCGAGCGGGCGGAGCGCGAGGGCCGCTTGCACATGAGCCGCCTGCGAAAGGACCGCCAAGGGCTGGATTTGCTGGTCGCCAAGCGCATCGACGTGTTTCTCCTGGACCCCGTCGTCGGTCGCCATCTTCTTCGCAATCAGCTGGACAGCACCGCACGGGCCACCCTGACCTACCATCCGCGCGCCCTCAAGGTGGATAGCCTGCACCTGTTGCTGTCGCGCCAGGTTCCCGGCAACGCCGAGCTGCTAGCCCGCTTCAACCGGGGCCTCGCCGCGCTACGCGCCAGCGGCGAGCTGGATCGCTACCTGCAGGAGTTGCAGCGCCCCCTCGCCGAGCGCTCCCGGGTCGGTCCGGAAGGCGCCTGTACACGTTGATGCGCCGCCGATGCCGGCCCGAACCTTGAGCACGGTGATCCAAGGAAGCGTCTTCGTCGACCTGCCTCGCCCCTTCGCCGACGGCATGCGTGCAGCGCCGGACGCGTGTGGCCGCTCCAGCAGCGTCGGTGGCCGGCCCGGCCGCGACGGCGGGAACCTCCGTTTCGCCGGCCCAGTCAGAACCCTCGAGCCCCGTGATCCTCCCTTACCGGGGTTCCGGCCCGCCGCGCCTGGATGGCGCCTCCCTGGATGCCCCTATGCCCGTACCGGATGTACGCCTCGTCAAACACCTGTTGCTGTGCCTGGGCCTGATCCTGGCCTCGGCCTGCACCCGCCTCGATCTCGCCTACCGCAATGTCGACTGGCTGGTGCCCTGGTCGCTGCGCGACTACGCCGACCTGGACAAGGCCCAGAAAGGCCGCCTGGACGCCAGCGTCAAACGCCACCTCGCCTGGCACTGCGCTCACCAGTTGCCGGCGTACGTCGATTGGCTGGGCCGGGCCCGGGACCTGAGCCAGTCCACGAAGGTCGATCCCACCCAGGTCGCCGCCCAGTTGCGGGAGATGCGCGAGGCGGTGCAGGCGGTCGCGGTGCGCATCACCCCGGATGCCATCGAGCTGGCACGCAGCCTGAGCGACGATCAGGTGGCGCAGATCGGCGTCCGACTCGACGAGGATCGCCGCAAATGGCAGGAAGACTACCTCGATCCGCCGGTGCAGGAACAGATCGAAGCCCGCGCCAAGCGCATGCAGAAACGCCTGCAAGGCTGGTTCGGCCGTTTGACCCCGGAGCAGCGGCAGCGGGTGCTCGCCTGGTCGACCGAATTGGGGGCTCAGAACAGCCTGTGGCTGGGCAATCGGGAAAACTGGCAGAAGCATTTGCGTGAGGCCCTGGCCCGCCGCGCGGACGCCGACTTCCCGGCCCAACTGACCGAGCTGCTGCAAAACCGCGAGCAGTTCTGGAGCGAGGCCTACCAGGCGTCCTTCGAGCATTCGCTGCAGGCCTTCGCCAGCCTGCTCGCCGATCTGCTCAACACCGCCGAACCCGAGCAACGCGAGCACCTGCGCCAACGCCTGGACGAACTGCGCCAGCGCTTCGCCGACATGCCTTGCACCGCCTAGGTTCGGCGCGATCAGGTGGGAAATGGCCAGAACCCGATGGCGCCCAGGCCCATGCATTGAAGTGCCTGCGCTCAACGAGCTTAGTGAGCGCGACTCGGCGTGCCGGCCACACCACGTCGGCCGAGCCTCTCATCGAATTCCACCGGCCCTGGCTAGACCATTCGCGCGGGAATCCGTACCGGCCCGCCCCTCAGATTTCCGGCAGGCGCCAGTCGATGGGCGGCAAACCCTGCTGTTCGAGGAATTTGTTGCAGCGGCTGAAATGCCCGTTGCCGAGAAACCCTCGATGCGCCGACAACGGCGAAGGGTGCGCCGAGCGCAGGATCAGGTGCTTGGTGGTGTCGATCAACCGCTCCTTGCTCTGCGCATGGGCGCCCCAGAGCAGGAACACCAGACGTGGCCGTTCGCGGCTGACCACTTCGATCACCTTGTCGGTGAAGAACTGCCAGCCCTTGGTGGCATGGGAACCGGCACGCGCCTGTTCCACGGTCAGCGAGGTGTTCAGCAACAGCACGCCCTGCTCGGCCCAGTGCTGCAGGCAACCGTGTCGCGGCGGGTCGATGTTCAGGTCGCGCTTGAGCTCCTTGTAGATGTTCTGCAAGGAGGGCGGCACCGGCACGCCCGGTTGTACCGAAAAGCACAGGCCATGGGCCTGGCCGGGACCGTGGTAGGGGTCCTGGCCGAGGATCACCACCTCGACCTTGTCCAGGGGAGTCGAATTGAGCGCGTTGAAGATCATCGGCCCCGGCGGGTAGATCACCTTGCCCGCGGCTTTCTCCTGCAGCAGGAACGCCCGCAGTTCATGCATATAGGGCTTGTCGAACTCCTCGCGCAGGGCGTCCTTCCAACCCGGTTCGAGTTTGATACGATCGTCGCTGGTGGTCATGGCGCAACCCGTCTGTACATGGCCGCCGCACCCTAGAAAAGCCCGTCCGGCTTGTCAATCCAAGAGTCTCGCCCGGTTCATGAACAGCACGCCCCCGCCTTCCGCCGACAGCCTGCGCTTCGCCCTCTACACGCGCTTCCTCAAAGGCGAGGCGAAGATCCCGCAGATGCCGGAAAACGCCCTGCGTATCCGCCGCCTGCTGGACGACCCGCGTACCTCCCTGGAACACCTGAGCCGGGTGATCAATGGCGACCCGCCCCTGGCCGCCTACCTGATGCAGTTCGCCGACAGCCCCTTGCTGAAGAGCGCCCGCGCCTGCAACAGCCTGCGCGACGTGCTGGGTCGCCTGGGCACGCTGCGGCTGAACAACCTGATCCTCGGCTTCAGCGTACGCAACCTGTTCATCAGCAAGGAGCTGCCGTTGCAGAAGGTCTTCCGCGCCCGCTGGAAAGCCTCCCTCGAACGCGCTGCGTACTGTGCCTGCCTGGCCGCGCGGGGCAATCTGGTGAATGTCGACGACGCCCTGCTGGCAGGCCTGCTGCAAGACATCGGCAGCTTGCCGCTGCTGGCGGAACTGGAGCGCTGGCCGGAATTCCCCCGCGACGAGCCGGCATTGCAGGCGCTGTGCAACGAGCTGTCGGGACCGGTCGGGGTGGTGATCCTCACCGCCTGGAAACAAACGCCGGCGATGGTGGAGGTCGCCCGCCAGCGAACCGACTGGGCTCGCCAGCACCCCGTCGCCGACCTGGCCGATTTGGTGCAGGTGGCCAGCCTGTTGCAGTGGCAGCCCCCCGCCAGCGCGCCCCCGGTGTTGCAATCGCCCGCCTTCCAGCGGTTGTTCCCGGAGGTCGGCGAATCCGCCGACGCCCGCGCCGCGCTGCTCGGGCAACTGGCGGACGACGCCACGCTGTGGCTCAAGCTGCTCGGCGCCAAGGCGCCCGCGAGAGCCGCCCGCCCAGCCTCCTGAGCCCCGCGCCGCGTCGATCGCCTCCTGCGGCAGGCGCGCGCCCCTCTGGCACCGCTCCCCCCGCTGGGCGCGAATCGGCAGAACGGCCCGGCCTCCCGCGCGGTCAAGGTTAAAGACACCCGCTGCGCGAGGCGCCTGGCGCATCCCGCCGCGGCGAATTCGACTCCCAGGCGGCGAGGCCCCATGGACTACCCACTCGATCACCCACGACGACTCCGTGCGGAAGACGCCCGCGTCTTCGCCCGACAGGAACTGGCGCCCCACGCCGACGACTGGGACCGCGACGGACACTTTCCGATCAAGACGCTGGCACGCGCCGCCGAACGCGGCTATCTCGGCCTGCTGGCGAGCCCCGAGCGGGACGGCCAGGGCCTGCCCATGCTCGACAGCCTGCTGGTGCTGGAAGCCCTGGCAGGGGGCTGCGCGGCGAGCGCCATCTTCATCGGCCTGCACAACCTGGCCCTGTGGACGCTGGAAAACTTCGCCGAACCGGCGCTCAAGGCCCATTGGTCGCCGCGTCTGGCCAGGAGCGAACTGCTGGCGAGCTACTGCTTCTCCCCGACCGTGCCGGTGCCTGCGCAGGGCGAAACCGGGCTGAGCGCACGCCGCGACGGCGAAGGCTATCGCCTGGACGGCTGCCTGGAACGGGTCTGCGGCGCCGGCGCCTGCGACGTGCTGATAGTCCAAGCGAGGCTCGCCGGCAACGACGATGGCGCTTCCTCGTCCTTCCTGCTGCCGGCCGGCCTGGATGGCCTGGGCTACGGCGCGGAGGCCGCGAAAACCGGCTGGCGAGCCCTGCCGATCCGCTCCGTCCGCCTGGAAAACCTCTACCTGCCGGCCGACCATCGCCTCGGCGCGGAAGGCCAGGGCGCGCGGCAGGCCCAAGCGGTCATTCAGCGCGCGCACCTGCTCGAGGCCGGCGTCGGCCTGGGTACCGCCCATGGCGCCCTGGCCCTCACCCTGCGCCATCTGCGCGAGCGGCGTCAGCCGGGGCGACCCCTGGCCGGGCTGGAACCGACCCACTCACCGGTGAGCGACCTGTACGCCGGGCTCTGCGCCAGCCGCCAACTCGTTCACCTCGCGGCCCGGCGCCTGGACGAACACCAGCCCCAGGCCGCGCTGGCTTGCGCCCTGGCCGCGCGTTTCGCCGGCGCACGCAGCCGGGCGCTGTGCGAGGAGGCCGTGGGCCTGCACCAGCGCTACGGCTACCTCGCCGACCACAGCCTGGAGCGCCATGTCCGCGACAGCGCCATGGCCCTGGGCATCGACACGGACGCAGCCGCTCTGGAAACGGAAATCGCCGGGTTGTTCCAGGCGCAGGAAGAACCCCTCGAATAGCGTCCCGTGGAGCGTTACCCTCGGGGATCGCGGGCTCGCCAGCGGGCCCGCATTCCACCGGCGCGCGCGGCCAAGTCCGAGCGGCGCGCGCGACGTCACGACCAGGAGGAAAACCATGAACACGGCCGTCGAAGCCTATACCCCCGGACCGTTCGACCTGACCCACAAACTCACCGTGGAAAAGCACGGCCACACCGCCCTGCTGACCATCAATCACCCGCCCGCCAACACCTGGGACCGGGAATCGCTGATCGGCCTGCGCCAGTTGGTCGAGCACCTCAACCGCGACGATGACATCTACGCCCTGGTGATCACCGGGCAAGGCGAGAAGTTCTTCAGTGCCGGCGCCGACCTCAAGTTGTTCGCCGACGGCGACAAGGCCCGCGCCCGGGAAATGGCGCGGCGCTTCGGCGAGGCCTTCGAGGCGCTGCGGGACTTCCGCGGCGTGTCCATCGCCGCGATCAACGGCTATGCCATGGGCGGCGGCCTGGAGTGCGCCCTGGCCTGCGATATCCGCATCGTCGAGCGCCAGGCGCAACTGGCCTTGCCCGAGGCCAGCGTCGGCCTGTTGCCCTGCGCCGGCGGCACCCAGGCGTTGCCCTGGCTGGTGGGCGAAGGCTGGGCCAAGCGCATGATCCTCTGTGGCGAACGGGTCGATGCCGACACCGCGCTGCGCATCGGCCTGGTGGAGCAGGTGGTGGACGCCGGCGAAGCCAGGGGCGCCGCCCTGTTGCTGGCGGCCAAGGTGGCCCGGCAGAGCCCGGTGGCGGTGCGCGCGATCAAACCGCTGATCCAGGGCGCCCGCGAGCGCGGGCCGAGCGCCTGGCTGCCGGAGGAGCGCGAGCGCTTCGTCGACCTGTTCGAAGCCGAGGACACCCGCGAAGGGGTCAACGCTTTCCTGGAAAAACGCGACCCGCACTGGCGCAACCGGTGAGCCCGACCCTCGCGCGCTGCCGGCAACCCGTGCCGACCGGCGTCGGCCGGGAACCCGGGTCGCCGGCGCGCCGAGGACGCGACGAGCGCCCGGTGACGTCGCCGCGGAAACGCCGACGATCCGCCATCACCGGATGCGCGCAGCCGGCGCTCGCCGCCGTCCCTATCCTTTTCGCCAAGGGCGCATCCGCGCGCCCGGAGAGTCGCCCATGAACCTGCATTTCGAAGAACGCCCGGCCCAGGATGGCATGCGCCTGGGCATCGCCACCCTGGACGCTCCAGCCAGCCTGAATGCCCTGACCCTGCCGATGATCCAGGGCCTGGACAGCCGCCTGGTGGCCTGGGCCGAGGACCCCGGCATTGCCTGCGTGGTCTTGCGCGGCAACGGCGACAAGGCATTCTGCGCCGGCGGCGACGTGCGCAAGCTGGTGGAGGCCTGCCGTCAGCACCCGGCGGAGGTGCCGCCGCTGGCGGCGCGCTTCTTCGCCGACGAATACCGCCTCGACCATCGCATCCATACCTATCCGAAACCCCTGTTGTGCTGGGCCCACGGCCATGTGCTGGGCGGTGGCATGGGCCTGCTGCAGGGCGCCAGCGTGCGCATCGTCACGCCCAGCAGCCGCCTGGGCATGCCGGAAATCAACATCGGCCTGTACCCGGACGTCGGCGCCAGCCGTTTCCTTTCGCGCCTGCCCGGCAAGCTCGGCCTGTTCCTCGGCCTCACCGGCAGCCCGATCAACGCCCGCGACGCCCTCGACCTGGATCTGGCCGACCGTTTTCTACGGGACGATCAGCAGGAACGCCTGCTCGACGGACTGGTGCAGCTCAACTGGCAGGAGCGCCCGCGGGCGCAGGTCGACAGCCTGCTCAAGGCCCTGGCCCACGAGGCCCGCGCGGCCTTGCCGGACGCCCAGTGGCTGCCGCGCCGGGAACGCCTGGACGAGTTGCTCGACGTAACTGACGCGGCCTCCGCCTGGCACGCCATCCTGGGGTTGCGCGACGATGCCGACCCGCTGCTGGCGCG
Organism: Pseudomonas sp. RIT-PI-AD; assembly: GCF_025642785.1. Taxonomy (GTDB): domain Bacteria; phylum Pseudomonadota; class Gammaproteobacteria; order Pseudomonadales; family Pseudomonadaceae; genus Pseudomonas_T. The sequence goes on from NZ_JANZKU010000029.1 coordinate 43,791, forward strand.
CGCGGCCAAGACCCTCGCCGGCGGCTGCCCGGTGACCGCGTGCCTGGTCTGGGAGCAGATCCGTCGCGCCAAGCCGCTGTCCCTGGCCGAGGTGTTCCGCATGGAATACGCCATGAGCCTGAACTGCTGCCGCCATCCGGATTTTCCCGAAGGGGTTCGCGCGCGCCTGTTGGACAAGGACCAGGCGCCGCGCTGGCACTGGCCGGATATCGACAGCGTGCCCGGCGCGGTGGTCGAGGCGCACTTCGAAGCGACTTGGGACGGCCCGCACCCGCTGGCGGACCTCTAGCCCGCTCGCGGAGGCCGGGCGGTCGCCTCAGCGTTCGCGCAGGGCTTCGGCCTTGGCGCGGATGATGGGCTTGAGCAGGTAGCTGAGAATGGTCTTCTTGCCGGTGATGATGTCCACCGTGGCGACCATCCCGGGGATGATCAGCAGCGGGTGCTCGTCGGTCCCCAACTGGCTGCGGTCGGTGCGCAGCTTGATCAGGTAGAAGCTGTTGCCTTCCTCGTCGGTGACGGTGTCCGCGCCGATCTGTTCGAGCTTGGCCTGCAGGCCGCCGTAGATGGTGTAGTCATAGGCGGTGAACTTGACCACGGCCTGCTGGCCGGGATGCAGGAAGGCGATGTCCTGGGGACGGATACGTGCCTCCACCAGCAGGTTCTCGCCCAGGGGCACGATTTCCACCAGGTCGCTGCCCGGCTGGATCACGCCGCCGATGGTGTTCACCAGCAATTGCTTGACGATCCCGCGTACCGGCGAGGTGACTAACGTCCGGCTGACCCGGTCCGACAACGCCTTGCCGGTGGCCTCGGCCTTGCTCAGGTCGGTGCGCGCCTCGTTCAACTGGCCGAGGGCCTCGCTGCGGAACCGGCTGCGGGTCTCCTCCACCTTGCGTTCCACTTCCTTGATCGCCGCCTGGGCGCGCGGAATCGCCAGGCTGGTGGCGTCCAACTGGCCACGGTTCTCCACCTCGGCGCGCTTCAGACGCAGCACTTCCACACGGGAAATCGCGCCCTCGGCCACCAGCGGCTCGGACATCTCGATCTCCTGGCGCAGCAGCGCCAGGCTATGGCGGTACTGTTCCTGCTTGGAGACGAACTCGCGCAACTCCTGCTGGCGTTGCACCAGTTGTTGCTCGATGCCCGCCACCTCGTCCCGCAACTGCTGCTGGCGGCTCTGGAACAATGCCTCCTCGCTGGCCGCCAGACCCGGCGCGGAGGTTCGCGCCGCCTCGGGGAACTGCAACGGGCGCCCCTCCACTTCGGCGGACAACCGCTCCACCCGCAGCAGCATGGCCAAGCGATCGGCCTCGGTCTCGCCGACATTGGAAACGAACCGGGTGTCGTCCAACCGCAACAGCGGATCGCCCGCCTCCACCACCTGCCCTTCGCGGACGAACAGCTCGGCGACGATGCCGCCTTCGAGGTTCTGCACCTTCTGCAATTTCGACGAGGGGATCGCCTTGCCGTCGCCGCGGGTGACCTCATCGATCACCGCGAAATGCGCCCAGCCGAACATGAACAGGAAAAACGCCAGGAGCACCCAGATGGTCGCCCGCACCAACCGTGGCGCATCCTCCATCAGGGCTTTCTTCACCTCCGGCAAGGGTTGCCCGGCGAGGGCTTCGCGCGCGGCGAAATAGCCGGACTGGCCGGCATCGCGGTCGATCTTGCGGACCTCACGAGACACTGATCTGCCCCTTCTTCAAAGCTTCCATGACCGTGGCCTTGGGGCCGTCGGCGATGATCTGGCCCTTGTCGACGATCACCAGGCGGTCGACCAGGGAGAGCATGGACGCCCGATGGGTCACCAGCAGCAGGGTCTTGCCGGCGATCACCGCCGCCAGGCGCTGCTTGAGGCGTTCTTCGCCGGCGTTGTCCATGGAACTGGTGGGCTCGTCCAGCAGCAGGATCGGCGGGTCGAGCAGCAGCGCGCGGGCCAGGGCGACGTTCTGCCGCTGGCCGCCGGACAGTTGCTGGCCGCGCTCGCCGACCGCCAGCTCGTAGCCCTGGGGGTGCAAGCGGGCGAATTCGTGGACGCCGGCGAGTTCCGCGGCCTGCAACACCAACTCGTCCTCCACGTAGCGCGCGCCGAACATCAGGTTGTCGCGCAGGGTGCCGCTGAACAGGTGGATGTCCTGGGGCACGTAGCCGATGTTGTGGCGCAATTCGCTGACGTCGAGCTGGCGGATGTCCACGCCGTCCACCAGCAGGCTGCCGCCGTCGGGCTGGTACAGACCGATCAACAGCTTGGCCAGCGAGCTCTTGCCGGAACCGCTGCGGCCGATGATGCCGACCTTTTCGCCCGGACGGATCACCAGGCTGACGTCCTTCAGCGCGACGTTCTGCTGGTTGGGGTAGGTGAAGCTCATCCCACGCAGTTCGATGGCGCCCTGCAGGTGCGGACGGGTCAGGGGCCGCTCGTCTTCGTGGCGTTCCTGCGGCAGGTCCATCATCTGGTCCACCGAAGTCACGGTCAGGCGGGCCTGCTGGTAGCGGGTGATCAACCCGGACAGCTGGCTCAGGGGCCCCAGGGCCCGGCCGCTGAGCATGTAGCAGGCGATCAGACCGCCCATGCTGAGGTTGCCGTCGATGATCTGGTAGACGCCGCAGACGATCAGCACCACGCCGGCCAGCAACTGGATCAACTGGGTGACGTTCAGCGCCAGGCTGGAAAGCATGCGCGCGCGCAGTTCCAGGCGGCTGAGGGTGCCGATGGTCTGCTCCCAGAGGTACTGCCGTTCGCTTTCGGCGTTGTTCGCCTTCACCGCGTCCAGCCCGCTCAAGGTCTCGATCATGCTCGACTGGCGCTCGGCGGCCAGGGCCATGGTGCGCTCGATGGTCTCGGCCAGGGAACGCTGCAACAGCCAGCCGATCGACGCCGCCAGGGGGAATGCCAGCAGCGGCACCCAGACCAGGTAGCCGCCGAGCAGGCCGATCACCAGCAGGACCAGCAGGGTGAACGGCAGGTCGATCAGGCTGGTGAGCGTCAGCGAGGCGAGGAAATCCCGCAGCGTCTGGAACTCATGGATGTTCTGCGCGAAGCTGCCGACCCGCGCCGGGCGGTGCTTCATCGCCATGCCGAGGATTCGCTCGAACAGGGTGGCGGAGATGATCAGGTCGGTCTTCTTGCCGGCCAGGTCGAGGCACAGGCCGCGCATGGTCTTCAGCAGCAGGTCGAACACATAGGCGCCGGAAATGCCCACCGCCAGCACCCAGAGGGTCGCCGCGGCCTGGTTCGGCACCACCCGGTCGTAGACGTTCATCACGAACAGCGGGGCGAACAGGCCGATCAGGTTGATCAGCAGGCTGGCCGCCACCGCGTCCAGGTACAGCCAGCGCGAGCGCTTGAGGGTGTCGCGGAACCAGGAACGGGTGCGCGGGATGAGGTTGCCCTGGCGCAGGTCGAACTTGTGCTGCGGCTGAGCGAAGAATACCCGGCCGCTGTAGTCCTCGGCCAGCAACTCGGCGCTGACCCGCGCCACGCCGCCCTCGCTTTCGCTGAGCAGCAGGCGCGCCTGGCCATCCGCCTCCCAACCCAGCAATACCGCGCTGCGGCCGCCCTTGAGCAACAGCAGCGCCGGCAACGCGATCAGCGGGATCTGCTCGAGGCGCCTTTGCAGCAGGCGCCCTTGCAAGCCCGCGCGGGCCGCCGCGCGGGGCAGCAACTCCGCGCTCAGGCGCTGCGCCGGCAACGGCAGGCCGGTGGTGAGCATGGCGCGGCTGGCGGGTTTCTGATGCAGGACGCACAGCGCCAGCAGGCCATCCAGCAACGGGTCGTCGTGCTGCGCGCGGGGATCATGGTTGACGTGCGTCGGGCTGACTTCTGGTTCCACGCGGGGACACTCGGGTTGACGGTTGAGGGCAAGCGATCAATTCAGGCCGGGCAGGCGCACCTTGGTCTTCACTTCGTTCTGCACCACGGTGGCCATGGGCGCGACCACGCCCTGGCTGCGCAACAGCTCGCCCATGGTCGCCTTCAGCCGATACTGGCTGAACAGCTCGGTATAGGCCACCTCGGAGAGCCGGCGCTGAGCGGTGAAGCGTTCGTTCTCGCTGTCGAGCAGGTCCAGCAGGGTGCGGTCGCCGAGGCCGAACTGCTTGCGATAGGCCTCGCGGACCCGCGAACTGTAGTCCACGTACTGCTGCGCGATGGGTTTCTGCTGGCGGGCGTTATCCAGGGCGTTCCAGGCCAGGCCGAGTTCTTCGTTGAGCATGCGCAGGGCGTTGTTGCGAATGTCCAGCGCCTCGTTGACCTGGTAGGACTTGGCCTCCAGGTCGGCCTTGTGGCTGCCGCCGGCGAACAGGTTGTAGCGCATGCGCAGCATCGCCTGCCATTCGTTGCTGTGACCCGGCTGGCCGTCGATGTCGTTATCCGCGGTGCGCGACAGCTCGGCATCGAAACGCGGATAGAAGAAGGACTTGGCGGCATCGTACTGCTGCTCCGCCGCAGCGATGTCGGATTCCGCCGAGCGCAGGGTCGGGTTGTTCGACAGCAACTGCTCGCGGGCTTGCTGGAGGTTCTCCGGCAATTGGCCGGGCACGCCGCTGGGCAGGCTCAGCTCGACCGGCTCCATGCCGACCACGCTGAAGTAGTGGGTGCGCGCGTCCGTCAGGTTGGTCTGCTCGGTCAACAGGTTGTTCTGCGCCTGGGCCAGGCGCGCGTCGGCCTGATCGCGGTCGGCGGTGCTGCCGACCCCTCGCTGGGAGCGCAGGCTGATCTGGTCGAAGATGCGCTGGTGGCCGCGCAGGTTCTCATCGGCCAGGCGCACCAGTTCCTCGCGCTTGAGCACTTCCAGGTAGACCTGTACCACATCCAGGCCGGTGCGCTCAGAGGTGCCCATCAAGGCGTAGGCGCGCGAGTTGACGATGGCTTTCTGCCGGCCAACCTCGCCGGCCGTGGCGAAACCGTCGAAGACCATCTGCTGCAAGCGCAGGCTGGACTCGCTGCGATTCAGGGTTTCCCAGTGATTGCCGCTGCGGCCGTAGCGGGTCGAGGTGTCGTCAGTGCCTTCGCGGCCATAGCCGGCGAGCAGGTCCACCGACGGCAGATAGCCGCCACGCGCCGCGTCCAGCTGGTGATCCGCCGCCAGGCGTCCGTTGATCGCGGCCTGGATCTCGGGGTGCACGTCCATGGCTTGCTGCATGGCTTGTTGCAGGGTCTGGGCCTGCAGCGACAGGCTGGAAAGCAGCAGGAATGGCAGGGAAAAGGAAGCAAACCGGATACGCATCGAAAAGGTGTCCTTCAAAGAAAAAAGCTCCCCGGTAGGGAGCGTCGAAAGGGTGTGGGATCAAGGTGCCTTTTCACGGGGCACGGACGGCCTGGGGAGACTTCGCACGACGGGTGACGAGCGGCTCACAACGGCTCGAATATCAAAGTGACATCAACCGGCGAATTGTTTAGGATGTCGCACAATAGGTCAATAGTTTGGCAGAAAGATACTTTTCGGTTGTCAGCGCCAAATGTTTGACAAAGTAATGACGCCAATTTGCCAACTCGGCGCCACCCCTCTTTCCCACTCGTTCCAACGCCCGCCCCTTCCGGCGGACGCGCTGGCCGCCGCCCGCCGGTCGGCCGCTCCCTGATGACATGAGGTCCTTATGAGCAGCGTTATCGCCATCGTCAAAAGTCTAGTTGGCCAGGTTTTCGCCCTTTCCCCGGACGGGGTGCAGCGTCTTCTGGTCGAAGGCGACCGGCTGTTCAGCGGAGACCAAGTGATGACCGGGGCCGACGGCCGCGTCACCTTGGAGCTGGTCGACGGGCGCATCCTCGACCTCGGCCGCGACTCCCAGTGGAGCCAGGCTGACCTGGAGCCCGCAGCGGCGCCGAGCATCGCCCAGGACGCGCCCTCGGTGGCGGAACTGCAACGGGCGATCAGTGCCGGCGACGACCCGACCCAGACCCTCGACGCCACGGCGGCGGGCCCGGGCGGAACCGCAGCGGGAGCCGGCAACGGCGCCGCGGGCGGCGGCAGCAGCTATGTGATCCTCGAGGCCACCGCCGACCAGGTACAACCGAGCATCGGTTACCCTACGCTCGGCTTGGCCAGCAGCGCCGAGTCCGTCGAAGACACGCCCGCCACGCCCCTCTTCCAGGCCACGGCGCAACCCGTGACGCCGGCAGACGTCGCGCCCACCACCCGCGACCAGACGCTGGCCACCGACGAGGACACGCCCCTGCGCGGCGCTGTCAGCGCCGAGGACGGCAATGGCGACGCCCTGAGCTATAGCCTGGGCGACGCACCGGCCCACGGCACGCTGGTACTGAACGCCGATGGCAGCTTCGTCTATACGCCGGCCGCGAACTTCAACGGCGGCGACCGCTTCACCGTGACGGTGGACGACGGCCAGGGCAACCGCGTGGTCAGCACCGTGGTCGTCGAGGTCGCGCCGGTCAACGATGCGCCGGTCGCCAACCCCGACAGCGCCAGCACCCCGAGCGCCACGCCGGTGACCATCGACGTGTTGCGCAACGACAGCGACGTGGATGGCGACCCGCTGACCCTCACCGGCGCCAGCGCCGCCAACGGCAGCGTCACCGTCAACCCCGACGGCTCCCTCAGCTATACGCCGAACGACGGCTTCAGTGGCACCGACACCATCACCTACGGCGTCGCCGACGGCCAGGGCGGTACCGCCGGCAGCAGCGTTACCGTCACCGTCACCGCGCCGGTGCCGCCGCCCCAGCCAGCCAACACCCCGCCGGAGGCCCGGCCCGACAGCGCGACCACCCAGCAGAATCGCCCAGTCACCGTCAACGTACTGGCCAACGACCGCGACGCCGATGGCGACGCCCTGAGCGTCACCGGCGCCAGCGCTTCCCACGGCAGCGTCACCGTCAATGCCAACGGCACCCTGAGCTACACGCCCGGCAGCGGTTTCACCGGAACCGACACCATCACCTACGGCATCGCCGACGGCCACGGCGGCACCGCCAGCAGCACCGTGACCATCACTGTCACGGCGCCGGCGGGGCCGGCCAACGCTGCGCCCATCGCCACGGCCGACAATGCCAGCACGGCGATCGACACGCCGGTCACGGTCAACGTACTGGCCAACGACCGCGATCCCGATGGCGACGCCCTGACCGTCACCGGTGCCCGGGCCGATCACGGTAGCGTCACCGTCAACGCCAACGGCACCCTGAGCTACACGCCCGGT
>NZ_JANZKU010000003.1 GCF_025642785.1 Pseudomonas sp. RIT-PI-AD
CTCACCTCTTTTTTGCGGATCGATCGTCCGGGCGCAGCGTGCTCCCGACTTCAGGGCCGCATGAACCCATAATCGCGCTCGTCGTCCAGGTTGTCCGCCAGGAAAAGAAGCTCCGCGGCCAGGTCCGCGGCGGAACGGGTCTCCTTGCTGCGGCTGACCAAGGTACCCAGCAGAGCGCGCAATGCCAGCCCGTCGTCGAACCCCTGCCGCCGCGCCTGCTCCAGGGTTTCCTCCAGCGCTTGCTTGGCCCAACCGTATACGTCCATTCCCATGACTCCCGTAGTGATCCCCGCATCATGGGCGACTGGAAAGGCGCCCGGCTGATCCAGGTCAATCGCCAAGGCGCTCGGGGAACGTCATCGAAGCGGTGAATCCCCCGGCATCAGCGCGATTTGTCGTCGTCTTTCCAGGGCGCTTGCAGGTAACGCGAGCGGTTGAAGGTTTCCAGCCAGTCCGGGCAGAACACCACCAGCGCGGTGATCGCAGTGCCGTTGATGAAGGCCTCGGGAAACATCACCAACCAGAGGTAGCCGGCGAAATCCTCCAGCCAGGGTGGCATCGGGAACAGGCCGTCGATCCACAGCACACCGAGGCCGACCAGCGTGCAGATCAGCGCGGCCAGCGCCGCCGGGAAGAACCCGCAGCAGAAGATGTAGACGAACAGATTGCGCGGCTGGAAACGCTCCACCCAGTGCGCACAGAGCTCGGTGATCAGCACCGGCAGGAGCACCAACAGCACGCCGTTGATGCCGACGGCCGCCAGGTCCTGCCGGCCCAGGATCACCAGCCCCAGTTGCGCCACCAGCCCCCCGAGGATCGCGAAGGGCCAATCCAGCAAGAGCGTCACCGCGGTCATGCCGATGAAGTGGAAGGACACGCCGGAATCGAAGTCCCGGCGCACCATCCACAGCAGGAACAACACCAGCACGGTGCCGAACACCAGGTGCTGCCGGCGCAGGTCGCTGAACAGCTCCAGCCAGGGTGCCCGCCAGGTCGCCCAGCCGAGCACCGGTAGATAGAGCGCCCAGCCCAGGCTGAGGCTTTCCTGGGACAGCAGCGTGGCGGCGATCACCGGGCGACCGCCTGGGCGTCCGACTCCAGCGCCTGCGTCACCTCGGCGGCCGAGCCCAGCAGGCGTCTCTCCCGAAGCACGCCGTCGCGCAGGAACAGGCCCATCACGCCCTCCTCCGTCGCCATGTAGCGCGGTGCGATCCGCGCATCGCGGTCGAGCATGACCCGGTAGGGATAATCCCGCATCGCCGGCAGGGCGAACAGCCGCGAAACCAGCCCCGGCATGCGGCTGATGTCGGCGACGAAAACCCCGTGGCGACGCTCCAGATAATCTTTGGGCCGCTCCGCCAAGGCAGCCTGGACCAGCTTGGCGCCGGCCATGCTGCGCGCCACCAGCAAGACCCGAACCTGATCGTCGAGGCTATAGGCCCGCTCGTGCTGATCGAGCAGGGTCCAGGGCGCGAGGCGTTCGCCGGGCTCGATGGCCCAAGCTCCCGCGCTCAAGGCCAGCAGGATCAATACCCAGCCGCTTCTCATCGACGTCCTCCCGTGGAAAACACCCGGATATCCGTGCGCTCGCCCCAACCGGGTTGCCGCGCCCAGAAAGCCCGCGCCTGCGGCGCCTCGTCGAGGACGAAGACGTGGGACTTCTCGATGCCCGCGGCCGCCAGCCGAGCCAAAGCTTCGTCGAGCAGGCGGGTAGCCCAGCCGAACCGCCGATAGGGAGAGTCCACGGCCAGGTGTTGCAGATACCCACGACGCCCGTCGTGGCCCGCCATCAGACTGCCCACCACTGCGCCGCGCTCCTCCAGCAGCAGGCTGAAGCCCGGGTTGCGCGCCAGGTAGGCGACGAAGGGCGCGAGCGCGTCGTCGGGGCGTAGTCGCAGGCCCTCCATGCGTTGCCAGAGTTCGATCAAGGCGGCGTGGTCGGCGGGCACGACCGGACGGATCAGCATGGTTTCGGCACCCTCGGACAAAGCCGCAGTGTACACCGCCGCACGGCGCGGCCCGTGCGTACGAATGTCGCGACGCGCATGCCGCTTTTCGCTAGAGTGGCGCCCCTTCGCGACCTTGGGGACAACTCATGCGATTGTTTTTTCTGATGTTTTTCATGGCGATCTGTGCCCCGACGCTGGCCCGCGACGACACCTACGGCCAGGTGGTGGTGGACGAGATCACCAGCATCTACGACGGCGACACCTTCCGCGCCACCATCCGTGGCTGGCCGCCGGTGGTCGGCCTGCGGGTCCCGGTGCGGCTCTACGGCATCGATACGCCGGAGATGCGTGACAACCGGCCGCGGGTGCGCGAGCTGGCACGCTTGGCCAAGCAGTTCAGCGTCGCACGGCTACGCGGAGCCAAGCGCATCGAGTTGCGCAATATTCGCCGCGACAAGTATTTCCGCCTGCTGGCCGAGGTCTGGGTGGACGGTCAGAGCCTCGGCGGCCTGCTGCTGAAGGCTGGCCTGGCGAAACCCTACGACGGGGGTACCAAATCGCCCTGGTAGCGGGCTAAGCTCCGTTGCATGGACGAGTCCGACTACCTGCGCCTGCTCACCCGCCAGGCCGAGCAAGCCAATGACTTCCTTTCCAATGCGCGCAAATGGGAACGCGAGCGCTGGGTATGCCAGCGCTTGCTGCAAGCCCTGAACCTGCCGCACCGCCTGGAGGAGTTCGGCGGCGGTACGGAACCGCCGGACGTGCTGTTCCGCAACGCCAATTTCGAGGTGTTCTTCGTGCTCGACGCCGGACGCCGCCTGAACGAAGAATGGCGTGCCGAGCTCACCCGCCGGCGCAACGCGTTTTCCCTCAGCCAGTTGGTGCGCCGCGAGGCGCGACCGAAGCGCATTCCCGCCAGCGAACTGCTCAATCGACTGGCGCCCACCCTGCAGAAAAAAGCCCATAACTACGGCGAGCGCCGCCTCGAACTCGGCGAGCTCGACCTGATCGCCTTCGTCAATCTCAAGCGCGTCGTGCTGGACTTCAACAGCCCCTTCCCGCCGCCCTCCGACTTCCTCCGCCAGGGCTGGCGCTCGCTGTCGTTGGTCGGGCCCACCTTCGCCCGGGTGCTGTTCGCCCACCCCGACGCGCCGGACTTCCTCCGCCATAACCTCGGCCGCAGCGTGCTCTTCGACGTGGGGGTCGGCCTGTGAGTCCGTTGCAGGCCCTGCTGGCCGAGGTGCCACAACGTGGCCGGGTGCACTGGATCGGCGTGCGCCCGGAATCCCGCGGCGCGATGCTCGAGCTGGACGCAGTGGAAGCCCGCCGCGAAGCCGGCCTCACCGGCGACCACGCCCGCCCCGGCCCGCGCAACGCCCGCCAGGTCACGCTGATCCAGTGGGAACACCTGGAAGTGATCGCCGGGTTGCTCGGCAAGCCGGTCCTGCCCATCGATCTGCGCCGCAACCTCGCGATCAGCGGCATCAATCTGTTCAGCCTGAAAGGTCGGCGTTTCCGCATCGGCGGCGCGATCCTCGAGACCACCGGCTGGTGCCAGCCCTGCGCGCGGCTGGAGGAACGCCTCGGCAAGGGCACCTTCCAGGCGGTGCGCGGCCACGGCGGGATCACCGCACGGGTCCTGAGCGGCGGCATCATCCGCCTCGACGATGGCGTAGGCGTCGAGGCGTTGCCCGACTAGAATGACTCCCACTATCAAGTGAGGCCTTCCATGACCAGCCGCCTGAGCCCCGATGACCAGCAAAAGGTCGACCTCTACCTGAGCGCGCCTCAGCACCGGGTCGAGCGGCAGCCCTTCCGCCCCTGGCGGTTGATGCTGATCCTGCTGCTGATCGTCATCGCCCTCGGCCTGCTCAGCCGCCTCATCAGTCGCCTGGTGCTATGAGCCGCCTCCTGCGCTCGCCCGCGACGCCCCCGGATTTCCCAAGCCTTGTGAGTGCATCCCATGACCCATCGCATCGTGATCGTCGGCGGCGGCGCCGGCGGCCTGGAGCTCGCTACCCGTCTGGGTAGGAGCCTGGGCAAGCGCGGCAAAGCCCGCGTGATCCTCGCCGACGCCAACCTGACGCACCTGTGGAAACCCTTGCTGCATGAAGTCGCGGCCGGCTCGCTGAACGCCACCGAGAACGAACTCAACTACGTGGCCCAGGCCAAGTGGAACCACTTCGAGTTCCAGCTCGGCCGCATGAGCGGGCTGGATCGCGAGCGCCGGGCGATCCAGTTGGCGGCGACCCTGGACGAGGACGGCCGCGAACTGGTGCCCGCCCGCGAGGTGGCCTACGACACCCTGGTGCTGGCGGTCGGCAGCATGACCAACGACTTCGGCACCCTGGGGGCCGCGCAGCACTGCATCTTCCTCGACACCCGCGCCCAGGCCGAACGTTTCCACCGGCAGATGCTCAGCCACTACCTGCGCGCCCACGCCAATCGCCTGGACGACAGCAAGATGAGCGTGGCCATCATCGGCGCCGGCGCCACCGGCGTGGAGCTGGCCGCCGAGCTGCATCACGCCGCCCATGAACTGGCTGCTTATGGGCTGGACCGCATCCAGCCGGAAAACATGCGCATCACCCTGCTGGAGGCCGGGCCCCGGGTGTTGCCGGTGCTGCCCGAGCGCATCGGCCGGCCGGTGCGCCAGACCCTGGAGAAACTGGGGGTCACCGTGCTTACCGATACCGCGGTCAGCGAGGTCACCGCCGAGGGCCTGAAGACCCGCGACGGCCGGGAAATCGCCGCCAGCCTCAAGGTGTGGGCCGCCGGTATCCGCGCACCGGCGTTCCTCAAGGACCTGGATGGCCTGGAGAACAATCGGCTCGGCCAGCTGGTGGTGCGCCCGACCCTGCAGACCACCCGCGACGACGCGATCTTCGCCCTCGGCGACTGCGCGGCCTGTCCGCTCGGCGACGGCAGCGCACATAACGTGCCGCCCCGCGCCCAGGCGGCCCACCAGCAGGCCTCGTTGTTGGTCCGCTCGCTGAAGGCGCGTCTCGAAGGGCGGCCGCTGGAAACCTACGTCTACCGCGATTACGGTTCGCTGATCTCGCTGTCGAGCTTCAGCGCGGTGGGCAATCTCATGGGCAACCTGATGGGCAGCGTGAAGCTGGAAGGCTGGCTGGCGCGGATGTTCTACATCTCGCTCTACCGGATGCACCAGGTGGCCCTGTACGGTCCCTTCCGCACCCTGTTGCTGATGCTGAGCGACCGCATCGGCCGCAGCACCGACCCGCGCCTGAAGCTGCACTGACCGGCACGGTCCGCTTCGCCCGAGCGGCGGGGCGGACGCTCGTCCAGAGCCTTGCGGCACGGCGAAGGGCGCATACCGGGGTCTTCCGGCATCCCTGGCGCGACGGCAGGCGGCGATCCAGCGTTTGCCCGGCGCGCGCGACTGTTCCATGCTGCGTCGCATCCTCGAAGGAGTACGCCTATGACGCGGGAATCGGGCAGCCTGCCCTTGCAGGGCCTCAAGGTCATTGAAATGGGCCAGCTGATCGCCGGCCCCTTCGCCAGCAAGCTGCTCGGCGAGTTCGGCGCCGACGTGATCAAGATCGAACCGCCTGGCGTCGGCGACCCGCTGCGCAAATGGCGCAAGATCAAGGACGGCACCTCGCTCTGGTGGCACGTGCAGTCGCGCAACAAACACTCGCTGACCCTGGACCTGAAGCAGGCCGAGGCCCAGGCCATCGTGCGCCGCCTGGTCGCCGAGGCCGACATTCTGGTGGAGAACTTTCGCCCCGGCACCCTGGAGGACTGGGGGCTGGGTTGGGACGCCCTGGCCGCGCTCAACCCGCGGCTGATCATGCTGCGCATCTCCGGCTATGGCCAGACCGGCCCCTACCGCGACCTGCCGGGCTTCGGCGTGATCGGCGAAGCCATGGGCGGCCTGCGCCACCTTTCCGGTCATCCCGGCCAGGCGCCGGTGCGCGTCGGCGTCAGCATCGGCGATTCGCTGTCCTCGCTGTACGGGGTGATCGGCGTGCTGCTGGCCTTGCAGGAGCGTCAGCGCAGCGGCCTGGGCCAGATGATCGACGTGGCGCTCTACGAGTCGGTGTTCGCCATGATGGAAAGCCTGGTGCCGGAATACGACGCCTTCGGCTATGTGCGCGAACCGGCCGGCAGCGCCCTGCCCGGCATCACCCCGTCCAACTCCTATCCCTGCAACGACGGCGCCTATGTCCTGATCGCCGGCAACGGCGACAGCATCTACAAGCGCCTGATGAGCCTGATCGGCCGCCCCGACCTGGCCGAGGACCCGCGCCTGGCGCACAACGACGGGCGCAGCGAACAGGCCGAACGCATCGACGTGGCCATCGCCGCGTGGACCCGCCAACGCAGCCGCGACGAGGTGATCGAAGCGCTCGAAACCGCCCGGGTGCCGGCAGGCTACCCCTACACCGCCGCCGATATCGTCGCCGACCCGCATTACCTGGCACGGCGGATGATCGAGCAGGTGCAGACCTCCACCGGCCCGCTGAAGGTGCCGGGCGTCCTGCCCAAGCTCAGCCGCACCCCGGGCCGCATCGGCGCCGGCGGTCCGCGCCTGGGCGAACACACCGACGACGTGCTGGCCGGGCTCGGCCTGAGCGAGGCGCAGCGCCAGGGCCTGCGCGAACGCGGCATCATTTGAGGCCTTGATGAGCACGCGCGCGCCCAGCAGGATGGGCCGCGCAGCGAAACCTGCATGCCCCCCGTTGGTTTTCTCCGCATCGCGGCCCGGTGAGCCGAGTCATTGATCCGGGCGGGCCTGCAGCGGCACGCGACTCGGGCAGCCTGAAACCGCTCCCCTTGCCAGGCGCGTGCAGGGCGGGTGAGATAGACGCCCGTCCCTTCCTGTCGACCCGCCATGTCCCGCGCCCAACGCCTGCTCGATCTGCTGCAGATCCTGCGTCGCCATCGTTACCCGATCACCGGCGCGGCCCTGGCGGCCCAGTCCGGAATCAGCCTGCGCACGCTGTACCGCGACATCGCCACGCTACAGGCCCAGGGTGCGCCCATCGAAGGCGAGCCCGGCCTGGGCTACGTGCTGCGGGCCGGCTTCGTGCTGCCGCCGTTGATGTTCTCCGACGAGGAAATCGAAGCCCTGGTGCTCGGCTCGCGCTGGGTCGTCCGGCGCGGCGACCCGCGCCTGGCCGCCGCCGCCGAAGACGCCCTGGCGAAGATCGCGGCGGTACTTCCCGAACGCTTGCGCGACACCCTGGACGCGGGCCTGCTGGTCGGCCCCGGTCAGCCGGTGCTGGAGGGCGATGTCGACCTGCCGACCCTGCGCCGCGCCATCCGCCAGGAACGCAAGCTGGACATCCGCTACCGCGACCAGCGGGAAACCTCCAGTTCGCGACGGGTCTGGCCGTTCGCGCTGGGGTATTTCGAGCAAGTGCGAATGCTGGTGGCCTGGTGCGAACTGCGCCAGGGGTTCCGTCATTTCCGCCTGGACCGGATCGAGCACATGACGCTGTGCGAGCAGCGCTACCCGCGCAACCGGCAATCGCTGATCGAGGCATGGCGGCAGAGCCAGGGCATCGGCGAACCCCGACCCCACGGCAAGGCGCCGACGAGCGGGGCTGCTGACGAAAACTGACAGTGGACCGGCCTAGGCTGCGCGCAGGCACCGGCAAATCGCCGGGGTTGCCTTCCTCACCCTATGGAGCGCCGACATGACCGATCCCCGTTATCTCCTGCTGTACGTGCAGGACCCTCTCGCCAGCGCCGCTTTCTATGCCGACCTGCTGGGCAAGACGCCGGTGGAGTCCTCTCCCGGCTTTACCCTGTTCGTCCTGGACAACGGAACGAAACTCGGCTTCTGGGCGCGGCCGACGGTGAAGCCAGACGCCCGGCCCGCTTCCGGGGATCACGGCGAGCTGGGCTTTCCGGTGGCCGACGCGCAGGCCGTGGACGCCCTGTACGCCGAGTGGTCGCGCCGTGGCGTGACGATGGCCCAGACGCCCACCTCGCTGGACTTCGGCTACACCTTCGTCGGCCTCGACCCGGACGGGCACCGCCTGCGGGCGTTCGCCTTGACGCTGCCCTAGCCGTCGGCCGCCTTGTCCACCCGGGTGGCGGCGTACGTCAGGGCCGCGCCATCGCGGCCCGGCAACAGCAAGGGGCCGACCGGATCGCCGCTGGCCCGCTCGACCAGCACCGAGCGGGCCTCGCCCGGCTCGAACAGCTGCGCCTCGCCCCATTGGCGCAACGCCACCACCACCTTGAACAGGTCCTCGCCTTTGTCCGTGAGCACGTACTCCTGATAGGCGCTGCCATCGGAAGCCGGGGCGATGGCCAGCACCCCGCTTTCCACCAGCGCGCGCAGGCGGTCGCTGAGGATGTTGCGGGCGACGCCGAGGTTCTTCTGGAACTCGCCGAAACGCCGCAGGCCATCGAAGGCGTCGCGGACGATCAGCAGCGACCAGCGATCGCCGATGACGTCGAGCGCCCGCGCCACGGGGCAAGGCGTCGCCGCCTGGATCTTGCGCGTGACCATGGAACCTCCTGGAAATCGACGGCCGCACGGTAACACGCGAATCGACGCGCGAGCAGGCGTCACCCCGAAAGCGGTTGCATTTCGAAACTCATCGACCTAGGCTGCCATCTGGTTTTTATTTGAAACCAAAAGGAGCCTGCGATGATTCCTCTTTCCACTCCCCATGCGCCGCCCGGCCTCGTCGATGAAGGCGCCCCGCCAATGGCCTCGGCACGGGTGATGCTGTTCGCGGTGGCCTGTGCGCTGAGCGTGGCCAACGTCTACTACGCACAACCCCTGCTGGACGCCCTGGCGGAAGAGTTCGGCATCGCCCAGGGCGCCATCGGCGGCGTGGTCAGCCTGACCCAGACGGGCTGCGCGCTGGCGTTGCTGCTGCTGGTTCCCCTGGGCGACCTGCTCGATCGGCGCCGCCTGATGCTGGCGCAACTGTTTTTCCTGAGCGCCGCGCTGGTCGCCGTGGCCAGCGCCTTTTCGCCCCTCGCCCTGTTCGCCGGGATGCTCGCGGTGGGCCTGCTGGGCACGGCCATGACCCAGGGCCTGATCGCCTATGCGGCCAGTTGCGCGGCACCGGGGGAACGGGGTCGGGTGGTGGGCGCGGCCCAGGGTGGCGTGGTCATCGGCCTGTTGCTGGCTCGCGCGCTGGCGGGCTGGGTCGCCGACCTGGGCGGCTGGCGGGCGGTGTATTTCAGCTCGGCGGCGCTGGCACTGCTGCTCTGGCCGCTGCTCTGGCGAATGCTTCCGCCCCAGTGTTCGCCCAGCCCGCACCTGTCCTACGGGCGCCTGCTGGGGTCGATGCTCGGCCTGCTGCTGAGCCAGCGCGTCCTGCAGATCCGCGGCATGCTGGCGCTGCTGATGTTCGCCGCCTTCAGCATCTTCTGGAGTGCGATGGTGCTGCCCCTGAGCGCGCCTCCCCATTCCTTTTCCCACAGCGCGATCGGCGCCTTCGGCCTGGTCGGGGTCCTCGGTGCGCTGGCCGCCGCGCGTGCCGGGCACTGGGCAGACCGCGGCCTGGGCCAATGGACCAGCGGCGCCGCGCTGCTCCTGCTGACCCTCTGCTGGCTGCCCCTGGCGCTGGGCGACAGGCACCTGTGGGCCCTGGTACTGGGTGTGCTGTTGCTCGACCTCGCCGGCCAAGCGCTGCACGTCACCAACCAGAGCCTGATCTTGCGCACCCCACCGGAGGCCCATAGCCGCCTGGTAGGGTGCTACATGCTGTTCTACGCCCTGGGCAGCGGCCTCGGCGCGATCGGCGCCACCCAGGTCTATGTCCTCGCGGGCTGGCAGGGCGTCTGCGCGCTGGGCGCCGGTGTCAGCCTGCTCGCCCTGGCCTTCTGGGCCGCGACCCTGCGCATCATGCCCGCCGCGGCCAGCGCTCGCCTCCCCGGCTGAAGGGTCGCGAAGGGATGACCCGCCCTTGCGGAGGCTGCCCGAGCGGCCGGCCGCCGCCGATAGGATCTGCAACGGCCGGCGGGTCGTCCCGAAGCGTGCTCCCTGCGCGGGTCGCGCCCGGAGGCGCGACTGCCCTGGAAGTAATGACCCCCGCTATCCGGGCCGTCACCGAAGCGTAATGAAGAACCCCGACTATCGGCACACCCAGCACGCATCCTCGATGCAAGCCGAGTGACGTTCGGAATAAGAAGGCCACCACTCGGTATAGCGGTCGATCCGACATCTTTCGGGTGAGGTGCTAGGCTGGGAACGTCTCGATGATCTAGAGGTGTCTAGATCGGGCGTCAGCGGCCTTCGGGCCAGCGGGTTTGAAATCAGGGGATGATTTCGGAGTGATGCCGTACCACCCCTGGTGGTTATTAAATTGGCGAGAACAAGGAGGTTGTTATGATCGTTTTAGGTATTACCAATAATGATTTGTCGGGTGCCTGCCTGGTCCGCGATGACCAGATTCTCTCGGCTGTAAGCGAAGAGCGTTTCACCCGTGTGAAGGATCATCGGATCTGGCCGACCCAATCCATCGAATTCGTCTTGAGCCAGGCCGGCATGACCCTCCGGGATATCGATTACGTCGCCTATGGATGGAATGCCGGCTTCAATGCCGACAAACATCTCCCCCTGTATTTCGATCGCATCGTCGATGAAGTCAGACACAACCCGGAAGGGCTTGCGCTCTTTCGCAAGCGCATCACCGATGAAATAAACAACGATAAAGAGAAAAGAGCGGAGTTCGACGACTTCGTTTCGACGCAGGGCCTGACCGGCAAGGCTTATTACATCGATCACCATGAATGCCACGCCCTGGGCGCCTATGTCTGTTCGCCTTTCGATGACGCCCTGACCCTGACCTGCGATGGGCGCGGCGATTTCCAGTCGCTGACCCTGACCTATTACAGCCCCCACGAAGCCAGGGTACTGCAGCGTGAAACGAGCATAGACAGCCTCGGTTATTTCTATGGCCGGATCACCCATCTGCTGGGTTACAAGCCTAACCGTCATGAAGGCAAGATCACCGGCCTCGCGGCCTTCGGCGATCCGGAAAAACTGCTGGGGGTCATGCAGCGGATGATCCGCTTCGAGGACGGGCGCATCAAAGCCGAATGCGGCGAGCTGTTCCTGCCGTCGTACCAAGGCTACAGCGATTCCCTGCAGAACCTGCTGGCCAAGGAGAAGCCCGAGGACATCGCGGCCGCCGTGCAGCGTCACACGGAAAACCTGCTGGTCGCCGTGGTCACCCACCACCTGGAACAATGCGGCAGCAGCAACCTTTGCCTGGCCGGCGGCGTATTCGGCAACGTGAAGCTCAACCAGCGTCTGCGCGAAATTCCCGCGGTGAAGAACGTCTATGTGCTGCCCTGCATGGGCGACGGCGGCTTGGCCCTGGCGGCGGCAGTGGGGACGGCTTACCTGAAGAACGGCACCCGTTTCAGGAACCCAGCGATGACCCTCGGCCCCGAGGCCCGGACTCAATCCCAGAACATCAACCTGATAAACCGCGACTATCCGCAACTGGCTTATCACAACCCTGCCAACCTCATCGAGGTCCTGGTCGAGGCGCTGCTGGAAAACCAGGTGCTGGGCATGTTCAAGGGCAAGATGGAATTCGGCCCGCGTGCGCTGTGCAACCGCAGCATCGTCTATCACGCCAAGGATGCCGAGGTGAACGACTGGCTCAACAAGCGCATGCACCGCACCGAGTTCATGCCCTTCGGGCCGGTGACGGCCATCGAGCAGGCGCCGCACTGCTATATCGGCTGGACCGAGGACCAGGTCGCCGCCGATACCATGACCATGACCTACGATTGCCATCCGCAGTTCATCGAGGCCAGCCCGGCCGTGGTGCACATCGATGGTACCGCCAGGCCGCAGGTGATCCGGCCCCAGGCGGACAGGTTCATGCACCGGCTGCTCACCGCCTGGCACGACCGGACGGGACAGTCAGCCTTGATCAACACCTCGTTCAACCGCCACGAAGAGCCGATCGTCTGTTCTTCCCAGGATGCGCTGGCGGCGCTCGAGGAAGGCATGATCGACCTGCTGGTCATGAGCGAGTCGCTGATCGTCTGGCGCCGAGGCAAGAACAGTTTCGCCCTGCAACGCTTCGAATGACCCGATAGGCCCGGGCTCCCCCAGGGAGCCCTTTTCAAGGAGCCGTCTTCAAGGAACTTTCCGTGGTTACTGCATGTATTTGATATTTTTCGGATTCTTCGCGGCCGAGGGGATCATCTATCCGTTCTGGCCCACCTGGCTGGATTCCCTGGGCTTCAGCACCAGCCAGATAGGCTTGCTGATCGCGGCGGCCTATTGGCCCCAGGTCGTCAGCGGGGTGTTGATCACCTACGTGGCGGACTGGCGGGTCGACCAGATTCGCTTGGCCGCCATCCTGGGATTCTCGGCGGCGGCGTGCACGTTGCTGTTTTATTTCCTGCCCGCACACCTCTACGCGTTCGTCGCCGTGAGCATCCTGTTCGGCGGCCTGTGGATGGTGGTGCTGCCATTGTCCGAGTCGTACCTGCTCAAGCGCGACCAGCAAGCCCTGCAGAATTACGGCTGGGTCAGGGCCGTGGGCTCGTCCGCCTTCATCCTGATGTCGACCTTGGGCGGCATGCTGTTCACGCGCTACGGCCAATCCTGGGTACCCATCGTGATCGCCGCCAGCATGGTGTTCACCGCGCTGGGCTGCCTGTGGTTGCGCCGGCGGATCGCCGATGAACCCGCACCGCCGGCGACCCGCGCCATCAAGCGGCCCGACTGGACGCGCCTGTTCGAGAACAGCAGCCTGCTGCTGGCCATCGCGGCGGCTAGCTTCATCCAGTTGAGCCACACCCTGTACTTTTCCACGGCGTCCATCAATTGGGGCGTCAAGGGCTATTCCTCGACGGCGGTGGGGATATTCTGGTCCGTGGCGGTGCTGGCGGAGATCACCTACTTCGCCTTCTCCAACAAGATCCTGGCGCGCTGTTCCCCGCTCCCCCTGGTGATGTTTTCCAGCGCCTGCGCGGCGGTGCGCTGGGCGTTTCTTTCCAACGGCGAGGCGACGTCGCTCATCGTGCTGGGGCAGTGCATGCACGCATTGAGTTTCGCCGCCTATCACTCGGCGATCATGCGGTTCATTCGCGACCATGCGCCGCAGGACATCCAGGTGTTCACCCAGGGCGTCTACTATTCCCTTGCCGTTGCCTTGCCGATGGGTCTGGCCACTCCGTTCGCCGGCTACCTGTACGAAACGATGCCGGCCGGCTCCTACTACGTAATGGCCCTCTTTGCCTTGGTCGGGAGCCTGCTGGCCTTGATCGCCTATCAGAAGATGCGAAGCTCGAACCATGACAGCACGAACATTTACGGCCGTTTGCTTTGATATGGACGGCGTACTCATCCAGTCACGCGAGTTGATCGAGCGGGCCTGGGTCAGCGTCGCCCGCAGCGAGGGGATCGCGGTCAGCCCGGCGTTCATCCATGAACACATTCATGGCCGACCGGGCGAATACACCCTGCAGAGGCTGTTCGCCGACTTCGATCCGGCGCAACGCCGCCGCATCAAAAGACGGGTGGACGCTATCGAGGAAGTCGGGGACTGCTCGCTGGTGCCCGGGGTGGCGAAGCTGATCGCCCAGTTGCGCGACGGCGCGGTGCCATTGGCGTTGGTGACCAGCAGTTGGCCCGCGCGTATCGAGCACGTGCTGCGCCAGCATGAGCTGGAAGACACGTTCGACTGCGTGGTCTCGCGCGAGGACGTCGACGCCGGCAAGCCGGCGCCCGACTGCTACCGGCTGGCGGCGCAACGTTTGGATCGGCCGCCCCACGAGTGCCTGGTGTTCGAGGACTCCCTCAGCGGGGTGAGGTCGGCGGTGGACAGCGGGGCGCTGTGCCTGGCCATCGGCGGCGATCCCACTCTGGTGACCGATGGCGGCGCGGCCGCGGTGTACGCCGACTTCGAGGCACTGCCGGTCGCGCAGGCCCGGACATCGACCCATGCCTTCGACGGCGGCGGGTTATTCATCGGCGCCCATGCTTCCCGGAGATTCGCCTGACATGACCCCTACCCTGCGTCACGCCGCCGTCCTCTGGGATTTCCTCTCCGCCGGGCGCCGACACGCGGCCTGTGAGTTGATCGTCGTCTGCGGCTCCTACGATCTGCGGGTCTGCGACTACGCCTGTGAATTGCTGGGCAAAGGCGTCGCCCCGCACCTGCTGTTCACCGGCAATACCGGCAACTGGACCCGCCACCTGTGGGAGGAGGCCGAGGCCGACGTGTTCGCCCGGCGAGCCTTGGCGCTGGGCATCAGGCCCGAACAGTTCAGCCTGGAGGCGCGGGCCACCAACTTCGCCGAAAACATCGCTTTCGCCAAGGCCATGTTCCCCCGGGTGAAGCGGGCGACTTTCCTCACCAAGCCGAACTCGATCCGTCGCGTGGCGCTGACCCTACCCATCCAGTGGCCGGGGCTCGAAGCCTACGTGGATGCGCCGGACTATGGCTTTCCAGAGCAGATCTCCAATCAGGTGGGGGTGCTGGGGGTGATAGATGAGATGGTCGGGGATGTGCAACGCATCAAGCTCTACCCGCAGAGGGGGTTTCAGGTCAAGCAGGCGATACCGGAGGAGGTCGAGGCGGCCTGGGAGTACCTGGTGGAGCAAGGGTTCGATCATCACCTGATCAAATGACAAGGCCCGCGGGCGCGAGGCGGGTCGCCCTGGCGATGCGCTGAGGATCGCCCCTGGCCTGAGAGCAGGCCACCCTTGCCGCCGGCAGGCGGGAGAACCTAAGGCGTGGGCGCCGCGAGGTCGAGACAAATCCGGTGAAAGCTATTGGGAGGCGGCATGCGCGGGCCCCTCGAGAACGATGGGGCACAAACGAAGCGGCCCGCCAGAAAGGCGGGCCGCTTCGATGTCTTAAATGGTGGGTCGTGTAGGATTCGAACCTACGACCAATTGGTTAAAAGCCAACTGCTCTACCAACTGAGCTAACGACCCTGCAAGAAGTGGTCGGGGTAGAGAGATTCGAACTCCCGACATCCTGCTCCCAAAGCAGGCGCGCTACCGGACTGCGCTATACCCCGGCAGGAAGTTGGCTCCGCGACCTGGACTCGAACCAGGGACCCAATGATTAACAGTCATTTGCTCTACCGACTGAGCTATCGCGGAACGTCTGCCTTCCATGCTCTTCGCGGGACCGGTTTAGCGTTTCCCGTATCAGAGGCGCGCCATTTTACGGTTCCCGAAGCGTCTGTCAACCCTTTGAAAAGCGAATCAAGACAGTGCTTTGCAGTTATCCGGTCGGCTGCTATATCTGTGCGCCCACGACACCACACAGGACGTGTCCGCGCGCAGCGCGCCGGCTCGGTAGTCCATGAGCGACCAGGACAAGCCCCCTTCCCTCTCCACAGTGGCCAGCCGTGGCATCCGGCCACGTCTCGGCGAGCTGGCGCAGAGCTGCCGCAAACTGGCGATGAACCATCTGGCCGAACGCCTTTCCGCGGTGTTCGTCCACGCCGACGATACCCTGTTCGAGTGCGCCGACAAGGCCGAGAACAACCGGGTGCAGACGCTGTTCCTGGACAATCTGCGCGACATCCGCAAGCAGCGCCCGCATATGGAGCGGCGTTATCACCAGAACGTCGCCCACGGTTTCGCCGATTTCCTCGAAGGCAAGCCCGCCCAGCTCGCGCCCCTCGAACTGGACGCCGAGCGCCTGACGCTGGTGCAGAAGGAAGAGTACGAGGAAACCCTGCTGGTCGCCGGCATGGCCGGCCGGGTCGGCTCGCGCTGCGCGCATGCGCTGTACGCCCTGGACAAGCGCCTGGCCAAGCTGAACGAGCGGGAGGTCAATGGCGAGCGGCACAATCCGCTGGGTCCCCTGGCCCTTGCCCAGGCCTTTCGCGATACGCTCGCCGCGGAACCCTTCCCCCTGCGGATCAAGACCATCCTTTATATGCTCTTCGATCAGCAGGTGATGCACAGCCTCGATGGTCTGTACGACGCCTTGAACGCGCGCCTCATCGAGGCCGGGGTGCTGCCCGAGCTGAAGTACGGGGCTGCGCGCCCTGCGCCGGACCGCGCCGTCGGCCGCGAACGACGGGCCGACAGCGCGTCCGCGGCCTCCCCGGCGGAAACATCGCCGCCGCCATCGGAAGCGATCGATCCCGACACCCTGCTCGTCAGCCTGGCCGCCCTGCTCGACGAATGCCGGCGGCAGGCCGGCGATGTCCCGCTGTCCGCCGATACCCAGGGAATCGCCAGCCTCGGGCCGCGCAGCGCCAGCGGCACCTACAGCAATCGCGAACTGCTGGATGTGCTCAATCGGCTGCAACGGGAGTCGGCCGAGGATCTGGCCTTGCGCCTGCAACGTCCGCAGCGCGTCGCCGGCTTCAAGGCCGAACTGCAGCGCCGCCTGGAAGACCAGAGCGCCCGGCCGGACCCGCGCAAGTTGAGGGAACGCGAAGCCGACGTGATCGACCTGATCGGCATGCTGTTCGACTTCATCCTGGACGACGACGGCATTCCCGACGCCTACAAGACCCTGCTGTCCCATTTGCATACGCCCTACCTGCGCATCGCCCTGCAGGACCAGGCCCTCTTCACCCAGCCCGACCATCCCGCGCGAGCCTTGCTGAACGCCATGGCCCGGGCCGCCCTTCTGTACGGCGAAGAAGAAGAGGAAAGCGGCCTGCTGGCGACGCTGCGCGACCTGGTGGGCCGGGTGATCCATGAATACCACGGCGACCTCGGCCTGTTCGAGCGTCTCCTCGCCGACTTCGAAACCCAGGTAGCCCGGCTCGAACACCGGGTGGCCCTGCGCGAACGCCGCGCGGTGGAAGCGGTGAAAGGCCGCGACCGATTGCTCGACGCACGCCATGCGGCCGGCAGCCGCATCGCCGCGACGCTGGAGCAGCACCGGCCCGCCTCGCCGATTCGCGACTTCCTCGAACGTACCTGGGTGGATGTACTGGCGTTCGTCCAGCTGCGCCACGGCGCGGACGGC
The DNA here is from genome assembly GCF_025642785.1 of Pseudomonas sp. RIT-PI-AD. Classification (GTDB taxonomy): domain Bacteria; phylum Pseudomonadota; class Gammaproteobacteria; order Pseudomonadales; family Pseudomonadaceae; genus Pseudomonas_T. The sequence goes on from NZ_JANZKU010000003.1 coordinate 16,868, forward strand.
GCGGAATGGAGCCACACCGTCGCGGTGGCCGAGCGGCTGGCCGAGTACGACGCGGGAAACACCCTCGAACCGGATTCGTACCAGGCCTTGCTCACCGACCTGCGGGAAGGTCTGGAATTGCTCGGCGGCTATCACGACGACGAGATCCGCCGCCTGCTGCGCAACCTCCTCGAAGCCCGGGAGCCTGTCGCCACGGCCCCGCCAGGGCCTGCCGCGGAGACCGAACGCTCCCTGCCGCTGGCGACGACGGGTGCCGAACCGAGCGGCGACGAACCCGCCGTGACACCCGGACCGCCCGAGGAAGCGCTCTCGGCTCGCGCCCTGGCATTCGTCGAGGAGCTGCGCCAGGCCGAATTCGGCACCTGGTTCGAATTCGCCGACAGCCAGCCACCGCGACAGCTCAAGCTGTCCTGGTTCAGCCCCACCACGCGCAACTACATGTTCGTCGACCGGCGCGGCCAGCGGGTCGCGGTCAAGGCGGTCGACCAGTTGGCCCGGGACATGGAGTCCGGCCGGGTGCGTCGCCTACCCAGCGAACGTCGCGCGCCCCTGATGGACCGCGCCCTCGAGGCCATCTATCGCGCGCTCAAACGCATCACCGGCCGTGCCCGCCAGCCCGACTGAGGAGAGCCCATGAACGAACGCCGGCAGTCCGCACGCTTCCCCACCGGCCTGCATCTGGAGGTCCAGGATCGCGATTCGCCGCGGCGTCTGGGGCGGGTCGTGGACCTCACCCGCGAAGGCTTCCTGCTGTTCGGCGAACATCCCGCCGAGACCGACTCGGTGTGGCGCTGTCGCCTGGTGCTGGTCGAACCCCTGGCCGGAATCGCCGATATCCAGCTGGACGCCGAATGCCTGTGGAACCGCCCCGGAGCCGATGGCCGGCATTGCTGGGCCGGCTTCCATATCACCGGCCTGGCCGAGGATCAGGCTGCGGCGCTGGACACCCTCCTCCGCCTGCTCTGAGCCGGACCCTCGGTCGGCAGGCAGAAAAAAGCCCCGCCAGGCGGGGCTTTTCCAAGGGCAGAAATCAGACGAAGACGATCTCGTCGTTCTCCACCCGGCCGCTGATTTCGGCGCCGGGGTGGAACTGGCCGGCGAGGATCAGTTGCGCCAGCGGGTTCTCGATCCAGCGCTGGATCGCCCGTTTCAGCGGGCGTGCGCCGTACACCGGGTCGTAACCCACCGCGATCAACTTGTCCAAGGCCTCGCTGGACAGCTCCAGGTTCAACTCACGCTCCGCCAGACGCTTGCGCAGCCGCTGCAACTGGATTTCGGCGATCCCGGCGATCTGCTCGCGGGCCAGGGGTTCAAAGACCACCACCTCGTCGATGCGGTTGACGAATTCCGGGCGGAAGTGGTTGCTCACCGCATCCATCACCGCCGCCCGCTGTGCTTCGCGATCGCCGACCAGTTCCTGGATCTGCGCCGAGCCCAGGTTGGAGGTCATCACGATCACCGTATTGCGGAAGTCCACCGTGCGTCCGTGGCTGTCGGTCAGCCGGCCATCCTCGAGCACTTGCAGGAGAATGTTGAAGACGTCCGGATGGGCTTTCTCCACCTCGTCGAGCAACAGCACCGAGTAGGGTTTGCGGCGCACCGCCTCGGTCAGGTAGCCGCCCTCTTCGTAGCCGACGTACCCCGGCGGCGCACCGATCAGGCGGGCCACGGAATGCTTCTCCATGAACTCCGACATGTCGATGCGCACCATGGCGTCCTCGGTGTCGAAGAGGAACTCGGCCAATGCCTTGCACAGTTCGGTCTTGCCGACCCCGGTCGGGCCGAGGAACAGGAAGGAGCCGCTCGGCCGGTTCGGATCGGCGAGACCGGCACGGGAGCGCCGCACGGCGTTGGCCACCGCCACCACCGCCTCGTCCTGGCCGATCACCCGCTGGTGCAGCAGGCTTTCCATCTTCAGCAGCTTGTCGCGCTCGCCTTCGAGCATCTTGGCCACCGGGATGCCGGTCCACTTGGAAACCACTTCGGCGATTTCCTCGTCGGTCACCTTGTTGCGCAGCAACTGGTTCTCCGGCTTGCCGTGCTGGTCGACCATCTGCAGGCTGCGCTCCAGGTCGGGGATAACCCCGTACTGCAGCTCGGCCATGCGGTTGAGATCGCCCTTGCGCCGCGCCGCCTCCAGCTCCAGCTTGGCTTGTTCGATGCGTTGCTGAATCTGCGCCGAGCCTTGCACCTCGGCCTTCTCCGACTTCCAGATCTCCTCCAGGTCGGCGAACTCGCGCTCCAGCTTGTCGATGTCCTCCTCCAGCTTGAGCAGGCGCTTGCGGGTGGCTTCGTCGTCTTCCTTCTTCAAAGCCTCGCGCTCGATCTTCAACTGGATCAGCCGGCGCTCCAGGCGGTCCAGGGCTTCCGGCTTGGAGTCGATTTCCATGCGGATGCGACTGGCGGCCTCGTCGATCAGGTCGATGGCCTTGTCCGGCAACTGGCGGTCGGTGATGTAGCGATGGGACAGCTTGGCCGCGGCGATGATCGCGCCATCGGTGATGGACACCCCGTGGTGCACCTCATAGCGCTCCTTCAGGCCGCGCAGGATGGCGATGGTGTCCTCTTCGCTGGGTTCGTCCACCAGCACCTTCTGGAAGCGCCGCTCCAGCGCGGCATCCTTCTCGATGTACTGGCGGTATTCGTTGAGCGTGGTGGCGCCGACGCAATGCAGCTCGCCCCGCGCCAGGGCCGGCTTGAGCATGTTGCCGGCGTCCATCGCGCCCTCGGCCTTGCCGGCGCCGACCATGGTGTGCAGCTCGTCGATGAACAGGATCACCCGGCCCTCCTGCTTGCCCAGCTCGTTGAGCACGGCCTTCAGGCGTTCCTCGAACTCGCCGCGGAACTTCGCCCCGGCGATCAGCGACCCCATGTCCAGGGCCAACAGGCGTTTGTCCTTGAGCCCGTCCGGCACCTCGCCATTGACGATGCGCTGGGCCAGCCCCTCGGCGATGGCGGTCTTGCCCACGCCGGGTTCGCCGATCAGCACCGGATTGTTCTTGGTCCGCCGTTGCAGGACCTGGATGGTGCGGCGGATTTCGTCGTCGCGGCCGATCACCGGGTCGAGCTTGCCCTCTTCGGCGCGCTTGGTCAGGTCGACGGTGTACTTGTCCAAGGCCTGCCGCGATTCCTCGGCGTTGGGGTCGTTCACCGCCTGGCCGCCGCGCAGATTGCTCACCGCGTTCTCCAGGGCCTTCTTCGATACGCCCTGGCCGAGCAACAGCTTGCCAACGCGGGTGCTGTCGTCCATCGCGGCGAGCAATACCAGTTCGCTGGAGATGAACTGGTCGCCCTTCTGCTGCGACAGGCGATCAGCCTGGTTGAGCAGGCGTGCCAGGTCCTGAGAGAGGTTCACGTCGCCGGTGGGATTCTGGATCTTCGGCAACTGGTCGATTTCCCGGGTCAGCGCCTGGCGCAGCCCAGGGATGTCGAAGCCGACCTGCATCAGCAACGGACGGATCGAGCCGCCCTGCTGGTCGAGCAAGGCCTGGAGCAAATGCAGCGGCTCGATGGCCGCGTGGTCATGGCCGACGGCGAGGGACTGGGCGTCCGACAAGGCCAGTTGCAGCTTGCTGGTTAAACGATCGATTCGCATGGAGTCACCCTTCCTTTTATAGAGCGGGCCGGAGCGATGGACACCCCACACACGAGAACCCGCCGAGATGCAGGATAGATGAGGCCTTTTCCGCCCGGTTCAAGGGCGCCGCACGCAACGGGCGCCTGAAAGCCCGGGGTCAGGCGTCGGCGGCCTCGGCCAGCCAGATCAAGGAAGCGAAACGTCCCGTGCGGGCGGCACGCCGGTAGGAGTAGAAACGCGGATCGTCGAACGTGCAGAGGCCGCCGCCGTACACCGCGGTCACGCCGCAGGCACGCAGGCGAATGCGCGCAAGCTGGTAGAGATCGGCCATGAACCGTCCGGGATTGGCGCTCGGCCGGAAGGCCTCGGCGCTCTGCGGATGGGCGGCGAGAAAGGCCTCGCGCACTTCCGGGCCGACCTCGAAGGCTAGCGGGCCTATGGCCGGTCCGAGCCAGGCCATGACGTCCTCAGGAGCCGAGGCTAGAGCTGCCAGGGTGTTTTCCAGCACGCCAGCGGCGAGCCCGCGCCAGCCGGCATGGGCGGCGGCCACCCGGGTGGCCTGGCGGTCGCAGAACAGCACCGGCAGGCAATCCGCCGTCAGGATCGCGCTGGCGACGCCGGGCGTGGCGCTCCAACTGGCGTCGGCTTCCTCGACCTGAGCGGGATCGGCCTCGACCACCCGCACGCCATGCACCTGGCGCAACCAGGCCGGGCGGCAACCCCAGGTCTCGACCAGGCGCCCACGGTTGTGGGCGACGGCCCGGGGCAGATCGTCGACATGATCGCCGAGGTTGAAAGTGTCGAAAGGCGCCTGGCTGATGCCGCCGAAGCGGGTGGTCACGCAGGCGCGCACCCGCTCGGGCGCCGGCCAGTCTGGAATCAGCCAGGGGTCGGCCATCAGCCGACGAAGGCCTCGCGGTCCTGGCGCAGCAAGCTCAACAGCCAGGTGAAGTCTTCGGGAAGGGGCGACTCCCACTTCATGCGCTTGCCGTCGACCGGATGATCCAGCTCGAGGAAACGCGCGTGCAGCGCCTGCCGTGGGAATTCCTTGAGTTGCTGCACCAGCGAGGGATTGGCCGCCGGCGGGATACGGAAGCGCCCGCCATAGGCCGGATCGCCCACCAGCGGAAAGCCGATGTGGCTCATGTGCACGCGGATCTGGTGGGTCCGTCCGGTTTCCAGCTTGACCCGAGTATGGGTATGGGAACGGAAGCGCTCCAGGACCCGGTAGTGGGTGACGGCCGCCTTGCCGCCGGCGATCACCGCCATCCGCTGACGCTGCTGCGAGCTGCGGCCGATGGGCGCGTCGATCTTGCCGCCGGAGGTGATCACGCCGATCACGATGGCTTCGTAGATGCGGCTGACGGTGCGCGCCTGCAACTGCGCCACCAGCTTGGTGTGGGCTTCGAGGGTCTTGGCCACCACCATCAATCCGGTGGTGTCCTTGTCCAGCCGGTGGACGATGCCCGCGCGGGGGACGTTGATCACCTCGGGAATATGGTGCAGCAGCGCGTTGAGCAAGGTGCCGTCGGCATGCCCCGCGGCCGGATGGACCACCAACCCCGCGGGCTTGTCCAGCACCAGCAGGTGCTCATCCTCGTAGACGATGTTCAGCGCGATGTCCTGCGCCTTCCATTCGCCCTGCGCTTCGACCTCGGTCTCCAGCAGCAGGACGGCGCCGCCGTGCACCGGGTCGCGGGGGCGCAGCACGGCGCCGTCGACGGTGAGTTGCCCGTCCTTGATCCAGGCGGAAAGACGCGAACGCGAGTGCTCGTCGAAGAGTTGCGCAGCCACCTGGTCCAGGCGTTGACCGCCCAGATCGAAAGGTACTTCGGCGCGAAGGTGAATGGCCTGTTTGTTAATCTGCGACATGCTCGGAAAGGGCGGGGGCGTAGCCTTTGGTTTCGGCCACGCGCTTGTGGTTAAATACGGCGTCTTTGTCCCGGGAGAACCGGGGCGCCCATCATAACAGGACGGCTCCGCCCAAGACAGCCAGCCGTCACAGGGACGCAAGCCGCTATGCAAGTGAAACACCTGCTGCTGATCGCCATCCTCGCCCTTACCGCCGCGTGTTCCTCCAAGGAAGTGGTGGACGAGAACCTGAGCGAGGCCGAGCTGTACCAGCAAGCGCAGGCCGACCTGGACAGCAAGGGCTATACCAGCGCCGTCGCGAAGCTGAAGGCCCTCGAATCGCGTTACCCCTTCGGCCGCTACGCCGAACAGGCTCAGCTGGAACTGATCTACGCCTACTACAAGAATGCCGAGCCGGAGGCCGCCAAGTCTGCCGCCGAGCGTTTCATCCGCCTGCACCCGCAGCACGCCAACGTCGATTACGCCTATTACCTCAAGGGCCTGGCCTCCTTCGACCAGGACCGTGGTCTGGTGGCGCGCTTCCTGCCGCTGGACATGACCAAGCGCGACCCCGGCGCCGCCCGCGACTCCTACAACGAGTTCGCCCAGCTAACCAGCCGCTACCCGAACAGCCGCTACGCCCCCGACGCGAAACAGCGCATGGTCTACCTGCGCAACCTGCTGGCCGCCTATGAAATCCACGTCGCGCATTACTACTTGAAGCGCCAGGCCTACGTGGCCGCCGCCAACCGCGGCCGCTACGTGGTGGAGAACTTCCAGGAAAGTCCGGCGGTCGGCGATGGCCTGGCGGTGATGACCGAGGCTTACCAGCACCTGGCGATGGACGACCTGGCGGCGACCAGCCTGGAAACCCTGAAACTGAACTACCCGGACCACCCGAGCCTGGAAGACGGCAAGTTCGTGATGCGCGAGCAGGATGCCGACAACCGCTCCTGGCTGGCCAAGGCGACCCTCGGTCTGATCGAGAACGACGATCCGCTGCCGCCGGGCCAGACCCGCGCGAGCCAGGATGTCATCAAGCAGTACGAGGACGCCCAGGAAGAAATCCCGTCCGAGCTGCTGCCGGAAAACCAGGACGAAGTCCGCGAGGAAGAGCACGAAGCCCGCGCCAACAACAGCGACCGCTCCTGGTTCAGCTACATGACCTTCGGCGTCTTCGACTGACCTGTTCCCCGCCCATTCCTGGCATCGAAGAAGGAGGCAGCGGCCTCCTTTTTCAATCCCGCAGCCCTCTCGCGAAGCACCTGCCGGCCTGATCCCCGGGGCCACCGCCCCTTCGCGACGCTGGGCGCCCGCTGCCCACTTGTCTACACTGCCTGCCTGTCAACTTGAGCGAGAGTATCGGCTTGTTCCGCCTATTGTTCTGGGTCGCGATTATCGCCGCCGCCCTGTGGTTCTGGCGTCGCCTCAAGGCGCCCCGCCCCGCTCCGTCCACACCGGACACGGAGCCCGCGGAGCCCATGGTGCGCTGCACGCTCTGCGGCGTTCACCTGCCCCGCCGTCATGCGCTGCCCGAGCATGAGCGCTGGTATTGCAGCCAGGCCCACCTGCGCCAGGACAGCGCCACCGGTGAACGCTGAAGACCTTACCCTGGCGAGTCCGCAAGGCCAGCGCATCATTCGCCTCTATCACTTCTATCGCCTGGCCATCGGCCTGGCGCTGGTGTTATTGATCTCCAGCGACCTGGATAACCAATTGCTGGAGTTGGTGCAGGAAGAGCTGTTCCGCTACGGCAGTTGGTTCTACCTGATCTTCAACGGCGTGGTGGCGGTGCTGGTGCAGCGCCCGCGGCGGTTGTTGCAGGTGTTCAGCCTGGCGCTGGTGGACGTGATCCTGCTCTCCGCGCTGTTCTACGCCGCCGGCGGCACCCCGAGCGGCATAGGCAACCTGCTGATCGTCGCCGTCGCGATCGCCAACATCCTCCTGCGCGGCCGCATCGGCCTGCTGATCGCGGCGGTCGCGGCCAGCGGCCTGATCTACCTCACCTTCTACATGAGCCTCAGCCGCCCGGCGGCGGCCAGCCAGTACCTGCAAGCCGGCGCATTGGGCGCCCTGTGCTTCGCCGCGGCCCTGTTCGTCCAGGGCATCAGCCGCCGCCTGCAATACAGCGAAAAACTCGCCGAACAGCGCGCCGCCGATGTCGCCAACCTGGAAGCGCTGAACGCGCTCATCCTGCAACGCATGCGCACCGGCATCCTGGTGTTGGACGCCCAACATCGCGTGCTGCTGGCCAACGACGGCGCCCTGAGCATGCTCGGCCAGGACGAATTGGCGGGCAAGATTCTCGACCCCCATTGCCCTGAACTGATCAAGCGCCTGCAAGACTGGTTGCACAACCCAGCGATGCGCCCTCCGACGCTACAGATCCATGCCGAATCGCCGGTGCTGCAATCCAGCTTCATCGCCCTCCAGCGCGGCGAGCAGACCCATACCCTGGTGTTCCTCGAAGACGTCTCGCAGATTGCCCAGCAGGCGCAGCAGCTCAAGCTCGCCTCCCTGGGCCGCCTCACCGCCGGCATCGCCCACGAAATCCGCAATCCGCTGGGCGCGATCAGCCATGCCGCACAGCTATTGCAGGAATCCGAAGAACTGGACGCGGCCGACCGGCGCCTGGCACAGATCATCCAGGATCATTCGCGGCGGATGAATCTGGTCATCGAGAACGTCCTGCAACTGTCGCGGCGGCGCCAGGCGGAACCGCAGTTGCTCGACCTGAAGTACTGGTTGCACCGGTTCGCCAGCGAGTTCCGCAACTCCGCCAGCGCCCAGCAAATCCTGCACCTGGAAACCGGCGCCGGCACCGTGCAGACCCGCATGGACCCCCACCAGTTGACCCAGGTCCTGACCAACCTGGTGCAGAACGGCATGCGCTACAGTGCCCAATGCAACCCGAAAGGCCAGGTCTGGCTGCGCCTGTTCCGCGATGCGGAGAGCGAGCTGCCGGTGCTGGAAGTCGTGGACGACGGCCCCGGCGTTTCGGCGGAGCACCTGCACCACCTCTTCGAACCTTTCTACACCACCGAGAACAAGGGCACGGGGCTGGGGCTGTACATTTCCCGCGAGCTGTGCGAAAGCAATCAGGCCCGCCTCGACTACAAACCGCGCGAAGGCCGGAGCGGCAGTTGCTTCCGCATCACCTTCGCCCACCCGCGCAAGCTGAGCTGACCATGACCACCCGCCAGAGAGCCCTGATCGTCGACGACGAACCCGATATTCGCGAGCTGCTGGAGATCACCCTCGGGCGCATGAAGCTCGATACCCGCAGTGCCCGCAACGTCAAGGAAGCCCGCGAGTGGCTGGCCCGCGAACCCTTCGACCTGTGCCTGACCGACATGCGCCTGCCCGATGGCAGCGGCCTCGAACTGGTCCAGCACATCCAGCAGCGCCACCCCCAGGTGCCGGTGGCGATGATCACCGCCTATGGCAGCCTGGAAACCGCGATCAATGCGCTCAAGGCCGGCGCCTTCGACTTCCTCACCAAACCGGTGGACCTGACCCGCCTGCGCGAACTGGTCGCCACCGCCCTGCGCCTGCGCAGCGCCACCCCCGCGGAAAACAGCGAGGACAGCCGCCTGCTCGGCGACTCGCCGCCGATGCGCGAGCTGCGCAAGCAGGTGCAGAAACTGGCCCGCAGCCAGGCACCGGTGTACATCAGCGGCGAATCCGGCAGCGGCAAGGAGCTGGTCGCCCGGCTGATCCATGAGCAGGGCCCCCGGGCCGACCGGCCCTTCGTCCCGGTCAACTGCGGCGCCATCCCTTCGGAATTGATGGAAAGCGAATTCTTCGGCCACAAGAAAGGCAGCTTCACCGGCGCCATTGAGGACAAGCAAGGACTTTTCCAGGCGGCCAACGGCGGCACGCTGTTCCTCGACGAGGTGGCCGACCTGCCCTTGCCCATGCAGGTGAAACTGCTGCGGGCGATCCAGGAAAAAGCCGTGCGCACCGTGGGCGGGCAGCAGGAAATGGTGGTGGACGTGCGCATCCTCAGCGCCACCCACAAGGACCTGGCCGCCGAGGTCAGCGCCGAACGTTTCCGCCAGGACCTGTATTACCGTCTCAACGTGATCGAACTGCGCGTGCCCCCTCTGCGCGAACGCCGGGAGGACATTCCGCAACTCGCCGAAACCATGCTCAAGCGCCTGGCCGCGGAAAGCGGACTGAGCCCCGCCGAGCTGACTCCCGACGCCCTGGAGAAGCTGAAGAACTATCGCTTCCCGGGTAACGTGCGCGAACTGGAGAACATGCTCGAGCGCGCCTACACGCTGTGCGAGGACGACCGGATCAAGCAGGACGACCTGCGCCTGACCGATGCGCCCTGCACCAGCGAGGGCGGCGAGGCGTCTCTCGCCCAGGTGGACAATATCGAAGACTACCTCGAGGACATCGAGCGCAAGCTGATCATGCAGGCCCTGGAGGAAACCCGCTGGAACCGCACGGCCGCCGCCCAGCGCCTGGGCCTCACCTTCCGCTCGATGCGTTATCGCCTGAAGAAGCTGGGGATCGATTGAGTCGCGCCTAACGTACACTGAGCCGCGCCGTCGGCGCATAGGGCTCAGGATCTACGATGGGCTCTTGCCCTAACAGTAGGTCGGTCAGCAATTGACAGGACGCAGGCGCCAGGACGAGCCCGTTGCGGTAATGGCCGCAGTTCAGCCATAAGCCCTCGAAGCCGGGCACGGGGCCGATGAAAGGAATGCCGTCCGGCGAGCCCGGGCGCAACCCCGCCCAATGACCGACTACTGAAGCACCGATCAGGTCTGGCAGCAGGGTTTCGGCCGACGCTTTCAGGCTGGCCAATGCCTCGTCCGTGGGACGCTTGTCGAACCCAACGTGCTCCAGGGTGCTGCCCACCAGGATGTGTCCGTCGCGTCGAGGGATGGCGTAGCGCCCCCCGGCCAGCACCATGCTGGACAGGAAATCCGCCGCGCACTTGTACAGGATCATCTGCCCTTTCACCGGCTCCACCGGCAGGGCCAGGCCCAGATTGGCCAGAAGATCACCGCTCCAGGCGCCCGCCGCGACCAGCACGGCATCGCCCTCGCGTTCGCCCCCCGAGGTCTGCACACCGCTCACACGCCCGCCTCGGTGGAGGAATCCGCTCACCGCGCAATGCTCCTCGATGGTCACGTTCGGCAAGGTCTCCAATGCGAGTCGCAGGGCCGACACGAGTCGCGGGTTTCGCACGTTGGCCACGCCTGGCATGTGGATCGCACGATTGAACCCCTCGCCCAATACCGGCACAGCGCCGCGTACCGCCGCCATATCTACCGGGTGAAGAGCCCTGCCTTGTGCCCGCGCCCACAGCAATGCCTCGGTCTCATCCTCCAGATCCAGCCAAAAAAGGCCGGTGACATGAACCTCCGGATCGGCCCCCGTCAACTCCAGGAGCTGTTCGGCCAGCTCTGGATAAAACGCCTGAGACCAGTGCGCCAGCGCCGTTACCGCCGGGCTGTAACGCCAGGGATAGAGCGGCGAGACGATCCCACCTCCGGCCCAGGACGCCTCTCTGCCCGTCGCGCCGCTTTCCAGCAACACCACATCCAGTCCGGCCCGCGCCAGCGCCCAGGTGGACAACAAACCGATAGCTCCACCACCCACCACCAAGATCTTCGTCATTACTGCTCGCTCTATGACCAAAAATGATGCGCTATTGACAGACTTGGCCTTTGCGCTAGAAACAATGGGCGGCTAAGGAAAGCCGCTCCATCACTCTCTGCACAAGGACCGTGCTCATGCATCACGCCCATCAAAAGGCGCTCGGCCTCATCGAGCTGCTTTTCTGCCTCGCCTTACTCGCAGTGTTCGCAAGCCTGGCATTGCCCGCTTTCGGGCAATGGGTGGAACGGACACGTCTGGAAGCCCTACGCGATCAACTCCAGGCGCATCTGAACAGCGCAAGGGCTGATAGCGTACTGCACAACCGCGCCATAGAAGTATGCGGATCTGCCGATGGCCAGACCTGCGATGACGATTGGCAAAGCGGCTGGGTCAGCCATTTCGCTTCGGATCAGCGACTTCTGAAGCAGTACCGCCTCGGTGTCCAGGATCGGCTGGCTTGGACCGGCGCCTCGTCGCGCATCCGCTTTCAAGGCAACGGGACCGCCCCACTCGGCAATGGCCGGTTCTTCTTCTGCGACCGTCAAGGGAAAGTTGTTTCGCAACTCGTGCTCAACCGCCAGGGCCGAATTCGCCGCGTGCAGGGTCTGGAGCAGGGGCAGAATCCCCAGACCTCCTGCAACTGAAGCGACGCGGCCTCACCAGTCGTCCCACGGCTGAACCCGGTCATCCCCCGCTGCGGGACATTCGTCCGCGGCTTGAGCATCATCGTCCCAAATAGCTTTGAGGTCTTCTGGATGCCATCCGCTAACAAGTTGGCCGGATTCACATTGATAGAGTTGATGATCACCGTCAGCTTGCTGGGTATCTTCGCCGCCCTGGCGGTACCCAGCTTCACTCAGTTCATCAATAACAACCGTACCCAGGCGGCGAGCAACGAGGTCTACGGTTTGCTGCAATATGCCCGCAGCCTGGCGGTGCAGAACCGCGCAAGCATGTCCGCCTGCCTGAAGAACGGATCCTGGATGATCAAAAAAAAGTGCACGGACGCTGACAGCACATCCTTGCGCACCCTTGCACAACCCGCGAACACCGTTACCAAGTCCAAACCGGACAACATCGTATTCAATTGGAACGGAACGGCCACCGCCGCAACCATTCTGACCTGCTACAACGATCAGGCCGCCAGCGGGTTCACCACGCTCATCCAGAGCAGCGGCAGCATCCGCATGTTCCCCCGAGGCAAAAAGGACGCCGGTGGCACCGATATGAGCACCTGCACACCATGAACAAGACGAACCGCGGTTTCAGCATGATCGAAATACTCATCACGCTGGTATTGATCTGCATCGGCGTGCTCGGCATGGTCGCCATGCAGGGACGCACCATCCAATACACTCAGGATTCTGTGCAGCGCAATGTCGCCGCAGCGCTGGCCAACGACCTCATCGAGCTGATGCGTGCCATGCCCCAGGGGTTGCCGGACAGCTCCGACTTTTACAAGGCGAAGGACAGCGCCTTCACGGCGGCAACGGATGCCGAGTGTAAGACGACTCCCGACACACCTGCAAAGCAGTTGGCCTGCTGGCAAAACAAGGTCGTCAAATCCTTACCAGGCGCAAGCAGCTTGGCCAAGGAAATGTATATCTGCCGTTCCAAGACTCCGAACGTCTGCGCGAACGAAGGCTCCGCCGTCGAGATACAGCTTGCCTGGAGCGTCAAGAAAGGCGAGTGCCTGGACGGCAATCCAGATGCGGCCGTCTGCTATTACCGTCTGCGCACCCAGCTTTAGGATTCTTATGAAAAGCAAAAAATATCAATCCGGCCTATCGCTGGTGGAGCTAATGGTGGCCTTGGCTATCAGCTCTTTCCTGATCCTTGGCGTCACACAGATCTATATCGACAACAAGCGTAGTTATACCTTCCAGCAGAACCAGGCGGAAAACCAGGAAGGCAGCCGCTTCACCCTCTTGCTCCTCCAGCAGGAGCTGGCCAAGGCCGGATATCGGCGCAGACCCGATACCGCCACGGATGTCGCGTTTCCGACGGTTTCTGCTTCGGGGTGTGATTTCTCGGCAGGAGCCGGCGTGGCGTACAACAGTGCCAGCTCCATTTGCATTCGCTATCAACCGCGGGACAAGCAGGACCGGGACTGCCTGGGCAATCTGCCAGCCAACCTCACGGATATCGCGAATCCCTACACCACGGCCAAAGAGTTCTTCATCGAAAGGCTCTACCTGAACGGCAATGACTTGATGTGCACCAGCACCCATGTGGATGAAACGGGAGCCGTCAAACTGGCCTCGGCCACTGCCACACTGCTGAGCAACGTAGCCGACCTGCGCTTCGAACTGGGTATCGGCAGCAACACAGAGCCGAGAGCGGTGCTCAGCTATACCAAAGCCAGCACCACCGCGCCGATTCTCTCGATTCGCTATACAGCCTTGATGCGTAGCAGCAATCCCAACTTGCGGGACTCCGTCGATGCGTCCAGCGCATTGGCGAACTGGAAGGCCCTGACCGGCGCGACGGATAGCGAAGTGAATACCTTGAAGACCGCCGATAAAGGCCAGCTCTATCAAGTAAGCCAGGGCACGGTAATGTTGAGGAATCTGATGCCATGAGAAGTGCAGTCAATCGTCGTTTACCGCAGCGACAAAAAGGTGCGGCCTTATTCATCGCACTGATCGTCTTGCTGGTAATCACTCTGCTGGCCCTGTCGAGCATACGCGAAGTGACATTGGAGTCCCGGGTCACTGGAAACTTCGTGGAGCAGCAGAAATTACTCAACTTCGCCGAAGCGGGACTTCGTGAGGGCGAAGGGCAAGTCACCCAGCCCTTGAAACCGCTCGAAGCAGCTTCGACCTGCACGTCCACCCTGCCTTGCCTACTCGCGGACAACCCCACCTATGCCCAACTTTTCGACACCACGGGGAAGCACCGCGCCTATGCGCCTGCCGATAACACCACGCTGCCCAGCGATTCCACTGTTGAGTGGTATGCACTGATGGCGCCCGCAGGCAGCGAATCCGGCGAAGCTGAAAACCCCGAGTACGGAAACATGATGCAAGGCATCGGCACATTTCGATATGAAGTGAACGCCCGGACCACCAATACCAAAACGCAACGCACGACCAATTTGCGCTCGACTACCGCCAAAGTGTTCAACTGAGCGTGAGGAAAACATGACCATGCGAAACAAAATTACAACCCTGCTGCCCGGGTTTATCGGCTTTTTCCTCACCCTCGGCATACCGCAGGCCCAAGCCACACTTCTGGACATCAGCCAGAAACCGCTGGTCCTGTCAGACAGCGTAGCCCCCAACCTGATTCTCACCCTGGATGACTCTGGCAGTATGCGTTGGGCATTCGTGCCCGATGACATCAGTGGGGTGGGCGCTACCCGAAGAGCGAAGTCGGCCGACTTCAACCCCATGTATTACAACCCTGACGTGACCTACCAAGTCCCCATCAAATTCAATAGCGATGGCAGTCCAGCCACAACGTCATACAGTTCCAGTTTCACCCAGGCGTGGAACAACGGTTTCAATGCGAGCAGTACTACGGGCTCATTGAACCTGAGCAATAACTATCAAGTTGGCTGGAGCTACGATCCCACCGGGGGCATTGGTTCCACCTATGGCTATAGCAATACAAGCACTCGATTGGCGCAAAACCCTGCTGCCGACTTCACTCTCACTACGACCCGTACCGGTTCCCAAACCAGCGCATCCGGAATCACCTTCAACGTCACGGACACCAGCTCGAGATACACAGCCTCCTGCACCGCTACGGCTACCAATTTCCAGACGCCCAGTTGCAGCAAGTCCGGCAGCACATTCACGGTCAACCTCACTCAGATGGGCGGGCCCGCCTATTACTACGTGTACGACCAGAGCCAGAGTGGCTGCACCCGCTCCAATGCCGATGACAATTGCTATCGTCTGGTCTTCGTTACTTCCACCTCAGGCACCTTGCGTGCAGACGATACGAGCGCGGGAAAAGATGAGCGTACCAACTTTGCCATCTGGTATTCCTTCTATCGCGTTCGTAGCCTAGCCACTTTGAGCGCCGCGAACCTGGCGTTCAATGGGTTGCCGACATCCATACGCCTGACCTGGCAGACCCTGGGTAACTGCGCCAGCCTGACCGGCAGTTGCAACTCCAATTATTTTCGCCGCTTTACCACTTACCATCGGGGTAACTTCTTCAACTGGCTCCCCACAATCAAATTCGACCAAGGCACCAACCTTCACGCGGCTATGAAACGGGCGGGGGACTTTCTCGCTACGGAGGAGCCTTGGTACTACGATCCAAACCCACTAACCAGTACTGGCGGCAGGGGGACTTCAGTCCAGTCACCCATCTACGGATGCCGTCCCAGCTTCCATGTAATGATGACCGACGGGATGTGGAACGCGAACAGCATAACCGTGGGTAACACGGATGGATCTTCGGTTTCGCTGCCCGATAACACGTCTTACGCTGCGCGCACGCCATTCAAGGACAGCACTGAGAACACGCTGGCGGACTTAGCCTTCAAGTATTGGTACACGGATGCCCGATCCGGATTGGCCAACTTGGTCAAACCTACGGTCACTGCCCCCAATACCGATCCTGACAAGCGCTACTGGGATCCGAGGAACGACCCGGCCACCTGGCAGCACATGGTGAACTTCACCATAGGTCTGGGCCTCGGCTCATCGCTCAACAACTCCAGTATTCCCTGGACCGGGGAAACCTATGGCGGTGCGGGTTATGAGGCGCTGAAGGCAGGTACAGCCAGTTGGCCTAAAGCTGAGGCCAATAGCAGCAACAACGTCTATGACCTGTGGCACGCAGCGGTCAACTCGCGGGGCGAGTTCTTTAACGGCGATAGCCCGGACAAAGTGGTCCAGGCGTTCAGCGATATCTTGAACCGCATCGGTAACTACACCACCTCGGCGAGCCGACCCTCGGTCTCCGCCAGCCAGGTCAGCGGCGCCAATGCATACGAAGTCTATGAAACCGAATTTTCCAGCGATGATTGGAGTGGTGATCTAAAGAAATACAGCTTGAATAGTTCGGGTTCCCGCTCTCTTTCCTGGAGTGCGAAAAGTAAGTTGACCGCCGCTCGCACGGTCAAGATGGCTGCGGCCTCGGGTAGTAAACTGCAGGACTTCACTTGGGGAAACCTCACGGACGCCCAAAAGGCCTATTTCAATATCAACCCGGACAGTACCGGTTCTGCGACGGATAATCGCGGCGAGGACCGCGTCAACTACGTGCGGGGCGAGCGCAGCAAGGAGGGGCTCAACAGCGGTAGCTTGCGTCAACGCAACAGCGTGCTGGGCGACATTGTGAACTCATCTCCCGTTCTGGTATCGGGCGCCCAATACCTGGCCTACCTAGCGGACAAAGTCGACGGCAGCGCAGGAGCCTACAAGGCATACCAAGAGCAACAGGCCAAGCGCACTTCCATGGTTTACGTGGGTGCCAACGATGGCATGTTGCATGGGTTCAAGGCGGGCACTAGCGCGGACGCAGGCACAGAAGCCTTCGCTTTCATTCCCACGGCCGTGATGCCGAATCTGTATCGCCTGTCCGGTCAAAACTACCAGTCCGGGGGGCATCGCTACTATGTGGATGGTACGCCGGTGGTCTCGGACGTGTACTACAGCGGTGCTTGGCATACCGTGCTGATCGGTACCCTGCGCGGCGGCGGCCGCTCTCTATTCGCTCTGGATGTCACGGACCCCACAAGCATCAAATTGCTTTGGGAGTTCACCCACGATGATCTCGGCTACAGCTTCCCGCAGCCGACCGTAGCTCGCCTGCATACTGGCAAATGGGCGGTGGTGGTGGGTAACGGTTACGGCAACCAAACGGGCGCCGCTGCCGATAAAGCGGCGCTGTTCGTGATCGATGTGCAGAATGGCACACTGGTCAAAGAAGTGGTGGTGACTGGAGACGCCACGAAGGCGAACGGGCTTTCCAGTACCCGCCTGGCCGACAACAACAGTGATGGAATTGCAGATTACGCCTATGCCGGTGACCTGCAGGGCAACCTGTGGCGCTTCGATCTCTTCAGCCCCAAATCCACGGCTTCCGCCGATCCGTTCGCGTCGAGCGTCATAGGTACCGCTACGGCAGCGGACATCAAGGCGTCGTACAACGGCAAGCCCTTGTTCACGGCCGTAGATAGTACCAATGGCGCAGCACAACCCATTACTGCGCCCCCGTCTCTGGTGCGTCATCCGACGCAATTGGGATACTTGGTGATCTTTGGTACCGGTAAGTATTTCGAGGGCACCGACGGCAACGTCAACACCACGCGAGCCCAATCTGTCTATGCAATCTGGGACAGAAAAACCAAGGCAGAGGTGACCGGCAACCCTCCTACCATTACTCGAAGTAGCTTACTGAACCAAACCATAACCACCCAGGCTAATGCCAATATCAATGGCACGACCAACGAGATCCGTCTGGTCAGTGAAAGCAAGCCGACTTGGTACAAAGCCAATGCCACGCCATTAACAGCGGACAGCAGCGTGAATCAATGGGGCTGGTTGATGGATCTGCAAGTAGGCAGCACAAAGGCCGGCGAAATGCTGATCAACCCCATGGCCGCCCGTGGACAAGTGTTGCTGTTCAGCACCCTGACCCCTAACAACGATCCCTGCAAAGATGGGGTGGAGACTTGGCTATACGGCATTAACCCCTATTCTGGGGCTCGTACGACTTTTAGCGTCTTCGATCTGGACGGTAGTGACAAAGTCGATTCGAAAGACACCTATAACAGCGCCGTCGTATCCAGCCGGAAACTGAGCTCCCCTGGGGGATTCACTCTTAGCGGCGATCAGCTGTTCAGTTCTGGCGAAGATACCAAGGTCTACTACGGACCCAACTCGAGTGGCCGCCAAAGCTGGCAAGTCATACCTGAAGAAGAGAACTGATCATGCGAAGCAATACGGCACGGGGCTTCACCCTGGTGGAAATGATGATCACGGTGGCGATCATCGGCATACTCGCTGCGATTGCCTATCCGAGTTATCAAGAATATGTGATCCGCAGCAATCGCTCGGAAGGGCAGGCATTGCTCAGCGATGCGGCGGCCCGCGAGGAGCGCTACTTCGCCCAGAACAACAGTTATGCCGATACTGTGGCCAAACTGGGCATGAACGCCGACTCTGCCAATAAGCTCTACACACTGTCGGTCAGTAATGTGACCAGCACAACTTACACCCTGACTGCTACGCCCACGGGCTCGCAGACCCGCGACAAGAAATGCGCCATTCTCGGGTTGAATCAAGCTGGGGTGCGTAGCAAAACAGGAACCGCCGATCTGGCGGATTGCTGGAAGTAAATGCTTCTCCGATTCCGCCTCAGCAATGGGGCGGAAACTCGTTCACTCGACCTTTTGCGAAAGTCGTTGATCCGTTTGCGTGATGGCAATCGTCTTTCGTCCGCGAAACGCAGAGGGCTAATGCGAGCTTCTTACGGTCATCATTCCGTGAAGCAGCGCTTTTTTTACGTATCGAGTCGCCAGATTGCTGCGACCTTTGAATTGTCGTCATTGATAGCTACACACCGCGACTCCTGATCCTATACGCTTTATCGGCTCAGGTGATGCACGCATGCCCTTGCAAGCTCGGCTACTTGCAGTAAGTCAGGTGCGGCCTGACAGGTGGGCGTCACAGCTACGCTGGATACTGCAGCGGAATACGCAGCGCTTGCAGTTCAAATCGCCCTGACCCGCAACTCCTTCGGCATGGAAAAGGTGATGTTCTCCGGGCGCCCGTCCAGTTCCTCGGCGCCGGAGGCCCCCCAGGCGCGCAAGCGCTCGACGACACCGCGCACCAGCACCTCGGGCGCGGAAGCGCCGGCGGTAATGCCGATGTGCCTGCAGCCATCGAACCATCCCCGCTGCATGTCTTCGGCGCCGTCGATCAGGTAGGCCGGAGTGCCCATCCGTTCGGAAAGTTCGCGCAGGCGGTTGGAGTTGGAGCTGTTGGGGCTGCCCACCACCAGTACTAGATCGCACTCGCTGGCAAGCTGCTTCACGGCGTCCTGACGGTTCTGGGTGGCGTAGCAGATGTCGTCCTTGCGCGGCCCGCCGATGCTCGGAAAACGCTGGCGTAGCGCATCGATGACACGACTGGTGTCATCCATGGAGAGCGTGGTCTGGGTTACGAAGGCCAGGGTCTCGGGATTGCGGACCAGCAGGCGCTCGACGTCCTCCTCGTCCTCAACCAGGTAGATGGCCCCGCCGTTCCGGGCATCGTACTGGCCCATGGTGCCTTCTACTTCCGGATGGCCTTCGTGGCCGATCAGGATGCATTCGCGGCCGTCGCGGCTGTAGCGCGCCACTTCCATATGCACCTTGGTCACCAGCGGGCAGGTCGCGTCGAAGACCTTCAAGCCACGCCGATCGGCTTCCTCGCGTACCGACTTGGAAACCCCATGGGCGCTGAAAATGAGGATGACATTGTCGGGCACCTGGTCCAGCTCCTCGACGAACAGCGCGCCGCGGGCACGCAAGTCCTCGACGACGAACTTGTTGTGCACGACCTCGTGGCGCACGTAGATGGGCGGCCCGAAGACTTCCAGTGCCCGATTGACGATTTCGATGGCGCGGTCGACACCGGCACAGAAACCACGGGGATTGGCGAGTTTGATTTGCATGGAAGGCCTCGTATCGGCGCGGTGAAACCAAGGCGTGACTCGGGCGGTACCGGCAGGAAGGGCATTCGCCCTTCCCGGCCCGCCCTTGGGCGGATGGCGGACAGGTTACCGCGATTTCACGTCGAGGATATCCACCTCGAAAGTCAGGAGTTTGCCGGACAGCGGATGGTTGAAGTCGACGGTGACGCTGTTCGCGTCGAAGGCCTTCACCACCCCGGGCAACTCGGCGTTGGCGGCATCGTTGAAAATCACCAGCAGGCCCTCCGACAACTCCATGTCATCGAACTGGCCGCGGGGCATCACCTGCACGTTCTGCGGATTCGGCTGGCCGAAGCCCTGGTCCGGCGCGACCGGCAGAACCCGCTTGTCGCCAGCCTTGAGACCGAACAGGGCGAGCTCGAAACCGGGCAGCAGGCTGCCGTCGCCCACGGTGAAGGTGGCCGGCTGCTTGTCGAAGGTGCTGTCCACCACCTCGCCTGACTCCAGCTTGAGCGCGAAGTTGAGGGTGACCTGGCTGTCCTGGCCGATTCGCGGCTCAGTCATGGGCGGGTTCTCCGGTTTTCTTGGAACGGAACATGTCCAGGGCGAGCATCACCGCGCCCACCGTGATACCGCTGTCGGCCAGGTTGAAGGCCGGGAAACGGTAGAGGTCGTGCCAATGCACGAGAATGAAATCCACCACATGGCCGAGCACCATGCGGTCGTACAGGTTGCCTAGGGCACCCCCCAGCACCAGCGCCAAGGCCACGGCCAGCCAGGTTTCATGCGCCTTGAGGCGCTTCATCCAGACCACCAGCATGGCGCTGACGCCGATCGCGATCAGCGCGAACAACCAGCGTTGCCAGCCGGATTCGTCCGACAGGAAGCTGAAGGCCGCGCCGGTGTTGTAGATATGCGTCCAGTCGAAGTACCCGGGAATCACCGTGACCCGGCCGAAATAAGGCAGGTTATTCAATACGATGTTCTTGCTCACCTGATCGAGCACGAACACCAGCGCGCTGATCCACAGCCAGGGCAACTTGCCGAAGCGCGCGCTCATAGCGTCAACTCCCGGCGCGCGGGGCTCATCGAACGGCCATTACGCATAGTGGCGAACCTCGCCCGAACCCTCGATGTTTTCCACGCAGCGCCCACAGATTTCCGGATGGGCCGCGCTGATGCCGACGTCGCTGCGGTGGTGCCAGCAACGGGCGCACTTGGGGTGGGCGGACTTGAGGATTCTCAGGGACAGGCCCGGCACCTCGGTCGGCGTGGCTTCGGCGGGTGCCGCGGCGAGGGGCTGGACCTCGGCGGTGGAGGTGATCAGCACGAAACGCAGCTCGTTGCCCAGCTTGCTCAACGTCGTCGCCAGGCCGGCGTCGGCGAACAGGGTCACTTCGGCTTGCAGGTTGCCGCCGATGGCCTTGGCCACGCGCATATTCTCCAGTTCCTTGTTGACCGCGGTCTTCACCGCCATCACCTCGGCCCAGAACTCGCGATTGAGCTCCATGCCTTCCGGCAAGGCGCTCAGCTCGCCATACCAGCCGTTGAGCATCACCGACTCGTTACGCTCGCCGGGCAGGTATTGCCACAGCTCGTCGGCGGTGAATGCCAGGATCGGCGCGATCCAGCGCACCAGGGCCTCGGCGATGTGGAACAGCGCGCTCTGGCAGGAGCGGCGCGCCACGCTGTCGGCGGCGGTGGTGTATTGCCGGTCCTTGATGATGTCCAAGTAGAAGCCGCCGAGTTCTTGCACACAGAAGTTGTGCACCTTCTGGTAGACGTTCCAGAAGCGATACTCGCCGTAGGCGTCCTCGATTTCCCGTTGCAGCAGCAGGGCGCGATCCACCGCCCAACGGTCCAGGGCGAGCATGTCGCCGGCCGCCAGCAGGTGTTGTTGCGGATCGAAGCCGTTCAGGTTGGAGAGCAGGAAACGCGCGGTATTGCGGATGCGCCGGTAGGCGTCGGCGCTGCGCTGGAGGATCTGGTCGGAGACCGCCATTTCGCCGGAATAGTCGGTGGCCGAGACCCACAGGCGCAGGATGTCGGCGCCCAGCGTGTCGGTGACTTTCTGCGGCGCGATCACGTTGCCCAGGGACTTGGATTGCTTGCGACCGTTCTCGTCCACGGTGAAGCCGTGGGTCAGCAGCGCCTTGTAGGGCGCGTGGCCGTCGATGGCGCAGCCGGTCAGCAGCGAGGAGTGGAACCAGCCGCGATGCTGGTCCGAGCCTTCCATGTACAGGTCGGCGCGCGGACCGCTGGCATGGCCCAGCGGATGGGAACCGCGCAGCACGTGCCAGTGGGTGGTCCCGGAGTCGAACCAGACGTCCAGGGTATCGTTGATTTTCTCGTACTGCGCGGCGTCTTCGCCGAGCAGCTCGGCGGCGTCGAGGGCGAACCAGGCCTCGATACCGGCCTGCTCGACTCGCTGGGCGACGGCCTCCATCAGCTCGACGGTGCGCGGATGCAGCTCGCCGCTTTCCTTGTGTAGGAAGAACGGAATCGGTACGCCCCAGTTGCGTTGGCGGGAGATGCACCAGTCAGGGCGCCCGGCGATCATGCCGTGCAGGCGCGCCTTGCCCCAGGCGGGGACGAATTCGGTCTGCTCGATCGCCGCCAGGGCGCGCTCGCGCAGCGTGGCGCCCTGGTCCGGCTGGGTGTCCATACCGATGAACCACTGCGCGGTGGCGCGGTAGATCAGCGGCGTCTTGTGCCGCCAGCAGTGCATGTAGCTATGGGTGATGACCTCGTGCTTGAGCAGGGCACCGACCTCTTCCAGCTTGGCCACCACGTTCGGATTGGCCTTCCAGATGAACTGGCCGCCGAAGAACGGCAGGGACTCGACATAGACGCCGTTGCTCTGCACCGGGCTGAGAATGTCGTCGTTGCTCATCCCGTGCTGCTTGCAGGTACGGAAGTCGTCTTCGCCATAGGCCGGGGCCGAGTGGACGATACCGGTCCCGGCGCCGAGTTCGACGTACTCGGCCAGGTAGATCGGCGACAGGCGCGGGTAGAACGGGTGGCGGAAGCGGATCAGCTCCAGCGCCTCGCCCTGCGCGGTGGCGATCACCTGGCCTTGCAGGCCATAGCGCTGCAGGCAGCTGTCCACCAGCTCGGCAGCCAGCAGCAGAATGCGCTCGCCGGTATCCACCAGGGCGTATTCGAATTCGGGGTGCACGTTGAGCGCCTGGTTCGCCGGGATGGTCCAGGGCGTGGTGGTCCAGATGACGATGCTGGTCGGCTTGGCCAGGCCCGGCAAGCCGAACGCCGCCGCCAACTTGTCGGCGTCTTCCACCGGGAAGGCGACGTCGATGGCGTCGGACTTCTTGTCCTGGTATTCCACTTCCGCCTCGGCCAGCGCCGAGCCGCAATCGAAGCACCAGTTCACCGGTTTGAGGCCCTTGAACACGAAGCCATGCTTGACGATCTCGGCCAGGGCGCGGATCTCGCCGGCTTCGTTGGCGAAGTCCATGGTGAGATAGGGATTGTCCCAGTCGCCGAGCACGCCGAGGCGGATGAACCCGGCCTTCTGCCCTTCGATCTGCTCGGTCGCGTAGGCGCGGCAACGCTCGCGGGTGAGGTCGGCCGGCTGGTTCTTGCCGAAGGTGGTCTCCACCTTGTGCTCGATCGGCAGGCCGTGGCAGTCCCAGCCCGGTACGTAGGGCGCATCGTAGCCGGACAGGGTCTTGGAGCGGACGATCATGTCCTTGATGATCTTGTTCAGCGCATGCCCGATATGGATGCTGCCGTTAGCGTAGGGCGGGCCGTCATGCAGGATGAACTTCGGGCGACCCTCGCCGATCTGCCGCAGCTTCCGATAGAGGTCAATGCTGTCCCAGCGCTGCAGAATCTCCGGCTCGCGCTGAGGCAGACCGGCCTTCATCGGAAACGCCGTTTCGGGCAGATTGAGAGTCGCTTTGTAATCGCTCATGTCAGTCCAGGCTCGTCATCAAGGGGTAACGCCTGCCAATAGGCTCGGGCGGCGGCAGTGTCCGCGTGGATCGCCGTCTTCAGCGCCTCCAGGGAGGCGAATCGCTGCTCATCGCGCAGCTTGTGATGGAACGTGACGCTCAGCCGGCGATCGTAGAGGTCGCCTCGATAATCCAGCAGATGCACTTCCAGGTGCGCGCGGCCATCTCCCTGGACGGTGGGTCGCACACCGATATTGGCCACGCCGGGCCAGCGCCTGCCATCGAGCAGCACGCTGACCACATAGACGCCCGTCAGCGGGACGCGCCGCCGCTTGAGCTGGATGTTCGCGGTGGGCGTGCCCAGTTGGCGGGCCAGTTTCTGCCCGTGCAGCACGCGCCCGGCGATGGAAAAGGGTCGCCCGAGCAACTGCTCGGCCGCGGCGAAATCCGCGGACGCCAGCGCTTCGCGTACGCGCGTGCTGCTGACCCGTCGCCCGTCCAGCTCCACCGTGGCGGCCTCCTCGACGGTGAAGCCTTGCAGCGCACCGGCCTGCTGGAGGAAGGCGAAATCGCCCGCCCGGTCGCAACCGAAGCGGAAATCGTCGCCGACCTCCAGGTGCCGTACGCCAAGGCCGTCCACCAACACCGTATGCACGAACTCCGCCGCGCTCAGCTCGCGCAAACGCCGGTTGAAGGCCAGGCACAAGACCCGGTCCACTCCGGCGGCGGCCAGCAACTCCAGCTTGTCCCGCAGGCGCAGGACCCGCACCGGAGCGGTTTCCGGGCCGAAGAATTCACGGGGCTGAGGCTCGAAGATCACCACGCAGCTGGGCAGGCCCAGTTCGGCCGCGCGTTCGCGCAAGCGCATGAGAATGGCCTGGTGGCCACGGTGCACGCCGTCGAAATTACCGATGGTGGCGACGCACCCTCGATGGGTGGGCCGCAGGTTCTGGAGGCCTCGGACCAACTGCATAACGCGCTTCTTGCTCACAAAGTGGTCGATTATACGCACACCGGCCTGGCGACAACAGGCGCGGCTACCCTCGGCCGCGTCGCCTCATCGAAAAAAACCGCGCCGGCTACGAAACGGCCTGGCGAGAGAAGTGGCGCAGGCGGAACCCGAGCAAGGCCAGCATGGCGAAGTAAGCCGCGCCACCCGCCGCCACCAACCCGCCCAGGCGCAGGAAGCGCAGGAACATGCCACCCTGATCCCAGGGCGGCATGCAGGCCATCAGTCCCAACAGCACGCCACTCATCACCAACACCGCCACCACCAGCTTGAACAGGAACGGCTTCCAGCCCGGCTGCGGCTCGAACAGCTTCAACTTGCGGATCTGCCAGAACAACAACGCGGCATTCAGGCAGGCTCCCAGGCCGATGGCCAGCGCCAGCCCCGCGTGCTGCAAGGGAACGATGAACACCAGGTTCATCAATTGGGTGGCGACCAGGGTGAACAGCGCGATCTTCACCGGCGTACGGATGTTCTGGCGGGCATAGAAGCCGGGCGCCAACACCTTCACCAGGATGATGCCGAGCAGCCCGGCCGAGTAAGCCATCAGGGCGTACTGGGTCATCTGCGCGTCGCTGGCGGTGAACTTGCCATATTGATAGAGGGAGACCGTCAGCGGCTCCGCGATGATCGCCAGCGCCAGCGCGCAGGGCAGCGCCAGCAGGAAACACAGGCGCAGCCCCCAATCCAGCAGGCGCGAGTATTCGTGGCGGTCGTCCTTGGCATAGGTGCGCGAAAGCGCCGGCAACAGAATGGTCCCCAGGGCCACGCCCAGCACTCCGGACGGCAGCTCCATCAGGCGATCGGCGTAGTACATCCAGGACACCGATCCGGGCGCAAGGAACGACGCGAAGATGGTGTTGATGATCAGCGAGATCTGACTGACCGACACCCCAACGATCGCCGGCAGCATCTGCTTCATCACCCGCCAGACGCCGCTATCCCGCAGGTTGAGGCGTGGCAGGACGAGCATGCCGATCTTCTTCAGATGCGGCAGTTGATAAAGCAGTTGCAGCACGCCGCCCACCAGCACCGCCCACCCCAGCGCCATCACCGGCGGATGGAAATACGGCGTGAGGAACAGCGCGAAGCCGATCATGCTGACGTTCAGCAGGGTCGGCACGAATGCCGGCACCATGAAGCGGTTCCAGGTGTTCAGGATGGCGCCCGCCAGGGACGACAGCGAAATCAGCAGGATGTAGGGGAACGTCACCCGCAGCATCGACGAAGTCAGTTCGAATTTTTCCGGGCTGTCGACGAAACCGGGCGCGGTGGCCCAGATCACCCAGGGGGCGGTGACCACCCCGAGCAGGGTGACCAGCGCCAGCACCAGGGTCAGCAGGCCGGTGACGTAGGCGACGAAGGTCCGGGTGGCCTCCTCCCCGCGCTGGCTCTTGTACTCCGCCAGGATCGGCACGAACGCCTGGGAGAACGCGCCCTCGGCGAAAATCCGCCGCAGCAGGTTGGGTAGCTTGAACGCGACGAAGAAGGCATCCGTGGCCATTCCCGCGCCGAACATGCGCGCCACTATGGTTTCGCGGACGAAACCGAGCACGCGGGACACCATGGTCAGGGAGCTGACGGCCGCGAGCGATTTGAGTAGGTTCATGGCGAGGGTTTCTTCGGCGACACGACAAGGACTGAAAAACGGGACAAGGCCCGTCGTTTTCTGCCAGACTTGCCGGCTTGCGCCGACTAGAGTGGAGGTCGCCGAGTGTAACGGCGGCCCACTGGGCCGGCCAGCGCAATGTAAAGCGAATTGGCTTGACATCGCCCTTAGCTGTCGGCATGATCTGCCGCCTTATTTATTCGGTAATCCCCCAGTTTTCGAGGAGCTTGACGGTGGCCAATACACCTTCTGCCAAAAAACGCGCTAAACAGGCTGAGAAGCGTCGTAGCCATAACGCCAGCCTGCGCTCCATGGTACGTACCTACATCAAGAACGTGGTCAAGGCTATCGACGCCAAAGACCTGGAGAAAGCCCAGACCGCCTACACCCTGGCAGTCCCAGTGATCGACCGCATGGCCGACAAGGGCATCATCCACAAAAACAAGGCCGCCCGTCACAAGGGTCGCCTGAACGCTCACATCAAGGCCCTCGGCGAAGCCGCAGCCGCCTAAGCGAGCGCTCGATAAAAAACCGGCCTCAGGGCCGGTTTTTTATTGCCTGGATTATCGCACCCCGCGCAACCGAGGCGGATCAATGCCAGGGCATGATGGGGATGGCGGAAATACCGTTCTGCGGACTCCCCTCGATCACCCGGTCGCTGTAGACCAGATACACCAGGGCGTTGCGCTTCTTGTCGAAGAAACGCACCACCTGCATGGTCTTGAACACCAGCGAAGTGCGCTCCTTGAATACCTCCTCGCCATCCTTGAGCTCCGACAGGAATCGGACCGGGCCAACCTGGCGACAGGCGATGGACGCCTCCGCGCGATCCTCGGCGAAGCCCAGGCCGCCTTTCACGCCGCCGGTCTTGGCCCGGGACAGATAACACGTCACCCCCTCCACCTTCGGATCGTCGAAGGCCTCGACCACCACCTTGTCGTTGGGTCCCAGCCACTTGAACACCGTGGACACCTCTCCGATCTGCTCGCCCGAAGCCAGCAGCGGCAACGCCAGGGTCATCCCCAGCAGCCCTTTCAACGCCCTCATCTTGCGCATAGTCGCCTCGTGCTCAAACCAGGATCAGGTTGTCGCGATGAACCAGTTCGGGCTCACCGACGTAACCCAGTAGCTTTTCGATGGCATCGGAAGACTGACCGACGATTTTCTGCGCCTCGGCAGCACTGTAGTTGGCGAGTCCGCGCGCCACTTCGCGACCATCCTCGGCCATGCAGACGACCATTTCACCGCGACGGAAACCGCCCTGCACCGCCCGCACCCCCACCGGCAGCAAACTCTTGCGATCCCCCACCAGCGCCTTGACGGCGCCGGCGTCCAGCACCAGCGTGCCGCGCGTCTGCAAATGCCCCGCCAGCCATTGCTTGCGCGCCGCCAGCGGACCGCGCTCGGGCGCCAGCAGCGTACCCAGGCGCTCACCCTGGGCGAGACGAGCGATCACCCGCTCGATGCGCCCGCCGACGATCACCGTGTGCGCGCCTGAGCGTGCCGCCAGCCGCGCCGCGCGCAACTTGGTCTGCATGCCGCCACGCCCGAGCGCACCGCCGGTGCCGCCCGCCACCGCATCCAGCGCGGGATCGTCGGCACGCGCCTCGAAAATCAACTGGGCATCGGGATTGTGGCGCGGGTCGGCATCGAACATGCCGTCGCGGTCGGTGAGGATCACCAACAGATCGGCTTCCACCAGATTGGCCACCAGGGCCGCGAGGGTATCGTTGTCACCGAAGCGGATTTCATCGGTGACCACGGTGTCGTTCTCGTTGATCACCGGGATGACCCCGAACTCGACCAGCGCACGCAGGGTGCTGCGGGCATTCAGGTAGCGCTTGCGATCCGAAAGGTCGTCATGGGTCAGAAGAACCTGCGCGGTATGCCGGCCATGCTCGGCGAAACTCGACTCCCAGGCCTGCACCAGGCCCATCTGCCCCACCGCGGCAGCCGCTTGCAACTCGTGCATGGCTTTTGGCCGTGCACTCCAACCCAGCCGGCTCATGCCCGCCGCCACCGCCCCGGAGGACACCAGCACCAACTCGATCCCGGCGTCGCGCAATGCCACCATTTGCTCCACCCACCTCGACATCGAGGCGCGATCGAGCCCTTGCCCATCGGCAGTCAGCAACGCACTACCGATCTTCACCACCCAACGCCGCGCACCCGTCACCTTGTCCCGCATGATTCCGCCCTATCGATCCGAACCCTCATCGACGGATAACGCCTCACGTCGCCCGCCACAATCCTACGCGGCGCGCCAGCGATACCGCGCCATCCAGACCTGAACCGATCAGGGTACGTAGAAGATTTCCGGACCCTCGCCGTCGTCTTCCTCGTCCTCGAAATCCTCATCGTCGTCCTGCGCATCGACATTCTTCAAGCCGGCGCGACGCAGGGCACGCTGATCGTCCAGAGCCTGCAGCCGCGCGCGAGCCTCGTCCTCGATACGCTGGTCGAGCTCCGCCAAGGCCTCGGCATAACCCGGCTCCTCGGCCATGCGCAGCGTGCGCTCGTCGAGATAGCGCATGATCTCCTGGCTGAGCGCCTCGGTTCCCTCGCGCTCCAGGGCAGAAATGACGAATACCGGACCATCCCACTGCAAGCGCTCGATCACCGCCTGGACACGCGCATCGCGGTCCTCGTCGAGCAACTGGTCGGCCTTGTTCAGCACCAGCCAGCGATCGCGCTCGGTGAGCGCCGGGCTGAAGCGCCCGAGCTCCTGGATGATGGTCTCGGCCGCGACGGCCGGATCGCTATCGTCCAGCGGCGCCATGTCCACCAAGTGAAGCAGCAAACGCGTGCGCGCCAGATGCTTGAGGAAACGAATGCCCAGGCCTGCGCCCTCCGCCGCGCCCTCGATGAGCCCGGGAATGTCCGCGACCACGAAGCTCTTGTAGCGCCCCACGCTGACTACGCCGAGGTTCGGCACCAGCGTGGTGAACGGATAATCCGCCACCTTGGGCTTGGCGGCCGACACAGCCCGAATGAAGGTGCTCTTGCCGGCGTTGGGCAGGCCGAGCAGACCGACGTCGGCAAGTACCTTCAACTCCAGCTTCAGGTCGCGCGCTTCGCCCGGCTTGCCATGAGTGGTCTGCCGCGGTGCACGGTTGGTGCTCGACTTGAAGCGTGTATTACCCAGCCCGTGCCAGCCACCCTGCGCCACGCGCAGGCGTTGGCCAGCCTTGGTCAGGTCGCCGATGATTTCCTGGGTCGACGCGTCGATGATGGTGGTCCCCACCGGCACCGGCAGGATCAGGTCCTCGCCCTTGTGCCCGGTACAATCCTTGCTACCGCCGTTCTCGCCGCGCTGCGCATCGAAACGGCGGGTATAGCGGTAGTCCACCAGGGTATTCAGGTTCTCGTCGGCCTCGAGGTAAACCGAACCGCCGTCGCCACCGTCACCGCCGTTGGGACCGCCCTTTTCGATGAATTTCTCGCGACGGAAACTCATGAGACCGTTGCCGCCGTCGCCGGCCTTTACGTGAATGGATACTTCATCGACGAATTTCATGGGGACGCCTCCCGCCACGACGACGGGTCAAAAAACAAAGGACATAGGATACAGGAAGCCGAATGCTCGGTTTCCGCGACACAGAAACAAAAAAGCCCCGTCGCGAGACAGGGCTTTTCCAGCAGAGCCGCGATCAGGCCGCGACGATGCTCACGTACTTGCGACCGAAAGCGCCTTTGGTCTCGAACTTGATCACGCCTTCGATTTTCGCGAAGAGGGTGTGATCCTTGCCCAGACCGACGCCGTAGCCGGCGTGGAACTTGGTGCCGCGCTGACGCACGAGGATGTTGCCGGCCTTGACGACCTGGCCGCCGTACATCTTCACGCCAAGGCGTTTAGATTCCGAATCGCGACCGTTGCGGGTAGAACCGCCAGCTTTTTTGTGTGCCATGAGTCAAGCCTCCAAATAAGGGGAACCGAGCCGAATGAATCAGGCTTGGATACCGGTGATTTTGATCTCGGTGTACCACTGACGATGGCCTTGGCGCTTCATGTGGTGCTTACGACGACGGAACTTGATGATGCGCACTTTATCGTGACGACCTTGAGCGATCACTTCGGCAACGACGGTGGCGCCGGCGACGACAGGGGCGCCGATCTGCACGGCATCACCGTTGCCGACCAGCAGAACGCGATCGAACGTCACGGATTCGCCGGTAGCGATCTCGAGCTTCTCGATCTTGAGGTATTCACCTTCGGCGACCTTGTATTGCTTGCCACCGGTAACGATTACTGCGTACATGGATTTTCTCCGTTAAACCTGCTCACCCGGCGCTTTATAGAAAGAGGAAGTGGCCGGCATGGCTGCATGGGGCGAAATGGATGCCCGTGCAATTGCGTAAGGCAGGAAAATGCCCAAGGAAGTTCAGGGGCCGCGATTGTACGCAAGCGGGTGGCGCTCCGCAAGCCTCGTCCGTGCTCGCCTTGACAGCCCCTGACCCGGCCCCTAGCATGCCGCGCAACCTCTCAGGAGCACCTGTCGCTGATGCAACCCCAGGCATTCTACCGCGTGGTGGCGGACGACTTCACCGCCGTCGACGGCATCATCCGTCGACAACTCGCTTCCCGCGTTCCCCTGGTCGAAAAAATCGGCGATTACATCATCTCGGCGGGCGGCAAGCGGTTACGTCCCCTGCTGGTGCTGTTGTGCGGCAAGGCCCTCGGGCGGCATGGCGACGACCTGTGCCTGCTGGCCGCCACCATCGAGTTCCTGCACACCGCCACCCTGCTCCACGACGATGTGGTCGACATGTCCGGCATGCGCCGCGGCCGCTCCACCGCCAATGCCTTGTGGGGTAACGCCCCCAGCGTGCTGGTGGGCGACTTCCTCTATTCGCGGTCCTTCGAAATGATGGTCGAGCTGGGCTCGATGCCGGTCATGCGCATCCTGTCGGAAGCCACCCGGATCATCGCCGAAGGCGAAGTGCTGCAACTGTCGAAGATACGCGACGCCAGCACCAGCGAAGAAACCTACATGGAAGTCATCCGCGGCAAGACCGCCATGCTCTTCGAGGCCTCCACCCACAGCGCCGCCGCCCTGGCCGACGCCGAGCCGACCCTGCGCGAGGCGCTGCGGACCTTCGGCGATCACCTGGGCATCGCCTTTCAATTGGTGGACGACCTGCTCGACTACAAGGGCGACGCCGGCACCCTAGGCAAGAACGTCGGCGACGACCTCGCCGAAGGCAAGCCGACCCTGCCGCTGATCTACACCATGCGCGAAGGTACCGCCGAGCAGGCCGCCATGGTCCGCCAGGCGATCCAGCAAGGCGGCAGCCAGGACCTCGAGGGCATCCGCGCCGCGGTGGAAGCCGCGGGCGCCCTCGACTACACGGCGAAGCTGGCGCAGGACTATGCCGAGCGGGCCATCGCCTGCCTCGACGCCCTGCCCCCCAGCGAATACCGCGAAGCCCTCATCGAACTCAGCCGGTTCGCCGTCGCCCGCACCCACTGACTTTTCGTGGGCCATGCAAGCCCGTCCCGGTGACGGGCTTTTTCATGCCCGGACGACGAATGGGCGATTTACGCCTTGCCATTTGTGTAATAAGAATTATTCTCATCTCTACGACGAACAAGGAGATGAGTCATGACCTATTTGATCGATGCCTGGCTGGACCGCCCGCATCCCTACCTGCGCATCCTCCACCGTGAAACCGGGGAAGTGTGCGCCGTACTCGAAGAGGACGCACTGGACGAACTGCGCGACCAGGGCGATCTGGATCTGGCCGGGCTGAATTCCAGCGAACCCTCGGTGCTCAAGGAAATGGTGCGCAGCCTGTTCCTGTTCTGCTATGCGCGGGCGTTGCGACCGCAAGGGGAATTGCACTGATCTTTCGCCCGACGCAGGACGCGTCGGCTGTGCGTCGCCCGCCCGGGAGGGCGACGCACGAACGGGGCAAGATGCCCCGCCGTGTCCGGGCAAGCCACGGAAGGCTTGCCCGGACACGCCTGGAGGGCAGTCCTAGGGTCTGTAAAAGTCGCCGAGCGAGGATCAGGCGAGGCAAAAACAGGTAAAGAAGCCGAGTTTACGTGCTGTAAATGAGCCTTCTGAGCCTGCTTTTAACGCAGCATCATCGCGCGCAGGCACTTCTCGTACGGCGCCTAGAGAACGTCCAGGAGCTCCACGTCGAACACCAGCACGCTATGGGGCGGGATGCTGCCCGCCCCCTGAGCGCCGTAGCCCAGTTCGCTGGGAACGTGCAAACGCCATTTGCTGCCGGCGTTCATCAACTGCAATGCCTCCACCCAGCCGGCGATGACCCCGCTCACCGGAAACTCGGCCGGCTGACCGCGCTCGTAGGAGCTGTCGAACACGCTGCCATCGATCAGGGTGCCGTGGTAGTGGGTACGCACCTGGTCGTCCCGGGACGGCCGCGCGCCGTCGCCGGCCACCAGCACTTCGTATTGCAGGCCCGACGGCAGTACCGTCACGCCGTCACGCTTGGCGTTCTCGACCAGATAAGCCTTGCCCTGGCTGGCCAGCGCTTCGGCCTTGGCCTGGGATTCAGCCTGCATGCGCTCGCGGATCACCTTGAAGCTGGCGGAAAGCGTGGCGCCATCGACACGGCTGTCCTGGCCGTGGAACGCATCGCGCAGGCCGGCGATGACCGCGTCGAGGTCGACGCCGGGCGGCGGGTTGTCGCGGATCTGGTCGCCGAGCTGACGCCCGATACCGTAACTGACGCGTGCTTCGTCGGTGGAAAGGTTGAGTTCGGACATGGGCGGTGCTCCGCTGGCGAAAAAGGCCGGACAGCCTAGCACAGGCCGGCGCGCGCACCGCGCTCCATCCAGCACCTCGACGCCCCGGCAGCGGCGGTCAGTGGCTGTGCTTGGTCAGCTTGTCCAGATAACCCATGGCGAAGGCCGAGATCACGAACGTCATGTGCAGCACCACGTACCAGAAAATCTTGTCGTTACCCGTATTGAGCGCATCCATGAACACGCGCAACAGGTGGATGGACGAGATGGCCACGATGGAGGCGGCGACCTTCATCTTCAGCGAACCGGAATCCATCTTGCCCAGCCAGCTCAGCTTTTCCTTGCCGTCGTCGATGTCCAGCTGCGACACGAAGTTCTCGTAGCCGGAGAACATCACCATCACCAGCAAGCCGCCGACCAGGGACATGTCGATCAGCGACAGCAACACCAGGATCAGCTCGGCCTCGGTCTTCTCGAATACGTGGGGCAGGATGTGCACCACTTCCTGGAAGAACTTCAGGCAGAGCGCGAGAAGCGCCAGCGACAGGCCGAAGTAGATCGGTGCCAGCAGCCAGCGGGAGGCATACATCATATTTTCCAGAAAACGTTCCATGGACGACCGAGCTCGCAGATGACAAAAAACGGCCGCGAGTATACCCAGCGCCTGCCCTGATCGAGCCAGAGCGTGGGCGAAACGCGCGCTAAAAACGTTGCAAAAGTTATCCCCGTTCGCTGTGGATAAAACTGTGGACGGGGTTGGGATGAACGGCTGTGGGAACGGCGCGGCGTGGGCTGTGGCACATCGTGCAAAAGCTACGCTTTAGCGCTCTGGGCGGAACTGGTAATCGCCCAGGTGGGGACGGCGTCGCTCGTTCAGGCGTCGCAGTTCGGCCAGCAGGTGCAGACGCCAGATCGGCAGGTCACGCGCCTCGGCGTACCCCAGCTCGGTCAGGCACTCGACGATCGAAGCGAGGATGGATTCCGCGACGAAAGGCCCGTGGAATGGGCCCTGCGCCTTGATCACCGAGGGTTGCTCGCCTGCCATGCCGGCGGCGAAGATCAGGGTCCAGAGTCCTCGCTCGCCGGCCAGGGGACGGATCACGCACTCGATCCGGGTGACCAGGCCGAGGCATTGGCGGGTCAGGCTGAGGTTGCGCGGCATGCTGGCATTCCTCGCGAAGTCCAGGGCTCAGCCTACACCCGCAACCTGCCTGGGAAAAGCGTACCGCTTGTCCCCAGCTTCTGTGGATAACCCTGTGGGTGGTGCGAGGAAAAGCCGCTGGACGCGGCGCAGGATCAGCGCCGACGCCACCTGCTCAGTCTCTGAGCAGGTGGCCGCGCCAGTCCGGTTTCAGACGACGGGGCCGGCCGGCTTTTCCTTGGGCGGTGCCTTGCGTGGCTTGGTCGGCGCTTTCACCGGAGGCTGGACCGGCGTCTTTTCCGGGCGCTTGCGCGGTCCCTGGCGCGGCTCCTCGGGAACCGCGGCGACGGTTTGCCCGAGTTCGCCGGCGAGCGCCTTCGCCGGCCCCTTGTCCTCGTCTTCCAGACCCATCTCGGCGATTTCCCGCAGGCGTTCGACCACGCGGGCATTGACGCTGCCCTTGGCGAAGCGGCCCTTTTCGTCCGCCGCGCCGGCCGGCTCGCCGACCAGCAGGCTCAGCGCCTCATCGGCCTGACGCACGGCGTAGACATGGAACTGTCCGGCGCGCACCGCCTGCAACACGCGCTCGTCGAGCATCAGGGTGGCGACGTTGGCCTGCGGAATGATCACCCCCTGCTCGCCGGTCAGGCCGCGGGCTTCGCAGAGGCGGAAGAAGCCCTCGATCTTTTCGTTGACCCCGCCGACCGCCTGCACTTCGCCGAACTGGTTGATCGAACCGGTGATGGCGAAGCATTGGCGCAGCGGGGTGCGCGACAGCGCGGAAATCAGCGTGCAGACCTCGCCCAGCGAGGCACTGTCGCCGTCGACGTAGCCGTAGGACTGCTCCAGGGCGATGCTCGCGGAGATTTCCAGGGGGAATTCCTGGGCGTAGCGGCTGCCCAGGTAACCGGTGAGGATCATCACCCCCTTGG
Organism: Pseudomonas sp. RIT-PI-AD; assembly: GCF_025642785.1. Classification (GTDB taxonomy): domain Bacteria; phylum Pseudomonadota; class Gammaproteobacteria; order Pseudomonadales; family Pseudomonadaceae; genus Pseudomonas_T. The sequence goes on from NZ_JANZKU010000003.1 coordinate 51,833, forward strand.
AGTGGATCGGCTGGCCCAGGTTGACCTCGCGCTCGATGTCGACGATGCCGCTGCCGCCCGGATAGACGGTGGCGGAAATCCGGGCCGGCACGCCGAACACCGAGTCGCCCACCTCCAGCACGGTCAGCCCGTTGCACTTGCCCACCGCGGCGCCGTCGGTGTCGATCAGGATCACCCCGGCCAGCATGTCGTCGAAGATCCGCGCCGACACCCGGCCGGTACGGGTGGCCTTGGCCTTGAGTGCCCGTTCGATGTGACCGACGTCGGTGACCGGCTCGCTGGCCAGTTGGCGGATGAAGTCCGCCTCGCTGACCAGTTGGAACAGGTCGCCGATGCGCGCCGACAGGCGCCCCTGGTGCTCGGCGAGGCGCGCGCTATAGGTCGCCAGCCGCGCCACCGCCGCCGCGGTCAGGGGCGCCATGCCCTCTTCCGAGGTGCGCGTCTTCATCAGTTGGGCGAACTGCTCCAGGCTGTCCTCGCCGAGCGGGATGTCCTCGTCGAAGTCCACCAGCACGCGGAACATCTCCTGGAAGTCCGGATCCAGGTCTTGCAGGGTGTAGTAGAGCTGCCGCGAACCGATGATCACCACCTTGAGCTGCAGGGGGATCACCTGGGGCGTCAAGGTCACGGTGGCGAGCCGACCCAGCTCGGCCAGCGGCGACTCCATTTTCAACTGGCGTGACTGCAAGGCGCGCTTCAGGGCTTCCCAGACGAAGGGTTCGCCCAGCAGCTTCTCCGCCTCCAGCACCAGGAAGCCGCCGTTGGCCCGATGCAGGGCACCCGGGCGCAGTTGGCGATAGCTGGTGAACAGCGCACCCTGGTCGTTGCCGTATTCGATGCGGCCGAACAGGTTGTCGTAGGTCGGATGCGGTTCGAACACCACCGGCGCGCCGCTGCTGGCGGGATGGCCGACCACCAGGCTGGGGCAGTACTGCTCCTCGAGCATCTGCCGGCGCTGGGCATCGCCGCGGTTCTCGTCCACCAGTTGCTCGACCACGGTCTTCAGCAGGAACACCTGCATGGCCTGCAAGTAGGCGACCGCGCCGGCGTTTTCCGCGTATTTCTCCGACAGTGGCGACAACAGCGGCTGCAACGCCTGGGTGATGGTCTCTTCGTTCAACTGGCGCAGTTGGTTGCTGGACTCGCGCTTCCATTGCGGCAGGCTGGCGAGCTCCTCGTTGAGGCGTTCCTCGAGGCCGGAGATGTCCTCGTGGAAGCGCTCGCGTTCCTCTTCCGGCAACTGGGCGAAGTCGGTCTCGTCGAGCGCCTTGCCGTCCTTCATCGGGGTGAAGGCGATATTGGTGCTGTCGCGGTACAACGCGATGTCCTTCTCCAGCGCGAGACGCTCGATGACGTCCAGGGCACGGTCGTAGCGCTGGTTGAAGGCGCGGTCGATGGCGCTCTTCTTCTGCTGGTAGGTCGGGGTCTCGAAGACCGCCGGGAAGGTCGACAGCAGGTTGTCGATCAGCGTGTTGAGGTCGTCGATGAAGGCGCTCGCCTCGCCCGGCGGCAGTTGCAGGGCGCGCGGCTCGCGGGGTTCGTCGAAATGATTGACGTAGACCCAGTCGGCCGGCGTTTCCAGGCGCTTGGCCTCGGCCTTCAGGTAACGCTGGACGAAGGAAAAGCGGCCGGTGCCCGGCTCGCCCATGACGAACACGTTGTAGCCGGGGCGCGGCATCGCCACGCCGAATTGCAGGGCCTCCACCGCGCGCTCCTGGCCAAGCACGCCGCGGAAAGGTTCCAGGTCATCGGTGGTCTTGAAGGCGAACTGGTTCGGATCGAAGGGACGGGTCAGCGCATCGGGCGCCAGCCGCAGGCTGGCTGCAACGGATTTGGGCATCGGGGGTCCTTACTGGGCGCTACGCGGCCTCATGGGCGATGGCGTCATTCTGGCGCCGCCCGCGCGCCAGTGGCAAGGCCGATGCCGCCCGCCCCGCCGGTGCGCCGCCCGCCGCCGATCGGCAGCCTGCGGCGCGTGTCGCTTGACAGCGGGCCGCCCCTTGGCAAAGCTCCGCCGCCCCGCCCTTCGAAAAAGAACAGCGACTTGAAACGGACCCTGGCGTCTCTCACGCTCAGCCTCGGCGCGCTCCTGCACGCCACCTGCCACGCGGCCACCGCCGAACCGCGTCTTGCGCGCCTCGCCGAAGACCCTTACTGGATATCCCTGGGCCACTACGAAACCGCCAAGCTCGGCGGCTGGCGCAGCTACGTCGACGACCCGCGGTTCTTCCTCTCGGCCGAGGGCGCCCGGAACCCCGCGGCCGAGCTCGCCGCGACCCTTGAGGCCCTGTACGCCCCGGCCAGCCTCGGCGACCGGCATGCCCAATGTGTCTACCCGGCGCGCACCCGCTGGCTGCGCGAACGCCTGCAATTGAACGACCTGCCGCAGCCGGCCTGTGCCGAGTTCCGCAAGTGGTACGTCGACGTCAACCCCAACAGCACCGTGCTGGTGTTTCCCGCCGCCTACCTGAATAGCCCGTCCTCGATGTTCGGCCACACCCTGCTGCGGGTCGACCAGGCCGACGTCGACAGCCACAACACCGCCCTGCTCAGCTATGCGTTGAACTTCGGCGCCTTCATCGAGGGCATGGACAACAGCATCCTCTATGCCTGGAAGGGCCTGATGGGCGGTTATCCGGGGCTGTTCGCCCTGGTCCCCTACAGCGACAAGCTCGGCGAATACAGCCGGCTGGAGAATCGCGACCTGTGGGAATACCGGCTGAACCTGACCCCGGAAGAAACCGGGCGGATGGTCGAGCACGTCTGGGAGCTCAAACAGATCCGCTTCGACTATTACTTCTTCGACGAGAACTGCTCGTTCCGCCTGCTCGAGTTGCTGGAAATCGCCCGCCCCGGCGTCGAGCTGACCCAGCACTTCCCGATCACCGCGATTCCCACCGACACCGTACGCGCGGTGCAGGACGCCGGGCTGATCGAACGCATCGATTACCGGCCGTCGCGGGAAAAGGAATTGCAGGCACGGGCCAAGCCGCTGGACGCCGAAGAGCAGGCGCGCGCCCTGCGCCTGGCCGATGACGACAGCCTGCTGACCCAGCCGGACTTCCTCGCCCTGCCGGCCGAGCGCCGCGCGCTGATCCAGGACACCGCCTTCCGCCTGCTGCGCTACCGCTCCAGCGGCGCCGAACGCGACGCGGCGCGCAGCACCCGCAGCTTCAAGCTGTTGCAGGCGATCAACCGCAACCCGCCGCCGCCCCTGCACGTCGAGCGCCCCGATCTGCCGGAGAACGGCCACGAGTCGCGCACCTGGCAGCTCGGCGCCGGCAGCCGCGACGGCGAGGCCTTCGCCGAATACGGCCTGCGCATGGCCTACCACGACCTGGAAGACAACCTCAGCGGCTTCCCGCTGGGCGCGCAGATCGAGATCGCCCAGCTCAAGCTGCGCCAGTACGAAGGCAACCACTGGCAGTTGCAACGCCTGGATTTCGCCACCATCCGCTCGCTGACGCCGCGCACCGCGCTGTTGCAACCCTGGTCCTGGCAGGTCGCGGGCGGCCTGGAACGGGTACCGGGTCACGACGGCGACGAAACCCTGGTCAGCCACATCAACGGGGGCGCGGGCGGCAGTTGGCTGCTGGGCGAGGAAACCCTGGCCTTCGCCATGGCCACCGCGCGGGTCGAACACAACGGCGATTTCGCGCCGTTCATCGCCGGCGCGGCCGGCTTCGACGGCGGCCTGCTGTGGCGCAATCCGCTGGGCAACCTCAGCCTGGAAGCCAAGGGCGACTACTTCAATACCGGCGAAGTGCGCCGCAGCCTGTCCCTCAACCAGCAGTGGGAGCTCTCGCGCAACCTCGGCCTGCGCCTCTCGGCGAATCGGTCGTTCAGCCACATCGGCGGCGCGCAGAACGAGGTGATGCTGGAAATGAAGTGGTACCACTACTGAGGCCCTGGATCGTCGGCGCCGCGCGTGCTCCGTTCCGGCGACGCGCCGGCCTGATCGGCGGCCTCGTAGGCCCCCGCCCCAAAAGGCGCGCCGAGCGACGCCAGGCGCTGACGGCTCGCCCCAGGGCTGCAACTCGCCCGCGCGGTTCGGCTCTATTGCCCTAGGCGCGACGGGGGCGCCAGCCTGGGGAAGGCCGGTCAGCCCGGTGTGCTGCCCCTGTCCGCAGTCAGCTCATGAGACCCCAGATATGCAGGAGCCCGGATGAACGCCGATAGCTATCAACTGCTCGAGGTCGCCGATGGCAAACCGATCAAGCTCTGGACCCAGGGCGTGGCGGTGGAAGACGACGCCCGCCGGCAACTGATGAACACCGCGAGGATGCCGTTCATCTTCAAGCACCTGGCGGTGATGCCGGACGTCCACCTGGGCAAGGGCTCCACCATCGGCAGCGTGATCCCTACCCTGGGCGCCATCATCCCGGCGGCCGTGGGCGTGGACATCGGCTGCGGCATGATCGCCGCGCGGACCTCGCTCACCGCCGGCGACCTGCCGGACAATCTCCGCGGCCTGCGCAGCGCCATCGAAAGGGCCGTGCCCCATGGACGCAGCCTGGGTCGCGGCAAGCGCGACATCGGCGCCTGGGACCAGGTCCCCGAATCGGTCGACCGCGCCTGGGCACCGCTGGCCGGGCGCTTCAAGCGGATCACCGACAAATACCCGCGTCTGCTCAACACCAACAACCGCAGGCACCTGGGGACCCTGGGCACCGGCAATCATTTCATCGAGGTCTGCCTGGACGAGGCCCAGCGCGTCTGGTTCATGCTGCACAGTGGCTCGCGAGGCGTCGGCAACGCCATCGGCAGCCATTTCATCGAGCGGGCCCAGGCGGACATGCGCCAGCACCTCGCCACGCTGCCGGACCGCGACCTCGCCTATTTCGAAGAAGGCAGCCGGCATTACGACGACTACGTGGAAGCGGTGGGCTGGGCCCAGGACTTCGCCCGGCAGAACCGTGCATTGATGATGCAGGCGGTGATCGCCGCGGCCCGCTCGGTCATCGCCAAGCCCTTCGAGGCCGAGCTGGAAGCGGTGAACTGCCACCACAACTACGTGCAGAAAGAGCGACACTTCGGCCGCGAGGTGCTGGTGACCCGCAAGGGTGCGGTCTCGGCGCAGCAGGGCGAGCTGGGCATCATTCCCGGCTCCATGGGCGCCGGCAGCTTCATCGTCCGCGGGCTCGGCAACCCGGAGGCGTTCTGCTCGTGCAGCCACGGGGCCGGGCGCAGCATGAGCCGGACCCAGGCGAAGAAGACCTTCACCCTGGAAGACCAAATTCGCGCCACCGCCCACGTGGAATGCCGCAAGGACGTGGACGTGATCGACGAAATCCCCATGGCCTACAAGGACATCGAGCGCGTCATGCACGCCCAGCGCGACCTGGTGGAAGTGGTGCACAGGCTCCGCCAGGTGGTGTGCGTGAAGGGCTGACGAAGCGGTGATGCCTTCGATGCAAGGCGCGCGGAGCCGGGCTCGCCTGCGAAGTGGCGTTCCGCTTGGAGACGGAGGGCCCTGACCCGCCCATCGTTTTGGAGCAGCGCCCGAGCGAGTGCCATGCCATGCCATGCGGTGGGGCGTGGTCTGCCGTGGTTGACCGAGCGCGATGGGGCGGCGACTATCGGTCGGGGTTGGCGAGCGAATGGCGCTTTCGCCCTCGAAGGAGACAGGCGCGCATGACATCCCCCGAACCGCAGCGCTGCGTCCAGACCATCCTGGTGATGGGGGTATCCGGCAGCGGCAAGACCACCATCGGCAGCCGCCTCGCCAGACGCCTGGGCTGCGGGTTTTCCGACGCCGACGAGTTCCACAGCGCGGCCAACAAGGCCAAGATGGCCCACGGCATCCCCCTCACCGACGAGGACCGGCAGCCCTGGCTGCGCGATATGCGCGCCGCCATCGAGGCACGCCAGCGCGAGGGCGGCCGCCACGTCTTCGCCTGCTCGGCGCTGAAGCGGGCCTATCGCGACCTGCTGCGACGCGAGGACGAGAACCTCCTGATGGTGTTCCTCGACGGGCCGGAGCACCTGCTCGCCGAGCGTCTCGGCGGCCGCAGCGGTCACTTCTTCGACCCCGCCCTGCTGAACAGCCAGTTACAGGCCCTGGAACGGCCCGGACCGGCGGAAGCCTGGACCCTGGACATTCGCTTGAGCGTGGAAGAGCTCGTCGAAGACCTCGCCCGGCGCATCGAGCGACTGCCACAGCCCTGACGACGTCGCCGCGCGCGAAGCCCCGACAGGCGCTTCGTCACGCTCGGGCCGCTTGAATCGACGCGGGGTTCTCGAACCCTTCGCTGGCCCTCGATCCCACCGCCGACGGCGCCCCCGACACCGACGAGGCACCTTGCCGCGCATCGCGCTAAACCCCGTGGGAGCGGATTCATCCGCGATGCTGCCGCCCAGACGACGAACCCGCCTGGAACCGCTCAAGCCACTCCGCGAACGAATTCGCTCCCACAGGCGCACGAGCCACCGATCGTCGAAGGGCATCCATCCGCCGGCACGACGATCGTCGAGGCGGTGCGCGTCCGCTACGCCGGCAGCCTTCCCCCTCAACCGGCGCCCTTCTCTCCGCATTCTTGAACCCGCACATGAAAACGGGGCCTTTCGGCCCCGTCGCGGATCGTGCAGGCGTTTACGCCAGCTTCTTGTAACGCACCCGGTGCGGCTGCGCGGCGGCGTCGCCCAGGCGTTTCTTGCGGTCGGCTTCGTACTCGGTGTAGTTGCCTTCGAAGAACACCACCTGGGAGTCGTCCTCGTAGGCCAGGATGTGCGTGGCGATCCGGTCGAGGAACCAGCGATCGTGGGAGATGACGATGGCGGCGCCGGGGAAGTCCAGCAGCGCTTCTTCCAGCGCGCGCAGGGTTTCCACGTCGAGGTCGTTGGACGGCTCGTCGAGCAGCAGCACGTTGCCGCCCTGCTTGAGGGTCAGCGCCAGGTGCAGGCGGCCGCGCTCACCGCCGGAGAGATCCTTGACGAACTTCTGCTGGTCGGCGCCCTTGAAGTTGAAGCGCCCCACGTAGCCACGGGACGGCACCTCGTAGTTGCCGATGCGGATCTGGTCGAGCCCGTCGGACACCTGCTCCCAGACGGTCTTGTTGCCTTCCAGGCTGTCGCGGCTCTGGTCGACGCTGGCCAGTTGCACGGTGTCGCCGATCTCGATACGCCCGGAATCCGGCTGCTCCTTGCCCATGATCATGCGGAACAGCGTGGATTTGCCCGCGCCGTTGCCGCCGATCACGCCGACGATGGCGCCCTTGGGCACGCTGAAGGACAGGTCGTCGATCAGGGCGCGATCGCCATAGCCCTTGCTGACGTTGTGGAACTCGATGACCTTGTCGCCCAGGCGCGGACCTGCCGGGATGTAGATCTCGTTGGTCTCGCTGCGCTTCTGGAATTCCTGGGACTGCATTTCCTCGAAGCGTTGCAGGCGGGCCTTGGATTTCGACTGGCGTGCCTTGGCGCCCTGGCGCACCCACTCCAGCTCGGCCTTCATGGCCTTCTGGTGCGAGGATTCCTGCTTGGCTTCCTGGGCCAGGCGCGCGGCCTTGGATTCCAGCCAGCCGGAGTAATTGCCCTCGAAGGGGATGCCGTGGCCACGGTCCAGCTCGAGGATCCAGCCGGCGACGTTGTCGAGGAAGTAGCGATCGTGGGTGATCGCCACCACGGTGCCCTGGAAGTCGTGGAGGAAGTGCTCCAGCCAGGCGACGGAATCGGCATCCAGGTGGTTGGTCGGTTCGTCGAGCAGCAGCATGTCCGGCGCCGACAGCAGCAGCCGGCACAGCGCCACCCGGCGCTTCTCGCCGCCGGACAGGTGCTCGATGCGGGCATCCCAGGGCGGCAGGCGCAGGGCGTCGGCGGCGACTTCCAGCTGGCGTTCCAGGTTATGGCCGTCGGAGGCCTGCAGGATGGCTTCCAGCTTGGCCTGCTCGGCGGCCAGGGCGTCGAAGTCGGCGTCCGGCTCGGCGTAGGCGGCATAGACCTCGTCGAGGCGCGCCTGGGCCTGCTTGATCGCGCCCACCGCCTGCTCCACCACGTCGCGCACGGTCTGCTGGGGGTCGAGCTGCGGTTCCTGGGGCAGGTAGCCGACATTGATGCCGGGCATCGGCCGCGCTTCGCCGTCGATCTCGGTGTCGACGCCGGCCATGATCCGCAGCAGGGTGGACTTGCCCGCGCCGTTCAGGCCGAGCACGCCGATCTTGGCGCCGGGAAAGAAAGAAAGAGAGATGTCCTTGAGGATTTCCCGCTTCGGGGGCACGACTTTGCTGACCCGATGCATGGTGTAAACGTACTGAGCCATGATGACCTTGTTTTACCTTGTCTACAGTCAAAGGGGCAGCCGCCGCGGTTTGTCACAGCCGGGGCGGCGGCCCTGAGAGGTAGCACGCTCATGCGCGCGCACGTGCGGCAAAGCTACCGGAATGCACCGGGCAGGGCAAACCGCTCGCCGGGCGATACTGGCACTTTGCCCCGAGTCCGGGCATGCTAGCCGCCCCCCGCGCCCTCCATCCGACGTCAGGCCCGTCCTGCCGAGCCGCGTCATTGCAGGATATCCAGTGCCCAGACCCCTTTCGTACACGCCCCACAGAACACCCGGCGATCCCGCGGGACGCTTCGTGCGGTTCGTGTCGAACGGCCCGCTGCGGATGGCGCTGGCGATCCTGATGCTGCTCACCCTGCTGTTCTGGCAGGTGTGCCACGAATACCTGCAGGCCCAGGCGCATCTGCGCCAGCACGCCGAGGCATCCAGCCGCGTAACGGCCGCGCAGTTGGAGGCACGCATGGCGTTCGCCGCGCGGGCCGCGAGCGCCATGCTGCAACGGAGCCTCGCCCCGCAGGCCGCGGCGACGCCCGCCCTGCCCCTGGAAAACCTCCGCGTGCTGTTCCCCGACCTGCAAGAACTGATCTGGCTGGACGCGAACGGCCGCGCCCAAGGCGGCGAGGGTCCGCCGAAGGACCGGCAACCGCTGGCGGACCTGGCGCGCGGGAGCGGACAGGCATCCTATCGCTTCGCCTTCGATCCCCGGGGCGAACAGCTCTACCTGCTGCTGGCACGGGGCGACGCCGGCCAATGGGCGCTGCGCCTCGGCCCGCGCGCCCTGGACGCCTGGCTGCCGGACACTCCGACCGATGCCCAGGGCTGGGTCTTGGAGGACAGCTCGGGCCGGCGCCTGCTCCCGCAGCGCGGCGAGCCGTTACCGGGCGACGCCGCCGCGCCCGGAGCGGCCACCCGCCTGCCGGCGATCGCCCTGGCCGGCAGCGACTGGCAATTGCGCGGGCTCTACGACGAGGCCCGCGCACGCGCGCGCATTCTCGCGGAGCTGGGCGGCAAGCTGGTCCTGTACGGCCTCTGTGCGCTGCTGGCGCTGCTCGTCCTGTATCGCCTGCTGCGCGAGCAACAGGGCCTGCACGCCTTGAACGCCGCGTCGCGGGACTCGCTGCGGCAGACCGGCAGCGCCCTCGGCGCCATCGAGGAACGGGTGCTGGTCAGCGACCTCGAAGGTCGCCTGAGCTATCTCAACCCCCAGGCCGAAGCGCTGTTCGAAGCGGGCGAGGTGCCGGTCCGCGAGCGCCACCTGCTCGACCTGCTGCCGGATCTCGACCCGCAACGCCTGCGCGAGCCCAATACCGGGCAGATCGGCGACTTGGTGAGCCTGGTCGAGGCCGGCCGCCGGCGCCTCTTCACAGTGACCCGCAGCACCCTCAGCGAGGGCGAGCGGCCGCTCGGCTATGCCTGGGTGCTGCGCGACGTCACCGAAGAGCAGCAATCCCTGCAGGTCCTCAGGGAGACCCGCCGGCGCTACCAGAACATCTTCGAGGACAGCGGCGTGGCGCTTTGCGTCCTCGACCTGGTGCCCCTCCACGATCACCTCATGCACCTCGGCCTGCGCAACGCCGACGACCTGGCCGAGTGGCTGGGCAAGCACCCGCAGCGCCACGGCGAGTTGTTGCGCCGCCTGCGCATGACCGAGGCCAACCAGGTGGCCCTGCGCCTGCTGGAGGTATCCGAGATCGACCAGGCCTGGGAGTGCCTGATCAATCGCACCAAGTTACGGATCGGCGGGGTGCGTTTCCAGTTGATCGCCGCGCTGTTCGGCGGCCAGCAACTGGTCGAACTGGAAACCCGCATCCTCACCGCGAAGGGCCAGGAGCGCCACCTGTGGCTGGTGCTGCGCCTGCCGGAAGCGGGCGAGGACCTGCACGCGGTGACCCTCAGCCTGAGCGACATCACCGCGCGCAAGCACGTCGAACTGTCGCTGATCGAGCGCGAGCGCTTCTGGTCGGACGTGGCCCGCGCGGTGCCGGACACCCTGTACGTCCACGCGGTCAACGACCAGCACGTGCTGTTCAGCAACAACCGCCTGGGCCCCGACCTGGGCTACGACTGGGAAGAACTGAATACCCTGGGGGATCGCCTGTGGGAGCGGATTCTCCACCCGGACGACGCCGAGCTGTACCGCCGCATGCTCAACCTGCAACAGGTGATCGGCGACGGCCAGCTCCTGCAATACCAGTTGCGCCTGCGCCATCGCAACGGCCGCTGGCATTGGTTCGACATCCGCGAGCAGGCCCTGAGCCGCGACGCCCGGGGACGGGTCAGCCGGCTGATCGGGGTGGCCAAGGACATCACCGACCAGATCGAGGCCAGCGAGTCCCTGCGCGAAAGCGAGCGCCGCTACCGCTTGCTGGCGGAAAGCATCAGCGACGTGATCTTCACCTCCGACCGGCAGTTGCAACTGAACTACGTCAGCCCTTCGGTGCAGCCGGTGCTCGGCTACAGCAGCGACTGGATCATCGCCAACAATTTCATCGGCACCGCTGCCAACCCGCGCCAGTTGAACGGCCTGTTCGTCCTGCTGGAGCGCGTGCGCAACGCCCTCGGCGACCCGCAGCGCCTGGCCGACCTGCGCCGCGGCCTGGGGCCCCAGCTGTTCCTCTTCGACTGCCTGCGCGCCGACGGCCGCAAGATCCCGGTGGAACTGCGGATCATGCTGATGTGGGACGAGCACGGCAGCTTCGAGGGCATCCTCGGGGTCGGTCGCGACATCAGCCAGCAGCGCCGCGCGGAAAAGGACCTGCGCATGGCCGCGACGGTATTCGAGCACTCCACCGCGGCGATCCTGGTCACCGACCCGGCCGGCTACATCGTCCAGGTCAACGAAGCCTTCAGCCGGATCACCGGCTATGGCAGCGCCGAGGTGCTCGACCAGCAACCGACCCTGCTCACCGCGGATCGCCAGCAGGCCAACCACCTCAACTACATCATGAGCCAGCTCAACCAGCGCGGCAGTTGGGAGGGCGAGGTGTGGCTGAAACGCCGCCAGGGCGACACCTACCCGTCCTGGGTGGGCATCACCGCGGTGCACGACGACGAAGGCGACCTGGTCAGCTACGTGTGCTTCTTCAGCGACATCAGCGAACGCAAGGCCAGCGAGCAGCGCATCCACCGCCTGGCCTATTACGACGCCCTCACCCACCTGCCCAACCGCACCCTGTTCCAGGACCGCCTGCACACTGCCCTGCAATACGCCGAGCGCAACCAGGAATGGGTGGTGCTGATGTTCCTCGACCTCGACCGCTTCAAGCCGATCAACGACTCCCTCGGCCATGCCGCCGGCGACCGCATGCTCAAGGACGTGGCCCTGCGCCTGACCGATTGCGTGGCGGACGACGACACCGTGGCGCGCATGGGCGGCGACGAGTTCACCCTGCTGCTGCAACCGCGCTCCAGCCGCGAGGGCGCGCTGAACCGCGCGATCCACGTCGCCGAGCAGATTCTCGCCAGCCTGGCGCGCCCGTTCGTCCTCGAAGGCCGCGAGTTCTTCGTCACCGCCAGCATCGGCATCGCCCTCAGCCCCCAGGACGGTCGCGAGCTGAGCCAATTGATGAAGAACGCCGACACCGCCATGTACCACGCCAAGGAGCGCGGCAAGAACAACTTCCAGTTCTACCAGACCGACATGAACGCCCGCGCCCTGGAGCGCCTGGAGTTGGAAAGCGACCTGCGCCACGCCCTCGAAGGCGGCGAGTTCATGCTCTATTACCAGCCGCAGTTCAGCGGCAACGGCAAGCGCCTGACCGGTGTCGAGGCGCTGCTGCGCTGGCGCCATCCCGCCCGCGGGCTGGTGCCGCCGACCGAGTTCATCCCGGTCCTGGAGGAGCTCGGCCTGGTGGTCCAGGTGGGCGACTGGGTGCTCGCCGAGGCCTGTCGGCAGATGGCCGCCTGGCACGCCGCCAAGGTCCGCGTGCCGAAAATTTCGGTGAACCTCTCGGCCCGTCAGTTCGCCGATGGCCAGCTTGGCGCGCGGATCGCCGCGACCCTCGAACGCAGCGGCATCCCGCCCGCCTGCCTGGAGCTGGAACTGACCGAAAGCATCCTGATGCGCGACGTCGGCGAGACCCTGCAGATCCTCGTCGGCCTCAAGCGCCTCGGCCTGTGCGTGGCGGTGGACGACTTCGGCACCGGCTATTCCTCGTTGAACTACCTCAAGCAGTTCCCCATCGACGTGCTGAAGATCGACCGCAGCTTCGTCGACGGCCTGCCCCATGGCGAACAGGACGCGCAGATCGCCCGGGCGATCATCGCCATGGCCCACAGCCTGAACCTCTCGGTGATCGCCGAGGGCGTGGAAACCCAGGCGCAACTCGATTTCCTCCGCGAGCACGACTGCGACGAGGTGCAGGGCTACCTGTTCGGCCGCCCGATGCCGGCCAGGCAGTTGGAGGCGCAGTTCAGCGGCACGGCGCTGTTCGTCCTCAACTGATCCAGGTGAATCTCCCTTGCCCCGGCCATGACCGGCGTTCATGTGCCAGGGGCGGATCTATGGGTTAGAATCGCGCCCCTTCCTACCCTCCCAACTGAATGCCTCAGGGGATTGCCATGTTCAGCCGTGATTTGACCCTCGCCCGCTACGATGCCGATCTATTCGCCGCCATGGAGCAAGAAGCCCAGCGCCAGGAAGATCACATCGAGCTCATCGCCTCGGAGAACTACACCAGCCCGGCGGTGATGGAAGCCCAGGGTTCGGTGCTGACCAACAAGTACGCCGAGGGTTACCCGGGTAAGCGCTATTACGGCGGCTGCGAATTCGTCGACGTGGTCGAGCAGATCGCCATCGACCGCGCCAAGCAACTGTTCGGCGCCGACTACGCCAACGTCCAGCCCCATGCCGGCTCCCAGGCCAACTCGGCGGTTTACCTGGCCCTCCTCTCGGCCGGCGACACCCTCCTCGGCATGAGCCTGGCCCACGGCGGTCATCTGACCCACGGCGCCGGCGTGTCCTCCTCCGGCAAGCTGTACAACGCGGTGCAGTACGGCATCGACGGCAACGGCCTGATCGATTACGACGAAGTCGAGCGGCTGGCCGTGGAGCACAAGCCGAAGATGATCGTCGCCGGCTTCTCCGCCTATTCGCAGGTGCTGGACTTCCCGCGCTTCCGCGAGATCGCGGACAAGGTCGGCGCCTACCTGTTCGTCGACATGGCCCACGTCGCCGGGCTGGTCGCGGCGGGCGTCTACCCGAACCCGATCCCCTTCGCCGACGTGGTCACCACCACCACCCACAAGACCCTGCGCGGCCCGCGCGGCGGCCTGATCCTGGCGCGCGCCAACCCCGAGATCGAGAAGAAGCTCAACTCCGCGGTGTTCCCCGGCGGCCAGGGCGGCCCGCTGGAGCACGTGATCGCCGCCAAGGCGGTGTGTTTCAAGGAAGCCCTGCAACCGGAATTCAAGACCTACCAGCAGCAGGTGGTGAAGAACGCCAAGGCGATGGCCCAGGTGTTCATCGAGCGCGGCTACGACGTGGTCTCCGGCGGCACGGAAAACCATCTGTTCCTGCTCAGCCTGATCAAGCAGGGCATCACCGGCAAGGACGCGGACGCCGCCCTCGGCCGCGCCCACATCACCGTGAACAAGAACTCGGTGCCCAACGACCCGCAGTCGCCCTTCGTCACCTCCGGCATCCGCATCGGCACCCCGGCGGTGACCACCCGTGGCTTCAAGGAAGACGAATGCCGCGAACTGGCCGGCTGGATCTGCGACATCCTCGCCAAGCTGGGTGACGCCGACACCGAAGCGCGCATCCGCGAGCAGGTCAAGGCCGTCTGCGAGCGCCTGCCGGTGTACGGCCGCTAAGCATCGCGCAAGAGGAAAAAAGCCCGGCATTCGCCGGGCTTTTTCTTGGTCGCGGCATGAGCTGGACGGAATCGACCGGCGCGCTGAACGCCCGTTACCGGCGCGTGGAAGTGCGACGCCCATAATCCCCGCGCGCAGTGGACGACGCCGTCCCTCTCCACTTGGATCGCGCCCTCTGCCCATCTGGGTACGCAGCAGCGGCCCTCGTCACGCCCCATCCAAAGCGGGCGACGCTTGCCGGCGCGCTCGCTCATGTGCAGCCGCGAAAGGCGCTCGCCGGCGCAGCGGCAGGGACTGTTCATCGGCGCGGGCCCGAAGGATTCGAGCCGGACATGCGCCTTGCAGGGCGAAGACCTCGGGCCAGGCGCCTCGCCCACACCGCGCGACTTCAGTCGGAGAGGCGCTGGAAGCCTTCGCGGATGCTGTCCTCCGGGAGGTTGTCGCCGATGAACACGATCACGCTTTCCCGGGCTTCGTCGGCGCCCCAGGCGCTGTCCCAGTCGAAGCCGTAGAGCCGCATGACACCCTGGAACACCATGCGGCGCGCCTCCCCGGCGATGTTCAGCAAACCCTTGTAGCGCAGCAGCGCGTTGCCGTGACGCTCCAGCAGGACCTCCATGAAGGCGCTGAGGCGCTCCAGGTCCAGCGGGCGTTCGCTGCGCAACACCAGGGTGGAAATGCGATCCAGGGTTGCCCCGGGCGCCGACACCGGGCGCAGGGCAGGTGTCGGTTTCAGGGCTTCGCCGAAGTCGGCGTTGAGGTTGAAACCGCGCACGTCGAGCAATTCGGCCAGGTCGATGCGCCCCTGTTCCACCAGGCGGATCGGCGCGCGCCGGTTGATCCACCGCAAACGCTGGCAGAGGGCATCGAAGGTGGCATCGTCCACCAGGTCGCGCTTGCTCACCAGCAGGCGATCGGCGAAGCCCACCTGGGCCTGGGCGATGGCCAGGTCGAGCTGGAAGCCGGCATGGGCGGCGTCCACCAGGGTGACGATGCCGTCGAGGAGGTAGCGCTCGCGCAAGCCCTCGTCGACGAAGAAGGTCTGCGCCACCGGGGCCGGGTCGGCCATCCCGGTGCACTCGATCACCAGGCGGTCGAAGGCCAGCTCGCCGCCGTCCAGGCGCTCGAGCAGCAGGTAGAGGGCTTTCTCCAGCTCCACGTGGATGCTGCAGCAGACGCAGCCGTTGGCCAGGGTCATGACCTGCACCGGCTCGCCACCGAGCAGGTGGCCGTCGATGGGCGTGTCGCTGAATTCGTTCTCGATCACGGCGATCTTCAGCCCGTGTTCGGCCTTGAGCAGATGACGCAGCAAGGTGGTCTTGCCGGCGCCGAGGAAGCCGCTGAGGACGGTGACGGGAATGGGCGTGGTCGGCATGGGGCTCCGGTTATGGACGTAGGGGCGGGAAGCCGCGGAGGCCGGAAAGGCTCAGCAGCAGCGGATCGGGCGCCCCTTGCCACCGCCGTAGCGCGCGTCCTGGCGTTCGCGGAAGAAGGCTTCGTAGCTCATCGGGGTCTGCTCGGGGTGGGTCTTGCGCATGTGTTCGACGTAGGTGTCGTAGTCGGGCATGCCCACCAGCATGCGGGCCGCCTGGCCGAGGTATTTGCCCATGCGGCTGAGGTCGTTGAACATCGTTCGACTCCTGGTCGGGCGAGGGGACGCACCGGAGTGCGCCCCCTCGCGTTCACGCGTGGGGGATCGGCTGGAACGGGCTTTCGCGGTCGCTGCGCGCGGGTTGCGCGAGCGCCGCGCGGCTGACCTTGATGGCATAGAACAGGACGCTGAACACCACCAGCAGGAACAGGACCGTCAGCCCCGCGTTGGTGTAGGCGTTGAAGATCACGTGCTGCATCTGGCCGATGTCCTTGGCCGGCGCCAGTACCTGGCCGGCATCCAGTGCGTCGCTGTACTTCTTCGCCAGGGAGAGGAAGCCCACCGCCGGGCTCGGATCCAGCAGCTTGATCAGGCCCGCGGTGGTGGTGCAGACCAGCAGCCAGGCGGCCGGCAAGATGGTGACCCAGGCATAGCGCTGGCGCTTCATCTTGATCAGCACCACGGTGGCCAGCATCAGGGCGATTCCCGCGAGCATCTGGTTGGAGATGCCGAACAGCGGCCACAGGGTGTTGATCCCGCCCAGGGGATCGACCACGCCCTGGTACAGCAGCCAGCCCCAGAGGGCGACGCAACCGCCAGTGCCGACGATGTTGGCGCCCCAGGATTCGGTGCGCTTGAGCGCCGGCACGAAGTTGCCCAGCAGGTCTTGGAGCATGAAACGTCCGGCACGGGTGCCGGCGTCCACCGCGGTGAGGATGAACAGCGCCTCGAACAGGATCGCGAAGTGGTACCAGAACGCCATGGTGTTCTCGCCCGGCAGCACGTGGTGGAGAATCTGCGCGATCCCCACCGCCAGGGTCGGCGCGCCGCCGGCGCGGGCCAGGATGGTGTTCTCGCCGATATCGCGGGCGGTGGCCTGCAACAGCTCGGGGGTGATGGCGAAGCCCCAGCCGCTGACCGTCGCCGCCACCGTCTGCACGTCGGCACCGACCAGCGCGGCGGGGCTGTTCATGGCGAAGTAGATGCCGGGCTCGATCACCGAGGCGGCGACGATCGCCATGATCGCCACGAAGGATTCCATCAGCATGCCGCCGTAGCCGATGTAACGGGCGTGGGCCTCGCTGGCCAGCAGCTTGGGCGTGGTGCCCGAGGCGATCAGCGCATGGAAGCCGGACACCGCGCCGCAGGCGATGGTAATGAACAGGAAGGGGAACAGCGCGCCTTTCCACACCGGGCCGCTGCCGTCGGTGAACTGGGTCAGCGCCGGCATCTTCAGCTCGGGCATGACGATCAGGATGCCGATGGCCAGGGCGATGATGGTGCCGATCTTGAGGAAGGTGGACAGGTAGTCCCGCGGCGCCAGCAACAGCCAGACCGGCAACACCGAGGCGACCGCGCCATAGCCGATCAGCATCCAGGTGATCTGCACCCCGCTGAAGGTGAACACCGGCGCCCACTCGGGGCTGGCCGCCACCTGGCCGCCGAGCCAGATCGAACCGAGCAGCAGGATCAGCCCGACGACGGAGATTTCGCCGATCCGCCCGACGCGGATGTAGCGCATGTAGATGCCCATGAACATCGCGATGGGAATGGTCGCCAGCACCGTGAACATGCCCCAGGGGCTTTCCGCCAGGGCCTTGACCACGATCAGCGCCAGCACCGCGAGGATGATGATCATGATCAGGAAGGCGCCGAACAGGGCGATGGTGCCGGGCACCTGGCCCATTTCCTCGCGCACCAGTTCGCCGAGCGAGCGGCCATTGCGGCGGGTGGAGATGAACAGGACCATGAAATCCTGTACCGCCCCGGCGAGCACCACCCCGGCGATCAGCCAGAGGGTGCCGGGCAAGTAGCCCATCTGCGCGGCCAGTACCGGCCCCACCAGCGGTCCGGCGCCGGCGATGGCGGCGAAGTGGTGGCCGAACAGAATGTGTTTGTTGGTCGGTACGTAATCCAGGCCGTCATTGTTCAGCAGCGCCGGTGTGGCGCGGCTGGGGTCCAGTTCCATCACCCGGTTGGCGATGAACAGGCTGTAGTACCGGTAGGCGACCAGATAGAGGGCGACCGCCGCGACCACTATCCACAAGGCATTGATGGCTTCGCCGCGGCGCAAGGCCACGACACCCAAGGCACAGGCTCCGACTATCGCCAGCACCGCCCAAGGCAGGTGGCGCAGCAGGCTATTGTTATGGTTCATCGACTACTCCCCGGATTGGTCAGACAAGCTGCCGCCCAAGTCTAGCGCGTCCCCGGGGTTAAGGTATCCCACCTTGGTCGAGCGTGGCGCCGGCATGGGCCCGGTGCCTATCTCTCGGCCATAAAAAAACCGGGCGCGAGGCCCGGCTTTTCACGTTGCGGTATCAGGCTGGCTGTTTGGCGTAACGGGCCAGTTGCTGATCGCGGCTCATCACGTCCAGGGTGGCGGCCAATACCTGGTCACCGGTGACGTCCGGCGCGCTGAAGATATCGCCGAAGTTCTGCTGGGCGACTTGCGCGAAATGCGCACGGTCGCCTTTTTCGATACCCAGCAGGGTCGCATAGGCGTCCAACGCTTCGCCACGGCCCTGGGCCATGTCTTCGGCGATGTTGTCCAGCATGCCGTTCATGGCCAGCATCGAGCGGCCGTTGTAGCCCAGCTTGCCATTGGTATCGCAGCCGTTGGTGCCCGAGGTCATGCCGAAGGTGGCGTTACCGGAGGTGCCGTTGGTAGTGGTGGCGAGGAAGTGCGGCGCGAGACCGCGCTGACCTTCGAACAACATGTTGCCCCAGCCACAGCCATTGCCACCTGCGGCGTCGGCATGTGCCGCTACGCTCGCCACGCTCAGAAGACCCGCAAACAACGCTTTACTCAGCAGTCGGTTGTCCATATCTGCACTCCGCAATCATTAGAAGAATTGTACTGCCACTGGAGCTTTGGCGAAGGCCGCAGAACTGTCAATGCATGACAGGGTCGCAACTCTTTGTCCCCGTCCCGTTCCGGAGTCCGCATGCCCAGCCCGCAAGAGCGCGCCACCCTGGCGCCGCCCCTGATCTACCTGCTGTTCCTGACGATCGCCTGCACACTGACGGCGAGCGTCCCGATCCCCCTTCCCGACGACGCCTGGACGCGCGGGTTGGGCTACCTGCTGATCGCTGGAGGGCAGGCGTTCTCCTTCTGGGCCATCCGGTCGATGAAACGGCACTCGACCACCTCGGGCACCAATGGTAAGCCGTTAGAGCTGCTGCAGCGCGGAGCGTTCCGCTTTTCGCGCAACCCGATCAACCTGGGCGATACCCTGGCCTACTGCGGCCTCGCCTGCCTGCTCGGCGACCTCTGGCCCTGGCTGTTGCTGCCGGTCCTTCTGTATTGGATGAACAGGGACGTGATCCGCCGCGACGAAGCCTTTCTCGAGCGCTGCTTCGGCGACACCTACCGCCGTTACTGCCTGCGCGTCCGTCGCTGGATCTGACCCCCACGCCGCCTCGCCCGCGTTCGGGCACCGCACGCCACGCGCGAATTCATGCGCGGATGTGGAGGATTTCCGCCGCGCCACCTGGCGCTTGTGGGAAGATCGCCGGCACGACAAGCCTCTTCGCGCCGCGACTGCGCCGTCGGCACGGCGTCGTCTGCGGCGGTAAGCCGGGGCGGCCTTGTCTATAGTGGATGAATCCATACAGGAGTGTTCCGTGATGAGTGATACAGCCAACGAGCGCAGGCGTTTCCACCGCTTCGCTTTCGACGCCGACACACAACTCAGCCAGGGTGCCAAGCGGTGGTCGGTGGAGCTCCACGACCTCTCGCTCAAGGGCTTGCTGGTGCACAGCCCGGCCGACTGGGACGGCGACCCGGCGCAGCCGTTCATCGCACGGATCGCGCTGACCGAAGACACCGTGGTGGAAATGGAAGTGGAGCTCACGCGCACCCAGGATGGCCAGCTCGGCTTCATCTGCCGGCACATCGACCTCGACTCGATCAGCCACCTGCGGCGCCTGGTGGAGCTCAACCTGGGCGACGAAGCCCTGCTGGAACGGGAACTGGCGGCCCTGGGCGACGCCTGATCGGCTCGGCGGCCGGACGCCGCCGACGACCGTTGGCGAACGCGTCCGACGACGCGCGCGGCGACCTCACTCGAACAGCGCGTCCAGCGCCTGCTCGAGACGCGTCACGGCCACCACCTGCAACCCGGGGGGCGCTTCCTTCGGTGCATTGCCCTTGGGCACGATGGCCCGCTTGAATCCATGCTTGGCGGCCTCCTTGAGGCGCTCCTGGCCGCTCGGCACCGGGCGGATCTCACCCGACAACCCCACCTCGCCGAACACCAGCAGGTCGTGCTCCAGCGGCCGGTTGCGCAGGCTGGAGATGACCGCCGCCATCAAGGCCAGGTCCACCGCGGTCTCCAGCACCTTGACCCCGCCCACCACGTTGATGAACACGTCCTGGTCGTAGGTGGGGATGCCGCCGTGCCGGTGCAGCACCGCCAGCAGCATGGCCAGGCGGTTCTGGTCGAGGCCCAGGGTGACCCGCCGCGGATTGGCCAAGTGGCTGGTATCCACCAGCGCCTGAACCTCCACCAGCATCGGCCGCGAGCCTTCCCAGGTGGCCATGACCACGCTGCCGGGCACCGCTTCCTGGGCGCGGGTGAGGAAGATCGCCGACGGGTTGGAAACCTCCTTGAGGCCTTTGTCGGTCATGCCGAACACGCCCAGCTCGTTGACCGCGCCGAAACGGTTCTTCACCGCGCGCAGCAAGCGCAGGCGCCCATCGGATTCACCCTCGAAATAGAGCACGGTGTCCACCATATGCTCCAGCACGCGCGGGCCGGCCAGGGCGCCCTCCTTGGTGACGTGCCCCACCAGGAAGATCGCGGTGCCGCTCTGCTTGGCGAAGCGCACCAGCAAAGCCGCGCTCTCGCGGACCTGGGCGACGCCGCCGGGCGCGGATTGCAGTTGCTCGGTGTAGATGGTCTGGATCGAGTCGATCACCATGACCTTGGGCCGCTCCTGGCGCGCCGTGGCGATGATGGTTTCGATGCAGGTCTCGGTCATCACCTTCAGCTTGTCTTGGGGCAGGTCCAGCCGACGCGCGCGCATCGCGACCTGCTGCTGGGACTCCTCGCCGGTGACGTAGAGGGCGGGCAGGCGCGTGGCGATATTGCAAAGGGTCTGCAAGAGGATGGTCGATTTGCCGATACCGGGGTCGCCGCCGATGAGCACCACCGAGCCATCCACCAGGCCGCCGCCGAGCACGCGGTCGAGTTCGGCCGAGGCGGTGGAGAAGCGCGGCATCTCCTCGATGCTGACCTCCGCCAGGGTGCGGACCTGGGCCTGCTGCCCGGTCCAGCCGCCACGGCCGCTGGGCGTGGCGGTGGCACCTTCGAGCACGGTCTCCACCAGGGTGTTCCAGGCGCCGCACTCGGCGCATTGGCCGGCCCATTTGGGAAAGGTGGCGCCGCATTCGGTGCAGCCGTACATGCGCTTGGCCTTGGCCATGGCGGACTCCCTCGAGGCAAAGGAGCCGATGATACAGGCTGTCGGAGCACGCCACGAAGCGCCCCGCGACGCATCCGGCCGCCGCTCAGCGGCGAGGGCCGGGCCGGGCGTTCAACCGGTCAGCCGCGGCACCCGCCGCCGCAGCCGCAGCACTGGCCGACGGAGCGCTTGAGCTGGCGCGCGACCTGATCCTTGAGCACCACGCGCTGCTGCTTGAGCATGCCGAGGGCATCGTCGTTCAGCGACTCCACGCCGTCCTCGACCCGGCAGATGCGCTTGTCCAGGGCCTCGTACTCCTCGGCCAGGCGGGCGAAAGCGGCGTCGCCCTGGCGCAAGGCATGCAGCTCGGCGCGCAGTTCGGGGAAGTCCTGGACCAGCGGATGATGTTCGACGTGCATGAAGGGGCTCTCCTTGAAGGTTTTTCCCAGCCTAACGGCCCGGGGATGCCGCGCCATTGATCCGGATCAAACCGACGCCCATCGTCGGCGGCCCGTCCTGCCGTCCGTCGCCCACCACGCGAAGGCTCCGGGCCTGGGCAGACCGCGCACCTCCCATGCTAGCCATGAGCCACTGAAGAGCGCGTTCCGGGTTAAACTTCGCCGGACTCACCGGGTCTCTGCATAGATCGCCCGGGAAACCGTCCTTCAGGCCGCCGGTTCACGAGCCTGGTTTCCGCCGGACGCCCCTGGGTTTCGCGCGGGCGCCGACGTTTGCCGTCCTTCGCACACTCCAAAGGAGCATTGGCGCATGTCCGATTCCCCCTCCTGTTCGGCCTGTCGGGATCTCCCCGAGGACGACGACCTTTCCCTGAGCATGGCGTTCCAACCCATCATCGACGTGGCCCAGGGCAAGGTCTTCGCCCATGAAGCCCTGGTGCGCGGCCCCGCCGGGGAAGGCGCTGCCAGCGTCCTGGCCCGGGTCAACGCGGACAATCGCTATCGCTTCGACCAGCGCTGCCGGATCAAGGCGGTGGAATGGGGAGCCCGCCTGCAGATCCCGGCGCGGCTGTCGATCAATTTCATGCCCAATGCGGTCTACCGCGCCGAGACCTGCATCCGCGCCACGCTCGAAGCGGCGCAGCGGGCGCACTTTCCCCTGGAACGGATCATCTTCGAGGTGACCGAACAGGAACAGGTGCTCGACCTGGATCACCTCTGCGCCATCCTGCATGCTTACCGGGCGCGCGGTTTTCTCACCGCCATCGACGATTTCGGCGCCGGCTTCGCCGGCCTCAATCTGCTGGCGGACTTCCAGCCCGACCTGCTCAAGCTGGACATGGGGCTGGTGCGCGGCATCGACCGCGACAACGTGCGCCAAGTCCTGGTGGAGGGCACCCTGGACATGTGCCGGCGCCTGGGCATCGCGGTGATCGCCGAGGGAGTGGAAAGCCGCGAGGAATACGACACCCTGCGCGCCATGGGGATCGAGCTGTTCCAGGGCTATCTATTCGCCCGACCTTTGTTCCAGGGGTTGCCGGACGTGGCCTATCCCGAGTGAACGCACCGGACCCGCGCGGTCCGATCCACAGGTTCACCCACGGTCGTCGCGACGCGTGGAAACCTCAACGAAAACGCCACACAGGGGGTAATGGATGAGTTTCATCAATGAGTTCAAGGCATTCGCCGTCAAGGGCAACGTGGTCGACATGGCGGTGGGGATCATCATCGGCGCCGCCTTCGGCAAGATCGTCTCCTCGTTCGTCGGCGACGTGATCATGCCGCCGCTGGGCCTGCTGATCGGCGGAGTGGATTTCTCCGACCTGGCGATCGTCCTCAAGGCGGCCCAGGGCGACACCCCGGCGGTGGTGCTGGCCTATGGCAAGTTCATCCAGTCGGTGATCGACTTCCTGATCGTGGCCTTCGCCATCTTCCTCGGGGTGAAATTCATCAACCGCCTGCACCACACCCACCCGGCGGCCACGGCGCCGACCAAGGATCAGGTGCTGCTGGCGGAAATCCGCGACCTGCTCAAGGCGCGCGTCGAACAGGAACAGGCGCCGGTCGCCCGCGACATGCCCGAAGGCGAACGCTGATCGTCCCCCGCCCGGTCGCGACCGGGCGCGTCCTCACCAATAGGTTTCCACCGCCACCTGGCCCGGCCGACGGCTGAGGGACAGTTGCAGGTCGCGGGCCTTGAGCAGCGCCCGGGTGTCCTCGATCATCTGCGGGTTGCCGCACAGCATGATCCGCGAGTGCTCGGGTTCCAGGACCTGCCCGGCGGCACGCTCCAGCTCGCCGTTCTCCAGCAGGGTGGTGATCCGCCCGTGCAGCGCCGCGGGATGGGTCTCGCGGGTCACCAGCGGGAGATAGCGCAGCTTGCCGGCGTGTTCGGCCAGGTAGTCGCGCTCGCCCAAGCCCGCGATCAGCGGCTGGTAGGCCAGCTCGCAGGCCTCGCGCACGCTGTAGACCAGGAATATCCGCTCGAAGCGTTGCCACACCTCGAAGTCCTGGAGGATCGACAGGAAGGGCGCCAGCCCGGTGCCGGTGGACAACAGCCAGAGGTCGCGGCCGTCGACGAAGCGGTCGAGGGTGAGGAAACCGAACGCCTGGCGGTCCACGCGCAGTTCGTCGCCCACCCGTAGGCGCGACAACTCGCTGGTGAACTCGCCGCCCGGCACCACGATGGAGAAGAATTCCAGGTAGTCGTCGTGGGGCGCCGACACCATGGAGTAGGCCCGCCAGACCGCGCTGCCGTCGGCCTTGGTCACGCCGAGGCGGGCGAACTGGCCGGCGCGGAAGCGGAAGCCGGGGTCGCGGGTGGTGCGCAGGGTGAACAGGCTGGGCGTGAGGGTCTGCACGTCGAGCAGGGTCTGGCGGGTGAACTTCTCTTCGCTGGCGGTCATACTTCGCGTTCCTGATGCAGGGCCGCCGTCGGGCGTGCCTTGGATATGCGCGCCAGTCTCGCGTAAACCCCGCCGGATAAAAACCACCAGTTCACATGCCTATTCTGACCACGCCCCTGGCGACCCTCGACCTGCGCCGCCATCCCGAACGGGCCGGCGACCCTTTGCAGGCGTTCGACGCCGCCGACGAATACCTGCTCAACCACCTGCACGACAGCGGACTCGAGGGCTCCGAGCGCGTGCTGGTGCTGAACGACGGCTTCGGCGCGCTGGCGTGCAGCCTGGCCGGCCGGGTCCGGCTCACCAGCGCTGGCGACTCCCATCTGGCCCGGATCGCCCTGGGCGAAAACCTGGCGCGCAATGGCCTCGCTGCGCAGGCGGTCAGCTTCGTCGCCGCCAGCGAAACGCCGGAGGGTCCGTTCGACCGGGTGTTGATCCGCGTACCGAAGACCCTGGCCCTGCTGGAGGAACAGCTGATACGCCTGCATGGCCGGCTGGCGCCGGGCGCCCGGGTGGTCGCCGCCGGCATGATCAAGCACCTGCCGCGCGCCGCCGGCGATCTGCTGGAGCGCTACGTCGGGCCGGTGCAGGCCAGCCTGGCGGTGAAGAAGGCGCGCCTGCTGTTCGCCACCCCCGACGCCAAGCCCGCGCCGGTATCGCCCTACCCGACCCGCTACCGGCTGGAGCAGCCACCGCTGGAGCTGCTCAACCACGCCAACCTGTTCTGCCGCGAGGGCCTGGACATCGGCACCCGCGCCTTCCTCCCGCACCTGCCGCGGGCGCTGGGCGAGCTGCGGGTGGCGGACCTCGGCTGCGGTAACGGCGTGCTCGGCATCGTCTATGCCCTGGGGAATCCCCAGGCCCGGCTGACCCTGGTGGACGAGTCCTACATGGCCGTGCAATCGGCGCGCGCCAACTGGCGCGCCGCCTTCGGCGAGCGCCCGGTGGATATCCACGCCGACGACGGCCTGGCCACGCAAGCGGCCGATTCCCTGGACCTGGTGCTGTGCAACCCGCCGTTCCACCAGCAGCAGGTGGTCGGCGACTTCCTCGCCTGGCGCATGTTCACCCAGGCCCGGAACGCCCTGGTCAAGGGCGGCGAGCTGTGGATCGTCGGCAATCGCCACCTGGGCTACCACGCCAAGCTCAAGCGCCTGTTCCGCGGCGTCGAGCAGGTGGCGGCCACGCCGAAGTTCGTGGTGTTACGGGCGACCAAGTAGTCGCGGGCAGGCACGGGGGTATTCCGTGGTGCGGTGGATGGGTGAAGCGCCATCCACCCTACGGACTCAAGCGCCTGTTTCGCGGTGGCGGACAGGTGGCGGCCGCGCCGTACGGGCTTTCGAGGTTGGCAGCGGGCTTGGGGGCCATGGTGCGGTGGACGGGTGAAGCGTCATCCACCCTACGGATTGCGCGTGGCAAGCGGCCGGAGGGGTGAAGCGGCGGTGGATTTCCATGGGCCCGCGCTCCCGATGGGGGCTGCCGAAGCCAATCGGGCAGTCGTCCCGGTGTCCGCCCCTGGCGCGCGCGATTGGCCCGCGCAGAAACATCGGGAACTCCAACGGAAGCGGGCGAACCAATCCATGACCCGCGCGGAAACGCCACCTGCGACAATCGGCCCGCTGCGCCTATGCGCGAAAAGCGCGGATGATTGACCGAGATCAACACACCCTAGGGGATATGCATGCTTGGCCTGGGCGCCCTTGAACTGGCCCGTATCCAGTTCGCTTTCACCATCTCCTTCCACATCATCTTCCCCGCCATCAGCATCGGCATGGCCAGTTACCTGGCGGTGCTGGAGGGGCTCTGGCTGAAGACCCGCAAGGACGTCTACTACGACCTCTACCGGTTCTGGCTGCAGATCTTCGCGGTGACCTTCGGCATGGGCGTGGTGTCCGGGGTGGTGATGAGCTACCAGTTCGGCACCAACTGGAGCGAGCTCTCGGCCCGCGCCGGCAGCATCATGGGGCCGCTGCTGACCTACGAGGTGCTCACCGCGTTCTTCCTCGAGGCCGGTTTCCTCGGGATCATGCTGTTCGGCCTGAACAAGGTCGGCAAAGGCCTGCACTTCTTCGCCACCCTGATGGTGGCCATCGGCACCCTGATCTCCACCTTCTGGATTCTCTCGTCCAACAGCTGGATGCACACGCCGCAGGGCTACAGCATCGTCGACGGGGTGTTCTACCCAGAGAGCTGGTTCGACATCGTCTTCAACCCATCCTTCCCCTATCGCCTGGCGCACATGGCCATCGCCGCCTTCCTCAGCACCGCGTTCATCGTCGGCGCCACCGGCGCCTGGCACCTGCTCAAGGGCAAGCGCGATCCGGCGACCCGGGTGATGTTCTCCATGGCCTTGTGGATGGCCTTGCTGGTGGCCCCGGTACAGGCGGTGGTCGGCGACTTCCACGGCCTCAACACCCTCAAGCACCAGCCGGCGAAGATCGCCGCCATCGAAGGCCATTGGGAAACCGAGCGCGGCATCCCCCTGCTGCTGTTCGGCATCCCCGACATGCAGGCCGAAACCACCCGCTATGCCCTGGGCATTCCCCGCCTCGGCAGCCTGATCCTGGCCCACGACATCGATGGCGAGATCAAGGGCCTGAAGGCCTGGCCCAAGGAAGACCGGCCGAATTCGCTGATCGTGTTCTGGAGTTTCCGGGTGATGGTCGGCCTCGGCCTGCTGATGATCCTCTGCGGCGTGATCAGCCTGTACCTGCGCGCCCGCGGTCGCCTCTACGAGGCGCGGCCGTTCCATTGGCTGGCCCTGGCGATGGGCCCCGCCGGCCTGCTGGCGCTGCTCGCCGGCTGGGTGACCACCGAAGTGGGCCGCCAGCCCTGGGTGATCTACGGCCTGCTGCGCACCTCCGACGCGGTGTCCAACCACAGCGTCGGGCAGATGAGCCTGACCCTGAGCGCCTTCGTGGTGGTCTACCTGGCGGTGTTCGGCGTGGGCATCACCTATCTGCTGCGGATGATGCGCAAGGGGCCGCAACGCGCCGGCAGCATCGATCCGCGCCAGTCCGGCGGACCGGACGGCGGGCCGGGACACACCCGCACGCCGGCGCGACCGATCTCCGCGGCCGACGACGACGTGGACGACGGTCCCGGGGTCGCCGCCGAGGACCGGGGCATGCATCCCTCGAACGACAAGGAGCGCGGCGATGACCATTGATCTTCCGCTGATCTGGACCGCCATCATCGGCTTCGGCATCTTCATGTACGTGGTGATGGACGGCTTCGACCTGGGCATCGGCATCCTCTTCCCGTTCATCCGCGACCACGAAGAGCGCGACGTGATGATGAACAGCGTGGCGCCGATCTGGGACGGCAACGAAACCTGGCTGGTGCTCGGCGGCGCCGGCCTGTTCGCAGCCTTCCCGGTGGCTTACTCGGTGGTGCTGACGGCGCTCTACCTGCCGTTGATCCTGATGCTGATCGCGCTGATCTTCCGCGGCGTGGCCTTCGAGTTCCGCTTCAAGGCCAAGCGCACCCGCTACGTGTGGGACGCGGCCTTCATCGGCGGTTCGATGGTCGCCACCTTCGCCCAGGGCGTGGTCTTGGGCGCCTTCATCGACGGTATCCCGGTGGCCAACCGCGCCTACGCCGGCGGCGCCTTCGACTGGCTGGCGCCCTTCCCGCTGTTCTGCGGCGCGGCGCTGCTCTGCGGCTACGCCCTGCTGGGCTGCACCTGGCTGATCATGAAGACCGAGGGCCGCCTGCAACGCCACATGTACAAGCTGGTGGTGCCGCTGACCTGCGTGCTGCTGCTATTCATCGCGGTGGTCAGCGTGTGGACGCCGCTGGCCCACCAGGCCATCGCCCAGCGCTGGTTCACCCTGCCCAACCTGTTCTACTTCATGCCGGTGCCGACCCTGGTGGCGATCACCGTGCTCGGGCTGGTGCGGGCGGTGGCGGTGCGCGCGGACAAGCAGCCGTTCCTGCTCACCCTGACCCTGATCGCCCTCTCCTACGCCGGCCTGGCGATCAGCGTGTGGCCGAACATCGTGCCGCCGTCGCTGAGCATCTGGGAAGCGTCGGCACCGGAGAAAAGCCAGGCGTTCACCCTGGTGGGCGTGACCTTCATGGTGCCGGTCATCCTGATCTACACGGCCTACAGCTATTACGTGTTCCGCGGCAAGATCAAGCTGGGCGAGGGGTACCACTGATGCGCCCGCTGTGGCAGCGCCTGGCCTGGTTCGCCGGGCTCTGGCTGGGCGGCGTGCTGGCGGTCACCGCGCTGGCCTACCTGATCAAGCTGGGCATGGGCCTGGCCTGAGCGCCGGCTCGAAGGCCCTAACCGCGCCGCCGCGAACCAGCCGGCGAGCCGCGCATCCATAAGCGCCGCCCAGCTCAGGAGGTTTCCGGAGCCAGGGCGGCTTCGCTGTCGACATCGCGCAGCACGCCAGGATCGTCGAGGTCGATCGCGACGCAGCACTCGGGCCGCTCCTGCAGCAGCTCGCGCGCGCCGCGGTCGCCCTCCAGGGTCTCCAGCGCGCCCCAGAAGAGCCGCCCGAACAGCACCGGATGGCCGCGCTCGCCGCGGTAGCGGGGAAACAGGATATGTGTAGCCTCGGCGGCGCACGCCAGGCGCCTGAGACTGCCTTCGGCGATCCAGGGCATGTCGCCGAGCAGCACCGCCAGTGCCCGCGCGGGGCGCTCGCGCAGGGCGCGGGCACCGGCCGCCAGGCTGTGACCCATGCCCAAGTCGGCCTCGGCGCAGCGGATCACCCGCACCTCCGCCGGGATGCCCAAGGCCTGGGCGTCGTCGTCCTCGCGCAGCACCACCGCCACCTCGGCGAAGCAGCGCCGTGCCTGGGCCAGGCTGGCGGCCAGTAACGGGGTGCCGTCGGGCAGGCGCGCCAGGCGCTTGTCGCGGCCGAAGCGGCGTCCGCGTCCGGCGGCGAGAATCAGGGCGATCACATCGGTGTCAGGCAGCATCCCGGCAGTCTACCCAGGGCGCGCCGCGGACGACACCCGCGGCATCGGCGGCCCTCATCGCCGGCAGCCTGCCATGGACCCTACCGCCGGTTCCGCACTCAGGAGGCGTAGCGCTGCAGGTTCTCCATCATTTCCTTGAGCGCCTCGAGGTTGTCCGCCGGGTGGGCGGCGCCCTCGAAGTCGCAGATGCGCTGCCACTGGGCGGCCACGTCCTCCGGGCTGAAGCCGGCACGCGGGTCGAAACCGGCGCCGAGGCTGCGCTCCCAGCGGACCTTGCCGATCCAGCCGCCGCCCACCTCGAACAGCCCAGAGGTGTCCTGGCAGGCGCCGCTGCCCAGGTACACCACCAGCGGGCTGACCAGTTCGGGTTTGAGTTGCTCGAAGACCTGGGGCGGGATCAGCCCTTCGGTCATCCGGGTGCCGCCGGTGGGCGCGATGGCGTTGACCAGGATGTTGTTCTTGCGGCCTTCGATGGCCAGGGTGCGGGTCAGGCCGTAGAGCCCGAGCTTGGCCATGCCGTAGTTGCTCTGGCCGAAGTTGCCGTAGATGCCGGAGGTGGAGGCGGTGAAGATCACCCGCCCGTAGTTCTGCTCGCGCAGGTGCGGCCAGGCGGCCCGGGTGACCTTGTAGGCGCCCTCGACGTGAACCCGGTAGACCAGGTCCCAGTCGGCGTCCTCCATCTTGTGGAAGGTCTTGTCGCGGAGAATCCCGGCGTTGTTCACCACCACGTCGACGCGGCCGAAGTTGTCCAGGGCGGCCTGGACGATGCGCTCGCCGTCGGTCACCGAGTCGTGGCTGGCCACCGCGGTGCCGCCGGCCTCGCGGATTTCCGCGACCACCTTGTCGGCCGCCGAGGCATTGGCGCCTTCGCCGTGGGTGCTGCCGCCCAGGTCGTTGACCACCACCCGCGCGCCGTGCCGGGCGAACAGCAATGCGTGGTCGCGGCCGAGGCCGCCGCCGGCTCCGGTGACGATCACGACCTGGTCTTCGAAACGGACGGCTTCACGCATGGGACGCACTCCTGGCGAGGGGGAAAGACCCGGAGTGTCGCCAGGCCGCGCCGGGCTCACAACGAAGACGGCGGCGCTGAATACCCGTCGATAAGGCCGGGGGATGGACCCTCTCCCGCCAATCGAGCCCGGGTTTCGCGGAACGCCAGGTAATGCGCCAGCACCGCCTCCGGCGCCTCGACCTGGGGATAATGGCCGATCCCGTCCAGCAGCACGCTGTCCGCGGGGACGATCAATTCCCGGTAGCGCGCCACCATGTGCGCGCCGGAAATCGGATCGAGCGCCCCGTCGATCACCCGCAGCGGCACCCGCGTGCGCTGCATCGCCGTCACCCAGCGCTCGCGCTGGACGCGCCGCTCGGGGATGTAGCGGATCAAGCGATGCATCACCGCCGGGCCGTCGTGCTCGGCGATCAGCCGCCAGTAGGCGTCCAGGTCCACTTCGCTCGGCTGGGTGTCCGGGCCGAATATCCGGCGGAAATTGCGCGCCAGGCTGCGGCGGTTGAACAGGCGACCCACCAGCGGACCCAGCGGGCCGAGCAGGAGTTTCTGGCTGAGCACCGGGCGATGGGTCTCCGGGAACAGCCCGCCGTTGAGGAACACGCAACTGGCCAGGCGCAGCCGTCCCTCCTCGTGCCGCGCCAGCAATTCCTGCGCGACGCTGTCGCCGTAATCGTGGGCCAGCAGATGCAGCGGATGGCGGATGTCCAGGTGAGCGAGCAGCGCCTGCTGCACGTCGGCCTGTTCCAGCAGGCTATAAGCATGCCCGCGGGGCTTGGCCGAATCGCCGAAACCGAGCATGTCGCAGGCCAGCAGCCGGTAGCGCTGCGCCAACGGCTGCCAGAGGCGGTGCCAGTCCCAGCTGGCGGTGGGGAAGCCGTGGATCAGCAACAACGGTTCGGCGTCCTCCGCTCCGGCGCACCAGTAGCGGATGCGCCGCCCGCCCAGATCCAGGTCGTGGCCGGCGGCGCGCCAGGCGTCGAGGGCGATGCCGGGCAGCGCCATCAGGCGGCGTAGCCCGGGTTCTGCGCATCCAGCTTGCGCAGCAGGGCCGGCCAGGGCAGCGCGCCGCCCATGCCCTGCGGGCTGCGCATCACCCCGGCGATCATCGCCTTGGCGCCGTCGAGCACCTGCTGCGGGATGTGGATGAGTTCGGCGCCGCTGCCCTGGGCCAGCACCTGGATCTCGCAGGCGCGTTGCAGGGTGAACATCATCAGGAAGGCGTCGGCGATGCTGCCGGCGGCGGTGAGCAGGCCGTGGTTGGGCAGGATCATGAAGTTCTTCTCCCCCAGGTCCCGTTGCAACCGCGCCTTCTCCTCGTGGTGCAGGGCCACGCCCTCGTAGCCGTGGTAGGCCAGGCTGGCGAGCACGAACAGCGATTGCTGGGACAACGGCAGCAGGCCCTGCTTCTGCGCCGACACGGCGATGCCCGCGGCGGTATGGATGTGCAGCACGCAACCGACGTCCGGCCGCGCTTCGTGCACCGCGCTGTGGATGGTGTAGCCGGCCGGGTTGATCTCGTAAGGGCTGTCCATCAGCTTGCGCCCCTCCAGGTCCACCTTCACCAGGCTGGAGGCGGTGATTTCATGGAACATCAGCCCGTAGGGGTTGATCAGGAAATCCTCGGTGCCGGGCACCTTGGCCGAGATGTGGGTGAAGATCAGGTCGTCCCAGCCATACAGGGCGATCAGCCGGTAACAGGCGGCGAGGTCGACGCGGGCCTGCCATTCGGCGGCGGACACCTGGTTTTCCAGCGGGGACGGAAAGGGCATTTGAGCGTTCACGGATCGGGCCTCCTGGGCATCTTGTCGTTGTGCCCTGGAGTCTAGCGGTCGCTCCTGCCGAGGGTAGTCGCCTTGGCAGCCAGCTTAGTGGCCCTGTGGGTCAGCCTCACAGCCAGTGCGCCAGCAGCGGCGCGGCGAACAGGTTGAGCAGCCCCATCAGCACCATCACCAGTCCGGCCACCGTGCCCTCCTCGCCGCCCACCTCGTGGGCCCGCGCCACGCCGGCGCCGTGGGCCCCGACGCCGAACAGCGCGCCACGCGCCAGGCTGCTGCGCAGCGGCAACCACTTCAGCAGCAGGCCGCCGGTCAGGGCGCCGAACACGCCGGTGAGCATGACGAACACCGCGGTCAGTTCGGGGATACCGCCCAGGTCGCGGGCCACCGGCATGGCGAAGGGCGTGGTGATCGAGCGCGGCACTAACGACCGGCTCACCGCGCCGTCCAGGGACAGCGCATTGGCCAGTCCCCAGGAACTGGCGATGGCCACCGAGCTGCCCGCCAGCATGCCCAGCAACAGAGCCGGCCAATGCCGCGCCAGCAAGGCGCGCTGCTCCCAGATGGGCACGGCGAACGCCACCGTCGCCGGGCCGAGCAACAGCATCAACAGGTGGGTGTTGCTGGCGTATTCGGCATAGCCGGTGCGCAAGGGCACGGCCACCGCCAACAGCAAGGCCGGCACCAGCAGCAGGGGCGACAGCAGGTAACGACCGCTGCGCCGGTATAACCACCGGCTGAACAGGTAGCCGCCGAGGGTCAGGGCCAGCCAGAACAGCGGCATGGGTTCAAGGCTCATGATGCGGCCCCCAGCGGCAGACCGCCTCCACCGTCAGCGCGGTGGCGAGCATCACCAGCAGCGTGCTGCTGCCGATCACCAGCAGGATGCGCCAGCCGCTCTGGCGCAGCAGCGCGCCGTAATCCAGCAGGCTCATCAGGGCGGGAATGAAGAACAGCAGCATTTCCGCCATCAGCAGGCCGGCGCCCAGGCGCAGGGCCGCGGGCTCGACCCAGCCGCTGGCGAAGGCGGCGAGGAGCAGGCCGAGCCCCACCACGCCACCGGGGATCGGCCAGTGCAACCAAGCGGCCAGGGCGCAACCGAACCCGTAAAGCCCCAGCAGGGCTGCGAGTTCGGCACAGAGACGGGTGAAACGCAGGAAGCGCACAAGATTCATGGCGGCGGCCTCGAAGGAGCCTGCAGTGTAAAAAGCCGTCTACCATCCCAAAAGCGAATTGTTAGACTCGTTCGGATTCCAAAGCGGAATACCACCCCATCGATGAGGTCTTCATGGAGTTCAAACACCTGCGCAGCTTCGCCGAGGTGGTGCGCCAGGGCGGCTTCACCCAGGCGGCCAAGGTCCTGCACGCCAGCCAGTCGGCGATCAGTAAGCAAGTCGCGCAGCTCGAACACAGCCTCGGCGTGCGCTTGCTGGAGCGCCTGGGCCCGCAGGTTCGCCTGACCGATGCCGGCCAGGTGGTGCAGCGCCATGCCGAACACCTGCTGAGGCTGCGCCAGGAGCTGCTGAGCGAATTGGACGACCTCAGTCAACTGGCCCAGGGCGAGTTGCGCCTGGGCCTGCCGATGCTCGGCAGCGATGCCCTGTTCGCCGCGCCCTTCGCCGAATACCGCCGGCGCTATCCGCAGATTTCGGTGCAACTGGTCGAGGCCGGCAGCAAGGGCATCGAGCAGGCGGTGCTGAACGGCGAGCTCGACCTCGGCGCGGGGCTCCAGCCGGACGACCCGCAGTTCGCCTGCCAGCCCTTCTGCAACGAGCCGCTGGATATCCTGCTGCCCGCCGATCACCCACTGGCCGGCTGTGCCAGCCTGCCGCTGGAACGCCTGGCCGAGACGCCCTTCCTGCTCTATCAGCAGAGTTTCACCCTCAACGACCGCCTGCTGCTAGCCTGCCGCCAGGCCGGCTTCGTCCCCCGCGAGGGCGGCCGCAGCGGCCAGGCCGACTTCCTCGTCGCCCTGGTGGCCGCCGGCCAGGGCGTGGTGCTGCTGCCGCGGGTGGTCGCCCGTGCGCTGGAGCGCCCGGGCGTGGTGCGCCTGACCCTGGAATCGCCGGATTTGCGCTGGGACATCGCCTTTATCTGGCGGCGCGGCGCCTACCTGTCCCACGCGGCGCGGGCCTGGCTCGCGCTGTTGCGGGAGACCCCCGCGGCCTGAAGCGGGCCCGTGGCGCCTGCAAGGGCGCCTGGACGCCCGGCTGCGGGCGCAGGATCGGCTACATCAACTCGGCGTAGGGGCCGCTTAGCAGCGGCCATTCCAACTGCGCCTGGGGATCGTCGGCGAGCAGGCGGAAACCGGCGAAGTCGAACGCCGGCGCCACCGTACACCCCACCAGCGCGTAGGCGCCCAGCGATCGCGCCGCCTGCCAGGCACAGGCCGGCACCGCCCGTTGCGGCAGGCTCCGCTCGTCCACCGGGCCGAGGCGCTCGCGCCGCACGCTGTGCGGGGTCTCGGCGACCAACAGTTCCAGGGGCTCGCCTTCATAGAAATGCCACAGCTCGTCGGCGTCCACCCGGTGCCAGCGACTGGCCACGCCGGCGGGCAACAGGAAGAGGATCGCCGAAGAACAGCGGCGCCCGCCGGGCAGGCGCTGCACCGACTCGAAGACCCGCCGGTAGTAGCCCCCTTCGGGATGCGCGGTCAGCGCCAGGCGCTCGATGAGTTCGGCGGCGCGCGGGTCCATCAGCGGCCGCGCAACAGACCGATCAGTTCGGCCAGCCAGGGTTCGGCGTCGGTTTCCGGGGTGACGCTTTCGCTGGCGTCCAGGCGCAGCATCGGCAGCACCTCGAGGATGCCCATCTCGGCATACAGCTCGCGGATCTGCTCGCCGCCGCCGCAATAGGTATCGCCGTAGCTGGAATCGCCCAGGCCGATCACCGCGCCGGGCCGCCCGGACCAGGCCGGCAGGCGGTCGCGCAGGGCGTGGTAGAGCGGTTGCAGGTTGTCCGGCAATTCGCCCATGCCGGTGGTGGAGGTGACCACCAGCAGCGCCTCGGGGGCGAAGGCCAACAGCTCGTCGAGGCCGGCGCGCGGGTGATACCAGGTCTCCAACCCGGCGGCGCCGAGCAGGCGCTGGGCGTGTCGGGCGACCTCTTCGGCGGCGCCGTAGACCGAACCGGACAGAATGGCGATCTTCATCGAAAACTCCCAAACCAAGCGAAACGCCGGGCAGTATGCCGCAAGTGGACAGCCCGTCCCGATGTTTTAGAATCCCCGCACTGGCACTTCAGGTAACGACCGATGATCAACGCGACGCTCCTGCAACGGATGATCGACGCCTCCAACGACGGCATCGTGGTGGCCGAACAGGAGGGCGACGACAACATCCTGATCTACGCCAACCCGGCCTTCGAGCGGCTCACCGGCTACGCCCGCGACGACATCCTCTACCAGGACTGCCGCTTCCTGCAGAACGGCGAGCACGAGCAGACCGGTATCGCCGCGATCCGCAAGGCGATCCAGCGCCAGCAACCGTGCCGGCAGATCATCCGCAACTATCGCCGCGACGGCAGCGCCTTCTGGAACGAGCTGTCGATCACCCCGGTGTTCAACGAAAGCGATCGGCTGACCTACTACGTCGGCATCCAGAAGGACGTCAGCGAGCAGGTGGAGGCGCAACGGCGGGTACGCGAGCTGGAAGCCGAGCTCGCCGCCCTCAAGGCGCGCTTCGCGGTCGACTGACCCTTCGCGCACCCGGCGGAATCGCGGCGCCACGCGCCGCCGCGGAACACCGGCGAGCCCTCAGAGCATCGCCGGCGCGCGCCGGCAGAGGGTATCCAGGGCCGCGACCCAGTCCGGGTGGGTGTTCACGCAAGGCACCAGCACCAGTTCCTCGCCACCCGCTTCGCGGAATTGCTCGAGACCCCGCTGGCCGATCTCCTCCAGGGTCTCGATGCAGTCGGAGACGAACGCCGGGCACATCACCAGCAGTTTCTTCACCCCTTGCTTGCCCAGCGCGTCCAGGCGCGCCTCGGTGTAGGGCTCGATCCACTTGTCGCGGCCGAGGCGCGACTGGAAGGACACCGACCATTGCTCGGGCCGCAGGCCGGCGCGCGCGGCGAAGGCTTCGGCGGTGCGCAGGCACTGGCTGCGGTAGCAGACCGCGAGCACGTCGTCGCGCACCTCGGCGCTGCTCGGTGCGCGCAGGTCGTGGCCGGGGTCGCGGACCAGCTTGCGGATATGCCGCTCCGGCAGGCCGTGGAAGCTCAGCAGCAAGTGATCGAAATCCTGCTGCAAGTACGGCCGGGCGCTGGCCACCAATGCGTCCAGGTACTCGGGCTGGTCGTAGAACGGCTGCAGGACCGACACCTGCAGGTTCAGCCCCTGCTCGCGGATCACCCGCAGGGCCTCCTCCACGGCGGTGGTGGTGGTGCTGTCGGCGAACTGCGGGTACAGCGGCGCCAGGGTCACCTGGCCAATGCCCTGGCGGGCCAGGCCGACCAGCGCCCGCTCGATGGAGGGTTCGCCGTAGCGCATCGCCAGCTCCACCGGCCCCTGGGTCCAGCGCGCCTTCATCGCCTCCTGCAAGCGTCGGCTGAGGACGATCAGCGGCGAGCCTTCCGGCCACCAGATCGACGCATAGGCATGGGCGGACTGCGCCGGCCGGCGGATCAGGATCAGCGAGACCAGCAGGCGCCGCAGCGGCCAGGGCAGGTCGACCACGTAGGGGTCCATGAGGAATTCGTCGAGGTAGCGGCGTACGTCGGGCACCTCGGGCGAGGCCGGCGAGCCCAGGTTGGCCAGCAGCAGAGCGTGTTCGGTCATCGGGCGTCCTCGGAAAGCAGGTCGGCCAGCGCCGACTCCAGCGTGTTGAAACGGAAAACGAAACCGGCTTGCAGGGCACGCAGCGGTACGACCCGCTGACCGCCGAGCAACAGCCCGGACAATTCGCCCAGGCCCGCCTTCAGCAGCCAGGCGGGAAGCGGCAGGCACGCCGGGCGGCCCAGGGCCCGCGCCAACGCGCGGGTGAAGTCGCGGTTGCGAACCGGTTGCGGCGCGCACGCATTATAGGGACCGCGCGCCTGCGGGTGCCGCAAGAGAAAATCGATCAGGGCGATCTGGTCCGCCAGGTGAATCCAGGGCATCCATTGGCGCCCCTGGCCGAGGCGGCCGCCCAGGCCCAGCCGGAACGGCGGCAACAGACGCGCGAGGAAACCGCCTTCGCGCGCCAGGACCAGCCCGGTCCGCAGAACCACCACCCGCATCTCCGCGGTTTCGGCGGCGAGGGCGATGCGTTCCCAGTCGGCGCACAGGCGGCTGGCAAAGCCCTGGTCGCGGGGCGGGCTGGACTCGTCCAGCTCGGCATCCCCCGCGTCGCCGTACCAGCCCACTGCGGAGCCGGACAACAACAGGCTCGGACCCGACCGCCGTTGCGCCAGCCAGGCCACCAGGCTTTTGCTGAGGGCCAGCCGCGAGGCCCGCAGCAGCGCGCGGCGGGTCTGGCTCCAGGGGCGATCGGCGATACCCGCGCCGGCCAGGTTGACCACCGCGTCCAGGGGATCGTCGCCGTAATCCTCCAGCCGACCGATGCCGCGTACGCCCTCGCCGCAGCGCGCGGCGACGGAGCCCGGGTCGCGGCTCCAGACGGTCAACCGATGGCCCTCGGCGCTCCAGCGCCGGCACAGGCCGCGACCGATCAGGCCGGTGCCGCCCGTCAATAGAATGTGCATGTCGTTCCTTGCCGGTTGCCGTCCTGGGACTCCAGCGACATTATACAAATTAAGTTTTATGTACAGCTATTGTATAAACATAGCGCACGGGTGAATACGCTATTCTCGATCACACCCGCTTGCGGCGCCAGGAAGTGCCGCACGCCGAACGGGCCCGCGCGGTCGCGTTCGGGTGGAGTCGGCGAGCCGATGAATCGGGCGCGCCGTGGTCCGAGGCATTGAGTAGCAATGCCGGACGACCTTCCTGCCAACGAGGTAACTATGAGTACACCCATCGCCATCATCGGTGCCGGCCTGGCGGGCCTTTCCGCCGCCCATGCGCTGCATGCCGCCGGCCTGGACATCCAACTCTTCGAGAAAAGCCGCGGCAGTGGCGGTCGCATGGGCAGCAAGCGCAGCGACATCGGCGTGCTCGACCTGGGCGCGCAATATTTCACCGTCCGCGACCGGCGCTTCGCCGATGTCGTGGCCCAGTGGCGGCAACGCGGCTGGGCAGCGCAATGGTCGCCTAGCCTGTACAACTTCAGCCGCGGCCTGCTCAGCCACTCGCCGGACGAGCAGGAGCGCTGGGTCGGCACCCCGCGCATGAGCGCCATCACCCGTGGCCTGCTCGGCGACCTGCCGGTGCGCTTCGCCTGCCGCATCGCCGAGGTTTTCCGCGGCGAACGCCATTGGCACCTGCAAGATGCCGAAGGCGTCACCCATGGCCCGTTCAGCCATGTGCTGATCGCCACCCCGGCGCCCCAGGCCACCGCCCTGCTCGCCGCCGCGCCGAAGCTGGCCGCGGCCGCCGCCAGCGTGCAGATGGAACCGACCTGGGCGGTCGCCCTGGCCTTCGATACGCCCCTGGATACCCGGGTGGACGGCTGTTTCGTCCAGGAAGGCCCGCTCGACTGGCTGGCGCGCACCCGCAGCCGGCCGGGGCGCGAAACCCAGCCGGACACCTGGGTGCTGCACGCCAGCAGCGCCTGGAGCCGCCAGCATCTCGACCTGCCCAAGGACGCCGTGATCGAACACCTGCACGGCGCCTTCGCCGAGCTGATCGGCTGCGCGGTGCCGCCCTCGAGCTTCACCCTCGCGCATCGCTGGCTCTATGCGCGGCCCGCCCAGGCGCACCAGTGGGGCGCCCTGGCGGACGCCGACCTGGGCATCTATGCCTGTGGCGACTGGTGCCTGTCCGGCCGTGTCGAGGGCGCCTGGCTGAGCGGGCAGGAGGCCGCGCGGCGCCTGCTCGAACACCGGCAATGAGGCGCCTCGACCCGCGCAAGCTGCTGCTGTCCAAATGGACCGCGACGCTGCCGCGGCAGCGGGAGAAGCATTTCCTGGTCACGGAACTGTTCCACGACGAGGAAGGCGTGCTACGGGAGATCGAATTGCAGGCGGTGCTCACCCGGCGCAGCCAACGCCTGGACTGGCGCGCGCTACGCGACGACGCCCACTGGCGGATCGGCTGGCGCTGAGCGCCCCGCCGGCCTGCCCGGCCCACGAGCGGGCCGGATGCTTGGCCCGGCGGCGGGGGTCGCGCGCGGACCAGGGGCCCAGCGGCAGACGCCCCTGGCCCGCCCCGCTAAACCGGTCGTGGCCCTATGCCCTTAGGGCGCGGGTGCGCCTCAGGGCTGGCCCTTGCCGCCGGACGCCCCGAAGACCTGTCCGGTGATGTAGCTGCCTTCGGTGGACGCCAGTAACACGTAGATGGGCGCGATCTCCGCCGGTTGCCCCGGCCGCTCCATGGGGGTTTCACCGCCGAAGTCCTTGAGTTTCTCCAGGGTCTGCCCGCCGGACACTTGCAGCGCGGTCCAGAACGGGCCCGGCGCCACCGCGTTGACCCGAATGCCGCGCTTGGCCATCTGCTTGGCCAAACCCTTGCTGAAGTTGGCGATGGCGGCCTTGGTCATCGCGTAGTCCACCAGGTTCTCCGAGGGGTCGTAGGCGTTCACCGAGGCGGTGTTGATGATCGCCGAGCCCTCCGGCATCAACGGGATCGCCGCCTTGGTGATCCAGAACATGGCGTAGAGATTGGTCTTCAACGTCCAGTCGAATTGCTCGGTGCTGATCTCGAGGATGGAATCGTGGCTCTGCTGGCGACCGGCGTTGTTCACCAGGATGTCCAGGCCGCCGAGCGCCTTCGCCGCCTTCTCCACCAGCTCGCGGCAGAAGGCTTCGTTGCGGATGTCGCCGGGAATCGCCACCGCCTTGCGGCCGTCCTTGCGGATCAGCTCGATCACTTCCCGCGCATCCGGCTCTTCGTCCGGCAGGTAGTTGATCGCCACGTCGGCGCCTTCGCGGGCGTAGGCGATGGCAGCCGCCCGGCCAATGCCGGAATCGCCGCCGGTGATCAGCGCCTTGCGCCCGGCCAGCCGATTGTTGCCACGGTAACTGGTTTCGCCGTGATCCGGGCGCGGGTCCATCTTGCCGGCGAGGCCCGGCCAGGGTTGGGTCTGCGCCTTGAACGGCGGGCGCGGATAGCCGCTTTTCGGATCGCGCAGCGGCGGTACGCTGGGCGCCTGTTCCGCCCCACCGCTCTGGGCGAAGGCCGGGGCCGCCACAGTGGCGGCCAGCGTCACCGCGGCACCTTGCATCAGCTTGCGCCGGGAAGCGGAGATTTCGTTTGGTTTCATGTCGGGCTCCTTGTAAGAACGTGGGAAGGCGCGACGCCACGGCGGTTCCTCCGCCGCGCTGGCCGATGGCCGCGCCACAATGCCCCTGGTCCATGCAGGGGCATGACTGGGGTAGACGCCCCGCTCTGCCACAACGTTCCCGCCGATTCGCCCGGCCCCGGCCGCCGCCACCGCGCCACCAAGGAGGGGCGCGAAAAGCCGCTCGCGCACGCCCGGGGAAATCGTCCCCACGAACACGAGCAAGCGTTTCCAGGCGACACAGGCTTGCTCCAGGACAAGGCAGAAACTGTTCGATCGATCAAAATCCGCCCGATTTCGGGGAGTCCGGGAGAGGCATGGGTTTCACCGTTTTCGTCGCCGCCCGCTCACCCATGGGCCTGCGCGGAAAATCCGGGTGCCTTCCCTACCGATCCGGGGTTTTGGCGCCCTTCTTGCTTTGCCCGCCGAGGCCTGACCGTTCGGACAGGTAAAAAAAGAGAAACGCACCAGGAGCGCACCCGATGAATCGTCCCCTCTCCCTGCTGAGCCTCGGCGGCGCCCTGCTGCTGGG
Source organism: Pseudomonas sp. RIT-PI-AD (assembly GCF_025642785.1). Taxonomy (GTDB): domain Bacteria; phylum Pseudomonadota; class Gammaproteobacteria; order Pseudomonadales; family Pseudomonadaceae; genus Pseudomonas_T. Next base: position 92,360 of record NZ_JANZKU010000003.1, read on the forward strand.
CGGCCAGGCCCATGCCGGCGACGTCCTGCAATGGCAGGACAATAGCCTGACCTACCTGTACGGCAAGGACTTCAAGATCGATCCGGCGATCCAGCAGACGCTGACCTTCGAGCACGCCAGCGGCTGGAGCATCGGCGACCTGTTCCTCTTCGTCGATTCGATCCACTACAACGGCGGCCGCAATGGCGCCAACGACAGCCGCACCTTCTATGGCGAGATCAGCCCGCGCCTGTCCTTCGGCAAACTGCTGGACCGCAAGCTGGAGTTCGGCCCGATCGAGGATGTCTTGCTCGCCGCCACCTACGAGTTCGGCGAGGATGACGTGGACGCCTACCTGCTGGGCCCGGCGGTGGACCTCAAGGTACCCGGCTTCGACTACTTCCAGATCAACACCTACTACCGCCGACCGGACGGCGACCGCGACGGGCGCGGCGTCTGGCAGATCACCCCGGTCTGGGGCTACACCCTGCCGCTGGGCAATTCGGACCTGCTGATCGACGGCTACATGGACTGGGTGGTGGACAACGACGACAGCTACCACGCCAACCTGCACTTCAACCCGCAGATCAAGTACGACCTGGGCAAGGCCATGGGCTGGGGGGTCAAGCACTTCTACGTCGGCCTGGAATACGACTACTGGAAGGACAAGTACGGGATCGACAACCGCAGCTACCTGGGCGACGAGATCCTCGGCGGGACCGACCAGAACACCGCCAGCCTGCTGCTCAAGGTGCATTTCTGAGCCGCGCCCGGCCAGGTGCCCCTGCGCGGCATCGCGGCCGATCTCGCGTTTGAGCACTGGGTCGCAGACGGACCACGCGCCCTGTCACAGAATTCGGGACCGACCGCGCCTCCCGCGCGGCGTCCCAGGATTCCCGTGCAGGAGCGCCCCATGTCCCACTTCGATCACCCGTCCCTTCCCCCCGAAACCACGCAGGCCGAACGCGAAACCGCCAGACCGCTCGGCCTGGACCTCAGCCGCAGGACGCTGATGAAGGGCCTGGGCCTGACCTTCGGCGGCCTGCTGCTCGGGCGCGCCGGCGCCGGCATGGCGGCGACGCCGGCCGCCGCGGCCAACACCCAGGTGTTCGCCGGGCTCAACCTGTCCGGGCTGTCGCTCAACAGCTATGTGGAAAATGCCGAACTGGGCACCCACTACCGCACCCCGGAGGACAAGCACATCGTCGCCGCCGGCGACTGCCCGTTCTTCCGCCTGCCCGTCACCGCCGCCCGCCTCACCCAGAGCCAGGGTTTCCCGCTGATCGAGCGCTACTGCAAGGAGATCGAGCAGGTCCTGAACCTGCTCCAGGCACGCGGCAAGAAGGCCATTCTCGAGCTGCACGACTTCATGCGCCTGCCGACCAAGGTCGCCGAGCTGCGCGGTTACACCCGCAACGCCAGCTACCAGGTGCTCGACCCGCAAGGCAAGGTGGTCGGCGACCTGACCGCCCAGGCGACCTGGGGCAACGCCTACCGGCTCAATGCCCACCTGGACTACATCGGCCACTTCGACTCCCGCGACGGCGCCCTGCGGCTCTACGAGAACCGCATCATCGGCACCGCCGGCTGCCAGCTCTACACCCTGGACGGCCTGCCGGACCTGTGGATGCGCATCGTCAAGCGCTTCCGCGACCACCCGGCGATCCTCGGCTGGGGGATCATGAACGAACCCTACACCGGCAAGGAACTGAACGCCGACGGCAGCCCGTTCGACATGCGCGCGCACTGGCTGGAAACCGCCAACCGCTGTGCGGCGGCGATCATCTACCAGGACAAGCAGCACAACCTGTTCATCTGCGGCAACGAGTTCGCCAGCGCCCTGATGTGGAAGCAGTACTCGATGCCGTTGTTCGACATCCCCGATCCCTACAACCAGATCGTCTACGAGGCGCACAACTACCTGGACAACAAGGGCAGTGGCGGCGGCCAGTGGCGGAACCGCAACGAGGTGGTGGACCCGAACCAGGGCGTGCTGATGGTCCAGCCCTTCATCGAGGCGCTGCAGCAGTACGGCAAGCGCGGCTTCCTCGGCGAGCATGGCTACCCCGAGGGCAACCAGAGCGCCTACGTGGCCACGGTGAACCTGCTCAAGCACTTGCAAGCCAAGCACGTGATGAACGCGCAGTGGTGCTTCGGTCCGGGCTTCCCCGACGACGACGAGCTGGGCCTGTCCAAGGACAGCAACACCAGCACGGTCCCGGTGAAGGCGAACATCAATGCGGTGAAACCCTTCTTCACGGTGCGCCTGCCGAACCTGCAGATTCCGGCCTGACGAAAGCGCGGGGATCGCCACGGGCACGGCGCTCCCCGGTTCGCGACGCACCTCGAGCGGGCTGGAGGTAAGCACCATCCGCCCAGCGCCCGGCCACGCCGAAGCCTCGGCCAATCGGACACGAACGATCAGCCCAAGCGGTTCGAATTGGGGAGGAAGGAGCACTCGGGTAACGAACGGCCCATCGCGGGGGCGAGGGGCCGTTCAACGGAAGGGCGAGGAGATGCCGGTCATCCCGCGCCCGGGAAGCGGACCGACGCCCGCTCGAAACGCCTCAGTTGCAGCGGGCGCTGACCTCGCCCTTGCCCTGCACCGTGCACTCGCTCACGTCCTTCGGCAGAAGCATGTTCTGCTTCGCGCCATCGGCGTATTCGCAGACCAGATAGAGTTCGCGGGGGCTGTCGTGGTACCCCTTGAGGTCCCAGGACACCCCATCCTCGCCATCCGGCACCAGGCTGGCGAGTTCCTCGGGAGGCCCGTCGAACACCTCGGCGCCGCTCAGGACGCCACCGGCGGCGGCCTTGGCGGGACAGGCGATCTCGGCGTGGGCGCAACCCGTCAGCAGCATCAGGCCGAACAGCGCGGACAGCAGGGGGCGGGCATCATTCGACGACATAGTATTCGTCTCCATTGTTGATTTTCTTGGCGGCGGTGTTGTTGAAGCGGATCAACCGTTCGCTCACCGCCTTGCGCACACCGTTGGTGATCCACTGGTCCAGCACGATGATGCCGGCACCGGTGCGCCGCACGAAGATCGCGGCATGGCTGGTGCCGTCCTTGCGGCTGCCGTAGCGGCCGTCGTCGTCGAAGGTGGCGATGACCGTGCCGCTGGTCAGTTCGCTGAGGTCCTTGACCCGCTCGCCCCGCCTCCAGTTCGCCGTGAGCGGCGCACCAGCCGCCACCTGCACGTAAGGCACGCAATGTCCGGTGCCGATGGATTGACCGATGTATGAAGCCGCATTTCTTGCCAGGTAGGCCATTCGCTGGATGTCCTTGTCGAGTCCGTCTGCGCACGTCGCACGCGCCCCTCCGGCCTGTCGCCCGACGGCGTTCGTCGACCGGTCCGGTATCTTGGCCCATTCGAGATCGAAGAGGCGCCGGAGGTTCGATGTTTTGTGATGCAGCGCACCCCTGCGCGGCGCTGGCCAAGGGCCAGGCCATCCACCGCGGAAGGATGGCGGGCGCAGCCACTGAGCGAATCCCGCGGGCACCGGTCCCATGCAAGACCCTACCGTCGCGGAGTTCGTCATGAAGCACCCCCTCCCCCGCGCCGCCCGAGCGTTCGCCAGGAACGCCTGTTCCGGCCCCGCGCGGCTCGCGCGCGCGCTGCTGAGCGGCTTCCTGGCGCTGGGCCTGGGCGCTTGCGCCAGCCTGTTCCCGCAGGACCCGCTGCGCATCGACCTGGTCGGCCTCGAGCCGCTGCCGAGCCAGGACCTGGAACTGCGTTTCGCGGTGAAACTGCGGGTGCAGAACCCCAACGATGCCGCCATCGACTACGACGGCGTCGCCCTCGACCTGAACGTCAACGGCCGGCGCCTGGCCAGCGGCGTCAGCGACCAGCATGGCCAGGTACCGCGCTTCGGCGAAGCCGTGCTCAGCGTTCCGCTGAGCCTGTCCGCCTTCTCGGCGGTGCGCCAGGCCTGGGGCATGGCCGACCAGCCGCCGGGCAAGGGCCTGCCCTACCGGCTGAGCGGCAAGCTCAACGACGGCCTGCTGGGCAGCCGGCGCTTCAGCGATACCGGCGTCTTGGATTGGCCGGCGTCCCTGGCCGCGCCCTGACGGTAGCCGATACGCCCGCCACCCGCGAAGACGACCGCGCCACAGGGACGCGCGATCGGTCGCCGCCGCCGGCAGTTCCCGTCGGCCGGTTAAAACCTTATACAATCCACGGTTTTTAGCCCTTCACGATTCGAGGAGTCTCCGTGAGCACCTTGCCCGCCTGCCCCAAATGCCATTCCGAATACACCTATGAAGACGGTACCCAACTGGTCTGCCCGGAATGCGCCCACGAGTGGTCCGCCGACGCCAGCGGCGAAACGCCGGCCGCCGAAGGCGACAAGGTGATCAAGGACTCCGTCGGCAACGTCCTGCAGGACGGCGACACCGTGACGGTGATCAAGGACCTCAAGGTCAAAGGCTCGTCCCTGGTAGTGAAGGTCGGCACCAAGGTGAAGGGCATCCGCCTGTGCGACGGCGACCATGACATCGATTGCAAGATCGACGGCATCGGCGCGATGAAGCTCAAGTCGGAATTCGTGCGCAAGGTCTAGGCACCCCGCGCCGGATCGCCCGGCGCGGGCCTCGGTCCGACGTCCCACTCGCCTCCCCCTTCGCCCATTCGCCGCCGCCGACCCTGCCACAGGGCGGACGGCGGCAACTCCTGCCCCTTCGGCCCGGTCCACTGACAGTCAGCCACCGTCCGAGAACCGTCATGCCCGAAGGTCCCAGCATCGCCATCATGCGCGAGGACGCCGCGAAGTTCGCCGGCCAGACCATCCAGCGCGTCGAAGGCAACAGCAAGATCGACCAGAACCGCCTGCTCGGCCAGACCGTGGTGGCGGTCCGCAGTTGGGGCAAGCATTTCCTCATCGAACTGCCGGACTTCTCGGTGCGCGTGCACCTGCTGCTGTTCGGCAGCTATCGCATCGACGAACGCAAGGACAGCCCGCCGCGCCTGAGCCTGGGCTTCGCCAATGGCGAACTGAACCTCTATGCCTGTTCGGTGACGATCATCGATGAGCCGCTGGCACTGCACTACGACTGGTCGGAAGACACCCTGTCCGATGAATGGGACGCGGCGGCGGCGCGGCGCAAGCTGCGCGCCATGCCGGAGACCCTGGTCTGCGATGCCCTGCTGGACCAGAAGGTATTCGCCGGGGCCGGCAACATCTTCAAGAACGAGGTGCTGTTCCGCATCCGCGTGCACCCGCTCTCCCCGCTCGGCGCCCTCCCCGCGGCCAAACTGCGCGAGCTGGTGGAGCAGACCCGGCAATACGCCTTCGACTTCCTCGCCTGGAAGAAAGCGTTCGAGTTGAAGAAACACTGGCAAGCCCACCGCCAGCGCACCTGCCCGCGCTGCGCCATTCCCCTGAGCAAGGCCAAGCTGGGCAAGACCCAGCGGCAGAGTTACTTCTGCGAGCGCTGCCAGAAGCGCTACGGCACGGACAAGGACACCGCCGGGCAATAGCGCCGCGCTTCATAGGCGCGCCTGGCGGTGACGGTTCACCCAAGCAGCGGATGATTTGTCGCCTCGCCGACCCTCATCTTTCAGGCCCGCTCGCCGGACTCGCTGAAACCAATACGACCAATCGCGCCAGGGCGGTTCGGGCCCGCACATCCATTGCGCGACGACGCGAATCGGTCACCTTCGATCCTTGAGAAAAGGTTCACAGGAGCTGGACGGATTCATTGATAAAGTGCGCGCCGGTCAAGTGGCGAGACGCTTATCGAAAGCGTCCTGCCGCAAGCACCTCCTCACTCTCATCGAACAAAGCCGTAAATGGCGGGACTCATCAAGGACGATCATGGCTGGTTTCAGAATACCGGGCCCGCTTGGCAGGCAAACGCTGACCTGCCCTACCGACACCTTCATCGGGCGGAATGCCTTCAAGCCAGGCGTACTCAACGGAGATGTCAGGCCCGAACAGTACGGATTGCAGAACGGCCAACTGCGACTATTCGGCCGGAGCGAAACCATATCCTTCTCCTTCCAGATATCCAGCGGGACACTGACCGTCGTATCCCGGTACGATTGCCGCACTCTGCGCGCCACCAGCGGACGCCCAGAGTCATGCATGAACAAGGCTGAAGTACTTTGCCAAATGCTCAAGAGCACCGGGCCGTTACCGGTCGGTAAATATTTCATCAAGCCCCATGAGCTATCGGCACAGGGCACATTGTTCAGCACCGTCAGAACCATTTATCGATGGGCTGACTGGGGATCGTTCCGAGTCCGCTTGCACCCTGAGCCAGAGACGATGACTTACGGCCGGGATAATTTCTTCCTGCATGGCGGGATATATCCAGGCTCAGCCGGTTGCATAGATATCGGTGGCGGGCTCAGTGGCGATCGAAACACCCGGTACGTGGTCGATACAATTCGACGCGCCATTGGAATCATCGAAGTGGAAGTACTGCCATGAACAATCCTCTTTTCTATGCGTGCTCCTACGTTATATTTTCTGTAGTTGCATTCTCTGCGGGACGCTTGGCGTTCGATGATGCCGATTACGGCATCATCTGTGCTTTTACCTGCGGACTAATATTTTCAGTCATTTGGAATCCAACAATAATAGGTATTATCGCAAGCGAAATAATTTACTCCATCGCATTCAACCTGGACATGCACCGGCACTGGTATTGGTTAAGTGAGCCAAAGTCCGAAGAAATGGGCGACCTGACATTGATTGCCGGCCTGGGTATTATTCTGCCGCTGATCATAAGTTGGATCGGATTTGGATTTTGGAAAGCGTTCCGCAAATCGAGTAAAAGCCGATAAATGCTCCTTCGAAGAAGGCAAGCCCTGACAACAGCAATTGTATATGCCGTCGGCTATAGTGCTTTCTCGATAGACGTCTACTCCCTATTTCGCCTATTCATCGGCAACCCTGAGCATGCGGACTTGGCTGAATTTTTATTCAGCTGGTTATTCTCGCTTTTCTGGAAGCCCACCTTAATGAGAATGGTGCTGAGCGCGGTCCTGTTCTCCCTCGCCTTCAGCGTCGACCAGCACCACAAGTGGTACTGGATAAGTAATATAAATTCAGATGAAGTCGATTGGATGTTCTATGTAGCGGGCTTCGGCTCCATCCTGCCGCTGTTACTCACTTGGATAGGCCATCGAATCTGGACTGCGGCCGCTTATTGCTTCAGGAAATTCCGCAAGACAAATTGACCGGACACCTGGCTCTGGACCCGGACTCGACATCTCGGCCGAAATCCAGTTTATCAATGCCCTGTCCTGCTCATTTCCAGAGTCGGCACCTGTGCGCAGACATCGATCTGCGCAATCCAGCCAACTTCTGCTGGAACAGTGGCGCGGTCCTGAACACCCATGTTGCCCTGCCCGCGCCAACCGCATGCGATATGGTGCCTGCCCGCGTTATCTATATCGGGAGCAACTCCCGATACATCAGCGAATGCGTTTCGCCCCAGGCCTCGAAGGTTTCCAGCGTTTGCCAGCGGCGTTTCCCGTAGTAGTCCGCCCGATCGCGCGTATGCAGATAAATCAGCCGGTGCCCCTGAGCCGCAGCGTCCCGGCAGATGCCTTCGATCAGCCGTTCGGCCAGCCCCTGGCCTCTGCATTCCGGGCGCACAAACACGCAGGCCAGCCAGGGGCCCAGGTCGGGGCGTTGCGCCAAATCGTCGAGGGCCAGGCTGGCGCTGCCGAGCAGGCGCCCGTCCTCGAGGGCGATGAGGCTGCGCCACGCTCTCGACCGCTGTCCGGCGGAAAACTCCCCCTGCCAGTCGGCAAGTGGCTGGTCGGCGAACTCGTAGGGGAATTGGGTGTGGATCCAACGCGCTAATTCAGCGCTGTGCTGCATATGCTGCTCGAGCCAATCGAGAGTAACCATAACGTCGCCACGGCTGGCGCCAGGGGGCCCGTCACTATCATAAGATCTACTTAGTTCACGATGCCCGATCGATTGGAACGTTCTAAAGTAATCAATCGAGGGACTACCGATATTAAATAACGTCTGGAGTAATGCAAACCTCCATCGATTCATTCAAGAAGACAAAAGGCCGCGACTGCAAAATGGTGAACCCCCCTGTTCTGCTTCGTTATAAGCCTTAACGCCTGGGCAACCGAGGACGGATTGACTTCAAAACTGCACCCTTGGATCTTTCAAGATATTCGAACTGCGGCCACGCAGTTCGGTATAGAGAGCACGTAATAAGGAAGACTGTCGGTCCGGCTCTATGGGTGAGATATCCGTAGGGTGGATGACGCTCTTTTCATCCGCCGATATGGCGTGGCGGTGGATGGGTGAAGCGACATCCACCCTACGATTCCGTCCGGCTCCGCGGATGGGATATCCGTGGGTGGATGACGCTCTTTTCATCCACCGATAGGACGTGGCGGTGGATGGGTGAAGCGGCATCCACCCTACGATTCCGTCCGGCTCCGCGGATGGGATATCCGTGGGTGGATGACGCTCTTTTCATCCACCGACAGAACGTGGCGGTGGATGGTGAAGCGCCATCCACCTACGGGGTGCGAGCGGCGGGGTGGGCCGGCGGTCGGCGTTCAACGATTGCTGGGAAACGCGAACTGCGCGGCTTCGTGGCTGGCGCGCTGGGGCCAGCGCTGGGTGATCGCTTTGCGGCGGGTGTAGAAGCGTACGCCGTCCGGGCCGTAGGCGTGCAGGTCGCCGAACAGCGAGCGTTTCCAGCCGCCGAAGCTGTGGTAGGCCACCGGCACCGGCAGCGGCACGTTGATGCCGACCATCCCCACTTCGATCTCGTCGCAGAACAGCCGGGCCGCTTCGCCGTCGCGGGTAAAGAGGCAGGTACCGTTGCCGTATTCGTGGGCGTTGATCAGCGACATCGCCTCTTCGAGGCTGCCGACGCGGACGATGCACAGCACCGGGCCGAAGATTTCGTCGGTGTAGATGCGCATGTCCGGGGTCACCCGGTCGAACAGGCAGCCGCCGAGGAAGAAGCCGCCCTCGTGACCGGGGACCTGCAGCCCGCGGCCGTCCACCACCAGGTCGGCGCCGGCGCGCACGCCCTCGTCGACGTAGCCGCTGACCTTGTCGCGGTGCGCGCCGGTGACCAGCGGCCCCATGTCCAGGCCGCAGGCGGTGCCGGCGCCGATCTTCAAGGCCTGGATCTGCGGGACGAGTTTTTCCACCAGCGCATCGGCGATCGCATCGCCCACGCACACCGCCACCGAGATGGCCATGCAGCGCTCGCCGCAGGAGCCGTAGGCGGCGCCCATCAGGGCGCTGACGGCGTTGTCCAGGTCGGCGTCGGGCATCAGCACCGCGTGGTTCTTCGCGCCGCCCAGGGCCTGCACGCGTTTGCCGCGCCTGGCGCCCTCGCTGTAGATGTACTCGGCGATGGGCGTTGAGCCGACGAAGCTGATGGCCTTGACCTCCGGCGCCTCCAGCAGCGCGTCCACGGCTTCCTTGTCGCCATGCACGACGTTGAGCACGCCCTTGGGCAGGCCGGCCCGATGCAGCAGTTCGGCGATGAACAGAGTGGAGCTGGGGTCGCGCTCCGACGGCTTGAGGATGAAGCAGTTGCCGCAGGCGATGGCCAGCGGGTACATCCACAGCGGGACCATCGCCGGGAAGTTGAACGGGGTGATCCCGGCCACCACGCCCAGGGGCTGGAAGTCGCTCCAGGCGTCGATGTTCGGTCCGGCGTTGCGGCTGTACTCGCCCTTGAGGATTTCCGGGGCGGCGCAGGCGTACTCGACGTTCTCGATGCCGCGCTTGAGTTCGCCGGCGGCGTCCTCGAGGGTCTTGCCGTGTTCCTGGCTGATCAACTCGGCGATCTCCGCCTCGTGCTCTTCGAGCAGGTGCTTGAAGCGGAACATCACCTGGGCGCGCTTGGCCGCCGGGGTGTTGCGCCAGGCCGGGAACGCCGCCTGGGCCGAATCGATGGCCGATCGCACGGTGGCGCGGTCAGCCAGCCCGACGCAGCGGATCGCCTCGCCGGTGGAAGGGTTGTAGACCTCGGCGCTGCGGCCGGCGACGACCCGTTCGCCGTCGATCAGGTGCGGGATGGTGCTCATATCAATCTCCGTTTAACGAATCGGTACGGTGGAGGACGCGCTTATCGGACGAAGCATCGTCGGGTGGCGGATGGAAAAAGCGGCATCCGCCCTACGGGTCAACACGACTTCGGCGAATGAATCCCCGTAGGGCGGATGACGCTCCTTTCATCCGCCATGGGCTATCTAGCAGCAGAGGGGCATATCTAACCCGCCTCGGCGTGCATCCTCCTGAGTTCGGTCTCGATGAAGACGACCTCTTGCTCGCCGGCGTTGATCAGGTTGTGCTCGACGCCGGCCTTGCGGAAGTAGGACTGGCCGGCGACCAGGCTCGCCGGTTTTTCGCGTCGGCGGTTTCCAGGCACAGCGCGCCGTCGGTCAGGGCATCACCCCATGGTCGTGGCCGTGACGAGGCCAGCCGGCCTGCACACCGGGGACGAAGTCCAGGTCGTCGTTATCGGCTTGCCCATGGGCCACGACGGCCGTCCGCGTGGCCATTTCAATCCACCCGGCCGAGGGTTTCGCCGACGGCGTCGAACAGGCGGTCCAGCTCGTCCGGCCTGGCGTTGAAGGTCGGCCCGAACTGCAGGGTGTCGCCGCCGAAGCGCACGTAGAAACCGGCCTTCCACAGGGCGATGCCGGCCTCGGTGGGGCGCACGATGGCGTCGCCGTCGCGGGGCGCGAGCTGGATGGCGCCGGCCAGGCCGCAGTTGCGGATGTCCACCACGTGGCGGCTGCCCTTGAGGCCGTGCAAGGCGCGCTGGAAGTGCGGCGCCAGCTCGGCCGCCCGTTGCACCAGGTTTTCCCGCTCCAGCAACTCCAGCGCGGCGAGGCCGGCGGCGCAGGCGACGGGATGCGCCGAATAGGTGTAGCCATGGGCGAACTCGACGGCGTAGTCCGGCGTCGCCTGGTTCATGAAGGTCTGGTAGATCTCGCGGCTGGCGACCACCGCGCCGAGGGGCACGGCGCCGTTGGTGACCTGCTTGGCGATGTTCATGATGTCCGGGGTGACGCCGAAGTACTCGGCGCCGGTGTAGGCCCCCATGCGGCCGAAGGCGGTGATGACTTCGTCGAAGATCAGCAGGATGTGGTGCTGGTCGCAGATTTCCCGTAGGCGCTGCAGGTAGCCCTTGGGTGGCACGATCACCCCGCCGGAGCCGGACATCGGCTCGACGATCACCGCGGCGATGTTGGAGGCGTCGTGCAGCTCGATCAGTTTGAGCAACTCGTTGGCCAGTTCGACGCCGCCGGTCTCGGCCATGCCCTGGGTGAAGGCCATGCCCGGTTGCAGGGTGTGGGGCAGGTGATCCACGTCCATCAGTTGGCCGTAGAGCTTGCGGTTGCCGTTGATGCCGCCGAGGCTGGTGCCGGCGACGTTGACCCCGTGATAGGCGCGGGCACGGCCGATCAGCTTGGTCTTGCTGGCCTGGCCTTTCAGGCGCCAGTAGGCGCGGGCCATTTTTACCGCGGTGTCGGCGCACTCGGAGCCGGAACCGGTGAAGAACACATGGTCGAGCGACCCGGGCAGCAGGTCGGCGATCTTTTCCGCCAGGCGGAAGGACAGCGGATGGCCGTACTGGAAGCCCGGCGAATAATCCAGGGTGCCCAGTTGGCGCGCCACCGCCTCCTGGATTTCCTTGCGGCTGTGGCCGGCGCCGCAGGTCCAGAGGCCGGACAGGCTGTCGTAGATCTTGCGGCCCTGGTCGTCGGTCAGCCAGCTGCCTTCGGCGGCCACGACGATCCGTGGATCGCGTTGGAAGGCGCGGTTGGCGGTGAAGGGCATCCAGTGGGCGTCGAGCTTGAGCGATGCGCCCTGCGGCGGCGTGGCGGTTTGCGGCATGTTCATGGAAGACCTCGCGGCATGGTGAGGAAAGCGAAGCGACGCCCGGCACCGGGGCTCCGCCAGTTGCCGCCAAGGTGACACGGGCTTAGAGTCGCTAAAATCCGATTTTTCCGATCCTTGGTTTAGCGAGCACTAAACAATGAATTTGCGTCGCGCCGACGTTCTCGCCCAGGTCAGCGACTTCGACGTCCGCCTGTTGCGGCTCTTCCGCAGCGTGGTGGAGTGCGGCGGCTTCTCCGCCGCCGAGGGACCCCTGGGCATCGGCCGCTCGGCGATCAGCCAGCAGATGAGCGACCTCGAACAGCGCCTCGGCCTGCGCCTGTGCCAGCGCGGCCGCGCCGGCTTCGCCCTGACCGAGGAAGGCCGCGAGGTGTACCAGGCGGCGTTGCGGGTGCTGGGGGCGCTGGAGACTTTCCGCACCGAGGTCAACGGCCTGCACCGCCACCTGCGCGGCGAGCTGAACATCGGCCTCACGGACAACCTGGTGACGGTGCCGCACATGCGCATCACCCACGCCCTGGCACGGCTGAAGGAACAGGGCCCGGAGGTGCGCATCCAGATCCGCATGACCCCGCCCGGCGAAGTGGAGCAGGGCGTGCTCGACGGCCGCCTGCACGTCGGCGTGGTGCCCCAGGCGGCGGCCCTGGCCGGGCTGGAATACCAGCCGCTTTACGACGAGCGCTCGCTGCTCTACTGCGCGGTCGGCCACCCCCTGTTCTACGCCGACGACGCCAGCCTGGACGACGCGCGGCTGAACGCCCAGGCCGCCATCGCGCCGACCTTCCGCCTGCCCGCCGACGCCCAGGCCCAGTACCAGGCGCTGAGGTGCGACGCCAGCGCCTCGGACCGCGAAGGCATGGCGTTCCTGATCCTCACCGGGCGCTACATCGGCTACCTGCCGGACCATTACGCCCGGCAATGGGTGCAGCAGGGGCGTTTGCGCGCGCTGAAGCCGGCGACGCGCTTCTACGACCTCAGCCTGGCCTCGGTGACCCGCAAGGGGCGCCGCCCGCACCTGGTGCTGGAAAGCTTCCTCGACGCCCTGGCCGCCACCGCCTGAGTGCCACCCGATGGCGCACCGGAAACGCGGTCGCCACGCCTTGGTGCAGCGCCGCCGCGGCGGCGGTCCGGCCCGCTCCCTGCCGCGCGGGCGCCGGGCGAACCTGTTCGGCTGGACAGCTTTTTGCAATGGGCTGGCATCCGTCCGACGCCGCCCTGGGCGTCGCCCCTTGCCGAGGCTCCCATGCACGCCGAATCCGTCACCCCCTCCGAATTGATCTACGGCCTGGAAGACCGCCCCGCCGCCCTCCCGGCCCTGCTCGCCGCGCTGCAACACGTGCTCGCCAGTTTCGTCGGGGTCATCACCCCGCCCCTGGTGATCGGCGGCGTGCTCGGCCTGGGCGCGCACCTGCCGTACCTGATCAGCATGGCGCTGATGGTGTCCGGCGTCGGCACCTTCATCCAGGCGCGCCGGCCGCTGGGCATCGGCGCCGGGATGATCTGCCTGCAGGGCACCAGCTTCGCCTTCCTCGGCGCGGTGCTGTCCGCCGGTTTCCTGGTGAAGAGCCGCGGCGGCAGCGCCGAAGAGATCCTGGCGATGATCTTCGGCGTGTGCTTCTTCGGCGCCTTCGTCCAAGTCCTGCTGAGCCGCTGCATCGGGCGCCTGCAGCGGACCATCACGCCGCTGGTCACCGGCATCGTGATCACCCTGATCGGCATCAGCCTGATCAAGGTCGGCATCACCGACCTGGGCGGCGGCTTCGGCGCCGCGGACTTCGGCGCACCGGGCAACCTGGCGCTGGGTGCCCTGGTGCTGGTCACGATCATCCTGCTGAGCCGCTCCGCCAACCCCTGGGTGCGCCTCTCGGCGATCATCGGCGGACTGGCCCTGGGCAGCCTGGCCGCCTGGCTCGGCGGCACGCTGGTACCCCAGCCGCTGCCCGACCTGCCGCTGGTCAGCCTGCCGACGCCATTCCGCTTCGGTTTCGCCTTCGACTGGAGCGCCTTCCTGCCGGTGGCGCTGATCTACCTGATCAGCACCCTGGAAACCGTGGGCGACCTGACCGCCAACTGCCTGCTCTCGCGCCAGCCCATCGCCGGCCCCGGCTATCTGACGCGGCTCAAGGGCGGCGTGCTCGGCGACGGCGTCAGTTGCCTGCTGGCGGCCACCTTCAGCGCCTTCCCCAACACCACCTTCGCGCAGAACAACGGGGTGATCCAGATGACCGGGGTGGCCAGCCGCCACGTCGGCCTGTACATCGGCGCCCTGCTCTTCCTGCTCGGGCTGTTCCCCTCGCTGGGCGCGCTGCTGCAGCAGATACCCAAGCCGGTGCTGGGCGGCGCCACCCTGGTGATGTTCGGCAGCGTCGCCGCCGCCGGCATCCGCATCCTCGCCCAGACCCGCCTGGACCGGCGCAACATGCTGATCGTCGCCGCGTCCTTCGGCGTCGGCCTGGGCATCGCGGCGCAGCCGACGCTGTTGCAGCACCTGCCCAAGCTGGTGCAGAACCTGTTCGATTCGGCGATCACCTGCGGCGGCCTCACCGCCCTCCTGCTCAACCTGGCGCTGCCGGACGAAAAGCCCGCCGAGGCCATCCGGACCGCGGGAGACGAAGCTATTCTCTGAACCGGCTGCACCACCCGGCGCGACGCTCGAGCCGGCAGCGCTTTTCGGCGTGCCGCGCTTGTTTCGCGTGCGGCGCTGGGGTATCTGTGCAACCGCTCCGTCCCATCGATCCGGAACCGCCTCCATGACTCTCGACGTACCCGCGCACCGTGCCGCCGGCAAACCCGCCGGGCGCATTCGGCAGAAAAACGAAGAAGCGATCATCGCCGCCGCCGAGGACGAATTCGCCCGCCACGGGTTCAAAGGCACCAGCATGAACACCATCGCGCAGAAGGTCGGGCTGCCGAAGGCCAACCTGCACTACTACTTCAGCAACAAGCTGGGGCTGTACGTCGCGGTGCTGAGCAACATCCTCGAGCTCTGGGACGGCACCTTCAACGCGCTGAGCGTGGACGACGACCCGGCCGAGGCGCTGAGCCGCTACATCCGCGCGAAGATGGAGTTTTCCCGGCGCAACCCGCAGGCCTCGCGGATTTTCGCCATGGAAGTGATCAGCGGCGGCGAACACCTGAGCGCGCATTTCAGCCAGGACTACCGCGCCTGGTTCAGCGGACGGGCGCAGGTCTTCGAAGGCTGGATCGCCGCCGGCAAGATGGACCCGGTGGACCCGGTGAACCTGATCTTTCTGCTCTGGGGCAGCACCCAGCACTACGCCGACTTCGCCACCCAGATCTGCCGGGTCACCGGTCGCGCCAAGCTCACCCGCCAGGACTTCGAGGCCGCCAGCGACAACCTGATCCGCATCATCCTCAAGGGCTGCGGATTGACCCCGCCCGCCTGACCACGCCGCGCCTGGCGGGCGCGGGGCCGCCGGTCGCGAAGGCCCGCCAGGCCGCGGCGCTCCCCGCCAGGCCGCAGCCAACCGTCGCGAAGCCGGGCACAATCGCCGTCCGCCCCGCTGGAATTCGCCCATGCCTTTCACCCTGGCCGCGCCCTGCGAATACCGCGAAGAGATTCGCAAGAGCCGTTTCCTCGCCCTCGCCGCCCCCTTGAACGCCGAGGCCGAAGCCCAGGCGTTCATCGCCGCTCGCCGCGACGCCACCGCCTCCCACAACTGCTGGGCCTGGCGCTTCGGCGAGCAGTACCGTTTCAGCGACGATGGCGAACCCGGCGGCACCGCCGGCCGACCGATCCTCGCCGCGCTCGACGGGCAGGGGTGCGACCGGGTGGTGCTGCTGGTGATTCGCTGGTACGGCGGTATTCCGTTGGGCACCGGCGGCCTGGCGCGGGCCTATGGCGGCAGCGCGGCCAAATGCCTGCAAGGCGGCGAGCGCCTGGCGCTGCTGCCCCGGGTGCGGGCAGGCTGCCGTTGCGGCTTTTCCGAATGGCCGCTGTTGCAATCCCGCCTGGTGGAGTTCGCCGCCCTGGTCGAGGGCGAAACCTATGGCGCCGAGGGCGTGGACCTGGTACTGGCAGTGCCGGAGGCGCAGCTCATCCCCCTGGACCGCTGGCTGGGCGACATCAGCCGGGGCCGCTCGCGCCTGCGCCTGCTCTGAGCGCGGCCGCGCCCGGATCGCGAGCGCCCTTGCATCGATCCCCGAGGACGCGCAAGTCGTGTATCCCGCGCGCGGAAAAAACTGCCCACACATTCTGTGCACAGTTTTGTGGATAAGGCCGGGATAGGCTGCTGCGCCCTGCATGCGGCGGGGCCTCGCGCGGATTGCGCGGATTTTCGCCAAACGCACTCGGCTGCGCGCTTTTGCCACAGCTAACCACCTGATCCATCGATATTTTCTACGTCGGACGCGCGCGCCCCGGGCAAGCGCCACGGAACGCCTGGCGCGCGTCTCGCTTGTCCACGAAAGACGGGGACAAGCCTGTGGATAAGCCTGGGACGAATGTACCGGAAGCAGATCGGGCGGGCTTTTCCGGACACTGGACGAATCTTCGCCAACCCCTGCACCGAAGTAGCCGGACGCGCACCAGCAACGGGCAACCAGCCCGCCATTCCGAGCCGCGCTTGGACGCCAGCCCGCGACGCCGGGCTTTCTGACCTCCTGGCCAGTTTTTTGCTACGCCCTGGCATCCGTCGCCTTCCGAGATACGCACATGGCCCCGCCCCCTCCCCCGCGCCTGGAGTTGCGCGCGATCAGCAAGCGTTACCCCGGTTGCCTGGCCAACGATCGCATTGACCTGTGCATCCAGCCCGGCGAGCTGCATGCGCTGCTCGGCGAGAACGGTGCCGGCAAGAGCACGCTGATGAAGATCATCTACGGGGTGGTCGCCGCCGACGAGGGCGAGCTGCTGTGGAACGGCGTACCGATCCGGGTGCGCGACCCGGCCCAGGCGCGCGCCCTCGGCATCGGCATGGTGTTCCAGCATTTCTCGCTGTTCGAGACGCTCACCGTGGCGGAGAACATCGCCCTGGCCCTGGGTCGGGCCGCCGGGACCCCGCGCCAGTTGGAGCCGCGCATCCGCGAGGTCGCGCGACGCTACGGAATGGAGCTGGAGCCGCAGCGCCTGGTGCACGGGCTGTCCATCGGCGAGCGCCAGCGGGTGGAAATCCTCCGCTGCCTGATGCAGGACATCCGCCTGCTGATCCTCGACGAACCGACCTCGGTGCTGACGCCCCAGGAAGCCGAGGACCTGTTCGCCACCCTGCGCCGGCTGGCCGCCGAAGGCTGCAGCATCCTGTTCATCAGCCATAAGCTCGGCGAGGTCCGCGCCCTTTGCCAGCAGGCCACGGTACTGCGTGGCGGCCGGGTATCCGGGCACTGCGTGCCGGCCGCCTGCAGCGACCTGGAACTGGCGCGGCTGATGGTCGGCGACGCCGAGGGTTTGCAGGCGCGCTACCCGCAGGCCAGCGGCGGCGCCGCGTTCCTCGGCCTGGAGCGGCTGGACTGGCCCAACCCCGACCCCTTCGGCATGTCGTTGCGGGAAGTCTCCCTGGAAGTGCGCAGCGGCGAGATCGTCGGCATCGCCGGGGTCGCCGGCAACGGCCAGGACGAATTGCTCGCGTTGCTCTCCGGCGAATGCCGCCTGCGCGGCCGCGCGGCCGAGGCGATCCGTTTCGCCGGGCGAACGGTCGGGCACCTGCGGCCGGACGCCCGGCGGCGCCTGGGGCTGGCCTTCGTCCCCGCCGAACGGCTCGGCCACGGCGCGGTGCCGGAATTGAGCCTGGGCGACAACGCCCTGCTCACCGGCTTCCAACAGGGGCTGCTGAACCGCGGGCTGATCCGCCAAGGCCAGGTACGGGCCTTCGCCGAGGCGATCATCCAGCGCTTCGCGGTGAGACCCGCGGATACCGCGGCGGAGGCCCGCAGCCTGTCGGGCGGCAACCTGCAGAAATTCATCCTCGGCCGGGAAATCCTCCAGCAGCCGAAGCTGCTGGTCGCCGCTCATCCGACCTGGGGCGTCGACGTCGGTGCCGCGGCGGCGATCCACCAGGCGCTGATCGCCCTGCGCGACGCCGGCGCGGCGATCCTGGTCCTGTCCGAGGACCTGGATGAACTGCTGCAGATCAGCGACCGCCTCGGCGCGCTCTGCGGCGGACGCCTGTCGGCGCTCAAGCCGCGCGCCGAGGTGAGCGCCCAGGAGGTCGGCCGCTGGATGGCCGGCCAGTTCGACGCCTCCCAAGCCGCCTGACGTGAGTTCCTATGCCCGCGACCCGGAACCGCGCGCCCGTCCTTCGCACGCCCTGTCGGGGTCGCCTCCGTTGCCGGCCGGGTTCGCTCTCCGACCCGACAGCGTTCCGCGACGGAGCATCCGGCCCGCCCGATTCATCCAAGCCGCCTGACGTGAGTCTCCTATGCCCCTGATCCTGGAACCGCGCGCCTGCCCTTCGCGTGCCCTGTTGGTGTCGTCCCCGTTGCTGGCAGGGCTGCTCACCCTGCTCGGCGGCGCGCTGCTGTTCGCCGTGCTCGGTCACCCGCCGCTGGCCACCCTGCATACGCTGCTGATCGCGCCGGTCTCGGACCTCTACGGGCTCTCCGAGCTGCTGGTCAAGGCGCTGCCGATCCTGCTCTGCGCGCTGGGCCTGGCGGTGGCCTACCGGGCGCGTATCTGGAACATCGGCGCGGAGGGCCAGTTGCTGCTCGGCGCCCTCGCCGGCAGCGCGGTGGCGCTCCAACTCATCGCCTGGGAAAGCCGCGCCGCGCTGGCCCTGGTGCTGGCCGCCGGCACCCTCGCCGGGGCCGCCTGGGCGGGCCTGGCGGCCTGGTTGCGCACGCGCTTCAACGCCAACGAAATCCTCACCACCATCATGCTCAACTACATCGCCCTGAACCTGCTGCTGTTCTGCGTCCACGGCCCGCTGAAGGACCCCGCTGGCTTCAATTTCCCCGAATCGGCGATGTTCGGCGACGCCAGCCGCCTGCCGGCGCTGTTCGAGGACGGCCGGGTGCACCTCGGGCTGTACTTCGCCCTGCTGGCGCTGGTGGCGGTGTGGGTGCTGCTGCAAAAGAGCTTCCTCGGCTTCCAGATCAAGGTGCTCGGCCTCGACCGCCGCGCTGCCGGCTTCGCCGGGTTCCGCGAGAAGCGCCTGGTCTGGCTGACCCTGGCGATCAGCGGCGGGTTGGCCGGGTTGGCCGGGGTCGGCGAGGTCAGCGGCCCCATCGGCCAACTGGTCCCGCAGGTGTCGCCGGGCTACGGCTATGCGGCGATCACCGTGGCCTTCCTCGGCCGCCTCAATCCCGTCGGCATCCTCTTCGCCAGCCTGTTGATGGCGCTGCTCTACCTGGGCGGGGAGAACGCGCAGATGGCCGCCAACCTGCCCCAGGCGATCACCCAGTTGTTCCAGGGCATGATGCTGTTCTTCCTGCTCGCCTGCGACGTGCTGATCCTCTACCGGCCGCGCCTGCGCACTTGGCGCCGCCGGGTCCCGGTGGCGCGCGCCCAGGCCGCGACCCCATGAAGCGCCCTACCCGTTCCCCCATCGCGCGCCCCGCGCCGGCCGAGGCCTGATCCATGGATATCGATTCCCTGTCCCCCCTGCTCTACGCCATGGTGCGCACTGGCACGCCGCTGCTGCTGGTGGCCCTGGGCGAACTGGTGTGCGAGAAGAGCGGCGTGCTCAACCTCGGCCAGGAAGGCATGATGCTGTTCGGCGCGGCGATCGGCTTCATCGTCGCCTTCTCCAGCGGCAGCCTCTGGCTCGGCGTGCTCTTCGCCTGCCTCGCCGGCATACTCCTGGCCGCGCTGTTCGCCCTGGTGGCGCTCGGCCTCAACGCCAACCAGGTGGCCTGCGGGCTGGCCCTGACGATCTTCGGCGTCGGCCTGTCGACGTTCGTCGGCGCGGGCTGGGTCGGCAAGCCCCTGGCGGGCTTCGAGCCCCTCGCCGTGCCGGGCCTGAGTCGCCTCCCGCTGCTCGGGCACATGCTGTTCACCCAGGATGTGCTGGTCTACCTGTCCTTCGCCCTGTTCGCGCTGGTCGCCGGGTGCCTGCTGAAAAGCCGGGTCGGCCTGATCCTCCAGGCCGTCGGCGAAAATCCCGACGCCGCCAGTGCCCTCGGCCTGCCGGTGCGCGGGGTGCGCCTGCTGGCGGTGTTGTTCGGCGGCGCCATGGCCGGCCTGGCGGGCGCCTACCTGTCGCTGGCCTACACCCCCATGTGGGCGGAGAACATGACCGCCGGGCGCGGCTGGATCGCCTTGGCGCTGGTGGTATTCGCCAGTTGGCGGGTGTTCCGCGTGCTGCTCGGCGCCTGGCTGTTCGGCCTGGCCAGCATCCTCCATCTGGTGGCCCAGGGCGTCGGCCTGGCGATCCCGGCCAACCTGCTGGCGATGCTGCCCTACGTGGCCACCATCCTGGTACTGGTGCTGCTCTCCCGCGACGCCCTCAAGACCCGCCTCTATGCGCCGGCATCCCTGGGCGAGCCCTGGAAGGCGGGGAGGTAAGGTGTTTTTTCGCGGCTGAAATCGCTCCCACGGGTGGGCTGGGGGACGGTTGTTCTTCCAGCTCTTGGGGATGTTTTCGCGGCTGAAGCCGCTCCCACGAGCGGGGATATTTCTGTCGTGGGAGCGGCTTCAGCCGCGAAGAGGGACTCTACGACCACACCGCATCCCACCCGGGATAGTCGCCAATCCGCCTTACCAGCCCTGCCCGCAGTGGATTGGCCAGCACATAGCGGGCGACGTCGCGCAGGTCCTCGTCTCGCCGCAACGCGCGGTCATGGTAGCCGTCCTGCCAGACCGCGCCACGCAGACCCAGGTGTTGGTCGATCCGCCGGGCGCTACGCCCCTCGAGCAGGCGCATCAGCTCGTCCAGCCCGAGGGCTCGCGCCCGTACCAAGCCATGCAGGTGATCCGGCATCACCACCCAGGCCAGCGACGCCACTTGCTCGCCTTCATGCAA
Source organism: Pseudomonas sp. RIT-PI-AD (assembly GCF_025642785.1). GTDB lineage: Bacteria > Pseudomonadota > Gammaproteobacteria > Pseudomonadales > Pseudomonadaceae > Pseudomonas_T. The sequence goes on from NZ_JANZKU010000003.1 coordinate 113,110, forward strand.
GGCGCGCATCTCTCCGACCAGCAGCCGCGCGGCGGTGTACTGGGTGAAAAAGGGTTCACGGCGCGCGGTGCGAGTGGTCAGCAAATAGCAGCGGCCAGGTTCCGAATGACGACCTTTGCGTAGATCCCGCGAGTACGCGGGGATCGAGACAGGCATTCCATTGCCCTCCAGATGAGTCGACAAGCATCGTGGCTGAAGCCACGCCCACCCGCATAGCCTCCCTTCGACCACCGCACCCTGGGAGCGGCTTCAGCCGCGAAAAACACCCTCATCCACGTCGATCAGCAACACAGCCGCACCATCGCGTCCCACTCCCTCACTCCTCCCCTCGCAAATGTGCGTGGTGCCTCACCGGCAACGCCTGCGCCACGCCCCAGGCGATCTCCGCGAGGAGGAAGGGCAGCAGCACCAGGCTGGCGCCCTGGCTCAAGGCATAGGCCTGCCAGAGCGCGAACAGGCCGCGCCCGGCCGCGTCATAACGGCCGTAGCGCCGCTGCGGGTCGCGGATCCGCAACACCGACCAGACGCAGACGATGGAACCCATCAGGTTGGCCATCAGCACCTGCACCGGACCGAAGTCGCCGAGTTCGCCGGGCAGGTCCAGTGCGCGGGCGATGCCCTGCAATGCGCCGTGCAGCAGCGCGAAGGTCCAGGGGGTGGAGAAGGCGACGGTGACGATCAGGTCGTATCCCGCGCTGGCGCGAACCAGGCGTCGGTAGTGCCGCGGGTTCCACATGGCGAATCCTCTAAGGTGGGGGAAGCGCGCAGGCTAAAGCCTGGAGTAAGCTCCAGGGTCAAGCCCTCCGGAGAGTCTCCATGCGTATCGGTGAATTGGCGCGAATCGCCTCGGTCAGTTGCGACAGCCTGCGTTTCTACGAACGCCTGGGGCTGATCGCGTCGCGTCGCGCGGCCAACGGTTATCGCGACTACCCGGCGGCGGCCGCACAGCGGGTGCTGTACATCAAGACCGCGCAGCGCCTGGGTTTCAGCCTGGCCGAGGTGGGTGCCAACCTCGCCGGCGTCGAGCGCGCCGCCGACCCGGACACCGCCGTGCGGCTGCTGCTCGGCGACAAGCTGGCGCGGGTCGACCAGCAGATCGAGGCGCTCCAGCACCTGCGCGAGGAACTGCGCGGGCGCCTGGGCAGCGACTGCCCGCTGCGGCGGGAGGATGCGCTGGCCTGAGCGCCCCGCCAGCGGATCGATGTCAGCGCCACGCAAGAACCCCAGGGGCATCCGCAAGGCCAGGACCGATCGCGCCTTCGGCGGACCTTGGGTTTTGCACCAGGGATACCGCGCTCGATGAAGCTTCGGCAAGAACCGCCTCGGCATGCTCATTCACAGCGCGAGAACCGCACGTCGACTCGTCTTCGCTCGCCCTCCGCTCGACGACCTCCAGACCGAATCGATGCCGGGAATCTCACCTTCGACGGGCCGACGCACCTCCGTCCAGGGCCGGGACACGCCCGCAACTGCCCGCCCTCGGGTTCTGCGCCAGAGAGGCTCGCTCGGTAAATCCTCGGCAAAACGCGCCTCGGCATGCTCATCACAGCGAGGGCCGTGCCTGATTTCTCCTCGCTCGACGCCCGGGACAGAACGCGGGTCGCGGGCGCCAGCGAACCCCAACCGACGCCTCCCCGACGGGGCTGACAAACGCCGGGGCACGGGTTATCGTCGCCCCCGCGCCCACCGGCGCCCCTGGATCAGCAGACAGGGCAACACTGAGCTGGCGAACCTGAACCCATCAGAGGAGCCGGCCCATGGCTGCCACCCGTATCTGGATCAAGAACCCCCTCGCCCTGTTCACCGCCAACCCGCGCGCCGCCGCGGGCGGGCTGGTGATCGAGGGCGGCCTCATCGTGCAACTGCTGGCCACCGGGGAAGCGCCCGCCACGCCCTGCCAGCAGGTCTTCGACGCCCGCGAGCACGTGGTGTTGCCAGGGCTGATCAACACCCACCACCACTTCTACCAGACCCTCACCCGCGCCTGGGCACCGGTGGTCAACCAGCCGCTGTTCCCCTGGCTGAAGAGGCTCTACCCGGTGTGGGCGCGGCTGACCCCGGAAAAGCTCGCGGTAGCCAGCACCGTGGCGCTCACCGAGCTACTGCTCTCCGGCTGCACCACCGCGGCGGATCACCACTACCTGTTCCCCGAGGGCCTGGAGGAGGCCATCGACGTGCAGGTCGAAGCGGTGCGGGCCCTGGGCATGCGCGCCCTGCTCACCCGCGGCTCGATGAGCCTCGGCGAACAGGATGGCGGACTGCCGCCGCAGCAGACCGTGCAGGACGGCCAAGTCATCCTCGACGACAGCCTGCGGCTGATCCGCCGCTACCACGAGCGCGGCGACGGCGCGCGCATCCAGATCGCCCTGGCGCCCTGCTCTCCGTTTTCGGTGACCAGCGAGATCATGAGGGCCAGCGCCGCCCTGGCCGAGGCCGAGGACGTGCGCCTGCACACCCACCTGGCCGAGACGCTGGACGAAGAGGATTTCTGCCGGCAGCGCTTCGGCCTGCGCACCGTGGATTACCTGGACAGCGTCGGCTGGCTCGGCCCGCGCACCTGGCTGGCCCACGGCATCCACTTCGACGCCCGGGAGATCGCCCGCCTCGGCGCCGCCGGCACCGGCGTCTGCCACTGCCCCAGTTCGAACATGCGCCTGGCCTCGGGGATCTGTCCGACCCTGGAGCTGGAAGCGGCCGGCGCGCCGATCGGCCTGGGAGTCGACGGTTCGGCCTCCAACGACGCCTCGAACCTGATCCTCGAAGCCAGGCAGGCGCTGTACCTGCAACGCCTGCGCTACGGCGCCGAACGCATCACCCCTGAACTGGCCCTGGGTTGGGCCACCCGTGGCTCGGCCCGGCTGCTCGGGCGCCACGACATCGGCGAGCTGGCGGTGGGCAAACAGGCCGACCTGGCCTTGTTCAAGCTCGACGAACTGCGCTTCTCCGGCAGCCACGACCCGTTGTCCGCCTTGCTGCTGTGCGGCGCCGACCGGGCCGACCGGGTGATGGTCGGCGGCCACTGGCGCGTGATCGACGGCCAGGTCGAAGGCCTCGACCTCCCAGCCCTGATCGCCCACCACCGCGAAGCGGCCAAGACCCTCCTGACCCCACACCCGTAGGGTGGATGACGCTTTCCTCATCCACCGCGCAGACACACGCGGCGATCACCCTCACTGCCCCAGGACGCTCTGCCTGGTGGATGGGTGAAGCTCATCCACCCTACGCACACCCCACACCCGTAGGGTGGATGACGCTTTCCTCATCCACCGAGATGATTCAGCCCTAGCCCAAAGCCCATTCACTGGGCCAGCCCGCCCGGAGGTTAGGTGAGCCACGACCTCACAACCCGATCAGGCTCAGCATGATGAAGGTGGCGAAGAGGACGAAGTGGGTCATGCCTTCGATGGCATTGGTCTGGCCGTCGTTGAGGTTGATCGCGGCGACCACCAGGGTGATCGCCACCATCACCGTCTGCACCGGGGTCATGGCCATCTGGAAGGGCTGGCCGGTGTAGAGGGCCAGGGCTTCCATCACCGGGACCGTGAGGATCACCGTGGACAGCGAGGCGCCCATGGCGATGTTGACCACCGACTGCATGCGGTTGGCCAAGGCGGCGCGCAGGGCGGTGAGGATTTCCGGGGCCGCGGAGATCGCCGCCACCAGCAGCGCGGCGAGGATCGGCGGGGCGCCGCTGCCGCGCAGGCCGATCCCCAGCGCCTTGGCCATAACTTCGGCAAGGGCGCCGATCAGCGCCACCCCCACCACCAGCCAGAGAATCGATTGCCGCGCGCTGCCGGCGACGTCCGGCACACCCTCGCGGGGGCGTTTCTTCTGCGGGTAGCTGTAGCTGAAGAAGTAGCTGTGGGGGCCGGTCTGCATGCGCAGGAACAGCGCGTAGAGGGTAAGCATCGCGCCGATGGTGAACAGCGAATAGACATGCCATTTGCCGGCGGGGATGAACTCCGGCACCACCATGGAAATGCCCATGGCGGTCATGATCATCACCCCGTAGGACTTCGCCGAGTCGTCGTTGTAGGCCTGCTCGCCGTACTTCAACCCGCCCATCAGCGCGGCCAGACCGAGGATACCGTTGATGTCGAGCATCACCGCCGCGTAGATGGTGTCGCGCGCCAGGGTCGGCGAGGGCTCGTGGCTCATCACGATGCCCAGCACCACCACCTCCACCAGCACCGCCGAGAGCGTGAGGATCATGGTGCCGTAGGGGTCGCCGACCTTTTCCGCGAGCACTTCGGCGTGGTGCGCCACCCGCAGCGAGGCGCAGACGATCGCCGCGATCAGCGCCAGCGCCGCCGAGAGCGCCACCACCCGGCCGTTGTCGAGCAGCGCCGGTTCGACGGCATAGGCGAGCACCGTGGCGCAGCCGGCGAGGAGGAGAAAACCTTCGTCTTTCAAGAAGCTGAGCATGCGCTGCCGATCCCTTTCTTCGCTGCGCCCCGGTTCGCACCAGTTGGAGGCGGGCCGCGGCGGATGCGCACCAGGCGCGAGCCGCCGATCGAGCCCGCCGGCCGCGCGAAGCGCGCGCCAGGGCTATTTGTCCAGTTGGTCAATTTTTTGCAATCGCCCTTGCGCCTCTCGACACCGGCAACCTTCCACAGGAGTCCCACCCCTCATGCACAAGCCTTCCCCTTTCCGCCTGCTGCGCGGCCTGGTGGCCGCCCTTGGCCTCGGCGGCAGCCTCGCCGCCTTCGCCGCCGATCCGCTCAAGGTCGGCTTCGTCTACGTCGGGCCGGTCGGCGACCATGGCTGGACCTACCAGCACGAGCAGGGCCGCCAGGCGATCCAGGCGCAGCTCGGCGACAGGATCGAAACCCACTTCGTCGAGAACGTCGCCGAGGGCGCCGACGCCGAGCGGGTCATCCGCAACATGGCCAAGGGAGGTTACGACCTGATCTTCACCACCTCGTTCGGTTATATGAACCCGACGCTGAAAGTCGCCAAACAGTTCCCCAAGGTGGCCTTCGAGCACGCCACCGGCTACAAGCAGGACAAGAACCTCGGCACCTACCTGGCGCGCTCCTACGAGGGCCGCTACGTCGGCGGGTTCCTCGCGGCGAAGATGACCAAGAGCCGCAAGGTCGGCTATGTCGCCTCCTTCCCGATCCCCGAGGTGATCCGCGACATCAACGCCATCCAGCTGGCCCTGGACGCCTACAACCCCGGCACCGAGATCAAGGTGGTCTGGGTCAACTCCTGGTTCGACCCGGGCAAGGAGGCCGACGCCGCCAACGCGCTGATCGACCAGGGCGCCGACGTGATCTTCCAGCACACCGACAGCCCCGCGCCGATCCAGGCGGCCGAGCGACGCGGCGTCTACTCCGTGGGCTACGCCTCGGACATGGCGCACTTCGGGCCGAAGGCGGTGCTCACCTCGATCGTCAACAACTGGGCGCCGCACTACCTGCAAAGCACCCAGGCGGTCCTCGACGGCACCTGGAAGCCCCAGGACTTCTGGGGCGGGCTGAGCGACGGCACCATCGAGCTGCCGATCAGCGACCTGGTGCCGGCCGAGGTCAAGGGCGAGGCGGAAGCGCTGATCGCACGGATCAAGTCCGGCGAATTCCACCCCTTCACCGGCCCGATCAAGGACCAGAGCGGAACGCTGCGCATCGCCGAGGGCGTTACCGCGAGCAACGCCGACCTGGCGGGGATGAACTACTACGTGCAGGGCATCCAGGCCCAGTTGCCGCAGTAGGCGGCGAAACGATCGCACTACGCCGCAATCGCGGCCGGGCGGCGGCGCCCTTCCCGTGCCGCCCCGCCCGCCTTTCACCACCGGCACGGGAAGGCCCGTGCCCGCCGTTCAGGAGCCCGCATGAACGCACTGCCGATCATCGACATCAGCCCGCTGTACCGGCCCGACGCCAGCGCCTGGGCGCGCGTCGCCGAACGGATCGACGCGGCCTGCCGCGACTGGGGTTTCTTCTACATCGAAGGCCATCCGATTCCCGCCGCGCGCCTCGACGCGCTGCTTGACGCGGCGCGCCGCTTCTTCGCCCTGCCGCTGGACGAAAAGCTGCGGATCGACATCACCCGCACCCGCCACCATCGCGGCTACGGCGCCATCGCCACCGAGCAGCTCGATCCCGGGCTGCCCAGCGACCTCAAGGAAACCTTCGACATGGGCCTGGACCTGCCGGCGTCGCACCCCGAGGTGCTCGCCGGCAAACCCCTGCGCGGCACCAATCGCCATCCGCAACTGGACGGCTGGCGCGCCTTGCTCGACGCCCACTACGCCGACCTGCAAGCCCTGGCGCAAACCCTGCTGCGCGCCATGACGCCGGCCCTGGGCGTCGAGCGGGACTTCTTCGACCGGCGCTTCGAACAGCCGGCCAGCGTCTTCCGGATGATCCACTATCCGCCGCGGGCCAGCGCCAGCAGCGCCGACCAGCCGGGCGCCGGCGCGCACACCGACTACGGTTGCATCACCCTGCTCCAGCAGGACCAGGCCGGCGGCCTGCAGGTGCGCAGCCGCGACGGGCACTGGCTGGACGCCCCGCCGATCCCCGGCACCTACGTGGTCAACATCGGCGACATGCTGGCGCGTTGGAGCAACGACCGCTACACCTCGACCCCGCACCGGGTGATCAGCCCGCTGGGCATCGACCGCTACGCCCTGCCGTTCTTCGCCGAACCGCACCCGGACACCGAGATCGCCTGCCTGCCCGGGTGCGCCGATGCCGCCAACCCGCCGCGCTACCCGCCGACCACCTGCGCCGACTGGCTGCTGTCGCGCTTCGCCGCCACCTACGCCTATCGCCGCGAGCCAACGGCGCCCCGCTAGTCGGCTGGCCCGGCGCCGGGCCAGCCGACGCCGGGCGGGCGAGCGGTTAAACTGACGCCCATCGCCTGAGAGAGAACCGACCATGTACGACTGGCTCAACGCCTTGCCCAAGGCCGAACTGCACCTGCATCTGGAGGGCTCGTTGGAGCCCGAACTGCTGTTCGCCCTGGCCGAGCGCAACAAGATCGCCCTGCCCTGGAACGACGTCGAGGCCCTGCGCAAGGCCTACGCCTTCAACAACCTGCAGGAGTTCCTCGACCTCTACTACCAGGGCGCCGACGTGCTGCGCACCGAGCAGGACTTCTACGACCTGACCTGGGCGTACCTGGAGAAGTGCAAGGCGCAGAACGTGATCCATACCGAGCCCTTCTTCGACCCGCAGACCCACACCGACCGCGGCATCGCCTTCGAGGTGGCGCTCACCGGCATCGCCAGCGCCCTTAAGGACGGCCGCGCGCGGCTGGGCATCGGCAGCGGGCTGATCCTCAGCTTCCTGCGCCACCTGTCCGAGGACGCCGCGCAACGCACCCTGGACCAGGCGCTGCCGTTCCGTGACGCCTTCATCGCGGTGGGCCTGGACAGCTCCGAGGTCGGGCACCCGCCGAGCAAATTCCAGCGGGTGTTCGCCCGCGCCCGCGCCGAGGGCTTCGCCGCCGTCGCCCATGCCGGCGAGGAAGGCCCGCCGGCCTACATCTGGGAAGCCCTGGACCTGCTCCAGGTGTCGCGCATCGACCATGGCGTGCGCGCCTTCGAGGACGAACGGCTGATGGCGCGGCTGATCGACGAGCAGATCCCGCTGACCGTCTGCCCGCTGTCGAACACCAAGCTGTGCGTGTTCGAAGACATGAACCAGCACACCATCCTCGACATGCTCGAGCGCGGGGTGAAGGTCACGGTCAACTCCGACGACCCGGCCTACTTCGGCGGCTACGTCACCGAGAACTTCCAGGCCCTGCACGACAGCCTCGGGATGACCGAGGAGCAGGCCCGGCGCCTGGCACAGAACAGCCTCGACGCACGCCTGGTGCGCTGAGGCTCAGGCCGGGCGCTCGGCCCAGGGCGCACGCGCCAACAGCTCGGCGCAGCGCTGGCGGAGGAACGCCTGGAGCAGCCGCACCGGCTCGCTCAACTGGGCGCGATGGGCGCAGATCAGGTTCAGCGGCGCGGCCTCACCGCGCAGTTCCTCCAGCGCCAGTTCCAGGCGCCCGGCCGCCAGGTCGCCGGCCACGTCCAGCCAGGACTTGTAGCTCAGCCCGCGACCGGCCAGGGCCCAGCGGCGCACCACGTCGGCGTCGTCGCTGAGGCGGTCGCCGCTCACCTTCGCCTCCAGCAGTCGCCGGCCCGCGGTGAAGCGCCACTGGTCGTGGACCCGTCCGCCGAGCATGTACAGCAGGCAGTTGTGCCGCGCCAGGTCTTCCACCTGGCGCGGCTTGCCCTGACGGGCGAAATAGCCGGGCGCGGCGAACAGCACCCGGCGGTTGCCGGGGGCCACCGGCAGCGCCACCAGGCTGGAGTCTTCCGGCTCGCCATAGCGCAGGGCGATGTCCACCGGTGCGCGGAACAGGTCGGCGACATGGTCGCTGAGCAACAGCCGCAGGGTCAGGCCGGGGTGCTCGAGCTGGAAGTCGTCGAGCCAGGGCAGCAGCACGTTGCGACCGAAATCCGAGGGCGCCGCCAGTTGCAGCACCCCGCCGATCTCCGCGCGCGCGCCGTGCAACGCCTGGCGCCCTTCCTCCAGGCTGACCAGGGCGGCCCGGGCGTGCACGAGGAACTGCTCGCCCTCCGCGGTCAGCCGCAAGCTGCGGGTCGAGCGCACCAACAGGCGGGTCTGCAACTGCCGCTCCAGGCGTTTCAGCGCCGCGCTGGCCACCGCCGGCGAGCATTCCAGCAGGCGCGCGGCGGCGGACAGGCTGCCGCATTCGGCGGTGCGTACGAACAACTGAAGATCGTCCAGGCGCAGCATTATCAAAATTCCGTTGAAAGACTCTCGCTTTAGTAGCGGGTTTTTCTTCGTAGCGAAATAGCCGAGCATGGAGTCCGTCCCCAAGCGGCCTGCAAAGTCGCTTCGTCCAGTCGTCGAAGCGCGCTTCTCGCCCCTTCCCCTGCCTATCGGAGCACGCCATGAAAGCCATCGCCTACCGCCAGTCCTTGCCCACCGACGATCCTCAGTCCCTGCTGGACATCGACCTGCCCGAGCCCACGCCCGGCCCCCTCGACCTGCTGGTGGAGGTCCGCGCCATCTCGGTGAACCCGGTGGACACCAAGATCCGCCGCAACGTCCAGCCGGAGAACGGCGAGCCCAAGGTGCTCGGCTGGGACGTCGCCGGGGTGGTCAAGGCGGTGGGCGCCGAGGTAGACCTGTTCCAGGTCGGCGACGAAGTCTTCTATGCCGGCGCGATCGACCGGCCGGGGGCCAACAGCGAATTGCACGTGGTGGATCAGCGCGTGGTCGGGCATCGCCCGCGTTCGCTGGATTTCGCCCAGAGCGCGGCCCTGCCGCTGACCGCGATCACCGCCTGGGAGTTGCTCTTCGAACGCCTGGGCATCGCCGAAGGCCCGACGTCCAAGGGCCAGAGCCTGCTGATCGTCGGCGCGGCCGGCGGCGTCGGTTCGATCCTCACCCAGCTCGCCCGCCAACTCACCGGGTTGACGGTGATCGGCAGCGCGTCGCGCCCGGAGACCCAGGCCTGGGTGCGCGAGCTCGGCGCGCACCATGTGATCGACCACCGCCGCCCACTGCACGAAGAGCTCCAGCGCATCGGCGTCGGCTCGGTGACCCACGTCGCCAGCCTGACCCACACCGATCAGCACCTGGAGCAAATCGTCGAGGCACTGGCACCCCAGGGCAAGTTGGCGCTGATCGACGACCCGGCCACCCTCGACGTAAGCAAGCTCAAGCGCAAGAGCCTGTCGCTGCACTGGGAGCTCATGTACACCCGCTCGCTGTTCCAGACCCCCGACATGATCGAACAGCACCGGCTGCTGGAGCGCGTCGCCGAGCTGGTCGATAGCGGCGTGTTGCGCACCACCCTCGCCGAGCGCTTCGGGCGTATCGACGCGGCCAACCTGCGGCGCGCCCACGCCCTGCTGGAAAGCGGCACCGCGAAGGGCAAGATCGTCCTGGAAGGTTTCTAGGCCAGGGTCCGACGGCGAGCGGCGCCGTCCGGACGACGGGTCGCGGCGAATTGTGCCGGGCGGGTCTAGACTCTCGCCTTGACCCCGGAACCTCACGTTCGGGGCACCCGGCCATTCGAGGAGCCAGGATGCGCATCGACTCGTCCCAGTCGCTCCGTCTCGCCTGTGTGTATCTGCTGTTCAGCGCCGGCTGGGTATTGATCGGCGATCACCTGATCGGCCGATGGGTGCTCGACAGCGACACCCGCACCAGCCTGCAATCCCTCAAGGGCCTGGCCTTCGTCCTGCTCAGCAGCGCGCTGATCTACCTCACAAATCGTCACGGGCAGACCCGCCAGGTCCGCCTGCTGGGCGACCTGCGCGCCCAGACCCTGTACCTGCGCCAAGCACAACGGGATGCCGACCTCGGCCTGTGGTGGTACACCGACACGCTGCATTTCTCCGACGAAGCGCTGCAAATCCTCGAGCGCCCCGAGGGCACCGTCGTCAAGGACCCGGAAACCTTCGTCACCTGGCTGCATCCCGCCGACCGCGGGGCGGTGCGCCGGGCGCTGGCCGCCCTGCGCAGGGAACGCCACGCGCTGATGGTCAACGCGCGCCTGAACCGCCCCGGCGACCAGCCGGTCCGCTGGCTGTGCCTGCGCGGCGAGCCCTGCGAGAACGGCGCCCTGGGCACCTTGCAGGACATCAGCGCGCAGAAGCGCGACGAAGAGGCCCTGCGGGAAAGCGAGCAGCGCTTCCGCCAGTTGTTCGAGCAGACGCCGCGGATCGCCGTGCAGGGCTACGACCGCGAGCGCCGGGTGATCTACTGGAACCAGGCCAGCGAGCAGCTCTACGGCTACAGCGTGGCCCAGGCCATGGGCCAGCGCCTGGAGGCGCTCATCGTGCCGCCGGCGCTGCGCGAACGGACCGCCGAGGCCATCGACCGCTGGATGATCGGCGGACTCGCGATCCCGGCCGCCGAGTCCGCCCAGCAGCACCGCGACGGCACGCCGCTGACCGTGTATTCCAGCCACCTGATCCTGCACAACCGCCACGACCGCCCGGAGCTCTACCGGGTCGACATCGACCTGAGCCTGCACAAGGCCACCCATGCCGCGCTGCTGGTCAGCGAACGCCGCCACCGGCAACTGGTCGACCGCCTCAACGAGACGATCTTCCTGCTCGACGGCCAGGGCTGCCTGAGCTTCCTCAATCCGGCCTGGACCACCCTCAGCGGCCACTGCGAACGCGCCAGCCTCGGCCTGCCGCTGATCCAGTTCTTTTACCCGGAAGACGCCGCGCGCATCGCCGAGCAGGGCGCCGCGCTGCTCGCCGGTACCGGCGCGTCCTGGTCCGGCGAATGCCGCCTGCGCTGCGCCCATGGGCGCCTGCGCTGGGTCGAACTGCAACTGGGGCGCGACGAAGACAACGGCGGCCTGCGCGGCAGCCTCAGCGACATCCAGGCCAAGTACCAGGCCCTGGAAATCCAGGAAGCGCGCAACGCCGTGCTCGACGAGCTGCTCAAGCGCAGCCCGCTGGACGCCATCCTGCTGAACATTGCCCAGCGCCTGGAAACCCTCGGCCCGCACATGCACGTGCGGGTGATGCTGATGGAAGCCGACCATCAGCACCTGCGGGTGCACGCCTCGCCCAGCCTGCCGGCCGCTTGCGAAGCCAAGCTGGCGCGCCTGCCGGTGGCGACCGGGGCCGCCTGCTGCGGACACGCCGCGCTCAGCGGCGAGATCACCATCGCCGAGGACATCCAGCGCCATCCGGACTGGGCGCGCTACCGCGAGCTGGCCGCCCGCTGCGGCCTGCATGCGTCCTGGTCGCTGCCGTTCAAGGACGACGCCGGCCAAGTGCTCGGCACCCTCGGGGTCTACTACAACGAGACCCGCCGCCCGAGCGACGAGGACATCGCCCTGGTCACCGAATTCAGCCGCCTGGTGGTGCTCGCCATCGGTCAGCAGAGCTTGCAGGCGGAGCGGGAAACCAGCGAGCGGCGCTTCAGCGCGATCTTCGAACATGCGGCCGTGGGCATCGTCCACCAATCCCTCGACGGGCGCTGGTTGCGGGTCAACAACCTGCTCTGCCAGATGCTCGGCTACCCCCGCGAGGCGCTGCTCGACCAGCGCATGGAGCGCCTGGTCTACGCCGAGGACCTGCCGGGCATCCTCGAAGGCGACCGCCACCTGCTCGCCGGCACGCGTAGCCGTTACGCCCTCCAGGCGCGTTACCGGCGCGCCGACGGCAGCCTGCTGTGGATGAGCCTGAACGCCACCCTGGTCTGCGACGCCCAGGGCGCACCGGACTACCTGATCGCCGTGTTGCAGGACATCAGCGCGCAAAAACGCCAGGAAGAGGCGTTGCGCCAGGCCGCCACCGTGTTCGAAAGCACCCGCGAGGCGGTACTGGTGATCGACGACCGGCGCTGCATCCTCGCCGCCAACCCGGCGTTCGACGAACTCACCGGCCTCAGCGGCGAACAGGCCCTCGGCCAGCGCCTGCCGCTGACCCTCAACGGCGCCGATGACCGCCGCGACTACCGCGAGCTCTGGCGCACCCTGCGCAAGCAGGGGCATTGGCAGGGCGAGCTGTGGAGCCGCCGCGCCGACGGTTCGCTGATCCCCCTGTGGCTGAACGCCAGTCGAGTGCGCGACTGCCCGGCGGACAACCCGCAGTTCGTCCTGGTGTTCACCGACATCAGCTCGTTCAAGGAAAGCCAGGAGCGCCTGGCGCGGATGGCCCACTACGACCCGCTCACCGGCCTGATCAACCGCCTCTACGGCCACGAGCGGCTGACCCAGGCACTGGAAACCGCGCACCGCCGCCACGAACGGGTGGCGGTGCTCTTCCTCGACCTGGACCACTTCAAGACCATCAACGACAGCCTCGGCCACCAGGTCGGCGACGAGTTGCTGGCCACCGCCGCCGGGCGCTTCCGCGAGCGCCTGCGCGAAACCGACATCCTCGCCCGCCTGGGCGGCGACGAATTCCTCGTGGTGCTGGAGAACCTGCGCCAGCCCGAGGAAGCCGCGCGGGTGGCGCGCTCCCTGCTCAGCCTGATGGAAAGCCCGTTCATCCTCGCCGACAACCGCGAGGCCTACCTCGGCGCCAGCATCGGCATCAGCCTGTACCCCGACGACTCGCGCGACTGCGACGACCTGATCCGCAACGCCGATGCGGCGATGTACCAGGCCAAGGCGGAAGGCCGCAACACCTTCAGGTTCTACACCGAAGCCCTGACCGAGCGCGCGCGTACCCGCCTGGAACTGGAGTCGCGGATGCGCCGCGCCCTGCGCCAGGGCGAGTTCGTCCTGCATTACCAGCCTCTGGTGGACGCGGCCAGCGGTGCCATCCTTGGCGTCGAGGCGCTGCTGCGCTGGCAGACCGAGCACGGCCTGGTGTCGCCGACGGACTTCATTCCGCTGGCCGAGGATACCGGCCTGATCGTGCCGGTCGGCGCCTGGGTACTGCGCGAGGCCTGCCAGCAGATGCAGGACTGGCGGCAGAGCGGGTTGCAGCTGGATGTCCTGTCGGTGAACCTCTCGCCGCGCCAGTTCCGCCAGCCGGAACTGCTCGGGCAGGTGCGCGGGGCCCTGGAAACCAGCGGCCTGCCGGCCGCCTGCCTGGAGCTGGAGATCACCGAGGGCGCCTTGATGGACAACGCCACCCTGGCGCAACAGACCCTGGCCGGACTGAAGCAGTTGGGGGTGAGCCTGGCGGTGGACGACTTCGGCACCGGTTATTCGTCCCTGGCCTACCTGCGGCGCTTCCCCCTGGACACCTTGAAGGTGGACCAGAGCTTCCTGCACAACGTGCCGATGGACGACTGTAACCTGCGCCTGGTCGCCAGCATCGTCGCCCTGGGCCACAGCCTGGACCTGCGGGTGATCGCCGAAGGGGTGGAGACACCCGCGCAACTCGCGGCCTTGAAAAAGCTCGGCTGCGAACGCTGTCAGGGATATCTGTTCAGCCCGCCGCTGCCGCCCGATGGCTTCGTCGCCTGGTTGCGCCAGCGCCCCCGCTCACGCCCCCTGGCGCCACGCATTCTCTAGCCCGGCGGGCCCGGCGGGCCACCCGCCACTCGCTACAGCCGGGTTCGCCCACGGCGAGCGGGTCTTTCAAGGACGCTCCGGCGATCCGCGAGGGATCGCGCGCGCCCGCCTTCACTGCATCGGGGTGGTCAGGCGTGCGGTCGTCAGGGCGGCGATAACCGCGACCACCCCGCAGACGCTGATCACCAGCGCCATGGGCAGCGCGCTGCCATCGTGCAGCACGCCGACCATCGCCGCCGCCAGGGCGGCCACGCCGAACTGCAGGCACCCGAGCAAGGCCGAGGCGCTGCCGGCATGGCGACCCTGGCCGGCCATGGCACACGCCGAGGCGTTGGGGATGATGCAGCCGAGGCTGGCGATGCAGCCGAACAGCGGGATCAGCAGCGGCCACAAGGCCTGGGTGTGCAACGCCGCCAGGCCGAGCAGCGCCACCGCGCAGCTCAGGTAGACCCAGACGATGCGCCGCAGCCAATAGGCCGGGCCGCGCCAGCGCAACAGGCGCGCGTTGATCTGCGCCACCAGGATGAACCCCGCCGCGTTGCTGCCGAACAGCCAGCCGTAGTGTTCGGCCGGCACGCCGTAGAGCTGGATGAACACGAAGGGCGAACCGGCGATGTAGGCGAACATCCCGGCCATCGCCACGCCACCGGTCAGCGCATAGGCGATGAACGAGCGGTCGCCGAACAGCCGCTTGTATTCGCCGAGGGCGCCGCGCAGCGGCGCCACCGGGTGATCGCGGTTCAGGGTTTCCGGCAGCCAGAGGGCGACGCCGATGCCGCTCAGCGCGCTGAACAGCGTCAGCACCACGAAGATCGACGGCCAGCCGAAGCTGTCCAGCAGCAGCCCGCCCGCCAAGGGCGCGAGGATCGGCGCCAGGCCCATCACCAGCATCAGCTGCGAGAACACCTTGGCCGAGCTCACCGGGTCGCAGAGATCGCGCACCACGGCACGGGAGATCACCATGCCCGCGCAGCCCCCCAGCGCCTGGACGAAGCGCGCGGCGATCAGCCATTCCAGGCTCGGCGCCAGGGCGCAGGCGAGGGACGCCAGGGTGAACAGCGTCACCCCGGCCAGCAGCGGCCGGCGCCGGCCGAAGCGGTCCGCCAGCGGCCCGTAGGCCAGCTGGCCGATGGCCAGGCCGATGAAGTAGGCGGCCAGGCTCATTTGCACGTGTTCGACATCGGTGCCGAAGGCCAGGGCCAGGGCGGGGAAACTCGGCAGGTAGAAATCGATGGCCATGGGGCCGAAGGCGCTCAGCGCGCCGAGGATCAGCAAAACTCTCAGATTCATGGGGTATCCAGAAAAACACGGGAAACGCAGGCTACCTTTCCCTGACGCCCGATCCGCCGTGGCGTTCGCCGGTCCGGCCGGACGGGATGACGGAACGCCCGCGCCGGCGTACCCGCCGCCGGCCGGGCCCCGCGGAGCGGCGAGGGAGTACCGCCCGCTCCGCGAGGGTCCGGCGCGGGGCTCACGGATGCCCGCCGGGGGACGTCGGCGCGACGGCCTGGCGCTTGCCCTTGCCGAAGCGCTCGCCGAGGGTTTCCACCAGCACGAAGAACATCGGGATGAACAACATGGCCACGGCGGTGGCGGCGAGCATCCCGCCGATCACCCCGGTACCGATCGAGTGCCGGCTGGCGGAACCGGCGCCGGCACTGATCGCCAGCGGCACGACACCGAGGATGAACGCCAGCGAGGTCATCACGATCGGCCGGAAGCGCAGGCGCGCCGCCTCCAGCGCCGCCTCGCGGATGCCCATGCCCTGCTGGCGGCAGAGCACGGCGAACTCCACCACCAGGATGGCGTTCTTCGCGCCGAGACCGATCAACGTCACCAGGCCCACCTGGAAGTACACGTCGTTGGCGATGCCGCGCAGCCAGATGGCGAGGATCGCGCCGAACACCGCGAAGGGCACCGCGGTGATCACCGCGATCGGCAGGGTCCAGCGCTCGTACTGCGCGGCGAGGATCAGGAACACCATCACCAGGCCGAAGATGAACGCGGTGCTGCCGGAGCCCTGGGTCTTCACCTCCTGGTAGGCGGAACCGGTCCAGGCCAGGCTGTAGTCGTCGCCGAGCACCTCGTCGGCCACTTCCTGCGCCGCCTGCAAGGCCTGGCCGGAGCTGTAGCTGGGCGCCGGGCTGCCCATGACCTTCGCCGAGGGGTACACGTTGAACCGCTCGAAGGTGTCCGGCCCCAGCACGCGACGCACGGTGACCAGGGCGCTCAACGGGATCATCTCACCGCTCTGCGCGCGGACGAACACCTGGCTCAGGTCCTCCGGCTTGCTGCGGAACTCCGACTCCGACTGCATGCTGACCTGGAAGGTGCGCCCGTAGAGGGTGAAGTCGTTGACGTAGAAGCTGCCGAAAGTGCTCTGCATGGCGACGAACACGTCGTTCACCGGGACGCCGAGGGCGCGCGCCTTGTTGCGGTCGAGGTCGACGTAGTACTGCGGGATGTTGGCGTCGAAGGTGCTGCGCACCCCGGCCAGCTCGGGCCGCTTGGCCGCCGCCTCGGTGAATTTGCGGCTGACCTCGGCGAGGCCGGCGGTGCCGTGGTCGGCACGATCCTGGATGTAGGCCTCGAAGCCGCCGGTGGTGCTCATGCCGGAAATCGGCGGCGGGTTGAACGCCAGCACCGTGGCGTTGCGCTTGGTCTCGTCGGAGCCCATGCCCATCACCGTGCGGACGAAGTTACGCGCGTCCAGCTCGGGCTGGGTGCGCTCTTCCCAGTCCTTCAGCGGGACGAAGGACACGCCGGCGTTGGAGCGCTGGCCGAAGCTCAGCACGTCGAAGCCGGTGAAGGTCACCACGTTGGCCACCGCCTCGTTTTCCATCAGCCGCTGGGTGACGTCGGCGGTCACCTTGGCGGTACGGTCGAGGGAGGCCGCCGGCGCCAGGTAATAGGCGCTGATGATGTAGCCCTGGTCCTCGTCCGGCACCAGCGAGCTGGGCACCCGGCCGAAGATCCATACGGTGATGGCGATCATCCCGGCGAACAGCGCCAGGCCGATCAGGGCGCGCCGGACGAAGAAGCGCACGCCGGCGCTGTAGCCGCGGGTGACCCGCTCGAAGTGACGGTTGAACCAGCGGAACGGCGCCGCCGGCTCGTGCTCGCCGGGCTTGAGCAGCACCGCGCAGAGCGCGGGGCTGAGGGTCAGCGCGACGATCCCGGAGATCACCACGGAAATCGCGATGGTGATCGCGAACTGGCGGTACATCTGCCCGGCCAGGCCGCCGAGCAGGGCCACCGGCACGAACACCGCGCAGAGCACCAGCACGATGGTGATGATCGGCCCGGTCACCTCGCCCATCGCCTTGATCGCCGCCTCGCGGGGGCTCAGGTTGTCGGTGCGCATCACCCGTTCGACGTTCTCGATCACCACGATGGCATCGTCCACCACGATGCCGATGGCCAGCACCATGCCGAACAGCGTCAGCAGGTTGATCGAGAAGCCGAGCATGTACATGCCGGCGAAGGTGCCCACCAGGGACACCGGGATCGCCAGGATCGGGATCAGCGTGGCGCGCCAGTTCTGCAGGAAGATGAAGACCACCAGCACCACCAGGGCCATGGCCTCGAAGAAGGTCTTCACCACCTCGTGGATGGAAGCCTGGACGAAGTGAGTGGTGTCGTAGGGAATGCGGAACGCCACGCCCTCGGGGAAGCGCTTGGACATCCGCTGCATGGCGTCGCGCACCGCGGCGGCGGTATCCAGGGCGTTGGCGCCCGGTTGCAGGTAGATCCCGAAGGCGGCGGCGGGCTGGCCGTTGAGGGTCGCGTTGAAGGCGTAGTCCTTGGCGCCCAGTTCCACCCGGGCGACGTCCCGCAGGTGCAGGCTGGCGCCGTTGGCGTCGGTGCGCAGGAGAATGTTCTCGAACTCGGCGGTATCGGCGAAGCGGCCCTGGGTGGTCACCGTGTAGGTGAAATCCTGGGCCTCGCCCATGGGTTGCTGGCCGAAGCTGCCCGCGGCGAACTGCGAGTTCTGCCCGCCGATGGCCTCGGCCACGTCGCTGGGGGTCATGCCGTACTGCGCCAGCTTGTCCGGACGCAGCCAGACGCGCATCGAGTAGTCCTTGGCGCCGAACTGCGAGGCATCACCGACGCCGGGCAAGCGTTTGATCTCGTCGATCACGTTGATCAGCGCGTAGTTGCTGAGGAACAGCGGGTCGCGGCTGCCGTCCGGGGAGTACATGGTCACCACCTGGAGGATCGACGCCGAGCGCTTCTGCACCTGGACGCCCTGGCGGCGGACTTCCTCGGGCAACTTGGCCTCGGCGGCGGCGACGCGGTTGTTCACGTCGATGGTGGCCTGGTCGGGGTCGGTGCCCACTTCGAAGGACACGGTGATGCGCAACTGGCCGCTGCTCGACGCCACCGAGTTCTGGTAGATCATGTTCGGCACGCCGTTGATCTGCTGTTCCAGGGGCGCCGCCACGGTGCTGGCGATCACCTCGGCGCTGGCGCCCGGGTAGTTGGCCTGGACCACCACCTGCGGCGGCACGATATCCGGGTACTGCGCCACCGGCAGGCCGCGCATGGCCACCAGGCCGGCGATGGCGATGATGATCGAGAGGACCGTGGCGAAGCGCGGCCGGTCGATGAAGAAACGCGAGATCACGAGGCCGCTCCCTCGGCCGCCTTGGCCGGTTGCGCGCCGGACGGGTCGGGCTGGACCACCTTGACCGGGCTGCCGGGCCGCAGCTTGGTGCCGCCCTCGATGATCACCGGGTCGCCGTCCTTCAGGCCCTCCTTGATCAGCCAGCGGTGCTCGGCGGTGATGCCGGTCTTCACCGGGCGCGCCTGGGCCTTGCCGTCGCCGTCGACGATGTACACGAAGGTGCCCTGCGGGCCCTGGGACACCGCCTTCTCCGGCACCGCGATGGCGTTCGGGTAGACCAGCCCCTTCACCACCACCCGCACGAACTGGCCGGGCAGCAGCGTCTGCTCCGGGTTGGGCACGCTGGCGCGGGCGCTGACGGTGCCGGTGCCGCGGGTGATCAGGCTGTCGGTGAAGTCGACGTGGCCGACGGAACCGTAGTCCGCGCCATTGGCGAACTTGATCTCGGCGACCAGCTTGCCGTCCGCCGGCATCTTCAGGCTGCCGTCCTGCAGGTCGGTGCGCATGCGCTCGATCTCCAGGTCGGGGTAGGCGAAGTTGACGTACAGCGGGTCGAGCTGGGTGACCTGGGTGAGCAGGCTGGAATTGGCGTCGTTGGCGGCCACCAGGCTGCCCTCGGAACGCACCTCGCGGCTGGTGATGCCGGAGATCGGCGACTTCACCGTGGTGTAGTCCAGGTCGATCTGCCGTGCCTGCACCTCGGCCTTGGCCGCCTCGATGTTGGCCTTGCTCTGCTCGAAATTGGAAATGGCGTTGTCCAGCTCGCTGCCGCTGGCGAAGCCGCGGTCCTGCAACTGGCGGATGCGCTTCAGGTCGCGGTCGGTCTGGCGGAAACGCGCCTGTTCCTGGGCCAGCGCACCCTTGGCGCGATCCAGCGCCGCCTGGTAGGGGCGGGGGTCGATGTGGAACAGCACCTGGCCCTTCTTCACCTTGCTGCCTTCCTGGTAGGCACGTTCCACCAGGATGCCGCTGACCTGGGCGCGCACTTCCACTTCCTTGTACCCGGCGGTCCGGCCGGGATACTCCTGAACCAGCGGGAAATCCTTGGCTCGGGCGGTTTCCACCAGCACCTCGGCGGGAGGCGCCGCCGCCCCTGCCTGATCCTGGGCGCGGGCGCTCGGATCGAGCAGCAGGCTCAGGGCGATGGCCGAGAGCGCAAGGGGAACGGAGCGAGCGAGCATAGAGACATCTCCCAAGAGGGGGCACGAAAGCTTTGCGGGAAAAGGTGACATGCTGTTACATACATTCACGCTTGTAAACGGAAAAGGACGGCTCAAGCCCATACAATCCATCCTTTTGTAAGTCCCCATCCGCTGATGGAACCCCGCATGCGTCGAACCAAAGAACAAGCCGAACAGACCCGTGTCGCCATCCTGGCGGCCGCCGAGCAATTGTTTCTGGAAAAGGGAGTATCGCACACCACCCTGGAACAGATCGCCCGTGCCGCGGGCGTGACGCGCGGAGCGGTCTACTGGCACTTCCAGAACAAGGCGCACCTGTTCCACGCCATGCTCGACCAAGTCCGCCTGCCGCCGGAGCAGTTGGCCGAGCGCCTGGCGGGCTGCGCCGGCGCGGACCCGCTGTGGAACCTGCGCGAGCTCTGCGTGGCATCGATCGAAGGCCTGGTCCAGGACCAGCAGAAACGGCGCATCCTGACCATCCTGCTGCACCGCTGCGAGTTCACCGACGAACTGCGCGAGGCCGAGGAACGCAACAATGCCTTCATCAACGCCTTCATCTCGATGGTGGAGGACCTGCTGAAACGCAAGGATTGCATCGGTCGCCTGCGTCCGGGGGTGACCCCGCAGGTCGGCGCGCGCTCGCTGCACGCGTTGATCATCGGGGTGTTCACCGACTGGACGCGGGATGCCGACCTGGTCGGCTCGCAGTTCGACGTCCGCGCCCTGTTCGATATCCAGTTCCGCGGGATGGTCCGCGACTGGGACCGTCCCGGCGCCTGACCGGCGCGCCTCGACGGCACGCCGGCCCGGCTCAGGCGGCCCGGGCCGGGTAGCCCTCGGCGGAGATCGCCGCGACGATCCGCTCGGCGCTCAACGCGCTCTCCACCTTCACCTCGCCGCCGGCGATATCCACCTGCACCTGTGCGGACGGCTCGAGCGCCTGGATCGCCTGGGTGATGCTGCGCACACAGTGGCCACAGGAAATGCCTTGCACCTTGAACGTTTGCATGGGGAATTCCTCTTTTGAATGACCCCTGGAGTTTTCACCCTGACACGAGGGTAAGGTCAAGGGACGCCGCACCGGTTCCCACGAAGAGGCTTGTCGAGGCCCCGACACTCGACCAAGCTGAGCCTGTGGTTTCGCTTTCGCATCCTTCGGAGTCGCCCTGTCATGCGCTGGATCCGTCCGAGTCTCGCAGCCCTGTTCGCCGTCTCGCTGTCCGCCGCCGCGGAGAACGCCCCCTATGCGCCGCTCAACACGCCCACCGACTTCGACTATGGAGT
Organism: Pseudomonas sp. RIT-PI-AD; assembly: GCF_025642785.1. GTDB lineage: Bacteria > Pseudomonadota > Gammaproteobacteria > Pseudomonadales > Pseudomonadaceae > Pseudomonas_T. The sequence goes on from NZ_JANZKU010000003.1 coordinate 134,179, forward strand.
GCTGATGGTGACCCGCGACCGCCTGGAGGTCTCCACCAGTTGCGAGATCGGCCTGTACGTGCAGGATCGCCTGGCCGCGCGCCTCTACCAGGGTCAATCGGTGTCGTTCAACCTGCCGCCGGGCGAGACCCTGATCCGCCTCGGCATTGTCGGCCAGGGCGCCTGCAATTCCGGCTTCGAGCAATACAGCCAGCAATCGGTGAGCCTGCGCGCCGGACAGATCCGCAAGTACCGCATCGCGGCGAATACCAACGGCCTGTACCTGGTACCGGCTAATCTGTGAACCGTCGCGCTCGCCCGGAAGGAACGCAACGGGCGGCGCGAAAACATCCTGCACGGGATCTCCCGGTGCCGCGGCGGAACCCCGTCCGGCTTCAGGGAGTCCTTTGCGGGCAACGGACCGACCGGATTTGTGCGGGCTTTTTCCCGCGCGCGTTCATCCGCCGGCCTTCCCTGTGAACGATGAGGAGCTTTTTCGATGCACGCACGCTATTCCACCCCGCAAATCACCCTGCACTGGCTCAGCGCCCTGTTGGTCCTGACGATCATCGCCCTGCCCTATGGCAGCGATTTCTTCGCACCCTTCCTCGGCGGCGAGGGCGGGGTCTTCACCCTGCACAAGTCCCTCGGGCTGACCGTGCTGCTCCTGACCCTGCTGCGGGTGGTGGTGCGCGCGCGCCATGGCGCGCCGCAGTTGCTGCCGACCGACGCACGCTTCCAGCAATTCGCCGCCAAGGCCGGGCATGCCCTGCTCTACCTGCTCCTGCTGGCCATGCCGTTGACCGGGCTGATCTTCGGCAAGCGCCCGGTGAACCTGTTCTGGCTGGTGGAAATCGGCCCGTTGCCGCTGGCCGACGGCACCCGCGCCCTGGCCAAGCAATTCCACGTCACCGCCCAATACCTGCTGTTCGCCTTGATCCTCGGACACGCCGGCATCGCGCTCTGGCACCACTACGCCCGCCGCGACGGCGTCCTCCACGGCATGCTGCCGGTGGCCAAGCCGCGCTGACGGGATTGACCTTGCCACGACGGCAAGCCTGACCATAGGGTGGACTTCTCCGGAGGACGCCCTATGCCCACCCCAGCCACCGCCCCCCACGAATTCGACCTGCCCATCCAGGGCATGACCTGCGCCTCCTGCGCCGGGCGCGTCGAGCGCGCCTTGCGCCAGGTAGCGGGCGTCAGCGCCGCCAGCGTCAACCTGGCCAGCGAGCGCGCCCGCGTCCTGGCCCCGGAGGACGCCGCCGACGCGCTGCTCCAGGCGGTGGAAAAAGCCGGCTACGCGGTGCCGCTGCAATCGCTCGAACTGAACATCGACGGCATGACCTGCGCCAGTTGCGCCGGCCGCGTCGAACGGGCCCTGGCCAAGGTGCCCGGGGTGCATCGGGCGAGCGTGAACCTGGCCAGCGAGAAAGCCCGCGTCGAGACCCTCGGCGCACTCCAACCGGCGGACCTGATTGCCGCGGTGCAAGCCGCCGGCTACCAGGCCCGCCTGCCCGAATCGGCGCCCGCATCGCCGGCGGCCGAGAAGATCGACCGCGAACGCTGGGCGATCGTCCTGGCCCTCGCGCTTTCCCTGCCGCTGGTGGTGCCGATGGTCGCCGGCGGGTTCGGCCTGCCCTGGATGCTGCCGGCCTGGGTGCAGTTCGCCCTGGCCACGCCGGTGCAGTTCATCCTCGGCGCGCGGTTCTACCGCTCCGCCTGGAGCGCCGTGCGCGCCGGCGCCGGCAACATGGATCTGCTGGTCGCCCTGGGCACCAGCGCCGGTTACGGCCTGAGCCTGTACCTGTGGTGGCGCGCCATGCCGGGGCACATGCCGCACCTGTACTTCGAAGCCTCGGCGGTGGTGATCGCCCTGGTGCGCCTGGGCAAGTACCTGGAGAGCCGCGCCAAGCGACAGACCGGCGATGCCATCCGCGCCCTGCAAGCCTTGCGCCCGGAGCGTGCGGTACGGGTCCGCGAGGGAGAGGAAGAAGAGGTGGCCATCGCCGACCTGCGGCTCGGCGACCTGTTGCGGGTCAAGCCCGGCGAGCGGATTCCGGTGGACGGCGAGGTGGTCGAAGGCCAGAGCCACGCCGACGAGGCGCTGATCAGCGGCGAGAGCCTGCCGGTGCCCAAGGCGCCCGGCGACCCGGTGACCGGGGGCGCGCTCAACGGCGAGGGTCGCCTGCTGGTGCGCGCCACCGCCCTGGGCGCGGAAAGCGTGCTGGCGCGGATCATCCGCCTGGTGGAGGACGCCCAGGCGGCCAAGGCGCCCATCCAGAAACTGGTGGACCGGGTCAGCGAGGTGTTCGTCCCCACGGTGATCGGCATCGCCCTGCTCACCCTGTTCGGCTGGCTGCTGGCCGGGGCGGGGCTCGAGCACGCGCTGATCAACGCCGTCAGCGTGCTGGTGATCGCCTGCCCCTGCGCCCTCGGCCTGGCCACGCCGACGGCGATCATGGCCGGCACCGGCGTGGCGGCGCGCCACGGCATCCTGATCAAGGACGCGGGCGCCCTGGAGGTGGCCTACCGGGTGACCGACGTGGCCTTCGACAAGACCGGCACCCTCACCTCGGGCGAGCCGCGCCTGATCCACCTCGCCGCCGACGACGAAACCCAGGCCCTGGCCTTGGCGGGCGCGCTGCAACGGGGTAGCGAGCACCCGCTGGCCAAGGCCGTGCTCGACGCCTGCGCCGAACGCGGCCTGACCCTCGATGCCGTGACCGACAGCCAGGCCCTCGCCGGCCGTGGCATCCAGGGGCGCATCGGCGAGCGCGCGCTGGCCCTGGGCAATCGCCGCTTGCTGGACGAGCAGCGCCAGGCGCCCGGCGCGCTGCTGGACGCCGCCACGGCCTGGGAAGCCGAGGGCCGCACGCTGTCCTGGCTGCTGGAGCTGCACCCGCAGCCCCGCCTGCTCGGCCTCTTCGCCTTCGGCGACTCGCTCAAGCCGGGCGCCGCGGAAGCCATCGCCACGCTGAGGGCGCGGGGCATCCGCAATCACCTGATCACCGGCGACAACCGCGGCAGCGCGCGGGTGGTGGCCGACGCATTGGGCATCGAGGACGTGCACGCCGAGGTGCTGCCGGCGGACAAGGCGGCCACCGTCGCCTCGCTCACCGCCCAGGGCCGCCGCGTGGCGATGGTCGGCGACGGCCTCAACGACGCGCCGGCCCTGGCCGCGGCGGACGTCGGCATCGCCATGGGCGGGGGCACCGACGTGGCCATGCACGCCGCCGGAATCACCCTGATGCGCGGCGACCCGCGCCTGGTGCCGGCGGCCCTGGAAATCAGCCGGCGCACCTACGAGAAGATCCGCCAGAACCTGTTCTGGGCCTTCGTCTACAACCTGGTGGGTATCCCCCTGGCCGCCTTCGGCGTGCTCAATCCGGTGCTCGCCGGGGCCGCCATGGCACTGTCCAGCGTCAGTGTGGTGAGCAACGCCCTGCTGCTGAAGACCTGGACACCCCACTTCGAGGACGCCTCGCGATGAACATCGGCCAAGCCGCCCGGCAGTCCGGCCTCAGCGCCAAGATGATCCGCTACTACGAAGCCATCGGCCTGCTCCCGGCGGCCGGGCGCAGCGAGAGCGGCTACCGCCAGTACGCGGCGGACGACCTGCACGTCCTGGCGTTCATCAAGCGGGCCCGGGACCTGGGCTTCGCCCTGGAAGAGGTCGGCAAATTGCTGGCCCTGTGGCAGGACCGCCAGCGGGCCAGCGCCGACGTCAAGGCATTGGCCGGCGCCCATATCGACACGCTGAACCGCAAGATCGCCGAGCTCAGCGGATTGCGCGACACCCTCAGCGAGCTGGTCAGCCATTGCCAGGGCGACGCGCGCCCGGACTGCCCGATCCTCCGCGACCTGGCCGGCGGCGGCTGCGAGGCGAAAACGCGCAAAAGCGAATCGCTGACGAACGACATGAAATGTCAAATGTAATGAATTCTTATTTACAGCTTTTTACCGAGACTTTACTCTTGCGCCCCCAATGCGGGCGCCTTTCTTCACCTGGTAGCACGCAGCGGTTCTAACGCCGTCACTGGAGCGGTCGGCTCGGACACGACAGGGATGCACTGCCAATACCAGGAATCCCCATGCGCACTCATACGCTCAACACCCTGGCCGCCCTGGCCCTGGGACTCTCCGCGAACGCCTGGGCCGCTCCGGTCGAGATCGACCTGCCGGCCCAGCCTCTCGCCGATGCCTTGGTCCGCTTCGGCCAGGAAACCGGCCTGAAAGTCGCCTTCTCCCAAAGCGAAGTCGCCGGTCGCCAGGCTCCGGCCGTGCAAGGCCGGCTCGAACCGCAGCAGGCCCTGGCGCAACTGCTCGCCGGTTCCGGTCTGAACGGCAGCCTGCAAGGCGGCATCGCCAGCGTCTCGGCGACCGAGCCGGACGCCATGCAATTGCAGAGCGTCAACGTCACCGGCCAGGCCGACGTGGCCGGCAGTGCGATCACCGAAGGCAGCCGCTCCTACACCACCGGCGCCATGCAGACCGCCACCAAGCTGAACATGTCGGTCCGCGAGACCCCGCAGTCGGTCACCGTGATCACTCGCCAGCGCATGGACGACCAGGCGATGAACAACCTCAACGACGTGGTGAAGAACACCACCGGGGTGACCCTGCAGAAATACGGCCCGGAGCGTCAGCGTTTCGTCGCCCGCGGCTTCACCGTCGACAACATCATGTACGACGGCCTGCCCACCAGCCTCTCCACCTACACCCAGGACGTGATCTCCGCCGCCGACATGGCGATGTACGACCGCGTGGAAATCGTCCGCGGCGCCACCGGCCTGATGCAGGGCGCCGGCAACCCGGCGGCGGCGATCAACCTGGTGCGCAAGCGCCCGACCGTCACCCCGCAAGCGAGCGTCACCGGCAGCGCCGGCACCTGGGACTCTTATCGCACCGAACTGGACGTCTCGGGCGCGCTCAACGACTCGGGCAGCCTGCGCGGGCGGGTCGTCGGCGCCTACCAGGACAAGGACAGCTACCAGGACGTCGGGGAAAGCCAGCGCGGCCTGCTCTATGCCATCGGCGAGGCCGACCTGACCGACGCCACCACCCTGACCGTCGGCGCGTCCTACCAGAACGACAACAAGGGCTCCGATTGGGGCGGCCTGCCCACCGCCCGCGACGGCAGCGACCTGCACCTGTCGCGCTCGGCCTACATGGGCAGCGACTGGGCCTACTGGGACACCACCAATACCTTCCTCTTCAGCGAACTGGAGCATCGCTTCGACAACGGCTGGAAAATGCGCCTGGCCGGCAGCAAGCTGTGGGGCCGCATCGACATGCTCGGCTCCTACCTGGGCTACTCCGGCGACACCCTCACCCAGGGCAGCGGTCGCTACATCTACACCAACGACCACGACAGCTACGACGCCTACGCCTCCGGCCCCTTCCAGTTGCTCGGCCGTACCCACGAGTTGGTGATCGGCGCGAGCAATCGCGAGGAATCCTTCGACGGCCACGGCGGCTTCGGCACCACCTCGACCAATTTCGACCCCTTCCGCTGGGACTCCGGCAGCGTCGCCAAACCCAACTACTACCTACGCGGCTGGGGCCTGAAGACCGACGCCGAGCAGAACGGCGTGTACGCCACCGCCCGCCTCAACCTCGCCGACCCGTTGAAAGTCATCCTGGGCAGCCGCCTGGACTGGTATGACTACGAAGGCGAGAACATGAGCAACAACGTGACCAAGCCGCAGAACGGTTACACCATCACCCGCAACGTCACCCGCTACGCCGGCGTCATCTACGACCTGAACGACACCTACTCGGTCTACGCCAGCTACACCGATATCTTCAAGCCGCAGAACAACGTGGACATCAGCGGCGAGGTCATCGAGCCGATGACCGGCAAGAACTACGAGGTCGGCTTGAAGGGCGCCTACTTCGACGGCGCCCTGAACGCCAGCGCCGCGCTGTTTCAGGTCGACCAGGAAAACCGCGCCAAGCTGCTCGACGACCAAGCGTTCAACTGCCCCGGCTACCCGGCCGTCAGTTGCTACGAAGCGGCCGGCAAGGTGCGCAGCCAGGGCATCGACATGGAGCTGACCGGCGCCCTGACGGACCACTGGCAATTGAGCGCCGGCTACACCTACGTCGAAGCCAAGTACAAGAAGGACACCAACAAGGCCAACGAAGGCAAGCTGTTCGACACCGACCAGCCGCGCCACCTGTTCAAGCTCTCCACCACCTACACCCTGCCCGGCGACCTGGAACGCTGGCGCGTCGGCGGCAGCCTCAACGCGCAGAACGCCATCTACAACGAAGGCGGAGCGGGGAGCAGCGCCTGGCGGGTCGAGCAGGACGCCTACACCCTGGTGGACATGATGGTCGGCTACAAGGTCAGCGAGCACGTCGACACGCGCCTGAACCTCAACAATGTCCTCGACAAGCGCTACTACTCAGGGATCGGCGGCAACACCAACATGATCTACGGCGAACCGCGCAACGCGATGCTGACGGTGAAGTGGTCGCTGTAACCCACCGATGACCGAGGGGGAGGCCGACCGGCCTTCCCATCGGCGACGACCCGCCGCCCGCTTCGAACGCGGGCGCCTCGCTCGATCCCCTCCGTATCGATCCCCTGCGCTCGGCGGCTTCGCCAGCCAACGCCCGGAGCCCTGGGCCGCGAACGAAGGGTTCCGTCCATGGCTCCCCGGTTGCCCTCTTCGCCCAGCGCGCGAAGCAGGAGGCCCTTCGTCAGAGCGCGGCGCGTTTCCGTCGCCACAACTGGGCCGGCAGGATGGTAATCGCCAGCCCGACGAACACCAGCCCGCAGGCCAGCAGGGCGCGGGTACTCAGTTGCTCGTCCAGCAGCAGCCAGCCGCACAGCAGTCCGGAAATCGGCACCGCCAGGGAAAACGGCACCACCAGGCTGGCCGGGTAGCGACGCAGCAGGAAACTCCACAGCGCGAAGCCCACGGTGGTGGCGAAGAACGCGATGTACAGCAAGGCGCCGACCCCGCTCCAGGTGATCCCGCGCATGGCGCCGAGGATCGCCTCGGGTCCTTCGAACACCCAGGACAGGGCCAGCAGCGGCAAGGGCGGGATCAGGCTCACCCAGCAGATCAGGCGCAGCATGTCCTGTGCACCGGAGCGCTTGGTGGCGATATTGGCGAAGGCCCAGGCCAGGGCCGCGACCACCACCAGAGAGAACGCCAGCAGGCTATCGCCCAGGGGCCGCTCGCTGGCGATCAGCAGCAGGCCGCCCGCGGCCAGCACCAACCCGCACCAGGCGCGCCGGCTGGGACGCTCGCCGAGCACCAGGGCGGCGATCAGCACGGTGAAGAACACCTGGCTTTGCAGCACCAGGGACGACAGCCCGGCCGGCATGCCCAGGTGCATGCCGACGAACAACAGGCCGAACTTGATCACCCCGAGCAACACGCCGATCTGCACGATGCGCCAGAACGGCGCCGGCATCGGTCCACGCAGGATCAGCAGCGGCAGAGCCGCCAGGGCGAAGCGCAGCGCGCAGAAGAGCAAGGGCGGGAAGTCGTGCAGGCCGACCTTGATGACGACGAAGTTCACGCCCCAGATGAGGGTGACCAGCAAGGCGAGCAGGATATGCGGAAAAGACATGGGAAACTCCGGCAAAAATGCCGGTGCACCTTAGCAGCCCCGCCGCAAAGCCTATGGATACAGCTGAGGAGTAACAGAAGCCGGCGCGCGCCGGAAAGCGCGCGCGGTCCGCTCCGCCCCTGCGCCGGGGCGGCGCTTCCCGCCCGGGACGCCGATGACCGGCGCGCGGCTCAGGACTGGGCTTGCAGGTAGTTTTCCAGGCCGATGCGGTCGATCAGGCCGAGCTGCTGCTCCAGCCAGTAGGCGTGATCTTCCTCGGTATCCTTGAGCTGCGCCTGCAGGATGTCCCGGCTCGGGTAGTCGCGGTGCAGCTCGCAGAGGGCGATGCCCTTGCTCAAGGCGGCGCGCACTTCGTACTCCAGCATCAGGTCGTTGCGCAGCATCTCCGGCACCGTGCTGCCGGCGTTCAGCGGCTTGGGCGTCATGTCCGGGGTGCTTTCCAGGAACAGGATGCGTTGCAGCAGCGCATCGGCGTGCTGGGTCTCCTCTTCCATCTCGTGATTGATCCGCTCGTAGAGCTTGCCGAAGCCCCAGTCCGCGTACATCCGCGAATGCAGGAAATACTGATCCCGCGCGGCCAGCTCGCCGCGCAGCAGATCCTTGAGGTATTCGACGACTTCCGCCTGACCTTGCATGTCATGAGTCCTTTGGGAAAAAAATCGATTCAACGGCGAAAGCATCCTGCGCGTGCTGACCGGGGTCAAGCGCCGGCGGCTTACCGGTGTGCGGTCGTCGGCCCGCATCGGGCCGACCAGGGAAGGTCACTGCTGCCAGGGCGGCGGCGGAGGCTCGCGCTCGGCCGGCGCATCTTCCTCGGCACGGGCGGCTTCGCGCCGCGCCTGCTCGGCCAGCGCATCCTTGATCTCGCGCATCACCGCCTCGACGTCCGCGCTCTCCTCCGGCTCGTCGTATTCGCCGGTGAGCACGCTGTCGGGAGTGAGCAGGCCGGCCTCGTACAACGCCCACATTTCCCGGGCGTAGCGGGTACCGAGCAGCTCGGGGGCGAACTGCCCGAAGTAGGCGGTCATGTTGCCGACGTCCCGCTCCAGCATGCGCAGCGCGTGGTTGTTCCCCGCCGCGTCCACCGCCTGGGGCAGGTCGATGATCACCGGGCCCGAGGGGTCGAGCAGCACGTTGAATTCCGAGAGGTCGCCATGTACCAGGCCGGCGCAGAGCATCTTGACGATCTCGCCGATCATGAAGGCATGGAACTCCCGGGCGTCCTCGGGCAGCAGGTCGACGTCGTTGAGACGCGGCGCGGCGTCGCCGGCGCCGTCGGTGACCAGCTCCATGAGCAGCACGCCATCGAGGAAGTCGTAGGGCTTGGGCACCCGCACGCCGGCATTCGCCAGGCGGAACAGGGCGGCCACTTCGGCGTTCTGCCAGGCGTCCTCCTGTTCCTTGCGCCCGTACTTGGAGCCCTTCGCCATGGCACGGGCGTCGCGGCTGTTGCGGACCTTGCGGCCTTCCTGGTACTCGGCGGCCTGGCGGAAACCGCGCTTGTTGGCTTCCTTGTAGACCTTGGCGCAGCGCAGCTTGTCGCCGCAGCGCACGACGTACACGGCGGCTTCCTTTCCGCTCATCAGCGGGCGCAGTACTTCGTCGACCAGACCGTCTTCGACCAGGGGTTCGATGCGTTTTGGAGTCTTCATGCGCTTTCGTTCGGGGTCCTTGCTTCGCCGGTTCTGCCGGACGTTATACGGCAATCCGCCGCCTGCCGCACGGGGTGCGCTTCAGTCGCTGAGCAGACTGTGGCGCAAGGCCGCGATCGCATAGCGTACTTTCGCCGGCTGCGCGTCGCGCCGGGGCGTGACAATGTAGATGCCGAGCGCCGGTAAATGCCACTCCGGCAGCAGCACCTGGAGACGGCCGCTGGCCAGTTCCTCGCGGATTTCCATCTGCGGTTGCAACGAAACGCCCATGCCCGCCAGGGTGAACTGGCGCAACGAGAGGATGTTGTTGCAGACCACCCGGCTCTCGATGCGCAACCGTTGCCGCTCGCCGCTGCCGGCATGCCGCAGCGCCAATTGCTGGGCCGGGCGTTCGTCGCCCAGGCTCAGCCAGTCCAGGCCGAGCAACTGTTCCGGACGCTGGATCGGCGGCCGGGCGTCCAGATAGGCCGGGGACGCGCATAGCAGCATCGAGGCGTCGCCCAGGTGCCGCGCCACCAGGCTCGAATCGTCGAGCTGGCCGACGCGGATCGCCAGGTCGATGCGCTGCTCGATCAGGTCGATCTGTTCGTCCTGGAAGAACAGCCGCAGGCTCAGCCCGGGATGGGCCTGCAACAACGGCGCCAGGGCGTCGGTCATCGGCCGCCCGGAGAACCCCACCGGCGCGGCGATGCGCAGCTCGCCCACCGGCGCATCGCGCAACTCGGCCATGCGTTGCTCGGCCTGGCGCGCGTGCTCCAGCACCTCCGCGCAACTGCGATAGAAGATCGCACCCGCCTCGGTCAGGGTCAGCTTGCGGGTGGTGCGGTGCAACAGGCTGACCTGGGTGCTGGCTTCCAGCTTGCGGATCTGCTGGCTGACCGCCGAAGCCGACATGCCGAGGGCTTCGCCGGCCGCCACCATGCTGCCTTTTTCCACCACGGTGGCGAATACCACCATGCGTTTGAGCTGCTGCATTGTGAAGCTCCGCTTAACTGTGCAAGGCGTTTTAGCCGCTTTTTCCGCGCATTGCCCATTGCGATCATAGCGACCTCTTTCCTTGACGCACCCTAGTGCCCGGAGTTCTCCATGAAAATCGCCCTTATCGGTGCCACCGGTTTCGTCGGTGCCGCACTGCTCGAAGAAGCCTTGAACCGCGGCCATCAGGTCACGGCCATCGCCCGCCACCCGGAAAAACTCTCGCAGCATCCGAACCTCACCGTCGTCCGCGGCGACGCCTACGACAGCTCCGCCCTGGCCACCCTGCTCGCCGGCCACGAGGCTCTGCTCAGCGCCTTCAACCCCGGCTGGGCGGAGGCGGACATCCGCGCGCTGTTCGTCCGCGGCAGCCAGGCGATCATCGACGCCAGCCGCCAGGCGGGTGTGCGCCTGCTGATGGTCGGGGGCGCCGGCAGCCTGTACGTCGCGCCGAGCCTGCAATTGATCGACAGCGAGGGCTTCCCGGCCGCCTACAAGGAGGGTGCCGAGGGCGCCCGCCAGGCCCTGAACGCGCTGCAAGCGGAAACCCGTCTCGACTGGACCTTCCTTTCGCCTCCCGCACGCCTCGAGCCGGGCGCGCGCAGCGGTCGTTTCCGCCTGGGCGGCGACGAGTTGCTGATGGCGGGCGAGCAGCCGGCGCATATCTCGGTGGCCGACCTGGCCGTGGCGCTGCTCGACGAAACCGAGCATCCGCAGCACAGGCGCCGCCGCTTCACCGTCGGCTATTGATCGACCCACCCAGGGCGCGCGCCACCCTCGGCGGCGCGCCCGGCCCCGTCCTCTGCCAAGGAAAACCCCATGACCTACAGCGCCATCGCCCTCGTCGTCACCGATCGCCCGGCCCGCTATATCGGGCGCCTGTGCAAGCACTTCGCCCACAAAATCCCGGTAACCCATGACGACCAGCAGGGTCGCATCGAATTCGCCTTCGGCGTCGGTTCGCTACGCGCGCAGGCCAATGGGCTGAGCCTGCGGGCGGACAGCTCCAACCTGGAGGACCTGGAGAGGCTCAAGCAGGTCCTCGCCAGCCATTTCGAGCGCTTCGCCTGGCAGGAAGCCCTAGCCCTGGACTGGCGGCCGGCGTAACCGGCGCCGCGTCAGGCCTCCGCTGACGGCGGCGGAGGCTCCAGCTCGATGGTCTCGGCGAGGGACTGCTCGATCCGCTGCAAGCCGTTGTTCAGCGAGCGATCGGTATCGGCCAGGTGCCGGGCGATCACCGCGAATTGCTCGGTCACCTCGGCGAACACCTCGACCAGTTGCGGATCGAACAGGCTGCCGCTGCCGGCCTCGATCTGAAGGGCCGCCTCTTCCGGCGCCAGCGGCGAATGATAGGGGTGACGGCTGGTGAGGCGGTCGTAGTGATAGGCCAGAGTGACGATCCGCGCCGACAGCGGGATGGCCTCGCCGCGCAACCCCTGGGGGAAGCCGCTGCCGTCCCAGTGCTCGTGGTGGCCATAGGTGATTTCCTTGGCGTAATGCAGGAAATCCGCCGAACCGCCGAAGCGTCGCTCCGCCATCAGCAGCGCATCGCGCCCCGCCAGCGGGTGGCGATGGAGGATCGCCAGGTCCTCGGCATCCAGCGCGCCGGGGTTGAGCAGCACGCGATCGGGCAGGATGACCTTGCCGATATCGTGGAGCAGCGCCGATTTGCCCAGCACCTCGATGTCCTCCAGCCCCAGCTCGCCGACGAAACCGTCGCGTCGGATCAAAGCTTCGGCCAGCAGGCAGACGTAGCGCTCGATGCGCAGCAGGCGCCGCCCGCCGGGGCTGTCGCGCATGTCCACCAGGGCAGCCATGGCCTCGATAGTGGCATCGTGAAGACGCTGGATTTCCTGGGTCCGGCGCTTCACTTCCAGCTCCAGGTATTCGCTCTTGTCGCGCAGGAAGTCGGCGGTGGCCTTGAGCTGCAGGTGGGATTTCACCCGCGCCAGCACCACCGGCGGGCTGATCGGCTTGGCGATGTAGTCCACCGCGCCGACGTCGAGGCCCAGTTGCTCGTCCTCCATCGCGCTCTTGGCGGTGAGGAAGATCACCGGGATGGCGGTGGTGAGCGGGTTGCCCTTGAGCATCCGGCAGACCTCGTAGCCGTCCATGCCGGGCATCATGATGTCCAGCAGGATCAGGTCCGGCTGGGGGATTTCCAGGGCGATCCGCAGGGCACTGGTGCCGCTGCTGGCGACCTTGACCCGGTAATCGTCGAGCAACAGCAACTCGCTCATCAGCTCGAGGTTCTCGGGGGTGTCGTCCACCACCAGAATCGCCGGTTGGTCGGGTCTGTCGAGCATGTCTTCCATTGGCGTCCGCGTTGCCGCGCCTCCTGGGTTGAATATCGCACCCGGCGGTGTTCCGCCGGACCGCCTTGCCTATCCGCCGCCTCGCCCGTCCCGACCGCGCGGCTACAACGTCAGTCCGCGGCGCGCCGCGGCTTCACGCAGGATCGCCAGCGCCCGGTCGAAGGCATAGCCGTGCAAGGCGCCCGCCAGGGCGCCGTAATCGCTGGCGAAGGCACTGCGCAGCAAGCCGCCCTGGGCTTCGAACAGATGCCCGGCGCGGGGATCGTCATCGTCGAGCAATTCCGCCAGGCGTTCGCAGAGCACCTGCAAGGCCGCCTCGTCGACGTCCTGCGGCGGCGCATCGGGCGCGCCTTGCAACTGGCTTTCGATCGCCCGCAGCAAGGCGTGTAGGGTAGGACTCAGGGGCTGGAGCAAGGTTTCCACCTCGTCCGCCGGGAGCCCCTTCTTCAGCGCCCACTCCAGCCGCTCGGCCTGTTCCTGCAACTCGAGGGCGCCCAGATTCCCCGCCGCCCCCTTGAAGCTGTGGGCCAGCCGCTCGGCTTCGTCGAGGCGCCCGGCCTGCAGACAGGCGCGCAGTCGTTCGGGGAAGTCGTGCTGCGACTCGAGGAAACGCTGCAGCAGGCGGCGGTAGGCCTTGCCCTTGCCCAGCACCCGGCGTAGACCGCTGGCCACGTCCACCCCGGGCAGGCGCAGCGAAGAGGCGGCCTCGTCCATCACGGCGTCGAGCTTCGGCAGCGTCAACCAGCGGGCCAGGGTGCGGCGCAGCAGTTCCGGCTCGATGGGCTTGGCCAGGTGGTCGTTCATCCCGGCGGCCAGGCAGCGTTCGCGGTCCGCCGCGTCGGCGTTGGCGGTCATGGCCACGATCGGCAGGTTGCGGAACCGCGGTTCGCGGCGCAGGGTGCGGGTGGCCCCGACCCCGTCCAGGCGCGGCATCTGCATGTCCATCAACACCAGGGCGTACTCGCCGGCGGCGCATTCGCGCAGGCGCTGCACGGCCTGCTCGCCGTCCTCGGCGAAGTCGATGCGCAGGCCGAGTTGCTGCAACAGTTCGCCGGCCACTTCGCGGTTGAGGGCGTTGTCCTCCACCAGGAGGACGCGCGCGTCGTGCATCCCGGCCGGGCCGGGATCGTCCAGGGGCGGACGCCATTCGGGACTGGCGGCGACGCCCAGGCTGCGCATCAGCGCTTCGTACAGGGTCGGCACGCTCAGGGGCTTGGTGAGGATTTCCTCGATTCCCGCCTGGCGCGCCGCCTCCGCCACCGCGTCGCGCTCGTGGGCGGTGACCAGCAGCAGGCGCGGCGGTGGGTCCAACTCCAGCGCGAGCACGCGCCGTGCCACCTCGGCCCCGTCCAGGTCGGCGCTGCGCCGGTCGATCAGCAGCACCTCGAAGGGATCGCCGCCCAGGGCCGCCTGCCAGACTTCGCTCAGCGCCTGGCGCCCCGAACCCACCACCTCCGCGCGCAGGCCGAGGGAGGCGAGCAGATCGCGCAGCACCGGACGGTCGCGGGCAGCGTCCTCGACCGCCAGGGCGCGCCGTCCCCGCAGGTCCGGCAGCGTCTGGCGCTCGCGGGGCTGGTGCGGGGCGATGCCGAGGGGCAGGCGGCACCAGAACAGGCTGCCGTCGCCGGGCCGGCTGTCGACCCCGACACTGCCGCCCATGGCTTCGGCCAGGCTCTTGCTGATCGCCAGCCCGAGCCCCGTGCCGCCGTACTGCCGCGTGGTGGAGTCGTCGGCCTGCTGGAAGGACTCGAACAGGCGGTTCACCTGGCTGGGAGCGAGGCCGACGCCGGTGTCGCGCACGGCGAGGTAAAGGGTGAGGCGGTCGTGCTCCAGGGCCTCGCCGCGCACGATCACCTCGATCTCGCCGCGTTCGGTGAACTTCACCGCATTGTTGCTGAAATTGATCAGGATCTGCCCGATCCGCAGCGGATCGCCGATCAACTGCAAGGGCACCTGCGGGTCGACGTTGAAGTGCAGTTCCAAGCCCTTGGCCGTGGCGCGGTCGCCGATCAGCCCGGAGAGGTTCTCCAGCACCGCCTGCAAATCGAACTCGATGCGCTCGACGATCAGTTTGCCGGCCTCGATCTTGGACAGGTCGAGAACGTTGTTGAGGATCGCCAGGAGGTGCTGGCCGGCCTGCTGGATCTTGTTCAGGTAATCGCGCTGGCGCGGTTCCAGGGCGGTCTGCAGGGACAGGTGGGACATGCCGATGATGGCGTTGAGCGGGGTGCGTATCTCGTGGCTCATATTGGCGAGGAAGCGGGTCTTCAGCCGCGCGGCCTCCTCGGCCAGTTCCTTGGCCCGCTCCAGGGCTTCCTCGCTCTGCTTGCGCGCGGTGATGTCGCGGCTCACCCCGACGGTGCCGAGCAACGCGCCGCGCTCGTCGTGGAAGGCGTTGAGCAGGCTGTCGAACAGCACCCGGCGGCCGTTCGGGTAGGTCAGCCAGACCTCGTCCTCCAGGGGCACGCTCACCGACATCGCCGCCAGGTCGCGGGCCATGGCGTCCTGGGCGCGCCAGCCGCCGAACAGCTGGCGGTCGTCGGCGCCGATCAGTTCCTCGATGGGCCGCCCGAGCAGGTCGGCAAACGCCTGGTTCATCCCCAGGTAGCGACCTTGCGGGTCCTTGTACCAGATCGGGTCGGGTATCGCGTCGAGCAACGCCAGCAACATGCTGCGCTGGCGCCGCGCTTCCGCCTCCGCCCGGCGCCGCTCGACGATCTGCACGCTGAGCCAGCGGTTCCACAGCAGCACCAGGAGGATCAGCGCCGCCAGCGCCAACGCGTAGGGCCAGGCGACCTGGGCCGCCTTGCTCCAATTGAACTCGGTCAGCGGCGGCAGCCAGTGCTCCTGGATCGCCAGGCGCTCGTCGCGGCTCAGGCTCGCCAGCGCGCGGTCGATCAGCGGCACCAGGGGCGCCAGGTCGCGGCGCAGGGCGAAACGCAGTTCGCTGGCACCGAAGCCGACCTCGCCGCGAAGCTCCAGGTCGCTCAGGGTGAACTCGCCGATCAGGTAACGCGCGACGATGGCGTCGCCGACATAGGCGTCGGCTTCGCCGGCCATCAGGGTACGCAAGGCGGCCTCGGTATCCTCGCGCACCACCAGACGGATACCGGGTACGCGGGCGGCGAGCTCGTCCTGCAGGACATAGCCGCGCTCGATGGCCACTCGCTTGCCGGCCAGGTCCTCGACTCCCTGCAGGGCACTGTTACGGCGGGCGACGATCAGGTTGCTGCTATTCAGGTAAGGCGTGCTGAACACCAGCGAGGCCTCGCGCCGGGGAGTGCGGGCCATGGAGGTCAACAGGTCGACGCGGCCGTCGCGCATGGCCTGTTGCGCCTCCTCCCAACTCGCCAGGGGCACGGTCTCCAGGCGCAGCCCCAGGTGTTGCGCGACCCGCTCCAGGTATTCGGCGCTGATCCCCTGGAAACGCCCCTCTCGGTAGAGCTCGAACGGCGGCCAGCCGCCCTTCACCACGCCGACCCGCAACGGCGCCTGCGCGGCCAGCAACGCCCGTTCGCCCACGCTGAGCGGCGGCTGGAGCGGGGCCAACGAGGCGAAGGCCAGCGCCAGCCATACCCACAGGCAGGCCCCGAGCCCCACACGTGTGCCGATTCCCGTCATGCCATGCCCTCATTCCCGCGCCGGCCTGGCGCCCCCATCGCGATCACGTTCTCAAGCGTAGCCGCCTGCGCGCGCAACGCGCGCGCCGTCAGCCGGAGCCCTCCGGGCGGCGGAACAATTCGCCCGGCGTCGCGCCGAACAGCTCGCGGAATGCGGCGATGAACGCCGACGGCGACTCATAGCCACAGCCCAGCGCGGCCTGGGTGACGCTGGCGCCGCCCTCAAGGGGCTGCAATGCGCTGAGCAGGCGCAGGCGCCGCCGCCATTGGCGAAAACTCATGCCGGTTTCGCGCTGGAAGGCCCGCATCAGGGTCTTTTCCGACGTGTTCGCGCGGCGCGCCCATTCGCCCAGGCTGCAAGCCAGGTCCGGCTGCTTCAGCAGTTCGCCGCAGAGGCCGCGCAAACGCCCCTCGGCGGGCATGGGCAGGGAAAAGCCGGCCTCGGGGGCGGCCGCCAGTTGATCGAGCAGCACGCCGACCAGCCGGGACTCGGCGCTCTCGCCCTCGGGATACTCGCTGGGCAAGCGGCAGAATTGCTTGATCAGTTCGCGGGTCAGGCCGGTCACTTCCAGCACCCGGCAACGCGGCGGTGCCCAGGTGCAGGCGTCGCGACGGATATAGAGGCTGCGCATTTCCGCATGCATCGAGGTGAACACCTCGTGCTCCAGCTCCGCGGGCACCCAGACCGCCCACTGGGGCGGGGCGAAGAAGCTGCCGGCGGCGGTGTGCACGCCGAGTACCCCGCTGATGGCATAGGACAGCTGGACCCAGGGATGCCGGTGCCGAGCGGTCCAGGAACCGGCCCACAGGCTTTCCGCGCGGGCATAGAGCGGACGCGGCAAGGCGCCGAGGAGAGGGATCGACCGTTGCAGGTCGGCTTGTCCGTTGGACGACATAACGCGCTCGAATGGCCGGAAAGCGTCAGTCTGCCCCTCGTCTTCCGTTCCCTACAAGGGCCGCCAACGCTGGGGCGCCGCCGCTGGCGCCCCGCGCGGTGGATCAACGCTCGAGAATCGCCGTCACCCCCTGGCCACCGGCGGCGCAGATCGAAATCAAGCCACGACCCTCCCCGGCCACCGCCAGCAGCTTGGCCAGGTTGGCGACGATGCGCGCGCCGGTGGCGGCGAAGGGATGCCCGGCCGCCAGGGAACTGCCCTTGACGTTCAGCCGGCTGCGATCGATGGCGCCCAGCGGCGCGCTCAAGCCCAGCCGCGTGCGGCAGTACGCCTCGTCCTCCCAGGCCTTGAGGGTGCAGAGCACTTGGGCGGCGAAGGCCTCGTGGATTTCGTAGTAGTCGAAGTCCTGCAGGCTCAGGCCGTTGCGCGCCAGCAAGCGCGGCACCGCGTAGACCGGTGCCATCAGCAAGCCTTCCTTGCCCTGCACGAAGTCCACCGCCGCCGCCTCGCCATCGCGGAAATAGGCGAGCACCGGCAAGCCGCGAGCCTGCGCCCATTCTTCGCTGGCCAGCAGCACCACCGAGGCGCCGTCGGTCAGCGGCGTGGAGTTGGCGGCGGTGAGGGTGCCCCGCGCGCCTTTCTCGAACACCGGCTTGAGGGTGGAAAGTGTGTCCAGCTCGATGTCCGGCCGCAGGTTCTGATCGCGGGTCAGGCCCCGGAAGGGGGTCAGCAGGTCGTTCTGCCAACCCTCGGCGTAGGCCGCGGCGAGCTTGCGGTGGCTTTCCCAGGCGAGGCGGTCCTGCTCGTCGCGGGGAATCTGCCAGGTCTGCGCCATCAGCTCGCAGTGCTCGCCCATCGACTTGCCAGTGCGCGGCTCGCCGTTGCGCGGCAGCTCCGGGACCAGGTGCTGGGGTCGGATCTGCAGCAGCGCCTTGAGCTTGTCGCCGGTGCCCTTGGCGCGGTTGGCCTGGAGGAGGATCCGGCGCAGCCCCTCGTTGACCGCGATGGGCGCGTCCGAGGTGGTGTCGACGCCACCGGCGATGCCGCACTCGATCTGCCCGAGGGCGATCTTGTTGGCCACCATCAGCGTGGCCTCCAGGCCGGTGCCGCAGGCCTGCTGGAGGTCGTAGGCGGGAGTTTCCGGCGACAGGCGCGAGCCCAGCACGCACTCGCGCGTCAGATTGAAGTCGCGGGAATGCTTGAGCACCGCTCCCGCCGCCACCTCGCCGAGCCGCAGGCCATGCAGGTCGTAACGTTCGATCAGGCCTTCAAGGGCCGCGGTGAGCATTTCCTGGTTACTGCTGGTGGCGTATTGGGTGTTGGAACGGGCGAACGGGATACGGTTGCCGCCGACGATGGCGACCCTGCGCAACTGGGTCATGCTGACTCCTCGCGAAAATGATGCCTCACGGACTGGCGCCCCCGGCCCATGGCGACGGTCGGCCGTGCGGCACGACCCGGCACATGAAACGAGTGGCGGCATGGCGTGGTCAACACGTTGGAGCCTTTACCCTGGAGCCCGTTCCATGTCCGACCGTTATATCGAATTCGCCAACTCTTCCGTCGGCCATCGTCTGGTGAGCGCCCTCGGCCTGCCGGCGCCGGTGCACCTGGAACGCTGGATGGCCGGGCGAACCCGACCGGTGGACGGCGCGCTGCTGATCGGCGGCGAAGGTCCCCTGGCGAAAGCCGCCGCCGGCCTGCTCAACCGGCTCACCGATTCCAGCTACGCCGACCAGGAGGGCCGCTTCGAACGCCCACGCTGGACCGCCGAGCACGGGCCCAAGCTCAAGGCGATCGTCTTCGACGCCAGCGACCTGGTGAACACCGACCAATTGATCCGCCTGCGCGACTTCTTCCAGCCGACCCTCAAGGCCCTGGCGCCCTGCCCGCGGGTGGTGGTGCTCGGGCGTCCGCCGGAAACCCTCGCCGACCCCTTCACCGCCAGCGCCCAGCGCAGCCTCGAAGGCTTCACCCGCTCCCTCGGCCGGGAAATCCGCCATGGCGGCGGCGTGCAACTGCTCTACGTCGGCGAAGGCGCGGAAGACCGCCTGGAAGGCGCGCTGCGTTTCTTCCTCTCGCCCAAGAGCGTGTACATCTCGGGACAGGTCGTGCGGCTCGCCTCCAACGACGGCCAGGTGGACGACTGGACCCGCCCGCTGGCGGGCCGGCGAGCGCTGGTCACCGGGGCCTCGCGAGGCATCGGCGCGGCCATTGCGGAGACCCTGGCGCGCGACGGTGCCGAGGTGATCCTGCTCGACGTGCCCCAGGCGCGGGAAAGCCTCGACGCCCTGGCCGCGCGCCTGGGCGGACGCAGCCTGTGCCTGGACATCTCCACCGACGAAGCCCCGCAGGACCTGGTGACGGCGCTGCCGGAGGGTATCGATATCGTCGTGCACAACGCCGGCATCACTCGCGACAAGACCCTGGCGAAGATGAGCGAGGCGCAATGGAACGCGGTGATCGACGTCAACCTCAAGGCGCCCCAGGTGCTGACCCAGGCCCTCCTGGAGCACGGCACCTTGCGCGACGGCGGCCGCGTGGTGGTGGTGTCCTCCACCAGCGGCATCGCCGGCAATTTCGGCCAGACCAACTATGCGGTGAGCAAGGCGGGGCTGATCGGCCTGGTGCAGGCCTGGGAACTAGAACTGGCGAAACGCGCCATCACCATCAACGCGGTGGCGCCGGGCTTCATCGAGAGCCACATGACCGCCGCCATGCCCTTCACCGTGCGCGAGGCGGGGCGACGGATGAACGCCATGGGCCAGGGCGGCCTGCCGCAAGACGTCGCCGAAGCCATCGCCTGGCTGGTGCAGCCCACGTCCGGCGCCGTCACTGGCCAGGTCCTGCGGGTCTGTGGCCAAAGCCTGATCGGCGCCTGAGGATGTCCCGGGCGCGCAAGCTCGCGGCCGGCCCGTCGCTGCCGGGCCGTCCCACGGCGGTTTGGTCGCGCGGGAGCCGCGTCGCACGCTCGCTGACGCCTGCCGGCCGCAGAGGCGCCTGAAGCGCCCCCGAGGTCCTCGTCGCATTCAGAGCCGGCCCAGCCGCCGGCCGTCGTTTTTTGAGGAGTTAGTCCATGGCCATCGAATGGCGCGACCTGCCCAGTTCCCCCCCGCTTCCCGGACTGTTCCTGCGCGCCGCGCTGCGACGGGGCATCCACGGGACGACGCTTCCGACCTTCGGCTTGCGTACGCAGGTCCGCGTCGATCCGATGCAAGCGAAACGCTACCGCGAGGTATGCGGTTTCGCCGACACCGGCATGCTGCCGCCGACCTTTCCCCACGTCCTGGCCTTTCCGCTGCAAATGAAGCTGCTCACCGAGCCGGACTTCCCGTTCCCACTGCTCGGCCTGGTGCACCTGAGCAATCGCATTCGGGTGATTCGCCCTTTGGGCGGAGAGGGTCCGTTCGTGGTCAGCGTGCAGGCGAACAACCTCCAGCCCCACGAGAAAGGCGCGCTGTTCAGCCTGCTGATCCGCCTGGAGGATCAGCTCGGGCTGCTCTGGGAAGGCGAGAGCCGGATTCTCTGCCGAGGCGCCAAGGTGCCCGGGCCGATCATCGAGCGGCCGCAGGAAGACCCGCTGGAACTCACCGAGATCGATCGCTGGACGGTACCGGCCGACACCGGCCGGGCCTATGCGCGGGCCTCGGGCGACTACAACCCCATCCACCTCTCGGCCCCCAGCGCCAAGCTGTTCGGCTTCCCCCGCGCCATCGCCCATGGCCTATGGAGCAAGGCCCGTGCCCTGGCCTCGTTGAGCGACCGCCTGCCGCGCGCGGGCTACGTGGTCGAGGTGCGCTTCCAGAAACCCCTGCTGCTGCCCGGCGAAGCCCGCCTCTATGCCAGTGCGCCGGCGCCCCACGGCCAGCTGAGCCTTCGCGGTGCCGACGAGGTGCCGCACATGAGCGGTAACTGGCACCAGGTGGGCTGAGCCGCGACGGGCCCGGGCTTGCAGGATGCCTCGGCCGGGCCGAAGCTATGCGGCTTCCAGGAGCGCCCCATGAACCTCAGCGAACTCACCGAACGCCTGCACGCCATTCGCGACCGCAACCAGTGGAAACCCTTCCACAGCCCGAAGAACCTGGCGATGGCCGCCAGCGTGGAAATGGCCGAGCTGGTGGAAATCTTCCAGTGGCTCACCGAGGCGCAGTCCCGCCAATTGCCCGCCGACCAACGGGCCCACGCCGCCCAGGAAGTCGGCGACATCGTGCTGTACCTGCTGCTCCTGTGCACCGAGCTCGGCATCGACATGGAACAGGCGGTCCGCGCCAAACTGGCTGACAGCGAAAGGCGCTTCTGCCCATGAGCGACCGCCACTTCGACGAATTGGCGACCCGCTTCGCCGAGAAAATCTACGGCGGCGCCAAGGGCGAGATCCGTCTCGCGGTACTGCAGGCGGACCTGCTCGAGGCCCTGCCGGAACGCCCCCTGCGGATTCTCGACGTCGGCGCCGGCCTGGGTCACATGGCCCTGTGGCTGGCCGAAGGGGGCCACGACGTCACCCTCGCCGAACCCGCCGCGCCAATGCTCGAAGGCGCCCGCGAACGATTCGCCGCCGCCGGCCTGCAGGCCAGCTTCCTGCAAGCGCCCTGGCAGGCGTTGCCGGAGCGCCTCGAGGGCGACTACGACCTGGTGCTCTGCCACGCAGTGCTGGAGTGGCTCGCCGAGCCCCTGGCGATCCTGCCGACCCTGCGCCGCCTGACCGCCGCCGATGGCTGGCTGTCGCTGGCCTTCTACAACAAGGACGCACTGATCTATCGCAACCTGCTCAAGGGCCATTTCCGCAAGCTGCGCCAGGCGCACTTCGCCGGCGAGGGCCAGAGCCTGACGCCGCAACGGCCCCAGGACCCGCGGCAACTGGCGACGCACCTGGAAACCGCCTGGCGGATCGAGAGCCGCAGTGGCGTACGGGTATTCCATGACTACATGCCCGCGGAGTTCCAGGCCAAGGCGGACCCGGCCGACCTGCTGGAGATGGAACTGGCCCACCGCCGCCATCCGGCCTTCGCCGGCTTGGGCCGCTACCTGCACTGGGTCTGCCGGCCGCTCTGAGGCATCGACGATGAGGTCCGCTGCGATGAAATCCTGTCTTGCCCTGCTGCTCCCACTGGCCTTGGCCGCCTGCCAGAGCCCCAATCCCTACGTCGCCCAATCGCGACCGATGCCACCGGCCCCGCCCCAGGCCGCCACCACCTTCGACCGCAGCGCCTACCCGGCGGCGCCCCGCGACTATGCGCGCTACCGCAGCTGGAGTTGGCGCGGTGCCCGCCTGCCGGCCGGCGACACCTGGGCCAGCGGCGAAGCGATAGGCGAATCGGTAGCGGCGGGGCTCGACCAGCAAGGGTTGCGCCCCGCCCGCGACGGCGCGCCCGCCGACCTCTTGGTGAGCGCGGATATCCACCTCGAACAGCGTCTGCGCCAGGTCTCCGACTACGACGACGGGTATTACGGCGGGGGCGGTTACTACGGGAGGGGCGGCTACGCGCGCGATCGCTACGGCGCCTGGAGCGGCGCCCCGGTGGTACGCACCTATACCGAGCAGGTCGCGGTGGTGCGCATCGATTTCTACGATGCGCGCGACGGGCAACCGATCTGGAGCGGCGCCGGAGAAAGCCGGCCGGGCGGCGACGCGCGCGAGCGGGCGAATGCCCTGCGCGAGGCGGTCAAGGCCGCCCTGGCCCACTACCCGCCGCGCTGAGGCGAGCGGCGGTTCAGTCGTCCAGCTGGATGATCCCTTCGCGCACGGCGAACAGCGCCAGCCCGGCCACGTCATGGATCTTCAGCCGGTGCATGATCTGCGCGCGATGGGTTTCCACGGTCTTCACGCTCAGGCCCAGGCCGGTGGCGATGGAGCGGGTCGATTCGCCGCGGGCGATCAGCCGCAGGATTTCCACCTGGCGCGCCGTCAGCAACTGGCTGGCGTCCGTGCTCATCCCGGCGGGAGCATGCTGCACGGCCATCTCGATCACCGGCTGGACGATGGCCGAGCTCAGGTAGCGGTCGCCCCGGCGTACCGCCTCCAGGGCCAGGCGCAGTTCGATGATTGCGCTGTCCTTCAACAGGTAGCCGTGGGCGCCCTGTTGCAGGGCTTTCAACACCATCTCCGAGCCGGTGTGCATGGACAGCATCAACACCTTGCTGGAAGGCGAGCGGCTGGCCAACTGGTGCAGGGCCTCGATGCCACCCATTCGCTTCATGGAAATGTCCAGCAGGACGATATCCGGCTGCAGCGCATCGGCCAGGTCGACCGCCTCGCCGCCATCCTCGGCCTCGCCCACCACTTCATAGCCGTTCAAGTCTTCGATCAAGGCGCGGATGCCCGCACGGACAAGGGCGTGATCGTCCGCCAGCAAGATTCGACAGGTCATAAGCAGTCGCCTGGATAAACACCTAAATACCGGTGGCGTCCCGGCCGCTTGCCGTGCGCTACCCTATTCATGAAATTCGACCGGACAGAGCCTTTGGCACTCGGGGCCCGGCGGCACGGAGCGACGAATGGCGCGCGTCCATTTGCTCATTCATCCTGGTTTCCAAGCCGTTTTCGGGGAGAGGGTGGACCACAGGACTCGAACGGCCCTTCGCACACCTCGACCTCGCCCGAGCGAGTCAATGCGCCGGGCGTCCCCTACAGGGTAGGCGATTTTTTCAGGCAGGCGGACCAGGGTGCTCAACGCGGCCCGGGCCGGCGCGGATCGGCGCCCTGGCGGCCGAACAGTTGAATCAGCCTGGGGAAGGCGGACAAGGGCTCGACGACCTCGGCGGCGCCCATGCGCAACGCTTCCTTGGGCATGCCGAAAACCACGCAACTGGCTTCGTCCTGGGCCACCGTGCGTGCGCCGGCTTCGCGCATGCTCAGCAGCCCGCGGGCGCCGTCGTCGCCCATCCCGGTCATGATCATGCCCAGGGCGTTCTGCCCGGCGTGCTTGGCCACCGAACGGAACAACACGTCCACTGAGGGTTTGTGGCGATTCACCGTCGGGCCGTCGTGCACCTCCACGAAATACTGCGCGCCGCTGCGCTTGAGCTGCATGTGCCTGCCGCCGGGCGCGACCAACGCCAGCCCCGAGTGGACGCGGTCCATATGGCAGGCTTCGCGTACCTCGATCTGGCACAACTGGTCGAGGCGCTGGGAAAACGCCGCGGTGAATTTCTCCGGCATGTGCTGGACGATGACGATGCCCGGGCAGTCGCGGTGCAATTGGCGCAGGACGAACTCCAGCGCCTGGGTGCCGCCGGTGGAGGTGCCGAGCGCCACCACCTGGTCGGTGGTGGCGAACACTTCGCCCGTCACGGGCGCCGGACTGGCCGGCGCGGCGACCGCGGGCGCGGTCGACGGCGCGCCGTTGCGGTTGGCGAAAGCCTGGGGATGGGCCCGCGCCGCCTGCTCCACCTGGCGGATCAGCTCGCCGGAAAGTTGCTGCAGGCTTTCCTTCAACCCCAGGCGCGCTTTGGTGAAGATGCCCACGGCGCCCGCCGAGAGCGCCTCCAAAGTAATTGCCGCGCCGGCCTCGGTGAGGGTCGAGCAGATGATCGCCGGGGTCGGCCGCTCGGCCATGATCTTGCGCAGGAAGGTGATGCCGTCCATGCGCGGCATTTCCACGTCGAGGACCAGTACGTCGGGCCATTCGCGGCGCATTTTCTCCAGCGCGAACAGAGGATCGGCGGCCTGCCCTATCACCCGGATACCGGGGTGGTTGTCGAGGCAACTGGTCAGGACCTGCCGTACCAGCGCCGAGTCGTCGACGATGAATACCTTGATCACGTGTTTCTCCCTGCGAAAGTGGCGGACTTCCAGCTCAGCCGCTGGCAGTCCACCTGGCCGCTGCTGCCGTCGATGCTCAACCGGCGATAGTCACTGCCATCCAGATCGTAGTGATCGGCGCTCCAGGTGAGGATCTCGAACTGTTCCTGGGCGAACTCGATGTTTTGCCGGCCGACCCGGCTTCGCGGCTCCTTGTCGTGGCCCAGCAGGCTTCCGCCACCATAGATGCCCTTGCGGTACTCCGCCGGATGAGTGCCGAACACCGCCATGTCGCGCAGCAACCGGTGGAACACACCGACCCCATAGCGCGTGTCGTAGACGAGAATGCCCTGGGGGTCGCGCGGCAAAAGGAAATGGGTCAACGCCAGCAGGCGCCGGCGCGGATGCCAGAGCGTGATGGACACGCAGGAGCCGAGCAGCGTGGCCACGCTGCCCTCGTGCAGGCCGAAGAAATACTCGCCCGGACGCAGGAAGCGTTTCTCGCTCATAGCCGGCGGTAAACGGAAGGCTGCACGCTGCGCAGGGGCAGGTCGAAACCGTGCAGGCTTTCCGCGTGGCCGATGAACAGCAGGCCGTCCTCCCGCAGGCGCTGGATCAGCCGGCCGACGATGGCGCACTTCTCCGCGGACTCGAAATAGATCAGCACGTTGCGCAGGAAGATTGCATCGAAGGGGCCGACTTGCTCGGGCAGGTTGTGGGTCAGGTTGATCTCGCGGAAGCTGACGTGCTCGCGCAACTTGCTGCTCACCCGAAAACTTCCCTCGTGCTCGCCGACGCCGCGCAGGCAGTGCTTGTGCAGCCAGCCGGCGGGGAAATGCTGGGCCTGGGACAGGTCGTAGATGCCGGTGGCGGCCTTTTCCAGCATGCGCTGGCTGAGGTCGCTGGCGAAGATCGACCAGTCGTTGCCGACCGCGTGCTCCGCCGCCACCATGGCCAGGGTATAGGGCTCCTCGCCGGACGAGCAGGCGGCGCTCCAGATCCGCACCGGGGCGCGACGCGAGGCCAGCCAGGTGCTGAGGAAATCGAAATGCTTGGGTTCGCGGAAGAAGTAGGTTTCGTTGGTGGTGAGCAGGTCCACCACCAGGCGCCGCTCGGCGACGTGGTTGGCGTCGGACAGCAGATTCAGGTACTCGCCGTAGCTGGACAGGCCGAAATGACGCAGGCGCTTCATCAGCCGCCCGGCCACCAGCGAACGCTTGTGGTCCGCCATGCGAATGCCGGACACCTCGGCCATCAGGCGTTGCAAGCGCTGGAACTCGGCGTCGCCCAGGGGCGGCATCTGCAATCCGCTGCTCATCTCAACCTCCCTGCCCGGCCGCCAGGCTGAGCTGGCGGATATCGTCCAGCGACAGCACCCTGCGCATGTCGAGAATGATGGTGAACGTCTGCTCGCGCCGCGCCATGCCGAGGATGAAGTCGGTGCGGATGCCGGCGCCGAACGGCGGCGGCGGCTCCACCTCGCCGGGCGTGATGTCCAGCACCGCGTCCACCGCATCCACCACCAGGCCGATGCGCTGCTGCTGGTCGTCGAGACTCAGCTCGATGATCACGATGCAGGTGCGCTTGCCCGGCACGGTGAGCTCGAAGCCGAATCGAGCGGCGAGGTCCAGCACCGGCACCACGTTGCCACGCAGGTTGATCACCCCGTGAATGAAGGACGGCATCATGGGCACGGTGGTGATCTCGCCGTACTCGATGATTTCCCGGACCAGATCGATGGGCAGGGCATAGCTCGCCTGACGCACCCGGAACGACAGGTGCTGGACGCTATGGCTCTCCGCCACGCCGGACGCGTCGCCGAAAGGTTGAACTGCACGGTTCATCGCGGCGCCCTCAATTGAAGCGGACGAACTGGCTGTCGTCGGTTAGCGAGTCGTGCTGTTGCTTGCTCATCCGCGGCGGCGCCTCGGCATAGGTCCGGCCGCGCAGCGGGGGGCGCGGCGCCGGGGAAGCCGAGCCATCGAAGCGGAAGAAGCCGATCATTTCCTGCAACTGACCCGCCTGGGCGTTCATTTCCTCGGCGGTGGCCGCCAATTCCTCGGACGCGGAGGCGTTCTGCTGGGTGATCTGGTTCATCTGACCCATGGCGATGTTGATCTGCCCGGCGGCGCTGCTCTGCTCCTGGGACGCCGCGGTGATTTCCTGCACCAGGTCCGACGTGCGCTGGATGTTCGGTACGATTTCGTCCAGCAGGCGCCCGGCCTGTTCGGCGAGCTGCACACTGCTGGCGGCGACCTGGCCGATTTCCTGGGCCGCGACCTGGCTGCGCTCGGCCAATTTGCGTACCTCTGCCGCGACTACCGCGAAGCCCTTGCCGTGATCGCCCGCGCGCGCCGCCTCGATGGCGGCGTTGAGCGCCAGCAGGTTGGTCTGGTAGGCAATGTCGTCGATGATGCCGATCTTGTCGGCGATCTGTTTCATCGCCCGCACCGTGTCGCCGACTGCCCCGCCCCCCTGGACCGCATCGTTGGCGGCCTTGCCGGCGATGCCATCGGTGATCTTCGAGCTCTCGGTGTTCTGCGCGATGGACGCGGTCATCTGCTCCACCGATGCGGTGGTCTCCTCGACGCTGGCGGCCTGTTCGCTGGCGGCCTGGCTGAGGGATTGCGAGGTCGCGCTGACCTGCTCGGACGCCGAGGACAGCGCCTCGGCGGCGCTGCGCACGTCACCCATGATGCTGCGCAGGCGTTCGATGAGGTTCTTCATGGAGTTCAGCAGGCGGCCGGTCTCGTCCTTGGAGGTGGACACCAGCTCCACGCCCAGATCGCCCATGGCCAGTTGGTCGGCGGCCTTGACCGCCTGGTTGAGCGGCCGGCTGATGCTGCGGGTGACCAGCAGGCCAATACCGAAGCCGAGCAAGGCGGCGATGACGATCAGGATGATCATCTGGGTCCTCGACTCAAGGTAGATCTCGGTGATCAGGTCGTTGGCGTCGCTGGCCCGTTTCTGCTTGAAGTTGACCACCTCGGTCATGATCGAATCGACGGCATTGCCCCGCTGCGCCATATCCGGGATCGCCTGGGTGATCTCGTTGGCTTCCTGCAGGTTGCCGGACTGCATGTGCATCTGCAGCACCCGCTGCACCATGGCCTCGTACTCCTTCAGGGGGCCTTCGATGCGCGCGAACATGGCCTTGCCCTCTGCCGAGACGAACGCGGGCCTCGCCTTGTCGATCAGCGCGTGGGTCTCGCGGATGGCCTTCTGGGTGGCTTCGGCCGCGGCCTCGCGTTCGGCGACGGTCGAGGCCAGCAGGCTGCCGCGCAGCGAACGACCGATGACGATCAGTTGGATGTTCGCCTGTTGCAGGTCGCTCAGACCGACCAGGTCCTGGTTGTACATCTTGTCGGTCAGGTCGTTGACCTGACTCAGGTTGCGGATCCCGATCACACCGACCGCCACCGTCAGCGCCACCACCAGCAGGAAGCCCGCGGTCAGCCGGAAGCCGATTTTCATGTCGCGAATGAATTGCATGGGTATCTCCTTAAAGCCTCGGCAGAAGCTCCTGGCGGTTCTGAGGTAGGCGGGATTCCGTAGTGCCGTTGTCGACCAGGGTCTGCAACTGACGGAACAAGCTGGGGATATCGAGGATCAGGGCGACTTGCCCGGAGCCGAGAATGGTGGAGCCGCTGATGCCCTGAAGATGTTGGAACAACAGGCCGAGGGGCTTGATCACGGTTTGCAGCTCGCCATGCAACTGATCGACGATCAGCCCGGCGTGCTGTCTTCCCTGGCTGACCACTACGATGTTGCGTCGCCGGGTTTCGCTGGCCGGCAGATCGAAATGCGCCGACAGGTCGATGCAGGGCAAGGGCTTGCCGCGCAGGTTCAGATAGCCGTAGGTGCCGTCGATCAGCGGTTCGCTGCCCAGCTCCATGCACTCGGTGACCATGTCCAGGGGGATGACGAAGTATTCCCCGCCCAGGCCCACCAGGAAGCCCTCGATGATCGCCAGGGTCAGCGGCAGGCGGATACGAAAGGTGGAGCCCAGGCCCGGACGCGACTCGATCTCGACGGTGCCGCGTAGTTGGTCGATGGCGCTGCGCACCACGTCCATGCCGACTCCACGACCGGAGAGGTTGGACACGCTGTCGGCGGTGGAGAAGCCGGCCGCGAAGATCAGCAGGTGGATATCGTGCTCGCTGAGATTGGACTGGGGATCGATCAGCCCCTTTTCGACGGCCTTCTCGCGGATGCGCGCGGTGTTCAGGCCACGCCCGTCGTCGCTCACCTCGATCACGATCATCCCCGACTCGTGGTAGGCGTTGAGCTGCAGGTGACCTTCCGCGGACTTGCCCGCGGCCAAGCGTTCCTCGGAGGATTCGATGCCGTGGTCGATGGCGTTACGCACCAAGTGAGTCAACGGGTCGGCGATCTTGTCGGTGACCGATTTGTCCAGCTCGGTCTCGGCACCGCGCACTTCCAGGCGGATTTTCTTGCCCAGCTCCTGGCTGACGTCGCGCACCACCCGGTGGAAGCGATTGAAGGTGTCGCCGATTTCGATCATGCGCAATTTCAACGCGGCTTCGCGGATCTGCTCGACGTGCTGATTGACCGTCTGGGTCGACTCGATGAAATTCGCCTGGCCGTGGGCACGGGCCTGCATCTGCGCGCCCGCCGCGCTGATGACCAGTTCGCCCACCAAGTTGATCAACTCGTCGAGCTTGTGCGCGGCGACCTTGATCAGGCTGGATTCCTGGGCCCGTCGCTCGCGCGCGACCTGTTGCTTCTCCAGCGCGGCGTTGACCGCGATGGGCGCGACCATGCCGGCCTCCACCAACACGCTGCCCAGGGGCGCGCGCGGCTCCTCGGCCTCCGCCTGCAAGGCCAGCCCTTTGCCCAGCTCGTGCTCGGTGAGCAGGCCGCTGGCGACCAGGATGCTGCCGATGCGCTCGTCGGTCTCCGGCAACTCGCGGATCAGTTGCACGTAGTCGCTCAGGCTGCTTTCCGGTGGCAGGATGCGCAACTTGCAGAAGTCCAGGATGAACTCGAAGACCTCTTCGATTTCCGCCTTGCTGGCGGCGCTGCGTAGCGAGATTTCCAGGCCCAGGTAGCAGGATTCCGGGTCCATCTGATGGAAGTCCGGGAGGTTCTCGTCCAGCACCTCGAGGTGGATGACCTCGCCCAGGCGGGTGAGGTAGCGTACGAAAGCGGCCGGATCGAAGCCGTTGCGGTAGAGATCGGCGGAAAAGCGCAGGGATATGTGCCAGGCGCCTTCGCTGCCGCCCGGCGCGCGCTGCACCTGGCCCTCCCGCGGCTCGGCGGGCGTCGGCAGGCTCGCGCCCTGCTCGCCCATTTCGGCGGCCAGGGCGTTCAGCAACTGGGTCTGCAGCACTTCGTCGATACCGTCGACCGTGCCGGTTTCCACGTTGATATGGCCGATCATCGCGCCCAGCTCGTCGAGGCAGCGCAGCATCAGCGAGATCAGGGTGGGCGTGAGGCTGCGCTCGCCGTCGCGCACCGCCATCAACAGGCTTTCCAACTGGTGGGTGAAGGCCACCACCGGCGTCAGGGAAAACAGTCCCGCCGATCCCTTGAGGGTATGCATGGCGCGGAACAGGCCATTGATGGCCTCTTCGTCGGCGAGGTCGCCATCCAGCACCAGCAGGCATTCCTCGGCCTGCTTGAGCAGGTCGCGGCCCTCTTCGAGGAAGCTTTGCAACAGCTGGGTCCATTGCTCTCCGTTAAGCATTCATCGCTCCTCGGGGCTGGCGGGCAGCAGGTCGGGGTACAAGGACTGCAGGTGCAGCAATTCGAGCAGTTCCAGCACGGCGTCCCCGGGATTGCGCACGTCCAGCTGGCCGTCCAGGCCGTGCAGATGGCGTTGCAGCGCCAGCAGGAGCTGGGCGCCGGCGCTGTCCAGTTCCTCCAGCTCGCTCAGGTCCAGTTGCCAATGCCGTTCGCCGGCGGCCAGCGCCGCGCGAATTTCATCGTGGGCCTGTTTCACTTCGTAGATGGTCAGGCTGCCGCTCAGGGCGAGCGAGGCGGGTTGGCCGGTCGGGTCGGACCGCAGGATCAGCATGGGTCAGCCCACCAGTTTTTCGACGGCGGCGAGCAATTGTTGCGGCTGGAAGGGTTTGACGATCCAGGCCTTGGCGCCCGCGGCCTGGCCGGCGGCTTTCTTGCCCTGCTCGCTCTCGGTGGTGAGCATGATGATCGGGGTGAAGCGGTATTCGTTGCGCGCCTTGACCTCCTTGACCAGGCCGATGCCGTCCAGGTTGGGCATGTTCACGTCGCTGATGATCAGGTTGATCTTCTGGCCGTTGAGCTTGGTCAGCGCGTCGCGTCCGTCGCTGGCCTCGATGACCTGGTGCCCGGCGCCGGTCAGGGTCATCTTCACCAGTTGGCGCATGGACAGGGAGTCGTCGACGATAAGGATGGTCTTGCTCATGGGGCTCTTACTCCTAGAAGAAGGTCACGTCGCTGTTGGCCGACCCCGTGCCGCGCCGGCCATGGCGCTCTTCATCGGTGGTGAACCGGTCGCGCAGCTCGCGCAACCAGAGCGCCGGATTCTCGATGCTCACGTCCTGCTCGCCGATGGCGCTGACCATGCGTTGTATATCGATCTGCAAGTGATCGAGCATCTGGTCGGAGCGATCCTGGAACTGCAGGCTGACGATGATTTCCTGAATGTCGCTCTGGGTGGTGCGAGCGTCCTGCTGCAAGTGCAGCGACGACTCGGAGAGCGATTCGAGGTTTTCACTGAGGCGTGTCATAACCTGACCCGCGACTTCATCAAGGTAGTCCAGATTGCTCTTTTCGCTCTGGCTCAATTCGTCGGTGGCGGATACGGTGGCGCGGATCGCCTTGTTGATCTCGTTGACCTTCTCGCCCATCCGATGGCCGGTCTCGGCGGACAGCGTGGAGAGCTTGCGCACCTCGTCGGCGACTACCGAGAAGCCTCGCCCGTATTCGCCGGCCCGCGCGGCCTCAATGGCGGCGTTCAGCGCGAGCAGGTTGGTCTGGCTGGCGATGTCCTGGACCAGCTTGGACATCTGTTGCAGTTCGGTGGCGTAGCTGTCGAGGTGGGCGATGGTGGCGAACAATTCGCCCTTGCGCTCGCTGGCGCGGTGGAAGGCGTCGATCACCTCGGTCAGGCGGCTGTTGGCCAGGCGCAGGCTGTCGCCGACGCCGCCGCGGCCGATGACCTCCTCGGAGCTGGCCAGGGTGTTTTCCAGGCGCCCGCTGAGCATGGAAAACCGCTCGAACAATTGGCGGATGTTGTGCTGGGCCAGGTGCCGCACCTGATCGATGTTTTCGCTCCAGATGGGCAGCACGCCGGTGACCAGGGGCTCGATGTCCCGGCGCGCGGGAGGTTCGACGGCGACGATGGCTTCCGGCGCCGCCTCGACCGGGCGGCGCCACCACCAGAGTCCGATGGCCGCCAAGGCCCCGAAGGCGCACCCCAGCCCGGCCAGCCAGCTCACCTGTAGCACGATGCCCGCCGCGGTGACGGCGAGGGCGAGCCAGAGTCCGAAGTACACAAACAAGGCGCTTCTCCTTGTGCCGGATTGGAATTACTTCCACCATAGTTGCGCCTTGATATCAGGTGTATCGGGGTATCCCCGATAGTCCCCTAGGGGTTATCCCCGATGCCGTCTAAGGGCGTGCAAGGGGCGCAACCAACGGTCGGATCCGCAGTCCGAGCCTTTAAAGGCGCCAGCCCTGATTCGAGGGCACGCCGCCGCCAGCGCGGGCGGAATTCCGGTCCCTCGGGATGGGGTCCGTCGCCGTTCAGTCGTCCACGTTGTGCCGGCATGCCGTACAGCCGGCCGGGAGATGAGTCATGTCGTTCCGCACCACCGCCCTGGCGGTGACCCTGGTGGCCCTGGCCGCTTGCAGTACTCCGCCGGTCTCGCCGGACTACGACGCCACGCGGGATTTCGCGGCCTACCACACTTGGGCCTGGCAGACCCCGGCGGTGCGCTACCGCCCCGACGACCCGCGCGTCGAAAGCGACCTCACCGGGCAGCGCATCCGCAGCGCCGTGGAGACCCAGCTCGACCAGCGTGGCCTGCGCGCCGCGCCCGCCAACGTCCAGGCGGACCTGAAGGTGCAGGCCTGGCTGATCGTCGAGGATCGCCAGGAAGAGGTCGCCACCAACTACGGCGGCCCCTGGGGCGGCTATTGGGGTGGCCCCGGCTACAGCGAAACCCGCACCCTCGACTACAAGGTCGGCACCTTGCAACTGGACTTCTTCGACGGCAAGGACGGCAAGCTGGTCTGGCGCGCCTCGTCCGAGCAGGTCCTGCGTACCACGCCGCAGAATCCCGCGGAGCGCGAGGCCGCCATTCGCAAGATCGTCACCCGCCTGCTCACGCAATACCCGCCCCGTCGCTGAGGCAGGCGCCGCCCCGTCGGCGTGAGGCCCGCCCGCTATGGGGCGGCGACTTCCTCCGTGCCTGGCAGCAGGTGCAGGTGGAGGCCCTCCATGACTGACGGTCGCAGCATCCTCGAGCTCTTTCGAGCATTTCCGAGTAGGTCGCCGGCGCCGCCGTCATGACGCGCATGCCAGCCCCCTTGAAGGCGCCCAGGTCTGGAGCGGGATCGCGGGTGAAAAGCCAAGGGCTGGATGTCCCCCACCACCGAAGTCGGCCTCGGAATCCAGGGCTTCCAGGCCGCGCGGCACGAACTCAGACCAGATAGCCCGAGCGGTCGCTGAACACCACCTGATCGTCGACCGCCAGGGTGCCGCTGTCGAAGATCAGGTCCAGGTGATGGCTGCCCTTGGCCCCGCCTCCCAACCCCAGGTGCAGGCCGCAGTGCCGCTCCTCGAAACCGGCGTTGCGCGCATACAAGTGTTTCACGCCTTCGTTGGTGCCAATGCCGAGCTCCTCGATCCGACGGTTCGACGGGTTGGCGTCCAGGTACTTGTTGAAGTCCTGTTCGAGGCCCGGCACCTCGGTGGCGATGCGGCTGATGGTGGAGTTTTCGATCCACATTTCCAGGGGCGTTTCCAGCACGCCGTACTTGCGCGCGAACGGAATGGTGCCGAGGAAGGTGCCGACGAACCTCACGTGGCCATTGATGGTTTCGCTGTGGGTGGCGATCTCGCCCGGGGCCAGGTCGTAGTTGCCGACCCCGTTGATGTTGGTCCATTTCTTCATGTCCCGCAGCGAGGCCTCGAAGTGGGAACCATGCGGATCGGTGAAACTCAGCACCTCGCCCTGGCTCATGCGGTCGATCAGCGCGGCGTTCAGGTCGGCGATGCGCGCGGGGGCGACGCTGAAGGTGTCGTAGAAGAAGTCGCCATAGTCCTTGAACAGCAGCGACTTCTTCCAATGTTCGGAAATCACCGGTTGCAGGGCGCGGATGAAGGAAGGCCCTTCGGCGCGCGGGTTGGGCAAGGTGGAGGCGTCGTAGAAGAAGATATAAAGGTCGGCCTCGACGATGGCCGCCGCCAGTCGCTCGGTCGGGGTGTCGTCCAGATCCATGGCCTGGAACACCAACCCGGCACTGGAGGCGGAGGATTCGATCAGATGCCCCACCAGATTCGCGTAGGCCTGGGTATGGCCGATGAGGATCGACGCCGGCGAACGGCCGCCGATCGCCGGATGGTGGGGGAGATAGTGAAGAAAATGCTCGATGGCGCGCTTGCGGTCCATTGATGCCTTCCCTGGTGCGATGACGAAAAAGGCGAACGCGGCCTGCCGCGTTCGCCTACGTGGATGTTAGAACGGCCACATCGCGGTGCCGAAAGGCACCACGGCTTCGTTCTTCATCATTTCCACGGCCGCGTCATGGGTTTCTGCCTCGAACCATTCGTCCAGTTGCAGTTCTTCGTCGCGGACTTGTTCGATTGTTTGCATGTTGGATCTCCTTAATTCACGTACTTGCCGAGTGAGCGGGACCATTGGCGGCACCGCAGGGAAAGCACGCTGACCACCTTGGTCAGCAAGCGAGGAAAAAACTAGTGCAGCCTCCTGAGTAATGCAAAGAAAAATTTATCGATAGTATCCTGCGATGTTTTATTCAATCTTTGCGCAAAATAAAAACCACTATTAATCAAGGCATTGAAAGAAAACTCTACCCCATTAAAAATCTTTGCTGAACTCTCTGGTTTGCTTTTCAAATCATCGGGTTATTAACTTTCCCTTTGTTTTTTCAGCGACACGAATGGCAGGTTGGCAGCCACTGGCTTTCAGAATGACATCAACCTAACTTTCGATTGGCGAACTGGGGTTAATCCTTTTCCAACGAACTTGGCCGACAAAGCCGAAATGTTTTTTGATGACTGAAACGACAACTTCACCCAGCCATATAAACAGTTCGACGCCATTGCTAGAGGTGATTGGCTCTTCTGTTCACACAATCGCTGGGGGAGATAATTCGTGCTCTTTTCCGTCTCCGGCCTGGTCGAACCCCGCGGCACCACGGCCCGTCGCGGAACCGGGAGTCGGTGGCGATACTCATCGTTTCGCCTGGGCCCGGCGGCTTTTCCCACGCAGCCTGATGCATACTCTGCGGCCCCTTTTCTTCCACGGAGAACGTTCATGCCCATTGCTTGGTGGCTGCTGGTACTGCCCTTCATCGCGGGCGCTTTCCTGCCCCTGCAAGCCGGTATCAATGGCCTGCTGGCGAAGCAGGTGTCGAGCGTGATGTGCGCCGCGCTGGTGTCGTTCAGCGTCGGCACCGTCGCGCTGCTGCTGGTGGTGCTGGTCCAGCGGGACTTGCCGAGCTTCGCCGTCCTGCGCGGGGTGCAGTGGTGGCAATGGTGCGGCGGTCTGCTCGGCGCGGTATTCATCGCCACGGCGGCCTTCGCCGGCCCACGGATCGGCGCGCTGCTGTTCATGGTGCTGGTGCTCGCCGGTCAATTGAGCATGGCGGTGATGCTCGATCATTTCGGCTGGGCGGGCTACCGCGAGGCGCCCGCCAGCCTGATGAAGATGGCAGGCTTGGCGTTGATCCTCGGCGGCGTCTGGTTGATCCGGCGCGGTTGAGCAAGACCGCTCGGCGGCTAGGCACGTGGCATGGCCTTGCGCCAGCAACCGTTTCGATAATTTCCCTGACAACTTTGCAAACCCTGACCAGACTGGCATACGGGAGCCAGCATCATGGCAACGGACGGCGACTCATAACGGATCGAGGTATCGACTGATGAACAACCTGAAAGTGGCCTACCGGATGCTGGTGATGGTGGTCCTGCCGATGTTGGCCATGCTCGCGCTGCTGGTGCTGGCGTTGAACGGCTTCTCCCGCATCGACGCCGGCGTGGGCCAGTTGTACGACGATCGGGTCGTGCCGCTCCAGCAATTGAAGAAGATCAGCGACTATTACGCGGTCAACATCATCGACACGGCGAACAAGGCCGACCACGGCTTGCTCGACAAGCGCCAAGCCCTGGACAACCTGAAGACCGCCCAACACGAGATCGACAGCCTCTGGCAGGCCTATCAGGCCACCCACTTGGCCGAAAACGAGCGTCGCCTGTCCAGCGAAGCGGTGCAACGCTTCCAGCCCGCCAACCAGGACATCCAGCGCCTGATCGCCTTCCTGGAAAGCGCGCCCGAACCGCTGAAAGGCACCCTGGGCGATTTCAATGGCCCGCTCTACCGCAGCATCGACCCGATCACCGCCAGTATCGGTGCGCTGATCCAGGTGCAGCTCGACGAAGCCAAGGCGACGCGGCTGAAGGCCGAGGGCGTGTACCACAACGTGCGCAACGCGATGCTGCTGGTGGTGGGCTTGATCCTGCTGCTCACCATCGCCTGCGGCTGGCTGGTGGCGCGCAGCGTCACCCTGCCGTTGGCCGGCCTGCTGGCCGCCCTGCGCCAGTCCGAGCGCGACGCCGACCTGACCACCCGCCTGGAAGTGCGCGGCAAGGATGAGATCAGCAGCGTGGCGCTGGCCTACAACAGCATGTTGCAACGCTTCATGGAGGCCATGGCGGCGCTGCAGCAATTGACCGAACAAGTGCGCGGGCAGAGCGAGGAGCTCAGCGCGGTGACCCTGCAGACACGCAAGGACATGGACCGCCAGCAGTTGGAAACCGATCAGGTGGCTACCGCCACCACGGAGATGGCCGAGACCATCCAGGAAGTGGCGCGCAACGCCGCCAGCGCCGCCCAGGCCGCGCTGAACGCCGAGAAGGAGGCCAATGCCGGGAGCAAGGTGGTCGGCCAGACCCTGAACGCGGTGACCGAGCTGTCCAGCGAGTTGCAGGACACCTCGCTGCAGGTGACCGATGTGGCCAATGCCAGCGACACCATCGGCGGCGTGCTCGACGTGATCCGCGGCATCGCCGAACAGACCAACCTGCTGGCGTTGAACGCCGCCATCGAAGCGGCCCGCGCCGGCGAGCAGGGCCGCGGCTTCGCGGTGGTGGCCGACGAGGTGCGTTCGCTGGCGCAGCGCACCCAGCAGTCGACCGCGGAAATCCAGCAGATGATCGAGCGTTTGCAGCGCGGTGCCCGCGAGGCCGCCAGCGCCATGAGCCAGGGTCAGCAGAAAGCCCACAAGACCCTGGAGGACGCCGCCCAGGCGGACACCGCGCTGCGCAGCATCAGCGAGGCGGTCGACACCATCATGAACATGAACACCCAGATCGCCAGCGCCACCGAGGAACAGACCTCGGTGGCCCAGGAGATCAATCGCAACCTGGTGAACATCCGCGACGTCGCCCAATCCACCCAGGACGCGGTGAATCACATCGACCAGAGCAGCCAGACCCTGGCGCAGATCGTCAGTCGCCTGCGCGAGCTGACCAACCGCTTCCGCGTCGATGCCCGCTAGCCCGGCCCGCTCCGGCTAAACGATACCCGCCAACCGCACGCCCCCTGCCGAAGCGCTCGTTCGACGAGCGCCTCGGCCGTGGGCGCGGCTCACTCCAGGGCGTGCCAGATCTCGGTGGCGTACTCGCGGATGGTCCGGTCCGAGGAGAACCAGCCGGTGCGGGCGGTGTTCAGGACAGCCGCGCGCCACCAGCGCTGGGGCTGGCGCCAGAGCGCTTCCACCTCCTGCTGCGCGTCCCAGTAGGCATCGAAGTCGGCGCAGACGAGGAAGCGGTCGTTCCAGGTGAGTTCGTCCACCAGGGACACGTAGCGCCCCGGATCGTCCGGCGAGAACACCCCGCTGCGCAGCGCCAGGAGCACCTCGTTCAGCCGTGGCGACGCGGCGATGATGGCTTCGGCGTTGTAGTCGCCGTTGCGCTTGTGCACGCCGACCTGCTGGGCGGTGAGGCCGAAGATGAACATGTTGTCGGCACCGATGCGCTCGCACATCTCCACGTTGGCCCCGTCGAGGGTGCCGATGGTGAGCGCACCGTTGAGGGCGAACTTCATGTTGCTGGTGCCGGAGGCTTCCATGCCGGCGGTGGAAATCTGCTCGGAGAGGTCCGCCGCCGGGATGATGCTTTCCGCCAGGCTGACGTTGTAGTTGGACAGGAACACCACCTTGAGCAAACCGCGCACCGTCGGGTCGTGGTTGACCATCCGCGCGATGTCGTTGGCCAGCTTGATGATCAGCTTGGCCTGGTGGTAGCTGGCGGCCGCCTTGCCGGCGAAAATCTTCACCCGCGGCACCCAGTCGGTGGTCGGCTCGGCGCGAATCGCCTGGTACAGCGCGACGGTGGACAACAGGTTGAGCAGTTGCCGCTTGTACTCGTGGATGCGCTTCACCTGCACGTCGAACAGCGCGTCCGGGTTCAGGGTGATGCCCATGCGCTCCTGCACCAGTTTGGCCAGGGCCACCTTGTTCTGCCGGCGCTGCTCGATGAAGCGCTTGCGGAAGGTGCTTTTCTCGGCGAGCGGCTCCAGGCGGATCAGCGCTTCCTCGGGGTTATCCAGCACGGCGTCGCCCAGGTGCTCGCGCAGCAGCGTGGTCAGGGCGGGGTTGGCCTGCTGCAACCAGCGGCGGAAGGTGATGCCGTTGGTCTTGTTGTTGATGCGCTGGGGGTAGAGCCGGTGCAAATCGGTGAACACCGTCTCGCGCATCAATTGCGTGTGCAGCGCGGACACCCCGTTGATGCTGTGGGAGCCGAGGAACGCCAGGTTGCCCATGCGCACCCGGCGACCGTTGCCCTCCTCGATCAGCGACACCGAGCGCAGCAGCTCGAAATCGTCCAGGCCCTGGGCACGCAGCGCATCGATGTGATAGGCGTTGATCAGGTAGATGATCTGCATGTGCCGCGGCAGCAGGCGCTCCATCAGCGACACCGGCCAGGTCTCCAGCGCCTCCGGCAGCAGGGTGTGGTTGGTGTAGGACAGGGTGCTGACCGTCAGCTCCCAGGCCTTTTCCCAGTCCAGGCCGTGCTCGTCCACCAGCAGGCGCATCAGCTCGGCCACGGCGATGGACGGGTGGGTGTCGTTGAGCTGGATGGCGGCCTGCTCGGGCAGATTGAGCAGCGTGCTGTGCTGGGTCAGGTGGCGACGCAGCAGGTCCTGCAGGGAGGCGGAGACGAAGAAGTATTCCTGGCGCAGGCGCAGCTCCTGGCCGGCCTCGTTGCTGTCGGCGGGGTAAAGCACCCGCGAGATGCTCTCCGCCCGCGCGACGTCGGCCACCGCGCCGAGGTGATCGCCGGCGTTGAAACGGTCCAGGTGCAGCTCCTCGGTGGCACGGGCGCGCCACAGGCGCAGGGCATTGACGCTGGCGCCGCGCCAGCCGACCACCGGCGTGTCGTAGGCCACGGCGCGTACCGTCTCGCCCGGATGCCAGATCTGCCGGGGCTGGCCCTGGGCATCCAGCACGGTGTTCACGCTGCCGCTGAAGCCGACGTTGTACACCACCTCGGGCCGTTCGAACTCCCAGGGGTTGCCGAAATCCAGCCAGTTCTCGGTGTGCTCCTGTTGCCAGCCGTCGACGATCACCTGGCGGAACAACCCATGGTCGTAGCGGATGCCGTAGCCGTGGGCGGCGACGCCGAGGGAGGCCATGCTCTCCATGAAACAGGCCGCCAGCCGGCCGAGGCCGCCGTTGCCCAGGGCGGCATCCGGTTCGAGGGTGCGGATCCGATCGAGGTCCACGTCCACTTCCGCCAGGGCGGCGCGGGCGATGTCCAGCAGGCCGAGGTTGCTCAGGCTGTCGAACAGCAACCGGCCGATGAGGAATTCCAGGGAGAGGTAGTACACGCGCTTCTGTTTCTTACGCAGCACGCGCCGATGGTTGTCCAGCCAGAAATCCACCATGTGATCGCGGGTGGCCAGGGCGACCGCCTCGAACCAGTCGTGTTCGGTGGCGTGCTCGGGGTCTTTGCCCACCGCGTAGGCGAGCTTCGACAACACGGCCATGCGGAAGGCCGCGACCTGGTCGATATTGGGCGTGAGCGGTTCGTCTGACATCGGCGTTGACCTCGCAAGCAAGAAGGAAAAGATGGCACGGAGCGCCTCCGGGGTTCGACCGGGCCCGCAGGAGCCGGTTCTGGACGAGGCGGAATAGAGCTGCCAGCCCTCCAGTAAAGCGCATCTGGCCGGCGGTTGCGCGCTCGGCGTCGGGCGCCGGCTCACTCGCCCAGGCTGAATTCCACGCGGGCGGTCTGCCCGGCTTCGTCGAGCACGCTGAGCTGGTGCTGCCCGGCCGCGGCCAGGGTCAGGGCGAAACTGTCCTCCACCGCGCTTTCGCCCAGGGGCGCGCCGTCGAGAAACCACCAGCGCCGCCCACTGCCGCCGAGCGCGCCGAGTTTGAGCCGCAAGGCCTCGACGCTGCCGCCGGGTCGGCGCAGGCGGTCGCCCGGGCGGATGCCGACGATCGACAGCGGCGGGACCTGGCCCGACTGCTGCGGCGGGCACTGCGCATCCGCCGCCGGCAGACGGGCGCTGCGCCGTTCGCGTCGCGGCAGCCAGGGTTCCAGCGGCGCCGGCCAGAGCGTCAGGTCGCGCGGCCGGGCACCGGCACAGGCGGGGTCGACCCGCAGGCCCTGTTCATTGATCCAAATGACTTGCTGCAACCCCAGACCCAGCGGCTGGTCGGCAGCCTGCAAGGTCGGCGGGGTAGTGCCGTCCAGGGTCCAGGCGAAGCGCTGGCGCCGGCAGTTGGGGTCGCTGCGCTCGAGGGGTTGGCCCAGCGGCCAGCAGATCGCCGCGACCCCCACGCTCGCCGGCTGCGGATCGTCCGGGACCGGCAGGCCGCGCTGGGCGTCGCGGTTGACCAGCAGGTCGTGCACCTGCATCAGCAGCGGCGCCGCCGAGGCGAGGCCGAACTGGCCGGGCACCGGGGTGCCGTCGGGGCGGCCGATCCAGATGCCGATCAGATGGCGCGGGCCGATGCCGATCGCCCAGGCATCGCGGAAGCCGTAGCTGGTGCCGGTCTTCCAGGCCAGCTGCGGGCGCTGGGTCAGGCTCGCACGCGGGTCGCGATCCGGGCGCGCCTGGCCGGAGAGGATGCGCCGGACGATCCAGGCGGCGCCGGGCGAAAGCAGGCGGCGCTCGCCCAGCGCGTCCTGGGGTTGCAGGCGTACGCGCGCGGCGCGGCCCTGGCGGGCGAAGGCGCTGTAGCCGGTGATCAGGTCCTCCAGGCGGGTGCCGGCACCGCCGAGGATCAGCGCCAGGCTGGGTTCGGCCAGGGGCGGCAGCACCAGGGACAGCCCCGCATTGCGCAACTCGCCGGCGAAGCGTTTCGGCCCGTAGGCCTCCAGCAGCTGCACCGCCGGCAGGTTGAGTGAAGTGGCCAACGCCTCGCTGGCCGACACCGGCCCGCTGAAACCCGAGGAGAAGTTACCGGGCCGGTAATCGCCATAGCGTCTCGGCACATCCTGCAGCAGGGATTCGGAATGGATCAGCCCGGCATCCAGGGCCATGCCGTACAGGAACGGCTTGAGGGTCGAGCCCGGCGAGCGCAGCGCGGTGATCATGTCGACGTGGCCGAAGCGCTTGGCATCGCCCATGTCCACCGAGCCGACATAGCCGCGGACCGCCATGTTGCCGTGCTCCACCACCAGGATCGCCGCCGAGGTGCGTTCCGGCAGGCGGCTGCGCCACCCCAGCAGCAGATCCTCCAGGCGGCGCTGCAAGGTGGCGTCGAGGGTGGTGCGGATCAGCGGCGGGTTGCCCGCGCCGTTCAGCCGTCGCGCCAGCAGCGGCGCCAGGCTCGGCTCCCGCCGCGGCGCCAGCAGCACCGGTTCCTCCAGGGCCTCGCGGACGGTTCCCTCGGG
Organism: Pseudomonas sp. RIT-PI-AD; assembly: GCF_025642785.1. Lineage (GTDB taxonomy): Bacteria > Pseudomonadota > Gammaproteobacteria > Pseudomonadales > Pseudomonadaceae > Pseudomonas_T. The sequence goes on from NZ_JANZKU010000003.1 coordinate 176,051, forward strand.
CCATACCTGGAACTCTCCCAGGCGCCGCAGCACCTTGTCGCGGGCCAGTTGCGCACGCTGCGGATAGCGGTCCGGGCGCAGCCGGCTGGGTGCCTGGGGCAACACCGCGAGCAGCGCCGCATCGGCACGGGTAAGGTGCGCCGGCGACTTGCCCAGGTAGGCCCAACTGGCCGCCGCCACGCCCTGCAAGGTGCCACCGAAGGGCGCGCGATTCAGGTAGAGGGTGAGGATCTGTTCCTTCGACAGGTGCCATTCCAGTTGCAGGGTACGCCCGAGTTGGCGCAGCTTGCCCGGCAGGCTGCGGGCATGGGGTTCGAGCAGACGCGCCACCTGCATCGACAGGGTACTGCCACCGGACAGCACCCGTCCGCCGCTGAGGTTCTGCCAGGTGGCGCGCAGCAGCGCCAGGGGATTCACCCCGGGATGCCGGTAGAACCAGCGATCCTCGTAGGTGAGCAAGGCATCCAGGTAATAGGGCGAGACCTCGTGCACCGCCACCGGATAACGCCAGACGCCATTGGCATCGGCGAAGCGCCAGAGCGGCGTGCCGTCCTCGGCCAGCACCACCCGGGCGAGGTCGTCGCCCGGCAATGGCAGCGGGAACAGCCGGTCGGCGCCCACCAGCAGGAGCATCGCCAGCAACGGCAAGGCGATCCAGGGGCGACGCAACACACGCGCCGCACGCGCCCGGTTCATCGCCTCCGGAAACCCGCGAGGCACGGCGCGCCGTGGAGCGACGGACCCGGGCCCGTGCCCACGGCGCCGGTCGGTCGGCGGCTCACCGCCCCTTCACCACCAGTTGCGCCTGGCTGGCGCCCACCGCCCGCCAGTTCGGCCGGTACATGGACTCCACCTGCGGCGGCGGAACCCGGTAGCTGCCGGGGGTCACCGCCCGCGCCAGGTAGAGCAGGTGCTGGGTGCTGTAGCCGTCCAAGTCGAGGGCGGCGACGTAGCGGTCGTCGCGGAACTCCTGGTGCTTGACCAAGGTGTTGTCCTGCATCGATTGCAGCCAGTTCTTCACCTCGCCGCCCGCGTCCTGCAGGCTCGCCGAGCTCTGCGCCAGGTTCTGGTTCTCCAGTTCCAGGCCGGCCGGCAACATGTCGACCACCAGCGCATCGGGCACCCGTTCCTTGGCCTTCACCGCCAGATGCACCAGCACCAGCTCGCCGCTCTCCAGGGCCTCGAGGTCCAGTGGACGCCCGTCCGTGCCCAGGTAGCTGCGCTCGATGCTCATGTTCTCGCCGCTGACCGCGGGGGCTTTCAGCGGATAGCCGGAGAGGGTCAGTTGCTGGTACAGCGGCTCGCTACCGGGGTTGCTCAACCCCAGCGGTTCGGCGAGCAACGGGCCTTGCAGCGTGAGGCCGGGCTGCTTGTCGCTCAGTTCGCGCTGCTGGCCGCCGGCGCTCAGCGTGGCGGTCCAGGCTTTCTCCGGCTTGCCGAGCAGGCCGCGACCGGCGAGGAACAGCGAGTTGCGCTCCTGGGTGGACAGCCAGGGCCGCCCGGCCAGGTCGTCGGCCAGGTCGAACAGCCGCTCCTCGCGGCGATCCGCCGCCAGGTCGTTTTCCTCCAGCAACGCGAGGATCAGCGCCTGGTCGCGCAGGCGGCTGCCGTAGTCGCTCATCCAGTCGTCGCTGGCACGCTTGACCATCAGCCCGGCCTGCAACGCCTGTTCCGCGCGGGGAGCGTCGCCCATCAGCTTCAACGCCACCGCCAGGTGCACCAGCGGCAGCCCCGAGCGGGCGTCGCTGCGCTTGTCGAACAGTGCGCGCAGGTTGCCCAGGGGCGCCTGGCGGCTGCGCGCCAGCACATAGCCGGAATAGGCCTGGATGGCGAAGCGGGTGTGCTCGGTGTTGTAGCTGTAATTCACCTCCAGCAGGGAGCTGTCCTGTACGTAACGCAGCAACCGCTCACTGGCCTTCTTCAGCGCCTCCGGCGGTACCGCGAAACCCTGTTCCTGGGCGCGCTGGAGGAAGTCGGTGACGTAGGCGGTCAGCCAGTATTCCTCTTCGCTGTCGGCGCTCCAGAGGCCGAAGCTGCCGTTGTAGCGCTGCATGCCCAGCAGGCGCTCGATGCCCAGCTCGATCGAGCCGCGCCGCTGCGCCTCGGGCTCGCCTTGCAGGCCGAGGCGTTCGAGGCTGGCGGCGTCGGCGTAGAGCGAGGGGAACAAACCGCTGGTGGTCTGTTCCAGGCAGCCGTACGGGTAGGCCTTGAGGGCACGGATCTGCTCGCCGAGGTTGAGCGGCGGACGGCTGGACAGGGCCAGCATGCCCTCCAGCCCGGCCGGCTCGAACTGCCCCAGGGTGCCGGCCGGCAGGGTCCAGCCCTCGCCCTTGAGCACCGCGCGGAATTGCTGCACCTGGGCCGGGTACGCCGGGCGCACGCCGAGGGTCCAACTGCGGCTGAACGGCGGCAGGCTTTCGCCCGGCAGGTCGAGGCCCTGCACCGTCACCCGCAAGGTGCCCTGGCCGTAGCCGCCGAGGGCATGCACCGGTATCTGCAAGGTGCTGCGCTGGCCTTCGGCGAGCTTCAGCGTCTGGCTGGCGTCCTGATCCAGGCTCAACTGCCCCTCGCTGGCGAGCTGCACCTGCAGGGTCTGCGGTGCGCCCGAGAGGTTGGTCAGGTCCAGGGCCAGGCGGGTCTGGTCGCCGCCGGCGAGGAAACGCGGCGCCGCCAGTTCGGCGACCAGCGGCGCGGCGACGACCGTCTTGGCCTCCGCCATGCCGTAGCGCTCGTCGGTCCAGGCCTGCGCCATGAGCCGCAGTTCGCCGTTGAAGTCGGGAATGTCCAGGCTGACTTCGCCTTCGCCCCGTTCGTCCAGGGTCACCGGTTCGGCCTGGCGGGCAACCAGCGTGAGGCTGGTCTGCGGACGCTTGCCGCCGCCGGCCAGGGCGGCGTCGCCGCCGAAGGCCAGGCTGGCGAGGCGGCCCTGACCGGCCTCGATCAGTTGCCCGTAGACGTCGCGCTGATCGATGCCGTAGGCCTTGCGGCCGAACAGGCTGGCATAGGGGTCCGGCGTCGGATAACGGGTGATGTTGAGGATACCCACGTCCACCGCCGCCACCAGGACCCGGGCGTTGTGCGCCGGGCTGCCGTCGGCGTTCTTCGCCTGGATCTTCACCTTGAGCGGCTGGTTGGGACGCATCTTGGCCGGCGCATCCAGGTTCAACGCCAGCTTGCGCGGCGCGCGCTCCAGGGGCAGGTGCAACAGGCCGACCGCGCGCTTGGGCGTGACGTTGGCCTTGCGCTCGCCGGGGCGGATCACCAGGGCGCTGACGTAGAGGTCATGGCGCGCCCACTCCTTGGCGATGGGGATCTCGAAGCGCTTGCCTTCGGCCGGCACGTCCACCGCCTGCCACCACAGCGGCCCCTCGGCAGACTCCACCAGCAGATAGCCGCTGCCGGCGGCCGGCGGGGTCAGGGTGACCTGGGCGGTCTCGCCCTCGGCATAGGCCGGCTTGTCCAGGGCCAGCTTGATCTGGTCCGGACGCACGGCGCCGCCTTCGGCGTTGTCCTGCCAGCGGTAACCGGCCCAGAAGCGCAGGCTGCTGATCACCCCGCTGTCCGGGTCTTCCACTTCCACCCGGTAGGGGCCCCACTCCACCGGAAAGCTGACCTTGGCGGTGTCGCCGGCGGCGATGCTCAGGCTTTCCTCGCTCAGGGTCAGGTACTTCTCGTTGTAGTGGTAGCTCCAGCCGTCGCTGTCGGAGAAATTCCAATAGTAGTCGCGGCGCTCGCGGACCAGCCGCACCTTAAGGTTGTCGGCGGCGAGCTTGTTGCCGGCCGCGTCCGCCACCAACAATTCGAAGGAGGCCTGGCTGTCGGCGTCGACTTCCTCGCCGTCGAACAGCGCGCGCAGGCCGGGCAGGCGCTCGGCCGGCCATACCGGCTGCACCAGCCGGCGGGTGATCGGCCGGCCGCCGGACTCCTGCAGGCTGGCCTGGAGGATCAGCTTGAGCGGCGACTTGACGTCGGCCCAGCGGCTTTCCAGGTCGATGCTGCCCTTGCCCTCACCGTCCAGGGTGCTTTCGTCCAGTTCCAGGTCCTGGCTGAGTTCTTCCTCGCTCACCGAGCCGAATTGGTAGCCGGGCAGCGCCTCGACCGCGTCGCGCAGCGGGCGCACGTAGACCTGGCCGCTCAGGCGGTTGCCGGAGGCCGGCGCGCCGTACAGGTAACGGCCTTCCACCTGGAAGTTGGCATTCTCGCCGGGCCGCAGGGGCGCATCGCTGCCCTTCAGCTCCAGGGCCAGGCGCTCGGGGAGGAAGTCCTCGACGAGGAATTCGTACATCTGCCGATTGCCGTCGCCCAGGTCGAACAGCAGTTGCCAGCGGCCGGTGGGCGCTTCGCCGGACAACGGCAGTTGGTATTGGTAGAAGCCGTCCTTGTCGGCGGACCAGACGAAGCGGCGGCTGACCTGATCGTCCGGGCGGTGCAGCTCGACGCTCACCGGCTGGCTGGCCACCGGCTTGCCGTCGGCGTCGCGCAGCAAGGCGTTGAGCAGCACCGTCTCGCCGGGGCGGTAGAGGTCGCGGGGGCCGAACACGAAGAACTGCAGCGCGTGGCTGGCCGGGCCGGCGATGTCGAACTCGGCGAGGTCCAGGGCCGGGGCGGCCAGCCGCAACAGGCTGGTCTGCTCGTCCTTGCGCGCCAGCAACACATCGGCCTTGGCCGGCAGGGCCATTTGCGCGTGACCCTCGGCGTCGGTCTTGGCGCTTTCCAGCACGTGGCCGTCCTTGTCCAGCAGCGTCAGCTCGACGTCGCCCTGGGCCTTGCCGCCCTCCAGCGCCTGGGTGAAGACGTCCAAGCGGTTCTGGTAGGTGTGGGCCGACAGGCCGATGTCGCTGAGGGTGAACAGGGTCGCCGGCAAGGAGTAGTCGTAGCTGCCGGAAGGCCGCATCACCGCGACGTAGACGCCGGGCTTCTTCAGCGGCTCGATGCCGGCGATGGGCAGCAGCAGGGTCTCGCGGGTGTTCCGCGCCGGCTTCAGGTCGAAGCGGCCGCCATATACCAGCTCGGCCATCGGCAGCATTTCCTTGGACTCCCAGTAGTCGAGGCTGCCGCGCGCGCCCCAGCGGCCGAGGAAGGCCGGCAGCGAGGCTTCGTTGATGCGGAAGAATTCCACCTCCACCTTGTCCACGTTCAGCGCGATCACCGGCAGGCCCTCGGCGAGCCGGGTCGGCAGCAGCGAGCCGCGGCTGGCGAAGCCGACGGTGGCCTTCAGGTCGCGGGTCTCCAGGCGCGCGTCGAAGGCCTGGGCGAGCGTCTGGTCGTTGACCGCGCGCAACCCGGCGTCGACGGTCAGCACCAGCTTGCGCTGCGGCTCCAGGTGGCGCAGGCGCAGCTCCTGCTGGTTGTCGGAGAGTTCCCAGGCGCCATCGACCTTACCGCTCTCGGCGTCGACCAGGTGCAGCTTGGCGGAGAAATCCTGGTCCGCCTGCAGCGGCACCGAGAAGGTCAGCGACAGGGCGCTGGCGCCCTCGACCTGCACCTCGGACACGTCGACCACCTTCAGTTCGCGACCGGCGAAGCGCTTGGCCAGCGCCGCCACGTCCAGCGCCGGACGCGCCGCACCCCGATCGGCCGCGGGTTGCCCGGCGGCCTGCTCGGTGGAGGTGGGCGTCTGCCGGGTCTGGGCCGGCGGAGTGGACGAATCGCAGGCGCCGAGCAGCGCCAGGACGAGGGCCAGGAACAGGCCTTTTTTCTGCATCGCAGTCTCCAGGGGGACAGGCGGGTGGCGGTGGTACCGGGGTCGCCATGATAAAGGCCGGGGGACGCGAAGCGGGTGAAGCAGCCCACAGCCCGAGGCAAAGGATCGGCGCGGCGGCTATTCGAGCATGGAACGGTAGCGGCGAGAAGTCCGCCGGGGGCACCCGGCGCGATTAAAGGCGCCGCGCGGGAGCGGTGTGCGCCTTGGAGGCTTTCTCGAGTTCTTAGTTGGTCATGCTCGACATGCGCGCGGCCGTAAGGCGGGGACGGGCGCGGGCTTTATCGAGCACATCTCGCAATAACCAGAACGGCCGCGACCTGCGTCGCGGGCTGCCGGGCCCGTATACTGCGCGGCCCACAGGAGCCTCGCATGAATGTGCTACACGCCTGGCGCCACGCCCCTACCCATAGACGGGTCCGGGCGCTGGCGGCGCCGATGATTCTGTCCAATCTGTCCGTGCCCCTGGTGGCGTTGGTGGACAGCGCGGTGGTCGGCCACTTGCCCCATGCCCACCAACTCGGCGCCGTGGCGGTGGGCAGCAGCCTGTACATGTTGATCGTCGGCGTGCTGACGTTCCTGCGCATGGGCACCACCGGTTTCGCCGCGCAAGCGGCCGGGCGTCGCGATGGCGGCGCGCTGCGGCAGATCCTGCTGCAAGGCCTGGCGCTCGGCCTGGGCCTGGCGCTGCTGCTCGGGGTCCTGGCGATTCCCTTCGGCGGGGCGGCCCTGGGCCTGATGAACCCCTCGGCGGAGCTCGACGGACTGGCCCGCGAGTTCCTCCACACGCGGCGGTTCGGCCTGCCGGCGGCGCTGGCCAACTATGCCCTGGTCGGCTGGTTCCTCGGCACGCAGAACGCCCGCGCGCCCCTGGCGATCCTGCTGCTGACCAACCTGAGCAATGCCGCGCTGTCGTTGTGGTTCGTGCTCGGGCTGGACTGGGGCGTGGTCGGCGCGGCGCGGGCGGCGGTCCTGGCGGAGTGGAGCGGCGCGGTCCTCGGCTTGCTCCTGACCCGTGGCGCGCTGCGACGCTTTCCCGGGCGCCCGGACTGGTCGGCGTTGCGTCGCTGGATGGCCTGGCGGCCATTGCTGGCGGTGAACCGCGACATCTTCATCCGCTCCCTGGCGTTGCAGGCGGTGTTCTTCCTGGTGACGGTGCAGGGCGCGCGCCTGGGGGACACTACGGTGGCGGCCAATGCCCTGCTGCTCAACGGCCTGCTGCTCACCGCCTACGCCCTGGATGGCCTGGCCCATGCCGTGGAGGCCCTGTGCGGCCACGCCATCGGCGCTCGCGACCGTCCGGCGCTGTACCGCACCCTGGTGGTGGCCGGCGGTTGGGCGCTGCTCGCCAGCGCCGCCTTCGCCCTGGCTTTTTCGCTCGGCGGCGGCCTGCTGGTCGACCTGCAAACCGATATCGGCGAGGTCCGCCAGGTGGCGCGGAGCTACCTGCCTTACCTCGCCGTGCTGCCGCTGGTGGCGGTCTGGAGCTACCTGCTGGACGGCTTGTTCATCGGCGCCACCCGCGCCCGGGAAATGCGCGACGCCATGCTCATCGCCCTGGCCCTGGGGTTGCCGCTGGGCTGGCTGTTGCAGGGGCTCGGCAACCACGGCCTGTGGCTGGCGTTCCTCGCGTTCATGGCGATCCGCGGCCTCTGCCTGGGTGGCTTCGCCTGGCGCCTGGCACGGCGCGATGGCTGGCTGGCCGCCTAGACCTCAGCTCCAGGCCGGCGCGGCCGAACCCAGCCGACGCGCCGGCAGCGACCAGCGCAGCGGCAGCCCGGCGATATGCAGCGGCGCGCGCAGCCGTTGCGCCGGTCCCCAGTCGCTGGCCTCGAGGGCCGGCTCGCGGTCGTCGGCGTCCTCCGCGCGCAGCGGCAGGCTCTCGCCCGCGCCCCGTTCCACCAGCAGCCGCGCGGTACGCGCCAGGGACAAGCGCGCGGACCCGCCGCAACCCCGCTCGAACGCCTCGCTCAGCGCGCGAATGGCCGCAGCCGCCATCAGATAACCGGTGGCGTGGTCGAGCGCCTGTACCGGCAGCGGCAGCGGGCGCTCGGCCTGGCGCCAGCGCATGCCGGCCTCGGCCACCCCGCAACTCATCTGCACCAGGCTGTCGAAGCCGCGGCGATTGCGCCAGGGACCGCTCCAGCCATAGGCGTTCAGGCTCACGTCCACCAATGTCGGCGCCAGGGCGCGGCGTTGCGCCGCGCCGTAGCCGAGTCGCTCCAGGGCATCGGCGCGGTAGCCATGCAGCATCACGTCGGCGTCGGCCAGCAGCCTCTCGAACGTCGCGCGGTCGTGGCGATCGTGCAGGTCGAGGCGCGCGCAGCGCTTGCCCAGGGTGACCTCGGGGACCAGCGCGGCCTCGTCCCAGCCCGGCGGGTCGATCCGCAGCACCTCGGCGCCGAGGCCGGCCAGGAAGCGGCTGGCCACCGGACCGGCGAGCACGCGGGTCAGGTCCAGCACGCGGATGCCCGCCAGGGGCCGTTCGCGACTGCCGGTCCAGGCCTTGCCGGCGGCCGGCTCGCCGCTCTCGCGCCACACCAACGGCTCGGCGTTCACCGCGCGGCCCTGGGGATATGTTTTCCAGGCCTGCCAACTGCGCATCTCCGCGGCGCAGCCACCGGCCTCGACGATGGCGCGTTCCAGGTCGCCCTTGGTCCAGCCCGCCACTCGCGCAGCCAGGGCCTCGGCATCGGCGCAACGGCCGAGCACCCGTTCGGCGCTGGCGCGATGGTGGGGGGCGTTGGTGTGCAGGCGAATCCAGCCGTCACGGGTGGCGTAGTCGCCGGCCAGCGGGTCCCAGGCCGGCGGCACGCTCCAGCCGCGGGGGCGGATCGAACCGGCGAACCAGAACGAGGCCAGGCGCCGGTCGACCCTGACCTCGGCCGGCTCGCCGGTACGCCCGCGCAACAAGGACGACACCGCAGACCCCGCTGCGGCGAGGCTGGCCGTGGCCAGTTCGGTCACCGCGAACGCCGAGGGCAAGGCACCCTCGCCATCGATCCGCAGCGCGCCATCGGGCAGGGGCGGCAGGTCCAGCGAAGCTTCGATAGTGGAGAGAAGTTCTGACATCATGACGCCTCCGAGTGAACGCCCATTGCACGCGAGACCTCGGTGAAAGTCGACCTGTCTGAGCGCTCGTAGCCGACAGGCCGGTTTTCGCGCCGCCGGACACGCCCGAAGGAACCCACCATGGCCCAAGCGCTCGCCGCCTACCTGCACTACCTGTCGATCTTCATCCTGTTCGCCCTGCTGACCCTGGAGCACCGACTGTTCCGCCTGCCGCTCGACCTCGACCGCGCGCGCGACCTGGCGCGGGTGGACATCGCCTACGGGGCCAGCGCGGCGTTGGTCCTGGCCAGCGGGGTGGCGCGGCTGCTGTGGTTCGCCAAGGGCTCCACGTACTACCTGCACAACCTGCTGTTCCACGCCAAGGCCGGGCTGTTCCTGCTGGTGCTGCTGGTCTCCCTGCTGCCGACCCTCACCTTCCTCGGCTGGCGGCGCGAATTGCGTGCCGGCAGGTTGCCCGAGGTGAGTGCGCGACGCGGCCGCCGGGTGATCGCGGCGATCCGCCTGGAGTTGCTGCTGCTGATGCTCATGCCCCTGCTGGCGACCCTGATGGCCCGCGGCCTCGGTATCGCCCCGTGAGGCTTTCCAGCCTGAGCCGCCCCGCCCCTCGGGTTCGTGGCGCACTGATCCCGCTCGTCCTGCTCGCGGCGTTGCTCGACGGTTGCGCCAGCATGTCGCCGGAACAGTGCCGCGCGGCCGACTGGCGCCGGGTCGGGCTGCGCGACGGCAACGACGGCTGGCCCCGCACCCGCCTGGACGCCTATCGCCGGGATTGCGGCGAAGTCGGCGTACGGCCTGACGCCAGCGCCTACCTGGACGGCTGGAAGGCCGGGATTCCGGCTTTCTGCACCGCCGAGCGCGGCTGGTACCGCGGCCTGTACGGCGACGATCGCGCCGGCTACGTCTGCGTCGGCCAACCCGGCGAGCGCGAGTTCTTCCACTACCAGCGCGCCGGGTTGCTGATCTATCGCACCCAACAGGCGTTGCGCGACAACGAGGCGGAGATCGACCGCCTGGAACGACGCCTGCACGAGGCCAAGGACGACGACCGGCGCGACCACTGGCGACGTCAGCTGAGGTACCAGCGCCACCTGCGCGACGCCCTGCGCAACCAGATGCTGGACATGCAGATGCTCGCGCCTTGAAGCCGCGTGCCCGCGCTCACTGGCGCAGGCCGACCGCCAGCCGGTTGAAGGCGTTCATCAGCGCGATGGCGACGCTCAGGTCGGCGATTTCCGCCGGCTCGAACAGCGCCTCCAACGGCCGGTAGTCGGCGTCCGGGGCGTTGCTCTGGGCGATGTGGGTGAGGGACTCGGCCCAGGCCAGGGCGGCGCGCTCGCGTTCGCTGAAACGCCCGCTGACCCGCCAGCCGGCCAGCGCGTCCAGGCGCTCCGTGGCCTCGCCGGAGGCGCGCAGCGCCTTGGCATGCATCTCCAGGCAGAACGCGCAGCCGTTGATCTGGGAAATCCGCAGGTAGACCAGCTCGATCAGCGGCTTGCCGAGACGACTCTGCTCCAGGGCCTTCTTCACCCCCACCAGGCTTCGGTAGGCCTCGGGGGACAATTCCTGATAGGGCAAACGCAGGCTGCTCATGGGTGACTCCTCGGTGGTAAGGGAAGGCGGCGGCCCAGGACCCGCTGGCGCGCCGCAAAAACTGCCGTCACTCTAGGCCGGCCATGGCATAGTCGACAGGACCAAGATCGAAAGAAACTCCTGGGACATGGCACGCACCTTCAGCGACGACGCGCTCGGCCAACTCCAGCGCGAGCGGGCGACACCCCTCTACCAGCAGCTCTACCAGCGTTTTCGCGAGGCCATCGCCCAGGGGCGCCTGCGTCCGGGCGACCGGGTGCCGTCGGTGCGCGCGCTGGCCAGCGAATTGAACCTGGCGCGGGGCACGGTGGAGGCGGCCTACCAACTGCTCGCCGGCGAAGGCTACCTTCTCGCCCGCGGACCGGCCGGCACCCGGGTGGCGCCCGGTCTGTTGGTTCCGGTGGAGGCCGGCCCGACGCCGCCAGCCCGCTCCGCGCCCTTGGCGAACCCCATGGATGGCGCGGTGGCGCCGTTCCAACTGGGCCTGCCGGCGCTGGACGCTTTCCCGCGCAAGCTCTGGACGCGTCTGGCCGCCCGGCACCTGCGCAGCCTGGGCAACGGCGGGCTCGACTACCCCGCCCCCTGTGGCTTCGCGCCGTTGCGCGCGGCCGTCGCCACCTACCTGGGAATCTCCCGCGGCATCCTCTGCGAGCCCGCCCAGGTGTTCATCACCGCCGGCTACCGGGGCGCGCTGGACCTGATCTGCCGCAGCCTGCTGCAACCCGGCGACGCCTGCTGGTTCGAGGACCCCGGCTACATCCACGCCCGCGACCTGCTGGAAGCCGCCGGCATGCGCCTGGTCCCGGTACCGGTGGACGCCGACGGCCTGTGCGTCGAGGCCGGCCGGGCGCGAGCCGAGCATGCCCGCTTCGCCGTGGTGACGCCGGCGCACCAGAGCCCGCTCGGCGTCTCCCTGTCGCTGCCGCGCCGGCTCGCCCTGCTGGAATGGGCGGCGTCCCGCGACGCCTGGATCGTCGAGGACGACTACGACAGCGAATACCGCTACCTCGGCCGTCCGTTGCCGGCGTTGAAGAGCCTCGACCGTCACGACCGGGTGCTCTATGCCGGGACCTTCAGCAAGGTGCTCTACCCCGGCCTGCGCCTGGCCTACCTGGTGGTCCCGGCCGGCCAGGTCGAGCGTTTCGCACGCCAGGCCGCGCTGTTCCATCACGCCTGCCCGGACCTGCTGCAGGCGACGGCCTGCGACTTCCTCGTCGAGGGCCATTTCGCCCGCCACCTGAAAAGGATGCGCAGCCTCTACGCACAACGCCGCGGTTACCTGGCGGAGGCCTTGACCACGCGCTTCGGCGATCGCCTGCGCCTGGAGCTGCAGGCGGGCGGCATGCACCTGCTGGGGTACCTGCCGGCGGGCACCGAGGATGGCGCCCTGGCCGACCGCGCAAACGCCCAGGGGCTGGCCGTGCATGCCCTGTCGCGCTGGACGCGCGAAGCCCGCGGCACGCCGGGGCTGCTGCTGGGCTTCACCCAGGTCACCGACTCCGGGCAGGCGGACGGACTGGCGCAACGCCTGGGCGCGGCGCTCGGCTGGACCTGAACGGCCAGACATGAAAAGGCCCGCTCGGGAGCGGGCCTCGGGGGGACGCGGACGACTCAGGAAGACAGGTAGGACGAGCGGGTCAGGCCCAGGCGCAGGGCGTCCACGTACTGGGTGCGCTCACGGGCGCTGAGGCGGGCGCTGGCGACCTTGTCGCGGTACATGGTCATCAATTCCTCCGGCGACAAGTGCACGTAGCGCAGCATGTCCTCGATGGTGTCGTGGGTCTCGATGCCCGCGTGGTAGACGCTGCCATCCTCGTGCTGATAGACGTTTACCGAATCGGTGTCGCCGAACAGGTTGTGCATGTCGCCGAGGATTTCCTGGTAGGCGCCCACCAGGAACACCCCGAGCAGGTAGTCCTCGCCCTCGCGCACCTCGTGCACCGGCAGGCTGGTCTCGATGCTCTGCTCGTCCACGTACTGCTTGATCTTGCCGTCGGAATCGCAGGTCAGGTCCTGCAGCACCGCGCGGCGCAGGGGCTCCTCGCCGAGGCGGTGCAGCGGCAGGATCGGCAGCACCTGATCGATGGCCCAGGTGTCCGGCAGGCTTTGGAACACCGAGAAGTTGCAGATGTACTTGTCCGCCAGCTTGTCGTTGAGCTCGTCGAGCACCTGCCGGTGCGAGCGCTGGCGCGCCTTCAACTGGTTGTGCAGGCGCCGGCAGATGGCGAAGTAGCTCTGCTCGGCGAGCGCCTTGTCGGCCAGGCTCAGCTTGCCCTCGGCGTACTGGGTCGCGGCGTCGCTCATGTAATGGGTGGCGCGCCAATAGGTCTCGGTGACCATCTCGGCGTCGGTCGGGCCGAGCATCTCCACCAGCCAGCGCACGATCTGCGGCAGTGCCTGCGGGTCGTCGATCTGCGGCACCTCGTCGTTGTGCCGCTCCACGTCGGTGACCTGCATGACCAGCACCGCGTGGTGCGCGGTCATCGCCCGGCCGCTCTCGGAAAAGATGTGCGGGTGCGGCAGGTCCTGGGCGTCGCAGAACTCCTTGAGCATGCCGACCACCACCGCCGCGTAGTCGTCCATGTCGTAGTTGATCGAGCTGGCGTTGCGCGAATGGGTACCGTCGTAGTCCACGCCGAGGCCGCCGCCGACGTCGATGTGGTCCACCGGCAGGCCCAGGCTGCGCAACTCGGCGTAATAGCGGATGGCCTCGCGGAACCCGTGCTGGTAATCGGCCAGGTTGGCGATCTGCGAGCCCATGTGGAAGTGCAGCAAGCGAATCCCCTGGTCGAGGCCGGCGCCGCGGAAGCGTTCGACCACCGCCAGCAATTGCGCGGCGGACAGGCCGAACTTGGATTTCTCGCCGCCGGTATCCGCCCACTTCGACGAGGCCAGCGACGACAGCCGCACGCGCAGGCCGACCTGGGGCGCGACGCCGACGCTGGCGGCCTCGTCGATCACCAGTTGGACTTCGGACTCTTTCTCGATGACGATGAAGACGTTATGCCCGAGCTTCTGCCCCATCAGCGCCAGGCGGATGAATTCCCGGTCCTTGTAGCCGTTGCAGACGATGGTGCCGCCCTTCGGCGCCAGCGCCAGCACCGCCAGCAGCTCCGGCTTGGAGCCGGCCTCGAGGCCGATGGAGACGTTGCGCGTGGCGATGATGTTTTCCACCACCGCCTCTTGCTGGTTGACCTTGATCGGATACAGGGCAGTGTATTGGCTGCGGTAGTCCAGGCGCGCGATGTTGGCATCGAAGGCGCCGGTCAATTGCCGCACGCGGTCCTGCAGGATGTCCGGGAAGCGCACCAGCAAGGGCAGCGAAAGGCCGGCTTCGCGCAGTTGCTCGACCTGGGCGAACAGATCGATGGGCGCGCTGTTGGCGCCGTTCGGGCGCACTTCGACGCGGCCCGCCTCGTTGATGGCGAAATAGCCGGCGCCCCAATGGCGGATGCCGTAGACGCTGCGGCTGTCGGCCACGGTCCAGCTGCTGCCATCGTCTTTGCGCGTACGTCGTGCGGACATCGTCTCCCCCTGTGGGCTGTCGAATGACTCCGACCCGCCGGAACGGATCGGGCGAGTCGGAGCAGTTTGAATCGTTGGTGTGACGTCTGGGTGTTGACCGCGTGGCGACGCGGTTAGTTTAGGAGGCCGCGGCTCAGCCGCCGGACTTCTTGGCTTTCAGGCCACGTCGGGCGAGCTCCGCCAGCAGCAGTTCGACCTGATCGCCCTGGATCTCGATGACCCCGTCCTTAAGCGAGCCGCCAGTCCCGCAGCGGCGCTTCAGCTCGGTGGCAAGGGTCTTCAGCTCGGCCTCGGCCAGCGGCACTCCGCTCACCGAGGTGACCGTCTTGCCCCCCCGCCCCTTGGTCTCGCGCCGCACGCGGGCGATGCCGTCGCCGGTGGGAAGGGACGTCTGCTTGCAGATACAGGCGTCCAGCGGCTTGCCGCAGGACGGGCAGTGCCGGCCGCTGTCGGTGGAATAAACCAGGCCGCCGAGGGCGGAAAACGACGAAGCTTTCTTGACCACCGGGGGTTCCTCGTAGGGGTCAGGATAGCGACTGGCCGGCAGTTGCCGACCGCGAAGCCCCACTCAGGCAGGGGCGGCGCACCCGGCCAGGCGGCGCGGGTTGGAAAGGCGGCGGAGTTTACCGACAAAGCCGGCGAATGCTAAGCGCAAATTCATCATTCCGGCCCCTGCCCCGCTCAGCCGTGAGCGGAGGCCAGGTAAAGCTGCAGGGCTTGCAGCGAGTCGGGGCAGAACGGCTCCCGGTTCGCCATCGGCGCCACCGCTTCGATGCTCATAAAGCGCGCCTCCATGATCTCCTCGGCCTGCAGCAACAGCGTGGCATCGGTCTGCACCGAGAACACCGAGCACCAGAGCCGGTTGCCCGGCTCGGAAAAGAAGAAACGCCCGTGTTCGCGCAACTGGACACCGGCGATACCGAGCTCTTCCTCCAGCTCGCGGTGCGCGGACTCGGCATAACACTCGCCCGCGAGGACCATGCCGCCGGCGGCCACGTCCCAGTAGCCGGGGTAGACCGCCTTGCTCAGGGTGCGCCGCTGCACGCAGAGCTCGCCGCGGCCGTTGAACAACAGGATGAAGGTGCCTCGGCCGATCAGGCCGCGTTCGCGCAACTGGGCGCGCGGCAGGCCGCCCAGGGGGCGGTCCTGCTCGTCCACCCAGGCGATCAATTCGGCGTCCGATGCCGCGCGGTGAGCCGCTTCGGCGGCGCTCCAACCCTCCACGGCTCAGCCCTGTTCGAGCAACTGACGGAGGTCGATGATCGCGGCGTTGGCCCGCGAGATGTAGTTCGCCATCACCAGGGAATGGTTGGCGAGGATGCCGTAGCCACTGCCGTTGAGCACCATCGGGCTCCACATGGGCTCCTGCGCGGCCTCCAGTTCGCGGATGATCTGGCGCACGCTGATGGTGGCGTTCTTCTTCGCCAGCACGTCGGCGAAATCCACTTCGATGGCGCGCAGCAGGTGGGACAGCGCCCAAGCCTGGCCACGGGCCTCGTAGAACACGTTATCGATCTGCAACCAGGGGGTCTCGACGGTTTCCTCGCGAACCTGCGGCACCTGCCCGGGCTTGACCTCCTCGGCGCTCACGTCGGTGTTCAGGCGCACCCGGCCGACGCTGGCCGACAGCCGCTGGGACAGCGAGCCGAGGCGGGTGGCCACGTCGCCCAACCAGTTGTTCAGGTTGTCGGCACGGGCATAGAACTGCGCGTTGGACTGTTGCGGCGCGGACAGGCGCGCCAGGTAGCGGTCGAGGGACTTGATGCCTTCGCGGTACTCGGACTCCGACGCCGGCAGCGCCCAGCTCTTGTTGTCGAAGTTGAAGCGCGGCTCGGCCTTGGTCAGGTCCGGGTCCTCGGTGGATTGCGATTGCGAACGGGCGAAATCCTTGCGCAGGGCCCGGGTCAGGTCGCGGACCTGGACCAGTACGCCGTATTCCCAGCTGGGCATGTTGTCGAGCCAGAGGCCCGGGGGGGCCAGGTCGTTCGCCAGGTAACCGCCGTCCTTGTCCAGCAGGGTGCTGGCGACGCGCTTGAGGGTTTCCACGGTGGTGTAGCCCGTGACCATCTGGCGCTTGGCGCTCTCCGCGGCGGCCTGGGTGTTCTGCTGCACGGCAAAGGGGGCGGGCTCCTGGCTCCAATACCAGCCGATCACCAGGGTGACCAACAGGTAGAGACCGATCAGGATGCCGAGGGTGCGCACCACCCAGGTTCCCCGGGTGCTATGGCGGGTGCCGTCGACGGAGTCGGGCGCGCGGTCTTGCGCGTCGCCGGTGCGGTTCTTCCAATCCAGCATGGCAAATATCCTATTGATCACGTGTTCGGGGGTTCGACCACAGGCGCGCGCGAGGGTTGCCGTGGCGGCCGAACTATAAGCAAGGGCAAAAAGCGCGGGCTCGATCGAAGCGGCGCCACCGGAAGGGTGCGGGCTCGCGGCCCGGCGCCGCGAAAAAATCCCCCGGTGGGCGTCCGCCCCCCGCGAGCAGGGCGAATTTGATCGGTGGTACTGATGTATGGCGGAGCAAAGTGCTAGCATAGCGCCATCACCAGGTTGCTCGCGGACAGGTGCAGACACTTCTGTTGCAAGTCGTCTCACTTGGCGCAGTATATAAGCACGCAATGCACCCAAGAAGCCGGGCCATGACCGAGCAAGAAGACCCCAGCCGGGATCGTCTCAAGTACCACTTCGCCCAGCGGGTTATCCACCAGGCCCGCCATGTCCTGGAGGTCTGGCAACGCTTGCAGCGCGTCGAGTGGAATCCCGGCGACATGGCCGAGATGATCGAAGCCAACCTGCGCCTGTTGCGCTACGCCGAACGCTTCGCGCAGACCGAACATATCCAGTTGGCCCAGGACATCGAGCGTTGCCTGCAACAGGTACGCGCCAATCGCGGGCGGCTCACCAGCGCGTTGATCACCGACCTCAATCAATTGATGCAGCGCCTGTCGCGCACCGGCCTGCGCCACAGCGATCAATTCGAGCAAACCTCCCTGCCGCCGCTGCGCAAGCCGGTATACCTGGCCTTGCAGGATCGCGAGCGCGCCGAGCGGCTGGTGCAGCAATTGGATTTCTTCGGGCTGAGCGCGCAGAGCTGCGACGACGCCGTCGCGTTCCGCGCGGCCATGGCCGAGCGTCATCCGGCGGTGATCGTCATGGAAGTGGATTTCGACGGCAACGGCGTCGGCCTGGACCTGGCCGAGAAGGCGCAGCACGGGCTGGAACACAAGATCCCGGTGCTGTTCTTCAGCCACGAGGAAACCGATACCCCGACCCGGCTGGCCGCGGTGCGCGCCGGCGGCCAGGAATTCTTCACCGGCACCATCGACGCCTCGAGCGTGCTGGAAAAGGTCGAGATGCTCACCCGCACCGCCCACTACGAGCCCTTCAAGGTGCTGGTGGTGGACGACTCGAAGGCCCAGGCGATCCATACCGAGATGGTGCTCAACAGCGCCGGCATCGTCACCCGGGCGATCACCGATCCGATCCTGGCGATGGGCGAGCTGGCCGAATTCCAGCCGGACCTGATCATTCTCGACATGTACATGCCGGGCTGCATCGGCACCGAGTTGGCCAAGGTGATCCGCCAGCACGAGCGCTACGTCAGCGTACCGATCATCTACCTGTCGGCCGAGGACGACCTGGACAAGCAGCTCGACGCCATGAGCGAGGGCGGCGACGACTTCCTGACCAAGCCGATCAAGCCGCGCCATCTCATCGCCACCGTGCGCACCCGCGCCTCGCGGGCCCGCAGCCTGAGGGCGCGAATGGTGCGCGACAGCCTGACCGGGCTGTTCAACCACACCCATACGCTGCAACTGCTCGAGGATGCGCGCTTTCGCGCGCGGCGCTTCGGCCAGCCGCTGTCGTTCGCCATGATCGATATCGATCACTTCAAGAAGGTCAACGATACCTACGGCCACCCCATGGGCGACCGGGTGATCAAGAGCCTCGCGCTGTTCCTCAAGCAACGCCTGCGCAAGACCGACCACATCGGCCGCTACGGTGGTGAGGAATTCGCCGTGGTGCTGCCGGATACCGACGCCCAGGCGGCGTTCAAGGTGCTCGACGAGATTCGCCGGCGCTTCGCCGAGATCCGCTACCCGGCACAGCCGGGCGACCTGAGTTGCACCTTCAGTTGCGGCATCGCCGAACTGGGCGAGGACATGGGCATCAAGACCCTGTCGAAGGAAGCCGACGACGCGCTCTACCTGGCCAAGAACGGCGGCCGCAACCGGGTCGCCCTGTTCCGGGACACCCCCGAAATTCTGTGAAGTAGCTCACAGCGTCATCATTCGGCAATCTTTCCGCAATATCGTGTCGGTCCGATCCTCTCCCCATGAGATCGAGGCCCAATGCGTCTCAAATCGCTCACCACCCTCAATACCCTGCTGCTGGTCGGCGCCTGCCTCGCCCTCGGCGCCACCCTGTGGTGGTCGCAGCGCGCGCTGGAACGCCCTTTCCTGCTCATGGAGCGCTACCTCGAGCTGTCGCAACGCTTCCAGCACGAGGTGGCCGACAACGTCCAGGCCTACCTGAACAGCGGCGACGCGCTGCGGCAGACGGCGGCGCAACGCGCCCTGGCCGAATTGAGCGACGCCCTGAACGAGCTCCCCACGGAACTGGCGGAACGCCTGCGCCCGAGTGCCGATGAGCTGCGGAGCTTCGTCGACGGCGACCTGCTCGCCGCCGGCAAACTCGCCGGCGACCCGCAGGGCCTGCTGGTCCAGGCCGAGCGGGAACTCGCCGGGACCCTCGACCAACTGGCCCGCTACGCGGATAGCGCAGCGACGCCTGAAGCGGCGGCCTACCGCACCCCGCTGTTCGCCGCCGCCCAGCACCTGACCCGTCTCGCCCATGCCCGCGGCAAGCTGGTGGACAGCGGGCGCGAGGAACTGGCCGCCGATCTCGAGCGCGAACTGACGGCGCTGACGCAGCAGGCGCAACGCCTGGAGACGCTACCCGCGCTGGGCGTGGCGGACACGGCCGGCTCCGCCGCCGAAGGCTTCGCCGCGCTGCTCGGGCTGGCCACCGAGGACACCGACAAACCCCAGGCGGAGGACCGCGGCATCGCCCTCAAGCGCGATTTCGCCAGCCTGCTGCAACGCTACCCGGCCGAGCTTCGCCGCACCCGCGAGCTGATCGGGCAGCGCGGCGCCTTGGCCACGGCCAGCACCGAACGCGTCCTAGCTCTGCAACAGGCGCTGGCCGGGCTGGAACCACAGGTGCGTGCCGAACACAACCGCATCCAAGGCGAGGTCCGCCTCAGCCAAGGCCTGGTGATCGGCCTGATTCTCTGCATCGCCCTGCTCATCGATCGCCTGCAACGGCGCCTCGGCCGCGTGCTCGAGCGCCTGGTGCCGGCGCTCTCCCATTGGGCCGCGGGGGACTTTTCCCAGCCGATCCTGCTGCACACCAAGACCCGCGAGCTGCGCGAGATCGAGGCCTCCCTGGAACGCCTGCGCCAGTATCTAGTGGACCTGGTCGGCACCATCCGCGGGCATGCCGAGGAAGTCGCCGGCAGCAGTCGCAGCCTCGCCGAGCTCAGTGGTGGGCTGCACGCCGGCGCCGAACGCCAGGCCGGCGATACCGCGCAGATCCGCGATGCGGTGGGCGCTCTGGAAACCACCATCCTGCAAGTCGCCGGCGACGCCAGCCAGGCCGCCGACGCCAGCCACCACGCGGGCGGCGCGGTGGAGCGCGGGCAGGAGGTGATAGGTCGCAGCCTGGGCGGGCTGCGCAGCCTGGTGGAAGAAGTGCAGGGCAATGCCCAGTCCATCGAACGCCTCGCCGGCGAAAGCGCGGCCATCGAGAAGGTCCTCACGGTGATCCGCGGGATCGCCGAGCAGACCAACCTGCTGGCGCTGAACGCCGCCATCGAAGCCGCGCGGGCCGGGGAAATGGGCCGGGGCTTCGCGGTGGTCGCCGAGGAGGTACGCTCCCTGGCGCAACGCACCACGGGCGCCACCGGGGAAATCCAGCAATCGATCGCGCGCCTGCAGCAGGCCGCCACGGCGTCGGTGCAGGCGATGCGCACCCAGGTCGAACACGCCGAGGCCACCGCGGGCGAGGCGACGGTGGCGGACGCCGCCTTGCAGGAGATCGTCGCGGCGATCCGCACCATCGCCAGCATGGCCGAGCGCATCGCCGACGCCACCGCCCAGCAGAGCGGCGCGGTGGGCGAGATCCGCGGCCATAGCGAGCGCATCCATCGCCTGGGCGGCGACAACCTGGCGCACATCGGCGAAGGCCGGGAACAAGGCGAGCGCCTGCTGCGCCTGGGAAGCGAACTGCGCACCGCGGTGGAGGCGTTCCGGGTCTAGCCTGCGCGCCCGCCGGCGGCGGGCGCGAAGGTTGCCGCCCGCCATCCCCTGTGCCCAACGGTCGCAACCGCGGCGCGGCGTTTTGGTTATCATGCCGGGCATTTTCGTTTTCGCGAGACCGCCATGCGCCGCCTGTTGCTCCTGCTCATCCTGTTGGTCGCCCTGCCCGCCTCGGCCGGCCTGTTCGACAAACGCCCGACGGCCAGCCCGCTGGGTGCGCCGCTGAACAACAGCAGCGACTTCCTGCCGGTACGCGAAGCCTTCCGCCTGCGCCTCGCGGCGAGCTCGGCCGAATCGATCAAGCTGAGCTTCATCACCGCGGAGGGCTATTACCTCTACCGCCATCGTTTCCAGTTCCGCACCGAACCGGCGGATATCGCCCTGGGCGCCGCGCGATTGCCGGATGGCGTGCACAAGACCGACGACTACTTCGGCAACGTCGAGGTGTACTACGGGGTGCTGGATGTCGACCTGCCCCTGGAAAAGGCCCCGAAAGGTCCCTTCACCCTGCTGGTGACCTACCAGGGCTGCGCCGACAAGGGCCTCTGCTACCCGCCGGAGACCGAGCGCATCCGCATCGGCGATACGGCCGACACTCCGCCCCCCGACGACGCCGCGACCCGGACACCAGTCGCGAACGCGACGGGCGGCGCAACGGCCTGGAGCTGGCACGAACTGCTGCTGTTCTTCCTCGCCGGCCTCGGCCTGACCTTCACCCCCTGCGTGTTGCCGATGCTGCCGATCCTCTCCGGCGTGGTGCTGCGCGGAAAGGTGGGCGGCGCCCGCGGCCTGAGCCTGTCGCTCGCCTACGTACTGCCGATGGCGGCCTGCTTCGCCGTGCTGGGGGCGCTGATGGGCGTGTTCGGCGCGGAGCTGAACCTGCAGGCGCGGCTGCAATCGCCGTGGATCCTGATCCCCTTCGCCGCCTTCTTCGTGGCCTTCGCCCTGGCTATGTTCGGCCTCTTCGAACTGCGCCTGCCGCGCTGGGCCAGCGAGCCCCTGGAC
The DNA here is from genome assembly GCF_025642785.1 of Pseudomonas sp. RIT-PI-AD. GTDB lineage: Bacteria > Pseudomonadota > Gammaproteobacteria > Pseudomonadales > Pseudomonadaceae > Pseudomonas_T. The sequence goes on from NZ_JANZKU010000003.1 coordinate 197,264, forward strand.
CGCCTGGCGGGGCGCGCCGAAGGCGGCTCGCTGTGGGGCGCGGCGCTGCTCGGGGTGCTCTCAAGCCTGCTGGTATCGCCGTGCGTGTCGGCGCCGCTGGCGGGCGCCCTACTGTATATAAGCGCCAGTGGCGACGCCCTGGGCGGTGGCCTGAAGCTGTTCGCCCTCGGCCTCGGCATGGGCGCGCCGCTGGTGCTGTTCGCCACCGGCGGCGGCGCCTTGCTGCCGAAGACCGGCACTTGGATGGTGCAGGTGCGCAATGCCTTCGGCGTGCTTCTGCTGGCGGTGGCGATCTGGCTGCTCGAACGGGTACTGCCCGGCTCGCTGAGCCTGGGCCTGTGGGGCGCCCTCGCCGGCGGCGTGGCGCTGTTCCTCGGCGCCCTGGAGTTCACGCCGAAGTCCACCCGCCAGCGCTTGGCGCAATTGCTCGGGCTGTTCCTGCTGGTATATGCGCTGGCGGCCTGGATCGGCGCCCTCCAGGGGGCCACCGACCCGCTGCGCCCCTTCGGCCACCCCATGCTTGCCAGCGGCACCGCCGCGCGCGCGGCCAACAGCAGCGGCGACTGGCAGAACCTCAGCGAGCCGGCGGCCTTGCAGGCGGCCCTGGCCGACGCGAAGAGCGCTGGCCAACCGGTCCTGGTGGACTGGTACGCCGACTGGTGCATCAGCTGCAAGGTGATCGAGCGCGAGGTGTTGAACGCTACGGAAGTGACCTCCCGGCTCGGCGGCTACCGCCTGATCCGCTTCGATATCACCCGCAGCGATCCGGCCCAGCGCGCGCTGCTGGACCGTTACGGGCTGTTCGGCCCGCCGGCGATCCAGTTCTTCTCCCGCGACGGCGAAGAGCGCAGCGCCTTGCGGGTCGTCGGCGAGATCGACGCGGCGGCGTTCGCCCGGCGCCTCGACAGCGCCTCCGCTGGCCGCTGAGTCGTCAGACAATGTTCATAAATGACTGCCATCGTGCGGTCAACTGTCGGTAACTGGACAGGGTTTAGACCTTTCGGCATAGTCTTGCGGCTGAAAAGAACAAGGACAAGCACATGGCGACCTTACTGGTACTGCACGGGCCCAACCTCAACCTGCTCGGCACCCGCGAACCCGGCGTCTACGGCGCCACCACCCTCGAGCAGATCAATCAGGATCTGCAGCAACGCGCGCTCGCGGCGGGCCACCACCTGCTGTATCTGCAGAGCAACGCCGAGTACGAATTGATCGAGCGCATCCACGCCGCCCGCGGCGAGGGCGTCGACTTCATCCTGATCAATCCGGCGGCCTTCACCCACACCAGCGTCGCATTACGTGACGCATTGCTGGCGGTGAGCATCCCATTCATCGAAGTGCACCTGTCCAACGTGCATAAACGCGAACCCTTCCGCCATCACTCCTATTTTTCCGACGTTGCCGTGGGAGTGATCTGCGGCCTTGGCGCCACGGGTTATCGCCTGGCCCTGGAGGCCGCCCTGGAACAACTAGAACGCCCCTGACCTCACCTGGGAGTTGATGATTAATGGATATCCGTAAAGTCAAGAAACTGATCGAGCTGCTGGAAGAGTCCGGTATCGACGAGCTGGAAATTCACGAAGGGGAAGAGTCGGTACGTATCAGCCGCCACAGTAAACAGGCTTTCGCTCCGCAACCTTACTACGCCGCGCCGGCCGCACCGGCCCCCGCGCCCCAGGCGGCGCCCGCCGGCGATGCCGCCGCCCCCGCTGCTGCTGCTGCCGCACCCAAGCTGAACGGCAACGTGGTGCGCTCGCCGATGGTCGGCACCTTCTACCGCGCCTCCTCGCCGAGTACGCCGTCGTTCGTCGAAGTCGGCCAGAGCGTCAAGAAGGGCGACATCCTCTGCATCGTCGAAGCGATGAAGATGATGAACCACATCGAAGCCGAAACCAGCGGCGTGATCGAATCCATCCTGGTGGAGAACGGCCAGCCGGTAGAGTACGACCAGCCGCTGTTCACCATCGTTTGAACCGCGGAGAGCCTGCGATGTTGGAAAAAGTCCTGATCGCCAACCGCGGCGAGATCGCCCTGCGCATTCTGCGTGCCTGCAAGGAACTGGGCATCAAGACGGTGGCGGTACACTCCACGGCGGATCGCGAGTTGATGCATCTGTCCCTGGCCGACGAGACCGTTTGCATCGGTCCGGCCCCCGCCGCGCAATCCTACCTGCACATCCCGGCGATCATCGCGGCCGCCGAAGTCACCGGCGCCACGGCGATCCACCCGGGTTACGGCTTCCTCGCCGAGAACGCCGACTTCGCCGAACAGGTGGAGAAATCCGGCTTCGCCTTCATCGGCCCGACCGCCGATGTGATCCGCCTGATGGGCGACAAGGTGTCCGCCAAGGACGCCATGAAGCGCACCGGCGTGCCCACCGTGCCGGGTTCCGACGGCCCGCTGCCGGAAGACGAGGAAACCGCGCTGGCGATCGGCCGCGAGGTCGGTTACCCGGTGATCATCAAGGCCGCCGGCGGCGGCGGCGGCCGCGGTATGCGCGTGGTCCACAGCGAGGAAGAGCTGATCAAGGCCGCCAAGCTGACCCGCACCGAGGCCGGCGCCGCGTTCGGCAACCCGATGGTCTACCTGGAAAAATTCCTCACCAATCCGCGTCACGTGGAAGTGCAGGTGCTTTCCGACGGCCAGGGCAACGCGATCCACCTGGGCGACCGCGATTGCTCGCTGCAACGCCGTCACCAGAAAGTATTGGAAGAAGCGCCGGCCCCGGGCATCGACGAAGACGCCCGCCAGGAAGTCCTCGATCGGTGCGTGAAAGCCTGCATCGAGATCGGCTACCGCGGCGCCGGTACCTTCGAGTTCCTCTACGAGAACGGGCGGTTCTATTTCATCGAGATGAACACCCGCGTCCAGGTCGAGCACCCGGTCACCGAAATGGTCACCGGCATCGACATCGTCAAGGAAATGCTCAGCATCGCCGCCGGCAACAAGCTGTCCTACACCCAGGACGACGTGGTGATCCGCGGCCACGCGCTGGAATGCCGGATCAACGCGGAAGACCCTTCGACCTTCATGCCGAGCCCCGGCAAGGTCAAGTACTTCCACGCCCCGGGCGGTAACGGCATCCGTGTCGACTCGCACCTGTACAGCGGCTATTCGGTCCCGCCGAACTACGACTCGCTGATCGGCAAGCTGATCAGCTATGGCGTCGACCGGGACGAAGCGCTGGCGCGGATGCGCAATGCGCTGGACGAGATCGTCGTCGACGGCATCAAGACCAATATCCCGCTGCATCGCGACCTGACGCGGGACAAGGGGTTCTGCCGGGGTGGCGTGAACATCCACTACCTCGAGCACAAGCTCGGCATCAAGTGAGGCGGTCCGCCGCCTGACGCGAAAAGAAAAAGGAGCGGCTTGCCGCTCCTTTTTCGTTATCCGCGCCCGATCCGTCCGCCGATCTCGGCCACCACGGGAACCGGATGCCCCGGCGAGCGTCGAAACGCCATTCGCCTGCGCCGTCGACGTTGTGCACGAAGACTCACGTCGAGGCGCCGCGGGCCGTGCAAAAACGGAACGACTGCACATCCACACTGCTACACGCATCACATTTCCGCGACATGCGGCGGCAGGCCCGGCCTCCCCCCGGCACTATCCGTGGATACCTCAAGGAGATTGCGTATGTTGACTCTCGATGCCGCAGGCATGATCCAGGACCCGCGGGTACGCCTCGCACGCGCCACCACCATCGAACGCGGCGACATGACGGTGGTGAACGGGATAATCGTGCACCAGACCGGCGGCGCCTCCGCCTCTTCCTCCCTGAACAGCTACAAGACCAGCGTTGCCGGTGCGCACATCCTGATCGACAAGGACGGCACCATCTACCAGACCGCCTCGCTATACAAACGCACCAATCACGTCGGCCGCCTGCGCGCGCGCTGCGTCGTCGAACACCGCTGCACCCCCGCCGAAACCAAGGCCCTGCAAAGCTTCAACCCACGCGCCGAGCACCTGCGCGAGCAGGCCAAGGCCGCACCGGACCGCTACCCCTCGAACCAGGACAGCATCGGCATCGAGCTGGTCGGCGAGACCGTGCCCAATCCCTCCTTCGGGCGGGTCGCGGGCGCCGCGGAGCGGAACTTCGTCACCGTGACCGATGCGCAGAACGCATCCCTCAAATGGCTGATCGGAGAAATCTCTTCCACCCTGCGCGTGCCGATGATGGAGGTGTTCCGTCACCCCACGGTATCCCGCAAGACCGAATCGGAGGCGTCGACGGCCAGATGGTGAGACTCATCGCGTTATTCGGCGCCAGCCTGCTGGCCGCCTGCGTCAGCGCCCAGGACGATGCCCTGGACGACGGCACCGAACCCAGCCTGAAGCCCGCCGGGCTGGCGGCCGTCCAGCGCCTGGAGATCACCCAGAACGCCGCGCGGGCCAAGGGCCCGGAGAGCGACCAGGCGGACTGCTCGGGCTTCGTCGTCGACGAGGCGGCCGTGCGGCGCTTCTTCGACAAGACCCAGGCGGTCGAAGCCGACGACTACTGGCACACCCTCGACTGGTCGCCCTGCTACGCCAGCGGCAAGGTGGAGTTCGTCGACGGCAGCAAGGCGGTCTGGTCGCTTCATCAATTGCAGGCCGGGTCGGTGGTCTTCGAAGATGGCCGGGAAACCTACCTGTACTGCCCGGAGTGTCGCTGGAAACCCTTTGTCTGGTAAGGTTGCCGCCTTTTTCCAGCCCGGGGGCGGGCGCCTGGCGTCCGCCCCTTCGCCCCGAGGTTTCCCGCAATGCCCTGGCTCCAGATCCGCCTCGCCATCACCCCGGAACAGGCGGAAACCTACGAAGACGCCCTGCTCGAGGTCGGCGCCGTCTCGGTGACCTTCATGGACGCCGAAGACCAGCCGATCTTCGAGCCGGACCTGGGCACCACGCCCCTCTGGTCGCGCACCCACCTGCTGGCGCTGTTCGAAGCCGACACCGATGAAGCCAGCCTGCTGAGCCATCTGCAGTGGCTCACCGCTGGCGCCCTCCCCGACCACCAGGTGGAGCGTATCGAGGATCAGGACTGGGAGCGCAGTTGGATGGACGCCTTCCATCCGATGCGTTTCGGCCGGCGCCTGTGGATCGTCCCGAGCTGGCACGCCGCCCCCGAGCCACAGGCGGTGAACCTGCTGCTGGATCCCGGCCTGGCGTTCGGCACCGGCACTCACCCAACCACCGCGCTGTGCCTCGAATGGCTGGATGCCCAGGACCTGAAGGATCGCACGCTGCTGGATTTCGGCTGCGGCTCGGGCATTCTCGCCATCGCCGCGTTGCTGCTCGGCGCCCGCCGCGCGGTGGGCACCGATATCGATCCCCAGGCACTGCAAGCCTCGCGGGACAACGCTGGACGCAACGGCATCGAACCCGAGCGTTTTCCGCTCTACCTGCCCGCCGACCTGCCCGCCGAGCACGCCGAGGTGGTGGTGGCGAACATCCTCGCAGGGCCGCTGGTGGCGCTGGCACCGCAGATCACCGGCCTGGTGCGACCGGGCGGACTGCTGGCACTGTCCGGCATCCTCGCGGAGCAGGCCGAAGAGGTCCGTGCGGCCTACTCGGATGCGTTCGACCTCGACCCCACCGCCGACAAGGATGGCTGGGTACGCATCAGCGGGCGTCGCCGCCAGGCCCGATGAGCCCCATGCGCCGGGGCCTGCCCCGCACGCGGGGCGGTACGTCCGCCCTGGTCTTCACACCGCTTGCCGCTGCCGCGGGCGCTTACGCTAGACTAGCGCCTCGTTTTATACGGACCGCCGCATGACCGACAGCTTCGTCACCCAGTGCCCCCATTGCCGCACCAGCTTCCGTGTGAATCGGGCACAGCTCGGCGCCGCCCATGGCGCGGTCCGCTGTGGCGCTTGCCTGCATGTGTACAACGCCGCGCAGCAGTTGCTCAGCGATGCGGTGTCCGCGGTCCGTCCGGGCGCCCAGCAGGCAACCAGGCCTCGACCGGCTGCCCCGCCCTCCACGGCGCCCGCCACGCCCGCCAAGGCTCCGGCTCCGGCTCCGGCTCCGGCTCCGGCTCCGGCTCCGGCTCCGGCTCCGGCTCCGAAGGACACGCTGGCCTCCGTGGCCGGTAAAGCCAAGGACGCACCGCCCAATACCCTGTGGATTCACGACGACCTCGACCTGGACAGCCTCGACCTGGACGAGGAGCTGGCCAAACTGGAACGCGAAGAACTGCAACTGTCCCAGGAATTCCTCGCCCTGGAACGCGCGCCCTTCACCGCCGAACGCCTGCTCGGCCAGCGCGAGGAGGCCGCCCCGGATCGCCACGACGAGCGCTGGGCCGAAGCCCTGCTGCGCGAGGAAGGTCCCCGTGCGGCACCTCCGATATCGGCCGCAGCGCCCGGGATATCTCAGGCGAAGGCGCCGCCTCCCCCCATCGCCGAGCCCGGGCGAGACACGCCCATGCCGCCGGGCGAGCCGTCCGCCCGGCCGGATGCGCACCCGGAAAAACCGCCGCGCCTGGGCGAGCTGCACGCGCGCCGCGACGACGATGATGCGGAAGAGAACGACCCGGATGCACGCACGGAAAGCGAGCCGATCGTCCCGGCCAGGCCACGCCACGAGCCGGCCCTGCGCGATGAGGGCCTGCTCAACCTGAACGAAGAGCCGCTGCACCTCGACTGGCAGCGCCCGAAGAAACCCTGGGGCCGCTGGATCGGCTGGGCGGCGCTGAACCTGATCGGCCTGCTGGCCCTGTGCGGGCAATACGTCTGGTACCACTACGGCGAACTGGCGCGCCAGGACCGCTACCGCCCCTGGTTCGAAGAGATATGCCCGGAAATCGGCTGCCAATTGCCGTCCAAGGTGGACATCGAGCTGATCAAGAGCAGCAACCTGGTGGTGCGCAGCCACCCGGAATTCAGCGGTGCCCTGGTGGTGGATGCGATCCTCTACAACCGCGCGCCCTTCGCCCAGCCCTTCCCGCTGCTGGAGCTGCGCTTCGCCGACCTCAGCGGCCAGCTCCTCGCCAGCCGTCGCTTCAAGCCCGGCGAATACCTCGGCGGCGAACTGGCCGGGCAGAGCGAAATGCCGCCGCAAACGCCGATCCATATTTCCCTGGACATCCTCGACCCGGGTAACCAAGCAGTGAATTACAGCCTGAGTTTCCATTCTCCCGACTAGCGCCCGGCCCTTTCGGAGGGGCCTTCCTAACCGCTGGCGATAAGCTTTTTACTGTTCATAATTTGTTCAAAACGACCTTTATCCGGTCATCGAGAGCGGGTATCATGCCCACCCTTTTTCGAACACCCGAAAACGACTGAACGCAGGCCCCACAGGCAGGGAAGACCCATGTCGGCGGTACGCATCGGCCCTTACACGTTGCCCAACCCGGTGATCCTCGCCCCCATGGCGGGCGTGACCGATCGTCCGTTTCGCCAGCTCTGCCGCCGCCTCGGCGCCGGCCTGGTGGTCTCGGAAATGGTCACCAGCGACGTCCGCCTGTGGAACACCCGCAAGTCCAGCCTGCGCCTGCCCCATGAAGGCGATCCCGAGCCGCGCTCGGTGCAGATCGCCGGCGGCGACCCGCAGATGCTGGCCGAAGCGGCCAGGGCCAACGTAAGGCTGGGCGCGCAGATCATCGACATCAACATGGGCTGCCCGGCGAAGAAAGTCTGCAACAAGGCCGCGGGGTCGGCCCTGATGAAGGACGAGATGCTGGTGGCGGAGATCCTCGAGGCGGTGGTCGCCGCGGTGGACGTGCCGGTCACCCTGAAGATCCGCACCGGCTGGGATCGGCAGAACCGCAATGGCCTGGCCATCGCGCGGATCGCCGAGCGTTCCGGAATCCAGGCACTGGCGGTGCACGGCCGGACCCGCGCCGATCTGTACACCGGCGAGGCGGAATACGAGCACATCGCCGCGATCAAGCAGGCGTTGTCGATTCCGGTGTTCGCCAACGGCGACATCGATTCGCCGCGCAAGGCCGCGCAGGTCCTCGCCGCCACGGGCGCCGACGGCCTGCTGATCGGTCGCGCGGCGCAAGGACGACCGTGGATATTCCGCGAGATCGTCCATTACCTGGCGACCGGCGAATACCTGCCGGCACCGGGATTGGGAGAAGTGGAAGGCATTTTGCTGGAGCATCTGGCCGGCTTGCACACCTTCTATGGCGAGGCGATGGGCATCCGCATCGCCCGCAAGCATGTCGGCTGGTATTTGGCGACGTTGCCGGGGGCCAGGGAATTCCGCACCCGGTTCAACCGTCTGGAGCGCGCGGACGAGCAACGCGCCGGCATTCGACAGTTCTTCGTCGACTGCCATAACAACGAAGGGGCGGCCGCATGACGACGATGAGCGAAAATTTTTTTGATGGGGCAACATCCGTGAGCGACAACGGCAATCTGAAACAACACCTGAACGCGCCGTCCGCCGAGGGCCAGACGCTGCGCGGCAGTGTGGAGAAGGCGCTGCACAACTATTTCGCCCATCTGGAAGGCGCCGAAGTCACCGACGTGTACAACCTGGTGCTTTCCGAAGTCGAGGCGCCCCTGCTGGAAAGCGTGATGAATTACGTCAAAGGCAACCAGACCAAGGCCTCCGAGCTGCTGGGCCTGAACCGCGGCACCCTGCGCAAGAAGCTCAAGCAGTACGACCTGCTCTGATAAGCGGCGGCAGGCGACGGCCAGCGGCGGCGTCGCTCCGGGCCCGGCACCTGCCTCCAGAAAGCCTGTAGCCCTGTGGAACTCTTCATGACCGACCAGACCCTTCGCCTTCCCGTCCGCCGCGCGCTGATCAGCGTGTCCGACAAGACCGGTGTCCTCGACTTCGCCCGCGCGCTCGCCGCCCTCGGCGTGGAAATCCTCTCCACCGGCGGCACCTACAAGCTGCTCCGGGACAACGCCATCGAGGCCGTGGAAGTCGCCGACTACACCGGCTTCCCGGAGATGATGGACGGCCGGGTCAAGACCCTGCATCCGAAGATCCACGGCGGCATCCTCGGCCGTCGCGCCCTCGACGGCGCGGTGATGGAACAGCACGGCATCCAGCCGATCGACCTGGTCGCGGTCAACCTGTATCCCTTCGAAGCCACCGTCGCCAAGCCCGATTGCGACCTGGCCGAGGCCATCGAGAACATCGACATCGGCGGCCCGACCATGGTCCGCTCCGCGGCGAAGAACCATAAGGACGTGGCCATCGTGGTCAACGTCGGCGACTACGCCGGCATCGTCGAGGCGCTGCGCACCGGTGGCCTGACCTACGCCCAACGCTTCGACCTGGCGCTCAAGGCCTTCGAGCACACCGCCGCCTACGACGGCATGATCGCCAACTACCTCGGCGGCATCGACCGCAGCGCGGAGACGCTCTCCACCGAACGACGCAGCGTCTTCCCGCGTACCTTCAACACCCAGTTCGTCAAGGCGCAGGACATGCGCTACGGCGAGAACCCGCACCAGCAGGCGGCGTTCTACGTCGAGGCGAAGAAGGGCGAGGCCAGCGTGTCCACCGCCGTCCAGTTGCAAGGCAAGGAACTGTCCTTCAACAACGTGGCCGACACCGACGCCGCGCTGGAATGCGTGAAGGGTTTCGTCAAGCCGGCCTGCGTGATCGTCAAGCACGCCAACCCCTGTGGCGTCGCCGTGGTGCCGGATGCCGAGGGCGGCATCCGCCAGGCCTACGAGTTGGCCTACGCCACCGACAGCGAATCGGCCTTCGGCGGCATCATCGCCTTCAACCGCGAGCTGGACGGCGACACCGCCCGCGCCATCGTCGAACGCCAGTTCGTCGAAGTCATCATCGCGCCGAAAGTCAGTGCCGACGCGCGCGCGGTGGTCGCCGCCAAGGCCAACGTGCGCCTGCTCGAATGCGGCGAATGGCCGGCCGAGCGCGCCGCCGGCTGGGACTACAAACGGGTCAATGGCGGCCTGCTGGTGCAGAGCCGCGACATCGGCATGATCGGCGCCGACGACCTCAAGGTGGTGACCCGCCGCGCGCCCAGCGAGCAGGAAATCCACGACCTGATCTTCGCCTGGAAGGTGGCCAAGTTCGTCAAGTCCAACGCCATCGTCTACGCCCGCAACCGGCAGACCGTCGGCGTCGGCGCCGGCCAGATGAGCCGGGTCAACTCCGCCCGCATCGCCGCAATCAAGGCCGAACACGCCGGCCTCGCGGTGCAGGGCGCCGTGATGGCCTCGGACGCCTTCTTCCCGTTCCGCGACGGCATCGACAATGCGGCCAAGGTCGGCATCACCGCGGTGATCCAGCCCGGCGGCTCGATGCGCGACAGCGAAGTGATCGCCGCCGCCGACGAGGCGAACATCGCCATGGTATTCACCGGCATGCGCCACTTCAGGCACTGAGGGACCCACGGTGGGCAACGCCGGTCGCCCACCCTACCCCCACTGACGTAACGGTGGATGACTGCGGCCATCCACCCTACGCGGCCCCCTTTCGTAGGGTGGATAACGCGTCGCTTATCCACCAAACGGGCCTTCGGCCCGCCTCCCCAAGGAGAAACCCATGAACGTACTGATCATCGGCAGCGGCGGCCGCGAGCACGCCCTGGCCTGGAAGGTCGCCCAGGACCCGCGCGTCGAGAAAATCTTCGTCGCCCCCGGCAACGCCGGCACCGCCACCGAGGCCAAGTGCGAGAACGTCGCCATCGACGTACTGGCGCTGGAGCAACTGGCCGACTTCGCCGAGAAGCACGTGCAACTGACCATCGTCGGCCCGGAAGCGCCGCTGGTGAAGGGCGTGGTCGACCTGTTCCGCGCCCGCGGCCTGGATTGCTTCGGCCCCACCGCCGGCGCGGCGCAACTGGAAGGTTCCAAGGCGTTCACCAAGGATTTCCTCGCCCGCCACGGGATTCCCAGCGCCGACTACCAGAATTTCACCGAGATCGCGCCGGCGCTGGCCTACCTGCGGGAGAAGGGCGCGCCGATCGTGATCAAGGCCGACGGCCTGGCCGCGGGCAAGGGCGTGATCGTCGCCATGACCCTGGCCGAAGCCGAGGAGGCGGTGCGCGACATGCTCGCCGGCAACGCCTTCGGCGAGGCCGGGTCGCGGGTGGTGATCGAGGAATTCCTCGACGGCGAGGAAGCCAGCTTCATCGTCATGGTCGACGGCAGGAATGTCCTGCCGATGGCCACCAGCCAAGACCACAAGCGCGTCGGCGACGGCGACAGCGGCCCCAACACCGGCGGCATGGGCGCCTACTCGCCGGCCCCGGTGGTGACCGCCGAGGTCCACCAACGGGTGATGGACGAGGTGATCTACCCGACCGTGCGCGGCATGGCCGAGGAAGGCAACGTCTACACCGGCTTCCTGTATGCGGGGCTGATGATCGACAAGGCCGGCCGTCCCAAGGTCATCGAGTTCAACTGCCGCTTCGGCGACCCGGAGACCCAGCCGATCATGGTGCGCCTGGAATCCAGCCTGGTGCTGCTGGTGGAGGCCGCCCTGGCCCGGGCACTGGACAAGGTCGAGGCGCAATGGGACCCGCGGCCCACGGTCGGCGTGGTGCTGGCCGCCGGCGGCTACCCGGGCGACTACGCCAAGGGCGAGGTGATCGAAGGCCTGGCCGAGGCCGCGGCACTGGACGGCAAGGTGTTCCATGCCGGCACCGCGCTGGACGCGGCGGGCCGGGTGGTCACCGCCGGCGGCCGCGTGCTCTGTGCCACGGCCATCGGCCGCAGCGTGTCGGAGGCCCAGCGGCAAGCCTATCGCCTGGCGGAGAAGATCCGCTGGAACGGCAGTTTCTACCGCAGCGACATCGGTTACCGGGCGATCGCCCGGGAACGCGGGGAAAACTGAAGGTAAAGATCGGGTAAAGCCCGCCCGACCGCCCACCGCTTCAGGCAGTGTGGCCGTCTGGGCGGCTTCGGGCGCGATACGCCGGCGCCGCCCGCCTTTGTCATATTCTCTGTGCGAATGGCTTGGCTATAATCCGGCCACTCACCCCGAAGGGACTTGCCCGTGCGTCGGCTCAGGATTGCCATCCGTTTCATCGCCAGCCTCATGCTGGCCGCGATCTGCCAGGTCACGGCGCAGGCCGCCGACACTCAACCCTGGGAACTCCTGATCGATGCCGACGCCGGCCTCGGCCTGGACGACATCCGCTCCCCCCGCTACCAATCGCAATTCGCGCCCACCGAGCTGGACCGGCTGTACATGTCCGGCGGAAAACCCGCCCTGTGGCTGCACTACCGGTTGCCGCCCCAGCAGGACGAGCAACTGATCCGGGTCTTCGCACCTTACCTCGCCTACCTTGACCTCTACGTGATGCGCGGCGAGGAACTGCTGGCCCAGGCCCATACCGGCAGCCGCCGCCCCTACGCCAGCCGGCCCCTGCCCGGGCGCGACTTCCTGCTGCCACTGCCGGTTTCCGAAGCGATCCTCGACGTCTACGTGCGCCTGGCCTCGGAACAGCCGTTGCGCCCCGGCATCAGCCTGCAGGCCGCCGCCGACATGGCCGCCGACGACAGCCGCTCGCTGCTGTTCGGCCTGCTGCTCGGCGCCATCGGCATGCTGATGCTCTACAACCTCCTGCGCTTCAGCTATGCCCGCGCCACCAGCGGCCTCTGGCTAGCGGCGATCCAGGCCTGCCTGCTGACCAGCGCGCTGAGCATGCTGGGGATCGGCTCGCCATGGCTCGGCGACTGGCAGGCGCTGCTGCCGCACATCACCAACCTGGCGATCCTGCTGTCCATCGCCTGTGCAATGGCCTTTACCGCGAGCTTCTTCGGCACCGTCTGCAAGAAGGCCTCGCTGACCCGCTTGCTGCTGGGCGAGTTCGTCGTGGCGCTGCTGATCGGCGCGGTGCTGCTGGTGGGCACCGGCCTGCGCTTCACCCAGTTGGTCTACCTGGTCTCGGCCGTCGCCGGCCTGAGCATCCTGGCGGTGGCCTTGAAGCACTGGCACCACGGCTACACCCCGGCGCGCCTGTTCAGCCTGGCCATGCTGCTGTTTTGCAGCAGCATCATCGGCGCCATGCCGGCGCTGTTCGGCTACTGGCGGGTCGAGTCGGAATGGCTGGCCTTCGGCCTGCTCGCCACCTGCGTGGTCAGCGGCCTGCTGCTGAGCATGGCGCTCAGCGAGCGGCAACGGCGCATCGTCCAGGATCGCTTCAGCGTCAGCCGCGATCTCGCCGCCAGCTCCGCCGAGCTCAAGGCCAAGGCGGACTTCCTGGCCAAGATCAGCCATGAAATCCGCACCCCGATGAATGGCGTGCTGGGGATGACCGAACTGCTCCTGGGCACGCCGCTGTCGACCAAGCAGCGCGACTACGTGCAGACCATCCACAGCGCCGGCAACGAATTGCTCACCCTGATCAACGAGATTCTCGACATCTCCAAGCTGGAGTCCGGGCAGATCGAGCTGGACGACGTGCAGTTCGACCTCAACGGCCTGATCGATGACTGCCTGGACATCTTCCGCGCCAAGGCCGAGCAGCAGAAGGTCGAGCTGATCAGCTTCATGCAACCGCAGGTCCCGCGGGTGATCAGCGGCGATCCGACGCGCCTGCGTCAGGCCGTGCTCAGCCTGCTGGACAATGCCTTCAAGCAGACCGACGAGGGCGAGGTGCTGCTGGTGGTGGCCCTGGAAACCGCCGCCCTGCCGCGCCTGCGCATCGCCGTGCAGGACAGCGGCCGGGCGCTGCAGGCCAACGAACGCGACGCCTTGCTCAACGCCGAGCTGCACAGCAAGGACTTCCTCGCCGCGACCAAGCTGGGCGGCCGCCTCGGCCTGATCATCGCCCGCCAGTTGGTGCGCCTGATGAACGGCGAGTTCGGCATCCAGACCGGCAGCCAGGGCTCGACGCTCTGGCTGACCCTGCCGCTGGACAGCGAGCGCCTGGAGCAGCCCACCGCCGACCTGGACAGCCCCTTGCAGGGCGCGCGCCTGCTGGTGGTCGACGACAACGAAACCTGCCGCAAGGTGCTGGTGCAGCAATGCAACGCCTGGGGCGTGCAGGTCAGCGCGGTGGCGTCGGGCAAGGAGGCGCTGGCGCTGCTGCGGACCAAGGCGCACCTGCGCGAGTATTTCGACGTGGTGCTGCTCGACCAGGACATGCCGGGGATGACCGGCATGCAACTGGCCGCCAAGGTGAAGGAAGACCCGAGCCTGAACCACGACATCCTGCTGATCATGCTCACCGGGATCAGCAACGCGCCGAGCAAGATCATCGCGCGCAATGCCGGGATCAAACGCATCCTGGCCAAGCCGGTGGCGGGCTACACCCTGAAGACCACCCTCGCCGACGAACTGGCGCAGCGCAAGAACGGCGGCACCACCCGCGTCGCCCAGCCGGTGGTGAGCACTCCGCTGAACGTGCCGGACGACTTCCGCATCCTGGTGGCGGAGGACAACAGCATCTCCACCAAGGTGATCCGCGGCATGCTCAGCAAGCTCAACCTGCAACCGGATACCGCCAGCAACGGCGAGGAAGCCCTGGAGGCGATGAAGCGCAAGCCCTACGACCTGGTGCTGATGGATTGCGAGATGCCGGTGCTCGACGGCTTCACCGCCACCGAACGCCTGCGTGAATGGGAAGCCCTGGAACACCGTCCGCGCACGCCGGTGGTCGCGCTGACCGCGCACATCCTCGCCGAGCACAAGGAGCGCGCACGGGAAGTGGGCATGGACGGGCATATGGCCAAGCCGGTGGAGCTGTCCCAACTACGCGAAATGATCGAGCACTGGGTGGCCCAGAAAGAGGCCCGCCGCACGCCCCAGCCGAGCGACGCCCTGCCGTCCTGAAACCGCGGCGGGAGGACAGGCATGGGCCGTTGGCCCTACAATGCCGGCCTCTCCCCCATGGGTCGCCGTCCATGCTTTCCACGCTGTTCAGCCTGTACTTGAAGATGCTGGTGCTCTACAGCCCCTTTTTCGTGCTGTCCTGCTTCATCGGCATGACCCGTGGCTACACGGTGAAGGAACGCAAGCGGCTGGCCTGGAAGGTCGCCGCCGGCACCCTGATCTCCAGCCTGCTGCTCTACCTGTTCGGCCAAGGCATCTTCAGCGTGTTCGGCATCACCATCGATGCCTTCCGCATCGGCGCCGGCAGCGTGCTGTTCATCTCCGCCCTGGGCATGGCCCAGGGCAAGTTGCCGGTGCAGGCGGACAACCTGCACCAGGACGTGACCATCGTCCCGCTGACCATCCCGCTCACCGTCGGCCCCGGCACCATCGGCGCCATGCTGGTGATGGGCGCCACCCAGCCGCACTGGAACGACAAGCTGCTGGCGGTCTCGGCGATCCTCATCGCCAGCGTCACCGTGGGGCTGGTGCTGTACCTGTCCGACCGCTTCGAGCGCCTGCTCAAGGAGCAGGGGCTGCAGATCGTCAGCCGGCTGATGGGGCTGTTCGTCTGCGCCCTGGCGGCGCAGATCATCTTCACCGGCATCCGTAACTACATGGTCGGCTGACGGCCCAATCCGGGGCGAGCGACGCCAGTCCGCGGTCGCGCGCCCCGCCTTCCTCCACCGCACGCCCGCGAACAGGTCACCGCCGCACCGAGTGTCGGGCAGCCGCACCCCCGTGGTGCAAGCCGCCCGCGGCCGGCATCGCGCTGCCCTCCGCGCTGGCGGACAGCCGCCCCCCTTTCCCCTCCCCGGCGATTGCCACGCGCACCGGCAACGGCCGCGGCAGAGCGCTCGCGCGACCGTTCCGCCGTCGTTCGGCGGCGGCGATTCACCGGCCGGCCCTGGAAGAGGCACAGCTCTTGCTGAAGCCCTTGGCACACGAGAACGCCGGCCGCCTTCATCGGCCGCGCGCGGCATGCCCGACACCACGAATTACCCGTGAATGGAGATCGCACCATGCGTCGTAGCTTCGTCAAGGCTTTCACCCTGTCCGCCGCCCTCACCGCCATGGGGATGTCCTGGTCGCTCCAGGCGGCGGAAACCATCAAGGTCGGCATCCTGCACTCGCTCTCCGGGACCATGGCGATCTCCGAGACCTCGCTGAAGGACATGGCGCTGATGACCCTCGACGAGATCAACGCCAAGGGCGGCGTGCTCGGCAAGAAGCTCGAGCCGGTGGTGGTCGACCCCGCCTCCAACTGGCCGCTGTTCGCCGAGAAGGGCCGCCAGTTGCTGACCCAGGACAAGGTCGCCGTCACCTTCGGCTGCTGGACCTCGGTGTCGCGCAAATCGGTGCTGCCAGTCTACGAAGAACTCAACGGCCTGCTGTTCTACCCGGTGCAGTACGAGGGCGAGGAAATGTCGCCCAACGTGTTCTACACCGGCGCCGCGCCGAACCAGCAGGCGATCCCCGCCGTCGAGTACCTGATGAGCGAAGACGGCGGCGCCGCCAAGCGCTTCTTCCTGCTCGGCACCGACTACGTCTACCCGCGCACCACCAACAAGATCCTGCGCAGTTTCCTGCACAGCAAAGGAGTCGCCGACAAGGACATCGAAGAGGTCTATACCCCCTTCGGCCACAGCGACTACCAGACCATCGTCGCCAACATCAAGAAGTTCTCCGCCGGCGGCAAGACCGCGGTGGTCTCCACCGTCAATGGCGATTCCAACGTGCCCTTCTACAAGGAGCTGGCCAACCAGGGCATCGAGGCCACCGACATCCCGGTGGTGGCCTTCTCGGTCGGCGAGGAAGAGCTGCGCGGCATCGACACCAAGCCGCTGGTGGGCCAGCTCGCCGCCTGGAACTACTTCCAGTCGCTGGATAACCCGGTGAACGAAGGCTTCGTCGCCGCCTGGAAGGCCTATGCCAAGGCCAAGAAGCTGCCCAACGCCGATACCGTGGTCACCAACGACCCGATGGAGGCCACCTACGTGGGCATCCACATGTGGGCCCAGGCGGTCGAGAAGGCCGGCACCACCGACGTCGACAAGGTCCGCGAGGCCATGGCCGGGCAGACCTTCGCCGCGCCGGACGGCTACACCCTCAAGATGGACGAGAAGAACCATCACCTGCACAAGCCGGTGATGATCGGCGAGGTCCAGGAAGACGGTCAGTTCTCGGTGGTCTGGCAGACCGAGGGGCCGGTTCGCGCCGAGCCCTGGAGCCCCTTCATCGAAGGCAACGACAAGAAGCCCGACCATCCGGTGAAGGGCAACTGATCCGGCCCGGCATGACCGGCGTAATGAAGGACACCGAGAGGGCCACTGTCCTTCATCGCGCCGCGGGCCGCGTGCGGGTGGCGAACGACGGCTCGCGAGTGAACTCGCGCCCACGGGGCTGGAGCCGAGGCGGGTTCGGTTCCTGCGGGCGGATCGGTCGGTGGCCTTCCGCTCGATACGCAGCGTTCGGATCGTTCCCGGCGTGACTGGCGCTTTCAAGGACACCTACATGGCCGCTGCTCTTCATCGCTTCATCCTCGCCTGCCTGTTCCTGCTGCCGGTCGCCACCTGGGCCGGCGATGCCCGCGATTTCGTCGGCGCCACCCCGGCCCGGCAGGCGGACCTGCTGGAACGTTGGGCGGCAGGCCCCGAGCCGGCGCGCCTGCCGCTGATCGAGGCGTTGCAGGCCGGCCGCCTCGCCGCCGACGGCGCGAAGGTCCCGTTCATCGAAGACAACGGCACCTTCAGGCCCGCCGACGGCGGCGCGGAGCCGACCGGCACGCCGCGTCCGCTGCGCCTGAACAATCGCCTGCGCGGCCTGGCCAACACCGCCCTGGCCAGCCATCGACTGCTCGACGCGGACCCCGGCCAACGCCTCGCCGCGGCCCGCCAGTTGCAAAAGAGCGCGCGCCCGGAGCAGCTCGGCCTGCTCAACCAACGGGTGGTCGCCGAACAGGACGACGCCGTGCGCGCCGCCCTGAGCCTGGCCCTGGCCAACCTGCAATTGGTGGACGGCGACCCGGCGGTACGCCTCGCCGCCGTGCGCCTGCTCGGCGAAACCGGCCAACCGCTGGCGCGCACGCGCCTGGAAGCCTTGCTCGACCCGGCGATGGAACAGGACGCCGGGGTGCGTACCGCCGCGGAAACCAGCCTGGCCCAGGTCAAGCGCAAGCTGCTGATTGGCGAGCTGCTCGGCCAGGCATTTTCCGGCATGAGCCTGGGTTCGATCCTGCTGCTCGCCGCCCTCGGCCTGGCGATCACCTTCGGCCTGCTCGGGGTGATCAACATGGCCCACGGCGAGATGCTGATGCTCGGCGCCTACGCCACCTACCTGGTGCAGATGCTCTTCCAGCGCCTGGCCCCCGAGGCCCTGGCGTTCTATCCGCTGGTGGCGCTGCCGGTGGCCTTCGGCATCACCGCGGCGATCGGCATGGCCCTGGAGCGCACGGTGATCCGCCATCTCTACGGCCGCCCGCTGGAAACCCTGCTGGCCACCTGGGGCATCAGCCTGATGCTGATCCAGCTGGTGCGCCTGCTGTTCGGCGCGCAGAACGTCGAGGTCGCCAACCCCGCCTGGCTGTCCGGCGGCATCCAGGTGCTGCCCAACCTGGTGCTGCCCTACAACCGCATCGTGATCATCGGCTTCGCCCTGTGCGTGGTGGTCCTGACCTGGCTGCTGCTGAACAGGACGCGGCTCGGCCTCAACGTCCGCGCGGTGACCCAGAACCGCGCCATGGCCGCCTGCTGCGGCGTGCCCACCGGCCGCGTCGACATGCTCGCCTTCGGCCTCGGCTCGGGCATCGCCGGGCTCGGCGGGGTGGCGCTGTCGCAGATCGGCAACGTCGGCCCGGACCTCGGCCAGAGCTACATCATCGACTCCTTCCTGGTGGTGGTGCTCGGCGGGGTCGGCCAACTGGCCGGCAGCGTGCTGGCGGCATTCGGCCTGGGCATCGCCAACAAAATCCTCGAACCGCAGATCGGCGCGGTGCTGGGCAAGATCCTGATCCTCGCGCTGATCATCCTGTTCATCCAGAAACGCCCCCAGGGCCTCTTCGCCCTGAAAGGCCGGGTGCTCGATTGAGCCAGATGCCCCTCACCCGAGCCCGTAGGGGGGGTCACGCTTCAGCGACCCACCGGCTGCGCCCGCTCGCGTCGATGGGCGTCGCTGCGCTCGTCCCATCCTGCGGACTCGACAGCGCCCCTCTCCCCATGGGAGCGAGAGGGCAGATTTCCTCGAACGCAGGCCCCGTGCGGTCCCTCTCCCTCCGGGAGAGGGCGGGGGTGAGGGAAACACCGCACCGGTGCCCCGCCCTGCCTGCGACCGACATCCAAGAAGGACATCGTCCATGAACCAGCCGCTGACCCTCACCGCCGCGCAGAAGGCCGGCCCGCGCCTGACCCTCGCCGTCCTCGGCGTGGCGCTGGCGATCCTCGCCGCCTTGCCGTTGCTGTCCCTGCTGCCGGCGGACAACCCGGCCCAGGTCTCTGCCTACACCCTGACCCTGGTGGGCAAGATCCTCTGCTACGCCATCGTCGCCCTGGCCCTGGACCTGGTGTGGGGCTATGCCGGGCTGCTGTCCCTCGGCCACGGCCTGTTCTTCGCCCTCGGCGGCTATGCCATGGGCATGTACCTGATGCGCCAGAGCGCCGGTGACGGCCTGCCGGCGTTCATGGGCTTCCTCGCCTGGCGCGAACTGCCCTGGTACTGGTACGGCACCTCCAGTTTCCTCTGGTCGCTGTGCCTGGTGGTGCTGGCACCGGGCGTGCTGGCGCTGGTGTTCGGCTTCTTCGCCTTCCGCTCGCGGATCAAGGGCGTGTACTTCTCGATCATGACCCAGGCGCTGACCTTCGCCGGCATGCTGCTGTTCTTCCGCAACGAGACCGGCTTCGGCGGCAACAACGGTTTCACCGGCTTCACCACCCTGCTCGGCTTCGCCATCACCGCGCCCGGCACCCGCGCGGTGCTGTTCCTCGCCACCCTGGCGTTGCTGGTGGCCAGCCTGGCGCTCGGCTGGCGGCTGGCGCGGAGCAAGTTCGGCCGGGTGCTCACCGCCCTGCGCGACGCCGAGAACCGCCTGATGTTCTGCGGCTACGATCCGCGCGGCTACAAGCTGTTCGTCTGGGTGCTGTCCGCCGTGCTCTGTGGCCTGGCGGGCGCGCTCTACGTGCCGCAGGTGGGCATCATCAACCCCAGCGAGATGGCGCCGACGCAGTCCATCGAGGCCGCCGTGTGGGTCGCCCTCGGCGGGCGCGGCACCCTGATCGGTCCGCTGCTCGGCGCCGGCATCGTCAACGGCATGAAGAGCTGGTTCACCGTGGCCTTCCCGGAATACTGGCTGTTCTTCCTCGGCGCGCTGTTCATCCTGGTGACGCTGTACCTGCCCTCGGGCGTGATCGGCCTCTGGCGCAAGAAGGGGGAATCATGAGAACCCTGCCGCTCCCGGAGATCATGCTGCCGCCGGCGGCCGGCGCGACCCTCGACGGCGGCAGCGGCCGCGACGCCCTGGGGCTGGGCTCGCGCGCCGGCGCGGGGCTGGACGTGCGCCATGGCACCGTCCTCACCCTGGAGGACATCGAGGTCAGCTTCGATGGCTTCAAGGCCTTGCGCGCGCTGACCCTGTACATCGGCGTCGGCGAACTGCGCTGCATCATCGGCCCCAACGGCGCCGGCAAGACCACGCTGATGGACGTGATCACCGGCAAGACCCGCCCGGACAGCGGCAAGGCCTACTTCGGCGAGACCTACGACCTGACCCGCATGAGCGAGGTGCAGATCGCCCAGGCCGGCATCGGTCGCAAGTTCCAGAAACCCACGGTGTTCGAGGCGCTCTCGGTGTTCGAGAACCTCGAGCTGGCGCTGAAGGCCGACAAGTCGGTGTGGGCCAGCCTGCGCGCGCGGCTCTCGGGCGAACAGCGCGACCGCATCGACGCGGTGCTCGCCACCATCCGCCTGGGCGCCTCGCGCGATCGCCCCGCCGGGCTGCTCTCCCACGGCCAGAAACAGTTCCTCGAGATCGGCATGCTGCTGGTGCAGAACCCGCCGCTGCTGCTGCTCGACGAGCCGGTGGCGGGCATGACCGACGCCGAAACCGAATTCACCGCCGAACTGTTCAAAGGCCTCGCCGGCCAGCATTCGCTGATGGTGGTGGAGCACGACATGGGCTTCGTCGGCAGCATCGCCGACCACGTCACCGTGCTGCACCAAGGCCACGTCCTGGCCGAAGGCTCGCTGGAACAGGTACAGGCGGACGAACGGGTGATCGAGGTCTACCTGGGTCGTTAGCCCGTTTAGTGGAGAGGTGAAGCGCCATCCACCCTACAAGACATCCCCGCACCGAAGCGGGAAGCGAAATCCTAGGGTGGATGTCGCTCTTCTCATCCACCAAAACCCCGAATGGTGGATGGGTGAAGCGACATCCACCCTACAAGACTACAAAACCTGCCCGCACCGAGGCGGGAAGCGAGATCGTAGGGTGGATGACGCTCTTCTCATCCACCAAAACCCCGGATGGTGGATGGGTGAAGCGCCATCCACCCTACAGGGCATGACCCCGCACCGAGGCGGGAAGCGAGATCGTAGGGTGGATGACGCTCTTTTCATCCACCAAAACCGAATGGTGGAGGGGTGAAGCGACATCCACCCTACAAGACATGCCCGCACCGAGGCGGGAGGCGAGATCGTAGGGTGGATGACGCTCTTTTCATCCACCAAAAACCCGGACGGTGGATGGGTGAAGCGCCATCCGCGCCATGAGGACGTACCCATGCTGCAAGTCGACGCGTTGCACCAATACTACGGCGGCAGCCATATCCTTCGCGGGCTGAGTTTCGAGGCCCGGGTGGGTGAGGTGACCTGCCTGCTCGGGCGCAACGGGGTGGGCAAGACCACCCTGCTGAAATGCCTGATGGGCCTGATCCCGGCGAAGCAAGGCGCGGTGAATTGGGAAGGTAAGCCGATCGCCGGCCTCAAGCCGCACCAGCGGGTCAACGCCGGCATCGCCTATGTGCCCCAGGGGCGCGAGATCTTCCCGCGCCTGAGCGTCGAGGAAAACCTGCTGATGGGCCTCTCGCGCTTTTCCGGCAGCCAAGCGACGCGCGTGCCGGCGTTCATCTACGAACTCTTCCCGGTGCTCCTGGACATGAGGGGCCGTCGCGGTGGCGACCTTTCCGGCGGCCAGCAGCAGCAACTCGCCATCGGCCGCGCGCTGGCCAGCCAACCGCGCCTGTTGATCCTCGACGAGCCCACCGAGG
Source organism: Pseudomonas sp. RIT-PI-AD (assembly GCF_025642785.1). Lineage (GTDB taxonomy): Bacteria > Pseudomonadota > Gammaproteobacteria > Pseudomonadales > Pseudomonadaceae > Pseudomonas_T. The sequence goes on from NZ_JANZKU010000003.1 coordinate 219,262, forward strand.
GCATCCAACCCTCGGTGATCAAGGAGATCGGCGGGGTGATCCGCACCCTCGCCGCCCGCGGCGACATGGCGATCCTGCTGGTGGAGCAGTTCTACGACTTCGCCGCCGAGCTGGCCGACCAATACCTGGTCATGGCGCGGGGCGAAATCGTCCAGCGCGGACGAGGGGCGGACATGGCGCAGGAAGGGGTGCGGGGTTTGGTGACGATCTGACGTGAATTTGTGGACAATTCCCCGAGCGCGGGAGCAGCATGCCCCGGAGGCCGATCGCCACGGGATGCCCATGCAGCGGCGCGCTCAGCCACGACGGCCGCCCCGGAACGCGTTGGTGGTCGCACGCCGCGACCCGCATCCGCCGCGCTCGCCCCCTCTCCAACCGAGCCGGCCGTCTCCAGCGGTCACGCCCACAGCCAGGACCCCGCGCATGCCCATCGCCCTACGCCCAGCCACTCCCGCGGACGCCGCGCGCGTCGCCACCTGCGTACGCGACGCCTACGCGCCCTGGATCGCGCGCCTCGGCCGCGAGCCCGCGCCCATGGGCCAGGATTACGCGCAGGCGATCGAGCGCCAGCAGGTCTTCCTCGCGGAGTGGTCCGGGCAACTGGCCGGCGTGCTGGTGCTCAAGGTCACCGACGAAGGGTTGCTGCTGGAAAACCTGGCGGTCGCCCCCGCCTGCCAGGGCCGCGGCATCGGCCACTTCCTGCTGGAAACCGCCGAGCGCCACGCCAGGGCGCAGGGCTACGCCTCGCTGTACCTCTATACCCACCAGCGCATGCGCGAGAACATCGCTTTCTACGAGCGGGCCGGTTACCGGGAATACGCGCGCCGCGAGGAAGACGGCTTTCCCCGGGTGTTCATGCGGAAACCCTTGCCGTGACCGCGCAGGCTGGCCTCGTCCCCTGGCCGGTGCGGGCGGCACTGGACGCCAACGCGCCCTTCCATCCCGCCTGGCACGCCGAACTGGAGCTGGCCTATGCCCGCGTCGGCGCGGCCACGCGGCCGGTCATGCGCCGTCATCAGGGTCCGCTGCGGGTGCAGAAACACCTCTACCCGGAAGGCCCCGAGGTGTGCCAGCACATCGTCGTGCACCCACCCGGCGGGATCGCCGGGGGCGACACCCTCGACCTGGACATCCGCCTCGGCCCCCAGGCCTGGGCCCAGCTCACCAGCCCCGGCGCGGCCAAGTGGTACCGCGCCGGCGCCAGCGCGCGGCAACGGCTGAACCTACGCGTCGAGGCCGGCGCCACCCTGGAATGGCTGCCCCAGGAAACCATCGTGTTTTCCGGCGCCCGCGCCGAACTGGAAACCCGCATCGACCTGGCCACGGACGCCCGCCTGTTCTACTGGGACATGGTCGCTCTCGGCCGCCCGGCCTGCGGCGAGCGCTTCGCCGCCGGACACTTCCAGGCGCAGTTGGACATCCGCCGCGACGGCCGCCTGCTCTGGCACGAGCGGCAGCGCCTGGAGGGCGACGACGGCCTGCTGGATTCGCCCATCGGCCTCGCCGGCCAACCGGTGTTCGCCACCCTGCTGGTCAGCGGCGAGATCGACGCCGAGCTGCTCGACCGTTGCCGCGCACAGGCCGGCCTTTTCCCAGGACGGCTGCGCGGCGACCTCAGCCAACTGCCCGGCCTGCTCGTCGCCCGCTGCCTCGCCCGCGAGGCGCTGCACGCCCGCGCCTGGCTGATCGAACTCTGGCGCCTGCTACGCCCTGCCCTGCTCGGGCGCGCGGCGCTGGCGCCGCGGATCTGGAGCACCTAGCGTCCATGCCAAGCCGCCCATACGAAGGATCGCCCATCGAGTCGAAAGCCGTTGGAGCCGGCGCTCGATGAAGTCAGCCTTCCCCTGGAACCTCGCCCTGCGAGCCGCGCGGCGCCGTTGGCACCGAGTATTTTCGACCGGGCTGATTTTTCAGCCGGCCCCAGGCGCCCGACACGGGCGCTTTCCCCATGGCAATCGGGAAGCCCCTAGCCGGCGGCCCCAAAGACTGGAGCAATCGATGGACCTCACCCCCCGCGAAAAAGACAAGCTGTTGATCTTCACCGCCGGCCTGGTGGCCGAGCGGCGGCTGGCCCGAGGCGTGAAGCTCAACCACCCGGAAGCCGTGGCGCTGATTTCCGCCGCGCTGCTGGAAGGCGCCCGCGACGGCCAGACCGTCGCCGCCCTGATGCACTACGGCACCACTTTGCTCAGCCGTGAGCAAGTCATGGACGGGGTGGCGGAAATGATCCCGGAAATCCAGGTGGAAGCCACCTTCCCCGACGGGACCAAGCTGGTCACCGTGCACCAGCCCATTGCCTGAGACCCGCCATGACCTGCCGCCTCGACGACGCCCGGGACACCGACCTGCCGGACATCCTCGCCCTCTACAACGACGCGGTGCAGCACACCACGGCGATCTGGAACGAAACCCGGGTGGACCTGGAAGACCGTCGACGCTGGCTCGCCGAACGCACCGCCCAGGGCTACCCGGTGCTGGTCGCCCGGGATGCCGGGAACGCGTTCCTCGGCTATGCCAGCTATGGTCCCTGGCGTGCGTTCCAGGGCTACCGGTACACCGTGGAGCATTCGGTCTACGTGCACCCCGAACGGCGCGGCCAGGGGATCGGGGCCAACCTGATGCGGGCGCTGATCGAGCGCGCGCGGACCCAGGGCCTGCACGTGATGGTCGCCGCCATCGAAAGCGGCAACGCCCCTTCGATCCGCCTGCACCAAGGCCTCGGGTTCGTCGTCAGCGGGCAGATGGCGGAGGTCGGGTACAAGTTCGACCGCTGGCTGGACCTGACCTTCATGCAACTCATCTTGGAGCCGGCGCATGCCTGACCTCGAACCGAAACGGCGCGGCGCCGCCGACTACCCGCCCGACCGCGCGGCCTCGCCGACCCCCTGTGCGAAGGCGTCGACGGCGGCGCCTCGACGGTCTCTCCCCCTTTCCATGCCCCTCGTTCCGGAGCCCGCATGCCTGACTTCGACCTGAAACGGATCGCCGCCGCGGACTTCCCGCGCTACCGCGCAGGCCTCGCCGAACTGTTACGCGACAGCGTCGACGGCGGGGCCTCGGTGGGTTTTCTCGCCGACCTGGACGACGCGGAGATCGCCGCCTATTGGGACGAAGTCGCCGATGGCCTCGGCCAGGGCAAGGTGTCGCTCTGGGTGGCGCTGGAGGGCAGCGAGGTGCTCGGCAGCGTGCAACTGGCACTCGCCACCAAGCGCAACGGCCTGAACCGCGCCGAGGTGCAAAAGCTGCTGGTATTGCGCGGCACCCGTCGCCGCGGCATCGCCCGCCGTCTGATGGAGGCCTTGGAGGCCCATGCCGCCGGGCTCGGCCGCGGCCTGCTGCACCTGGACACCCTCGCGGGCTCCGAGGCCGAACCCTTCTACCGGCGACTCGGCTACCAGCGCGTTGGCGAAATCCCCGACTACGCGGCCAACCCCGACGGCCGCTACCACCCCACCGCCCTCTACTACAAACAACTCCGGAGCCGCCCATGATCCCCGGCGAATACCAGATCGCCGACGGCGACATCGAACTCAATGTCGGCCGCCGCACCCTGAGCCTCAGCGTCGCCAATGGCGGCGACCGTCCGATCCAGGTGGGCTCCCATTACCATTTCTTCGAGGTCAACGATGCCCTCGCCTTCGACCGCGAAGCCTCCCGCGGCATGCGCTTGAACATCCCCGCCGGCACCGCGGTGCGCTTCGAGCCGGGGCAGAGCCGCGAGGTCGAACTGGTCGAACTGGCCGGCAAACGCCGGGTATTCGGCTTCGCCGGGCGCGTGATGGGCGACCTGGCGTGATCACCGTGGTTCTGTAGGAGCGGCTCTAGCCATGACAGGCAGTTCGTGGCTGAAGCCACTCCCACAGGTCGACCCTACTTTCGGCAACCAGATGGATTTGGCCAACCCCACCCACGAGCCACCTGAAACCTGGGAGCGGCTTCAGCCGCGAAAAGATGAACAACCTCTGTGGCAGTGGCGTTAGCCACGACAGAACAGCCCGTGGCTGAGGCCACTCCCACAGATATCCGCTCAAGCCCTCAAAGGATCGGAAAGATGAAGATTTCCCGCCAAGCCTATGCCGACATGTTCGGCCCCACCCTCGGCGACAAGGTGCGCCTGGCCGACACCGACCTGTGGATCGAGGTGGAGAAGGACTTCACCACCTACGGCGACGAAGTGAAGTTCGGCGGCGGCAAGGTGATCCGCGACGGCATGGGCCAGAGCCAGCTGTGCGCCGCCGACGTGGTCGACACGGTGATCACCAACGCGCTGGTCCTCGACCACTGGGGCATCGTCAAGGCCGACGTCGGCCTCAAGGACGGGCGCATCGCCGCGATCGGCAAGGCCGGCAACCCGGACATCCAGCCGGACGTGACCATCGCCATCGGCGGCGCCACCGAAGTCATCGCCGGCGAGGGCATGATTCTCACTGCCGGCGGCATCGACAGCCATATCCATTTCATCTGCCCGCAGCAGATCGAAGAAGCCCTGATGAGCGGTACCACCACCCTGATCGGCGGCGGCACCGGCCCGGCCACCGGCACCTACGCCACCACGGTGACCCCCGGCCCCTGGCACATGGCGCGGATGCTGCTGGCCGCCGAGGCCTTCCCGATGAACATCGGCTTCACCGGCAAGGGCAACGTCAGCCTGCCGGAGCCGCTGATCGAGCAGATCGAGGCCGGCGCCATCGGTCTCAAGCTGCACGAGGACTGGGGCACCACCCCGGCCGCCATCGACAACTGCCTGTCGGTCGCCGACCGGTACGACGTGCAAGTGGCGATCCACACCGACACCCTCAACGAGTCCGGTTTCGTCGAGACCACCCTGGGCGCGTTCAAGGGCCGCACCATCCACACCTACCACACCGAGGGGGCCGGCGGCGGCCACGCGCCGGACATCATCAAGGCCTGCGGTTTGCCCAACGTGCTGCCCAGCTCGACCAACCCGACCCGGCCGTTCACCCGCAACACCATCGACGAGCACCTGGACATGCTGATGGTCTGCCATCACCTCGATCCGAGCATCGCCGAGGACGTGGCCTTCGCCGAAAGCCGTATCCGCCGCGAGACCATCGCCGCCGAGGACATCCTCCACGACCTCGGCGCCTTCTCGATGATCAGTTCCGACAGCCAGGCCATGGGCCGGGTCGGCGAGGTGATCACCCGTACCTGGCAGACCGCCGACAAGATGAAGAAGCAACGCGGCGCCCTGCCGGAGGACGCCCCGGGCAACGACAATTTCCGGGTCAAGCGCTACCTCGCCAAGTACACCATCAACCCGGCGATCACCCACGGCATCGCCCACGAGGTCGGCTCCATCGAAGTGGGCAAATGGGCCGATCTGGTGCTCTGGCGCCCGGCGTTCTTCGGCGTCAAGCCGACCCTGATCCTCAAGGGCGGGGTGATCGCCGCCAGCCTGATGGGCGACGCCAACGCCTCCATCCCGACGCCGCAACCGGTGCATTACCGCCCCATGTTCGGCAGCTACGGCGGGTCGCTGCACGCCAGCAGCCTGACCTTCCTCAGCCAGGCCGCCGTGGCGGCCGGGGTACCGGAGCGGCTCGGCCTGAAAAAACGCATCGGGGTGGTCAAAGGCTGTCGCTCGGTGCAGAAGAAGGACCTGATCCACAACCACTACACCCCGGACATCGAGGTCGACCCGCAGAACTACCAGGTCAAGGCCGACGGCCAACTGCTCTGGTGCGAACCGGCCGAGGTGCTGCCGATGGCCCAGCGCTATTTCCTGTTCTGAGTCCGAATCTAGCGGAGTTGGGAGTCCTTGCTGCCGCGGCGGTTGTAGCCGCTGAACGCCGCCTGCTCCTTGTCGTGGGCCGCCTGGCATTTCACGCACAGGCGCACGCCCGGTACCGCCCGGCGCCGCGCTTCCGGGATCGGCGCGTCGCATTCCTCGCAGTGGGTCAGGCTCTCGCCCTTGGGCAGTTGGCTGCGGGCGCGCTGCACGGCGTCCGCCAGGGTGCTGTCGATTTGTTCCTGCACCGCGCCGTCGTTGCTCCAACCTCCGGCCATGGTGTCCTCCACGGGTTCGTTCTGCATCGGATGGGTCGGCGCGCCGATCGGCCCGCCGCCGGGGAGCGCCACCCGCTTGCTACCGCTCGCGGCGCGGGCCGCCCCCTATGGAATCCGACGATGCGCGGGCTCAGTCGTTCCGCTTGCCATGGCGCCAGTAGCCCATGAAGCTGCAAGCGCGCTTGTCCAGGCCACGCTCGCCGATCAGGTGGCGACGGATGGCCATCACCGCCGCCGACTCCCCGGCGACCCAGGCGTAGAAGCCGCGGTCGGCGCGGGACGCGCTTTCCCAGAGAATCCGCTGGTCCAGGTCGATGTCCTCGAGCCGACGCTTGCCGGGCGCGCTGGCGGAGGGCACCCGCGCCTGTTCCCGCGCCGCCTCGATCATCCGCGCGCCATAGGCGCAGCCGCTGGCCTCGCGGGGCAGCCAGCGCACGTCGGCCGCGGCGCCGGCCTCCAGCTCCCGGCGATCCGCTTCGGCGGGCACTTCGAGAAAGGCTTGCACCCGGGGCGGACGGGCCATCCCGGCCAGGTTCTCGAGTATCCCGGCGGCGGCCGGCACCGCGGTCTCGTCGGCGATCAGCAGGACCTCGCGCACATCTGCCGGCGGCTTCCACTCGTAGCCGCCGGGGTCGCCGGAAAAGGCCCGGTTCGGCGCGACCAGTTGCACCGGGTCGCCGGGGCGTGCATGGGTCGCCCAGGAGGACGCCGGACCACTGTCGCCGTGGAGGACGAACTCGACGTCCACCTCGTCGGCGCGCAGGGCCCGCAGGGTGTAGGTGCGCATCGGCGGGCGCAGGGCCGGGTCCAGGGTGCGGTAGTGGGCGTACCACTCCGGCTCGTCCGGGAGATTCGGCGGCTGCCCGTCCGCGCCGGGGAACAGCACCTTGATCCGCTGGTCCGGCGCCCGGGTGCGCATGCGCGCCACGTCCGGGCCGGCGAAGACGAAACGGGTCAGGGCCGGGCTGAGGCGAATCCGTTGCTTGAGGACCACATTGAAGACCCGGTAGGCCGGCTCGCTTGGCGTGACGGCCTGACTCAGGGCCTTGAGCCCCGAGGTCAGGGCAGCGGTGAAGGACATGGAGCACCCCCTGGCGGGTCGCTGGAAAAAAGAGCGACGGTCAAGGCGGGGACGTACAGGGCGCGACGATCTTTAGGCAAGACGGGAAGGCTGTCGTGGCAGGCGGGCGACAGGGGACAGCCGCCGACGAGCCCGTCAGCGAAGCTCGTCCGGCAACTGCGGCAGGAAGGCACCCCCGCCCAGCAGGGTGTGGATCATCCAGAGCGCGAGGACGGCATACAGCAGGCGCGGCAGCCAGGCCGCCAGTTGCTCGTCGATGTCGTCGAGCGCCGTGCTTTCCATCGCGACGTGGCGCAGCAACAGCTCTGGCAGGCTGCCACTGGCCTCGCCGGCGACCAGCAGGCCGAGCACCCGGGTACGGCCCGGGAACGCCAGGCGCCGCAGCGCCGACGTGAGTGAGCCGCCGCCTTCGACTTCCGCCGCCAGGCCGCCGAAGGTTTCGCGTAAGGCGGCGTTGTCCAGGGTGTCCAGCGCCTTGGGCAAGGCGTCGAGCATCGGCAGGCCAGCGGCGAGCAGCATGCCCAGGCTTTCGAAGAAATCCCGGGTTTTGCGCCGCGCCAGCAACTGCCCCCACCCCGGCAGGCGCAGGAGCAAGGCGTCCAGACCGGGCGTACGGGCGGCCCTCAGGCGGCGCCCCAGCGTGCGGCCCAGGTAGAAAACGCCCGCCAGTGCGAGCAGCGGCCAGAGCACCGTCCACAGGTAACCGGGCAGGCTCAGCGCCCCGCTCACCCAGAGCGGCAACGGCTGGACCAGCAGGGCGATCGCCAAAACCGCCGCGGGCAGGAATAGCCGCGCCTTCACCCGTGCCCGGCGCTGGGCCTGGCGCGTGTAAGCGTCCGCCAGCCGTCGATAGCACCAGGCCGGGCTGCCGGCGCTCTGTGCCGCCCGTAGAAGCTGGGTTTCGAAGGCGTCGAACAGACCCGCCATGTGCCCCGCCGAAGCGATGTCCTGGCCGGCGGCCAGGTGGCGGAGCAGGGTGGGTAGGCGCCTGCCCCAGGGCGCCGGCAGTTCGAGCGCGGCGAAGGCATGCTGGGCCGGCAAGCCGGCCTGCTCCATGGCGGCCAGGTGGCTGAACAATCGAGCGCGGACCTCGGCGCTCAGGGGCGTGGCGTGAGAACGGGACATACGGAACAGGCTCGTTGAATCGGGTTACGGGCCGACCTGGGCCACCAGCGGCAACACCATGGTGGTGCCTTTCAACCGGGGCAGCAGGCTGGCCGGCGCGGCGACCGGCTCGAGCACCAAGGCGCCCTTCAGCGCGCCCATCTCGATGCGCAGGCTATAGCAAAGGATGTCGCCGGCACGCACGTCGAGCGGCGTTTCGTTGGACAGGGTCTGCTTGCCGCCGAGGCCGGCGGTCATCGCCGCCTGCAATCGGTGCGGGCCGGGGCTCAGTTCGAGGCAGGTGAACTGCGGGCTCTTCAATTGCGCGACGCGTTCACCATCGACCTGGATATCGATGCCCTGCAGCTTGGCGATGAAGCCCTCGCGGCAGACGTAAAGGCGGGCATGGGTCGCCGAAGGCGTGAAGTTCAGCGCGGCCTCGCGGACGCCGGGATCGGCCTTGGTGACGCCGGCGTTGCGCTTCATCATCAATACGATCAGGTACACCACACCGGCGGCGAAGGCGACCATCACCAGGGTGCTCAGCAGAGGGAAGCTCCTGGCGAAAGACCCTGCGGAATGCGAGACGATCGCTCCGACCATAATGGCGATGCCTATATAGAGAACATTTTTGTTCATGCGGACGCGCTCCGGCGCGGGACGAACCGGCGCCTGAAAGAAATGACGGCCTTCCGGGCCTGGAAAGCCCTGATCGACCCGTAGCGGACCCGGAGTGTCCGAGCGCTCGTGCGGCCGCTGGCCGCGAATCGGCAGGCTCGAACAGCCCTTGGAGGGAACGCGCGTGTCCCGCTCGCAGGCCAGGCCCAGCGCAGCGAGCCGGCGAGGGTAACCCGTGGGAGGGGCAGGGATGCGAATCGACGGTCGCTACAAGGCGATTTTGTGAAGGCGGTCATAACCGCGGCCAAAAGACCGGCGTATCGGAGGACGAGGCGAATGCGCGTCTGCCAGGCGGCGGTGAGGCGTCAGAAGCGGAGGGAGAACAGAACCGGCGAGGGGGCGGGTCGCCTCGCCGCCGCTTGGCGACGGTCGAGGCGTTGATCGGTCGCGGCTCAGAGGACCTCGCCGGCCTCGTTCACTTCCACGCTGTGGATGTGTACGTCGGTGATCGGCACCACCAGGGGCACTGCGGAATCGCTGTCGTCGGCAGCGGCCAGTTCATCGTTGACCGCCACGTTGTGCTTGCGGGCCAGTTCCTGGACGACGTCGATCACCGGCACGTTCAGGTCGGTGATCAGGTCGGCGTGGGGCTCGCCCAGCAGTTTGTATTGGATCTCGTACAGCGCTTTCTCACTCATGGCGATCACTCCTCGTCTCTGTGAAATTACGATGCGTGCCCTCTGGCTTTCGTTCGCGATATCCGCTGAACGGTAGTCCCTGGCCATGTTCCCCAGAGCGCCCCTGGTGGACGGATAAGACACCTCGGCCCGCCGCCGGCGCCTCTAGCGAGGGCCTTCCCGCGCGCCCGGCGACCCGCGACCGACCCGCCCCGCCGCCATCCCAGCAGCGCGCGCGAAACCGCAGCGGGCGGCCGCCGCGCAAGGGCCCGGGCGCGATACGACAACTGCGTGGATAATGCCGGCCCCTTTGCAGGTCACACCTGAAGGCCCGCCGGAATGGCCGTCCCCAGGAAACACCTCGTTACGCCCACAGGAGTTGAGGAAGATGCCGCCGTCCGGGATACTGCCCCGCCGTTGTCCAGCCGGATCCAACCCGCGAGCGGCCGCCGAGCGCTTCCCGCATCCGGCGCGCGTCGGCCCCCTGCCCTTGGCGTGCGGTAAGGGACTACAGCCAAAGGCTAAGGAGTCATGCCAATGATGAAGAGGAGTGATCTGCTCTGGACCCTCGTCGGTATGGGTGCGGTGATTCTGTCCTGCTACCTGCTCTATCACGAAGTCCGGAACACCTCCCTCGACGAGATCGCCTCCAGCCTCGGCGCCATCTCCCATCTGAATTGGCTCCTGGCGGGCACCGCCACCTTCGGCGCCTATTGCGCACTGGCCTGGTACGACCGCATCGCGGTGGCCCACCTGGGCAAGAAGATTTCCTGGTGGTTCATCACCCTCTGCTCCTTCACCACCTATGCCCTGGCCCACAACATCGGCGCCTCGGTGTTCTCCGGCGCCCTGGTGCGTTACCGCGCCTACCGGACCAAGGGCCTGTCGCCCCAGGAAATCGGCATCCTGATCGTCTTCTGCTCCTTCACCTTCGTGCTCGGCACCCTGTTCGCCAGTGGCTGTGTGCTGGTGATCCAGCCGCAACTGATCACCCGGGTGGCCAACGTCGGCCCCTGGCTCTCGGTGTCCATCGGCCTGGTGTTGCTGGGGCTGGTGTCGCTCTACGTGCTAGGTTCCTGGCGCCGCTTCAAGCCCTGGACCTGGGGCAAGCTGCACATCGAATACCCGCGCCTGGGCATCGTCGCCCGCCAGTTGCTGGCGGGGCCGCTGGAGCTGGCCTGTGCCGCGGCGATCATCTATTTCGCCCTGCCCAGCGAAGGCAACCCGGGCTACATGGTGGTACTCGGGGTGTTCCTCGCGTCCTTCTCCCTGGCCTTGCTTTCCCATGCCCCGGGCGGGCTGGGCGTGCTGGAGGTGACCTTCCTGGCCGCCATGCCGGAACTGCACAAGTCCGACGTGCTGGCCGCGCTCATCGTGTTCCGTGGCTTCTACCTGCTGCTGCCCTTCGCCCTGTCGGTATTCGTGGTACTGGGCTTCGAGTGGTCGCGCTGGAACCGCAAGGCCGACCCGGCCGGCTGACGCGGCGTCGGTTTTCCCGCGACCGGGCCTGCATTCGCCGGCGCGCTCGCATACACTGCGCGGCCGTTTTCGCACCCGGAACCGTCGCGACATGTACAAGGATCAACCCGCCCGCGCCTGCGGCATCGATTTCGGCACCTCCAATTCCACCGTCGGCTGGTGGCGGCCCGGCGAGGACTCGCTGATCGCCCTGGAGGACGGCAAGATCACCCTGCCCTCGGTGGTCTTCTTCAACCTCGAGGAGCGCCGCCCGGTCTATGGCCGGCGCGCCCTGGAGGAGTACCTGGAAGGCTATGAGGGGCGCCTGATGCGCTCGCTGAAGAGCCTGCTGGGGTCGAAGCTGCTGAAGAGCGAAACCACGGTGCTCGGCAGCGCCATGCCGTTCAAGCAGTTGCTCGGACTGTTCATCGGCGAACTCAAGCAGCGCGCCGAGGCGGTGGCCGGGCGTGCCTTCGAACAGGTGGTCCTGGGCCGGCCGGTGTTCTTCGTCGACGACGACCCCGAGGCCGACCGCGAGGCCGCGGACACCCTGGTGGCGGTGGCCAAGGCCATCGGTTTCGACGAGGTTTCATTCCAGTACGAACCCATTGCCGCCGCCTTCGACTACGAACGCGGCATCGACCGCGAGGAACTGGTACTGATCGTCGACATCGGCGGCGGCACCTCGGACTTCTCGCTGATCCGCCTGTCGCCCGAGCGCCGCGACCACGCCGAACGCCAGGACGACATCCTCGCCACCGGCGGCGTGCACATCGGCGGCACCGACTTCGACAAACAGCTCAGCCTGCGCGGCGTGATGCCGCTGTTCGGCTACGGCAGCCGGATGAAGAGCGATGCCTTCATGCCGACCCATTACCACCTGAACCTGGCCACCTGGCACACGATTAACACGCTGTACGCACAGAAGACCCAACTGGCGCTGAAGAGCATGCGCTACGACATCGTCGACGCCAGCGGCATCGACCGCCTGTTCCGCCTGATCGAGCAACGCGCCGGGCACTGGCTGGCGATGCAGGTCGAACAGAGCAAGATCGACCTCACCGAGGCCGACCGCCTGAACCTGTCCCTGGCGCGCATCGAGGAAGGCCTCGAGGTGGAGCTGACGCGCGACCTGTTCGAGGCCGCCATCGAAAGCCTGCTGGGGCGTGTCCGCGACAGCGTCGGCGACCTGCTGAACAAGGCGGGCCTGACCGCCGCGCAGGTGGATACGGTGTTCTTCACCGGCGGCTCCAGCGGCGTCCCCGCGTTGCGGCGAATCATCGCCGAGTTGCTGCCGAACGCCCGCCATCTGGAGGGCAACACCTTCGGCAGCATCGGCAGCGGCCTGGCCATCGAGGCGAAGAAGCGCTACGGCTAGCCGCACGTCGGCGCGAGGGGAACCCCGGGCAGCGTGGCAGTCGAATTTTTCGGAGCCACTCGATCGGAGATCCTCCCCATGTCCCAAGGCGATAAATCCAAGTACACCGGAGCGCAGAAGCGCAAGGCCGAGCACATCGCGGAAAGCTACGAGGACCGTGGCGTTTCGGAAAAGGAAGCCGAGGCGCGCGCCTGGGCGACGGTCAACAAGCAGAGCGGCGGCGGCGAGAAATCCGGCTCCGGCAAGGCGAAGAGCGGCACCGCCAAGCGCGCCGACCGCAAGGACTCCGCGCGCCGGGCGGCGGCGACCCGCAAGGGCCACTCGCCGAACCACGGCCGGGCCAGTAGCGGCGGCCATTCCGGCAGTTCTTCCTTGAGCGCGCTGACACGCGACGAGCTGATGAAACGCGCCGCCGCACAGAACGTCCGCGGCCGCTCGCGGATGCGCAAGGCGGAGCTGATCCGCGCACTGAGCTGATCACCCCTGGCCGCTTTCCCCCGGCTCGCCGCCGGGCGGAACGGCCGGGCGCGCCAGCGCCCTACCGCGCTGTTCCCATCAGGCATACTGCGGCTGTCCACTCCCGAGGAGGAAGCCCCATGGCCCTGTCGCGTATGACGTTTGCGTTTCTATTGGCTGCGAGCGTCGCGGCCTGTGGCGCCGGAGAAACCGCCGCCACCGCCGCGCTGCAGGCCAAGCAGGCCGAACAGGCCCGCCAGCAGGAGGCCCAGTTGAAGCAGCAGATCGAACAGGCCAATGCGTTGAACGCTCAGCGCCTGCAGAAAGCCGAAGAGGCCCAGTAATCCCACGGGCTTCTTCACTCGGTGCGGCGAATCGTCGAGGGCGGGGTCCGCTGTTTCACAACCCCGCCTCCCGCAGTCGCCTGGCATGGGCAAGGAACAGCCCGACCGGATCCGCCCCACGCCCCACCAAACCGAACCCCTGGTTGACGATATCCAGGTGATCCAGCGGGTAATCGTCGCCGATCACTTCCCCCAGATGCGCGCTGTAGCGCCCCACCAGACCATCGCAGTGCCGGGCCTCCTCGACGAAGGTGCGTGCCAGCAGCCGGCAGGCGTAATGGGTGAGATCCATCCGATTCGATCCGCGGCTGGCGTCGGCTTGCAGGGTGCCGGTCCAGGAGTAGTAGCGCACCCCCTGGACCTGGGCCGGGCCCATGCCGCCCCAGGTGTCGGGCAGGCCCTGGGGGAAGCGCGCGTTGAACGCCGCCACCCCGGCGCGGGTCAGGCAGCGCTGCGCGGCGCGCGCATCCAGCGGCAGGCGCAGCCCCTGGTAATCGCGCTCGAGCCACGCCAGGCAATGCGCCACGCCCACCATCAGGGCGACCAGCAGGCCCTCGCGCAGGCTCCCGGGCGGCGCCCGCCGCTGGAGATGGTCGGCCAGTTCGGAGCCGTGGTTGGGCCCGGCCACGGAAGTCACCGAAGCCACCTGCTGGGGCCTGAGCGCCGCGGCATAGCGAGCGGTGAGCGCGCCCTGGCTGTGGCCGATCAGGTTGACCTTGTCCGCACCGGTGCGCTCCAGCACCGCCTGGATGCGCTCCAGCAACTGCTCGCCACGCACCTCGCTGTCGTGCAGGGCGGACACCAGCACCGGGAAGACCTGGGCACCTTCGCGGCGCAAGGCCGACTCGATGCCATACCAATAGGGGTAGCCCGGTAGTCGCACGAAACCCAGCAAACCCGGTACGAGCACCAGCGGGTAGCGGGTCTTGGCCGAATCCGCCATGGAAATCCTCCTGAGCACGAAGCTGGACGCTGACGGCGAAGCGCGCCGCCGCATATCGCGCGAACTCCTGACGCGCTTTGCGGATCAACATCCAGGAATGTCCCTAAACAAGGAAGCGCTTTATGTACAAGCAAACCCTCGCCACCGTTTTCGCCCTCGCGACCCTGGCCGGTTGCGCAAGCAAACCGGAAAACCCGGTGGACCATTTCACCTACCGCAACGAGCCGCTGGTCAAGCAAGTCGAGAAGGGCATGACCAAGGAACGCGTACTGGCCATCGGTGGACCGGCGTCCTCCGAGGTGAAGCGCACCTATCGTCCCGGCACCTGCAACAACTACATCCTGACCACCGACGGCCATCAGCAGCCGTTCCATGTCAGCTTCGACGCCAATGGTCTGGTCGATCACACCGGCTTCATGACCTGCGACCAGCGCCAGGAGCGCGAGCGCGAACTGCATCCCTGAGTCCCGGTACGCGCGGCTCCGGCCGCGCGCCTCCTCGCGCCCCGCCCTCGTTCCGCTTCCCCGCGCCTCAGCTCCCCGGAAACCGACCGCTCGATCAGGAAACCGGAGGTGCGCCTCGTCGCCGCAAAGCCCCTGGCTAGACCGTTCGCACGCTAACAATCAATAATATTGATTCTTACTATTCTGTATCTGCGCTTTTTCATCGATTTATCCTGAGTAACATGGACTCCGTAATCCCTTACGCCCCCACAAGGAGCCCATCATGAAAACCACCCTACTCGCCAGCCTGATCCTGGCCAGCCTGTCCACCAGCGTGTTCGCCCTGCCGCAGAACCAGCCGCAGCCCATTCTCGGCGAAGCCCGCGCCAGCACCTTCATCCAGGGTGACCACGGCCAGAACCACCGTGCCCTGCAGCGGGGCGACCTCGCCGAAGGCGGTTCCGACCGTCTGCTGCAACGCGACCGCGTCGCCGAGGATGGCGCTGATCGTACCCCCGGCTCGCAACGCATCGCCGAAGACGGCTCGTCGCGCACCCCGGGCATCCGTGTCGCCGAAGATGGGGCCGATCGCACCCCGGGCGCGTTTCGGGTAGCCGCAGACGGCGCGTCGCGTACCCCCGCTGCCCTGCGCCTGGCCGAAGGCGGTTCCGATCGCCTGCTGGAGGCACATCGTGCAGCCTAATCCCACCCCGTGGACCCTGTAAAAGACCCGGCCCGTGCCGGGTCTGTCGTTCAAGCGAGGTCCTCCTCGCCGCGTCGTGCCTGAGTTCCCGCCACGCCTCGCTCCGCCGGTATTCGCTCGTATCCCGCCGTCGACGTTCGTCACCTTGCACAGCCGCGCCCAGGCGCCGTTGAACCCGGTTCGACGCCCGGGAAGGCCATTTGCTAGAGTGGCGGCTCGTCGCCAAGGATGCCCGCGCCCCATGTCCTCTCTCCGTGCCGAACAGAAACAACAGACCCGCCAGGCGTTGATGGATGCCGCGCGCGAGCTGATGGACAGCGGTCGCGGATTCGGTAGCCTGAGCCTGCGCGAGGTGGCGCGCCGCGCGGGGATAGTGCCGACCGGTTTCTACCGGCATTTCCAGGACATGGATCGACTCGGCCTGGCGCTGGTCGCCGAGGTCGGCGAAACCTTCCGCGAGACCCTGCGCCAAGTGCGGCGCAACGAGTTCGAACTGGGTGGCCTGGTGGAAGCCAGCACGCGCATCTTTCTCGATGCGGTGAGCGCCAACCGCGGCCAGTTCCTGTTCCTCGCCCGCGAGCAATACGGCGGTTCGCAGCCCGTGCGCCAGGCCATCGGCACGCTGCGCCAGCGCATCACCGACGACCTGGCGGCCGATCTCAAGCTGATGAACCGGGTCCCCCAGTTGGATGACGCCGCCCTGGAGGTGATCTCCGACCTGGTGGTCAAGACGGTCTTCGCCACCCTTCCCGAACTGATCGACCCGCCCGACCCCGAGCTGCCGCCGCACCTGCGCGCGGAAGCCAAGATCACCCAACAGCTGCGCTTCATCTTCGTCGGCGGCAAGCATTGGCTGGGGCTCGGCAAGCCGGACGGCTGAGCGCACCGACCCGGTGCACTGGACGGCCGCGTGCACCAAAAATATCCTGACCCACCATTCAGGTTCCGCCAGCCGCCCCCGGCATGCGCCGGAACCCGCCCACCCGCCGGGTTGGCAAGCGGATTGCTCCAGGTAGCCCCATCCACCTTTTCTTGACCGTCACGGAAGCTCCCATGCTGGTGATCCGCCATCGCATCGAAACCCAGCCCCATTGGGACGCCGAACTGGAATTGAACTACGAGGCGCGCAGCAAGAGTCGCCTGCGTTGCTTCAGCGGCGACGGCGAGGACGTCGGCCTGTTCCTCGAGCGGGGCCAGTCCCCCTTGTACGACGGCGAATGCCTGCGCGCCGAGGACGGCCGGGTGGTGCGCGTCCGGGCCGCCGCCGAGCACCTGCTGCACGTCACCTGCGCCAGTGCCTTCGAATTGACCCGGGCCGCCTACCACCTGGGCAACCGCCATGTCGCCCTGCAGATCGGCGACGGCTGGCTGCGCCTGCTGGACGACTACGTGCTCCAGGCGATGCTCGAACAACTGGGCGCCCAGGTGGACGCCCTGGAGGCGCCCTTCCAGCCCGAACAGGGCGCCTATGGCGGCGGCCACCACCATTCCCATGCCGGCGAGGCGGAGTTCAGCTATGCGCCGCGCCTGCACCAGTTCGGCGTGCGCCGATGAACCCGGCCTGGGCGCTGCTGCGCCTGGCCAGCCCGCAATTGCCGATCGGTGGCTACAGCTATTCCCAGGGCCTGGAAATGGCCGTGGAGCAGGCCCAGGTGCGCGACCCGGACAGCGCGCAGCGCTGGATCGCCGACCAGCTGCGCTACAACCTCGGCCGATTCGAAGCGCCGCTGCTGCTCGCCCATTGCCGCGCCGCCGCCTGCGAGGATTGGGCCGAGCTGCGAGCCCTCGCCGAGCGCCAGCGCACCAGCCGCGAGACCCGCGAGCTGCACCAGGAAAACCGCCAGATGGGCTATTCGCTGCAACAGTTGCTCGGCGACTTGCCGGAGCTGGACGGGCCGGCGCGCGCACTGTTCGAGTCCCTGCCGGCACCCGGGCTGGCGGTGGCCTGGGCGCTGGCCGCGCGCGCCTGGAACATCGCCCCCGAGGACGCCCTGGCCGCCTGGCTATGGGGCTGGCTGGAAAACCAGCTGGCGGTGCTGATGAAGACCCTGCCCCTCGGCCAACAGGCCGCCCAGCGCCTGACCTCCGCGTTGCTGCCCAGCCTGCAGGCGACCCAGCGCGAGGCCGCCGAACTCGATCCCTCTCGCTGGGGTACCGCCGCCTTCGGCCTGGCCCTGGCGAGCATGGCCCACGAACGCCAATACAGCCGTTTATTCCGATCCTAGGAAGGAGAACACCCGATGAACGCCCAACCCCTGCGTATCGGCATCGGCGGCCCGGTCGGTTCCGGCAAGACCGCCCTGACCCTGGCGCTGTGCCGCGCGCTGCGCGACCGCTACAACCTGGCGGTGGTGACCAACGACATCTACACCCAGGAAGACGCCCAGTTCCTGGTGCGCAACGAAGCGCTGGAACCGGAGCGGATCATCGGCGTGGAAACCGGCGGCTGCCCGCACACGGCGATCCGCGAAGACGCCTCGATCAACCTGGAGGCGGTGGACCAGCTCAACCGGCGGTTTCCCGGCCTGGAGCTGATCATCGTCGAATCCGGTGGCGACAACCTGTCGGCCACCTTCAGCCCGGAACTCTCCGACCTGACCCTCTACGTGATCGACGTCTCCGCCGGCGACAAGCTGCCGCGCAAGGGCGGGCCGGGGATCTGCAAGTCGGACCTGCTGGTGATCAACAAGGTCGACCTGGCGCCGCTGGTGGGCGCCTCCCTGGACGTGATGGATCGGGACGCGCGGAAGATGCGCGGCGACAAGCCCTTCGTGTTCAGCAACCAGAAGACCGGCCAGGGCCTGGACACCATCATCGCCTTCATCGAACACCAGGGGCTGCTCGGCGCCGCCTGACCACCATTCGCTACGCGCCCGCGGACGCGTTCTTCAAGGAGCCTCACGATGCATACACGTCGCCTTTCCCTCGCCTTGGCCCTGCTGCTCAGCCCGGCGCTGGCCTTGGCCCATCCGGGCCACGATACGTCCGGCATGCTCGCCGGCGTCGCCCATCCGCTCACCGGCCTGGACCACCTGCTGGCGATGCTCGCCGTCGGCCTGTGGGCCGCTCAGCAACGCGGCGCGGCGCGCTGGGCGCTGCCGCTGACCTTCGTCGGCGCCATGCTGGTGGGGGGCCTGCTCGGGTTCGCCGGGTTCGCCTTGCCGTTCCTGGAGGCCGACATCGCCGCCTCGGTACTGGCGCTGGGCCTGCTGGTGGCCCTGGCGGCCAGGCCGCCGGTTTCCCTGGCGCTGGCGCTCACCGCCGGGTTCGCCCTGGTCCATGGCACCGCCCATGGCCTGGAGCTGCCCGACCTGGCCAGCCCCTGGGGCTATGCCGCCGGCTTCGTCGCCGCCACCGCCGCGCTGCATGCCCTCGGCTATGCCGTGGTGCGCCTGCTGCCCCCGGCCGCGGCGCCGCTGGTGCGGCTGGCCGGCGCCGCCTCGGCGGGCGTAGGGGTCTGGTTGCTGGCGAGCTGAGGGACTATCGGCGCCGGGCCGTCGGCCCGGTGCCGGCCCGCCTCACCCCTTGCGCGAACGGTCCACCGCGAAACCGGCCCAGCTCTGGCTCACCGGCATCAGTTCCAGGCTGTTGATGTTGATGTGGGCCGGCTGGTTGAGAATCCAGAAGATGGTCTCGGCGATATCGCCCGGCTGGATCGGCTCGGCGCCGGCATAGGTGGCGTCGTAGCGCGCCTGGTCGCCGCCGAAGCGCACCAGGGAAAACTCGCTCTCGCACATGCCCGGCTCCAGGTCGGTGACACGCACCCCGGTGCCCACCAGATCGTTACGCAGGTTCAGCGAGAACTGCCGGACGAACGCCTTGGTGGCGCCATACACATGGCTGCCGGGATAGGGCCAGGTGCCGGCCACCGAGCCGAGGTTGACGATGCCGGCGCCGCGGCCATGGGCGATCAGCCGCGGCAGCAGCAGGCGGGTGCTGTAGAGCAGGCCCTTGATATTGGTGTCGACCATGGTGTCCCAGTCGTCGAGGTCGCACTTGGGCGCCGGATCGGTCCCCAGCGCCAGCCCGGCGTTGTTGATCAACCCGCGCAGGGTGGCGAAGGCGTCCGGCAGCCCGGCGATCGCCGCCTCCATCGCCGAACGGTCGCGCACGTCGACCACCAGCGGATGCACCTCGGTGTGGGCCGACAGCTCTTCGCTCAAGGCCCGCAGCCGTTCCTCGCGGCGGCCGGTGAGCACCAGCGACCAGCCGGCGGCGGCGAAGCGCCGGGCGCAGGCTTCGCCGAACCCGGACGTGGCGCCGGTAATGAACAGGGTTGCGGTCATCTCGTTTCTCCTCGATCGATTCATCGTTGACTGCCCGAGCGGGACGTCGCCAGCGGCACGGCTGGGCGCCCAGGGCATCCGCCAGGTCGCCCGGGCCTGGAAGGCCAGGCAAGCATAACGCCAGAAACGGACAGGGGATGTCGAAGAAAAGCGCATCCGCGCCGCCGTCTGGGTTCCTACGCCCATTCGACCCGGCGGGGACGGCCAACGCAGGGCGGGGCAAGCCTCTTCCACCCGGCGCATGTGTTACGCCGCCTGCACGTCGTCGACACCGTCCTGAGCGAATTCCGTTCGATTCCCAGCCACCCCCGGACGGCCGGGCACGGACAGGCTTATCCGCAGCTTATCCACAGGCGGCTCACACCCTGCTCCACAGTATCCGTGGACAACCCGGGGCATCGCCTTCGTCGGCCGAGGTCTGGGACAGGGAACCGCGCTACCTCGGGCGACCCCATGACCCACCGCGCTGCCGGTCGGTGGGGGTCGGCACACCGACGCGCTCCATACTCCGATGCGCGACACCCTTCCACTGCCCCGTGCGGCCTAGCGACAGCGCGCCCGCGCGATGCGCGGTACTGGCGGGGCGCCGGGAGTACGGCGACCCGCGCCGCAGCCCCTGTACGAATTCGTACGCATCCCCGCCAAGTCCCGAATGACCCGGGACGGCGGGATCCGCCCCCGCTTTATCCACATGGGAACCCCAGGGCCTTCCACCTAATGCGTGGACAACCGAGAAGATCGGCGCCCACTGCCTGGACCTATCAGGCACCCGCCTAGCGGAAGAGGTATCGATCAAAAGTCGAACAGCGGCGGCGAAGCCGCGAGGGCGCTGCCTTCGCGCGTTCGTTCCCCGGCTTTCCCACAGACTTATCTACAGCGGACGGGGACAACTCCGACGCTCGGGAAATCCCTTGCTAAATTCTATAAGCCCTTGATTCACGAGCATAAACGGCTAGTGGACGAAACCTGACCGATTGGCCGCAAGCGGCGTGGGACTAGGCCCATGGCCCACTGCGCCCACCTTATCCACAAAGCCTTCCACACGTTTTGTGGGTATCGCCCGCGAGGCCTCCGCGAGCGTCCTGGTAATGGACAGGGCCCGCGATCCGTCCCGGCTCGGACACCGGGTGCGGGCATGCACGCAACTACCCTTCCGAAAAAAGAGGGCCCGTCGAACGGGCCCTCGCCTCACACCGGGACCCGCCGGAAGCCCGGCGGGACGGACTCAGTGGCCGCCCAGGTAGGCGCTGCGCACGTCCTCGTTGCCGAGCAGTTCCTGGCCGGTGCCGGTCATGCGGATTTCCCCGGTGACCATCACGTAGGCGCGGTCCGAGAGCTTGAGCGCATGGTTGGCGTTCTGCTCCACCAGGAAAATGGTCATGCCGGTCTTCGCCAGTTCCCGCAGGGTCTGGAAGATCTGCTTGACCACGATCGGCGCCAGGCCCAGGGAGGGCTCGTCCAATAGCAACAGCTTGGGCCGGCTCATCAGCGCGCGGGCGATGGCGAGCATCTGCTGCTCGCCGCCGGACATGGTCATGGCGCGCTGGTTGCGCCGCTCCTTGAGCCGCGGGAAGAGGTCGAACATGCGCTGCATGTCCTCCTCCACCCATTTGGTGCCGATGGGGATGGTCCCCATCATCAGGTTCTCCTCGACGCTCATGTCGGGGAATACCCGGCGGCCTTCGGGCGACTGAGCGATGCCGTTGGACGCTACGTAGTCGGACGACTTGCGCGTGATGTCGACACCCCGGTAGACGATCTGCCCGGCCGAGGCGCGCGGCTGGCCGAAGATCGACATCAGCAGGGTCGACTTGCCGGCCCCGTTGGAGCCGATCAGGCTCACCGTCTCGCCCTCGTCGATGTGCAACGACACCTTCTTCAGGGCCTGAATCGGCCCGTAGTGGACGTCGACGTCCTTGAACTCCAGCAAGGTGCTCATGCCACTTCCTCCTCGTCGGCGCCGAGATAAGCGGCGATCACCTTGGGATCGTTACGGATCTGTTCGGGTTGGCCCTCGGCGATCAAGGCGCCGTGGTCGAGCACGATCACCTGGTCGGAAATGCTCATCACCATGCCCATGTCGTGCTCGATCAGCAGCACGGTGATCCGGTGCTCGTCGCGCAGGCGGCGAATGATCGCGCTCAGGCGCTCGGTCTCCGCCGGGTTGAGCCCCGCGGCCGGCTCGTCCAGGCAGACGATTTCCGGACGGGTGCACATGGCGCGGGCGATCTCCAGGCGACGCTGCTGGCCGTAGGACAACTCGCCGGCGAGGCGGTTGGCGCTGTCCACCAGGTCCACCACTTCCAGCCAATAGAACGCGGTGTCCAGGGCTTTTTCCTCGGCGCGGCGGTAGGCCGGCGTATTCAGCACCCCGGCGATCAGGTTGCGGTTGACCCACATGTGCTGGGCCACCAGCAGGTTTTCCACCACCGACATTTCGCGGAACAGGCGGATGTTCTGGAACGTCCGCGCCAGTCCGGCGCGGTTCACCAGGTGGGTGCCGCCGAACATCTTGTAGTGCAGGCGGTTGAAGAAGCTCGGCGGCGAAATGAAATCCCGCGCCTGGAAGGCTTCGCCCATCACCTTGCCGACGTTGGTCGGCTGTTCCTGGGTGTTCAGCAGGATGCGTCCGCCGGTGGCCTTGTAGAAACCGGTGAGGCAGTTGAACACGGTGGTCTTGCCGGCGCCGTTGGGGCCGATCAGCGCGGAAATGGAATGCCGCTCGATCTCGAAGTTCACGTCGTTCAGCGCGCGGATGCCGCCGAACTGCATCATCAGGTGATCGACGGAGAGAATGATGTCCCTGCTCACGGCGCCACTCCTTTTCTCACGGCGAAGCCGGTCCGGCTGATGCGCACCAGGCCACGCGGCCTCCAGATCATCATCAGCACCATGACGATGCCGAACAGCAACACGCGGTACTCGGCGAAGCTGCGCAGCAGTTCGGGCGCAACCGTCAGCACGAAGGCGGCGATCACCACCCCGAGGGTCGAGCCCATGCCGCCGAGTACCACGATGGCGAGGATCAGCGCGGATTCGAAGAAGGTGAACGACGACGGGTCGATGAAGCCCTGCTTGGTGGCGAAGAACACCCCGGCGATGCCCGCCACGGCGGCGCCCATCATGAACGCGGAAAGCTTCACCAGCACGTGGTTGAGGCCCATGGCGCGACAGGCGATCTCGTCCTCGCGCAAGGCTTCCCAGGCCCGCCCGATGGGCATGCGGGTCAGCCGCTGCTTGATATAGAGCACCAGCAGGACCATCACGAACAGCGCGACGAAGGTGAAGATCAACTGGGCGTTGGGGTTATAGGCCACCCCGAGCCACTCGTGGATCGGCACGTTGCCCTGTTCCTTGGCACGCCGACCGAACTCCAGGCCGAAGAAGGTCGGCCCCGGAACCGGCACGCCGTTGGGGCCGCGGGTGAATTCCATCCAGTTGTTCAGCACCAGCCGAATGATCTCGCCGAAGCCCAGGGTGACGATCGCCAGGTAGTCGCCGTGCATGCGCAACACCGGGAAGCCCAGCAGAGCCCCCGCGCAGGCGGCGAGGATCACCACCATCGGCAGCGCCGACCAGAAGCCCAGGCCGAGGTATTGGTAGCCCAGGGCCAGGCCGTAGGCGCCGATGGCGTAGAAGCCGACGAAGCCCAGGTCGAGCAGGCCGGCAAGGCCGACCACGATGTTCAGGCCGAGGCCCAGCAGCACATAGATCAGTCCGAGGATGACCACCGAGAGCAGGTACTTGTTGGCGAAGAACGGGAAGGCGATGGCCAGCAGGATGACCACCGGGATCACGAAGCGCAGCATCGACCGGTGGTCCGACGGCAGCACGTGCACGCCGCCCGAGGGCGCCGCGAAGCTGTCGGCCATGCGTCGGCCGCGCGGCGTCTGCAGGAACAGGCTGAGGCCGAAGCGGCCGAGCATCACCACCGCCACCAGCCAACCCACCCGGGCCGGCTGCAGGTTGAAGTCATAGCCTTGCAGGACCACGCCGACGATCGGGCCGAACACGATCAGGGCCACCAGGCCGGCCAGCACGGTATCGATCAGGCAACGCTTGAGATCGATCGAAGATTCTCTAACCGACATCGCTTACACCTTCGCTACATGGGGTCTGCCCATGAGCCCTTGGGGACGGAAAATCAGGATCAGCACCAACAGGGAGAAGGAGAACACGTCCTTGAAGTCGGAATTGACCAGGCCGGAGAACTGCGCCTCGGCGACGCCGAGGATCAGCCCGCCGAGCATGGCGCCCGGCAGCGAGCCGATGCCGCCGAGCACCGCCGCGGTGAAGGCCTTGATGCCGATGATGAAGCCGGCATAGAAGTCGAAGGTGCCGTAGTTCATGGTGATCAACACGCCGGCCAGGGCGGCCATGGACGCACCGATGACGAACACGTAGGAAATCACCCGGTCGGTGTTGATCCCGAGGATGGAGGCCATCTTGCGGTCCTGCTGGGTCGCGCGGCACATGCGACCCAGCTTGGTGCGCTGGATCACGTAGGTCAGCACGCCCATGCCGACGAAGGACACCAAGATGATGAACAGCTTGGTGTAGGTGAGCTGCACGAAGCCATCGCCCACGTGGAACTTGATCACCCCTTCGAGCAGGGTGGGCACGCCCTGCTGACGCGCGCCCTGGCTGATCTGCACGTAGTTCTGCAGGATCAGCGACATGCCGATGGCGCTGATCAGCGGTGCCAGGCGGGTGGAGTTGCGCAGCGGCCGGTAGGCGATCCGCTCGATGGTCCAGCCGTACACGCCGGTGACCACGATGGTGAAGGCCAGGGTGCCGAGGATCAGCAGCGGGAAGGACTCGAGGCCGAAGAAGGCGAGAACCGCCAGGCCGATGGCCGAGAGGTAGGCGGAGATCATGTACACGTCGCCGTGGGCGAAGTTGATCATGCCGATGATGCCGTAAACCATGGTGTACCCGATGGCGATCAGTCCGTAGACCGAGCCGAGGGTCAACCCGTTGATCATCTGTTGCAGGAAAATGCCGTCCATGAATCAGTCTCATAGGCGTAGGGAAGAACGGCGGCACGCCCGCGGCCGACCCGCCTCGTGAGCGGGCCGTTCGCGGAGCGGCCGGGAACGGCGACGGCGGTACGCCCGGTCGGGCGGCCCGCGTCCAGGGAGCGGTTTACTTCTGGTGGTATTTGCCTTGGTCGTCCCACTCGTACATCACGTAGTCGGAGACTTTCAGGTCACCCTTCTGGTCCCACTCCTTCTTGCCCATAACGGTTTCCACCGGATGGCTCTTCAACCAGGCACTGACCGCGGCGCCGTCGGTTCCGCCGGCGCCCTTGAAGGCCGCGGCGAGAGCCTGCATCGAGGCGTAGGAATACAGGGTGTAGCCCTCGGGCTCGTAACCGCCGCTGCGGAACTTATCGATCACCGCCTTGCCGTCGGCGATCAAGCGCGGGTCGGCGCCGAAGGTCATCAGCACGCCCTTGGTGTATTGCGGGCCGCCGGCGGTGGTGACCAGTTCATCGGTGACCACGCCGTCGCCGGAAATGAACTTGGCATTGACGCCCTGCTCGCGCAGCTGGCGGACCAACGGACCGGCTTCCGGGTGCAGGCCGCCGAAATAGACCACCTCGGCGCCCGAGGAACGGATTTTGGTGACCAGGGCGTTGAAGTCTTTCTCGCCGCGGGTCAGGCCCTCGTAGAGCACTTCCTTCACGCCGCGCTTGGCCAGTTGCGCCTTGGTGGCGTCGGCCAGGCCCTGGCCATAGGTGTCCTTGTCGTGGACGATGGCGACCTTGGTGGCCTTGAGCACGTCGATGATGTAGTCGCCGGCGACGATGCCCTGCTGGTCGTCACGACCGCACATGCGGAATTCGCCGTTGAGCCCGCGCTCGGTCACCTGCGGGTTGGTGGAGGCCGGAGTGATGGAGACGATACCGGCCTCGTCGTAGATTTCCGAGGCAGGGATGGTCGACGAGGAACAGAAGTGGCCGATCACCGCGACGGCTTTCTCGGAGTCCACCAGGCGGTTGGCCACGGCCACGGCCTGCTTGGGCTCGCAGGCGTCGTCGCCCTTCACCAGCTTGATCTTCTCGCCGTTGATGCCACCGGCCGCGTTGATGTCCGCCGCGGCCTGCTCGGCGCCGCGCCACAATTGCTCCCCGAATGCCGCGTTGCCTCCGGTCAGGGGAGCGCCGACGCCGACGACGATATCCGCCTGGGCGAAGCCCATGGCGGTGGACACGGCGAGAGCCAGAAAGCCTTTCTGAAAAATCTTCGACATGCAGTTTGCTCCGAGGAGGTTTTTTTAAGTATTGGCCGCTGCTGAACAGCAAGCCTTATGCCATTCCGTGGAAGGGGCTGGCAAAGCTCTTTAAAAATAGGATCGAGATAAAAAAAAGTCGCTTTTCCATAGATTTTTCCGACGACCTTCTGAACAACTGTTTTTTACCACTGATCTGTAACACCCCACATCGCCCACAGGCGTTTACTTTCAGTAACGCCTGGAGAGGCGCACGACCACGCACCCTTTGCGGGCGAGTCGGGTTTTACGCGCACCAAAAAGACGCGCGAGCGCGGAACCGCTCAAGGCGGCGGATCACCGGAGGGAAGGGACGCGGCGGGGAGAGGGCCGGAAGAAATCGCGGACGCGAGCAGGCCAGATTGGGGCGGAAACGAAACGCCCCGGACCAGCCGGGGCGCACGGGAAAACGATTCGCCGATCAGTCGACCAGCTTGACCGCGCCCTTCATCATCGAGGCATGGCCCGGGAACGAGCAGAAGAACTGGTAATCCTCGCCGGCCTGCAGCTTGGACACATCGAAGGTCACGGAATCGGACTCGCCACCGCCGATGATCTTGGTGTGGGCGATGATCCGGGCGTCGTCGGCCTTCAGGTAGTTGTTGTCCAGGCCGGCGGCCATGCCGTCGCTGGTGACGCCCACCATGTCGGCGGTCTTGCTCAGCACCCAGTTGTGACCCATCACGTTCTTCGGCAGCTTGCCGACGTGCTTCAGGTTCACGGTGAAGGTCTTGCAGCTCTTGCTGATGTCGATGGACTTGGTCTCGTAGGACATCTGGTCGGTGGAGTTCACGTCTACCTCGCATTGGGCAGCGAGTACCGGCAGGCTGGCCATGGCCAGCGCGGATGCGACGATGAGCTTGCGAATCATTGGATGTCTCCTTGGCAGGGTTCGGCGAATGCCGTACTCCAGACTGCCTGAGCGCGAGCCGAGTTCCCATAGGTTGCGGCAACAAGACGCAGCCGCCGGACCCGCCGCGGACGGGATATCCGGACGTCTCCCGGCCCCCTTCAACGAACGTGCGTCCCCCCAGGCGCGGCGGCGAATTCCGCGACCAGCGCCAGCACGTGACGGCGCAACCACAGGTGCACCGGGTCGGCATGCCGGCGCGGATGCCAGCTCATCGCCAGCGCCACCGGCGGCGTGGCGACCGGCAAGGCGAAGCGATGCAGGCCCGACCCCAGGGCGCTCCATTGCACGAAGGCTTCCGGGATGGCGGCGACATAGTCGGTGCCCTGCAACATGGCCAGGGCCGACTGGAAGCCCGGCGCGATCACGACGATGCGCCGGCTGAGCCCGAGCAGTTGGAGGGCCGCATCGATCGGCCCCGGGACATGAGCGCGACGCGATACGCAAAGGTGCGGCCAACGGACGAAGGCCTCGGCGCTCACCTGGGATTCGGCGGCCAACCCATGGCCCGCGTGGACAACCCCCACCAAGGGGCTGCTCAACAGCGCACGGCTGTGGATTTCCGGGGCCGGGTTCCGCAAGGCGCCCAGGTCCAGGTCCACCGCGCCGCTGCGCAGCGCGTCGCGGCCCTTTTCCACCCGCAGCAGGAACCGCACGCTCACCCCGGGCGCCTCGGCAGCCATACGCGCGGCCAGGCGCGCGCCCCAGGCGCCGACGAAGCCGTCGTTGGCGCGCAGCACCAGGGTTCGCTCCAGGCGCGCGAAATCCACGTGCGGCGGTGTCAGGATGCCGCGTACGTCCTCGATGGCGGCTCGCACCGGCTCGCGCAGGGCCAGCGCCCGCTCGGTGGGCACGAGCGTACGCCCCGCCAGCACGAACAACGGATCGCCCAAGGCGTCGCGCAGGCGCGCCAGGCGGCGGCTCATCGCCGGCGCGCTGAGATTGAGGCGCCGCGCGGCGCGGACCACGCTGCCCTCGGTGAGCAGTGCATCGAGGTCGATCAGGTGGTTCAGATCCAACTGGGGCATGGTGCCTCCGCAGCAGCCGTGCAAAAGATGCATGCATTCAATGGCGAGATTGCACTGTAGGCAACCCTGCGTCGCGTGGAAAATCATCGCACCGCTTCGGATTGGATAAGCCCACACATGCCCACACCCCACGCTACCCTGGCCCAGCTCGGCCGCCTGGCACCGCTCGGGGCGATCCTGATCTGGTCCGGCAATACCCTGGTGACCAAGGCTTCCGCCGCCGCCATCGATCCGGCATCCATCGCCTTCTACCGGTGGTTTCTGGCCTGGCTGATCCTCACGCCCTTCCTCGGCTTCGCGGTCTGGCGGCGGCGCGCCCTGGTGCGCGCCCATGCCCCCCGCCTGGCGGTGCTGGGCGCCCTGGGCATGGCCACCTACCAGGGTTGCGCCTATCTGGCGGCGCAGACCACGTCAGCGGTTAACATGGGCGTCTTGGTGGCGCTCATGCCGTTGCTGTCCGCGCTGCTCGCCAGCGCCCTGGCCGGGGAGCGGCTGACCCCCTTGCGCTCGACCGGCACCCTGGTGTCGCTGGCCGGCTTGCTGTGGCTCGTCGCGCGCGGCCAGCCGGAACGCCTGTGGAGCGGCGGCATGGCCGTCGGCGACCTGTGGATGCTCGTGGCGGTGGGCTCCAACGCCCTGTACGGCGTGCTGCTCAAGCGCTGGGCCTCGCCCCTGAGCACCTGGCAACAGCTGTATGTGCAGATCGGCTTCGGCAGCCTGGCGCTGGCGCCCTTCTGGCTCGCCGGGCCGATGACGCCGATCGATGGCACCAACGCGCCGCTGATTCTCTACGCCGCCCTGCCCGCGTCGCTGGGCGCGCCCTTTTTCTGGATGACCGGGATACGCCGCCTGGGTGCCGCCCGCACCGCGCTGTTCATGAACCTGTTGCCGCCCCTGGTGGCGGTATTGGCCTGGTGGCTGCTGGGCGAAGCGCTGCACGGCTATCACGCCGTGGGCGGCGTCATCGTGCTGCTGGGCGTGACCCTGGGGCTGTGGCGACGGGACAGGCGGGGACGCACCGGTTGAACCCGCTCATCCGGCGGTGCCCGGTGCTTCTGTGACGGCGTTTCATTAATCGACAGGCGAAGCTGGTATCGGCGGCGGAATTTGCCATAGTACGGGCTTTCGCGGAGCCGCCCGCGGCCTCCTTGGCCGGCGCGTCTCCCTCACCCGTGACGACTCAGGAAGACACCATGACGGGTTACCGCATCCCCGGCCCGACCTGCGGCACGCGCAGCGGCTCGCTCGACACCGGCACCCTCGCCCGCACCCTCAGCCCCGCCCCCGGCCCGGTGGGCAGCCAGGGCTCCGGCAACGGCATCGACCGCACCACTCCCGCCGAACGGGCGCGACTGCAGGAAATCCGCCGGCTGGTCTCCGCCAACAACCGCTCCACCCTGGATAACGACCTGGTCATCTGCCAGATCTACATGGAATCGCGTTTCGACCCCATGGCCAAAGCACCCGGCAGCAGCGCCAAGGGCCTCATGCAATTGCTGAAGCAGGCGGTCCAGCAGGTATTCAAATACCGCAAGCAAAAAGAACTAGGGCACATGCCGAGCGATAAAGTGACCCAGGCCGCGTTCGACGAAGGCAAGGAATTGCACCAGAGCGCGCTGATCTACAACGAGGCGGTCAACATCCAGCTGGGTACCGAGTACATGCAGTATCTCCTGGACAAGAAAATCGGCACCGAGCAGGCATTCGGGCGTTACCGGGATTCAGGCAACGGGGTCTACTACCGGAAGATCAAGACGGCCGCCGACAAGTTGCGTCGGGCCCCGGATTCCATGCAGCCGCTCTATGAGATGGTCAAATGAAGACGGCGATGACCTCCCTGTTGCTGGGCCTGCTCTTCGCGCTGCCCGTGTCGGCATCGGAGAAAGTGGCGCAGTGCCAACTGGGCAGCGCGGAAAAGAAACAGGTCGAGGTCCTGGCCACCCATCCCATCAGCGACACCGCCCTGTATCGGTTGGTCCGCGACGGCAAGGCGGACTACCTCTATGCCGACGAGGACCCGGAGGAAGATTCCCGAGGATCTTCCGTGGAAATCCAATGCGCCGGAGAGGATGAGCAGGTCCTGGTCCTGACCGGCGAGTTCAATTCCAACTTCCTGCAAAGTGTCGTGCTGCGCTTCAATTCCGTCTGGGGCGCCTGGGAGCGCATGGACTTCGCCGAGCGCGCCGCACCCGAATGGCTGTACCTCGGCCAGGACGGCATGTACGTGGTGGTGCCCAACCCCGGGCGCAACGAGACCCCGGAACCCTACTTGGTCTACCGCTTCGATAGCACCAAGGGGCAGGATTACCAGGCCCACGTGAACGAAGGACCGCAGGGTAGCGATGCCCTACCGGAGCGGCCGGGCTACCGGGCGATCCACCTGAAACCACGCCAGCCCCAGCCTTGAACCAGAACCCGATGCCCCGCGAGTCGAGGCGGGTTCCGCAGTCCAGGCTTCTGCTCGGGGCCACGGCGCTCGCGCTGGTCTCTTTCACTGCCCAAGGGGAAAACACGCCTTATCCCGGCAAGGAGTCGCCGCCCCGGTCCATCACCCGCTGCCAGATGGCGGATGGGTCATTCGCGGAACTCCTGGGGCAACCCGACGGCTATACCCATGAAACACCACTTTTGAACATGGACGGCGAAACCAGGCCTGCCTTCCAGGATGTCCCCGACATGGACTACGTTGGCCAGGCCCTCGTCGCGAACTGTCAGGGCCAGGCGCTCTATTTCGTGTACCAGGGCATGTCGCCCTACCTCAAGGGCGCCCTCGTCAGGAAGAACCCGGAAACCTACAAAACCGAAGTGATCCTGTTCGCGGAAAAGGCGACGCCCCTCCGGCTCTATCTGAGCACTCGCGGGATGCTCGTCGTGATTCCGAACGCCGGCCATGAAACCGACAAGAAATACCTCGTCTATCGCTATCCGGTGCTCAACGAGGACGAACAGCCCCTGGGCCTGGACCGACTCCCAGCCCGGGGAGATTACGAAATCCTCGATCTCGCGCCGATCAAGACACCCGATGCATGAGCGCCTTCAGCGTCCCCCTTTGAAGCGCGCCTGAACGCGCGGCGCACAAACCGCCCCCGTGCTCCCAGGAGCGAACGCCAGCCCAGCCGTCCATGATCCGTGCGCTCGAGCCTCCGGCTGCGCAGGCAATGCGCTTGGATATGCGCCAAGACGATGTCGGACAACAAGGCCGCGTCGACCAGCAATGACCGGCAAAAGAAGAGCACCGGGGTTTTTGGCCAGCCCCCTGGCATCATGGCCGCTGATCAACCCATCCCGAGCCCAAAGGCTCCGACACAGAACCGGAACGCTCCTATGCCCTCCCTCATCGATACGCCGGCACCCGAGGACCTGCCCCGCCTGCTCGAGGTCTGGGAAACGGCGGTCCGCGCCACCCACGACTTCCTCCCCGAGGCGGCTATCCAGCGGCTTCGCCCACTGATCCGCGACCGGTATTTCAGCCAGGTCGCGCTCACCTGCCTGCGCGACGACCGGCAGCGCGTCGTCGGCTTTCTCGGCCGCGCGGGCCAGCGGGTGGAAATGCTTTTCGTCGACCCCGCCTAGCATGGCCAGGGGCTTGGCCGACGCCTGCGGGAGCAGGCGCGACGGGAGCATCGGGTGAACGAGGTCGACGTCAACGAACAGAACCCGAAGGCCCTCGGCTTCTATCGGCGCATGGGTTCGCGGCGATCGGCCGCTCGCCGCTCGACGGCGAAGGCCGGCCCTTCCCGCTGCCGCGCTTACGCCGCGACGCCTGAAGCCCTTCGATCAGCGCGGCGCGACCGGTCGCGCCTTGTCGGTCTTCTTCTTGCCGGCACCGGCCTTGTTCGCCTGGTGCCGCGCCTGGGCGGCGGCCTTGGCCTGTTCGCGCTTGTCCCAGGGGTTGCTGCCGTCGCTGCCCCGCGGCGGCAGGCCGGTGTGCTGGGTGAGGATGCGGCCGCCGCTGCCGGACTTGCCGGCGGCGCCGGCCTTCTTGCTGCCGGCCGGCGTGGAGTTCTTGCGCCGTGCGCTCTGGTAGCCCTCGACCTGCGGCTGGTGCAGCGGGATCAACTGGTGCTTGCCCGAACCGATCAGATCGGCACGACCCATGCGCTCCAGCGCCTCGCGCAGCATTGGCCAGCCCTTCGGGTCGTGGTAGCGCAGGAACGCCTTATGCAGGCGGCGCTGTTCCTCGCTCTTGACGATGGTGACCGAATCGCTCTTGTAGGTGACCTTGCGCAGCGGATTCTTGCCCGAGTGGTACATGGCCGTCGCGCTGGCCATCGGCGAGGGATAGAACGCCTGGACCTGGTCGGCGCGGAAGCCGTTGCCCTTCAGCCACAGCGCCAGGTTCATCATGTCCTCGTCGGTGGTACCCGGGTGCGCGGCGATGAAGTACGGGATCAGGTACTGCTCCTTGCCGGCTTCCTTGGAGAACTTCTCGAACATGCGCTTGAAGCGGTCGTAGGTGCCGATGCCCGGCTTCATCATCTGATTCAGCGGGCCTTCCTCGGTGTGCTCCGGGGCGATCTTCAGGTAGCCACCGACGTGGTGGGTCACCAGTTCCTTCACGTATTCCGGCGACTCCACCGCGAGGTCGTAGCGCAGGCCGGAGGCGATCAGGATTTTCTTCACGCCCGGCAGCGCACGGGCGCTGCGATACAGCTGGATCAACGAGGAGTGGTCGGTGTTCAGGTTCGGACAGATGCCAGGGAACACGCAGGACGGCTTGCGGCACGCGGATTCGATTTCCGGGCTCTTGCAGGCGATGCGGTACATGTTGGCGGTGGGCCCGCCGAGGTCGGAGATCACGCCGGTGAAACCGGGCACCTTGTCGCGGATTTCCTCGATCTCGCGAATGATGGATTCTTCCGAACGGTTCTGGATGATCCGCCCTTCGTGCTCGGTGATCGAGCAGAAGGTGCAGCCACCGAAGCAGCCGCGCATGATGTTCACCGAGAAGCGGATCATCTCGTAGGCCGGGATCTTCTCCTTGCCGTAGGCCGGATGCGGCACCCGCGCGTAGGGCATGCCGAACACGTAGTCCATTTCCTCGGTGGTCATGGGGATCGGCGGCGGGTTGAACCAGACGTCGGTCTCGCCATGGCGCTGGACCAGGGCACGGGCGTTGCCGGGGTTGGTCTCCAGGTGCAGCACGCGGTTGGCGTGGGCATAGAGCACCGGGTCGTTGCGCACCTTCTCGAAGGACGGCAGGCGGATCACGGTCTTCTCGCGGGTCATCCGCGGGCTTTCCAGTATCTGCACGACCTTGGGCTGGTTCGGGTCCTCCGGGACGCCGCCCTTTTCCTGCTCGATGGCGCAGGCCTGGGTGTCCTGGGTGTTCACGTAGGGGTTGATGATCTTGTCGACCTTGCCCGGCCGGTCGATGCGGGTGGAGTCGATCTCGAACCAGCCCTCGGGCGTGTCGCGGCGCACGAAGGCGGTGCCGCGGATGTCGGTGATGGTCTGGATCGACTCGCCGTAGGAGAGGCGCTGGGCGACCTCGACGATGGCCCGCTCGGCGTTGCCATAGAGCAGGATGTCGGCGCAGGCGTCGATCAGGATCGAATGGCGGACCTTGTCCTGCCAGTAGTCGTAGTGGGCGATGCGGCGCAGCGAGGCCTCGATGCCGCCAAGCACGATCGGCACGTTCTTGTAGGCCTCCTTGCAACGCTGGCTGTACACCAGGCTGGCGCGGTCCGGGCGCTTGCCGGCGAGCCCGCCGGGGGTATAGGCGTCGTCGGAGCGGATTTTCTTGTCGGCGGTGTAGCGGTTGATCATCGAGTCCATGTTGCCGGCGGCGACGCCGAAGAACAGGTTTGGCTCGCCGAGCTTCATGAAGTCGTCCTTGGACTGCCAGTTCGGCTGGGCGATGATCCCGACGCGAAAGCCCTGGGATTCCAGCAGCCGGCCGATGATCGCCATGCCGAACGAGGGATGGTCCACGTAGGCATCGCCGGTGACGATGATCACGTCGCAGGAATCCCATCCCAACTGATCCATCTCCGCCCGGCTCATCGGCAAGAAGGGTGCGGGCCCGAAACATTCGGCCCAGTACTTGGGATAGTCGAACAGTGGCTTCGCGGCTTGCATGTTTTCTGGACCGGCTGGAATTTCAGGGGCGCGGAATATAGCACAAAAAATGAACAAGCCCGACGCCCGTAGTCGGGTTTTCACCGGCACGGGCGCGAGAGGCGACGCCTCGCCCGCAGCCGTCGCGAACAGGCACCGAAACCCGCGAGCAAACCGCCGCCCCGCTTCAGCGACTGCGGTAGCGGCGCGGCACCCGCGGAGTGATCTTGCTCAGCAGTTCATAACCCAGGGTACCGGCGGCGCGCGCCACCTCGTCCACCGGCAACTGTGCGCCCCAGAGCTCCACCTTGGCGCCGACCTGGATCCCGGGATGGTCGCTCAGGTCGAGGGTCAGCATGTCCATGGACACTCGCCCGGCGAGCTCGACGCGCTGCCCGTCCACCAGAACCGGGGTGCCGGCCGGGGCATGCCGGGGATAGCCGTCGGCGTAGCCGCAACTGACGGTGCCGATCCGCGCCGGTCGCATGGCGACCCAGTGGGCGCCGTAGCCGACGCTTTCGCCGACCGCCACGTCGCGTACGCCGATCAGCTCCGCTTCGAGGCTCAGCACCGGGCGCAAGCCCAGCTCCTGGGCGCTCAGATCGGCGAAAGGCGTGGCGCCGTAGAGCATGATGCCGGGCCGTACCCAGTCCATGTGGGCGGCCGGAATGCTCAGGATGGCGGCGGAATTGGCCAGGCTGCGCTGGTTGAAATCCAGGTCGAGCAGGTCGAGGAAGGCCTCCACCTGCTGTTCGGTGAGGGGATGGCCGCGCTCGTCGGCGCAAGCGAAATGGCTGATCAGGTTGAGCTCGGCGACTTGCGCCGCGTCTTGCAGGCGCAGGTGCCAGAGACGCAACTCCGTCGCGCTGAAGCCCAGCCGGTGCATGCCCGAATCGAGCTTGAGCCAGACCGCCAGCGGCTTGCTCAGCGGTTGCGCCAGCAAGGCCTCCGCCTGGCGACGGTCCTGCACCACCACGTCCAGGCCGAGCTGGGCGGCGACCCGGTACTCGTTGGCCTCGAAACAGCCTTCCAGCAGAAGAATGCGCGCCGTGCCATGCATCGCCCGCACCTCCGCCGCTTCCTCCAGGCAGGCGACGGCGAAACCGTCGGCCTCGTCGTGCAGCGCGCTGACCACTTCCCGCACGCCGTGCCCATAGGCGTTCGCCTTGACCACCGCGAACACCTGGCGCCCGGGCGCGCAGCGCTTGGCGACCGCGTGGTTGTGACGGAGGGCGGCCAGATCGACCGAGGCGATGAGAGGACGCATGACGAATCCTTGTGGCGGAACGGGCCGCTATCTTAACCGTCCGGCGACCAGGGACGAATTGACCTGGCGCAGACCCCGAAGACACCAGGCCGGCCAGACGACGATCACTCGTCGTCGAACTGGTAGCTGCCCGGCGCGAGGTTCTCGAAGCGCGAGTACTTGCCGAGGAACGCCAGGCGCGCGGTGCCCAGCGGGCCGTTACGCTGCTTGCCGATGATGATCTCGGCCACGCCCTTGTATTCGGTTTCCGGGTGATAGACCTCGTCCCGGTAGACGAACAGGATGATGTCGGCGTCCTGCTCGATGGCGCCCGACTCGCGCAGGTCGGAGTTGATCGGGCGCTTGTTCGGACGTTGTTCCAGGCCACGGTTGAGCTGCGACAAGGCGATGACCGGGCAGTTGAATTCCTTCGCCAGGGCCTTGAGCGAGCGCGAGATCTCGGAAATCTCGTTGACCCGGTTGTCGCCGCTGGAACCGGGGATCTGCATCAGTTGCAGGTAGTCGACCATGATCAGGCCGATCTCGCCGTGCTCGCGGGCCAGGCGGCGGGTGCGCGCGCGCATCTCCGACGGCGAGATGCCGGCGGTGTCGTCGATGAACAGCTTGCGGTCGTTGAGCAGGTTCACCGCCGAGGTCAGCCGCGGCCAGTCGTCGTCGTCCAGCCGGCCGGCGCGCACCTTGGTCTGGTCGATCCGACCCAGGGACGCGAGCATCCGGATCACGATGGATTCCGAAGGCATCTCCAGCGAATAGACGAGAATCGCCTTGTCGCTGCGCATCAGCGCGTTCTCCACCAGGTTCATGGCGAAGGTGGTCTTACCCATGGAGGGACGACCGGCGACGATGACCATGTCCGCCGGTTGCAGGCCGCTGGTCAGGCCGTCCAGGTCGGTGAACCCGGTGGACAGGCCGGTGATGGCGTCGCCGGCGTTGAACAGGGTGTCGATGCGATCGATCGCCTTGACCAGGATGTCGTTGATCCCGATCGGGCCGCCGGTCTTCGGTCGCGCCTCGGCGATCTGGAAGATCAGCCGCTCGGCCTCGTCGAGGATCTCCGCGCCGGTGCGGCCCTGGGGCGCATAGGCACTGTCGGCGATCTCGTTGCTGATGCCGATCAGCTGCCGCAGGGTGGCGCGCTCGCGGATGATCTGCGCATAGGCCTTGATGTTGGCAACCGATGGCGTGTTCTTCGCCAGTTCGCCCAGGTAGGCCAGGCCGCCCACCTGGCTCAGTTGGCCTTCCTTGTCCAGTTGCTCGGAAAGGGTCACCACGTCGAAGGGCTGGTTGCGTTCGGCCAGCTTGAAGATGGCACGGAAGATCAGCCGATGGTCGTGACGGTAGAAGTCGCCATCGGAAACCTGGTCGAGCACGCGCTCCCAGGCATTGTTGTCCAGCATCAGCCCGCCCAGCACGGCCTGCTCGGCCTCGATGGAATGCGGCGGCACCTTGAGTGCGGCGGTTTCCAGGTCGTATTGCTCGGGGAGGGAGATATCGTTCATGGGCTCGGGCGATTTCGGTACGACGGAAAGACAACGGGCACCCCACCGCTTGCGCGAGGGGGTGCCCGATTGTTAGCGCGGTTGCGGTTCAGCGCAACCCCGCTGGGCGAATGGCGTCACCGCCCTCGCCCGCTGTGGCTCAGCCAGCCAGTACGATCAGCTTGACGGTCGCTTCGACATCGCTGTGCAGGTGCACGGCTACGTCGTATTCGCCGATTTGGCGGATGGTACCGTTCGGCAGACGCACTTCGCTCTTCGCCACTTCCACGCCGGAGGCGGTCAGGGCGTCGGCGATGTCCGCGGTGCCGATGGAACCGAACAGCTTGCCTTCGTCACCGGCCACCGCAGTGATGGTGACTTCCAGCTCGGCCAGTTGGGCCGCGCGGGTTTCGGCGGACGCTTTCTTGTCGGCAGCGGCCTTTTCCAACTCGGCGCGACGCGCTTCGAAGGTTGCGATGTTCGCAGCGGTTGCGGCAGTCGCCTTGCCTTGCGGCAGGAGGAAATTGCGGCCGTAACCGGACTTGACGTTCACCTTGTCGCCCAGGTTGCCCAGGTTGGCGATTTTTTCCAGCAGGATGACTTCCATTTGAGTCTTACCTCTTAACTTTTAACCTTCACCGTTCGCAGGGCCCGGGCCGTTCTTGCGACCTTGGCGTCCACGAAAATCAATCAGGCTGTCGACAATGGCCAACACCACCAGTAACGGATAGATCAGCTGCATGAACAACAGCAGCGTCACGTAAAGCCCCACCAGCCAGAAACGGCCCAGTCGTCCTTCGGCCACCAGGCCATGCAGCATGGCCAACCCGGCGAACGCCAGCGGTACGCTGCACAGCGGCGTCAGCATGGCCAGTTGCAGGCCCAGGTTGGGCCCCACCAGCATGCCGGCGAGCAAGCCCAGCGCCATCGCCGGCGACAGTCGCAACGCGCGAAACTCGCGCCCGAAACCACCGGGGTTGTACAACGCCGCCTGCCAGTACCGCGCCAGAATCAGCGCCAGCACGCTGGCGACCTGCAGCAACGCGGCCAGCAGCCCGGTCAGCACCGGTGCCACCATGGACGCCAGGCGAGCCTGTTCGTCCCCCGACAACTGCTGGTGAACCCCCTGCAGCATCTGCGGCAGCAGCTTGCGCAACTCCACCGACAGTGCCTCGATGGGTCCGCCGAACACCGCGCCCAACGCCACGCCGTATACCAGCCCCAGGGCCACGCTGATCAACAGCACGCGTGCCCAGGACTGGCCCGAGCGCAAAATCAGCGCCAGGCCCAGCGCACCCATCAATACCAGCAGGGTGCGCGGTTCGCCGAAGTACCACCAGGCGAGCGCCGGAAGCAACGCCCAGGCGACGATGCCCAGGGCATCGCCGAGGCCCCGCCGCAGTAGCACCAGGCAGCCCGCAGCGGCACTCAGCCAGAACAACAAGGGCAGCGCCGCGGCGCCCGCCACGACCAGGGTGGCCTGCATGCGGCCGCGCATGATGAAATCAGCCAAGGCGCGCATGCGTTCTATCCATTACCTCTGTCGACGACCTGGACTCAACGGCCGTGGCTGTCGGTGTAGGGCAGCAGGGCCAGGTAGCGGGCGCGTTTGATCGCGACGGCCAGTTGGCGCTGATACTTGGCTTTGGTCCCGGTGATACGGCTAGGAACGATCTTGCCGGTTTCGGAAATGTAGGCTTTCAGGGTGTTGAGATCTTTGAAATCGATCTCTTTCACGCCTTCGGCGGTGAAGCGGCAGAACTTACGACGACGGAAGAAACGTGCCATGTCAGTGGCTCCTCAATAGATCCGGGAATTACTCGTCAGCGTTTTCGCTGCTGTCGCTGTCGTCGCCTTCGGCGCCGTCCGCGGTTTCAGGGCGATCACGACGCTCACGGCGCTCGTTGCGGTTTTCCTCGGCCTTGAGCATCTCCGACTGACCGGTGACGGCTTCGTCGCGACGGATGACCAGGTTACGGATCA
This sequence comes from Pseudomonas sp. RIT-PI-AD, assembly GCF_025642785.1. Taxonomy (GTDB): domain Bacteria; phylum Pseudomonadota; class Gammaproteobacteria; order Pseudomonadales; family Pseudomonadaceae; genus Pseudomonas_T. The sequence goes on from NZ_JANZKU010000003.1 coordinate 257,779, forward strand.
CGGCATCGTTGTAGCGGAAGTTGTCTTCCAGCTCGGCCAGGGCTTTGCCGCTGCACTCGACGTTCAGCATCACGTAGTGAGCCTTGTGAACGTTGTTGATGGCGTAGGCCAGTTGGCGACGGCCCCAGTCTTCCAGGCGATGGATCTTGCCGCCGTCTTCCTCGATGAGCTTGGTGTAGCGCTCGACCATGCCGCCGACCTGCTCGCTCTGGTCCGGGTGGACCAGGAAGATGATTTCGTAATGACGCATGAATGCTCCTTACGGGTTGTAGCCTGCCGACGAACGCGGTCAGGCAAGGAGTGAATGTTTCGGGGTGTCTTGCCGGAGCGAGGGCGCGCAAGCGCCTGCCCGGACGGCAAGGCGCGACATTCTAGAGAAGGCCTCCGGCACACGCAAGGCGAAGTGGCGATTATTTGAACAATCCGGATCGAAGGCGGCGGGGCTCAACCCGTCCTTTTCGCCTGCCGTTGCCGCAAGGCTTCGAACAGGCACACGCCGGTCGCCACCGATACGTTGAGGCTGCTGACGCTGCCCGCCATCGGCAGCTTGACCAGGTAATCGCAATGTTCGCGGGTGAGCCGCCGCATGCCCTTGCCCTCGGCCCCCATGACCAGCACGGTGGGGCCGGTCATGTCCTGGCGGTACAGCTCCTGTTCGGCCTCGCCGGCGGTGCCGACGACCCAGAGCCCGCGCTGGCGGAGCTTCTCCAGGCTGCGCGCCAGGTTGGTCACCGCCACCAGCGGGATCACCTCCGCCGCACCGCAGGCGACTTTGCGCACGGTGGCGTTGAGGGTGGCCGACTTGTCCTTCGGCACGATCACCGCCAGGGCACCGGCGGCATCGGCGGTGCGCAGGCAGGCGCCGAGGTTATGCGGATCGGTCACGCCGTCCAGCACCAGCAGCAGCGGCGGCCCTTCGGCACGGTCGAGCAACTCCTCGAGCATGGCCTCGCCCCAGACCTGGCTGGGGCTGACCTCGGCGACCACGCCCTGGTGGACGCCCTCGACCCAGGCATCCATTTCCCGACGCTCGCATTGACCGACCGCCACGCGCCCCTGGCCCGCCAGCTCGAGCAGGACCTTTACGCGGGGATCGTCGCGTCCCTCGGCCAGCCAGACCTGCTTGACCCGCTTCGGGTGGTGACGCAACAGCGCTTCCACGGCATGCACGCCGTAGATCTTTTCCAACTGACTCATGACGTGGCCTTGGGCTTACCGGGAGCGGAAGGACCCGCGGCTTTGGGCTTGGACGGCCCCTTGCGGTGCCGGGGCTTGCCGGGCTTGGCGTCGGCCCCGGCAGCAGGCGCGGCATTCGAGCCCTTCGCCTTCTTCGCGGCGGGCTTGCCGGCTTTCGCGGTGGACTTGGACTTTTTCCCGGCGGCGCCTTTGGAGGCCTCGGAAAGCAGCGCCTGCTTGACCGCCCGGCTCTTGCGCACGTCGGTATTGCCGAGCATTTCCTCGGCCTGGGCAAGGATTTCCGGGGCAACGGCGGGCAGGGCCTGGACCTTGCCCGCTTTCGAACGCCGGGGCATCACCGCCGCCTGGGGTTCGGCCGTCGACGCGACGGGTGCGGTCACGGCGGGCGTCGGTTCGCCACGGCCACGTTTCCTGGCGGGACGGGCATCGCGCGAAGCCTTCGGCGTATCGGCCGAGCCGCGCTTCTTGCGGCCGACCGGTGCGTTGAGCACGGTTTCGGCCAGTTCGAAATCGATCTTGCGCTCGTCCAGGTCGACCCGGGCGACCCGCACTTCCACGGTGTCGCCGAGGCGGAAACTACGCCCGCTACGCTCGCCGGACAGGCGATGGTGGATCGGATCGAAGTGGTAATAGTCGCCGGGTAGCGCGGTGACGTGCACCAATCCTTCGATGTAGATATCGGTCAGCTCGACGAACAGGCCGAAGCCGGTCACCGCCGAAATCACCCCGGGGAAGGTCTCGCCGACCCGCTCGCGCATGTACTCGCACTTCAGCCAGTTGGTGACGTCGCGGGTCGCCTCGTCGGCGCGGCGCTCGGTCATCGACGACTGCTCGCCGAGCTGCGCCAGGGCAGCTTCGTCATAGGGATAGATCCGCGCTTTCGGCATGCTGCTGGCACCGACGCGCTGCACGTGCTCGCTGGCCACCTTCGAGCGGATCACGCTGCGGATCGCCCGATGGGTCAGCAGGTCCGGATAGCGGCGGATCGGTGAAGTGAAATGGGTGTAGGCCTCGTAATTCAGGCCGAAATGCCCTTGGTTGTCGGGGCTGTACACCGCTTGGCTCAGGGAGCGCAGCATCACGGTCTGGATGAGGTGGTAGTCCGGACGCTCGCGAATGGTCTGCAGCAGCGCCTGGTAATCGCTTGGCGTGGGTTCGCCCTTGCCGCGGTTGAGGGTCAGCCCCAGTTCGCCGAGGAACAGCCGCAGCTTCTCCAGACGTTCCGCCGGCGGGCCGTCGTGCACCCGATAGAGCGCTGGAATGGCGTGTTTCTCGAGGAACCGCGCGGTGGCCACGTTGGCGCAGAGCATGCATTCCTCGATCAGCTTGTGCGCGTCGTTGCGTTGCGTCGGGCGAATCTCGGCGATCTTGCGATCGGCGCTGAAGACGATGCGCGTCTCCTGGGTCTCGAAATCGATGGCGCCGCGCACGTGGCGCGCGCCCAGCAGGACCTGGTAAAGCTTGTAGAGCTGTTGCAGGTGCGGCACCAGATGCGGCAACTGCTCGGCCAACTGGCGACCCTCGGCCGAGTCCGGGGTCTCGAGCAACTGGCTGACCTTGGTATAGGTCAACCGCGCGTGGGAATGGATCACCGCTTCGTAGAACTGGTAACCGGTCATCTTGCCGGTCCGCGACAGGGTCATCTCGCAGACCATGGCCAGGCGATCGGTCAGCGGATTCAGCGAACAAAGGCCGTTGGACAACACCTCCGGCAGCATCGGGATGACCTTCTCGGGGAAGTACACCGAGTTGCCGCGCTTGCTCGCCTCGGCATCCAGCGCCGAGCCGACCTTCACATAGTGCGAAACGTCGGCGATGGCCACGAACAACCGCCAGCCGCCGCCTTTGCGCGCCTCGGCGTAGACCGCATCGTCGAAGTCGCGGGCATCCTCGCCATCGATGGTGACCAGCGGCAGGCTCCGCAGGTCGACGCGTTTTTCCTTGTCCTTCTCAGCCACCTCGGGCTTGAGCTTGGCCGCTTCCTTGACCACCGCATCCGGCCACTCGTGGGGAATGTCGTAGCTGCGCAGGGCGACCTCGATCTCCATGCCGGGCGCCATGTAGTCGCCCAACACCTGTTCCACCTCGCCCTGGGCCTGGCGGAACCCGCTCGGCCATTGGTCGATGCGCACCTGGACGAACTGTCCGTGCTGCGCCGCGCCCTGCTTGCCCTGGGGGATCAGCACCTCCTGCTGGATCTTCGGATTATCGGCCACGACCCGTGCGATGCCGCTCTCCTCGAAGAAGCGCCCGACCAGGTGCTCATGGGCACGGGACACCACTTCCACCAGCGCACCCTCGCGGCGTCCACGGCGGTCGAGGCCGGAAACGCGCGCCAGGGCACGGTCGCCGTCGAACACCAGGCGCATCTGCGCGGGGCTGAGGAACAGGTCATCGCTGCCATCGTCGGGAATCAGGAAACCGAACCCGTCGCGATGACCGCTGATGCGGCCGCAGATCAGGTCCAGCTTGTCCACCGGGGCATAGGTGCCGCGGCGGGTATAGATCAGTTGAGCGTCGCGCTCCATGGCTCGCAAGCGTCGGCGCAGCGCTTCGAGCTGCTCCTCGCTGGTCAGGCCAAACTCTTCGATCAGTTGTTCGCGATTGGCCGGCGCGCCCCGCTCGGCGAGGTGCTGCAGGATGAGTTCGCGGCTGGGAATGGGATTTTCGTATTTTTCCGCCTCGCGGGCGGCCTCGGGGTCGAGGGTTTTCCAATCGGCCATCAGAGAGCCTTCACCTTTTCGTCAGTTCATGTGCCATGCGCTTATTAAGCGCGAAAACGCTGCCGCGGTCAGCTTCGGCGCGCGATTAAAAATTTTTTCACAACAGGGGTTTACAACATATGAACCCGTCCGTATAGTGCGCCACCACAACGACGGCAAACGTTGTTGTAGTTGAAGAAAGCGAGTGATCGCCGGACTCAACGCCCAGGTGGCGGAATTGGTAGACGCACTAGGTTCAGGTCCTAGCGATGGCAACATCGTGGAAGTTCGAGTCTTCTCCTGGGCACCACCTACACAGTTCAAGATGCTTCAACAAGCACCTTGAACACAGAGAAACCGGCCTTAGCGCCGGTTTTTTTGTGCCTGCATGAATCACCATAGACCAGCCTGACTCTTCGTTGCAGTGTATGGCCTGTCGTATCGACGCCAAGTCTCGAGCATTGCCATACAGCCATGCATGAGATGCAGCAGTAGCAAAGCGCCGCTTTCTTGGCCGATACCGCCCTCGCATCGCTCGAATCCGAAGCCAAATAGACGCGAAATAGGGAGCGTCGCGACTTCGCGCCCGGAAAATCCGTACTACTCCCCCGCCCCGATTATCTCCTTGCAGACAGCTGAAATGCGTTACGCGAGCGGCTCACGCCCTAATGAAATGCCTATCGCTTAAGGACGTCCGCCGTGCCCCGGCCGGTCGCTCCCGACTTTATTCACTCGATGACCAGCGCCAACAAAACCAAGATGAGCAATGCAACGTAAATGCGTGCATGCATTCGATCCGGGATTCTATTCGCGAAGGGCAGAGCGAAACGAACGCCCACCCATGCCCCCAGGGTCAACAAAGCGAAGGCCGGAAGATAGACGTAGCCCAGGAATCCGTTGGCCAATCCCTCTGACTCGAACCGACCGGTAGCCATGTACATCAGCGACCCCACCAATGCGACGGGTACGCTTAGCGGATTCGCCAGCGCTGTCGATTGCGCCATGCCCTAGACGCCTTCGATCCGTTCAGTCGCCGGTTAACCAGCCGACCGGTTCAGCTTGAGCTTCCAAAGACCCGGGCGACGTCCCTCCGCCTTTTCGTCAGGCGCGGAACTGTCCCAGGCTGGCTTTCAACTGGGCCGCCAGCTTGTCCAGCACCCTGCCGCTGGCGGCGGTGGCCGCAACCGCCTCGGCGGCCCGCTGCGCCTCGGCATGGATCACCTCGACACGCCCCCGAACCGCATCGGCGCCCGCCGCCTGGTGGGCGGCCGCCAGGGTGGCGGCGTCTATCGCCTCGTGCACTTCGTCCACCGCGGATTGGATCGACTGCTGCAACTGGCGGCTGTCGCGCAGAGCGGCCAAGCCCTCGCCCGCCTGCTGCCCGGCCTGGCCGATGGCCGCCACGGCCTCTTTCGCTCCACGCTGCAAGGCCCCGATATGCGCCTGGATATCGCCCGTGGACTGCTGGGTCTTGCTGGCCAAGGCTCGCACTTCGTCGGCCACCACGGCGAAACCCCGGCCGCTCTCGCCGGCCCGCGCCGCCTCGATGGCCGCGTTGAGGGCCAGCAGGTTGGTCTGTTCGGCGATCCCGTGGATAACCGTCAGCACCACCTCGATCTGCTCGCTCTGCCGCGCCAGGCGCTCGATCACTGCGGAGCCGGTCTCCACCCGGGTGACCAACTCTTCGATCAAACCACCGACTCGCGACGCGATGGCCGCGTTGTCGTGGGCCGCCTTGCGGATCGCCGCCACCCGCTCGAGCGCCTCTTGCATGGTGCGGCTTTCCGCCTGGGCCTCGGCCGCCATCTCCGCCAGGGCCTGCAGGCTCACCGCCACCTCGTCGCGCTGACGCGAGGCGGCCGCTTCGGCGGCCGCGCTGCGGGAAGACAACCCGCTGATCTCGGTACCCGTGCGCTCGGCCACCTCGCCGGCTTCGCGGACGATGGGCTGGAGCTTGGCGACGAACCGGTTCACCGCCGAAGCCATTTCGCCCACTTCGTCGCGGCTGTCAATTTCGACTCGGCGGGTGAGGTCGCCCTCGCCCGCGGCCAGATCGTTGAGCGCGGCGATGAGCAACAGCAGCCGATTGACCACTCGACGCCCGAGGACGATCGCCAACGTCAACAGTACGCCCAGGCCCACCACCACCAGGCCAAGCCCGATGCGCCAGCGCAGGTCGGACTCCGCGTCATGCACCGCGCCGCGCATCCCCGTGGTCATGCTGGAGGCGGTCTCCTGGGCGGACTTCAGACGCGAGGTCAGGGCCGCCGAACTGTCGGCGGCGGCTCCCGTCAGACTATCCGCCACCAATTGATCGCTGCTGGCGATGAGCACGCCAAAGCGCTTGTCCAAGGCCGCCAGCTCGCTGTCGATGGAGGCCGTGGAAACCCCCATGAGCACCTTGCCGATCTCGACGCCATTGGGACTGATGGATGACTCCACGAAAAATACCGAGGGATCGTCTTTCGCCGCATTCAATACTTTATCGAGCGCCCGCGCGCCCTGCCCTTTCTCCAGCAATGCCTTGATTTGCGCGTTGTCGCGGTTCAGGTAGCGCGTCAGATGCTGGCCCTCGGCGTCGTCGTAGATCACGAAGAGCACGTTGGGGTTGCGCTGCGCCCTTCGCGCAAACTCGGACAACGTCGGAATGTCGGCGTCCCACATGGCCCGGGGCGCGACGGCGGCCAGCAGCAGCGCCAGATCGTTGGCGGAATCCTTGAGGCCTTTTTCCAGGCTCACCCGCATTTGCTGCTGTTCCTGCGAGAGCCGCGCGGTGAGCCCCTTGGTCAACCCCTCGCGGGTACGTGTCGAAAGTCCGCCCAGGCTGGAAGACACTTCGTCACCCGCCGCCTTCAACTCGGTCGAAAGGCGTTCGGTGTCGGTGCTGAGGCGGTTGCTCAGGTCGGCCATCAGGGCTTGGACGGTGCTTTGGGTCAGAGCGAGCACCACCACCACTTGCACCAGAAGCGCGATGCCCAAGGCGATGAACACGGGTAGCAGCAGGCGGCTACGGAGCAATGAGAGGACGGCTGACACGATTGATTCCTCCAACGACCGTCAATTGAAGACGGTGACTTCAAGGGATTTATAGCTCATAGCAAAGGCCATGCCGCGAAGGAAGACAATTTTCTCTCCAGGAACGAAAACGGGCCGCGATGCGGCCCGTTCGTTTCGTTCCCGGTCAGGAGTAAGGATGGCGCAAGACGATGGTCTCGTGGCGATCCGGGCCGGTGGAGATGATGTCGATCGGCGCGCCGACCAGTTCCTCCACGCGCTTGATGTAGGCACGCGCATTGGCCGGCAACTCTTCCAGGCTTTTCACGCCCAGGGTGGATTCCGACCAGCCCGGCACTTCTTCGTAGACCGGCTGCAGGCCGATATAGCTGTCGGCATCGGTGGGCGCATCCACCAGCACGTCGCCGTTCGAGTCCTTGTAGCCCACGCAGATACGAATGGTATCCAGGCCATCGAGCACGTCCAGCTTGGTCAGGCAAAGGCCGGAGATGCTGTTGATCTCGATGGCGCGACGCAGGATCACCGCGTCGAACCAGCCGCAGCGACGCGCGCGCCCGGTGGTCGCACCGAACTCATGGCCACGCTTGGCGAGAAAAGCGCCGGTTTCGTCGAACAGTTCGGTGGGGAACGGCCCCGAACCCACGCGAGTGGTGTAAGCCTTGGTGATGCCCAGGATGTAGTCGAGATACAGCGGACCGAAACCCGAACCGGTGGCGGTGCCACCCGCCGTGGTGCTGGAGCTGGTGACGAAGGGGTAGGTGCCATGATCGATGTCGAGCAGCGAGCCCTGCGCGCCCTCGAACATGATGTAGGCGCCTTTCCTGCGCAACTCGTGCAGGCGCGCGGCGACATCGGTGATCATCGGGCGCAGCATGTCCGCGTAGCCGAGAGCCTCGTCCAGGGTTTTCTGGAAGTCGACCGCGGGCTCCTTGTAGTAGTGCTGCAGCACGAAGTTGTGGAAGTCCAGCAGCTCGCCCAGCTTGGCGGCGAAACGCTCGCGGTGGAACAGGTCACCGATGCGCAAGCCGCGACGCGCCACCTTGTCCTCGTAGGCCGGGCCGATCCCGCGCCCGGTGGTGCCGATCTTGGCGTCGCCGCGGGCCTTCTCGCGCGCCTGATCCAGGGCCACGTGATAAGGCAGGATCAGCGTGCAGGAAGGGCTGATGGACAGGCGCTCGCGCACCGGCACGCCTTTTTCCTCCAGCTTGGTGATTTCGCGCAGCAACGCGTCCGGCGCCACGACCACGCCGTTGCCGATCATGCACTGCACGTTCTCGCGCAGGATGCCGGACGGGATCAGGTGCAGGACGGTCTTCTCGCCATCGATCACCAACGTATGGCCCGCATTGTGGCCACCTTGGTAGCGCACCACCGCTGCGGCCTGGTCGGTGAGCAGATCGACGATCTTGCCCTTGCCCTCATCACCCCACTGGGTACCCAGGACGACGACGTTCTTACCCATAACACTTGTCCTCTTCGCGGAAGCTAGATGCCGGCATGCCGGCGGAAAACGATTCAGGGCGCCAAGGGCGCGATCTGCCAGCGGCCTTCGCTCAACACCAGGCGGCGGTCGCAGCCCGCCTCGGGCGCGTCGGCATCGACCTGGCCAGGCAGGGCCTGTACGACCCGCTGGCCTTCACGGCGCAGGCGCTGCACGGCCTGCCATAGATAGACGTCATGGCTGTCCGGCGCCCAGATACCCTGGGCGGGCTCGTCCAGCACCAGGCGGCCGAGACTTACCAGCGTCTTGAGATCGGTGGAAAACCCGGTCGCCGGCCGCGCACGCCCGAAGTCGGCGCCAATCCCATCGTAGCGCCCGCCCTGGGCGATGGACTGACCGACGCCCGGCATGAACGCGGCGAACACTACGCCCGAGTGATAGTGATAGCCGCGCAATTCGCCCAAGTCGAAATAAAGGGGCAATTCGGGGTAACGCACGCTCAGTTCGTCGGCGATGGCCATCAGGTCGTCGAGGGCCGCATGCACGTCGCCGGGCGCCTCCACCAGACAGGCCTGGGCCAGCTCCAGCACTTCGCGACCCCCGGACAGCTCGGCCAGCGCGCGCAGCATCGAAGCCAGGCCTTCGGGCAAGCCCTCGGTCAGCGCGGCGATCTCGTCCATCGCCTTGCGCTGCAGGGCATCGAACAAGTTCTGTTCGGCCTCGCCGGAAAGACCGGCGGCGCGAGCCAGGCCCCGATAGATTCCGACATGGCCCAGGTCCATGTGCACGTCCGGCACCTGGGCCAGGTCCAGGGTATCCAGCATCAGGCTGATGACTTCGACGTCGCTGGCGGGGCTGGCGTCGCCGTACAGCTCGGCGCCCAACTGGATCGGGCTACGGGAGGTGGAGAGCGCACGGGGCTGGGCGTGCAAGACGCTGCCGGCGTAGCAGAGCCGGCTCGGCCCTTCGCGGCGCAGCGTATGGGCGTCGATCCGTGCCACCTGCGGGGTGATGTCCGCGCGAAAACCCATCAGCCGCCCGGAGTAGGGATCGGTGACCTTGAAGGTCCGCAGGTCCAGATCCTGGGCCGCGCCCGTCAACAAAGACTCCAGGTACTCGATATGCGGGGTGACGACGAACTCGTAACCCCAGCGTTGGAACAGGTCCAGCACCTGCCGGCGGGCCGCTTCGATTCGCGCCGCTTCGGGCGGCAGAACTTCTTCGATCCCATCTGGCAGCAGCCAGCGATCTACCGTTGCCATTTCGCCATTTCCTTCTCGATCGGGCGGCAAGCCTTCAATGAAGCCGATGCAGGAGCCCCGGCGCATGAACCCCGAAGCGATCCCCGAATCCAGGTACGCCCGCGAAAGCGCCGGGCGGATAACGCATCGCGCCGGATCGCCAAAGGTCCGAACGAAGCGCTTTCGGCATCGGCACGGCTGAAAATGCGTTGCCGGACCCTGCCGCGGGATTCCCGCGGGCGTAAAAAAGCCGGGATTTTTCCCGGCTGATTCATGATACCACGTTTTCTTTTTGGGTCACCCCGGCAGGCGACAAGCGCCTGCCGGGAGACACTCAGGGCTTGGCTTTCTGCAGGTAGCGGAAGAACTCGCTGTTAGGATCCAGGACCAGCACGTCGCCTTTATTGGAGAAACTTTCACGGTAGGCCCTCAGGCTACGGTAGAAGGCATAGAACTCCTGATCCTCCCCATAGGCCTGGGAATAGATCGCCGCAGCCTTGGCATCACCGTCGCCGCGTGCTTCCTCGGCCTGGCGATAGGCGTCCGCCAGGAGCACCCGGCGCTGACGATCCGCATCCGCACGAATGCCCTCGGCCAGTTCACTACCCTTGGCCCGGTGCTCGCGCGCCTCACGCTCGCGCTCGGTGCTCATCCGCTCGAACACGCTGCGGTTGACTTCCTTGGGCAGGTCGATGGCCTTGACGCGGACATCCATCACCTCAATGCCCAGCTCCTTGCCCGCCATGCGATTCAGCGATGCGGTGATGTCGCCCATCAGGGCATCGCGCTCACCGGATACCACCTCATGCAAAGTGCGCTTGCCGAACTGGTCGCGCAGACCCGCCTCCAGACGCCGGGACAAACGCTCGTCGGCGATCTGCTTCATGCCGGAAGTGGCGGTGTAGAACCGCTCGGCGTCGAGCACGCGCCATTTGGCGAAGGCGTCGACCATGACGGCCTTCTTCTCCAGGGTGAGGAAGCGCTCGGTGGGCGAATCCAGGGTCAGCAGACGCGCGTCGAACTTGCGCACCTGGTTGACGTACGGAATCTTCACATGCAGGCCCGGGGGAACGTCGGCTTCGACGATCCGACCGAAGCGCAGCATCACCGCCTTCTCGGTCTGCAGGACGATATAGAAACTGTTCCATGCCACCAGCGCGACGACCACGCCGAAGATCAGGGCGATCAGCGATTTATTGCTCATCAGCGACTCTCCCTCGAACGCAGATCACGCTGCTGCAAATCGGTAGCCACACGCGAACCGATATCGGGCGCGCTGCTGGTCACCGTGCTCGGCGTACCATTGGCCGCGCCGCGGTTGTCGATCATCTTGTCCAGCGGCAGGTACAGCAGGTTGTTCTGGCCTTTTTCGCCGGTCACCAGCACCTTGCTGGTGTTGCTGAAGACTTCCTGCATGGTGTCCAGGTACAGGCGCTGGCGCGTCACTTCGGGCGCCTTGCGGTACTCGAACACCAACTTGGTGAAGCGATCGGCCTCACCCTGGGCGCGCGATACCACTTCGTCGCGGTAGCCGTTGGCATCTTCGATGATGCGCTGGGCCTGGCCGCGGGCCTCGGGAACGACGCCATTGGCATAGGCTTCGGCCTGGTTCTTCGCACGCTGCTCGTCTTCGCGGGCACGAATCACATCGTCGAAGGCTTCCTGCACTTCGCGCGGCGCGGCGGCGCTCTGTACGTTGACCTGGGTGACGGTGATCCCGGTACGGTAGGTATCCAGGAAGCGTTGCAAGCGCTGCTTGATCTCGCTGGCCATCAATTCGCGGCCCTCGGTCAGCACCTGATCCATGGCAGTGGAGCCGACCACGTGGCGCAGGGCGCTCTCGGTGGCGTGCTGCAGGCTGACTTCGGGTTGGTCAACGTTGAGCACGAAATCCTTGAGGCTGGTGATCTTGTACTGAACGGTCAACGGGACTTCGACGATATTCTCGTCCTCGGTGAGCATCTGGCCCTGCTTGCTGTAGGCCCGCTCACGGGTGACGTTCTCCTGGAAGCGCTTGTCGAACGGCGGGAAATACAGGTTTAGGCCGGGACCTACGGTTTCGTAGTATTTCCCGAATCGCAGGACCACGGCCTGCTCCTGCTCATCCACTACGTAGATGGCGTTGTACAGCCAAAGAATGGCCAATATCCCCAAAACGATGCCGATCAAGCCGTAGCTGCCGCCTCTGCGGCTGCCCGAGCTGTCGCCGCCACCGCTGCGTTTCTTTCCGCCGAACAGTCCGCCAAGACTCTCCTGCAGCTTGCGGAAGGCCTCATCCAAATCCGGTGGCCCCTGCTTGCTACCGCCTTTCTTGCGGCCGCCCCAAGGATCCTGATTGTTCGAGTTGCCACCCGGCTCATTCCAAGCCATAGCGCTCTCCATCTGATAAAGCGAAGACGCGCCCACGGCGCGCCCGCCAATGCTACCGAATGCCCGCCATGCACGGCAAAACCGTGTGGCAAGCTTTATTGCAAAGTATGTTGCTCGATGAACGCGTCCGGCTCCCAGCCTTCCCGACTCACCAGACGATTCAGCTCGATCCTCGGCAGCCGCACCGCCAACAGGGTCTCGCCAGCCTCGTCATGGGCCTCGGATTGCACCGCCCCCAATTCGAAGAATTGTGCACGCAGCCTAGCCAGTTTCTGCGAGAGACGCAGAGTGCCGACGAAAAGGTTTTCCCCGAGCAATTCGGCGATCGCCTGCTTGAGCAGATCGAGGCCCACCCCGTCGCGGGCGGAAAGCCAGACCCGCTCGGGATTGCCTTGCGCGTCGCGCTGGATATGCGGCTCGACGCCCTCGAGAAGATCGAGCTTGTTATACACCTCAAGGATCGGCAGTTGCTCCGCGCCGATTTCGGCGAGTACCGCCAGCACTTGCTCGATCTGCAACTGCCGATCCGGCTCGTGCGCATCGATCACATGCACGAGCAGATCGGAATTGCTCGACTCCTCGAGCGTGGCGCGAAAGGCCTCCACCAGCTTGTGCGGAAGATGGCGAATGAAACCCACCGTATCCGCCAGCACGATGGGCCCCAGGTCATTCAAGTCCAACCGCCGTAGCGTCGGGTCGAGCGTGGCGAACAACTGATCGGCCGCGTACACGTCGGAGGTGGTCAGCGCATTGAACAGCGTGGATTTGCCGGCGTTGGTGTAGCCCACCAGCGAGACGGCCGGGATTTCCGCGCGCTTGCGGCCGCGCCGCGCCTGCTCACGCTGGCTGCGCACCTTTTCCAGGCGTTGCTTGATCTGGCGGATACGAACGCGCAGCAGGCGGCGGTCCGTTTCCAGTTGGGTCTCGCCCGGACCTCGAAGGCCGATGCCGCCCTTCTGCCGCTCAAGGTGGGTCCAACCCCGCACCAGCCGGGTACTCATATGGTTCAGTTGGGCCAGCTCGACCTGCAGCTTGCCTTCGTGGGTACGGGCACGCTGGGCGAAGATGTCCAGAATCAGGCCCGTGCGATCCAGCACGCGACACTCGAAAGCACGCTCGAGGTTGCGTTCCTGGCTGGGCGTGAGGATGTGGTTGAAGATGACCAGCTCGACCTGCTCGTTCCTGACCAGGTCGTGCAATTCCTCGACCTTGCCGCTACCGATGAGGTACTTCGCCGTAGGCTGATGTCGCGGGACGGTGACCAGGGTCACCGTATCCGCGCCAGCGGAGCGTGCCAGCTCCTGAAACTCCTGCGGGTCTTCCCGCACCTCGGGGTTCTGGCCTTCCAGATGAACCAGAATGGCCCGTTCACCGCCTCCCGGGCGCTCGAAGAACAATACAGACTCCCTATCAGGCGTTGCCCGGCTCTAGTGGCTGATCGGCGGTGGGCAGGCGAACCGGACGGCTCGGCACCACGGTGGAAATGGCATGTTTGTACACCATCTGGCTGACGGTGTTTTTCAGAAGAATGACGAACTGGTCGAAGGACTCGATCTGGCCCTGCAGCTTGATGCCGTTCACCAGATAGATGGAAACCGGGACGCGTTCCTTACGCAAGGTATTGAGGTAAGGGTCTTGTAGCGAATGCCCTTTTGACATGTGCCGCACTCCTTAAGGGATGAACCATTCATAGGTATCAAATGAGAAAAGTGTTCGGGAAGCTCGTCGGAAAGACGGATGCGGCCCTGAGGTCTCATTTCAATATGGAGACCCCTTCCAGGTATTTCAAGGTACGGGACAGATTGTCGCAGGCCAGGCTGTCCAGCCAGTGTAAACCAGCCCAACTGCGCAGCCAGGTGAATTGCCGCTTGGCCAACTGGCGGGTGGCGATGATGCCACGCTCTTCCATTTCGGCACGGCCCAGGTTGCCATCGAGGTAATCCCACACCTGGCGGTAACCCACGGCGCGTATAGACGGCATCCCCGCGTGCAAATCGCCCCGCCCACGCAAGGCTTCGACTTCCTCGACGAACCCCTGTTCCAACATCAGGCGAAACCGCTCGGCGATGCGCCCGTGCAATACCTGACGCTGCGCCGGAGCGATCGCCAAGTGCGCGACAGTATAAGGCAATTGCGCCAGACCCGGCGCCTCTGCGGCGGTATTTTGCGCCCGTTGAAGCTGGCGGTGGACGGTCATCGACAGTCCGCTGACCCGATAGACCTCCAGCGCCCGGACGAGCCGCTGCGGATCGTTGGGATGGATTCGCGCCGCGGACTCCGGATCGACCGCCGCCAATTCCCGGTGCAAGGCCGGCCAGCCCTCGCGCGCGGCCTGCGCTTCCAGCGCCGCGCGCACGGCGGGATCGGCCGGCGGCATGTCCGCCAGCCCCTCCAGCAACGCCTTGTAATACAGCATGGTGCCGCCGACCAGCAAGGGAATGCGCCCGCGGGCCGTGGCATCTGCCATCGCCGCCAGGGCGTCGGCGCGGAACTCGGCGGCGGAGTAACTCTGCGCCGGGTCGCGGATATCGATCAGATGATGCGGGTGGTGCGCCAGAACGGCGGCATCGGGCTTGGCCGTGCCGATGTCCATGCCGCGGTAGACCAGCGCCGAATCCACGCTGATCAACTCGCAGGGCAGCGCCTGCGCGAGAGCGAGGGCAAGATCGGTCTTGCCTGCGGCGGTCGGTCCCATCAGGAAGATCGCGGGGGGCGGCTTGAGGCTCATGACAACTCGGAGAAGGCGGAGAATCGAACCAAGGGCGCGGCGATTCCCTATGGATGGCTAGCGCCCGCGCAGGAACAGCTTGTCGAGGTCGTCCATGCCCAACTGGGTCCAGGTCGGACGGCCATGGTTGCATTGGCCGCTGCGTTCGGTGTGCTCCATGTCGCGCAGCAGTCCATTCATTTCCGGCAGGGTCAGTCGCCGGTTGGCGCGCACGGCGCCATGGCAGGCCATGGTGGCGAGGAGCTCGTTGAGGTGCGCCTGGATTCGATCGCTGGTGCCGTACTCGAGCAGATCGGCCACCACGTCGCGCACCAGTTGATTCGCCTCGGCCTGCTTGAGCAGCGCGGGGATCTGGCGGATCGCCAGGGTTTCCGGCCCCAGGCGCTGCAATTCGAAACCGAGGCGCTGGAACCAGGAAATATGTTCCTCCGCGCAATCGGCCTCGCGCTGGCTCACGGCGATGGATTCGGGCACCAGCAACGGCTGGCTGCGCAACCCCTCGCTCTCCATGGCGGTCTTCAACCGCTCGTAGGTGATCCGCTCGTGGGCGGCGTGCATGTCCACCAGCACCAGCCCCAGGTTGTTCTCGGCGAGGATATAGACCCCCTTCAACTGTGCCAGGGCATAGCCCAGCGGCGGCACGTCGCCCTGGGCGTCGGGCAGGGCCGGCGCGCCTTCCGGCAGCGGCGCGAAGAACTCCCGGTAGGCGCCCTGGGCCTCGGCCAGGGGCACGCCGGGACCGGGGCGCGGCGCCTGGTAACCGGAGCCCGCGCCGCCCGACGACGGACGCCAGTCGCTGCTGGGCGGGGGCGTCTCGAGTAAGGCGGCGGCGAGGCCCATTTCGCCCTGGGGGCCGAACTCCCCCGCGGCCTGGCCGCTGGGACGCAACATGCCGGACACGGCGGCGGGGGCCGCCAACTGGTCTTCCGGCCGCACCTCGCCCAAGGCGCGGTGCAAGGTCCCGTAGAGGAAGTCGTGGACCATGCGACCGTCGCGGAAACGCACTTCGTGCTTGGTGGGGTGCACATTGACGTCCACCACCGCGGGGTCGACCTCGAGGAACAGCACGAAGGTCGGATGACGGCCATTGAACAGCACGTCGCGATAGGCCTGGCGGACCGCGTGGGCGACCAGCTTGTCGCGCACCATGCGGCCATTCACATAGAAGTACTGCAAGTCCGCCTGGCTGCGGGAGAAGGTGGGCAAGCCGACCCAGCCCCACAGGTGCAGCCCGTTGCGCTCCACTTCGATGGGCAACGCCTGCTCCAGGAAGGCGGAGCCGCACACGGAGGCGACGCGCCGCGACCGGGAGATGTCATCCGCCGCTTCATGCAGGGCGAATACCGTTTTCCCGTTGTGCCGGAGGTGGAACGCCACGTCGAAACGCGCCAGGGCCAGGCGCTTGATGACTTCCTGCAGATGATCGAACTCGGTTTTCTCGGCACGCAGGAATTTACGCCGCGCCGGGGTATTGAAGAACAGGTCGCGCACTTCCACCGAAGTGCCCACCGGATGCGCCGCCGGCTGGACCCGGGGTGCCATGTCGCGGCCTTCGGTTTCGACCTGCCACGCCTGCTCGGCGTCGCGGGTACGGGAAGTCAGGGTCAACCGGGCCACCGAGCTGATCGAAGCCAGCGCTTCGCCGCGGAAGCCGAGGCTCATCACCCGCTCCAGGTCTTCCAGCTCGCGGATCTTGCTGGTGGCGTGGCGGGCCAGGGCCAGCGGCAAGTCGTCGGCGTCGATGCCACCGCCGTCGTCGCGAACCCGCAGCAACTTGATCCCGCCCTGCTCGATCTCCACGTCGATGCGCCGCGCACCGGCGTCCAGGCTGTTCTCCAACAGCTCCTTGATCACCGAAGCCGGGCGTTCGACCACCTCGCCGGCGGCGATCTGGTTGGCCAGGCGCGGCGAAAGCAGCTGGATGCGCGCGCCTGTGTCCGAGGAAGACGCGATCATTCCTGCGACGCCAGGGCAGTGGTCGGAATACTCAGCTTCTGGCCGACCTTGACGGTGTCACGGGTCAGCCCGTTGGCCTTGCGCAAGGCCGGCAGGCTGACCTGGTAACGCTGGGCGATGGTCGCCAGGCTCTCGCCGCTGGCCACCCGATGCTCCCGGGGCGGCTCGACGGCACTGCCTTGGTCGCGAAGCATGGCGAGGTAGGTGCCCGGCGGCGGGTTCTGCATGAAGAACTGGCGCACGCCGGTGGTGATCGAGCGCGCCAGGACCTGCTGATGACTGGCGCTGGTCAGCTTGAGCGCTTCGCCCGGGTTGGAGATGAATCCGGTCTCCACCAGGATCGACGGGATATCGGGGGACTTCAGCACCATAAATCCGGCCTGTTCGACGCGACGCTTGTGCAGCGGCGTCGAGCGTCCGATGTTGCTCAGGACCTTCTGGCCGACGTTCAGGCTGGACGACAGCGACGCGGTCATCGACAGATCGAGCAGCACGCCGGCCAGCATGCGGTCCTTGTCGTCCAGGCTGACGCTGCCGACGCCCCCGATCAGGTCGGAGCGGTTCTCGTTGTCCGCCAGCCAGCGCGCGGTCTCCGAAGTGGCGCCGCGATCCGAAAGGGCGAATACCGAGGCACCGAAGGCCGAAGGGCGCGGGGCCGCGTCGGCATGGATGGAAACGAACAGGTCGGCGCCCTTCTTGCGGGCGATCTCGGTGCGTTTACGCAGGGGAATGAAGTAATCGCCAGTGCGGATCAGCTCGGCGCGGAAGCCTTTTTCCTGGCTGATCTGCTGTTGCAGGTACTTGGCGATGGCCAGGGTCACGTCTTTCTCGTGCTGGCCCTTGGCGCCGATGGCACCCGGGTCTTCGCCCCCGTGACCGGCATCGATGGCGATGACGATGTCGCGCTTGCCGCCAGGCACGCTGGGCAATTTTGCCGCCGGTTGGGCTGGGGTCACCGGCAACTGGGGCGTGCCGGCGGTCGCGGTGACCGGCACGCTCGGCGGGGCGCCCGCGTCCTGGTCGAACAGGTCGACCACCAGCCGGTTACCGTATTGCTGGTTGGGCGCGAGGGTGAAGCTCTTCGGCGTGACCACTGAGGACAGGTCGATCACCACGCGGACGTCGTTGGGCGTTCGTTGCGCCGAGCGGATGCTGGTGATCGGGGTGTTGGCGAAATTCAATTGGTCGAGCTTGGTGGAGAGTTGCGCACCGTTGATGTCGATGACCAGGCGATTCGGCGCGCTGAGGGTGAAAACGCTGTGCTGGACCTGGCCGGACAGGTCGAAAACCAATCGGGTGTTGTCCGGCGCACGCCACAGGCGTACTCCACGGACTTCGGCGGCGCCCAGGGCATCGACGGCGAACATAGCCAACAGCAGCGCCAAGCCGGCATACAGTGCGCGCAAGCGCATATTCCACCCCACCTTCTTATTCAAACTGGTTGGCCAGTGCGATGCACCAGACCTCGCCGCGCGCGCTGCACGGCTGCAGAAGCAACCGCCGACCGCTCCCGTGCGGGCTAATGGTAATGTCCAGGTCGGCCTTTGGCAAAATGCCTGCACCGCGCTGCGGCCATTCCACCAGGCACAGTGCGTCGCCGGCGAAGTAATCGCGGATGCCGAGGAACTCCAGCTCTTCCGGGTCCACCAGGCGGTACAGGTCGAAGTGGAAAGCCCTGCGCTCGCCCAGCTCATAGGGCTCCACCAAGGTGAAGGTCGGGCTTTTCACCGCGCCGACATGGCCCAAGCCGCGGATGATTCCGCGGGACAGGGTGGTCTTGCCCGCCCCCAGATCGCCGTGCAGGTAAAGGATGCCGCGGCCGTCGGTGGCCCCGGCCAGGCGCGCGCCCAACGCCAGCATGGCGTCTTCGCCTTCGACGTCCAGGGTCACTGCGCGATTCACGCCTGGCAAGGTGAAACCTCCTCGAGCAATTGGCGGATGGCCGGGATGAGGTCGCTGGCGGTCATGCCGCGGCCCCGGCCACCCAATTGCTCGCCGGCCCGGGCATGCAGCCAGACTGCCAGGCAGGCAGCCGGATAGGCCTGCATGCCCTGGGCCAGCAGACTTCCCACCACACCGGCGAGTACGTCGCCGAAACCCGCGCCGGCCATCGCCGGATGACCGTGATCGCACAGCCGCAACGGCTCTCCGGGCGCCGCTATCAGGCTGCCGGCCCCCTTGAGTATCACGCAGCAGCCATAGCGCGCGGCCAATTCCCGGGCCGCGGCCGGGCGGTCGGCCTGGACCTCGGCGGTGGAGCGGCCGAGCAGGCGCCCGGCTTCGCCCGGATGGGGAGTGATCACCGCGCCCTTGGGCAGGCTCACGCCGCCTTCGGCCAGCAGGTTCAAAGCATCGGCGTCCCAAACCTGCGGCACCGGGCGGCGGCAGGCTGCGCTCAGCAGGCTGCGCCCCCAGGCCTCCTGGCCGAGGCCGGGGCCCACCACCAGGACGTCGGCTTTTTCCGCCAGCGCCAGCAATTGATTGGCCGAGCGCAAGCCCTTGCTCATCACTTCGGGAAGACGCGCCAGGGCGGCGCCGACGTGCTCCGCACGGGTCGCCAGCGTCACCATGCCGGCGCCAGTGCGCAGGGCGCTCTCGCTGCTCAACAGGATCGAACCGCCCAGGCCGATGTCACCGCCCACCGCCAGCAGGCGCCCGAACTGCCCCTTGTGGGCAGTCTTCGGACGGGGCGCCAGCTTCGGCACTGTCTCGCGGGTCAGGCGCTGCGCCACGCTCGGCGTTTCGCTCACCCGTTCCGGGTCCGCCTGCAAATCGTCGAACTCCAGATCACCGACCATCTCCGGCCCCTCGCCAGTGAATAAACCGAGCTTGAGACCGATGAAGGTCAGGGTCAGTTCGGCCCGCACCGCCACATCCGCGACATGCCCGCTGTCCGCCATCAGCCCGGAAGGGATGTCCACCGCCAGAACCGGAAGGCCGGATGCGTTGATCCAGCGGATCGCCGCGGCGCAAGGCGCGCGCAGTTCACCCTTGAAGCCGGTGCCCAGCAGCGCGTCGACCAGGACGCCTCGCGCTTGTGCCTCCGTGCTCCAGGCCTGCACCGTTACGCCGGCCTGCCACGCATCCGCATGGGCCCGCGCGGCATCGCCCGCCAATGCACCGGGGTCGCCAAGGCTCAGGACTTCGGCGGACCAGCCCGCCCGCCGGGCGAGCGCGGCGATCAGGTAACCGTCGCCGGCGTTGTTGCCGCCGCCGGCCAGCACGGTCAGCGCGCCCGCCCTCGGCCAGCGCCGCAGCACGGCGCGCCAGGCCGCGCGAGCGGCCCGTTGCATCAGCTCGAAACCGGGGGTTCCACTGGCGATCAGGCGTGCATCCAGGTCGCGGACTTGGGCGGCGCTATAAAGAGAAGAGGGCAGATCGTCGAGAATAGCGTTCATGCGAGTCGGCTGCGGCGGCTGGGTCTGGCAGAATTATACGC
>NZ_JANZKU010000030.1 GCF_025642785.1 Pseudomonas sp. RIT-PI-AD
AGTGGGCTCGCCGCGACCCTGAAAAATGATGGCGCCATGCTACTGCGGAAGGGCACAGCAGGTCTGTGATGGCCTTCCGCTTCTTGATTCACGGTCAACGTAAAGGCGCAACCAGGTCTCAACGGACCCGGTGCGGAAGCGCCTCAACGGCCCAGCAGGTGCGCCAGGCCGACGGCCAAGGGGGTGGGTTCGGGGAAGTCGAAGCGCGCCAGCAGGCGCCGGTTGTCCGCGCGGGAATGACGGATATCGCCGGGACGCGCCGGTCGATGCTCGATGGCCGGCAATTCGCCAAGCACATCCTTCACCGCCTCAAGCAATTGGTTGAGGCTGATGCTGCGATTGAGCCCGACGTTCACCGCGCCGGGCTCGACCCGCGGATTGAGCAGCGCCTGCCGCAGCACGTCCACCAGATCGCCAATGTAGACGAAATCGCGGGTCTGCTCGCCGTCGCCGAAAATGCTGATCGGCGTACCCGCCAGGGCGCGCTCGGCGAAGATGCTGATCACCCCGGAATACGGCGAGGACGGGTCCTGGCGCGGGCCGAAGATGTTGAAGAAGCGGAAGATCGCCGGCTCCAGGCCATGCTGGCGGCGATAGAAGTCCAGGTAGTGCTCGCTGGCCAGCTTGTCCGCCGCATAGGGCGTCAAGGGCGCCTTGGGCGTGTCCTCGTCCACCGCCAGGCCTTCGCCGTTCTGCCCGTAGACCGCGGCGCTGGAGGCGAACAGCACGCGCCTCACCCCGGCCTGACGCATCGCCTCGCAGAGGTTGAGGGTGCCGATGAAGTTGCTCTGGTGGGTGGCCACGGGATCGTCCACCGAGGCCTGCACCGAGGCCACCGCCGCCAGATGGGCGACCGCCCGGCAACCCTCCACCGCGCGGGCCACCAGGGCGGCGTCGGCGATGTCGCCTTCGATCAGCTCGACCCGCGGGTCGTCCAGCGGCAGGTTGCCGCGCCGGCCCGTGGACAGGTTGTCCAGCACCCGTACCCGAAGGCCGCCGGCCAACAGCGCGTCGGCCAGGTGCGAGCCGATGAAACCGGCTCCGCCGGTGATCAGGATGGGCGCGTCAGACATGGCGGTAATAGCGGTCCAGCAGGCTCGGCAAGCCGCTGCGCCAGGCGCGCGGTTTGATGCCGAAGGTATGCAGGATTTTCTTGCAGGCCAGCACCGCGTGCTGCGGTTCCTCGCCGGCATCGGGGCGCTCGGCGTGGGCCTGGGCGCCGATTTCCTGCGCTCTCAGGGGGCGCAGGTCGCGGGCCTCGCTGAGGATGACCTGGCCCAGCGCCAGGGGCGTCGTGGCTTCCTGGCCCCCGTAGTGGTAGGTCCCCCAGAGCGGCGCCTGGCAGTCGAGCTGCTTGAGTACGGCCAGCATCACCCGCGCGGCATCGTCCACCGGGGTGGGGTTGCCGCGCCGGTCATCGGCCAGGGATACGTCTTCATGGGCCTCGGCGCAGTCGAGCAGGCGGCCGAGCACGCCTTCGCGGCTGTCGTCGAGCAGCCAGCCGAAACGCAACAGCACATGCTTCGGGCAGGCGGCGCGCACGGTCTGCTCGATCCGCCACAGGCTTTGCCCGCGCAGACCCAGCGGCGCCGGCTCGTCCTTCTCGCTGTAAGCGGTGGCGCGGGCGCCGTCGAATACCCGGTAGCTGGAGGGTTGCAGCAGGACCATCGCGTGATGCTGGCAAAGCTCGGCGAGCCGCTCGACCGCGAGCTCCTGGCTGCGGCAGCGCGCCTCGCTCACCGTCTCCGCCTGGAACCAGTCGAAGTAGTAGGCGAGGTTGATCACCACGTCGGGGCGGGTGTCGTCGAGCAATTGGGTCAGGCTGGGCGCGTCCCAGCCGCCCTCGGGCGGGCGCGGGGCGAGGAAGCCGATATCCTCCTCGGCTCCCAAGCGGATCAGCGCCTGCCCCAGGGCATTGCCGCCACCCAATAACATCAGGCGCATTCGCATGGTGGTGCGGGTCACTCCAACGCTGGACCGGCGCGCGGCAAGCGCGGCGACGGTGGCATGAATGGATGATGAAGGGACCGCGGAAAGCGGCCCGAAAGAGCGGTATTGTGCGGATTTTGCGCCTACTCGTCATCCGCTAAGTGCCCGGCTGCGCCCTGGCGCTGCGCAGCCGGGGCTACGGACTCAGCGCGGCCGGGAATTCCCGATCAGCGCCAGCAACCCCTCGGCGAGCGTGCCGCGCCAGTTCAGGTAGTCGTGGCCGCTGGCCCATTCGCGATGCACCACGGAGTAGCCCTTGGCGCGCAGCACGTCGCGCAGGTGGCGGGTGGTGTCGAAGATCCCGGCCTGGCCGTGGCCCTGTTCGAACTGCCCGGCTTCCAGGTAGAAGCGAATCGGCAGCCGCGGCGCCTCGACATAGCGCCGGGTCAGCCATTCCGGCTCCTGCTCGGGCGGCGCCCACCAATAGGAACCCGACTGGCTGAGGACGTTGCCGAATACCGCCGGGTACTCCAGGGCGACATAGGACGACGCCAGCCCGCCATAGCTCGAACCGGCCACCACCGTCCGCGCCGCGGGCGCCTCGATGCCTTGCGTGCGCAACCAGGGCCGCAGTTCTTCGGCAAGGAAACGGGCGAACGTCGGATTGCCGGGCAGCTCGGCGGCCCGCGCTTCGGGGCTGGGATTGTCGATCAGTACCGCGGCGGTCGGTGGCAATTCGCCGGCGGCGATCAGGTTGTCGAGGATCGTCGGCGTCGGCACCTTGTTCAGATAGGCCTCGGCGTCGAACAGGTAGAGCAGGTGGTTGTCGCGCGCCCGGGGGCGGTAGCCAGCGGGCCGGTAGAGGTAGACCGCCCGCCGGTTACCCAGCAGTCGGCTGTCGAACAGATGCCGCTCCAGGCTGCCCTTCGCCACTCCCGGCCGCGCCGCCACCCAGGGCTGCGGCGGCGCGTCGGCGAGCGCCAGCACCGAGTCGAACTGGAACGGGTCCGCCCCGCGCGCCGGATAGGCCTGCGGGTTGAGCGGATCGGCCTGGGCGGTGGCGAGGATGGCCCGGCGCCGCGTGCCGGGATCGGCGTTCAGCTCGGGCACGTCGGGCGCCAGTTGGTAGGACAGCCGGGTCTGCCGCGGCAGGCGGAAGGTGACGTACCAGACGTCCGAGTCGCCGAGGCGACGCAGCGCTGCATGGTCGTAGCCCGGCCCGCCGAACAGGCGCACGTTGCGCCGGGCACCGCGCCAGAGGAAGGTCACCCAGTCCTCGTTCGCACCGGCCGGCTCGACCAGGGGCGTGCCCCGCGCCCGCATCTCCTGCCAGAACGCGGCACTGCCGCCGCCCTTCAGCAACTCGGTGCGCAAGGCGCGCAGGCGCGGGCTGTCGAGTTCCGCCAGGGGCGCCTGCTGCGCCGCCAGCGGCACCGGCGCGGCCAGGGCAAGGCGGTAGGCCGCGCCCGGTGCCCCGCTCAGGAGCAGGCGATAGGCGCCATCGGCCGGCGCGACCATCTGGAACGCCCGACGGCCGTCGTCGGCGCCGACCAGCCGGCGCAGGTGCCGATCCCCGGCATCGCGCACATCCAATTGCAGGCCGCGTTCGGGCAATTCGCCGCTGAGGTAGTCGTCCCGGCTCAGGGACAGGGTCAGCCGCTGCGTTCCCTCGTCGTCGAGATGGCCTTCGTAGACAGGCGCGGGCTCGCCCGCCTGGGCCATGCCGGCCAGCGCCCCCAGCAGCAGGGCGACGCCAATGGACGGCCGGCTCACCAGGCGTAGCTCAGGCTGGCGGTCAGGATGCGGCTCGAGCCATAGAAGCAGGAGTCGCTGCCGGCGCAGGAGGCGGCGTAGCGCTTGTCCGTCAGGTTGCTGGCATTGAGTTGCAGCGAGGTCCCCCGGAGGGCGGGCGCCAGGCGATCCAGCTCGTAGCCGAGCATGGCGTCGAACAGGGTCACCGCGTCCACTTTGTAGGTGTTGCGCGCATCGCCGAAGCTGGAACCCACGTAGCGCGCGCCGCCGCCGATGGACAGGCCGGCCAGGCCCAACCCGTCGAGGTGGTAGGTGCCCCACAGGGCGGCCAGGTGATTGGGTTGGCGCGCCGGCTGCTTGC
Organism: Pseudomonas sp. RIT-PI-AD; assembly: GCF_025642785.1. GTDB lineage: Bacteria > Pseudomonadota > Gammaproteobacteria > Pseudomonadales > Pseudomonadaceae > Pseudomonas_T. The sequence continues at coordinate 4,043 of NZ_JANZKU010000030.1, forward strand.
CTTTCACGCCGGACTGGGCGGTCTCGGTCACCTCCGGCTTCACGTAGGTGTAGGAGCCGACCAGGTCCAGGGCCTCGCCGAGCTGGCCACGGGCCTCGAACTCCAGGCCATGGGAGCGCACCTCGCCGTTCTGCACGTTGTAGCCGAGGTTGCTGTCCCAGGCGCTGACGTTGCGCTGAGTAAGGTCGAACCAGGACAGGGTGAACAGGCTATCGGTACCCACCGGTTGATACTTCACGCCGACCTCGGTCTGCTTGCCGGTGGTGGGCTTGAAGGGCGCGCTGCCGGGTGCGCCGCTGCTCAGCTCGGGCTCGAAGGAGGTGCTGTAGCTGACATAGGGCGAAACGCCGTTATCGAAGGCGTAGAGCAGGCCGGCGCGGCCGGTGAACTCGTCGTCCTTCACCCGGACCCGGGTATCGGCCAGGTGGTTGTCGGTGGTCACTTCGGAGCGATCGTGGCGACCACCGAGCATCAGGCTCCAAGCGCCCAGCTCGATCTGGTCCTGCAGGTAACCGCCCAGTTGCTCGGCGCGCTGGGTATCGTCGCCGATCAGGCTCAGCGCGCCGACCGGCACGCCATACACCGGGTTGCGCACGTCGAGCAGGTAGCGGTCGCGCCAGTTCAGGTCGCGAGTGGTGTCGGTGTCCAGGTGGGTACGCTTGTAGTCGACCCCGGCCAACAGCGTGTGGGTCAAGGGCCCGGTCTGCAGGTCGAGCTGCACCTGGTTATCCACCACGAATTGCTCGAGGTCCTCCGTGGAAGCCGAGGGCGCCCGTCGCAAGGCGCTGCCGTCGGCGGTCATGGCCATGAACACCATCTGCTTGTAGTCGCCCCGTTCCCGCAGATAGCGCAGGTTCTGGCGGACGCTCAGGAGGTCGTTGAAGCGATGCTCGAACTGGTAGCCGAGGGACGACTCCTCGCGCCTGGAGTGGTAGAAGTCCGGATCGCCGACATCGAAGTGCCGGGGCAGGCGCCCGTTGCGCCCATCGTTGGCCACCCCTTCGGTGGGCCAGAAGTTGCGGTAGCCGGCGTCTGGATCGTGCTGGTAGTAACCCAGCAGGGTCAGACGGGTATCCTCGTCGGGCTGCCAGGTCAGCGAGGGGGCGAAAGCCTGGCGCTCCTCGTCCACATGGTCGACTTCCGCCTGGCCCTTGCTGAGCACGCCATTCAGGCGATACAGCAGCGAACCCTCAGCGCCAAGGCCGCCGTTGAGGTCGAAGGCGCCGCGCACCCGCGAATCGCTGCCGACGCCCACTTGCAAGGCGTTGCGCGCCTGGGTCGAGGGCCGCTTGCTGACCATGCTCAGCAGGCCGCCGGGGTTGGCCTGGCCATAGAGCACCGAGGCCGGGCCGTGGATCAGCTCGACCCGCTCGAGCATCCAGGGATCGATCTGCGAGCGCGATTCGCCACCGAAGCTGAGGCCATCCAGGTAGGTGGGCGCATAGCCGAAACCACGCACGAAGACTTCGTCCACCCGCCGCGACGACCCGCGGTATTCGCTGAACACACCGCTGGAATAGCGCAACGCCTGGGCCACGTCGGTCACGGCCTGATCGTCCATCTGGTCGCGGGTGACCACCGAGATGCTCTGTGCGGTCTTCACCAGTGGCGTATCGGTCTTGGTCGCGGCCGCGCTGCGCTCCGCCAGGTAACCCTCCAGCGGCCCGCCGGCGCTTTGTCCGCTGGCGTGCACTGCGGTCGCGTCCACCTCCAGCGCGCCGCCGCTCGGCGGGATCTCGCGCAGGATGTAGACCCCGCCGCCGCTGGGCACGGCCTCCAGGCCGGTGCCACGCAAAAGCGCCTGGAAGCCATCGGTGACCGGCCACTGGCCCGCGAGGCCGGCGGTACGCTTGCCGCCGACCAGGCCCGGCGGCAGCGACAGGCTGACCCCGGCCTGCTCGGCGTAGGTCGCCAGCGCGTCGTCCAGCGGGCCGGCGGGAATCGAATAGCGCCGCTCGGCCACCTGCGACGAGGGTTGCGCCAGGGCCGACGGCAGGGCGAGCGGAAGCCCGCTCGACAGCAGGGTCAGCAGCACGCCACGGCGAACCGCGATGGAGGTCGGACACAGGGTGAAAGCAGACCGGGCAACGGTCGGTCGAAGAATGATCGGCAACATGAAGGGCTCGTGGTGGCGTGAGGGCAGGTATTCGCTGCCTTGACACGCGAGAACCGCAAAGGGGACAGCACGGCGTGAATTTTTTCAGGCGGGCAACAGGCTGACCCAATAGCGCGTCAGGTAACGCACCCGGACCGGCAACACCTGGGACAGGCTGTCGAGGACCGCAGTGGTCTGGGCCAACTGGTAGCTGCCGGTGAGGGGCAGGTCGGCCACGGCGGGATCGCAGGTCAGTACGCCGGGGCGGTAGCGCTGCAACTCCGCGACGAAATCGCCCAGGCGCATGCGCTCGACATGCAGCACGCCGCGGGTCCAGGCATCCGTGTGCCGGGCAGCCGGGGACGGCGCCCCGACCTTGCCGCCGGCGAAGGACAGCGCCTGCCCGGCGGTCAGCGCGGCCAGCGCACGCGTGCCGCCGTTGGCCCATACCTCGACTTGCCCCGCATACACCCTGAGCAGGCTGCCGCCGGCCTCCTGGCGCAGGCTGAAGCGTCCCGCCTGGGTGCGCACGCATCCATCGTCGCTCTCCACGACGAACGGACGAGTCGCGTCGTCCGGCACCGGGCTCGCGCCGCGCGCCCGCGCGCCTCCCGCGCCTCCCGCGCCCGCTTGGGCGACTTCGACGAGCACCGCTCCACGCCAGAGCCTCACGCGACGGCAGCGCGCGTCGTAGCGCACGTCCACCGCACTGGCGGTATCCAGGTACAGCCTCGAGCCGTCGTCGAGCATGTGGTTCGCCTGCTCGCCGGTCACCGTGCGGTAATCGGCCAGCCAATACTGGGAGGCCGCCTGGCGATACCCCAGTCCACCCAGGCCTGCGACACCGGCAGCGATCATTAGCGATTTCAGCACCTCGCGCCGGGCCAGGCGGCGCCGGCCGAGCACCGGCCTGGCGTACGCCAGGGGAACCTGCCCGAAACGCTGGCTGACCCATAACGCACGCTGCCAGGCCGCCTCGTGGTCGGCATGACTGGCGCGCCAGCGGATGCAGGCCTCGTGATCGGTGGCGGTGGCCTCCGGCTCCTGGAGCAGAAGAAACCATTCGGCGGCCTGCTGGATCACCCCGGGGTCCAGGGTCGTGCTCACGGGGAAACCCGCATGCAATGCGCCAGCCCCTGGGCCACGTAGCGTTTCACACTGCGTTCGCAGACCGCCAGCCGCCGTGCGATCTCGCCGTAGCTCAGGCCCTCGAGCTGGGCCAGCAGGAACGCCTCGCGCACGCGCCCGGACAACCCGTCGAGCATCACGTCGATCGCGTGCAGTGCCTCGACGATGATCAGTTGCCGCTCAGGGGATGGCTGTTCCGCCTCCGGGACCTGCGCCAGCGCCTGCAACCAGGCGCGCTCGAGCGCTTGCCGCCGGTAATGGTTGCACAGTACCCGCTTGGCCACAGTGGTGAGATAGGCCCGGGGTTCGTGCAGGGTGTCCAGGCGCAGCGGCCGCTCCGTCGCGGCGACGGCCACCAGCACCCGCACGAAGGTGTCCTGGGCCAGATCGGCCGCCTCGCACACATTGCCGATACGCGCCTGCAACCAGCCGCACAGCCACCGGTGATGATGAAAATAGAGCGAACCGACGTCGTGACTCGCCGACGTTTCGGCTGGGGGCGATGCGGGCACGGCAGCTCCGAAATCAATCAAGAATAATTCTCAATTCTATCCATTCGCTCAGCCGCCGCGCAATTCGTCCCGGAAACGAAAAAGCCCGCGCGAGGCGGGCTTTCCGGAACGAAAACCGTCAGAACGGAATGTCGTCGTCGAAGCTGTCGTAGTCGGGCGCAGGCTGTTGCGGCGCGGCTTGCGGGGCCGGGCGCGACTGCGGGGCCTGCTGCTGGGGATCGCGTTGCGGGCGCGGGGCACGCTGCTGAGGCGCTGCGTCGCCCTCGTTGCCGCCACGACCGCCGAGCATTTGCATGCTGCCGTTCATGTCGACGACGATCTCGGTGGTGTAGCGCTTGACGCCGTCCTTTTCCCATTCGCGGGTCTGCAGGCGGCCCTCGACGTACACCTGCGAGCCCTTGCGCAGGTACTCGCCGGCGATCTCGGCGAGCTTGCCGAAGAACACCACGCGGTGCCATTCGGTGCGTTCCTGCTGCTGGCCGGTCTGCTTGTCCTTCCAGCTGTCGCTGGTGGCCAGGGTGATGTTGGTCACCGCGTTACCGTTCGGCAGGTAGCGGGTCTCGGGATCGCCGCCGACGTTGCCGACCAGAATGACTTTGTTAACCCCACGGGCCATAGCGTTCTCCTGTGTGCCTGCCGCGCTTCGACCGATGCTGACGGGAAGTCCGGCTCAGGCAGTGCTGTTGATCGTTCGAGGCCTGTCGCCTCGTATGGGTTCGAAAGAGCGGCTGGCCCATGTCGCCGCCGTGCTCGAGGGCTCGGCAGCGGACCGGCCGTCAGTGTGCGCCGGTCGGTTCGATCAGGCGATCCAGGGCCGCGCGATCCACTTGTTGGGTATCCAGCTTGATGTACAGGGCGGCCTCTTCGGCCACCACCACGGCATCCGCAACGCCCGGTACCGCCCGTAGGCGCTCGGCGAGCCCAACGTCCTGAAGCGCCACGACGGAAAGTGGCAGACGCAGGCTGGTGACATAGGGCGGTTCGCGCATAGTAGCAGCAAAAACCAACCAGAGCAGGGACAGCGCGGCGCAGCCGAGGAACACCGTCGCCAGCCCACCATGCTGGAACAGCCAGCCGCCAAGGATGCCGCCGAGGGCCGCGCCGAGGAACTGGCTGGTGGAATAGACCCCCATCGCCGTGCCCTTGCCGCCGGCCGGCGCGACCTTGCTGATCAGCGATGGCAACGAGGCTTCGAGCAGGTTGAACGCGGTGAAGAACAGGATGGTGCCCAGCACCAGCGCCCGCAGGTTATCGCCGAAGGCCCAGAAGAACAGCTCGCACAGCACCAGTACGCTCACCGCGCCGAGCAGCACGCGCTTCATCCGGCGTTTCTTCTCGGCATAGATGATGAACGGCACCATGCCGAAGAACCCCACCAGCAAGGCAGTCAGGTAGACCCACCAGTGCTGCTCCTTGGGCAGGCCGCCGCGCTCCACCAACGCCAGCGGCAAGGCGACGAAGCTGGCCATGAGCACGGCGTGCAAGGCCAGGATGCCGAAATCCAGGCGCAGCAGGTCGGGGTGGCGCAGGGTCGGCAGCAAGGCTTGGCGCGCGACGCCCGACTCGCGATGTTGCAGCGGCCCGGCCGCCCGCGGCACCACCAGCGCCACCACGCCCATGCCGAACAGGGCCATGGCGGCGGTTGCCCAGAATAGCCCGGCGAGGCCGAAGGCGCGGGTCAGCAGCGGACCGACCACCATCGCCACGGCGAAGGACAGGCCGATGCTCATGCCGATCATCGCCATCGCCTTGGTCCGGTGCTGCTCGCGGGTGAGGTCGGAAAGCAGCGCCATCACCGCCGCGGAGATCGCGCCGGCCCCTTGCAGCACCCGACCGGCGATCACGCCCCAGATGGAATCGGCGTTCGCCGCCAGCACCGCGCCGGCGGCGAAGACCAGCAAGCCGAGGTAAATCACCGGCAGGCGGCCGACCCGATCGGCCAGAATGCCGAAGGGAATCTGCAGCACCGCCTGGGTCAGGCCATAGGCGCCGATGGCCAGGCCGATCAGCGCAGGGGTTGCACCGGCGAGGTCCTGCCCATATGTAGCAAGGACCGGAAGCACCATGAACATGCCGAGCATACGGAAGGCGAACACCAGGGCCAACCCACCCGCCGCGCGGGTCTCGCCGGCGCTCATGCGTTCGATGTGCGGATCGTGCATGGAATAACCTCATCAAAACCGGCGGCGATTCTAGCAGTCCAACTTACGCTGGCACAGCAGCGTCGCTTTGCCGCAGACCTTGGGCAAACCCTTATACTCGCGGGTTTCCCGCCCGCCACAGCGAGGCTGTTTTGGACAAGATCCTGATCCGTGGGGCGCGAACCCACAATTTGAAAAACATCGACCTGACCCTGCCGCGCGACAAACTCATCGTGATCACCGGACTGTCGGGCTCAGGGAAGTCCTCGCTGGCGTTCGATACCCTGTATGCCGAGGGCCAGCGCCGCTACGTGGAATCGCTGTCGGCCTATGCGCGGCAGTTCCTCTCGATGATGGAAAAGCCCGACGTCGACACCATCGAAGGCCTTTCCCCGGCGATCTCCATCGAGCAGAAGTCCACTTCCCACAACCCAAGGTCCACCGTCGGCACCATCACCGAAATCTACGACTACCTGCGCCTGCTCTACGCGCGGGTGGGTATCCCGCGCTGCCCCGATCACGACACCCCGCTCGAAGCGCAGACCGTCAGCCAGATGGTCGACCAGGTCCTGACCCTCCCCGAGGGCAGCAAGCGCATGCTGCTGGCGCCGATCATCCGCGAGCGCAAGGGCGAGCACCTCTCGGTGTTCGAGGAAATGCGCGCCCAAGGCTTCGTGCGCGCCCGGGTCAACGGCAAGCTCTACGAACTCGACGAGTTGCCGAAGCTCGACAAGCAAAAGAAACACTCCATCGACGTGGTGGTCGACCGCTTCAAGGTGCGCGCCGATCTGCAGCAGCGCCTGGCGGAATCCTTCGAGACCGCGCTGAACCTGGCCGATGGCATCGCCCTGGTCGCGCCCATGGACGACGAGACCGGAGAGGAAACGATCTTCTCCGCGCGCTTCGCCTGCCCGATCTGCGGTCATTCGATCAGCGAGCTGGAACCCAAGCTGTTCTCCTTCAACAACCCCGCCGGCGCCTGCCCCACCTGCGACGGCCTCGGCGTGAAGCAGTTCTTCGACGCCAAGCGCCTGGTCAACGGCGAGCTCACGCTGGCGGAAGGCGCGATCCGTGGCTGGGACCGGCGCAACGTCTACTACTTCCAGATGCTCGGCTCGTTGTCCGCGCACTACGGCTTCAGCCTGGAGGAACCCTTCGAAAGCCTGCCGGCAGAGCAGCAGAAGACCCTGCTCTACGGCTCCGGCCGGGAAAGCGTGGGCTTCCGCTACCTCAACGACCGTGGCGACATCGTCAAGCGTAACCACCCCTTCGAGGGCATCATCCCCAACCTGGAACGCCGCTACCGGGAAACCGAGTCGCAGACCGTGCGCGAAGAGCTGGCCAAGTTCCTCAGCACCCAGCCCTGCCCGGACTGCCGCGGTACGCGCTTGCGCCGCGAGGCCCGCCACGTGTGGGTCGGCGAGAAGACCCTGCCGGCGGTGACCGGCCTGCCGGTGGGCGAGGCCAGCGGCTATTTCGCCGGCCTCGCCCTGACCGGGCGGCGCGGCGAGATCGCCGACAAGATCCTCAAGGAAATCCGCGAACGCCTGCAATTCCTGGTCAACGTCGGCCTCGACTACCTGACCCTCGACCGCAGCGCCGATACCCTGTCCGGCGGCGAGGCGCAGCGCATCCGTCTGGCCAGCCAGATCGGCGCGGGCCTGGTCGGGGTCATGTACATCCTCGACGAGCCCTCCATCGGCCTGCACCAGCGCGACAACGAACGCCTGCTGGCCACCCTCACCCACCTGCGCAACCTGGGCAACACGGTGATCGTGGTGGAGCACGACGAGGACGCCATCCGCCTGGCCGACTACGTGGTGGACATCGGCCCCGGCGCGGGCGTGCACGGCGGACGGATCGTCGCCGAGGGCACGCCGGACGAGGTGATGAACCATCCCGACTCGCTGACCGGCAAATACCTGTCGGGGCGCGTGAAGATCGCGGTGCCGGCCAAGCGTACGCCGCGCGACAAGAAACTGGTGCTCAAGCTCAAGGGCGCGCGGGGCAACAACCTGCAGAAGGTCGACCTGGAAATCCCGGTAGGGCTGTTCACCTGCATCACCGGGGTGTCCGGCTCGGGCAAATCGACGCTGATCAACAACACGCTGTTCCCGATCACCGCGACTGCCCTCAACGGCGCGACCACCCTGGAAGCGGCGGCCTACGACAGCTTCTCCGGCATGGAGCACCTGGACAAGGTGGTGGATATCGACCAGAGCCCCATCGGTCGCACGCCTCGCTCCAACCCGGCGACCTACACCGGCCTGTTCACGCCGATCCGCGAGCTGTTCTCCGGGGTTCCGGAAGCGCGTTCGCGGGGCTACGGACCGGGGCGTTTCTCCTTCAACGTCAAGGGTGGGCGCTGCGAGGCGTGCCAGGGCGACGGCGTGATCAAGGTGGAAATGCACTTCCTGCCCGATATCTACGTGCCCTGCGACGTGTGCAAGGGCAAACGCTACAACCGCGAAACCCTGGAGGTGAAGTACAAAGGCAAGAGCATCACCGAGGTGCTCGACATGACCATCGAGGAAGCCCGCCAGTTCTTCGACGTCGTGCCGGCCTTGGCGCGCAAGCTGCAAACCCTGATCGACGTCGGGCTTTCGTACATCAAGCTGGGGCAGAGCGCGACCACCCTTTCCGGTGGCGAGGCGCAGCGGGTCAAGCTGTCGCGGGAATTATCGAAGCGCGACACCGGCAAGACCCTGTACATCCTCGACGAACCCACCACCGGCCTGCATTTCGCCGACATCCAGCAGTTGCTCGACGTGCTGCACCGCCTGCGCGATCACGGCAATACCGTGGTGGTCATCGAGCACAACCTGGACGTGATCAAGACCGCTGACTGGCTGGTGGACCTCGGCCCCGAAGGCGGTTCCAAGGGCGGACAGATCATCGCCACCGGCACGCCGGAGCAAGTGGCGGCGAATGCCAAGTCCTACACCGGGCACTTCCTCAAACCGCTGCTGGAGCGGGACAAGGCATGAGCCCTCGATAGCCGATTGAAAAGCCGGATCCAGGTCCGGCTTTTTCATGCCCGGAGCGGCCCGATTCACTGCACTTCGTTGGGTTCGATCCCCAGTCCCCGCGCCACGCCCTCGCCATAGGCCCGGTCCGCCTTGAGGAAATGCCCGATCTGGCGAAGCTGGATCGATCGCGACACCCCGCCCATCGCCGCCACCAGGTTGCCGATCAGCAGGTTCTTCTGCTCCACCGTCATCAGGCGGAACAGCGCACCGGCCTGGCTGTAGTAATCGTCGTCCTCACGATGGTCATATCGATCCGCCGCCCCCTTCAGCGCCAATGCCGGCTCGCGGAATTCAGGCGCCTGACGCGGCGTGCCGGCCTGGCTGTTGGGTTCGTAATTGGGTGCTGCGCCGCCATTTCCGTCGAAACGCATGGCGCCGTCGCGCTGATAGTTCTGGTAGGGGCAGCGCGGCGCGTTCACCGGTAACTGCTGGTGGTTGGTGCCGATGCGGTAGCGGTGGGCATCCGCATAGGCGAACACGCGGCCCTGTAACATGCGATCCGGCGACAGGCCAATGCCGGGAATCAGGTTGCTCGGCGCGAACGCCGCCTGCTCCACCTCGGCGAAATAATTCAGTGGGTTACGGTTGAGCTCGAGTTCGCCGACTTCGATCAAGGGAAAATGCTTCTGCGACCAGGTTTTGGTCACATCGAAAGGATTCTCGGGGTGGGCCGCCGCCTGGGCTTCGCTCATCACCTGCACGCAGACTCGCCACTTCGGATAATCGCCGCGCTCGATGGCCTCGAACAGATCGCGCTGGGCGTAATCGGGATCGCTGCCGGCCAAGCGCTGGGCGTCGGCCGGCAACAGGTTGCGGATGCCCTGGCGAGTCTTGAAGTGCCACTTCACCCAATGCCGTTCGCCCTCTGCATTGATCAGACTGAACGTATGGCTGCCGAACCCGTGCATGAAGCGATAACCATCCGGTATGCCGCGGTCAGAGAAAAGAATGGTCACCTGGTGCAGCGACTCGGGGGACAGCGACCAGAAGTCCCACATCGCCTCGGCGCTCTTCAGGTTGGTTTGCGGCAGGCGCTTCTGGGTATGAATGAAGTCCGGGAATTTGAGCGGATCGCGAATGAAGAACACCGGCGTGTTGTTACCGACGAGATCCCAGTTGCCCTCCTCGGTATAGAACTTCAACGCGAAGCCCCGCGGATCGCGCTCGGTATCCGCCGAGCCACGCTCGCCGCCCACGGTGGAGAAGCGCAGGAACACCGGGGTCTGCTTGCCGACTTCCTGGAACGGTCGGGCCCGGGTCAACCGCGATATGTCACGGGTATCCGTAAAGGTACCGTAGGCGCCCGAACCCTTGGCATGCACGCGCCGCTCGGGGATCACTTCGCGATTGAAGTGCGCGAGCTTTTCCACCAAGTGGAAGTCGTCGAGCAGCAGCGGGCCGCGTTCGCCCGCGGTGCGTGAATTCTGGTTGTCGGCGACAGGCGCTCCATTCGCCAGGGTGAGCGTGGGCTGATGCGTCATACGTACTTCCTCTTACCGTTGTGCTTGACCGGATATGGAGGAATTATCGAAAGCGCCGCTCTAAATAGAAAATTTATTAAACAAAACGAATCAATAGTTAAAACACAAAAAATGAACATAAAAAAACCGGACCTAGGTCCGGTTTCTCAAGACGCGAAGTCTTATTCCGCTGCTTCGACCTGCCCGGTAACCGGACGATCGACCAACTCGACGTACGCCATAGGCGCGTTGTCGCCTGCACGGAAGCCGCACTTCAGGATGCGCAAATAGCCGCCCTGACGATTGGCGTAACGCTTGCCCAGGTCGTTGAACAGCTTGCCGACGATGGCTTTCGAACGGGTACGGTCGAATGCCAGGCGACGGTTGGCCACGCTGTCTTCCTTGGCCAGGGTGATCAGCGGCTCGGCGACGCGACGCAGTTCCTTGGCTTTCGGCAGGGTGGTTTTGATCAGTTCGTGCTCGAACAGCGACACTGCCATGTTCTGAAACATCGCTTTGCGGTGTGCGCTGGTGCGGCTCAGATGACGGCCACTTTTACGATGACGCATGATTGAAATTCCTTACCAAACCTTGAGTTCGGTGATTACGACGATCAGGCAGTCGCCTTGTCGTCCTTCTTCAGACTTGCCGGCGGCCAGTTGTCGAGGCGCATACCGAGGGACAGACCACGGGAAGCCAGAACGTCCTTGATTTCGGTCAGGGACTTCTTGCCCAGGTTCGGCGTCTTCAACAACTCCACTTCGGTACGCTGAATCAGGTCGCCGATGTAATAGATGTTTTCTGCTTTCAGGCAGTTGGCCGAACGCACGGTCAGCTCGAGATCGTCGACAGGACGCAACAGGATCGGATCGATCTCGTCTTCCTGTTCGATCACGACCGGCTCACTGTCACCCTTGAGGTCGACGAACGCGGCCAACTGCTGTTGCAGGATGGTCGCGGCACGGCGGATGGCCTCTTCGGGATCCAGGGTACCGTTGGTCTCGAGATCGATAACCAGCTTGTCCAGGTTAGTGCGTTGCTCGACACGGGCGTTTTCCACCACGTAAGCCACACGACGGACCGGGCTGAAGGAAGAGTCGAGCTGCAAGCGACCGATGCTGCGGCTTTCGTCTTCATCGCTCTGACGCGCATCGGCCGGTTCGTAGCCACGGCCACGAGCGACTTTGAGCCTCAGGTTCAGCGAACCATTTTCCGCCATGTTGGCAATGACGTGGTCGCCATTGACGATTTCGACATCATGATCCAGCTGAATATCGGCAGCAGTGACCACGCCCGAACCCTTCTTCACCAGGTTCAGCGTTACTTCGTCACGGCCGTGCAGCTTGATAGCCAGACCTTTCAGGTTGAGCAGGATCTCGATGACATCTTCCTGCACGCCTTCGATGGCGCTGTACTCGTGGAGCACGCCATCGATTTCGGCCTCGACTACTGCACAGCCAGGCATGGAGGACAACAGGATGCGACGCAGCGCGTTGCCCAGGGTATGGCCAAATCCGCGCTCGAGAGGCTCGAGCGTGATTTTGGCGCGGGTCGGACTGACTACCTGCACGTCGATATGACGGGGTGTCAGAAACTCATTTACCGAACTCTGCATGGATGCACCTATTTTCTAGCCCTTACTTGGAGTAGAGCTCGACAATCAGGTTTTCGTTGATGTCGGCAGACAGATCGCCACGAGCCGGCACGCTCTTGAACACGCCGGACTTCTTCTCGGCGTCCACTTCGACCCACTCAACGCGACCGCGCTGGGCATTCAGCTCGAGAGCCTGAGCGATGCGCAGCTGGTTCTTGGACTTCTCGCGAATAGCGACCACGTCACCCGGCTTCACCTGGTAGGACGGGATATTCACGGTCTGACCGTTGACGCTGATGGTCTTGTGGGAAACCAGCTGGCGCGATTCGGCGCGAGTGGCACCGAAGCCCATGCGATAAACCACGTTATCGAGACGGCATTCCAGCAGTTGCAGCAGGTTCTCGCCGGTAGCGCCCTTCTTACGGGCCGCTTCCTTGTAATAACCGCTGAACTGACGCTCCAGCACACCGTAGATACGACGCACTTTTTGCTTTTCACGCAGCTGGGTGCCGTAGTCGGACAAGCGACCGCGACGAGCGCCGTGCTGGCCGGGAGCCTGCTCGATGTTGCACTTGGATTCGAGCGCACGCGCACCGCTCTTCAGAAAGAGGTCAGTGCCTTCGCGACGGGACAGTTTGCATTTGGGACCAATGTAACGAGCCATTTCTCACTGTCTCCTGATTACACGCGACGCTTCTTCGGCGGACGGCACCCGTTGTGCGGGATGGGCGTCACGTCGGTGATGCTGGCGATTTTGTAACCGCAGGCGTTCAGTGCACGCACGGCGGATTCGCGACCCGGACCGGGACCCTTGACGTTCACGTCGAGGTTCTTCAGACCGTATTCCAATGCAGCTTGACCGGCACGCTCGGCAGCCACCTGGGCAGCGAACGGAGTGCTCTTACGCGAGCCGCGGAAGCCGGAACCACCGGAAGTCGCCCAGGAAAGCGCGTTACCCTGGCGATCGGTGATGGTCACGATGGTGTTGTTGAAAGACGCGTGGATATGGGCGATCCCATCGACCACTGTCTTTTTGACTTTTTTACGAGGACGAGCAGCTGGCTTAGCCATGACTTAATTCCTGTCGATTCGCGGGCGCAATTACTTGCGGATCGGCTTACGCGGGCCCTTACGGGTACGCGCGTTGGTCTTGGTACGCTGACCACGAACCGGCAAGCCGCGACGGTGACGCAGACCGCGGTAGCAGCCCAGATCCATCAGACGTTTGATGTTCATGTTGATTTCGCGACGCAGATCACCTTCGGTGGTCAGCTTCGCGACTTCACCGCGCAGTTGCTCGATCTGCTCGTCGGAGAGATCCTTGATCTTAGCCGCCGGATTCACGCCAGTGGCTGCGCAGATGCTCTGCGCCTTGGTGCGACCAACACCGTAGATGTAGGTCAGCGAGATAACAGTATGCTTGTTATCCGGAATGTTGACGCCTGCAATACGGGCCATTCAGTGAAACTCCAATTGACAGCTACCTACGCCCCGGAAGCCAAGAAAAGGGCGCGAGATATTAGCGCTGTAATAACAAATAATCAACCCGGCAGCGCACTAGCTACCGGGCTCAAAACGCGTTGTTCACACTCAGCCTTGGCGCTGTTTGTGACGCGGTTCCGCGCTGCAGATCACGCGAACGACACCGTCGCGACGGATGATCTTGCAGTTGCGGCACAGCTTCTTCACCGATGCACGAACTTTCATCACCAACTCCTCTAACCTTACGGACAAATCAGCGGAGCATGCCGCTGCCATAGCCCTTCAGGTTGGCTTTCTTCATCAGGGATTCGTACTGGTGCGAAACGAGGTGGGATTGCACTTGGGCCATAAAGTCCATGACAACCACAACAACGATCAGCAACGAGGTCCCGCCAAGGTAGAACGGAACGTTGGCCGCAACCACCAGGAACTGGGGAAGCAAGCAAACGGCCGTCATGTACAGAGCACCGAACAGGGTCAAGCGAGTCAGCACGTTATCGATATAGCGCGCGGACTGTTCGCCTGGACGGATACCCGGAATAAAGGCACCGGACTTCTTCAGGTTTTCCGCTACGTCCTTGGGGTTGAACATCAATGCCGTATAGAAGAAGCAGAAGAAAATGATCCCTGCACTAAACAGCAAGATGTTCAGCGGTTGCCCGGGCGCAATTGCCTGCGAAAGATCCTGCAGCCAACTCATGCCTTCGGACTGGCCGAACCAAGAACCCAACGATGCCGGAAACAGCAGGATGCTACTGGCGAAAATCGCGGGGATGACCCCAGCCATGTTCACCTTCAGAGGCAAGTGGCTGGTCTGCGCTGCGAAGACCTTGCGGCCTTGCTGACGCTTGGCGTAATGCACGGCGATACGCCGCTGACCACGCTCGATGAACACCACGAAACCTATGATCGCAACCGCCAGAAGCCCGATGGCGATCAGCGCGAAGATGTTGATATCGCCCTGACGGGCAGACTCGAAAGACTGCCCTATCGCCCTCGGCAATCCAGCCACGATGCCCGCGAAGATCAGCATCGATATGCCATTGCCCACGCCGCGCTCGGTGATCTGCTCGCCCAACCACATCATGAACATCGCGCCCGCCACGAAAGTGGTGACCGCCACGAAGTAGAAGCCGAAATCAGCCGAGAACGCGACCCCCTGCCCCGCCAGACCAAGGGACATGCCGATGGCCTGGACGCAGGCGAGGATCATTGCGCCGTAGCGGGTGTACTGGCTGATCTTGCGACGGCCAGACTCCCCTTCCTTTTTCAACTGCTCCAGTTGCGGACTCACGGCTGTCATCAGCTGCATGATGATCGAGGCCGAAATGTACGGCATGATCCCCAATGCAAAGATGCTCATCCGCTCAAGCGCACCGCCGGAAAACATGTTGAACAGGCTAAGAATGGTCCCCTCGTTCTGTCGAAACAGGTCGGCCAGCCGGTCAGGGTTTATTCCAGGCACTGGAATGTGTGCGCCGATCCGGTAGACGATGATCGCCAGGAACAGGAAACGCAGTCGAGCCCAGAGCTCGGATAACCCGCCATTGCTGAGCGCGGAGAGAGCACCTTGCTTAGCCATTTAGTCCTCGAACTTGCCGCCAGCTGCTTCGATAGCCGCGCGCGCACCTTTGGTGGCGGCGATACCTTTCAGGGTTACCGCGCGAGCAACATCCCCGGACAGCATGATTTTCACACGCTGCACGTTCTGGTTGATCACGTTGGCATCCTTGAGCGCCTGCAGAGTGACGACATCGCCTTCCACCTTGGCCAGCTCGGACGTACGCACTTCTGCGCGATCCATGGCCTTGAGGGAAACGAAGCCGAACTTGGGCAGACGGCGATGCAGCGGCTGTTGACCACCCTCGAAGCCGGGAGCGACCTTGCCGCCGGAGCGGGAAGTCAGACCTTTGTGACCACGGCCACCGGTCTTGCCCAGACCGCTACCGATGCCACGACCCGGACGGTGCTTCTCGCGACGGGCACCCGGCGCGGAACGCAGATCGTTCAGTTTCATGGATTAACCCTCAACGCGCAGCAGGTAGTAAGCCTTGTTGATCATGCCGCGATTTTCAGGAGTGTCCTGAACCTCGACGGTATGACCGATACGACGCAGGCCGAGACCCTTGACGCAGGCTTTGTGATTGGCCAGACGGCCACTCACGCTCTTGATCAGCGTGACTTTGACAGTAGCGTTAGCCATGATCAGAGAATCTCCTCGATGCTCTTGCCACGCTTGGCGGCCACGGACTCGGGCGACTGCATGTGCTTCAGACCCTTGAAGGTGGCGTAAACGACGTTCACCGGGTTGGTGGAGCCATAGCACTTCGCCAGAACGTTCTGCACACCAGCCACTTCCAGCACGGCGCGCATGGCACCGCCGGCGATGATACCGGTACCGTCGGACGCAGGCTGCATGTAGACCTTGGAAGCGCCATGGGCAGACTTCACCGGATACTGCAGGGTGGTGCCGTTCAGGTCGACCTGGATCATGTTGCGGCGCGCGGCTTCCATCGCCTTCTGGATCGCAGCGGGTACTTCGCGGGACTTGCCACGACCGAAGCCAACGCGACCCTTGCCATCACCAACCACGGTCAGCGCGGTGAAGGTGAAGATACGACCACCCTTCACGGTCTTGGCAACGCGGTTAACCTGAATCAGCTTCTCGACATAACCTTCGTCGCGGTTATCGTCACGACTGTCGCGGCTGTCGCGTCTTTGCTCGTTATTTGCCATAACTTAGAACTCCAGCCCGCCTTCACGAGCAGCATCAGCCAGCGCTTTCACACGGCCGTGGTACTTGAAGCCAGAACGGTCGAACGCCACCTGAGTGACGCCAGCGGCTTTCGCGCGCTCAGCGACCAGTTGACCGACTTTCTTGGCCGCGTCGACATTGCCGGTGGCGCTGTCACGCAGTTCTTTGTCCAAAGTCGAGGCGCTGGCCAGGACTTGGCTGCCGTCGGCCGAAAGGACCTGGGCGTACATGTGCTGGGAAGAGCGGTACACGCAGAGGCGTACGGTTTCCAGCTCGCGCATTTTCAGGCGTGCCTTACGAGCACGACGCAGACGAGTTTCTTTCTTTACGCTCATTTGCTATGCCCTACTTCTTCTTAGCTTCTTTACGACGGACGACTTCGTCCGAGTAACGTACGCCCTTACCTTTGTAAGGCTCTGGCGGACGGAAGTCGCGGATCTCGGCGGCCACTTGACCTACCAGCTGCTTGTCGATGCCCCGGATCAGGATATCGGTTTGGCTGGGAGTCTCAGCGGTAACGCCTTGCGGCAGTTCATAGTCCACCGGATGCGAGAAGCCGAGAGCGAGGGACAGCACTTGACCCTTGGCCTGCGCCTTGTAACCAACGCCCACCAGCTGGAGCTTGCGCTCGAAGCCCTGGCTGACGCCGACTACCATGTTATTGACCAGTGCACGCGTGGTGCCGGCCATCGCCCTGTTCTGCTGATCGCCATTGCGGGCAGCGAAACGAAGCTCACCAGAATCCTGGATCACCTCTACGGACGGATGTACGTTCAGTTCGAGAGCGCCCTTGGCACCCTTCACCGAGAGCTGCTGGCCGGCGAGTTTTACTTCGACGCCTGTAGGCAGCTTGACGGGGTTCTTAGCAACGCGAGACATGCTTATCCCCCCTTAGAACACTGTGCAAAGCACTTCGCCACCGACACCAGCAGCGCGGGCAGCACGATCGGTCATCACACCTTTATTGGTGGACACGATCGACACGCCCAGACCGCCACGGACTTTCGGCAACTGGTCGACGGATTTGTACTGGCGCAGGCCAGGACGACTGACGCGCTTGAGTTCTTCGATAACCGGACGGCCTTCGAAATACTTCAGCTCGATGGACAGCAGCGGCTTGGCGTCGCTGGTGACCTGATAACCCGAAATGTAACCTTCGTTCTTGAGAACGCTGGCCACAGCCACCTTCAACGTGGAGGACGGCATGCTTACGACGGACTTTTCAGCCATCTGGGCATTACGGATACGAGTTAGCATGTCCGCTAACGGGTCCTGCATACTCATGGGCTAGTAGCTCCTAATACAAAAGAATCAGCCTTGCGGCTTCGTGTCATCCAGACGCCGAAAACGAGCAGGCTCTGGAGAGCCGGTCATTCTAGAGACCAGCCATAAATGAATCAAGCCCCAAAAGGGGCTTGATTCACATCGGCTCGAGTGGAGAGGACATCTCTCCACCAGGGCGAATTACCAGCTGGCTTTCACCAGACCCGGTACATCGCCACGCATTGCCGCTTCACGCAATTTGTTACGGCCGAGACCGAACTTGCGATAGACGCCATGCGGACGCCCGGTGATGCGGCAGCGATTGCGCAAGCGCGAGGCGCTGGCGTCACGCGGCTGCTTCTGCAGGGCTACCTGGGCTTCCCAACGCTGCTCCGCAGAGGTTTCGGGATTGGCGATGGTAGCTTTCAGCTCGGCACGCTTCTTAGCGTACTTCGCCACCGTTTGCTGACGCTTCAGCTCACGGTTCTTCATGCTCTGTTTGGCCATATTCCTACTCCAATCAGTTGCGGAACGGGAAGTTGAAGGCGCGCAACAAGGCGCGGCCTTCATCGTCGGTACGGGCAGTAGTGGTCAGGGTGATATCCAGACCACGCAGCGCATCGATCTTGTCGTAATCGATTTCCGGGAAGATGATCTGCTCTTTCACGCCCATGCTGTAGTTGCCGCGACCATCGAAGGACTTGGCATTCAAGCCACGGAAGTCACGCACCCGCGGCAGGGAGATGGACAGCAGACGATCGAGGAACTCGTACATCCGATCGCGGCGAAGGGTTACCTTGACACCGATCGGCCAGCCTTCGCGAACTTTGAAGCCCGCGATGGATTTCCGAGCGTGAGTCACGACGACTTTCTGACCGGTGATCTTTTCCAGGTCGGCAACCGCGTTCTCGATGATTTTCTTGTCACCGATCGCTTCGCCGAGACCCATGTTCAGGGTGATCTTGGTGATACGCGGAACTTCCATCACGTTGTTCAGCTGAAGTTCTTCCTTCAGCTTGGGCGCAATTTCTTTCCGATACAGCTCTTTTAGTCGTGCCATGGTGTTCTACCTAGCAGTGCTCAAGCATCGACGGCTTTCTGGGTCGACTTGAAGACACGAATTTTTTTGCCTTCCTCTACCTTGAAACCAACGCGATCAGCTTTGTTGGTTTCGGCATTGAAGATGGCCACGTTGGAGACGTGCAGAGGCGCCTCCTTCTCGACGATACCGCCTTGAACGCCCGACATCGGGTTCGGCTTGGTATGGCGCTTCACCAGGTTGATCCCGGCGACGACCAGACGGTCGTCCACGAGTACCTTGAGCACCTTGCCACGCTTGCCCTTGTCCTTGCCGGCGATGACGATGATCTCGTCGTCACGACGAATCTTTTGCATGACGGCTTCTCCTTACAGCACTTCAGGGGCGAGCGAGACGATTTTCATGAACTTCTCAGAACGAAGCTCACGAGTCACGGGCCCGAAGATGCGGGTGCCGATAGGCTCCTGCTTGTTGTTCAGCAGAACAGCAGCGTTGCCATCGAAACGGATGATGGAGCCGTCCGGACGACGCACGCCGTGCTTGGTACGGACCACTACCGCGGTCATCACCTGGCCTTTCTTGACCTTGCCGCGCGGAATCGCTTCCTTCACGGTCACCTTGATGATGTCGCCGATGCCTGCGTAGCGGCGATGCGAACCACCCAGGACTTTGATGCACATGACACGGCGTGCACCGCTGTTATCGGCCACTTCGAGCATGGATTGAGTCTGAATCATGGTTTCTCACCTCAAACTACAACGGCGCGCTCGACGACTTCCACCAGGGCCCAAGCCTTGGTTTTAGCCAGCGGACGAGTCTCGCGGATGGTGACCAGGTCACCAGTGCGGCATTGGTTGGTCTCGTCGTGGGCGTGCAACTTGGTCGAACGCTTCACGTACTTACCGTAGATCGGGTGCTTGACGCGACGCTCGATCAGCACGGTGATGGTTTTGTCCATCTTGTCGCTGACGACACGGCCAGTCAGCGTACGGACGGTTTTCTCAGCTTCAGCCATGATCACTTACCTGCCTGCTGGTTGAGCACAGTCTTCACGCGAGCGATGTCACGCTTAACTTGCGAGAGCAGGTGAGACTGCCCCAACTGGCCAGTCGCTTTCTGCATGCGCAGATTGAACTGGTCGCGCAGCAGGCCGAGCAATTGCTCGCTCAGCTGTTGCGCCGATTTCTCACGAAGTTCATTCGCTTTCATCACATCACCGTCCGCTTAACAAAGGAGGTGGCGAGCGGCAGCTTTGCAGCAGCCAGGGCGAATGCCTCACGCGCCAGCTCTTCGGAAACACCCTCGATCTCGTACAGGACCTTGCCCGGCTGAATCTGGGCTACCCAGTACTCGACGCCACCCTTACCTTTACCCATCCGAACTTCGAGGGGCTTCTTGGTGACAGGCTTGTCGGGGAACACACGAATCCAGATCTTGCCGCCACGCTTGACGTGACGGGTCAAGGCACGACGGGCGGCCTCGATCTGGCGTGCGGTCAGACGGCCACGAGCAACAGCTTTCAGAGCAAATTCGCCGAAGCTGACTTTGCTACCGCGCTGAGCCAGGCCACGGTTGTGGCCGGTCATTTGCTTGCGGAACTTCGTACGCTTAGGTTGCAGCATGTGCGTACTCCTTACTTAGCAGCTTTTTTACGAGGCGCGGGCGCTACCGGCTTCAGTTCTTCCTGGCGGCCACCAATGACCTCGCCTTTGAAGATCCAAACCTTCACACCGATCACACCGTAGGTGGTGTGCGCTTCGTAGGTTGCATAGTCGATATCGGCACGCAAGGTGTGCAGAGGCACACGACCTTCGCGATACCACTCGGTACGAGCGATTTCAGCACCGCCCAAACGACCGCTTACCTGGATCTTGATGCCTTTGGCACCAATACGCATGGCGTTCTGCACGGCACGTTTCATGGCACGGCGGAACATCACACGACGCTCAAGCTGCTGAGCCACGCTTTGCGCAACCAGCATGCCGTCGAGCTCGGGACGGCGGATTTCTTCGATGTTGATGTGCACGGGCACACCCATCTGTTTGGTCAGGTCCTGACGCAGCTTCTCAACATCTTCACCTTTCTTGCCGATCACGATGCCGGGACGAGCGGTGTGGATGGTGATACGTGCTGTTTGAGCCGGACGATGGATATCGATACGGCTGACGGACGCGCTTTTTAATTTGTCTTGGAGATACTCACGGACCTTCAGGTCGGCGAACAGGTAATCCGCATAGGTGCGTTTATCTGCGTACCAAACGGAGGTGTGCTCCTTGACGATTCCCAGGCGAATGCCAGTGGGATGTACTTTCTGACCCATCTGAACGACTCCGTTACTTGTCCGCAACCTTGACAGTGATATGGCAAGACCGCTTGACGATGCGATCAGCGCGGCCTTTGGCACGCGGCATGATGCGCTTCAGCGAACGCCCCTCGTTGACGAAGACCGTGGAAACCTTGAGGTCGTCCACGTCAGCGCCTTCGTTGTGCTCGGCGTTGGCAACGGCCGACTCCAGCACTTTTTTCATGATCTCGGCGGCTTTCTTACTGCTGAAAGCCAGGAGGTTGAGCGCTTCGCCCACCTTCTTCCCGCGGATCTGGTCGGCGACCAAGCGGGCTTTCTGGGCGGAGATGCGAGCGCCCGACAGCTTAGCGGCTACTTCCATCTTTCCTTACCCCTTAACGCTTGGCTTTCTTATCCGCCGCGTGCCCACGATAAGTGCGGGTACCGGCGAACTCGCCCAGTTTGTGACCGACCATGTCTTCGTTCACCAGAACGGGGACGTGTTGACGGCCATTGTGTACAGCGATGGTCAGACCGACCATTTGCGGCAGAACGATGGAACGGCGCGACCAGGTCTTAACCGGTTTGCGATCGTTCTTTTCCACCGCCACTTCGATCTTCTTCAGTAGGTGAAGATCAATAAACGGACCTTTTTTCAGAGAACGCGGCACTGTCGTATCCCTCTATTTACTTGCGGCGACGGACGATCATGTTATCGGTGCGCTTGTTCGCACGGGTCTTCGCGCCCTTGGTCGGGAAGCCCCATGGAGACACCGGATGACGGCCACCAGAGGTACGACCTTCACCACCACCATGCGGGTGGTCAACCGGGTTCATCGCCACGCCGCGAACGGTCGGGCGAACACCACGCCAGCGCTTGGCACCGGCTTTACCCAGCGAACGCAGGCTGTGCTCGGAGTTCGAGACTTCGCCCAAGGTTGCACGGCACTCGGCCAGAACCTTGCGCATCTCGCCGGAGCGCAGACGCAGCGTCACGTAGACGCCTTCACGCGCGACCAACTGAGCGGAAGCACCGGCCGAGCGAGCGATCTGCGCGCCTTTGCCGGGTTTCAACTCGATCCCGTGAACGGTGCTACCGACCGGGATGTTACGCAGCGGCAGGCTGTTGCCAGCCTTGATCGGAGCGCCAGCGCCCGAAACCAGCTGATCGCCGGCTACCACACCCTTCGGCGCGATGATGTAGCGGCGCTCGCCGTCGGCGTATCTCAACAGAGCGATATGCGCGGTGCGGTTCGGATCGTACTCCACGCGCTCGACGACGGCAGGAATGCCATCCTTGTTGCGGCGGAAGTCGACCAGACGATAGTGCTGCTTGTGACCACCACCGATATGACGGGTGGTGATGCGACCATTGTTGTTACGGCCACCGGTCTTGGATTTCTTCTCGACCAACGGAGCGTAAGGAGCACCTTTGTGCAGGTCTTTGTTGACGACCTTGACCACGAAACGGCGGCCAGCGGAAGTCGGTTTGCATTTAACGATTGCCATGATGCACCCCTTTACTCAGCGCTGCTGGCGAAATCGAGATCTTGGCCCGGCTGGAGGGCGATGTACGCTTTCTTCCAGTCGTTACGCTTGCCCAGGCCGCGAGCAGTGCGCTTGGTCTTGCCCTTGACGTTCAAGGTACTGACACCGGCGACTTTCACGCTGAACAGGCTTTCTACCGCCTTCTTGATTTCCAGCTTGGTTGCATCGGTGGCAACCTTGAAAACGAATTGGCTCTTGCCATCCGCCAGGACCGTCGCCTTCTCGGAGATATGCGGGCCCAGCAGCACTTTGAATACGCGTTCCTGGTTCATCCCAGCAGCTCCTCGAATTTCTTCACGGCAGACACGGTGATCAACACCTTGTCGTAGGCGATCAGGCTGACGGGATCGGAACCCTGGACGTCGCGAACATCAACGTGCGGCAGGTTGCGTGCAGCCAGATACAGATTCTGGTCAACGGCGTCGGAAACGATCAGCACGTCAGTCAGGCCCATATCACCCAGCTTGCCCAGCAAAGCCTTGGTTTTCGGTGCATCCACCGCGAACTCGGGCACTACGACCAGACGATCCTGACGCACCAGCTCGGCGAGGATGGAGCGCAGTGCTGCGCGATACATCTTCTTGTTGAGCTTCTGCGCATGATCCTGCGGCTTGGCAGCGAAGGTGGTGCCACCGGAACGCCAGATGGGGCTACGGATGGTACCGGCACGCGCACGGCCAGTACCCTTCTGACGCCAGGGCTTCTTGCCGCCGCCACGAACTTCGGAACGGGTCTTCTGTGCGCGAGTGCCTTGACGGCCACCAGCCATGTAAGCCACGACGGCTTGGTGAACCAGGGTCTCGTTGAATTCGCCACCAAAGGTAGCTTCGGAAACTTCGATCGCCTGAGCGCCATTTACATTTAATTGCATCTCAGCATCCCCCCTTAACCGCGAGCCTTGGCAGCCGGACGCACGACGACATCGCCGCCGGTAGCGCCGGGAACGGCACCCTTGACCAGCAGCAGATTACGTTCGGCATCGACGCGCACAACTTCCAGGGACTGCACGGTCACGCGCTCAGCGCCCATATGACCGGACATTTTCTTGCCCTTGAAGACACGACCAGGAGTCTGGCACTGGCCGATGGAGCCCGGGACACGGTGGGAAACCGAGTTACCGTGGGTGTTGTCTTGACCACGGAAATTCCAGCGCTTGATGGTACCGGCGAAGCCTTTACCCTTGGACTGACCAGTGACGTCCACCAGTTGCCCTGCCTGGAACAACTCGGCAGTGAGTTGATCGCCAGCTTTGTATTCCCCGTCTTCAAGGCGGAATTCCCAAACGCTGCGACCTGCAGCGACGCTGGCTTTCGCGAAGTGACCGGCTTGCGCCTTGGTCACGCGGGAGGCGCGACGTTCGCCGACAGTAACCTGTACGGCGCGATAGCCATCGCTCTCTTCGCTTTTGAACTGGGTGACACGATTCGGCTCGATCTCAATGACCGTAACCGGAATAGAGACACCTTCTTCGGTAAAAATGCGGGTCATGCCGCATTTACGACCGACTACACCAATAGTCATGTTGTAAACCTCATGAGTGTACGGGGCTTTCACCCGCTATGGCCGCCCATTTCAGAGCGTTACACGACTAAAACCCCGAAGGATTTCAGCCGAGGCTGATCTGCACTTCCACACCGGCTGCAAGATCAAGCTTCATCAGCGCATCGACGGTCTTGTCGGTCGGCTGGACGATGTCCAACACACGCTTGTGGGTACGGATTTCGTACTGATCGCGCGCGTCTTTGTTGACGTGCGGGGAGGTCAGAATCGTGAAGCGTTCCTTGCGAGTAGGCAAAGGAATCGGACCACGCACTTGAGCCCCAGTACGCTTCGCGGTTTCCACGATTTCCTGGGTAGACTGATCGATCAGGCGATGGTCAAAAGCCTTCAACCGGATACGGATTTGTTGGTTTTGCATTTGCCTCAGACTCCAAGTTGCCATTCCCCTCGAGCGCAATACGCCCGATAAAAGGAGGCGCAATTGTACGGATGCCCTCAGAGGGTGTCAATATTTGATCAACCAATAGAAAAAGGCCCCGAAGGGCCTTTTCCATCGCTCGTCGATTACTCGACGATCTTGGCAACCACGCCGGCGCCGACGGTACGGCCGCCTTCGCGAATCGCGAAGCGCAGACCTTCTTCCATCGCGATCGGAGCGATCAGGGTGACAACCATCTTGATGTTGTCGCCCGGCATCACCATTTCCACGCCTTCGGGTAGCTCGCAGTTACCGGTCACGTCGGTGGTCCGGAAGTAGAACTGCGGGCGGTAGCCTTTGAAGAACGGAGTGTGACGACCGCCTTCTTCCTTGCTCAGCACGTACACTTCGCATTCGAACTTGGTGTGCGGCTTGATGGTGCCCGGCTTGGCCAGAACCTGGCCACGCTCGACGTCTTCACGCTTGGTACCGCGCAGCAGCACGCCCACGTTCTCGCCGGCACGACCTTCGTCGAGCAGCTTGCGGAACATCTCGACGCCAGTGCAGGTAGTCTTGGTGGTCGCCTTGATACCGACGATCTCCACTTCTTCCTGGATCTTGACGATACCGCGCTCGACACGACCGGTCACCACGGTGCCACGACCCGAGATCGAGAACACGTCTTCGATCGGCATCAGGAACGGCTTGTCGATCGCGCGCTCCGGTTGCGGGATGTAGCTGTCCAGGGTCTCAACCAGCTTACGAACGGCGCTGACGCCCATTTCGTTGTCATCCTGACCGTTCAACGCCATCAGCGCGGAACCGATCACGATCGGCGTGTCGTCGCCCGGGAAGTCGTAGGTGTTCAGCAGGTCGCGAACTTCCATCTCGACCAGCTCCAGCAGTTCGGCGTCGTCCACCATGTCGGCCTTGTTCAGGAACACGACGATGAAGGGAACACCTACCTGACGGGACAGCAGGATGTGCTCGCGAGTCTGCGGCATCGGGCCGTCGGCAGCGGAGCAAACCAGGATCGCACCGTCCATCTGGGCAGCACCGGTGATCATGTTCTTCACATAGTCAGCGTGGCCCGGGCAATCGACGTGCGCGTAGTGGCGAGTGGCGGAATCGTACTCAACGTGGGAGGTGTTGATGGTGATACCGCGCGCCTTCTCTTCCGGTGCGTTGTCGATCTGGTCGAACGCACGAGCGGCGCCGCCCCAGGTCTCGGAACACACTTTGGTCAGCGCAGCGGTCAGCGTGGTTTTGCCATGGTCGACGTGACCGATGGTGCCAACGTTGACGTGCGGCTTGTTACGTTCAAATTTCTCTTTAGCCACGACAGTAAACCTCTTACTTAAAGGGCTGAATCAACCTTGTTTTTTGACAATGGCTTCGACGATGTTCGTCGGCGCCTCGGAGTACTTCGAGAATTCCATGGAGTAGCTCGCGCGACCCTGGGACATGGAGCGGACATCGGTCGCATAACCGAACATCTCACCCAACGGGACCTCGGCACGAATCACCTTACCGGAAACCGTATCTTCCATACCCTGGATCAGACCGCGACGACGGTTCAGGTCACCCATCACGTCGCCCATGTAATCCTCAGGCGTCACCACCTCGACCTTCATGATCGGCTCGAGCACTACAGCACCACCCTTCTGGGAGAGCTGCTTGGTCGCCATGGAAGCGGCTACCTTGAACGCCATCTCGTTGGAGTCGACGTCGTGGTAGGAACCGTCGAACACGGTCGCCTTCAGGCCGATGAGCGGATAACCGGCAACGACGCCGTTCTTCATCTGCTCTTCGATGCCCTTCTGGATGGCCGGAATGTATTCCTTCGGAATCACACCACCCACGACTTCGTTGACGAACTGCAGACCTTCCTGGCCTTCGTCAGCAGGCGCGAAGCGGACCCAGCAATGACCGAACTGACCACGACCGCCGGACTGGCGAACGAACTTGCCTTCGATCTCGCAAGACTTCGTGATTTTCTCACGATAAGAAACCTGCGGCTTGCCGATGTTGGCTTCGACGTTGAACTCGCGACGCATGCGGTCGACCAGGATGTCCAGGTGCAACTCGCCCATGCCGGAGATGATGGTCTGGCCGGTCTCTTCGTCGGTCTTGACGCGGAACGAGGGATCTTCCTGAGCGAGCTTGCCCAGGGCGATGCCCATCTTTTCCTGGTCGTCCTTGGTTTTCGGCTCGACAGCCACCGAGATAACCGGCTCCGGGAAATCCATCCGAACCAGGATGATCGGCTTTTCCTGAGAGCACAGGGTGTCACCGGTGGTGACGTCCTTCATGCCGATCAGGGCGGCGATGTCGCCAGCACGAACTTCCTTGATCTCTTCGCGGCTGTTCGCATGCATCTGCACCATACGACCAACGCGCTCCTTCTTGCCCTTGACCGAGTTCAGAACGCCGTCGCCGGAGTTCAGGACGCCGGAATACACGCGGGCGAAGGTCAGAGTACCCACGAACGGATCGGTAGCGATCTTGAACGCGAGCGCGGAGAAGGGCTCGGCGTCGTCGGCGTGACGCTCCATCTCGACGGTCTCGTCGTCGATGTCAGTGCCCTTGATCGCTGGAATGTCGACCGGAGCAGGCAGGTAATCGATGACGGCATCGAGAACCAGGGGCACGCCCTTGTTCTTGAAGGAAGAACCGCAGACGGCCAGCACGATTTCGCCGGCGATGGTGCGCTGACGCAGAGCGGACTTGATCTCGGCAACGGTGAGTTCTTCACCCTCGAGATACTTGTTCATCAGCTCTTCGGTGGCCTCGGCGGCCGCCTCGACCATGTTGCTGCGCCACTCTTCGGCGAGCTCTTGGAGCTCGGCAGGAATCTCTTCCTCGCGGAAGGTCATGCCCTTGTCGTCGTCGTTCCAGTAGATAGCCTTCATCTTGATCAGATCGATCTGACCCTGGAAGTTATCTTCTGCGCCGATGGCCAACTGGATCGGCACCGGGGTGTGACCCAGGCGCTGCTTGATCTGACCGACGACCCGGAGGAAGTTCGCACCGGCACGGTCCATCTTGTTGACGTAGACGAGACGTGGGACGCCGTATTTGTTGGCTTGACGCCATACGGTTTCCGACTGGGGCTCGACGCCCGAAGTACCGCAGAACACGACGACGGCACCGTCGAGCACGCGCAGCGAACGCTCTACTTCGATGGTGAAGTCAACGTGGCCGGGGGTGTCGATGATGTTGAAGCGGTGTTTTTCGAACTGCTTCTCGGAGCCGGCCCAGAAGGCCGTGGTGGCAGCGGAGGTGATGGTGATACCACGCTCCTGCTCCTGCACCATCCAGTCCATGGTCGCGGCGCCATCATGCACCTCGCCCATTTTGTGGTTTACGCCAGTGTAAAAAAGGACGCGCTCGGTGGTAGTGGTCTTGCCAGCATCCACGTGGGCGACGATACCGATGTTACGGTAGCGGTTAATCGGTGTAGTACGAGCCATAAAGCCCTCGCAAAGTTATGGAACGCCGGACTTAGAAACGGTAGTGCGAGAAGGCCTTGTTGGCTTCGGCCATGCGGTGCACGTCTTCACGCTTCTTCACGGCGGCGCCCTTGCCTTCCGCGGCATCCAGCAGTTCGCCAGCGAGACGCAGAGCCATGGATTTCTCGCCGCGCTTGCGCGCCGAGTCAACCAACCAACGCATGGCCAGGGCATTGCGGCGGGACGGACGAACTTCGACCGGAACCTGGTAAGTCGCACCACCTACGCGGCGGGACTTCACTTCGACCAGCGGAGCGATGGCGTCGAGAGCTTTCTCGAAGAGTTCCAGGGGATCGCTGTTCTTGCGTTCCTTGACCTTGTCCAGAGCACCGTAAACGATGCGCTCGGCCACGGCCTTCTTGCCGCTTTCCATCACGTGGTTCATGAATTTGGCGAGGATCAGACTTCCGTACTTCGGATCGTCAAGGATCTCGCGCTTGGCTGCTACACGACGTCTTGGCATTGATAAGCCCTCAAAACGGTCTTCAGGTAGCTCGGGACGCTGACGCTACGGCCATGCCCGACCTTACTCTTATCGACTCAAATAAATAGGATGCAACGTATTACTTCGGACGCTTGGTACCGTACTTCGAACGGCCCTGGTTACGGCCTTTGACACCCGAGGTGTCCAGCGAACCGCGCACAGTGTGGTAGCGCACGCCGGGAAGGTCTTTTACACGACCGCCACGGATCAGCACGACGCTGTGCTCTTGCAGGTTATGGCCTTCACCGCCGATGTAGGAAGTGACTTCGAAGCCGTTGGTCAAACGTACGCGGCAGACTTTACGCAGTGCCGAGTTCGGTTTCTTCGGCGTGGTGGTGTACACACGGGTGCACACGCCACGACGTTGCGGGCAGTTCTGCAGCGCGGGGACGTCGGATTTCTCGACGACACGCTTGCGCGGCTGACGTACCAGCTGGTTGATCGTTGCCATCTATACGCTCCACTGTTGTCTTTCGACGCTATTGCCTTACAAGGAAAGCAAAATGGCAGAGCGTTATGCCCTGCCAAATTTAGGGGTGCATGAGTCTAAAGAGACTGTAGCGCCCAGTCAAGGCGAGGCCCGGGCGAAAGTCGCCCGGGCCTCGCACTCAATTACCGCTGGAGTTCAACGCCTCGGTGAGCGCCGCTTCGACTTCGCTGGCGCTGACGCGCACCGGCTTGTCGACTTCACGGCGACGCTTGCGCTCGCTGTGATAGGCCAGACCGGTACCGGCCGGGATCAAGCGACCCACCACCACGTTTTCCTTCAGGCCACGCAGGTAGTCGCGCTTGCCGGTGACCGCCGCCTCGGTGAGGACGCGAGTGGTCTCCTGGAAGGACGCCGCGGAGATGAACGACTCGGTCGACAGCGAGGCCTTGGTGATGCCGAGCAACACGCGGTCGAACTTCGCGATAAAGCGATCGTCGCCGCTGAGACGCTCGTTCTCTTCCAGCACCTGGGTCAGTTCCATCTGGTCGCCCTTGATGAAGCTGGAATCCCCGGACTCGGTCACTTCGACCTTGCGCAGCATCTGCCGCAGGATGGTCTCGATGTGCTTGTCGTTGATCTTCACGCCCTGCAGGCGGTACACGTCCTGGATCTCGTTGACGATGTACTTGGCCAGCGCGCTGACGCCCAGCAAACGCAGGATGTCGTGCGGGTTGCTCGGACCATCGGAAATCACTTCGCCGCGGTTCACCTGTTCGCCTTCGAAGACGTTGAGGTGGCGCCACTTCGGAATCAGCTCCTCGTACGGATCGCTGCCATCGGTCGGCGTGATCACCAGGCGACGCTTGCCCTTGGTTTCCTTGCCGAAGGAAATCGTGCCGCTGATTTCCGCCAGGATCGACGGCTCCTTCGGACGACGCGCTTCGAACAGGTCGGCCACGCGCGGCAGACCACCGGTGATGTCACGGGTCTTCGAGGTTTCCTGCGGGATACGCGCGATGACGTCACCCACACCCACCTCGACGCCGTCGGCCACGCCGACCAGGGCGTTCGCCGGCAGGAAGTACTGCGCCGGCACGTCGGTGCCCGGCAGCAGCAGTTCCTTGCCGCTCGCGTCGACCATCTTCACGGCCGGACGGATGTCCTTGCCGGCGGCCGGGCGGTCCTTCGGATCCAGCACTTCGATGTTGGTCAGACCGGTCAGTTCGTCGGTCTGGCGCTTGATGGTGATGCCCTCCTCCATGCCGACGAAGGTCACGATACCCTTCATTTCGGTCACGATCGGGTGGGTGTGCGGATCCCACTTGGCAACGATGGCGCCCGCTTCGACCTTGTCGCCTTCCTTGACCGAGATCACCGCACCATAGGGCAGCTTGTAGCGCTCGCGCTCGCGACCGAAGTCGTCGGCGATCGCCAGCTCGCCGGAGCGGGAGACCGCCACCAGGTTGCCGTCCAGACGCTCGACGTGCTTCAGGTTGTGCAGGCGGATCACGCCACCGTTCTTGACCTGGACGTTGTCCGCCGCGGAGGTCCGGCTGGCGGCACCACCGATGTGGAAGGTCCGCATGGTCAGCTGGGTACCCGGCTCACCGATGGACTGGGCGGCGATGACGCCGACCGCTTCACCGATGTTCACCTGGTGCCCACGGGCCAGATCGCGGCCGTAGCACTTGGCGCAGATGCCATAGCGGGTTTCGCAGCTGATCGGCGACCGCACGATCACTTCGTCGATGGTGTTGCGCTCGATGAACTCGACCCACTGCTCGTCGACCAGGGTACCGGCCGGAACGATGACTTCGTCGCTGCCCGGCTTGAACACGTCGCGGGCGATCACACGGCCGAGCACGCGCTCGCCGAGAGGCTCGACCACGTCGCCGCCTTCGATGTGCGGGGTCATCAGCAGGCCATGTTCGGTGCCGCAGTCGATCTCAGTCACGACCAGGTCCTGGGCCACGTCGACCAGGCGACGGGTCAGGTAACCGGAGTTCGCGGTCTTCAACGCGGTATCCGCCAAACCCTTACGCGCACCGTGGGTGGAGATGAAGTACTGGAGTACGTTCAGGCCTTCACGGAAGTTCGCGGTGATCGGCGTCTCGATGATCGAGCCGTCCGGCTTGGCCATCAGGCCACGCATACCGGCGAGCTGACGGATCTGGGCGGCGGAACCCCGGGCACCGGAGTCGGCCATCATGTACATGGAGTTGAAGGACTCCTGATCGACTTCCTTGCCGTCGCGGTCGATGACCTTCTCTTTCGAGAGGTTGGCCATCATCGCCTTGGACACTTCGTCGTTGGCCTTGGACCAAAGGTCGATCACCTTGTTGTACTTCTCGCCCTGGGTGACCAGGCCGGAGGCGTACTGGCTCTCGATCTCCTTCACTTCCTCGGTGGCGGCGTCGATGATCCGCGCCTTCTCGTCCGGGATCACGAAGTCGTTCACCCCGATGGACACGCCGGAAATCGTCGAGTAGGCGAAACCGGTGTACATCAGCTGGTCGGCGAAGATGACGGTGTCCTTCAGACCCACCACGCGGTAGCAGTGGTTGATCAGCTTGGAGATCGCCTTTTTCTTCATCGGCTGGTTGACCACGTCGTACGGCAGGCCGGCCGGAACCACCTGGAACAACAGCGCGCGGCCGACAGTGGTGTCGACGATGCGGGTGTTCTTGGTGACGCTGCCGTCCTTCTCGTTGATGGTCTCGTTGATCCGCACTTTCACGCGGGCGTGCAGGGACGCCTCGCCGGCGCGGAACACGCGGTCGACTTCCTGCAGGTCGGCGAACACGCGACCTTCACCCTTGGCGTTGATCGCCTCGCGGGTCATGTAGTACAGACCCAGGACCACGTCCTGGGACGGCACGATGATCGGCTCACCGTTGGCCGGCGAGAGGATGTTGTTGGTCGACATCATCAGCGCGCGCGCTTCGAGCTGGGCTTCCAGCGTCAGTGGCACGTGAACGGCCATCTGGTCGCCGTCGAAGTCGGCGTTGTACGCGGCGCAGACCAGCGGGTGCAGCTGGATGGCCTTGCCTTCGATCAGCACCGGCTCGAACGCCTGGATACCCAGACGGTGGAGGGTCGGCGCACGGTTGAGCAGCACGGGATGTTCGCGAATCACTTCGGCGAGCACGTCCCAGACTTCCGGCAGCTCGCGCTCGACCATCTTCTTGGCGGCCTTGATGGTGGTCGCCAGACCACGCATTTCCAGCTTGCCGAAGATGAACGGCTTGAACAGCTCCAGGGCCATCTTCTTCGGCAGACCGCACTGATGCAGGCGCAGAGTCGGGCCCACGGTGATCACGGAACGACCGGAGTAGTCCACGCGCTTACCGAGCAGGTTCTGACGGAAACGACCTTGCTTGCCCTTGATCATGTCGGCCAGGGACTTCAACGGACGCTTGTTCGAGCCGGTGATGGCGCGACCACGGCGACCGTTGTCCAGCAGGGCGTCGACCGCTTCCTGCAACATGCGCTTCTCGTTGCGCACGATGATGTCCGGCGCGGCCAGGTCCAGCAGGCGCTTCAAGCGGTTGTTACGGTTGATCACCCGACGATACAGGTCGTTCAGGTCGGAGGTGGCGAAACGGCCACCGTCCAGCGGCACCAGCGGACGCAAGTCCGGCGGCAGCACCGGCAGCACGGTCAGCACCATCCACTCGGGATGGTTGCCGGAACCCTGGAAGGCCTCCATGAGTTTGAGTCGCTTGGACAGCTTCTTGATCTTGGTTTCCGAGTTGGTCTGCGGAATCTCTTCGCGCAGGCGGCCGATCTCGTGCTCCAGGTCGATCGCGTTGAGCAGCTCGCGCACGGCTTCGGCGCCCATGCGCGCGTCGAAATCGTCGCCGAATTCTTCGAGGGCCTCGAAGTACTGTTCGTCGTTCAGCAGCTGGCCTTTTTCCAGGGTGGTCATGCCCGGATCGATCACGACGTAGCTCTCGAAATAGAGCACGCGCTCGATGTCACGCAGGGTCATGTCCAGCAGCAGGCCGATACGCGACGGCAGCGACTTGAGGAACCAGATGTGGGCGACCGGCGAAGCCAGCTCGATGTGGCCCATGCGCTCGCGGCGCACCTTGGCCAGGGCGACTTCGACGCCGCACTTCTCGCAGATCACGCCGCGGTGCTTGAGGCGCTTGTACTTACCGCACAGGCATTCGTAGTCCTTCACCGGGCCGAAGATCTTGGCGCAGAACAGGCCATCGCGCTCCGGCTTGAAGGTACGGTAGTTGATGGTCTCCGGCTTCTTCACTTCACCGAAGGACCAGGAGCGGATCATCTCGGGCGAGGCCAGACCGATACGGATGGCATCGAACTCTTCGAGTTGACCCTGGTTTTTCAACAGATTCAGCAAGTCTTTCAAGGCCTTTCCTCCTCACGGACCAGGCCCGACCGCAGCAGCGGCCGGGCCCGTGGGGTCACGTGTTATTCGGTTTCCAGTTCGATGTCGATGCCGAGCGAGCGGATCTCTTTGATCAGCACGTTGAAGGACTCCGGCATGCCGGCCTCCATGCGGTGATCGCCGTCCACGATGTTCTTGTACATCTTGGTCCGGCCGTTCACGTCGTCCGACTTCACGGTCAGCATTTCCTGCAGGGTATAGGCGGCGCCGTAGGCTTCCAGCGCCCACACCTCCATCTCCCCGAAGCGCTGACCCCCGAACTGCGCCTTGCCGCCCAGCGGTTGCTGGGTAACCAGGCTGTAGGAGCCGGTGGAGCGGGCGTGCATCTTGTCGTCGACCAAGTGGTTCAGCTTGAGCATGTACATATAGCCGACCGTGGTCGGGCGCTCGAACTGGTTGCCGGTACGGCCGTCGAACAGGCGCATCTGGCCGCTTTCCGGCAGGTCCGCCAGTTTCAGCATGGCCTTGATCTCGCGTTCCTTGGCACCGTCGAACACCGGGGTGGCCATGGGGACGCCCGCGCGCAAGTTGTTCGCCAGGGCGAGGATTTCCTGATCGCTCAGGTCGTCCAGGCTCTCCTGGCGGCCACCCACTTCGTTATAGATCTGGTGCAGGAACTTGCGCAGTTCCGCGACCTTGCGCTGCTCCTCGAGCATGCGGTTGATCTTCTCGCCCAGCCCCTTGGCCGCGAGGCCCAGGTGGGTTTCGAGGATCTGCCCGACGTTCATCCGCGAAGGCACGCCCAGCGGGTTGAGGACGATGTCGACCGGCGTGCCATTGGCATCGTGCGGCATGTCTTCGACCGGCATGATCACCGAGACCACACCCTTGTTACCGTGGCGACCGGCCATCTTGTCGCCCGGCTGGATGCGGCGCTTGATGGCGAGGTAGACCTTGACGATCTTCAGCACGCCCGGTGCCAGGTCGTCGCCCTGCTGCAGCTTGCGCTTCTTGTCTTCGAACTTGTCGTCGAGCAGCTGACGGCGATCGGAGAGGTAGGCCTGGGCCTTCTCCAACTGCTCGTTCAGGGCGTCGTCGCTCATGCGCAGCTTGAACCACTGGCCGTGCTCGAGGCCGTCGAGGAAAGCATCGTCGATCTCGGTGCCTTTCTTCAGGCCGACGCCGCCTTCTGCCTTGGCTCCGACCAGAGCGGAACGCAGACGCTCGAAGGTGGCGCCCTCGACGATGCGGAACTCTTCATTGAGGTCCTTGCGGATCTCGTCGAGTTGCATCTTCTCGATGGACAGGGCACGGGAGTCGCGCTCGACGCCATCGCGAGTGAAGACCTGTACGTCGATGACGGTGCCCTTGGTGCCAGTCGGCACGCGCAGGGAGGTGTCCTTAACGTCGGACGCCTTCTCACCGAAGATCGCACGCAGCAGTTTCTCTTCCGGCGTCAGTTGGGTCTCTCCTTTCGGGGTGACCTTGCCGACCAGGATGTCGCCCGCCAGGACTTCGGCGCCGACATACACGATGCCCGCCTCGTCCAGCTTGTTCAACGCGGCTTCGCCAACGTTGGGGATATCCGCGGTGATTTCCTCTGGGCCGAGCTTGGTGTCCCGGGCCACACAGGTCAGTTCCTGGATGTGGATGGTGGTGAAGCGATCTTCCTGGACCACACGCTCCGAGAGGAGGATGGAGTCTTCGAAGTTGTAGCCGTTCCAGGGCATGAACGCGACGCGCATGTTCTGGCCCAGGGCCAGCTCACCCATGTCGGTGGAAGGACCATCGGCCAGGATGTCGCCACGGGACACCTTGTCGCCCTTCTGCACCAGGGGACGCTGGTTGATGCAGGTGTTCTGGTTGGAGCGGGTGTACTTGGTCAGGTTGTAGATGTCGACGCCGGCTTCACCGGTCTCGACTTCCGCATCCACCACGCGCACCA
Source organism: Pseudomonas sp. RIT-PI-AD (assembly GCF_025642785.1). Lineage (GTDB taxonomy): Bacteria > Pseudomonadota > Gammaproteobacteria > Pseudomonadales > Pseudomonadaceae > Pseudomonas_T. The sequence continues at coordinate 39,019 of NZ_JANZKU010000030.1, forward strand.
CGATCCGCCCGGCATCCACCGAGTCGATCACGCCGCCACGGCGAGCCACGACGCAGACGCCGGAGTCGCGCGCCACGTTGCGCTCCATGCCGGTACCCACCAGCGGCTTGTCCGAACGCAGGGTCGGAACCGCCTGGCGCTGCATGTTCGAGCCCATTAACGCACGGTTGGCGTCGTCGTGCTCGAGGAACGGGATCAACGAAGCGGCGACCGAGACGACCTGCTTCGGCGACACGTCCATCAGGGTGACGTCTTCCGGCGCCTTGACGGTGAACTCGTTCAGGTGACGTACGGCCACCAGCTCGTCGATCAGCTCGCCTTTCTCGTTGAGGGTCGCCGAAGCCTGGGCGATCACGTGATCGGCCTCTTCGATCGCCGAGAGGAAGACGATTTCGTCGGTCACCTTGCCGTCTTTCACCACGCGGTACGGGCTTTCCAGGAAGCCGTACTGGTTGGTGCGGGCATAGGCGGCCAGGGAGTTGATCAGGCCGATGTTCGGACCTTCCGGCGTTTCGATCGGGCACACGCGACCGTAGTGGGTCGGGTGTACGTCGCGGACTTCGAAGCCGGCGCGCTCACGGGTCAAGCCACCTGGGCCAAGTGCGGAGACACGGCGCTTGTGGGTGATCTCGGACAGCGGGTTGTTCTGGTCCATGAACTGCGAAAGCTGGCTGGAGCCGAAGAACTCCTTGATCGCCGCGGCCACTGGCTTGGCGTTGATCAGGTCCTGAGGCATCAGGCCTTCGCTTTCCGCCATCGACAGGCGTTCCTTGACCGCGCGTTCGACACGCACCAGGCCCACGCGGAACTGGTTTTCGGCCATCTCGCCGACGCAACGCACGCGGCGGTTACCCAGGTGGTCGATGTCGTCGACGATGCCCTTGCCGTTACGGATGTCGACGAGGGTCTTCAGCACCTCGACGATGTCCTCTTTGCTCAGCACACCCGAACCTTCGATCTCGGTGCGCCCGATACGCCGGTTGAACTTCATCCGGCCCACGGCGGACAGGTCGTAGCGTTCGGCGCTGAAGAACAGGTTGTTGAACAGGGTCTCGGCGGCTTCCTTGGTCGGCGGCTCGCCGGGACGCATCATCCGGTAGATCTCGACCAGGGCTTCCAGCTGGTTGCTGGTCGAATCGATCTTCAGCGTGTCGGAGATGAACGGACCGCAATCGATGTCGTTGGTGTACAGCGTCTCGATGCGCACGACCTGCGACTTGGCGACCTTGGCCAGCAGCTCGGTGGTCAGCTCGGTGTTGCACTCCGCGATGATCTCGCCGGTCGCCGGGTGCACGATGGCCTTGGCCGTGGTGCGACCCAGCAGGTAGTCGAGCGGAACTTCCAGCTCTTTGATGCCGGACTTGTCGAGCTGGTTGATGTGGCGCGCGGTGATACGGCGGCCCTGCTCAACGATGACCTTGCCTTTCTCGTCCTTGATGTCGAAGACCGCGATCTCGCCGCGCAGGCGCTGGGGCACCAGCTCCAGGCTCAGGGACTCGCCTTTGACATGGAAAACGTTGGTCGCATAGAAGGCGTTGAGCACTTCCTCGGTGCTATAGCCCAACGCGCGCAGCAACACGGACGCCGGCAATTTGCGGCGACGGTCGATACGGACGAATACCGCGTCCTTCGGATCGAACTCGAAGTCGAGCCAGGACCCGCGGTAGGGAATGATCCGCGCCGAGTACAGCAGTTTGCCGGAGCTGTGGGTCTTGCCGCGGTCGTGGTCGAAGAACACGCCCGGCGAGCGGTGCAGCTGGGAAACGATGACGCGCTCGGTACCGTTGATGATGAAGGTACCGTTCTCGGTCATCAGGGGAATTTCCCCCATGTAGACTTCCTGCTCCTTGATGTCCTTGATCGCTTTGTTCGACGATTCTTTGTCGAAAATGATCAGGCGCACCTTGACCCGCAGCGGCACGGCGAAGGTCACACCGCGCAGCACGCACTCCTTGACATCGAATGCCGGCTCGCCGAGGCGATAACCGACATATTCCAGAGCGGCGTTGCCGGAGTAGCTGATGATCGGGAAAACAGATTTGAAGGCCGCATGCAGGCCGATGTCGCGGAACTGATCTTTGCTCGCCCCCGCCTGCAGGAATTCGCGATACGAATCCAGCTGGATGGCCAGGAGGTAGGGCACATCCATGACATCCGGCAACTTGCTAAAGTCTTTGCGGATACGTTTTTTCTCAGTGTATGAGTAAGCCATCAGCGTTCCCCAGCTTGGTCACCTGCTTGTTTGGCTCCTCCCGACGGAAGCAGCCAGAAAATCGTGCAAACCCCTTGGTTTGCGCCACCCCTTAGAGGTGGTGATTCCGTTATAGGCAAGCCGTTTCGTCGGCTTGCCTATAACGGAAAAAGGCCGGTGGCATGAGCCACCAGCCATCAGCCTTTCGCGTGACGCTCAGGCTGTAGACGCAAGGTCGTCGCTTACTTGAGCTCGACTTTGGCGCCAGCTTCTTCCAGGGCTTTCTTCGCGGATTCGGCTTCTTCTTTCGAGACGCCTTCCTTGACCACGCCCGGTGCACCGTCGACCACTGCCTTGGCTTCTTTCAGGCCCAGACCGGTCAGCTCGCGCACGACCTTGATCACGTTCACTTTCTTGTCGCCGGCTTCGGTCAACATGATGGTGAACTCGGTTTGCTCTTCGACGACGGCAGCGGCGGCAGCCGGGCCAGCGGCGGCAGCAGCAGCGGCGGTCACGCCGAATTTCTCTTCCATCGCCTTGATCAGTTCCACCACTTGCATGACGGACATTTCGGATACGGCGTTGATGATGTCTTCGTTGCTCAGAGCCATGACTCTAATTTCCTGTACGTTTGGCAGCCCGCGGGCCGCCTGAATTGATGTGAACAGAACTTACCGAGCGCCTCAGGCGGCAGCGGCTTCCTTCTGGTCGCGAATGGCGGCGAGGGTGCGTGCCAGCTTGCTGGTCGCGCCTTGGATCACACTCATCAGCTGAGAAACCGCTTCGTCGTAGGTCGGCAGGGTAGCCAGTACGTCGATTTGGTTGGCTGCGATCAGTTTGCCCTCGAACGCGGCTGCCTTGATCTCGAACTTATCCTGACCCTTGGCGAAATCCTTGAAGATCCGGGCGGCGGCGCCGGGATGCTCGGTGGAAAAGGCGATCAGGGTCGGGCCTTTGAACACGTCGTTGAGCACTTCATAGGAAGTGCCTTCAACGGCGCGGCGCAGCAGGGTGTTACGCACGACTCGCACGTACACACCGGCCGCACGGGCCTCTTTACGGAGTCCGGTCATGGCGCCCACAGTCACGCCACGGGCATCGGCCACGACAGCGGAAAGGGCAGCCTGGGCAGCCTCGTTGACTTCAGCGACGATGGCCTTCTTGTCTTCGAGTTTAATTGCCACGGGTTTACTCCTGGATGTTACCGTTTCGTCCAGCCGGAGCCGGACGGCTTTGGTGTCTGATTCGATAACGAATCGGGAGCACCATCTGCGTAGGCTTGTCTTTTAAGGCTCGCGCCGCCTACGGTCTTGGATAGCCCCCGCCAGGCAGGGACCCCAATAGTGCGGCGTAGCGGAGTGCGCTACGCCAGATTCGTTACGCGTCCAGCGAAGCCTGATCGATCTGCAGGCCCGGACCCATGGTGCTGCTCAGGGTCACGCGCTGCACATAGATGCCTTTCGAAGTGGAAGGCTTCAGACGCTTCAGGTCGGAAAGCAAGGCTTCGACGTTCTGCTTCAGCTTGACCGGTTCGAAATCGATCTTGCCGACGGAAGCGTGGATGATGCCGTTCTTGTCGGTACGGAAACGCACCTGACCGGCCTTGGCGTTCTTCACGGCAGTGGCCACGTCGGGAGTGACGGTACCGACCTTCGGGTTGGGCATCAGGCCGCGCGGACCGAGGATCTGACCCAACTGACCGACGACGCGCATGGCGTCCGGGGAAGCGATGACGACGTCATAGCTCAGATCGCCGCCTTTCATCTCGGCAGCCAGCTCGTCCATGCCAACGCGATCGGCGCCCGCAGCGAGAGCGGCTTCGGCACCAGGACCCTGGGTGAACACAGCGACGCGAACGCTTTTGCCGGTGCCGTTCGGCAGCACGGTGGCGCCACGCACGACCTGGTCGGATTTACGCGGATCGACGCCCAGGTTGATCGAAATATCGACCGATTCCTTGAACTTGATGGTCGAGAGCTCGGCCAACAGCTTGGCGGCATCCTCGAAACCGTATTGCTTGCCCGCCTCGATCTTCTCGGCGATCGCCTTCTGGCGCTTGGTCAACTTAGCCATTTACACACCCTCCACGGTCAGGCCCATGCTCCGCGCGGAGCCGGCGATGGTACGCACGGCCGCGTCGAGATCAGCGGCGGTCAGATCGGCATTCTTGGTCTTGGCGATCTCTTCCAGCTGAGCACGGGTCACGGTGCCGACTTTCTGGGTATTCGGGCGCGCCGAACCGCTTTGGATACCAGCAGCCTTCTTCAACAGAACGGAGGCGGGGGTACTTTTGGTTTCGAACGTGAAGCTGCGGTCGCTGTAAACGGTGATGATCACCGGAGTCGGCAGGCCCGGCTCCATGCCTTGGGTCCTGGCGTTGAACGCCTTGCAGAACTCCATGATGTTCACGCCGTGCTGACCCAAAGCAGGGCCGACCGGCGGCGACGGGTTGGCCTGAGCGGCCTTCACTTGCAGCTTGATGTAAGCCTGAATCTTCTTAGCCATTTGCTACTCCAGTTACGGGTACGGACGCCTGACGGCTCCCCGGTTGCTTTCGCGTTTATCCCAATGACGCAAAAACCCCGCAACCAGCGGCTGCGGGGTATGAGATGCTTTTGTCAGCTATGCCTTCTCGACCTGGCTGAACTCCAGCTCCACCGGGGTGGAGCGACCGAAAATGAGCACAGCCACCTGGATCCGGCTCTTTTCGTAATTGACTTCTTCGACCACGCCGTTGAAGTCCGCGAACGGCCCATCGATGACTCGAACGGTTTCGCCCGGCTCGAACAACGTCTTCGGCTTCGGCTTGTCACCACTGTCGGCGACACGACGAAGAATGGCGTCGGCTTCTTTATCAGTGATAGGCGCAGGCTTGTCGGCCGTACCACCAATGAAACCCATGACGCGAGGCGTATCCTTGACCAAGTGCCAAGTCCCCTCGTTCATCTCCATCTGCACCAGCACGTAGCCGGGGAAGAACTTGCGCTCGCTTTTGCGCTTCTGACCGTTACGCATCTCCACCACTTCTTCAGTGGGGACCAGAATTTCGCCGAACCCATCTTCCATTCCGGCAAGCTTGACGCGCTCAATCAACGAGCGCATGACATGCTTCTCATAACCCGAGTAAGCATGCACAACGTACCAACGCTTAGCCACGGCGCACCTATCGACCAACAATCAACGAAACAAGCCAACCGAGCAGGGAATCTAAACCCCACAACAGCAGCGACATGACCAAAACAACAGCCACGACGATCAGCGTGGTCTGCGTGGTTTCTTGGCGAGTGGGCCAGACTACTTTGCGAATCTCGGTGCGGGCCTCTTTGGCCAACACGAAAAACGCCTGACCTTTCGCCGTTTGCAGAACGATGAAGCCTGCAATCAAAGCCAAGACCAGAAGAGCAAGGACGCGATACAGGATCGGCTCAGCAGAAAAATACTGATTACCGACCACGCCGACCGCGACAAGAACAACCACCGCGAGCCACTTCAGCGCATCGAAGCGGGTATTTTTGGCTTCAGCCTTGGCATTCATCAGCATGGATCCTGTTGGAGAAATGCCAGACTTCACTTGACCTGAAATCTGGCAGGCCAGGAGGGAATCGAACCCCCAACCTGCGGTTTTGGAGACCGCCGCTCTGCCAATTGAGCTACTGGCCTGTAACTGAAGTCAGGCCGGCCATTATGCCGGCCCGACGAATCAAGATCAATCGATTACTCGACGATCTTGGCAACCACGCCGGCGCCGACGGTACGGCCGCCTTCGCGAATCGCGAAGCGCAGACCTTCTTCCATCGCGATCGGAGCGATCAGGGTGACAACCATCTTGATGTTGTCGCCCGGCATCACCATTTCCACGCCTTCGGGCAGCTCGCAGTTACCGGTCACGTCGGTGGTCCGGAAGTAGAACTGCGGGCGATAGCCTTTGAAGAACGGAGTGTGACGACCGCCTTCTTCCTTGCTCAGCACGTACACTTCGCATTCGAACTTGGTGTGCGGCTTGATGGTGCCCGGCTTGGCCAGAACCTGGCCACGCTCGACGTCTTCACGCTTGGTACCGCGCAGCAGCACACCCACGTTCTCGCCGGCACGACCTTCGTCGAGCAGCTTGCGGAACATCTCGACGCCAGTGCAGGTAGTCTTGGTGGTCGCCTTGATACCGACGATCTCCACTTCTTCCTGGATCTTGACGATGCCGCGCTCGACACGACCGGTCACCACGGTGCCACGACCCGAGATCGAGAACACATCTTCGATCGGCATCAGGAACGGCTTGTCGATCGCGCGCTCCGGTTGCGGGATGTAGCTGTCCAGGGTCTCAACCAGCTTACGAACGGCGCTGACGCCCATTTCGTTGTCGTCCTGACCGTTCAACGCCATCAGCGCGGAACCGATCACGATCGGCGTGTCGTCGCCCGGGAAGTCGTAAGTGTTCAGCAGGTCGCGAACTTCCATCTCGACCAGTTCCAGCAGTTCGGCGTCATCCACCATGTCGGCCTTGTTCAGGAACACGACGATGAAGGGAACACCTACCTGACGGGACAGCAAGATGTGCTCGCGAGTCTGCGGCATCGGGCCGTCGGCAGCGGAGCAAACCAGGATCGCACCGTCCATCTGGGCAGCACCGGTGATCATGTTCTTCACATAGTCAGCGTGGCCCGGGCAATCAACGTGCGCGTAGTGGCGAGTGGCGGAATCGTACTCAACGTGGGAGGTGTTGATGGTGATACCGCGCGCCTTCTCTTCCGGTGCATTGTCGATCTGGTCGAACGCACGAGCGGCGCCGCCCCAGGTCTCGGAACACACTTTGGTCAGCGCAGCGGTCAGCGTGGTTTTGCCATGGTCGACGTGACCGATGGTGCCAACGTTGACGTGCGGCTTGTTACGTTCAAACTTTTCCTTTGCCATCGAGACCGTCCCCCATCATGGAATTGAGCGAGTCACGCCACCATTAAAACAAAGGCAGATATCTTCATATCTGCCTTTGCGTGTAATGGAGCTCATGAGCGGATTTGAACCGCTGACCTCACCCTTACCAAGGGTGTGCTCTACCAACTGAGCTACATGAGCGAAACCTATTGCCCGAACATCGAACTTGGAGCGGGTAGCGGGAATCGAACCCGCATCATCAGCTTGGAAGGCTGAGGTTCTACCACTGAACTATACCCGCGGAGCCCGAAGCTCACGCTTTTAAACTGGTGGAGGGAGAAGGATTCGAACCTTCGAAGTCTATGACGTCAGATTTACAGTCTGATCCCTTTGGCCACTCGGGAATCCCTCCAAAAGGAGGCGGCATTTTCATTTCATGCCACCCTACTGTCAAGCATTTTCTCATTAAAAACCTGAGCTTAGCTATTTTGACAGCCGCCTCACAAAACTACGAAAATCAGCAGTACCGCGAAGCGGGCGCCATTCTAGTCAAACTAGCGAGAGGATGCAACGCTTTCGCATGGCATTAATTGATGCTGCAAATCTTTGAATTGCTGGGTCAATTGCCCGAGCAGCGCATCATCCGCCAAACGACGGCTCTCTGGAGCCACTCTGACCCAGAAACTACGATGCGCCCGCGACAGTTCGCGCATCAGTGGCTCGTAACCTGCATCGTGCAAACGCTGCATGACGCTCTCAGCCGAGTCGCTACGAGGAAAGATGCCCAGAGAGATGCCGTTCGCCAGATCTCCTTGGGTGATGATGTAACTGTCGATCTTTCGTGCTTGCAGCTCCCTCAACTGGCGCAATGAAGCCTGCCGGGAGGCCAAAGGCGCGAGGTAGACCCAGTAGTCCATTCCCGCGGCCGCATCGACTGTCTGGACCCTGGACTGCACATCCAGGCTGAGTAGGCGCTGCTCGACCTCGCGCGCCTCCTCCTCCCGCTCGAAGCCGCCCAAAAACAGACACACTTGTTCCGCCGCACCCTCGGCGGTCGACGCCTCTCTTCGCGTTGGATGGGTCGACTCGCTGAGCAGGCGAATGTCTTGCTTCGCGTCTTTATGAGCGGAAAGCGATTCCACGTCCTTGGTACGCAAGGGCGCCTGCTGTTGGTGCCAGACGTAATAGAAAAGATTCAAAACCAGGAGAAGCAGGAAGGACCAGCGCATAAAACCCTCAAGGCAGAGGACATGCAATCGCAAGCCCTGTGAACACTAAATCCGGCAACACCTTTGCCTGAGGCAGGATTTCCTTTGCCAACACCGCATCACCTCCCGTCAAGAAGATGTCGAATTCGCCACCAAACATTTGCTTCGCCGACTCCACCTGGGTAGTCACGAAACCTCTCAACATCAACAAGCAGCCCCGCTCCACCGCCTCAACCGTGGACCGACCAGGCGACAAGGCCTGTTGAGCGCGTTCCGCCGCCCGATCGTCGTAGCGGATACGCCGGGTATGGGTACGCAACTGATTGCGCATCATCAATATCCCTGGACAGATGAACCCGCCGAGATGCTCTCCCTGCGCATTGACCAGATCCGAAGTGACAGCCGTTCCGAGATCGAGCACCAGGCAGGCTCGCTTTGCCAGATGATAGCCCCCCAGGATCGCCAACCAGCGGTCGAGCCCCAGCTTCTGATACTCCTCGTAGCCATTGGTGACACCGGCCTGTACTTTTGCCGGGCAGGCCAATATGGCATCCACACCGAATCGCTCCTTCAGACGTGCCACCAATTGGGTAGCTTCCTCATCCGAGCGCACACTCACCAGACGGCAATGACGAATACGAAGCTCCCGGGTGCTCGAGAGGGCGTGGAATAACTCGTCCTCCGAACCCGCGATGCCTTCCATGTGGACGCTACCATCGACCGCCTCGATGGCCCGCCATTTGATCAAACTGTTACCGCAGTCGAGCTCAAGAATCATCACGCAGCCTCAGACTCAGCTCACCCGCACTATAATGATAAATGCCTTGAGGGGTCTCCAAGCGTAGCGCGCCTCGCTCGTCGATACCGAGGGCAACGCCATTGATTCGATTTTCACCTGCGACCAGATCGACCTGCTTGTGTTGCCACAGGTGGTGTCGCTCCCACTCAGGGCGCAGCGACTCGAAGCCTTGAGTTCTCAACTGCTCCAATAGCCCCTGCAGGGACTCGCTCAATTTCAACGCCAATTGATCCCGAGAGACGAGCTGACCCAGTTCCTCGCGCATGGAGGTCCAAGGTTGTCCAATCGCTTCGGCGGACGCCACCATGTTCACGTTGATGCCTATGCCGATGATGACATTGCAGACGTCGGCCGGATCGCCAGTCAGCTCAAGCAATATCCCCGCTATTTTCTTATCGGCGACCAGGATGTCATTGGGCCACTTCAAGCCCGCTCTCCGAATCCCACACTCATGCAGGATCCTGAGCACCGCCAACCCTACAACCAGACTCAACCCTTCCAATTGGCGGGCGCCGCCCACCACGGGGATAGCCAGGCTGTAGTAGAGGTTTTCTGCGAAGGGGCTGATCCATTTGCGCCCTCGGCGCCCCCGGCCTGCCGTCTGACGCTCCGCCAGAATCAAGAATGGCGGCTGGGCGGACCTTTCCAGATGACGCATCACCTCGGCATTGGTTGAATCGACTTCGGTCAGTACCGTCACGGGCCAAGGTTTCAACCGTTCGGACAGGAGAGCCTCGCTGAGCAAACTCAAAGGGGAAGGAAGGCGATAGCCCTTCCCTTTCACCTTGTGGAGGCTGATGCCCAGTTCCTCCTCCACTTGCTGCACTCGCTTCCAGACGGCGGTACGGCTGACTCCCAACAGAGAACCGAGCGCTTGCCCTGAATGGAAATGACCATCTTCAAGAAGCTTTAAGAGCGACAGCATATGCAGGCTCGCGATATAGAGAGGCTGCATGATATCGGTGCAAACGCTCGATGCCTATATAGCGGCAGACCTTCAAACACCCGGAATATTTGGTCCGCGGTCTAGGTCAATTCCTAGCCACAGCATGCAAACAACAAGAGCTATTCTACAGAACCGATTGTCAGCGCAGACCCTGGAACACTGCCAGCGGCACAACCAGCGTTAGCCTAGTAAGCAGACCCG
>NZ_JANZKU010000031.1 GCF_025642785.1 Pseudomonas sp. RIT-PI-AD
CCGCCGCCGGAAATCAGGGGCGCACCGACCCATGATTGATGGCGCGGAACCGATGCCGACGATCTGGGGGACGGCCTCGCTCCGTCGAGGGATCGGATAGATCAGTCAGGATTGGCTACGCAGGGCTCGTCGGCCTCTTCCGGTTGTCCGGCGCAGACCCGCCGGACCCGGTGGATTTTCCAGGTCCCTCGCTCTTTCAGCAGATCGACGGCGAGGCGGTGGGTGCTTTCCGCGGTGGCGCCCAGGGTGACGAATAGCGCCGCCCGGCCCCCTTCCTGCCTCGCCGCGGTGGTCGATATCGCGTCCAGCCAGTCGTCGTAGTAATCCTGGGCCTTGATGAAGTAGTCCGAACCGGAATTGTCCGTGAGCTGTTCTTTCTTGACCGAACGCCATAAAGGCTTCGTGACATAACGAAGCATGGTTCGCTCGGCCTCGGTCGGCTCTTCATTCAAGGTAAGCGTCTTGATGTACCAGCGATAGAATTCGACCGCAGTGGATTCAGGCGTCGTCGAGCTGGCCGACGCCGCATGCTGGACCAGCGCGAAGCACAAGGCGATGCCTCTTATGGCCGCTGTCATCTTCATCATTGAAAGCCCGATGGTCGCGATCTCCCTTCTTCAACCCCTTGGCGCCCCGATATGGAAATCGATCTCGAGTGACGGCACGGCGGTTGGTAAAGCTCTGTGCGGGTCGAAGGCGGAAGCGCCATCGCCCCCTTGAGGGACGCCTTGGCAGCCGAGCGCCCTCGTAAGGCTCTTCTTCTCACTGGGGAGCACAAGCCATCGATGGCTGTTCCCTCTGAGCCGTGCGCGCAAGGACCGTCAGGGTAGCGCCTTGGCGAGCTGGACGCTGCTGCGAAGCGGTGCCCGAGCGCAATCCTGCGAGGCGAATGACCCCAGGGCGAGCTGCGCAGCAAAAAAGCAGGCATAAAAAAACCGGCCGCTAGGGGCCGGTTCTTCGTGTCCGCGGGGCGGACGTTGTTCATGGTGCCCAGGGACGGAATCGAACCGCCGACACGGGGATTTTCAATCCCCTGCTCTACCGACTGAGCTACCTGGGCAACGGGGCGCATTAAACGGATTTCGCGAGGGGGTGTCAAGCCGGGCGCGAAAAAATTTTCAGCCTTTACCGACGCTTACGGGCTGGGAGGAACGTAGCCGTCGGCCTGGGCGTAGTCCTCGCCGGAGAGGAACTTGTCCATTTCCGCCTGGAGGAACTTGCGGTCCTCGGCGTTCATCATGTTCAGCCGGCGCTCGTTGATCAGCATGGTCTGGTGCTTCTGCCATTCGTCCCAGGCTTTTCTGGACACGTTGGCGTAGATGTCTTCGCCCTTGGCGCCGGGGTAGGGCGGGCGGTCGAGCCCGGGCAGCTCTTCGTTGTACTTGCGGCAATGGACGGTGCGGGTCATGGACGGTCTCCTGCGATGACTCGGGCGCGGCCTGGTCCCTGGGCGGGGTCGAGCCCGACGTCAGGCCGGCTGCTGGTGCAATTCGGCTTCCGCGCGCTTGAGCAGCTTCTTCACCGGGGCGGCGAGGCCGAGGCGCGGCGGGGTGGCGAGGTTATACCAGAGCCAGTCGCCCTCGACCACGGCGGGGACCTCGCCTTCCACCCGCACCAGCCAAGGCTCGATGGCCAGTTGGAAGTGGCTGAAGGTGTGGGTGAGGCCGGGCAGTGCGCGGCGTTCGCCGAGCTGGAGCGCGTGGCGGCTGGCGAGGGGCGCGAGGGCGTCCAGGTCGTCCAGCTCCGGCAGGCTCCAGAGGCCGCCCCAGAGCCCGCTGGAGGGGCGCCGGTAGAGCAGGATCGCGCCCTCGCGGTTGGCCAGCAGTGGCATCAGGGTGCGTTTCTGCGGCAGTTCCTTGCGCGGCTTGGGCCAGGGGTAGCGGGTTTCCAGGCCGAGCAGGTGCGCGCGGCAGCCCGTCTGGACCGGGCAGAGCAGGCACAGCGGCCGGCTGCGCGTACAGAGGGTCGCGCCCAGGTCCATCATCGCCTGGGTGTAGTGGGCGACGCGTCGCTCGGGGGTCAGGCGCTCGGCGATGGCCCAGAGCTGGCGGGCCACCTTGGGTTCGCCGGGATAGCCGTCCTGGGCCACGTAGCGGGCCAGGACGCGCTTGACGTTGCCGTCGAGGATGGGCGCGCGCAGGCCCATGCTCAGGCTGGCGATCGCCCCGGCGGTGGAGCGGCCGATGCCGGGGAGTTCGGCGAGGGCTTCCACGTCGCGCGGGAACTCGCCGTCGAACGCCTCCACCACGCGCTTCGCCGCCTTATGCAGGTTGCGTGCGCGGCTGTAGTAGCCGAGGCCGGTCCAGAGGTGCAGGACTTCGTCTTCCGGGGCGGCGGCCAGGGCCTCGACGGTGGGCAGCGCCTCCATGAACCGGTCGAAATAATCGAGGACGGTGGCGACCTGGGTCTGTTGCAGCATGACTTCCGATACCCAGACCCGGTAGGGCGTGACGCCCTGCTGCCACGGCAGGTCCTTGCGCCCGTGGCGGTCGTACCAGTCGAGGACGGCCTCGGAGAATTGCTCGGGGCTCATCGCTTGAACAGCCCCTTGAGCGCGTCCTTGAGTTCCGGGCTCACCTTGTCTCCGAGCTTTTCCTCGATCTTTTCGTTGAGCTTGTCGCCGGCCAGCTTGGCGGCCACCTTGCCCAGGCCTTCCTTGTCCACACGGCAGGCCTTGGCGCCCAGTTCCAGCGGGCCGCGGCAGCGCAGCGGCCATTCCAGCCCGACGTAGCGTTTGTTGACCTGGCAGGCCGGGTCCGGCATCTCGCGCTGGTCGCCCTCGATGACGATGCCGACGCGATAGTCCATGCCGAGCACGCGCAGGTCGAGGTCGCCCTCGCCGTTCACCGTCAGCCCCGGGATGCGCACCTTGAGGTCCGGGTTGCTGGCCACGCCGTTGCGGATGTTCAAGGTGCCCTTGAGTTCCTCGAAGGGCGTGTCGCGGCCGCGCGGCTCGCCGCTGAGGGTCTTGCGGTTGAGGGTAGCGATGCCCTGGCAGAGTTGCTGCTCGAGGTTGGCGTCGAGCAGCACGCCTTTTTGCAGGGCGACATTCGCCGTGCCGTCGAGGCTGTCGATCCAGGCTTTCTGGCTGTTGCCCTGGGCGCGGAAATTGCCGTCCAGGGCGAGCAGGCCCTTGACCGGCGGCTTCTCCTGGTGCGCCTGGAGGATCTTTTCCAGGGGTACGCCGCTCAGTTGCGGGTGCAGGCTGAGCAGCGGCACGGCGGGGCGCGCGTCCAGGGTGGCGTCGAGGTCGAACTTGCCGTTGAAGAGTTCGCCGCGCAACTGCTTGAGGGTGGTCAGCCCGGCCTTGCTCTCCAGCTCCAGGGTGACGCTTTCCATCGGCAGGCGGTCCAGGGTGAACTGGTCGAAGCTCAGGCTGGCTTCCAGGTCCAGCTTGCGCAGGCGCTCCAGCGGCAGCAGCGGCGCCTCGCTCCAGGCCTGCTGGGTAGGCGCGTCGGGCAATGGGGTGGTGCCGGCCACGCCGGCGTCGGCGACGCTGCCCTGGACTTCGGCCTGGCGCGCGGCCCCGGCGCCCTTGGCGTCCTTGTCCTTGGGCGGCAAGTAGCGGTCGAGGTCGAGGCGGTCGCCCTTGAGCTGTACCCGCAAGGCCTGGCGGGCGAAGTCGGGCGCGGCGACGCGCCCGCTGAAGCGGCTGTCGTCGAGCTTCAGGTTCAGCTCTTCCAGGGCCAGGCTGTCGGCACTGCCGCTGAGCCGGCTGGACAGTTCGAAGCTGCCCAGGGTCTTGGCGTCGGCCATGGCCGGCAGCTCCACGCCCACGCCGGCGAGGAACTCCCGCAGGTCGAACGGGGCGATGGACAGGCCGCCTTCGAGCTTGGGCGCCTTGTCCAGGTCGCGCAGCTTGAGTTCGCCGAGCAGGCGCAACTGGTTGGCGGACAGCTTCAGGCCGTTCCATTCGGCGACCTGGGCGGCCTGGTCGAGCAGCAACTGGCCCTGGGCGGAGAAGGTCAGGGTCTTGCCGCCGAGGGGTTCGCCGGAAGCTTCGCCGCCGAACTTGGCGTCCTCCAGTTGATAGCGCCGCAGCGCGCGGTCGAAGCGCAGCTTGCCGCTCAGTTCGGTCTTGGCCCGCAGCACCGGCTGGTTGGTGCCGAAGAAGCCGGAGAGTTTCAGCGGGATGCTTGCGCCTTCGCGGATCGCGCCGGTGCTCAGTTGCACGCTTTCGACGTTGTACTGCCGGCCGCTCTTGGCGTCGTGGTAGTCGATGCGGGCGTCGTTGACCGACAGGCTGTCGATGTCCAGCTTCAGCGGCTGGGCCGGGTGCTCCGGCGGCGTCGGCGGATTGTCCGCCGGCGTGGACGCCGTGCCCGGGGCGTCGCCCGGTGTGGCGGAGGCCTGGGCCGGACGGCCGATTCCTTCCCAGTTGCCGTGGCCGTTCTCGTCCCGTTGCAGGGTCAGGTTGAGGCCCTCGACGCGGATGTCGCTCATCTGCACCTGCTTGCGCAGCAGCGGCATCACCCGCACCGACAGGCCGAGCATGCGCAGGTCGGCGAAGGGTTTGTCCGGGCTGGCGGCGCTGGCCAGGGTGGCGTCGTGCAGTTCGAGACCGAGCCAGGGGAACAGGCTCCAGCCGATCTCGCCCTTGAGGGTCAGGTCCAGGTTGGCCTTGTCGCGGGCCAACTGACGGATCTCGTCCTTGTAGTCGTTGGGGTCGAACAGGTGAGTCAGGGCGAAGCCAAGAGCCACGATGATCAGCAACAGTCCGAGGAGGAACAGACCCAGGATCTTGCCGAGCGCTTTCATGGAGGCATCCTTTCGAAGTGTCACGGGAGAGGGCGGCGAGTATAACCCGCAGGGTCCGCGGTGCGCGGCAGAGGCTTGGAGGGGGCGGCGGCGCAGCGGTTCCCTGGCCGGGTCGCGACGGCGCGCCCTTCGTGCGTACATGGGCGGGGCCGGTGCGCAGGCCGCTCGGGCGACGCCGCCGGGTACACGGCGGCCTCTGCGCCGAACGGCCGCGGCGGCGCCCGTCGCCGGGATGGACCGACTCGCTTCAAGCCCGCGTCGTTCTCGGCCTATAATGCCGACCCTTTCGTCCCATGATTTCGCGGAGTTGGTGATGGCCGAACGTACGGCATCCGTCGAGCGCAATACCCTGGAAACCCAGATCAGGGCCTCGATCAATCTGGATGGGACGGGCAAGGCCCGCTTCGACATCGGCGTGCCCTTCCTCGAGCACATGCTCGACCAGATCGCCCGCCACGGGCTGATCGACCTGGATATCCACTGCAAGGGCGACCTGCACATCGACGATCACCACACCGTCGAGGACGTCGGCATCACCCTGGGCCAGGCCTTCGCCCAGGCCGTCGGCGACAAGAAGGGCATCCGCCGCTACGGGCATGCCTACGTGCCGCTGGACGAGGCACTGTCGCGGGTGGTGATCGACTTTTCCGGGCGCCCCGGCCTGCAGATGCACGTGCCCTACACCCGCGCCAGCGTCGGCGGCTTCGACGTGGACCTGTTCATGGAGTTCTTCCAGGGCTTCGTCAACCACGCCCAGGTGACGTTGCATATCGACAACCTGCGCGGGCACAACACCCACCACCAGATCGAGACCGTGTTCAAGGCCTTCGGTCGCGCCTTGCGCATGGCCGTGGAGCTGGACGAGCGCATGGCCGGGCAGATGCCTTCCACCAAAGGGTGCCTGTGATGCAGACGGTGGCGGTGATCGACTACGGCATGGGCAACCTGCATTCGGTGGCCAAGGCCCTG
Source organism: Pseudomonas sp. RIT-PI-AD (assembly GCF_025642785.1). GTDB lineage: Bacteria > Pseudomonadota > Gammaproteobacteria > Pseudomonadales > Pseudomonadaceae > Pseudomonas_T. The sequence continues at coordinate 5,728 of NZ_JANZKU010000031.1, forward strand.
GAGCACGTCGGCGCCGGCCGGGTCTTGGTGACCAGCGATGCCGGCGTGATCCGCGAGGCCGACCGGGTGGTGTTCCCCGGCGTCGGCGCGATCCGCGACTGCATGGCGGAGATTCGTCGCCTGGGCTTCGACGCACTGGTTCGCGAGGTCAGCCAGGATCGCCCGTTCCTCGGCATCTGCGTCGGCATGCAGGCGCTGATGGAGCGCAGCGAGGAGAACGACGGCGTCGACTGCATCGGCCTGTTTCCCGGCCAGGTGCGCTTCTTCGGCAAGACCCTGGTGGAGGACGGCGAGGCGCTGAAGGTGCCGCACATGGGCTGGAACGAGGTGACGCAGAGCGTCGACCATCCGCTCTGGCACAACATCCCCGACCGCGCGCGCTTCTATTTCGTGCACAGCTACTACATCGCGGCGGGCGCCCCGCGACAGGTGGTCGGCCGCGGCCACTACGGCCTGGATTTCGCCGCCGCGCTCGCCGAGGGATCGCGCTTCGCCGTGCAGTTCCACCCGGAGAAGAGCCACACCCACGGGCTGCAGCTGTTGCAGAACTTCGCCGCCTGGGATGGCCGCTGGTAGGCGATGCATCCATGAGCCGAGGCAAAGCCAAGACCCCCATCCTGACCCTCGATGCCGCTCAGGAGAAGGCCGCCATCCAGGCCTTGCAGCGTTTCCTCGAGGAACGCTTCGAGCTGTCGCTGGGGTCCTTCGAGGTCCAGGAAGTGCTCGAGCTGTTCACCCGCGAAGTGGCGCCCTACTACTACAACAAGGCGATCTTCGACGTGCAGACGCACCTCAAGGACCGTTTCGAGAGTATCGAAAGCGACCTCTGGGCGCTGGAGAAGAATTGACCACCCTGGCGGGGCGGAGCGCGTCAGCCGCGGCTCCGGCCCCCTCGAAGAAGGAAAGATCATGCTCATCATCCCCGCCATCGATCTGAAGGACGGCGCCTGCGTGCGCCTGCGCCAGGGCCGCATGGACGATTCCACGGTGTTTTCCGACGACCCGGTGAGCATGGCCGCGAAATGGGTCGACGCCGGCTGCCGGCGCCTGCACCTGGTCGACCTCAACGGCGCCTTCGAGGGCCAGCCGGTGAACGGCGAGGTGGTCACCGCCATCACCCGCCGCTACCCGACGCTGCCGATCCAGATCGGCGGCGGCATCCGCAGCCTGGACACCATCGAACACTACGTCCGTGCCGGGGTGAGCTACGTGATCATCGGCACCCAGGCGGTGAAGCGCCCCGAGTTCGTCGCCGAGGCCTGCCGCGCCTTCCCGGGCAAGGTCATCGTCGGCCTGGACGCCAAGGACGGCTTCGTTGCCACCGACGGCTGGGCCGAGGTCAGCCAGGTCCAGGTGATCGACCTGGCCAAGCGCTTCGAGGCCGACGGCGTTGCCGCCATCGTCTACACCGACATCGCCAAGGACGGCATGATGCAGGGCTGCAACCTGCCCGCCACCGTGGCCCTGGCGCGCGCCACGCGGATCCCGGTGATCGCCTCCGGCGGCATCCACAACCTCGGCGACATCCAGGCCCTGCTCGACACCGATACCCCCGGGATCATCGGCGCCATCACCGGACGGGCGATCTACGAAGGCACCCTGGACGTGGCCGAGGCCCAGGCCCTCTGCGACCTGAAAGACAAAGCGGAATAGCCCGGACAAAGCCGGGCAGGGTGGAAAACCGCGCCGCGGTTTCCACGGCCCTGGTGGGCACGCGAAGCGCTGCCCACCCTACGTGAGAGCATCGACATGGCACTGGCCAAACGCATCATCCCCTGCCTGGACGTGGACAACGGCCGCGTGGTCAAGGGCGTCAAGTTCGAAAACATCCGCGACGCCGGCGACCCGGTGGAGATCGCCCGGCGCTACGACGAACAGGGCGCCGACGAGATCACCTTCCTCGACATCACCGCCAGCGTCGACGGCCGCGACACCACCCTGCACACCGTCGAGCGCATGGCCAGTCAGGTGTTCATCCCGCTGACCGTGGGCGGCGGCGTGCGCACCGTGCAGGACATCCGCAACCTGCTCAACGCCGGGGCCGACAAGGTGTCGATCAACACCGCGGCGGTGTTCAACCCCGAATTCGTCGGCGAGGCCGCCGCGCGGTTCGGCTCCCAGTGCATCGTCGTCGCCATCGACGCGAAGAAGGTGTCCGCGCCGGGCGTAACGCCGCGTTGGGAAATTTTCACCCATGGCGGACGCAAACCCACCGGCCTCGACGCGGTGGCGTGGGCGGAAAAGATGGAAGCCCTGGGCGCCGGCGAGATCCTGCTCACCAGCATGGACCAGGACGGCATGAAGAACGGCTTCGACCTGGGTGTGACCCGGGCCATCAGCGAGGCCCTGAGCATTCCGGTGATCGCCTCGGGCGGGGTCGGCAATCTCGAGCATCTGGCGGCCGGTATCCTCGAAGGCAAGGCCGCCGCGGTGCTCGCCGCGAGCATCTTCCACTTCGGCGAATACAGCATTCCGGAAGCCAAGGCCTACCTGGCCAGCCGCGGGATCGTCGTGCGCTGAATCCCGTCGACGCGGGTCTCGCCCGCGTCCAGGCGATGGCATATGAATTGCTGTGCACTGCGCGAGCCGGCGATCCTTGGAGGATATCGGCTCGCGGCGGGTCGCTGGTCCGCCGCCCAGGGAGGGACACCGCGGGCTGCGCGCCCGCAGGCGCATGGATGCCTCATCGGCTACCCGCTGCGGGCGAAACCTATGCTGAAGACACGCTGCGTATACCTGGGCTTGCTGTTCCTGTTGCTTTCCGCCGTCGGCGCGCGCGCCGAGACCACCGATGCCCAACCGGTGACGCTGCTCACGGAGAACTTCCCGCCCTTCAACATGGCCAACGACGGCAAGAACTTCGCCCGCGATCCGGACATCTCCGGCATCGCCAGCGAGTTGATCCGGGAAATGTTCAAGCGTGCCGGCATCCGCTACAACCTCAGCCTGCGCTTTCCCTGGGACCGCATCTATAAGCTGACCCTGGAAAAACCCTATTACGGCCTGTTCTCCACCACTCGCACGCCGGAGCGAGAGGCGCTGTTCAAGTGGGTCGGGCCGCTGGTGCAGAACCAGTGGGTGCTGCTGGCGCCGGCGAACAGCCCCATCGTCGTCAAGGACCTCAAGGAAGCCGCCGCCTTCCGCGTCGGCGCCTACAAGAACGACGCCGTGAGCGAATACCTGCTGACCCAGGGCGTCACCGCGAACAACGCCCTGCGCGACCAGGAGAACATCACCAAGCTGGAGCGCGGGCAGATCGACCTGTGGGCCACCAGCGACCCCGCGGGTCTCTACCTGGCCAAACAGGCGGGGGTGACCAATCTGAAGACCGTGCTGCGCTTCAAGAGCGTGGAAATGTACCTGGCGCTCAACAAGGGGACGCCCGACGAACTGGTGCAGCGGCTGCAGCGGGCGCTGGACCAGATGACCCAGGAGGGACGCACGGAGGCCATCAAGGGCGCCTACCGCTGAGCGTGACCGGCGCGAGGACAATGGTTGCGAACGGGGACGCCATGGCGGAAACAGGTCGCGAATCTGCCCGAAGCTGGGCCAAACTCGACAGTCAGACCCGGGAAGCTCCGTTAAACTAGCGGGGTCCGCGCGCCGTTCCGTCCGCCTCCGCACGTCGGCCACGCACCCTCATACAAGATCTTTTCGAAATGGAGTTTCTATGCCCGTAGTCCGGCTCTTCGCCGCTGTCCTGCTGTCGCTCGGCGCTACCCTGGCGCGTGCCGAATCTCTGGTGCTGCTCACCGAGAACCTGGCCCCGTTCAACATGAGCAGCAATGGCAGCAATTTCGCCAAGGACGACGCCGTGAAGGGTATCAGCGCCGACGTGATGCGCGCCGTATGCCAGCGCGCCGGCGTGGAATGCCAGATGATCCTGCGTTTTCCCTGGGACCGGGTGTACCAGCAGGCGCTGAAGGATCCCGGCTACGGCCTGTTCTCCACCGCCCGTACCGCCGAGCGCGAGCCGCTGTTCAAATGGGTCGGGCCGATCGTCAGCAACGATTGGGTGCTGCTGGCCCGCTCCGACAGCACGGTCACCGTGGGCAGCCTGCAGGAGGCCGCCAAGTACCGCATCGGCGGCTACAAGGGCGACGCCATCAGCCAGCATCTCATCGACCGCGGCCTGGCCGTGGAAACCTCGCTGCGCGACAACGAGAACGTGAAGAAACTGGAAAAAGGCCAGATCGACCTGTGGGTCACCGCCGACCCCAGCGGCCCCTATCTGGCGCGCCAGGAAGGCCTGGCCAACACCAAGGTGGTGCACCGTTTCCACACCGCCGACCTGTACCTCGCCCTGAACAAGGACGTACCGGACGCATTGGTGCAGAAGTTGCAGACCGCTCTCGACGCCCTGCGCGCCGAAGGTGCATTGGACAAGATCAAGTCCAGCTATTGATGGCGCCCGCCGGCCGGGGCTGTGCGGCCCCGGCGGCGCTGGTTATGCTCAACGTCCCGTCTTCGCAGTGAATGGATGAAACCGCTATGTGCAAACGCCTGTTGTTAGCCCTTTGCGGCACCTTTTTGGTGCTTTCTTCCGTCGTCCGCGCCGAGGTGGACCCCAACTACAGCGTGGTTCTGCTGACGGAGAATTTCCCGCCCTACAACATGGCGATCAACGGCAAGAACTTCGCCGCCGAAGACAACATCGACGGTATCGCCACGGATATCGTCAAGGAGATGTTCAAGCGCGCCGGCATCAAGTACACCCTGAGCCTGCGGTTCCCCTGGGATCGCATCTACAAGCTGGCGCTGGAAAAGCCTGGCTACGGCATCTTCGTCACCGCGCGGCTGCCTGAGCGCGAGAAGCTGTTCAAGTGGGTCGGCCCCATCGGTCCGGACGATTGGGTGCTGCTGGCCAAGGGCGACAGCCCGATCCAGTCGCTGAAGAGCCTGGCCGACGCCAAGCAATACAAGGTCGGCGCCTACAAGGGCGACGCCATCGCCGCCACGCTGGCGGAGCAGGGGCTCGAACCCCTCACCACGTTGCGTGACCAGGAAAACGCCAAGAAGCTGGAGAAAGGCCAGATCGACCTGTGGGCCACCGGCGACCCGGCCGGCCGCTACCTGGCCAAGCAGGAAGGGGTCTCCGGCCTGAAGACGGTTCTACGTTTCAACCAGGCCGAGCTGTTCCTGGCGTTGAACAAGGACATTCCGGACGAAGTCGTGCAGAAGCTGCAGGCCGCCCTGGACAAGATGCGCACCGAAGGCTTCGTCGACGACATCCTCAACAGCTACCTGTAACGCCCAGCGGCCGCAACGGCCTACCATCCTCAGACGTCGCGCGGCCCGCCCCGGGCCGCTCAATAATCACAATTCACGCTGACGGTATTTACGATGTTCAAGACGCTCAAACGTAGTCTGTTGTGCCTGGCCGTCTGCGCGGGCACGGCCCACGCCGAACTGCCCGCCGGTTACAAGATGGTGCTGCTCACGGAGAACTTCCCGCCCTTCAACATGGCGGTAGACGACAAGAACTTCGCCCGCGACGACGGCATCGACGGCATCAGCGCCGACATCGTCAGGGAAATGTTCAAGCGTGCCGGTATCGAGTACAGCCTGTCCCTGCGGTTTCCCTGGGATCGCCTGTACAAGCTGACCCAGGACAAGCCCAACTACGGGCTGTTCTCCACCACCCGTACGCCGGAGCGGGAGAATTCGTTCAAGTGGGTCGGGCCCTTGGGGCGGACGTCCTGGGTACTGGCGGCGGCGCCGAACAGCGGCATCACCGTCAAGGACCTCAAGGACGCGGCCAAGTACAAGGTCGGCGCCTACAAGAACAACGCGGTCACCCAGTCCCTGGAAAGCCAGGGCATTCCCCTGGTGATCGCCCTGCGCGACCAGGAAAACGTGAAGAAGCTGGAGCGCGGGCAGATCGACCTGTGGGCGACCGACGATCCCGCCGGCCGCTACATGGCGCGCCAGGAAGGGTTCACCGGCATGCGCATCGTGCTCAAGCTGAACGAGGCGGGCCTCTACCTGGCGCTGAACAAGGAGACCCCGGACGAGGTGGTCGAGCGCCTGCAGAAGGCCCTGGACCAGATGCGTGCGGAAGGTTTCGTCGACGAAGTCACCAACGGCTACCTATAAGCGTCCCGCCGCATCAGGCGGTCAGAAAAAAGCCCGGATCGTCCGGGCTTTTTTCGTTGCGGCTCACTCGCCGCGGGTGACGTTCAGGCCCTTCAGCAGGCTCAGCGCCTGGCTGAGCTGGAAGTCGTCGTCCTGCGGGCGCGCTTGCTGCCGCGCCGCCTTGCCGGTGGGCTTGTCGGCCCCGCCGTTGCCATTGCCCAGGTGGCCGGCGAGGTCGGCTTCCTTGAAGATCTCGCCTTCCTGCTCGCGGGTGACCTTGGCCCGGCTCACGCTGATATCCGGCACGATGCCCTGGGCCTGGATGGAGCGGCCGTTGGGGGTGAAGTACAGCGCGGTGGTGAGCTTGAGCGCCCGGTCGTTGTTCAGCGGCAGCACGGTCTGCACCGAACCCTTGCCGAAGCTGTCGGTGCCCATCAGCACGCCACGCTTGTGGTCTTGCAGGGCGCCGGCGACGATCTCCGCCGCCGAGGCGCTGCCGCCGTTGATCAGCACCACCAGCGGCACGCCCTCGCTGGCGTCCGCCGGGTCGGCGCTGAAGCGCAGTTCGGAATTGGCGATGCGTCCCTTGGTGTAGACGATCAAGCCCTTGGTGAGGAAGTGGTCGGCGACTTCCACCGCCGATTGCAGCACGCCGCCGGGGTTGTTGCGCAGGTCGAGGATCAGGCCGCTGAGGTGGCCGCCGTTCTCCTTCTTCAGCGCTGCCAGCGCCTTGCCGACTTCCTCGCCGGTGTTGATCTGGAACTGAGTGATGCGCAGGTAGCCGTAGCCCTTCTCCAGCAGCTGGCTCTTCACGCTCTTGACCTTGATCACCGCGCGGGCCAGTTCCACCTCGAATGGCTTGCCGCCTTCGCGCACCAGGGTCAGCTCGATCTTCGAGCCGGCCTTGCCGCGCATCTTGTCGACGGCTTCGGTCATCGACAGGCCCTTGGTCGGCTGGCCGTCGATCTTGATGATCAGGTCGCCGGGCTGGATACCGGCCTTGGAGGCCGGGGTGTCGTCGATCGGCGATACCACCTTGATGAAGCCGTCCTCCATGCCGACCTCGATGCCTAGGCCGCCGAATTCGCCGCTGGTGCTTTCCTGCAATTCCTCGAAGGCTTCCGGCTCCAGGTATGCGGAGTGCGGGTCGAGGTTGCTGAGCATGCCCTTGATGGCGTTTTCCAGCAGGGTCTTGTCGTCCACCGGCTCGACGTAGGCCGCCTTCACCCGATCCAGCACCTCGGCGAAGGTCCGCAACTCGTCGAGCGGCAACGGCGCCTTGTTCGGCGTCGGCGCGGTCTCCGGCAGCGGTGCCATCGAGGCGGGCGGCTCTTGCGCCCAGGCGCCGCCGGCGGCGCCCAGCGTCAGGGCCAGGGCAAGCGTGGCGGGGCGGAAGAAATGCGGCATGTCGAACGACTCCTAATAGGTAGAGGTGGCGCCTATCCCTGCGCGCGACACCATTGCACGGGGTCGCTGGGGCGACCTTGCTGGCGGATGGCGAAATACAATGCGGGTGTGTCCTGCCCGCCGCTGGTTCCGACGGTGGCGATCGGGTCGCCGGCCTTGACCAGGTCGCCGGCATCCTTGAGCAGGCTCTGGTTGTGGCCGTAGAGGCTCAGGTAGCCATTGCCATGGTCGAGGATGACCAGAAGCCCGGCGCCGCGCAACCAGTCCGCGAACACCACGCGGCCGCCGTGCACCGCGTGCACCTGGCTGCCGGCGGCGGCGCTGATCAGCACGCCGTCCCACTTGGTGCGTTCGTCGTCGCCGCGGGCGCTGCCGAAGCGCGCCAGCAGGCGACCGTTCACCGGCCAGGGCAACTTGCCGCGCGCGCTGGCGAAGGGGCCGCCGTAATTGCCGCCGGCGCTGGAAACCAGCGGCCCCGGCGCCTTGGTGGCGGGCGGACGGGGAGTGTCCGGGCGTTGCCGGCTCAGCTCGCGCTGGCGCGCCTGCTCGGCCTCTGCCTCGGCGACCGCGCGCTTGCGGGCTTCCTCGGCCTCGCGGGCCTGGCGGGCGAGCGTCTCCTCGATGGTCTTGAGCACCTTGCCCAGCTCCACCTGTTCCTGCTCGCGGGCCTTGAGTTTCTGGTCGCGCGCCGAGGCGTCCTTTTCCAGCTTGGCCAGCACCTGCTGGCGCTCCTTGCGCAGCCCGGCGAGTTGTTCGACGCGGCCGTCCAGTTCGCCTTTGCGGGCGATCAGCTGGTTCTGCTGGGCATCGATGTCACCTTCGACGTTGGCCAGTTGGCGCAGGGTCTCGTTGAAGGTCTTCAACTGCTCCAGGCGCGCCTGGCCGAGGTACTCGTAATAGGTGAGGGTGCGCGCGAATTTTTCCGGCTGCTGCTGGTTGAGGACCAGCCGCAACGGCTCCTGGCGACCGCTCTGGTAGGCGGCGCGGGCCTGGATGGCGATCAGGCGTTGTTGCTCAGTGCGCGCGCCCTGGAGTTTTTTTTTCTCTTCGTCGAGGCGCTTGAGCTCGGTCTCGCCGTCGTTGAGTTCCTTCTGCAACGCCTTGACCTGCTTCTCCAGCTCGCCCATCTCGGTTTCGGTCTTTTTCAGGTCCTTCTGCACGCCGGACTTTTCCTGCTGGACTTGCTCCAGCAGCTTCTTCAATTCGGCCACGTCCTTGCGTGCCTGCTCCAGTTGTTGCTGGGTTTGCTCGCGTTGATCGGCGAAGGCCGGATGCAACAGGCAAGCGAGAAACACGAGGGTGATGGCGCGAAACATGAGGTGGACGGCACCTGGGCGGGAGAGCGGCTTAGTATGCCCGTGGCGCCGCGCAAAAAAAATGGCCGCCGACGGCTTGGCGCCCAGGGGGCGCACTTGGCCGACCGGCAGCCGCTTTCAGCCCGGTTCGGTGGCGATCCAATCGAGCACCGAGGCGTGTTTCGGCGCCCAGCCCAGCAGTCGACGGGCCCGTTCGCCGCGTACCCGGCTGTTCGAGCCGAGGCCGTAGTTGGCCATCTCGTAGCCCCATTCGGCCACCGCCTGCTCCAATGGCCAGTCCTGCGCCTCGCCGAGACCGAGCGCGCGGGCGATCGCCGCGCTCATGTCGCGGAAGGCCGCCTCGCCGTTCTCGATGAAATAGAAGGTGCCGGGCGGGGTATGGCGCAGGGCCAGGCGGTAGGCGTCGAGCACGTCCTCGATATGCACGGTGGACCAGACGTTGAGCCCACGGCCGACGTGGCGCACCACCCCGCTGCGGCGCGCCTGGCGCACCAGGCGCGGCAACTGCACGCTGTCCCGCGGCAGGCCCAGCCCGTGACCGTAGATCAGCGTGTTGCACAGTACCGCGCTGCGCACCCCGCGCTTTGCGGCCTGCAGCACCAGGCGGTCGATGGCGACCCGCGCGGCCTTGTCGGGCGTCGGCTCGGGGAGCGCGTCCTCATGGTAGACCGCCGTCGAACCCTCGCCGCCGGACGCGTCGCCGACGATGCTCGAGCCGCTGGTGTGCAGGAAGGTCTTGCCGGACCCGGCGAGGCCGTCCAGCAGCGCCTCGACGGCGCCGCGGTGATCGCTGTCGGCGGCGTTGATCACCGCATCGGCGGCCTGCGCCTGGGCGATCAGCAGGTCGCGCTGGTCGAGTTCGCCGAGCACCGCTTCGATACCCAGGGCGGCGAGTTCGCCGACCTGCTCGGGCCGGCGGACCAGGCCGACCACCCGATGGCCGTCGCGGGCCAGGCCGCACGCGAGGGAGCCGCCGATGAAGCCGCCGGCGCCGGTGATGAAAATCTGCATGGATGAGACTCCGTAGGAAAGGAACGGAGTCGAGTATGGCGCCGGGCCTCGCGCCTAAATACGCCCGGTCGGGCAAATGATTCTTGCGCGGGCGTCAGGAGTCCCGCGTCGGCCGCGCCACGAAAAAGCCCCCTGGCGGGGGCTCAGTGTCGCGCGCGGGGATCAGTCCAGCCGGATGATGCTGGTGCCGGTCATTTCCTCCGGCACCGGCAGGCCCATCAGGGTCAGCATGGTCGGCGCCACGTCGGCCAGCACGCCGCCTTCGCGCAGGCTGACCTTGCGCCTGCCGACATAGATGAAGGGCACCGGCTCGCAGGTATGGGCGGTGTGCGCCTGGCCGGTGGACTCGTCTTCCATCTGCTCGACGTTGCCGTGGTCGGCGGTGATCAGGGCTTCGCCGCCGACCTTGTCGAGGGCCTCGACGATGCGCCCGAGGCAGGCGTCCAGGCATTCCACCGCCTTCACCGCGGCGTCGAACACGCCGGTGTGGCCGACCATGTCGCCGTTGGCGTAGTTGACCACGATGACGTCGAAGCGCTGCTGCTCGATGGCCTCGACGATCCTGTCGGTGACCTCCGGCGCGCTCATTTCCGGTTGCAGGTCGTAGGTGGCGACCTTCGGCGAAGGAATCAGGATGCGTTCCTCGCCCTCGAAGGGTTCTTCGCGGCCACCGGAAAAGAAGAAGGTGACGTGGGCGTATTTCTCGGTCTCGGCGATGCGCAGTTGGGTCTTGCCGTTGTTCGCCAGGTATTCGCCGAGCACGTTGTGCAAGCTCGCCGGGGCGAAGGCGCTGGGGGCGTCGAGGCTGGCGGCGTACTGGGTGAGCATGACGAAGCCGGCCGGGCGTGGCTGGCGCGCCTCGAAGGCGTCGAAACCCTTCTCGACGAAGGCCCGCGACAGCTCGCGGGCGCGGTCGGCGCGGAAGTTCATGAACACCACCGCGTCGCCGTCGGCCACCGCGGCCGGCGCGCCGATGCGCGTGGCCTTGACGAATTCGTCGCTCTCGCCGCGCGCATAGGCGGCCTCCAGGCCGGCGACGGCGCTGTCCGCGCTGTACTCGGCCTTGGCGTCGACGATCAACTGGTAGGCGGCCTGCACGCGATCCCAGCGGTTGTCCCGATCCATCGCGAAGTAGCGGCCCACCAGCGAGGCGATGCGGCCCTTGCCGAGGCGGGTGAAGGTGGCGTCGAGCAGCTCCAGGGACGCCTGGGCGCTTTTCGGCGGGGTGTCGCGGCCATCGAGGAAGGCGTGCAGGTAGATATGTTCGGCGCCGCGGCGGGCGGCCAGCTCGGCCATGGCGACGATATGGTCCTGGTGGCTGTGCACGCCGCCGTCGGACAGCAGGCCAAGGATGTGCACGGCCTTGCCGGCGGCGACCGCCTTGTCCACGGCGCCGACGATCGCCGGGTTCTCGAAGAAATCGCCGTCGCGGATCGACTTGGTCACCCGGGTGAAGTCCTGGTACACCACGCGACCGGCGCCGAGGTTCATGTGGCCGACCTCGGAATTGCCCATCTGGCCGTCCGGCAGGCCGACGTCCATGCCCGAGCCGGAAATCAGCCCGTTCGGCTGGGTGGCGCAGAGGCGGTCGTAGACCGGCATGCGCGCGGCGAGGATGGCATTGGAGTCGGGGCTGTCGCTGTGACCGAAGCCATCCAAGATGATCAGAACCAGGGGTTTGGGCGTGGCTGTCATGAGAGGCTGTCCTGAGTACGGCGCGACGCGGTAGAGGCGGGCGCGGGGGCGGTTCGCGCCACCCGCCCGGAGGTCGTCGCGGCCGCGATCCGCGGCACGCGTGAAACGGCCCCGGGCGGACGGCTCCTTGAAAGCGGGGGGTGAAAAAGGGAGCGGCATTTTACGGCGAAGTTCCACCGGCGTCACCGCCGGGCGGGTTTGGGCCGCTTCGTGGGGCTGTGTATACTGGCCGGCATTTTAACGCCCGGAAATCCCTCGATGCTCGCTCACCTGATCGAATTCGCCACCCATCACTACATCCTCGTCGGGATCTTCGCCGTATTGCTGGCCCTGCTGGCCTTCACCGAGCTGCGCCGGGGCGGACGTACCGTCAGCAACCGCGAGCTGACCGCGCTGGTCAACAGCGAGCAGGGCGTGGTGCTGGACGTGCGCAGCAACAAGGATTTCGCCAGCGGCCACATCGTCGGCGCGCTGAACATTCCCTTCGACAAGCTCGCCAGTCGCCAGAGCGAGCTGGAGAAGTACAAGGCCAAGACCCTGATCGTGGTCGACGCCATCGGCCAGCACGCCGGCACCGCCAGCCGCGACCTGAAGAAGGCCGGCTTCGACGCGGTGAAACTGTCCGGCGGCATCGGCAGCTGGCGCGGCGACAACCTGCCCGTGGTGAAGTGACATGCCCGAGGTGATCGTCTACTCCAGCGCCTGGTGCCCCTACTGCGTGCGCGCCAAGCAGTTGCTCGCGCAGAAGAAGGTGGCCTTCGAGGAAATCAGCGTCGACGGCCAGCCCCAGGTCCGTGCCGAAATGACCCGCAAGGCGGGCCGCACTTCGGTGCCGCAAATCTGGATCGGCGACACCCACGTGGGCGGCTGCGACGATCTGTTCGCCTTGGAGCGCGCCGGCCAGCTCGACGCGCTGCTTAACCAACCCCTTAATCGCTAATGGAAGAGAATCCCGTCATGACCGAACAAGCCAACAACGTCGCCGCCGCCGAGAACGATCAGAACCCGCAATTCTCCCTGCAGCGCCTGTATGTGCGCGACCTGTCGTTCGAAGCGCCGAAGAGCCCCGAAATCTTCCGCCAGGAGTGGACGCCGAGCGTCGCCCTGGACCTGAACACCCGTCAGCGCTCCCTGGAAAGCGATTTCTATGAAGTGGTGCTGACCCTGTCGGTCACCGTGAAGAACGAGGAAGAGACCGCCTTCATCGCCGAAGTGCAGCAGGCCGGCATCTTCCTGATCAAGAACCTCGATCCGTCCTCCATGAGCCATACCCTTGGCGCGTTCTGCCCGAACATTCTCTTCCCCTATGCCCGGGAAGCCCTGGACAACCTGGTGGTGCGCGGCTCGTTCCCGGCGCTGATGCTGTCCCCGGTGAACTTCGACGCCCTCTACGCGCAGCAACTCGAGCGCATGCAGGCCGCCGGCGAGGCCTGATCCGCCGCCATGAAAAAAAGGCGCCCGAGGGCGCCTTTTTTCTGTCCGTCGCTCAGTCCTGGCGTTCGCGCCAGAGCTTGACCAGGCTCTCCGGCGCCTGCGTCTCGGGGACGCGCAGGTCGAGGGTGTCGTCCGCGTCCTGGTCGTTCAGTTGCACCTCGATGCGGAAGTAGCGCTGATCGCCCCGGCCCGCCTGCCCTTCGTGGGCCTTGGCCTGCTGGGCGCTGACTTCCAAGATGCGGCAGATGGCCTGGCGCTCGGTTTCGCTGCACTCGGCGAAGACGATGGCCTTGGGTTGCGCCCGGGCGGGCAGGAAGGCCACGCCGCCCTCGCGCCAGAGACGCACCACGGTCGAGGGGCCGAGGGGAGGCAGCCGGCTCATTCGCCCAGCCCCACGCTCTTCCAGGCGGCCAGCACCGCGCGCCGCTCCGCGCTCTCCTTCCCGTAGAGGCCGCCGGCGACTTCGCCGCTGAGATGGGCGAAGGCGGCGAAATCCGCATCGTTGGCCAGGCGCCCGTCGCAGAGGGTGTCGTACCAGATCCTCCCGGCCTTCTCCCAGGCGAAGCCACCCAGCGCGCTGGCCAGCAGGTAGAAGGCGCGATTGGGGATGCCCGAGTTGATGTGCACGCCGCCGTTGTCCTGGCGGGTGACGACCAGGTCGCGCATGTGCCCCGGCTGCGGGTCCTTGCCCAGCAGCGGGTCGTCGTAGGCGCTGCCCGGCGCCTTCATCGAGCGCAGACCCACCGCCTTCACCGCGTCGGTGAACAGCCCCGCGCCGATGATCCAGTCGGCCTGCTCGACCTTCTGCCGCAGGTGGTACTGCTTGACCAGGGTGCCGAAGACGTCCGACAGGGATTCGTTGAGGGCGCCCGCCTGGTTCTGATAGACCAGCCCGGCCTCGTGCTCGATCACCCCGTGGCTGAGCTCGTGGCCGATGACGTCTAGGGCGATGGTGAAGCGATTGAAGATCTTACCGTCGCCATCGCCGAAGACCATCTGCGCGCCGTCCCAGAAAGCGTTCTCGTAGTGCTCGCCGTAATGCACGCTGCCCAGCAGCGGCAGGCCGGCGTTGTCGATCGAGTGGCGCCCGAACACCTCCCAGAAGAAGGCATAGGTGGCGCCCAGGTAGTCGTAGGCGTCGTCAACCGCGACGTCGCCGCTTTGCGGCTGGCCCTCGGTGCGTACCAGAGCGCCGGGGAGCTCGGTGCGCCCGCCGGCGTCGTAGATGTGCCGCTGCGCAGTGCCGGCCAGGGCGGCGGCGATGCGCGGCCGCTCGGCGCCATCGCGGCCGAGCAGGTCGCGGCGGTGATCGAGGGACAGGGTACCGCTGGCGCAGGCGCGCAGGTGGTCATCGCCATGGCGCGCGAGGTGATCGAGCAGATAGGGTGGCAGGACACCGCCGGTGACCCGGTTTTCGGAAATGGACATGGCATCGCCTTCGAAAAAGGTGGAAGCGTCGGCGCAGCGCTACGCCGGATCGGCTCATGTTCATTCGACTGCACGGTGCCGAGGATTTCCCGTCGCCCGACCAGCGGCGCCGACGGGCGTCTTCAGTCCAGGCGGAAGTTCTGCTGACGCCAGGCCTCGTAGACGGCCACGGCGACGCTGTTGGACAGATTGAGGCTGCGGCACTGGGGGCGCATCGGCAGGCGCAGGCGCTGCTCGGGCGGCAGGGCGTCGCGGATTTCCGCCGGCAAGCCGCGGCTTTCCGGACCGAACAGGAAGGCGTCGCCGGGGCGATAGGCGACTTCGTGATAGCCGTGGGAGCCCTTGGTGGTGAAGGCGAACAGGCGCGGCCGGCCGAGCCGCTCCAGGCACGCCTCGAGGCTGGCGTGGCGTTGCAGCTCGGCGTACTCGTGGTAGTCGAGGCCGGCGCGGCGCAGGCGCTTGTCGTCCAGCTCGAAGCCCAGGGGTTCGATCAGGTGCAGCCCGCAGCCTGCGTTGGCGCACAGCCTGATAATGTTGCCGGTATTGGGTGGAATTTCCGGTTGGAAAAGGATGACGTGGAACATGAGTGGCTCCGAGCCCGAAGACGGAGGGCATTCTACCGTCGAAGAAGACCCGAGGCCGCGTTTATGGCCGCGGGTGCTGTTTTCCCTGGCACTGTTCGGCCTGCTCGTCGGCATGATGATCGGCCGCCTGAACGCCCCGGAGCCGGTACGTTTGGAGCGGGTGGAAAGCCACGGCGCCGGACTGGCCTTGTGGTTCACCCGCGAGCCGGAACTGCGCGCCGAGCACTTCGATGGTGCGTTCGCCATGCTGTTCAAGGCCGCCGGCGAACCGCGGATGGGCCGCCTGGCGCTGGGCAAGGGCCCGGCCCGATGGCGGATCCAGAAGACCGAAGAGGGTTTGTTGCTGCGTGTGATCGCCGCCCGTCCGCTGCGAGCCGAATGGCATGCGACAGCGGAGGACGGCGGGTGGCGGCTGACGATCAGCGCGCGGGAGGAATAAAAGAGGGGAATCCCCGGCCTGCCTGTACCAAGGCCCCCGAAACTGGAGTCGATTTAACCTATGCAGGGCGCGTGCCAGCTTTTGCATTTCGACTCGTGGCGTTCGCAGGGGCGCGTGCTTTCCTGCCGAGCGCAGCCGGCTTCCGGCAGTGGAAGGCTAGGCGGGTTTCATGACCGGAAGACTGCGGCGGACGGGGCGGCGACGGGCGGGCGGTGTTCTACGAGGGCTTTCCGGGCGGCCGCCGCGGCGCCATCCGCATGGGCGGAACGGCCGCAGGGCGCGGGTTTCAGGCGTCTTCGCCGTCGTCCTCTTCGCCGCCAGCGACCTTCATGCCGAGTTCCTTGATCTTGCGGGTGAGGGTGTTGCGCCCCCAGCCGAGCAGCACCGCGGCGTCGCGTCGGCGCCCGGCGGTGTGCTTGAGCGCGGTCTCGATCATGATCCGCTCGAAGGCCGGCACGGCGCTGTCCAGCAGGTTCGACTGGCCACGGGACAGCGCCTGATCGGCCCATTGGCGCAGCGCCTGCTCCCAATTGGTGATCGGTGCCGCATCTTGGGGCTGCGCCAGCAGTTCCGGCGGCAGGTCGTCGATGTGCACCTCGCGCCCCGAGGCCATCACGGTGATCCAGCGGCAGGTGTTTTCCAGCTGGCGAACGTTGCCCGGCCAGGCCAGGTGCTGGAGGTAGTCCTCGGTTTCCGGCTTGAGCAGCTTGGGTTCCACCGCCAGCTCCAGCGCCGCGCGGGCGAGGAAGTGGCGGGCGAGGGCGGGAATGTCCTCGCGGCGGTCGGACAGCCGCGGGATATGGATGCGGATCACGTTGAGGCGGTGGAACAGGTCCTCGCGGAATTTGCCGGCCTGCACCAGGTTTTCCAGGTTCTGATGGGTCGCGGCGATGATCCGCACGTCGACCTTCACCGGGGTATGCCCGCCGACCCGGTAGAACTCGCCGTCGGCCAGTACCCGCAGCAGGCGGGTCTGGGTATCCGCCGGCATGTCGCCGATCTCGTCGAGGAACAGGGTGCCGCCATCGGCCTGTTCGAAGCGCCCGCGCCGTTGGTTGACGGCACCGGTGAAGGCGCCCTTCTCGTGGCCGAACAGTTCGGACTCCATCAGGTCCTTGGGGATCGCCGCCATGTTCAGCGCGATGAAGGGTGCCAGTGCACGCGGGCTGTGGCGGTGCAGCGCGTGGGCGACCAGTTCCTTGCCGGTGCCGGACTCGCCGTTGATCAGCACGGTGATGTTGGAGTGGCTGAGGCGGCCGATGGCGCGGAACACCTCCTGCATCGCCGGCGCCTCGCCGATGATCTCCGGGGTCGGCGCCAGCGCCGCCGGCACCTCCAGGCCCTGCTGCTCCTGGGCATGCTGCAGGGCGCGCTTGACCAGGGAGACCGCCTCGTCGACGTCGAACGGCTTGGGCAGGTATTCGAAGGCGCCGCCCTGGTAGGACGCCACCGCGCTGTCCAGGTCGGAGTGCGCGGTCATGATGATCACCGGCAGGCGGGGGTACTGCTCGCGCAGGCGCGCCAGCAGGTCGAGGCCGCTGGAACCGGGCATGCGGATGTCGGAAATGATCGCGTCGGGCTGCTGGCGCGCCAGGCGGCCGAGCACGCTGTCGGCGCTTTCGAAGCTCTGGGTGCTCAAGCCCTCCTGTTGCAGGGCCTTTTCCAGCACCCAGCGGATGGAGCGGTCGTCGTCGACGATCCAGACGGTTTCGCTACGGCTCATGAGGGGGTCGCTCCTTGTTCCAGCGGCAGGAAGATCGAGAACAGGGTATGGCCGGGATGGCTCTCGCATTCGATCAGGCCCTGGTGCTGGCTGATGATGTTCTGGGTGATCGCGAGGCCGAGGCCGGTGCCGTCCGGCCGCCCGCTGACCATGGGATAGAAGATGGTTTCCTGGAGGTCGGCCGGAATGCCCGGGCCGTTGTCAATGATTTCCATCTTGGCCACCAGGCGGTGCCGGGTGTGGCCGATGGTGAACTGGCGCAGGGTGCGCGAGCGCAGGGTGATCCGCCCCAGGCGCAGGTCGCCCTGGCCGGCCAGCGCCTGCATGGCGTTACGTACGATGTTCAGCACCGCCTGGATCATCTGCTCGCGGTCGATCAGCACGTCGGGGATGCTCGGGTCGTAGTCGCGCACCAGGGTGATCCCACCCTGGCTTTCCGCTTCCACCAGGCTGCTGACCCGCTCCAGCACTTCGTGGATGTTGGTCGGCGCCAGGGACGGCAGCTTGTTCGAGCCGAGCATGCGGTCCACCAGGTTACGCAGGCGGTCGGCTTCCTCGATGATCACGTCGGTGTAGTCGCGCAGGCTTTCTTCCGGCAGTTCCCGGGCGAGCAACTGCGCCGCGCCGCGGATGCCGCCGAGGGGATTCTTGATCTCGTGGGCCAGGCCGCGCACCAGCAGCTTGGTGGTTTCCTGCTTGGACAGCTGCGCCTCTTCCTTGGTGATCCGCAGCAGGCGGTCGCGGGGGTGTACCTCCAGCAGCAACAGGGTCCGGCCGCGATTGAGGATCGGCGTCACCGCGTAGTCGACGGTGATGGCCTGTCCCGCCAGGGAGGTCAGTTGCGCCTCGCGCTTGGTGAAGGGGTGCGCCTGCTCGACCGCCTGGCGCAGGGCGTGCAGGGCTTCCTGGGATTCGGTGAAGAGTTCGCTGATGAATTGCCCGTGGCTGCGCTGGCCGCTGACCGCCAGGAGCATTTCCGCCGCCGGGTTCATGTATTCCAGGCGCAACTCGGCGTTGAGCAGCAGGGTGGCGGTGGTCAGGTTGTCCAGCAGCAGGCGGTGCAGGGAATCGTCGATCGTCATGGCGAAGTCCGTTGGCCTTTATCTGGAGGCCGCTGGCCGGCGCGCGACCCGGCGGGTCTGCGGCGGTCGAGGCGACGCGAGGTCATGTCGTCGATCCGGGACCTGCCCAAACCGTGCTCCTGTCCGTGGCGGTCGCTGAGCGACCCTGGAGGGGCCGCAGCCCCGTTGCTTCCGGCAATGGGAAGGAAAATGCAAAAACCAAACCAAGGCCCCGAAAAGACGCGCTGTCATTGGTCGGCGTGCGTCCGTCGGCTGCGTTTCGGCGCAATCCGTCGAGTACGGGCGAACCAAAATGGGGAGAGTATAGAAAGCGGTGCGCGCCACTGCGCCAAATCGGTGCAGCGGCCGGACGATTCAGATGAAGGGCACGTAGGGGATGTCGCGCGGCTCTTCCGGCTTGTCCTTCAGCGGGCATTCGGGGCGCACCCCGTAGTCGGCTTTTTCGCAGGGGTGGACCCGCCGCTTCTGCGTCAGGGACATGCGCTTTACGTGCACCGGCTGGCTCGGCGTGCGTTCGAGGATGCGACCCTCGGCGTCGAGGATCTCCACCGCCAGCGTATGGGTGCCGCGGTCCAGGTTGCTCAGCGGGAACACCGGGCTGCGGCCGCTGCCGGCGGGCTTGCCGTCCAGTTGCAGGCGATAGCTGTGGCCGGGTAGCAGCCCCGGCTCGCTGGTGGCGGTGACGATCAGATCGCCGGCGCCGTCGGTGAGCGTCGCATCGGGCTCGGGGACGATGATCCGCAACAGGCTATAGGCGGGCGGCAGGATCGGCGCGGGTACCGGCGGCGCGTAGGGCGCGGTGGCCGGCATGGCGTTGGACGGCGCCATCTGCAAGCGCTTGGCGTTGCCGGTGCTGGGCCGGTCGGTGAAGACGCGGTTGCCGTCCTTGTCGACGTAGGTGTAGACCTCGGCGCTCGCGGGCAGGCAGAGGCAGAGCAGGCAGAACAGGAGCGTGCGCATCGGTCAGGGGTTCCCACGGGCGGGGCTGTTGACGCTGATCCGCTGGACGGTGATGGATACCGGCGCGCTCTGCTGGATGGACTTGTCCTGGGCGATCACCTCGACCGCCAGCGTGTGGGCGCCCCGCTCGGCGTTGACCACCTGGAAGTAGGGCACGTTGGTCGGCTGGCCATAGGGCTGGCCGTCCATCAGCAGGCGCAGCGCGTGGCCGGGCTTCAGGCGCGGCTCGATGGCCACGCCCAGGTTGAAATTGCCATTGTTGCTGCGCAGCGCGTTTTCGTCGGGCACATTGGCCAGTTCCAGCACGCTGTAGGCGGCGCCGGCCTCGGCCTTCGCCGCGCCGGGAGCGGCGGCCGGTTTCTGCGCCTCAACGGTGTTGGTCGGCGGCAGCTCGACGGTCTCCGCCGCCTGGCCTTCCGGGGGCTGGTTGGTGAACACGACGTTGCCGCTGGCGTCGGTGTATTTGTAGATCTGGGCGCTGGCAACGACGGGCAGGGTCAATGCCAGCAGCAGACCGGTGATCGCGAGGCGCATGGACGCTCTCCGTGAAAGGGCTGGACGGTCGTGCAAGCCTTGCACCGGCGAGCGACGCTGGCAAGTCCGCTCCACCGCAGCTGTGCGGCGGTCGAAGAAAAGCTGCCGCGCGCGAACCGGGTCCGGCAGGAACGCGGTGGCCGGACATGAAAAAGGCCTCCCGGAGGAGGCCTGGTAGCGCGCCCGCGTGGCGGGCGCCCGTCCCGGGGGACGGCTGGATCAGACGCTGTAGTACAGGTCGTATTCCAGCGGGTGCACGAAGGTGCGCACCTTGATTTCTTCTTCGCTCTTCAGCTCGATGTAGGCATCGATGAAGTCGTCGCTGAACACGCCACCCTTGGTCAGGAAGGCACGACCCTTGTCGAGTTCTTCCAGCGCTTCCTTCAGGCTGCCGCAGACTTGCGGGATTTCCTTCGCCTCTTCCGGCGGCAGGTCATAGAGGTTCTTGTCGGCGGCGTCGCCGGGATGGATCTTGTTCTGGATGCCATCCAGGCCGGCCATCAGCAGGGCGGCGAAGGCCAGGTAGGGGTTGGCCGCCGGGTCCGGGAAGCGCGCTTCGATGCGGCGGGCTTTCGGGCTGTTCACGTAGGGGATGCGGATCGAGGCGGAACGGTTGCGGGCCGAGTAGGCCAGCATGACCGGTGCTTCGAAGCCCGGGACCAGGCGCTTGTAGGAGTTGGTCGAGGGGTTGGTGAAACCGTTCAGCGCCTTGCCGTGCTTGATGATCCCGCCGATGAAGTACAGCGCGGTGTCGGACAGGCCGGCATAGCCTTCGCCGGCGAAGGTGTTCTTGCCTTCTTTGGCGATGGACAGGTGGACGTGCATGCCCGAGCCGTTGTCGCCGTACAGCGGCTTCGGCATGAAGGTCACGGTCTTGCCGTAGGCATCGGCGACGTTGTGCACGCAGTACTTGAGGGTCTGGACTTCGTCGGCCTTGGCGACGAGGGTGTTGAACTTCACACCGATCTCGTTCTGCCCGGCGGTCGCCACCTCGTGGTGATGGACTTCAACGACCAGGCCCATTTCTTCCAGGGCGTTGCACATGGCGGTGCGGATTTCGTGGTCGTGGTCGACCGGCGGGACCGGGAAGTAGCCGCCCTTCACGCCCGGGCGGTGGCCCTTGTTGCCGCCGTCGATGTCGGCGTCGGTGTTCCAGGAAGCCTGCTCGGAGAAAATCTTGAACATCGAGCCGGAGATGTCCGACTTGAATTTCACTTCGTCGAAGATGAAGAACTCGGGCTCGGGACCGACGAACACGGTGTCGCCGATGCCGGTGGACTTCAGGTATTCCTCGGCGCGGCGGGCGATGGCGCGCGGATCGCGATCGTAGCCTTGCATGGTGCTCGGCTCGATGATGTCGCAGATCAGGATCACGGTCGGTTCTTCGGTGAACGGGTCCAGCACGGCGGTGCTGTCGTCCGGCATCAGGATCATGTCGGAGGCTTCGATGCCTTTCCAGCCGGCGATGGAGGAACCGTCGAACATCTTGCCGTGCTCGAAGAAATCGTCATCGGCATCGCGCGCCGGCATGGTCACATGCTGCTGCTTGCCTTTGGTATCGGTGAAGCGCAGATCAATCCACTTCACATCGTTATCTTTGATCAGTTGAAGCGACTTCGACATGGTGTCCTCCGGGTGTATGAGGCCACGGTGGGCGCTCAAAATAGGGTTCTGCCGGGCCGGGATACTCCGCCAGGGCTACCTGCCTCACAAGGGAGCAATTTGCATGCCAGTGCCCTGTATTGGGTTCTGGGCCTTAAAAGCAGGCAACAGGAGGCGTGGGCAGGCATTTCCCGGAAACTGGCGCCCCTATTCGGGGCGGTATCGACGCGTGGCGCACCGAAAAGGTGCTCGCTTGATGAGCCTCACGCTTTTTGGTCAAAGCTTGAACAATTCCGCTATAATCCGCGCCCCTGTTTTTCTGCCTTTCTCCCAGCGCGTCGTTTTCATGAAACTCATCGTCAAAGTGTTCCCCGAAATCACCGTCAAGAGCCGCCCGGTGCGCAAGCAGTTCATTCGCCAGTTGGCGAAGAACATCCGGACGGTGCTGCGTGATCTCGACCCCGACCTGCAGGTCAGCGGGGTCTGGGACAACCTCGACGTGGAAACCGCGCAGACCGAGCCGAAGGTGCTCGGCGAGATGATCGAGCGCCTGACCTGCATGCCGGGCATCGTGCATTTCCTCGAGGTGCACGAGTATCCCCTGGGCGATCTCGACGACATCCTGGAGAAGTGCAAGCTGCATTACGGCGAGCGGCTGTCCGGCAAGATTTTCTCGGTGCGCTGCAAGCGCGGCGGCAAGCACGCCTTCACCTCGATGGACGTCGAGCGCCACGTCGGCAGCCAGTTGCGTCGCCAGTGCGGCGCCGCGGGGATCTCGCTGAAGGCGCCGGAAGTCGAGGTCCGCCTGGAAATCCGCGACCAGCGCCTGTTCATCGTGGACCGCCAGCACGACAGCATCGGCGGTTACCCGCTGGGCTCCCTGGAGCAGACCCTGGTGCTGATGTCCGGCGGCTTCGACTCCACCGTGGCGGCCTACCAGATGATGCGCCGCGGCCTGCTCACCCATTTCTGCTTCTTCAACCTCGGCGGCCGCGCCCACGAGCTGGGGGTGATGGAAGTCGCCCACTACCTGTGGCAGAAGTTCGGCCGCTCCCACCGCGTGCTGTTCGTCAGCGTGCCCTTCGAGGAAGTGCTCGGCGAAATCCTCGGCAAGGTCGACAACAGCCAGATGGGCGTGGTGTTGAAGCGTATGATGCTGCGCGCCGCCACGCGGATCGCCGAACGCCTGCAGATCGACGCGCTGGTCACCGGCGAGGCGATTTCCCAGGTGTCGAGCCAGACCTTGCCGAACCTCACGGTGATCGACTCGGCCACCGACATGCTGGTGCTGCGCCCGCTGGTGGCCAGCCACAAGCAGGACATCATCGACACCGCCTACGCCATCGGCACCGCCGAGTTCGCCAAGCACATGCCGGAATACTGCGGGGTGATCTCGGTGAACCCGACCACCCGCGCCAAGCGCGCGCGCATCGAATACGAGGAAGCGCAGTTCGACATGGCGGTGCTCGACCGCGCCCTGGAGCGCGCCCGGCAGATGACCGTGGACCGGGTGATCGACGAACTCGGCCGCGACCTGCAGGTGGAGGAAGTCCGCGAGGCCCTGGCCGGGCAGGTGGTGCTGGACATCCGTCATCCCGACGATGCCGACGAGCAGCCGCTGGAGCTGGACGGCGTCGAAGTGCAACCGCTGCCGTTCTACGCGGTCAACAGCCGCTTCAAGGAACTGGACGACAACCGCCAGTACCTCCTGTATTGCGACAAGGGCGTGATGAGCCGCCTGCACGCCCACCATCTGCTCAGCGAGGGCCATGCGAATGTTCGCGTCTATCGCCCGCATTAAGCGCGCCGGCCTGCTCGGCGGCAGCATCCGCCATCGCCCTCCCGACCTCGGCTAGGTGCCCGCCGGCCGCAGCCGCGGCCGGGCGCCCGGACCGCATCGATTTCGTGTTGGGTAGCGCCACGCCCAATCCAACCTAAAGGTCCGCCCCTAACTGGCGGACCGGCAAAGAGAACAGACCTGTGATCGAGAATCTCCGCAACATCGCCATCATCGCCCACGTCGACCATGGCAAAACCACCCTGGTGGACAAGCTGCTGCGCCTGTCCGGCACCCTGGACCGCAAAGAGCTCGAGAACGAGCGCGTGATGGACTCCAACGACCAGGAAAAAGAGCGTGGCATCACCATCCTGGCGAAAAACACCGCGCTGAAATGGAACGGCTACGACATCAACATCGTCGACACCCCCGGCCACGCCGACTTCGGCGGTGAGGTGGAGCGCGTGATGAGCATGGTCGACTCCGTGCTGCTGGTGGTCGACGCCCAGGACGGCCCCATGCCGCAGACCCGTTTCGTCACCCAGAAGGCGTTCAAGGCCGGCCTGCGTCCGATCCTGGTGGTGAACAAGATCGACCGTCCGGGCGCGCGTCCGGACTGGGTCATCGACCAGATCTTCGATCTGTTCGACAACCTCGGCGCCACCGACGAGCAACTGGACTTCCCGATCGTCTATGCCAGCGCCCTGAACGGCATCGCCGGCCTCGACCACGAGAAGATGGATGACCACATGGACGCCCTGTTCCAGGCCATCGTCGACCACGTGCCGGTGCCGAAGGTGGACGTCGACGGCCCGTTCCAGATGCAGATCTCCCAGCTGGACTACAACAGCTTCCTCGGCGTGATCGGCATCGGCCGTATCGCCCGCGGCAAGGTCAAGACCAACACCCCGGTGGTGGCGGTCGGCGCCGACGGCAAGAAACGCCAGGGCCGCATCCTGAAAATCATGGGCCACTCCGGCCTGCAGCGCGTCGAAGTCGCCGAGGCCCAGGCCGGCGACATCGTCTGCGTCAGCGGCATGGACGAGCTGTACATTTCCGACACCCTCTGCGACCTGCAGAACGTCGAGGCCCTGCCGCCGCTGTCGGTGGACGAGCCCACCGTGTCCATGACCTTCCAGGTCAACGACTCGCCGTTCTGCGGCAAGGAAGGCAAGTTCGTCACCAGCCGCAACATCAAGGAACGCCTGGAGAAGGAGCTGCTGCACAACGTCGCCCTGCGCGTCGAGGAAGGCGACTCCGCGGACAAGTTCAAGGTCTCCGGGCGTGGCGAGCTGCACCTCTCGGTGCTGATCGAAACCATGCGCCGCGAAGGCTTCGAACTGGCCGTCGGCCGTCCGGAAGTGGTGATCAAGGAAGTCAACGGCGAGAAGCAGGAGCCCTATGAGAACGTCATCATCGACGTCGAGGAGCAGCACCAGGGTCCGATCATGGAACAGATGGGCCTGCGCAAGGGTGACCTGACCAACATGGTGCCGGACGGCAAGGGCCGTATCCGCCTGGAGTACACCGTGCCGGCGCGTGGCCTGATCGGCTTCCGCAACGCCTTCCTGACCATGACCTCGGGTAGCGGCATCCTCACCTCGACCTTCAGCCACTACGGCCCGATCAAGGTCGGCGAAGTGGGCCACCGGCCGAACGGCGTGCTGGTGTCCATGGCCACCGGCAAGGCGCTGACCTATTCGCTGGAAACCCTGCAGGATCGCGGCAAGCTGTTCCTCGAGCCCGGCCAGGACATCTACGAAGGCCAACTGTGCGGGATCAACAGCCGCGACAATGACCTGGTGATCAACCCCACCAAGGGCAAGAAGCTCGACAACATGCGTGCGTCGGGCAAGGACGAAACCATCGCCCTGGTGCCGCCGATCAAGTTCACCCTGGAACAGGCGCTGGAATTCATCGACGACGACGAACTGGTGGAAGTGACGCCGAAATCGATCCGCCTGCGCAAGAAGCAGTTGAACGAGAACGATCGCAAGCGTAGCGCCAAGGGCTGATGCCCCGGCAACCCCCGTGGCCTGCCCCGCGGCAGGCTTCGGCGGTGCTCCAGCGCCCTCGCCGGTGACCCGGCGAGGGCGTTTTCATGTCTGAAAAGCGTTGCTCCCGACTCCGCAGCCTTTATGCTGCTGCGGCCGCCGAACCGGCCTCTGTGCGGAAGGAACCCCGTCATGCTCGATATCCTGCTGTGCGTCGCGTTGTTCGCCGTCAGTTGCCTGACCCCGGCCCTGGCCGTGTCGGTGCTGCCGCCGCTGGACGGTGCGGCCTTCGCCCTGGCGATCCTGCTGCCGGCCGCGCTCCTGGCGATCCGTCTGAGCTTCGCCTTCCTCGAAGGCACCCTGAACGGCCCTGGCGACCTGCGCCGCTGCATACGCGAACAGCGGCCCTCGCTGATCTACTGGTCGATTCGCGCCCTGCTCACCGCCTTGCTGGCCACCCTGCTGGTGCTGGCTTACGTCCTGCTGCGCCGTCACACCTTCTAGTCCCCGCGGAACGCGCCGAGGCTCATCCCGTGGGTCGCGCGTTCGGCGCCTTCGCTCGCCGACCCCGCTCTGCGATCCTGACCGGCGCACCTGGAACGCGCCGTGGCAAGGGCTGCTCCAAGGCTCTCCTGCAACGACGGCACGGGCGCCGGGCTCACCGGTCCCTGTGCCGGCCGTTGCGCGCCGGCGGGCGCCGCTCGGTGAGCTTTTCCACAAAACCTCGACAACATGTAAAAACCCCCTCGGCAGGCTGGCGGGCAGTCCGTAGACTCCGCCTCCGGTCTTTTGCGGCGGACGCCATCGCCGTCATCCGACCGCCTTGCGCCACGCGGTGGCCCGCATCCCCCTTTTCTGAGGACGACCCCTATGGCTGGAGCCAGCCTGCTGACCCTGCTCGATGACATCGCCAGCGTGCTCGATGACGTCGCGGCGATGACCAAGGTGGCGGCGAAGAAGACCGCCGGTGTGCTCGGCGACGATCTGGCGCTGAACGCCCAGCAGGTCAGCGGCGTGCGCGCCGACCGCGAGCTACCGGTGGTGCTCGCGGTGGCCAAGGGTTCGGCGCTGAACAAGCTGATCCTGGTGCCGGCCGCGTTGCTGATCAGTGCCTTCGCGCCCTGGGCGGTCACCCCGCTGCTGATGCTCGGCGGCGCCTTCCTCTGCTACGAAGGCTTCGAGAAGCTGGCCGAGCGGTTCCTGCATGGTCCGGAAAAAACCGCGGAGGCCCCGGAGCCCGTCGAAGCGCCGGTGGCCCAAGGCGAAACCGGACTGGACCCCCTGGCCTACGAGCGCGACAAGGTGAAGGGGGCGATCCGCACCGACTTCATCCTGTCCGCGGAGATCATCGCGATCACCCTGGGCACGGTGGCCGACGCCGCGTTCATGACCCAGGTGGTGGTCATGACCGGCATCGCGGCGATCATGACCGTCGGCGTCTACGGGCTGGTGGCGGGCATCGTCAAACTGGACGACCTCGGGCTCTACCTGAGCCAGCGCGCGGCGGCCTCGGCGCAGCGCCTCGGCCGCGGTATCCTGCGCGCCGCGCCCTACCTGATGAAGACCTTGTCGGTGGTGGGCACGGCGGCGATGTTCATGGTCGGCGGCGGCATCCTCGCCCACGGCATCGCGCCGCTGCACCATGGCATCGAGGCGCTGGCCGGTCAGGCCGCCGGGATCGCCGGCATCGGGGGATTGCTCGCGGCGTTGACGCCGACCCTGCTCAACGCCCTGTTCGGCATCGCCGCCGGCGCCTTGGTGCTGGCGGGGGTGAGCCTGGTGGGTCGGCTGCGCGGGGCGCGGCACTGAGCCGCGCGGCCTTCAGATCGGCTTGAACGCGCAGTAGCCCGGACGCGGGCCGATTTTCGGATGGTTGCGGCAGGTCTCCGGACGCTTGTCGTAGACGGTGCACAGGCGGGTCTTGCGGTCGAGGAAATAGCAGTCGTTGTTGGCCAGGCGGGTCAGGGTGAAGATGCCCTGCTTCTGGTTGAAGCGCTCCACCACCCCTTCCTTCATCAGGCGCTTGGCCACCTGCTTGGGCGGCTCGCCGCGCTCGAACTCCGCCACCAGTTCCAGGCGGATCAGGTCGGCGATGCGCACTTCCACCGGCATGGTGCAGCAACTGGACACGCAGGCGTGGCACAGGGTCTTTTCGTACCTGATCCAGGTATCCGTACGGTCCAGGTCGGCGCCGACGATCAGCCTATTGTTCATGATCTTCCAAGGGAGCGGGTGAGGCGGGCGGGCATCATAGCGGCGCCGGCGGATTTGTGAACTACCGCCCGCCGCCTGCCGCCCTCAGCTCAGCACGCTGCGATCGAACAGGTACACCCCGCCCGCGCCCGGCCGCTGTTCCAGGACCCGTTGCGGGCGGCCCATCCGCGGTTGCTGCCGTTCGCCGGTGTCGAGAATCCAGCCGGCGCTTTTCATCCGCTCCAGGCGGCCGCGCAAGGTGGTGTGCTGCACCGCCTGACCGAGGCAGGCCTGGAAGGCCGCCAGCGCCTCGGTGACGGTGAAGCGCGGGGCCAGCAGGTGCAGGGGCAGCGAGCTGTACACCGCCTTGCCGGCCAGCCGTTCGTGGGCCTGGGCCACCAGCTCGGCGTGGTCGAAGGGCAGGGCGAGGCGGCCGTGCAGCACCTCGTCCAGGGCGACGAAGCGCAGGTCCTCGTCCTCCAGCGTGGTGGCCGGCGCCACCAGGGCCAGGTAGAAGGTGCTCAGCGACCAGCCACGCGGGTCGCGCCGCGCGTTGCCCACCGTCGCCACCTGCTCCAGGTGCTGCGGCCGCAACCGGGCCTTGTCGTGCAGCGCGCGCTCCGCCGCGGCGTCCAGGCTGGGGTCGGCGCAGCGGCCGTTGACCAGCACCCCCGGCAGCGCCCAGCGATCGGCGAAGGGCGCGCGGGCGCGGCGGATCAGCAGCAGGTCCAGTGCGCCGGCCGGATTCAGGCGCAGCGCGACGATATCCACGCTGGCCAGCACCTCCGCGCGGCTCATGGGGCGGCCCTGCGGGCGAGGGCATGGCGACGGCCTGGGATGGGGAAGGGAACGTGTCGACGGGTGCGCATGCCGGGAGGCTCCGGGAAAATAACGGTTGACTACATATTACATCAGATGAAATATGTAGCCAGCCGTTAATCGCGGCAGCCGACAAAACAGCAAAAGGATCGCAGTATGAAGATCGCCAGCTTCGATATCGACGCGCAGAAAGGTTTCACGCCCTTGTGCCCGGACGAACTGCCGGTTCCCGGCGGCGACGGCATCGTCCCCGCCCTCCAGGAGATGGCCGAGCGCGCCCACCTGCGCCTGGGCAGCAAGGATGCCCACAGTCCGCAGGCGCCCTGGGTGGTCGCCAGCCATGCGGAGATGCTGCGCAGCCTGCCGCTGGCCAACGCCGATCTCAGCTGGGTGAGCCACTGCGTCCCGGGGACACCCGGCTTCGAACTGCTCGACGGTCTGCCGCAGCCGCTGGACTACGACTACTTCGTCTGGAAGGGCGTCGAGCCGGACCTGCATCCCTACGGTGCCTGCTACCACGACCTGGCCGAGAGACGCAGCACCGGCGCGATCGAATTTCTCCGGCAGAATGGCGTCAGTCATGTGGTGGTCGGTGGCCTGGCGCTGGATTACTGCGTCAAGACCACCGCGCTGCAACTGCGCCGGGCCGGTTTCGCGGTCAGCCTGTACCTGCCGGCCTGTCGCGCCATCGCCGAATCGACCGCGAGAGCGGCCGAGGCGGAGATGCGCGCGGCGGGCATTGCCCTGTGCGCCAGCCCGGAAGCGCTGGATGCCTCATTGAATTCCTCGCTGGAGTGCTGAACATGGCCGAGAGTGTGTTTGCCGAGCGCATCGTGCAGAACCTGCTGGACACCGACTTCTACAAACTGACGATGATGCAGGCGGTGCTGCACAACTACCCCAACGCCGAGGTGGAATGGGAATTCCGCTGCCGCAGCGGCGAGGACCTGCGGCCCTACCTGGCGGAAATCCGCTACCAGATCGAGCGCCTGGCCGAGACCAGCATCACCGCCGACCAGTTGGCCTTCCTCGAGCGCATTTCCTTCATCAAGCCGGACTTCATCCGCTTCCTCAGCCTGTTCCGCTTCAACCTGCGCTACGTGCAGACCGGCGTCGACGGCGACCAGCTGTGCATCCGCCTGCGCGGCCCCTGGTTGCACGTGATCCTCTTCGAGATCCCGCTGCTGGCCATCGTCAGCGAGGTGCGCAACCGCTATCGCTACCGCGAAGTGGTGATGGAGCAGGTCAGCGAACAGCTCTACCGCAAGCTCGACTGGCTCCGCGCGGAAGCCAGCGACGCCGAGCTGGCGGGGTTCCAGATCGCCGACTTCGGCACCCGCCGGCGCTTTTCCTACCGGGTGCAGGAGGAGATGGTGCACATCCTCAAGCGCGATTTCCCCGGGCGCTTCGTCGGCACCAGCAACGTGCACCTGGCCCGCGAGTACGACCTGCGGCCGATCGGCACCATGGCCCACGAATGGCTGATGGCGCACCAGCAACTGGGGCCGCGGCTGATCGACAGCCAGAGCGCCGCACTGGACTGCTGGGTCCGCGAGTACCGCGGGCTGCTCGGCATCGCCCTGACCGACTGCATCACCATGGACGCCTTCCTCGCCGACTTCGACCTGTACTTCGCTAAGCTCTTCGACGGCCTGCGCCACGACTCCGGCGACCCGCTGCAATGGGCGGAGAAGGCCATCGCCCACTACCGTTCCCTGGGCATCGACCCGATGAGCAAGACCCTGGTCTTCTCCGACGGCCTCGACCTGCCCAAGGCGCTGGCGCTGTACCGCGCGCTGCACGAGCGGATCAACGTCAGCTTCGGCATCGGCACCAACCTCACCTGCGACATCCCGGGGGTCGAGCCGATGAACATGGTCATCAAGATGACCGCCTGCAACGACCAGCCGGTGGCCAAGATTTCCGACAGCCCCGGCAAGACCCAATGCCGCGACGAGAACTTCGTCGCCTACCTGAAGCACGTCTTCCGTGTCACCGACCGTCAATGAGGACCCGAGCATGAGTAACCGCCAACGCGAGATCGCCGAAGCCCTCGGCGTGATCCCTCCCTTCGCCGACCGTGCCGCGCTGCTGGCCGAAGTGGAGCGTCGCAAGGATTTCATCAAGGACTGCCTGCGTCGCGCCGGCCTCAAGGTGCTGGTGTTGGGCATCAGCGGTGGGGTCGACTCGACGGTCGCCGGCCGCCTGGCGCAATTGGCGGTGGAGTCGCTGCGCGAAGAAACCGGCGACGCCGACTATCGCTTCATCGCCGTGCGCCTGCCCTACAACGTGCAGCACGACGAGGAGGACGCCCAGGCCGCCCTGAGCTTCATCCAGGCGGACGAAGTGCAGACCGTGAACATCGCCGACGGCGTGCGCGGGCTGGGCGCGCAGATCGCCAGCCTGGCCGGGCTCAGCGACGAGCGCCGCGACTTCGTGGTCGGTAACGTCAAGGCGCGGATGCGGATGATCGCCCAGTTCGCCATCGCCAACGCCCACAACGGCCTGGTGATCGGCACCGACCACGCCGCCGAGGCGGTGATGGGCTTCTTCACCAAGTTCGGCGACGGCGCCTGCGACCTGGCGCCGCTCAGCGGGCTGGTCAAGGGCCAGGTGCGGGCCATCGCCGGTGCCCTGGGGGCGGGCGACAAGGTGGCGCTGAAGATCCCGACCGCCGACCTGGAGGAACTGCGCCCCGGCAAGCCGGACGAGGAAGCCTACGGGGTCACCTATGGGGAGATCGACGATTTCCTCCAAGGCAAGCCGGTGAGCGACCAGGCCTATGAACTGATCGTCAGGACCTACGACCGCTCCCAGCACAAACGCGAACTGCCACTGGTCCCTTGAGGGTTTCGGCCGGGGCGAGCGTGGCGCTGGCGGCGCCTCGGTCCCGCCCTCGCCGCGCCCCGGTGGACATCCCTCGGCAAGCCCCGCACGGTATCCGCGGCGCCGTCCGCGACAGCAGCGACCGGCGGCTGGTGGCAGGCACCCTGCGCCCCGCGCCGCGCGGGTCGAAGGCCACGGCGAGGCCTGCGCCCAGCCTGCGTCGCCCTGAAGCGGCGTGCCGCATCTGTCCTTTATCGCCTGTCGCCAGGCGGCCTCTTCCGTCATTGCCTGTCCCCATCGATCGGTCGGCGCCTTGGCGCGACTCGGTTCCCCGTCCTGCGGTCGCGCCCAGGCGGCGCCAGGCATGCGCGGCGGGTCGTCCGCGCTTGCCTCGAGCCAGCCGTCGCCCGCGGCGTCCTGGTTGCCGCGGATAAACGCTTCTTTCGCGCTCGTGGCGCCGCCGGGACCTCTGCCGCGATGTCCCTGGCGAGCGCGGCGCGGCGACGGCGTCGGAAACCCGCCGGGGCGATGCGGCGGGGGATGCATACTGGCGGCGGGCCAGCTAAAGTCACAGCATTTATCGCCTTGCCATAACAACGACAACACGCCACAAGGACATCCCGATGCTGCGCACCCTGACCCCCCTGGCCGCCGCCTGCCTGCTGGCGATCGCCGCCGCCCCCGCCCAGTCCGCGCCCTATTCCAGCCTGATCGTGTTCGGCGACAGCCTCAGCGACGCCGGGCAACTGCCCGACACCGGCGGGCCGGACGGCGCCACGCGACGCTTCACCAACCGCGTCGGGCCGACCTACCAGAGCGGTCGCGGCGAGACCATCGGCGCCACCTCGCCGATGATCCTGGGGGCGCGCCTCGGGTTGGGGCCGCAGGCGCCTTCGACGTCCTCGGTGTACGCCGAGCACGGCTGGGCCGACGGCGACAACTGGGCGGTGGGCGGCTACCGCAGCGACGAAATCTACGCCTCCATCACCGCCGCCGGCGGCTCGGTGGCCGGCACCCGGACCCGCGACGGCTACCTGGTCGACCTGGCCAACCGGGGGCTCAGGCTCGATCCCAACGCGCTGTTCTACGTCAACGGCGGCGGCAACGACTTCCTCCAGGGCCGTGTCCTCAACGTCGAGCAGGCGCATGCCACCGGCGCCCAGGTGGCCGACAGCGTGCGCGCCCTGCAACAGGCCGGTGCGCGCTACATCGTGGTATCGCTGCTGCCGAACGTCGGCAGCACGCCGGCGTTGTCCGGCACCCCGCTGGCCGGCGCCTTCGAAACCCTCGGCGCGGCGGTCAACGACGAACTGCTCAGCCAGTTGCGCGGCATCCAGGCCCAGGTGATCCCGTTGAACGTGCCGCTGCTGTTCAGCGAGGTGCTGCACGACGCCGCCAGCTACGGCCTGGACGCCACCCAGAACCTCACCGGCACCTGCTTCGACGGCTGCGCCAACGTCAATCCGACCTGGGGCATCACCAGTGCGACGCCCGACCCCTCCCGGCTGCTGTTCAACGACAGCGTGCACCCGACCACGGCGATCCAGCAGGTCTCCGCCGACTACACCTACTCGCTGCTGTCGGCGCCCTGGGAACTGACCCTGCTGCCGGAAATGGCCCATGGCGCGCTGCGCTCCCACCAGGATCACCTGCGCGGCCAGTGGCTGGCCGACTGGGAGGGCTGGCAGGGCGTCGGCCAGTGGCGCAGCTTCGTCAGCGGCGGCGGCCAGCGGCTCGACTTCGACGAGCAATCCAGCGCGGTGGACGCCGATGGCCACGGCTACAGCCTCGATCTCGGCGGCAGCTATCGTCTCGACCAGGACTGGCGGGTCGGCGCGGCGCTGGGGCTGTACAAGCAATCCCTGGAGGCCGGCGCCAAGGATTCCGACTACGACCTGCGCAGCTACCTGGGTACGCTGTTCGCCCAGTACCAGCACAACCGCTGGTGGGGCGACCTGGCCCTGAGCGGCGGCTATTTGGACTACGACGACCTGAAGCGCAACATCGCCCTGGGCGGCGTCACCCGCCAGGAGAAGGGCGACACCGACGGTTCCCTGTGGGCCCTGAGTGGCCGCTTCGGCTACGACATCGCCGAGCCCGGCAGCCTCTGGCACCTGAGCCCCTTCGTCAGCGCCGACTATGCCCGCGTCGAACTCGACGGCTACCGC
This sequence comes from Pseudomonas sp. RIT-PI-AD, assembly GCF_025642785.1. GTDB lineage: Bacteria > Pseudomonadota > Gammaproteobacteria > Pseudomonadales > Pseudomonadaceae > Pseudomonas_T. The sequence continues at coordinate 38,795 of NZ_JANZKU010000031.1, forward strand.
GAGAAGAGCGACCGCTCCACCGCCCTGAGCGTCGACGACCAGACCCGCACCTCCAAGCGCCTCGGGGTGGGGCTGCAGGGACGCTTCCAGGTGACCCCGGCGACCCAGGTGTTCGCCGAAGTGGCCCGCGAGCGCGAGTACGAGGACGATGCCAGCGACCTGACCCTCGGCCTCAACAGCTTGCCCGGCCACGCGTTCACCCTGCAGGGCTATGTCCCGGACGACAAGATGACCCGCGCCAGCCTGGGCTTCAGCCAGCAACTGACTGCGGACCTGTCGCTGCGCGCCGGCTACGACCTGCGCCATGGCGACGACGACACCCGCCAGGGCATCAGCCTGAGCCTGGCCCTCGACTGGTGACGGCCCGCCGGTGCCCCCGCGGTATCGGCGGCTCCGTTGGAACCAGCGGCGTCTCTCGTGGTCGAGAGGCGCCGCATGCGTTAACGCGCTAAACTCCGCGCGTTTTTTCTTCCTTCCGGAGCCTCCCCCATGTCTCGCGTCACCCTCAGTCGCTTCCTGATCGAGCAGACCCGCAGCCACAACACCCCGGCCGACCTGCGTTTCCTCATCGAAGTCGTGGCGCGCGCGTGCAAGCGCATCAGTTACGAGGTGTCCAAGGGCGCGCTGGGCGGCGTGCTGGGCAGCATGGACACCGAGAACGTCCAGGGCGAAGTGCAGAAGAAGCTCGACGTACTGTCCAACGAAATCCTCCTCGAGGCCAACGAGTGGGGCGGCCACCTGGCCGGCATGGCCTCGGAAGAGATGGACAACGCCTACCAGATCCCCGGCAAGTACCCGAAAGGCGCCTACCTGTTGGTGTTCGATCCCCTCGACGGCTCCTCCAACATCGACGTCAACGTCTCCGTCGGCACCATCTTTTCGGTGCTGCGCTGCCCGGACGAGTGCTTCAGCCAGAACGACAACCTGGGCGAGGAGGCCTTCCTCCAGCCGGGCACCAAGCAGGTGGCCGCCGGCTACGCCATCTACGGTCCGCAGACCATGCTGATGCTGACCCTGGGCGACGGTGTCATGGGCTTCACCCTCGACCGCGAGATGGGCAGCTTCGTGCTCACCCACGAGGACATCCGAGTGCCCGTCAGCACCGCCGAGTTCGCCATCAACATGTCCAACCAGCGCCACTGGGAAGCCCCGGTACGGCGTTACGTGGACGAGCTGCTGGCCGGCGACCAGGGCCCCCTGGGCAAGAACTACAACATGCGCTGGATCGCCTCGATGGTCGCCGACGTGCACCGCATCCTGACCCGCGGCGGCCTGTTCATGTACCCGCGCGACGCCCGCGACCCGGCCAAGCCGGGCAAGCTGCGGCTGATGTACGAGGCCAACCCGATGTCCTTCATCGTCGAGCAGGCCGGCGGCGCCGCCACCGACGGCCACCAGCGCATCCTCGACATCCAACCCACGTCGCTGCACCAGCGCGTCGCGGTGTACCTTGGTTCCAAGGAGGAGGTCGAGCGCGTCACCGGCTACCACAAGGGCTGACCGGGCGCCCGGCGGGAGGAACCCCGGTCCTTCCGCGCGCCTCCAATGCTTGCGCGACGGTTCGCCGTCGCGGTCGCCTTTCCCCGGAGCATTCCATGTCCACGCGCACCCTCGTCCTCCTGACGTTCTGCCTCGTCCTCGCCGCCTGCGGCAAGGTCAACCAGCAAAACTACTCGCGGCTGCACGTCGGCATGGGCAAGGCGGAGGTCGAGACCCTGCTCGGCGCGCCCAGCGAGTGCGCCGGCGCCCTCGGCCTGACCAGCTGCACCTGGGGCGACGACAAGGCCTTCATCAGCGTGCAGTACGCCGCCGACCAGGTGGTGGTGTTCTCCGGGCATGGCTTGAAATGAGGGCGCTGGTCGCGGTACTCGCCGCTTCGCTGCTGCTGGGCTGCGCCGGTCCGTCCCGCGAGCTGCCGCCGCCCAAGACCGTCGCCGCCGTCGACCTGCAGCGCTACCAGGGCACCTGGTACGAGCTGGCGCGGTTACCGATGTTCTTCCAGCGCAATTGCGCCCAGTCCGAGGCGCACTACCGCCTGCTGGACGCCGGTCGCATCGAGGTCGAGAACCGCTGCCGCACCCGCGAAGGCGACTGGAACCAGGTCCACGGCCAGGCCTTCCCGCAGGTCGCCGGGCAGACCGACAAGCTCTGGGTGCGCTTCGATAACTGGTTCAGCTCACTGTATCCCGACCTGGCCAAGGGGCAGTACTGGGTGCTTTACCTGGACGACGACTACCAGACCGCGGTGGTCGGCCATCCGGATCGCGACTACCTGTGGCTCCTGGCGCGCCAGCCGGAAGTCGACGGGGCGACCCGCGAGCGCCTGCTGGAGGTGGCCCGCAGCCAGGGCTACGACACTTCCGCGCTGATCTGGCGCGCGCCCGACTCGGCGATCCACAAGTTCTGAGCCGCTTCGCCCGCCCTTACGGATGAAGCATGCCGCGCGGCTTTTTCCTCGTTATGATGCCCTCCAGGAACGAGAAAGGGCCGCCGTCGGCGAGCACCCGCTCGTCATGATTCGGGAGGGCATCAATGCAGAACTTGTATCCGGAGATCAAACCCTACGCACGCCACGACTTGGCGGTGGAGGAACCGCACGTTCTCTACGTTGACGAAAGCGGTTCGCCGGACGGCCTGCCGGTGGTGTTCATCCACGGCGGCCCCGGCGCCGGCTGCGATGCCCTGAGCCGACGCTTCTTCGACCCCACCCTGTACCGCGTCGTCACCTTCGACCAGCGCGGCGCCGGTCGCTCGACGCCCTACGCCAGCCTGGAAAACAACACCACCTGGGACCTGGTGGCCGACCTGGAGCGCATCCGCGAGCACCTGGGTATCGACAAATGGGTGCTGTTCGGCGGCTCCTGGGGGTCGACCCTGGCCCTGGCCTACGCACAGACCCACCCCGAGCGCGTCCACGCGCTGATCCTGCGCGGGATCTTTCTCTGCCGGCCGCAGGACTTCCACTGGTTCTACCAGGACGGCGCCAGCCGCCTGTTCCCCGACTTCTGGCAGGACTACCTGGCGCCGATTCCCCATGAGGAGCGCGGCGACCTGATGCGCGCCTTCTACACGCGCCTGACCGGCACTGACGAGATCGCCCAGATGCAGGCGGCCAAGGCCTGGTCCTGCTGGGAAGGCCGCACCGCCACCCTGCGACCCAATCCCCAGGTGGTCGAGCGTTTCCACGAGAAGGCGCTGTCCATCGCCCGCATCGAGTGCCACTACTTCGTCAACGATGCCTTCCTCGAACCCGACCAATTGCTCCGCGACATGCCGAAGATCGCCCACTTGCCGGGGATCATCGTCCATGGCCGTTACGACGTGGTCTGCCCGCTGGACAACGCCTGGGCGCTGCACCAGGCCTGGCCGAACAGCGAGTTGCAGATCATCCGCGACGCCGGCCACGTCGCCGGCGAGCCGGGGATCGCCGACGCCCTGGTGCGCGCCGCCGACCTGATCGCCCGGCGCCTGCTGGACCTGCCGCCGGAAGAAGCATGAGGGGACTGATCCAGCGGGTACGCGGCGCGCGGGTCGAGGTCGCCGGCGAAGTGCTCGGCGCCATCGACCAGGGCCTGCTGGTGCTGGTCGGCGTCGAACCGGACGACGACCCGGCGCGGGCCGACAAGCTGTTGCACAAGCTGCTCAACTACCGGGTGTTCGGCGACGACCAGGGGCGCATGAACCTGTCCTTGAGCGACGTCGGGGGCGGCCTGCTGCTGGTCTCGCAGTTCACCCTGGCGGCCGACACTCGCAGCGGCATGCGCCCGAGCTTTTCCAGCGCGGCGCCGCCGGAGCGGGCCGAGGCGTTGTTCGCCCACCTGCTGGAACAGGCCCGCGCGCGCCACGCGCCGGTGGCCTGCGGCCGCTTCGGCGCCGACATGCAGGTGCACCTGGTCAACGACGGGCCGGTGACCTTCCTGCTGGAGACCTGAGCCGGCCGCGCCGGTCCGATTCTTGCCTCGTTTCGCGGCGCGCGGCGGCGGTAACGCGTCGCCTCGCCGGTGCCGGCGGCTAATGTCCACTCGCCATACCGGCCCATGCCGGTTAGGATTCGCCGCGTCTTATCGCCTGCCGGCAGCGGCACTCCGATCATCCGCCCATCGAGGAAAGGGAATGAAGAAGTTTCTCGCGACACTGTTGCTCTCCACCTGCGCACTGACCGGCCTGGCCCATGCCGGCGGCGCCATCGAGGATGCGGTCAAGCGCGGCACCCTGCGCGTGGGCATGGACCCGACCTACATGCCGTTCGAAATGACCAACAAGCGCGGCGAGATCATCGGTTTCGAGGTGGACGTGCTCAAGGCCATGGCCAAGGCCGCCGGGGTCAAGCTGGAACTGGTGTCCACCGCCTACGACGGCATCATCCCGGCCCTGCTGACCGACAAGTTCGACATCATCGGCTCCGGCATGACCCTGACCCAGGAGCGCAACCTGCGCCTGAACTTCACCGAACCCTTCATCGTGGTCGGCCAGACCCTGCTGATCCGCAAGGACCTGGAAGGCGAGATCAAGTCCTACAAGGACCTCAACGACGGCAAGTACCGCATCACCTCGAAGATCGGCACCACCGGCGAGATGGTCGCCAAGAAACTGATCGGCAAGGCCCAGTACCACGGTTTCGACAACGAGCAGGAAGCGGTGATGGACGTGGTCAACGGTAAGGCCGATGCCTTCATCTACGACGCGCCCTACAACGTCGTCGCGGTGAACAAGGCCGGCGCCGGCAAGCTGATCTACCTCGACCAGCCCTTCACCTACGAGCCGCTGGCCTTCGGCCTGAAGAAAGGTGACTACGACAGCCTGAACTGGATCGACAACTTCCTGCACCAGATCAAGGCCGACGGCACCTACGATCGCATCCATGCCAAGTGGTTCAAGAACACCGAATGGCTCAAAGACATGGAGTGAGCCCGGCCTAGCGCCTGGCGCGGGCGGTCGACCCCGGGGTCGACCGGCCCCGCGATTTCCCGTTTCATCCGAGATTTCCCGTGATTAGAAAGAAACGCCTCGACTGGCCCTGGCACCTCCTGACCCTGTCGATTCTGGTCGGGCTGGCCGCCGGAATCTGGTATTCCACCTCCCTGATTTCCTACGAGTGGCGCTGGAACCGCGTGCCGCAGTACTTCGCCTACCAGGCCGAGGAGACCCAGCGCGCCGCCGACTTCGGCCGGGTCGAGGCGCTGGTCGTCGAGGGCGACCGCGCCCGCCTCACGCTGAGCGGCGAAAGCGCCGGCCAGCAAGTGGTGGACGTGGACCGCGACAGCCTGCAAGTCGGCCAGGGCGACGACGTCGCCGAAGGCGACAGCCTCGGCGTGACCCGCCACTGGGCGGCCGGCCCGCTGCTCTGGGGCCTGTGGACCACCCTGTGGATTTCCACCGCATCCGGCGCCCTGGGCCTGCTGCTCGGGTTGTTCACCGGGCTGTGCCGGCTCTCGCCCAACCCCACCCTGCGCAACCTGTCGACCCTCTACGTGGAAGTGGTCCGCGGTACGCCGCTGCTGGTGCAGATCTTCATCTTCTATTTCTTCATCGGCACCGTGCTCAACCTGAGCCGCGAATTCGCCGGGGTCGCCGCCCTGGCGCTGTTCACTGGCGCCTATGTGGCGGAGATCGTCCGCGCCGGCGTGCAGTCCATCGCCCGCGGACAGGACGAGGCGGCGCGTTCCCTCGGCCTGAACGCCGCCCAGTCCATGCGCCACGTGGTGCTGCCCCAGGCCTTCAAGCGCGTGCTGCCGCCCCTGGCCGGGCAATTCATCAGCCTGGTCAAGGACACCTCGCTGGTGTCGGTGATCGCCATCACCGAGTTGACCAAGAGCGGGCGCGAAGCCATCACCACCTCGTTCTCCACCTTCGAGATCTGGTTCTGCGTCGCCGCCCTCTACCTCGTCATCAACCTGCCGTTGTCGCACCTGGCCGGCCGGCTCGAACGGAGGCTGGGACAAAGTGATTGAAGTCCGCGACCTGGTGAAAATCTTCGATACCCGTGGGCAGGTGGTGCGCGCGGTGGACAACGTCTCCACCCACGTCGCCCGTGGCGAGGTGCTGGTGGTGATAGGGCCGTCCGGTTCGGGCAAGTCCACCTTCCTGCGCTGCCTCAACGGCCTGGAAGCCTTCGATGCCGGCTCGGTGAGCATCGACGGCCTCGACCTGGCCAATCCGAAGACCGATATCAACGCTTATCGCCGCGAAGTCGGCATGGTGTTCCAGCATTTCAACCTGTTCCCCCACATGACCGTGCTGGAGAACCTCTGCCTGGCGCAGAAGGTCGTGCGCAAGCGCGGCAAGCCCGAGCGCGAGGACAAGGCGCGGGCGCTGCTGGCCAAGGTCGGCATCGGCCAGAAGGCCGACGAGTACCCCTCACGGCTTTCCGGCGGCCAGCAGCAGCGGGTAGCCATCGCCCGCGCGCTGTGCATGGAACCCAAGGTGATGCTGTTCGACGAGCCGACCTCGGCCCTCGATCCGGAAATGGTCGGCGAGGTGCTGGACGTGATGAAGGCGCTGGCCCTGGAAGGCATGACCATGGTCTGCGTCACCCACGAAATGGGCTTCGCCCGCGAAGTGGCCGACCGCGTGCTGTTCTTCGATCACGGCAAGCTGCTGGAGGATTCGCCGCCGGCGCAGTTCTTCGCCGCGCCGCGCGACCCTCGCGCCCAGGCCTTCCTGCGCCAGGTGCTGTGATTCCGGCGGGACGCGCCCGACCGGCCACTCCCGCCTCGCCTCAGGACTTGTACAGGCGCCGACGGATGCCTTCGGGCATCAAGGCATCCGCCGCCGCGGGTTCCCGCGCCGGCTCGATCCCGCGTTCTTCCAGCCAGGCCAGCGCCCATTCATGCAGCGCGCCGCGACGATAATCCCGCCAGGCCTGGCGAATCCGCGGCAGGCGCTCCAGCTCGTAGTCGAAGGTGCGCAGCGGCCGGCGCCCGGCCAGGGCGGCGGCGAGGATCGGGTGGGCGTGCGGGTCGTCCAGCTCGTAGAGGAAGGCTTCGCCCATGGCCAGCCGGTCGGCCTCGCCGAGGCCCTCCAGCGGGCAATAGCGCTGCGGTGCTTCGGCCAGCGCTTGCGCGGCCTGCTGGTCATCGGCATCCGCTTCCAGGCTGAGCAAGGCGCCGCTGTCGAGGTCCAGGTAGTGCTCGGCCTGACCGGGGTCGTCCAGCAGGGCTTCCAGGCGATTCATGTCGAGGGTCAGCGTGCGCATGGCGGTTCCCGGTGTTCGCAGCAAAGGTAGACCGCGGCGGCGTCGCGGCGTGCGCAGGACGCTCGGCACGGGTGCGGGAGGGGCGCGCCGGCGGTGACGCGGATATGGGTCAGAACAGCCGGGCGAGCAGGGCGGTGACCGCGGTTTCCACCCGCAAAATGCGCTCGCCGAGCTGGACCGGCGCCAGGCCGGCCGCGCTCAGCTTGTCCACCTCGTAGGGAATCCAGCCGCCCTCGGGTCCTATCGCCAGGGTCACCGGGCCGTCGACCGCGCGCGGGCAGGGCGGGTAGTCGCCGGGATGGCCGAGCAGGCCGAGGCTGCCGGCGGCGAGGCCGGGCAGGCGATCCTCGACGAAGGGTTTGAAGCGCTTTTCCAGGCTCACCTCGGGCACGCGAGTGTCGCGCGCCTGTTCCAGGCCGAGGATCAACTGTTCGCGGATCGCCGCCGGTTCGAGGAAGGGGGTTTGCCAGAAGCTCTTTTCCACCCGGTAGCTGTTCAGCAGCACCAGGCGCGGCACGCCCATCGCCGCGACGGTCTGCAGGACCCGGCGCAGCATCTTCGGGCGCGGCAGGGCCAGCAGCAGGGTGAGCGGCAGTTTTTCCGGCGGCGGTTGGTCGAGGCAGACCACCAGCTCGGCCTCCTCGCGCTCCAGGCGCACCAGCTCGCCGCGGCCCATGGCGCCGCCGAGCCGGCCGACCCGCAGGCTGTCGCCGTTCTCGGCGCGATGCACCTCGTGCAGGTGCAGCAGCCGCCGACCGCGCAGCACCGCGCGGTCCGCCGCGATGAAGTCGGCGTCCTCCAGCAGCAGCAGGTTCACGGCAGCGGGGCGGGCGGCTGGTCGGACGAGGCGTCGCGGTCCTGCTCTTCCTCCGCTTCGCGGCGCTTGCGCACCAGCCCGCCGAAGAACACGCCGACCTCGAACAGCAGCCACATGGGCACCGCGAGCAGGGTCTGGGAGAAGATATCCGGCGGGGTCAGGACCATGCCGACGACGAAGCAGCCGATGATCACGTAGGGGCGGATCTTCCGCAGGTAGGCCACGTCGACCACGCCGATCCAGATCAACAGCACCACCGCCACCGGAATCTCGAAGGCCACGCCGAAGGCGAAGAACAGCGTCATGACGAAATCGAGGTAGCTGCTGATGTCGGTCATCATCGACACCCCTTCCGGGGTGACGCTGGCGAAGAAGTGGAAGATCAGCGGGAACACCAGGAAGTACGCGAACGCCATGCCGCTGTAGAACAGCACCACGCTGGAGACCAGCAGCGGCACGGCGATGCGCTTCTCATGGCGGTACAGGCCGGGCGCGATGAAGCCCCAGACCTGGTGGAGGATCACCGGCATGGCGAGGAACAGCGCCACCACCATGGTCAGCTTGAACGGGGTGAGGAAGGGCGAGGCGACGTCGGTGGCGATCATCGTCGTGCCTTCCGGCAGGTAGTGCCGCAGCGGCGCCGATACCAGGGTGTAGATTTTCTGGGCGAAATAGAACAGCGCGGCGAAGATCAGGAAGATCGCCGCGACGCAGCGCAACAGCCGCGTGCGCAGTTCGGTGAGGTGCGAGACCAGGGGCATTTCCTGGTCGAATTCGGGCTTCTGCTCGCT
>NZ_JANZKU010000032.1 GCF_025642785.1 Pseudomonas sp. RIT-PI-AD
CGCCATGCCGGCGCAGCGGGGTTTCCAGCAGGCGGAAGTTGGCTTCCGCCAGCAGCCCCAGCAGGGGCAACGCGCAGGCCAGGTACGCCAGGGCCAGGCCCGGGCTGGGCGGCTGCCCCGGCAGCAGGCGATGGAACAGTTCGCGGGTGGCGAAGAACGCCGGGATGTGGATCAGGTAGAGGGCGTAGGAGCGCGTGCCGACCCACACCAGCAGCCGCCGCAGGCGGCCGTCCGCCAGCAGCAGGTCGCGGTCGTAGGACGCCAGCAGCACCAGCGCCGCCGAGAACAGCGCGATGAGTGCGACGGCGTAGCGCACCGCCTGCAGGTGGGCGCTGAGCCACGCCATCGCCGCCACCAGCCCCAGGGCCAGCGCCAGGCGCGCACCGCGCCCCCAGGCCGACAGGCTGGGCAGCAGGGCACGCCAGGAATCCCGCCCGCTCCACAGCGCGATCAGGATGCCCAGAGCCAGGGCATCGGTGCGGAACACCATGAGGAACGACTGCTGGCGCGGCAGGGCCATCTGCGCCAGGGCGAAGAGCAGCAGGAACACACCCAGCCGGCGGCGGAACAGCACCACCAGCAACGGGAACAGCAAGTAGAACTGTTCTTCCAGGGACAGGCTCCAGTAGACGAAACTGGCGCCGATCTCGTGGAGCATGAAGTTCTGCGCGAAGCGCAGGTTGGCGTACTGCAACACCCCGGCGGCGGTGGCTTGCAGGTTGGCCTCCAGGCTGCCGAAAACGCCGCTGCGGTTGAACCCCACCACCGCCAGCAGGATCAGCCCCAGCCAGAGCCAGGCCGACGGCCACAGCCGCCAGATCCGCCGCACCCAGAACGCCTGCATCACCCGCCAGGCGCTCGCGGAATCGGGGGCCGCCAGAAGGCGCGGCACCAGGTCGCGGGCGATGACGAAGCCGGACACGGCGAAGAACAGGTCGACGCCGAAGGTACCGCCGAATGCGCCGTAGAGCAGGTCGAGGGTCGAGGAGGTCCAGGGCCACAGGTTACCGATGTGCTGGAACAGCACGAACAGCACCGCCACCGCGCGCAACACCTCGATGTCGGCGATGCGTCCCTTCACCGGGGTTCGGGCCCCGGCTTGCGCGCCACGATCAACTGGCTCTTCGGCAGCACCTGGTCGAGGGCGCGCTTCATCGGCGCGGCCTCGGGCATCTTGATCAGTTGGTGCCAGAGCTTCGCCCAGTCGTTGAGCAGCGGCGGATAGGGCGGCTGCACCACGTCGTGGGAGGCGCCCTCCAGCTCGCCGCCGGCGGCCTTGGCGCAGGTCCAGTAGAAGCACATCCACAGGGTCCAGAAGAACCCGTAGCTGTCGCGGCGGACGATTTCCAGGCCGGCGTCGCGCACCAGTTGGCCGAACGCCTCGCGTTCGAAGATGTGGATGTGGTTCGGCCGCTCGAAGTAGTAGGCCGGGGCGAAGGCCTTCTGCAGGTGCTCGCCGGCCGCGTCGGGCACCGCCAGCAGGTAGAGGGCGCCGGGCCGGCCGACCCGCACCAGTTCGCTCAGCACGGCGGCCGGGTCCTCCACGTGTTCCAGCACTTCCAGGGCCACCACCCGGGTGGCGCTGGCATCGGCCAGGGGCAGCGGCGCGCTGTCGGACACCAGCCCCTCGGCCTGGCGCGCCGGCGTCTGTGCGACCCGCCGGCGCAGGGCCTCGACCTTCTCCGCGACCAGGTCGCTGAAGATCACATGGGCGCCGCGGTTGGCGCAGAACAGCGTCGCCCCGCCGGCGCCGCAGCCGACGTCCAGCACCACGTCCTCGGCGCTCACCGGGAAGTCGCTGAAAAGTTCGCCGCGGTCGTTGCGGAACCAGCCGCTCTGCACCACGTCGACCAGGCCACAGTCCCGCGAGTCGACGAAGCCGGCGCCCTCGCTGATGGATTTCCAGGCGGCCTCGGCCTCGGCTTCGTCCGCGAAGTCCATGCCGAAGCGGCGGAATCCTTCGAGCAAACCGCTCATGCGTCCACGTCCTCATCGATGGTCAGAAAACGGCGCAGGCGCTCTTCGGCCACCGCCTGCGAACAATGCCCGCGCATCCGCTCGACGGCGTTCGCCGCCAGCGCGCGATAGCGCCCGGGCTCCTCCCGGAAGGTCCGGTAGGCCTCCTGGTAGGCCTCCAGCAACGACTGCCAGTCGATCTGGTGGCGCAGCGTACGGTACGCCAGGCGGGGGTCGTGGGGCCAGGCGGTGGCGTCGAGCCAACTGTCGACGACGAAGCCGACCTCCTCGTCCATGTAGTCGGCCATCGCCGAATGTTGCGGCGCGATGGCGGGTTTGCCGCAGGACATGAATTCCATCAGCGGCAGGCACTGGCCTTCGCCGTGAGAGGCGTTGACCACGAAGGCGGTGGCGTCGATCAGCGCCTCGAAATCGGCAGCCTCCAGGTAACCCTGGAGCAGTATCACCCGGCAGCGGAACGCCGGCAGGCGCGCCATGCACATCAGCATGTCGTTGATCGCCGAGTGGTATTTGCTGTGCCCCAGCTTGAACAGCAGGGTCGCCTCGGGCTGGTCGCGGAACGCGGTGCAGAAGGCGGTGAGCATGTCGACCCAGTTCTTGCGCCCGTCGTAGGGGTTGAACATGGCGGTGAAGATCACCCCGTCCAGTTCGAGCCGGCGCGGCGCCAGGTCCCAGGGGCTGAGCGGCGGCTCCGCGTCCACCAGGGGTTCGGGGGCCGGCGCGGCGGGCGGCGGCACCGGGCGCCCGCGCCGACGCAGCGCCCGCAGGCCGTGGTCGAACGCATCCGGCAGGCGGTCGCGCCAGACCAGCCGGTACCACTCGGCCAGGTAGCGCAGGGTCATCTTCAGCCGCCCGGAAGCGACCGCCGGCGGCGCAGCCTCCACCGCGGTCTCCGCCTGGACCATGGGCACGGCGTCGGCGAGGCTCTGCGCGGGAATCTCCCCGCGTGCCACGGCCACCGCCTGGGCCACCGCGTCCAGGCCCGGCATCCAGGGCTCGAGCGACAGGCAATGGGTGTCGAAGACCACCCCGGCCGGCAGCTCCAGCACCCAGGGGCCGCCCGGGCGTTGCGCCGGATCGCGCTCGCGCAGGGGGGCGAACTTGTCCCACACCGGCGCCGGGATGGCGATCACCGGGAAGCGATCGTCCATCGCCTCGCACACGGTGTCGCGGGTCAGCCAGGAATGCACGATGGCCCGGCCGCAGTGGCGCAGGCCGTGGCGCCAGTCCTGTTGCGGCTCGTCGAGCCAGCTCTCGCTGGGGATCGAATCGAATTCCCAGGCGAACACCGGCACCGTCGGGCAGGCCAGTTCGAGGCAGGTGCGGTGCGGCGGCGAGAAACTGAGGAACACGCAGGGCTCGCCGGTGGCGCGGGCGCTCGCGTAGTGCGCATCCACCTCGCGCTGCGGATCCTCCACCAGGATGACCTCGCCGAGGCGTTCCAGCACCGGGCGGAATTCGCGCAGCACGAAGTAATAGCTGTATTCGGGCAGACCCAGGCTGCGGGCGATGCTCGCCGCGGTGACTTCGGAATAGATGAGGATTTTCACGGCAGCGAATGCTCCAGACGCGGCGCGCGCCGCTCCGTCGACGACTGCGGCAGCGTTTCGAGGAAATCGCTCAGGCGCGCGGCCACCTGTTCCACCGAGCAGAACGCCTGCATGTGCCGATGGGCGAGGGTCGACATGCGCCGGTAGTCCCGCGGGTTTTCCCGCGCCAGTCGGTAGCTGGCGCGATAGGCCTCCATCAGCGACTGCCAGTTCAGGCGGTGACGGCGGGTGCGCAACAACCCAGTGGGATCATGGGACCAGCAGGAAGGCTCGGGGCAGGTCTCGACGATGAAGCCCAGGTCGGCGGTCAGGTAATCCAGCATGGCCGTGTGGCGCGGCGCGATCACCGGCTTGCCGGCGCTGAGGAACTCCATCAGCGGCAGGCACAGGCCCTCGCAGGCGGAGGCATTGACGTAGAACGTGCTGGCCTCCACCAGCGCGCGGTACTCGGCCTCCTCGAGGAACCCATGCAGCACCAGCACGCGGCAGCGGAACGGCGCCAGTCGCGACAACAGGGTCAGCAGCACGATCCGGTAATACTCCAGGTCGTGGTGGGTCATCTTCACCACCAAGGTGGCGTCTTCCACGTCCTTGAACGCCCAGCAGAACGCGGTGATCAGGTCGATCCAGTTCTTCCGCCCGTCGCCCGGATTGAGCACGCTGACGTAGACCACGCCCTCCAGGGTCAGGCGCTGCGCGCCCAGCGGATAGGGATCCGGCGGCGTCTCCGGTTCGGGTTCGGGCTCCGGTTCGAGGACTGGCGGCACCTCGACGGGCACCGGTGCCTCGACGACCGGCGCCGGCGCCTCGGGCCGCTTGGCACCAGGGCCGCGGGTCAGCTCGTACCACCATTCGCGCCAGAGCGTGCGGCTGATCAGGCGCCTTTCCGCCCAGCTCAGTGGGCCCGGGGGCTCCACCGGCGGGCATTCCGGCTCGGGCAGGACCTCGGGCTCTTTCTCCGGCTCGATTTCCACCGGCGGTTCGGGCTTGCGCACCAGCGCGTCGGCGGACAACCCGAGTCGCGGGCTGTCGATCACCCGTCCGGTGAATTCGAAGGGGCGCGGCGTCCGGCGCGGCGACCAGCCCGCCTGCGGGTACAGGTCGGCGAACCGCGACCACACCGGCGCCGGGATCGCCCGCACCGGGAATTCGGGGCCCATCGCCCGGCTCACCGCCCGGGCGGTTTCTTCGCTGCAGGGCACCGCGGCGGCGATCCGCTCGAAGACGTGGCGCCAGTCGTTGCGCGGGTCGCCGTCCCAGGCCTGGTCGGGCAGGTCGTCGAACTCCCAGGCGAACACGCACAGGGTCGGGCAGCGCAGCTCCACCGGCGTCTGTTGCGGGGGGCTGAAACTGAGGAAGACGACCGGCTTGCCCTGGTCATGGTAGGCGTCGTAGAGGCGGTCGACGTCGGCCGCGCCCTCCGCCTCGATGACCGTGCCGATCCGGCGCAGCGCGGGCAGGAACTCACGCAGCAGGAAGTAATAGCTGTATTCGGGCTTGCCGAGCGACGCCTGGATATCGGACTGGCCGATCTTGGAGCCAATGAGAATGATCATGTCGTGACCGAGCAGGTTGATGCCGGACGCGAGGAGGTGCGGTCACGGGTGCCGTCCCATCCAGTCCTGTCCGGAACGCGGCTCGTGCCCGACCACTCGGCACGCAACCGCATTTGTCCACTTTTATTATTGATGTCTCGTGCAATGACGCTTTCCGCGGCATTCCATGCGGGAAAGTGCTGCATAGCACCAGTAAACTCCGGGCCTTGCAAGTGCCTTTTGAGCGCGGCGCGGAGCCGGCCCGGGTGCCCGCGAGGGGCGGCCCAGGGCCCGCGCGGCGGACCAAGCGGTCACGCCCGCGGTCCGCGACCGCTCGCTCGCGTTCGCGCGCGCTGGTCGGCGAACCGCGTATTGGCTAGGCTAGCGGCATGACGCGAAGGCTCCAGGCGGCGCTGCACCCGCCGCCCGCCAACCGCCCCCACGCCCCACCGGGGCGTCCCCATTCCCCGTACCAGGAGTCACCATGAACCTCATACGCCCCCTCGCCGCCGCCCTCCTCGTCGGCCTGGCCAGCCAGGCTTCGGCCTCCAGCCTGGTCGGCACCAGCGACGCGATCTTCGACGGCCTGCGCGGCAGCAGCAACGCGATTTCCGATGCCACCTCGTCGCTGCGCGATGACAAGGTGATCCGCGCCGCCCGCGACGATGCCGCCAGCTTCGTCGCCAGCGCCGGGGCGATCCGCGGCGCCCAGCTGGAAGCGGCGTTGCAGACGTTGCGCCAGCGCGATCCGGCGTCGTTGGCGAGCGACATGCAATTGGCCGAGGCGGTGCTGGTGCGTTGAGCGCCCGGCGCGCGGCCGAGGCTTGAACTGGCCGCGCGCCTTCCCGTCCAATAGGCGGTCCCCCTCGATCCCTCGGAGTTCCCCATGCGTAGCCCGCTGTTCGTCGCTGCCGCCCTTTCGTTGCTCGCCACCACGGCCCAGGCCCAGACCCTGGTAGCCACCAGCAACATCATCGTCCGCGCCATCGACCGCTCGATAGACTTCACCTCCGACACCACCACCTCGATCCGCGACGCCAAGATCATCCGCGCCGCCCACGACGACGCCGCCAGCTTCGTCGCCAGCCAGGGCGGGATCCGCGGCGCCCAACTGGAAGCCGCCCTGGTCCGCCTGCGCGAACGGCTGCCGGAAGCCCGCGATGCCAGCGACGAAGTCCTCGCCGAGGCGATCCTGGCGCTCTGAGCCGTCCCCTTAGTGGCGCCCGGCGCCGTCCACCACAGCCAGCCCCGGCGCGGAAACCTTTCTCGAATGCACGCCTTTCTGCGCCGCCTCGGCGCGTTCTCGCTCCTGATGCTCGCCGGCGCCTGCGCCCAGGCGGGGTTGCGCCTGGACCTGCAGACCGAAGGCCTGGACCCGGCCCAACGACAGGCCAGCCAGGCACTGCTCGACGAAGCCCTGGCCGCCCTGCCGCCGACCCTGGTCGAGCGGCTGGACCGTCGCGTCGAGGTGAGCTGGAGCGATCGCCTGCCGGCCAACGCCTTCGGCCGCGCCCTGCGCCCGGATGCCCTGGCGTTGAACGCGGCGCAACTGCCGGCGCTCACCGACGGCTCGGCCGCCCGCCAGCCCACCGGTCGCCCCCACGGCACCCTGCGCCGCGAACTGCTGGCCACCGTGCTGCACGAGCTGACCCACCTGTACGACCGCGCCCGCCTGTTCGACGCCGACCAGCGCACCCTGCTGTTCCGCTGCCATGGGCGCGCCGCCAGCAACGGCGTGGTCGGTCTGCCCGCCGCCTGCCGCGGGCAGACCGAGCGGCGCTTCAGCCTCAGCGACGACCCGCGCCTGCTCGACCTCGCCGGCTGGCCGCAGTACGTCGGCCGGCGTGGCGCGCGCGAAGCCCGCAACGGCCAGGTGGCCCGCAGCCCAGACCTGTACGAACTGAGCAACCCGCGGGAATTCGTCGCGGTGAACATGGAGTACTTCCTCCTCGATCCGGCCTACGCCTGTCGGCGTCCCGCGTTGTATCGCTACTTCCGCGAGCGTTTCGCTTGGGCGCCGCCTTCCGCTGGCTGCGACGGCGGCCTGGCCTACCTCAACGCCGGCCGCGACTTCGCCCGCGAGCCCCTCGGCCGGCTCGACCCCGAGCGGGTCTACGAAGTGGACTACCTGTTCGCCGAGGCCAACGACAGCTGGGTCAGCCGCTGGGGCCACACCATGTTGCGCCTGGTGATCTGCGCACCGGGCCGGCCGCGCGGGCCGGACTGCAGGCTCGACCTGGACCAGCACCTGGTGCTGTCCTACCGCGCCTTCGTCGGCGACGTGCAACTGTCCAGCTGGGACGGCTTGACCGGCGCCTACCCCTCGCGCCTGTTCGTCCTGCCGCTGCACCAGGTCATCGAGGAATACACCAAGGTCGAACTGCGCAGCCTCGCCTCGGTGCCCCTGCGGCTGGAACGCGACGAACTGGAGCGGCTGGTGGAGCATGCCGCCGAGATGCACTGGGGCTACGACGGCGACTATTGGTTCCTGTCCAACAACTGCGCGGTGGAAACCCTCAAGCTGCTCCGCAGCGGCACCGCCGACCCCCGCCTGGCCGACCTCGACAGCATCATGCCCAACGGCCTGCTCAAGGTGCTCGAAGCCCGTGGCCTGGCCGATCCGTCGCCCCTGGCCGATCCGCGCGAGGCGCTGCGCCTGGGCTATCGCTTCGACTCCTTCCGCGATCGCTACCAGGCGATGTTCGCGGTGATCCAGCAGCGCCTGAAGGTGCCGCAGGCGAGCGTCGAGGACTGGCTGGCGCTCCCGGCCGAGCGACGCCGGGCCTGGTTCGCCAGCGCCGACCTGCGCGCCAGCGCCGCCCTGCTGCTGCTGGAACAGGCCGCTCAGCGCCAGCAACAGCTGCTGGCCCAGGACGAACTCAAGCGGCACTACCTGAGCAGCCGCGAACGCGCCGACGACACCCGCTTCGCCAGGGCCGGCGGCACCCTGGAGCAGATCCTCGCCAACAGCGGCTTCCTCAGCCGCCCGGCGGAACTGCTGGAGGGCGGCTACGGCCTACCCCAGGCCAGCGAATGGCAACGCCTGGAAGCCGAAAGCAGCGAACGCCAACGCCGCCTGCGCCTGCTCAGCGACGACCTCGACGGCGAACTGCGCCACCTGCTGCTCCCCGAACGCCTGGCGGAACTGGACGCCGACGAGGCCAACCTCAAGCAGATCGGCGACCATCTGCGGGCGCTGCACGAGGCGGCGGGCGGATTGCGGTTGCCTTGAAGACCCTCGCCCTCAGGGGTGGGGGTTGGCCGGCACAGGGGAGGGAATGTCGTAGGAATGGACGCTGTATCGGCCATCCCGAGGAACCAAGGCCAATAGTCGATCCTGGCTGGAAAAGGCCAGGTCCTCGACATAAGAAAGCTGAATCCGGCCCAAAGGTCGAGCAGCCTGGGCATCCCATACCTCCAGGTTGCCCTGCTCGTCCGCAACGGCGATGCGGCCCCCGTCGGCCAAGGTCAAGGTCGTTACCGCTGCCGGCATAGCGAACTCACTCATCAGCGCGTAGGGCTGCAGCGAATACACGCGTACCCGGTTATCGATCGACACGGCGAAGCGTTCCTCATGAGGCGCCACGACGACGCGGCCACGCGTGCTGGAAAAGAGAGCTCCCCATCCGCAGCGCCCCAGCGGCTCAATCTCGGGCATCCGCCAGACTTTGCAGGAGCCAGCATCGTCAACGGCGATTACGTGATGTTCGCTCCGGGTGATAGCTGCGTCGAACGGCTTGATGCCCGCCTCCCAATACAGACGTTGATTCGTCCTGGGATCGTGCAGCAGCAATGTTTTCCCCAATAGGTTGCTGGTAAAGACGCGGCCGCTGTCAGTCAACGCATAAACGCCCGCGTAACCCGGGTGCGCACTCCATATCTCCAGAGGCTCTTGCGTTTTTTGCCAGTCGATCAGGGTCTTTCGATACGCGACGTAGTGGATATTCACCCTCATCGGCACGTCGCCCCCCGCATCGAAAGCATGTTCGTACACCTGCTTTTCCGGTTCGATCTGGAATATCTTCACAAAAGCGCGAAGCGCTCCCCGCTTTCCATCCACATACCCTACGAAGTAACGATCGGAGTCGATGAACCCACTCCCATTGATGGATGAGAACTCACCACCCACCTGAGTCGAGTTTATCTTCCTCAAACTCGTCGTTTCATAAAGCTCGATACGCTCAGAAGAGTTCGCGACCAGGAAATAGCGGCCGCTTTCATCGATGCTCAGCTTCTCTGCGGAGGGACTTACGGCCGTTGAGTTCCGCTCAGACAGCTGAGGTACCGCAAGCCCCTGGCCCGCCGTTGTCGACTGTTCGGTCTGGCAACCGGCCAGAGCGATAGCCGTGATGAATGAAATACCAATACGCATGGAAGCCTCAGACGGGGCTGGCGCTGACGCAGCCGTAGAAATAAGGAAGGAATTTTTCGACGGTCAAATCGTGTAGACGGTCGTTAAGGCTGGAGATGCCGCCCCATGAATACACCTTGAAGCTGAGCTTCTTTTTCCTAAGCATGTCCGCCACATCGGCCCGGGCAGAATTGTAGCAACTGGGTCCCAGCCCCATGGGCTCACACATGACGATCCAGTGATCGGGCGTTCCCACGAGTGTTCTGGGCATGCCATTCAATTTGGGTACAGGAATCTCGCCGGCTACCGCACCCAGCACCGCCGCGCGTACCAATAGGCAAACGTACCGCCCCATATTGGCTTGCAGGTCCGCAGTCAGAAGTCGCTCCAGCGAGGCTGGATGGTATTGCGCCTGGTTTCCCACCTGGCCAAACAAACCACTCTGTTCGAACCAGGCTGCCATGGTCCCTGCGCCGGTTATGCCTGCAACGGACGAACCTGGCCCACTCATCGAGAAGATGCCGTTGGATGAGTCCCTCAAGCTCGCCAGCGTTACCCAATCAATAGGTTCGATCGTGTTGCCGATATCGGCTTGTTGGCAATGGGCGCTCGGCTTGATGTGCAACTGACCGAGACGAGCCTCACCCTGGGTCATGAGATCAATGGCATATCGCGCGTAGTGCCGAGGGTGGGCGGTAGCCAGGCAAAACATGAAAGCGGCAGGGCCGCATAACGGCGCACTCTGTTGGTTGATGGTTTCCGGTCTATTGATCCGTTTGGCGATTGCCTCGCCAATTTTAGTACGCGTCACGTTAGGCGCGTTGAGAAACGAAAACGCCAGCGGCTCTCTACTGCTCTGGAACGCCTGTATCAGGGAGTACGGCACGACGGGAAGTTCCTTTTTCCGAAGGGGCCGACATGATGGCTAAAAAATGGCACGCGCGCCGTGCAGGGTTCACAGACGGATCACCTTGGCGCGCTACTTTCGATCACCGCTGCGCAAGACGCGCTCAGATGTGCTCTTCTTCCTCGTCCGGCAACTGCGGGTCCAGGTTCAGCCAGGGCAGGCGCGTACCGACCCAGATGTGCCGGTCGGCGGGCGCGTGCTCGGGTTCGTCCAGGGTGCCGATGGTGACGTCCAGCGTCTCCGGGCTGTGGCGGGTGAACAGGGCCAGTTGGGCCCCGCAATCGCGGCAGAAATAGCGCGTGCAGGTCGCCGACGAGGCGTACTCGCCGGGTTCGCCGCGCAGCCATTCGAAGGCCGCGCGCGGCACGGTGATCCAGGTCACCACCAGGCCGCCGCTGCTGCGTCGGCAGATGGTGCAATGGCAGTGGGCGATGTCGCGCAGCGGCGCCTGGAAGCGGTAGCGCAGACTGCCGCATTGGCAACCGCCTTGATGCAGATCCGTCATGGAGCCTCCCGGGATGCGAACGCGCCCATCATGCGACCTGGGCCGGTCCAGGGGAAGCCGCCTTGCATCGCACCGGCGGAGTGCCGAAGATGCGGGCTTTTGTCGAGCGTCCTGCCGTGATCGATTTGCTGTTGGCCCTCTGGCCGTTGTTCGCCCTGATCGTCGGCGGCTATGCCCTGCGCCGCCGCGGCTTTCCCAGCGAAGGCTTCTGGCCGGGGGCGGACCGGCTGAATTACTTCGTCCTGTTCCCCGCCCTGCTGTTCCACAACCTGGCCACCGCGCCGCTGGACAACCCAGCGCTGCCACGCCTGGCGGCGGCGGTGATGCTGGGCCTGGGCATCGCCTGGTGCGCCCTGCTGCTCGGCCGGCGCCTGCGGGGCTGGCCGGCGGCGCGCTTCGGCGCCCTGGCCCAAGGCATCCTGCGCTTCAATACGTACCTGGGCCTGGCGGCGGTGGGCAGCCTGTTCGGACCGAAGGGGCTGAGCCTGGCCGCGCTGATGCTGGCATTGATGGTGCCGACGGTGAACCTGATGTCGGTGTGGGCGCTGACCGCCGAACGGGGCGTGGGGGTCCGCGAACTGCTGGTGCCGGTCCTGAAGAACCCGCTGATCCTCGCCTGCCTGGGCGGCGCCCTGGTGAATCTCCTCGGGTTGCCGCTACCCGGCGGCAGCGAACGCCTGCTCTCGCTGCTGGCCGCCGCCAGCTTGCCCCTCGGCCTGCTCTGCGTCGGCGCCGCGCTGCGCCCTCAGGAACTGGGCGGGGAGGCGTCGGCCCTGGCCTGGAGCTGCGCCCTCCGGCTGCTGGGCATGCCGCTGCTGGCGTTCGTCGTGGGCCGGGTGCTGCAGCTGCCGAGCATGGAAAGCGCGGTGCTGGTGCTGTTCTTCGCCCTGCCCACCGCACCCACCGCCTATGCGCTGACCCGTCAGCTCGGCGGCGACGCTCACCTGATGGCCGGGGTGATCACCCTGCAGACCCTGCTGGGCGCCGCGAGCCTGCCGCTGGTGCTGATCCTGCTGGTCTGAGGCCCTCCTCGCGGCACGGCTCCCGCGCCGAGGCGGTCGGCGAAGGCGGCCGTTCGCCAGGGGAAATAACCTGTCGAGAAATCGCACGAAAATTTAATCGGCCAACCGCTAGAATCCGCCGGCTGCCGGTCAGAGTCCGGTGAGCCACAACTTTCTCAAAGGAAACGATATGGATTGGCTGACCAACCCGGAAATCTGGGTGGCCTTTTTCACCCTGACCGCTCTGGAAATCGTCCTCGGCATCGACAACATCATCATGATCTCGATCCTGGTGGGCCGGATGCCCAAGGAGATGCAGGCGAAGACGCGCCTGTTCGGCCTGGCCCTGGCCATGGTCACGCGGATTCTCCTGCTGCTGTCGATCGCCTGGGTGATGCGCCTGACCGCCGACCTCTTCCACGTGTTCGGCCAGGGTATCTCGGGACGGGACCTGATTCTCTTCTTCGGCGGCCTGTTCCTGCTGTGGAAAAGCAGCAGCGAGATCTACCACGGCCTGGAGGGCGAGGACGAGACCCAGGGGACGCCGAAGAAAATGGCCGGCGGCTTCATCGGCACCATCATCCAGATCGCCATCATCGACATCGTGTTCTCCCTCGACTCGGTGATCACCGCGGTCGGCATGGTCGCCCACGTGCCGGTGATGGTGGCCGCGATCATCGTCGCGGTGCTGGTGATGATGCTGGCCGCCGGGACCATCAGCGATTTCATCGACAAGCACCCGAGCCTGAAGATGCTCGCCCTGTCGTTCCTCATCGTGGTGGGTACGGTGCTGATCGCCGAGAGTTTCGAGGTGCACGTGCCGAAGGGCTATGTCTACTTCGCGATGGCCTTCTCCCTGGCGGTCGAGGCGCTGAACATCCGCATGCGCGGCGCGCGGGCGGCCAAGGCGCAGAACGATCCGGTCAAGCTGCGCAAGGACATCCCCGGCGAGTGATCCGCCCGGCAACCGGGCCGCGCCGCTGTCGGCCGACAGCGGCGCGGCGACAGCGGGATCAGCCGATCTCGATCATCTCGAAGTCCATCTTGCCGACGCCGCAATCCGGGCAGAGCCAGTCTTCCGGCACGTCCTCCCAGCGGGTACCCGGCACGATGCCGTCGTCCGGCCAGCCCTGGGCCTCGTCGTAGATCAGGCCGCATACCACGCATTGCCACTTCTTCATCTTGCCCCTCGCTATTCAGGCTGGAGCCGGTGCCTTCTCTTGCTGGAAGGGTTCGCCGGCCGACGCCGCTTTGTACTGGTCCTCGCCGGGGCGTGCAAGTGCCAGCCGGCGCCCGCCGGCATGCTAAGCTCGCCGCCGTCTTTCTCGTTCAAGTCCATCGCCCGTGTCCCACCTCGCTCCCGACCAGCCGTTGTCCTGGCTGACCGCCGCCCAGTTGCGCCCCAGCCCCGCGCCGCTCCAGACCGACTGGTTGTTCGACCGCGGTTCGCTGACCCGCCGGCTGATCGCGTTGTCCGAATCGGCCTTCGGCGTGGTCCCCCTCGAGGAGGGCTGGCAGACCCTGCGCCCCGACGAATGCCGCGCGCTGGACGTCGCCGAGGGGAGCCAGGGCTGGGTGCGCGAGGTGTACCTGCTTGGCCAGGGCCAACCCTGGGTGTTCGCCCGCAGCGTCGCCGCCCGCGCCGCCCTGCTCGATTCCGGGCTGGACCTGGCCACGCTGGGCAACCGCTCCCTGGGCGAGCTGCTGTTCAGCGACGCGGCCTTCGCCCGCGGCGCCCTCGAAGTGTGCCGCTACCCGGCGGACTGGCTGCCGCCCGAGGCGCGCACGCCGGACCTGTGGGCGCGGCGTTCGCGCTTCGTCCGCGACGGCCTCGCGGTGCTGGTGGCCGAGGTGTTCCTGCCGGCGCTGTGGCAGCGGGCCGGCGCGCCGCCGTCGCCCTAGCCCTTCGGCCGCCCGCCGAGCCTCTGCCGAACCCGTCGCCCGACCGCAACCGGAGCCGCCGCATGTACACCACCCTGCTGCAATCGCTGAACCGCGTTCATCCGCGCGCCTGGGACTTCATCCAGCTGATGCGCCTGGACAAGCCGATCGGCATCTACCTGTTGCTCTGGCCGACCCTGTGGGCGCTGTGGATCGCCGCCCAGGGCCTGCCCAGCTGGCCCAACCTGGCGATCTTCGTCGCCGGGGTGATCTTCATGCGCGCCGCCGGCTGCGTGATCAACGATTACGCGGACCGCGACTTCGACGGCCACGTCAGCCGCACCCGCGCCCGGCCCCTGGCCAGCGGACGGGTTTCCCCCCGCGAGGCGCTGCTGGCCTTCGCCCTGCTCTGCGCGGCCAGCTTCGGCCTGGTGCTGCTGACCAACGCCACCACGATCTGGCTGTCCTTCGGCGGCCTGGTCCTGGCCGCCTGCTACCCCTTCATGAAGCGCTACACCTTCTATCCCCAGGTGGTCCTCGGGGCCGCCTTTTCCTGGGGCATGCCGATGGCCTTCACCGCCGAGACCGGCGACTTGCCGGCCGAAGCCTGGCTGCTGTACATCGCCAACCTGCTGTGGACGGTGGCCTACGACACCTACTACGCGATGACCGACCGCGAGGACGACCTGAAGATCGGGGTGAAATCCACCGCCATCCTGTTCGGCGACGCCGATCGCATCATCGTCGCCACCCTGCAGGCCCTCGCCCTGCTCTGCCTGCTGCTGGCCGGCGGTCGCTTCGAGCTCGGGCTGTATTTCCACCTCGGCCTGCTGGCGGCCGCCGGTTGCTTCGCCTGGGAATTCCACGCCACCCGCACCCGCGACCCCCAGGCCTGCTTCAAGGCGTTCCTGCACAACCACTGGGCGGGGCTGGCGATCTTCCTCGGCATCGTCCTCGATTACGCGCTGCGCTGAGGCGGACGACGCGGCAGTGTCACATCGCTGCAATAATTCCGTTATCTAATGCGCCCAACGACAGGACTCAGCGGAACGCGACCCATGGCAGGCAAGACAATCCTCATCGTCGACGACGAAGCGCCGATCCGCGAAATGATCGCCGTGGCGCTGGAAATGGCCGGCTACGAATGCCTGGAGGCGGAGAACACCCAGCAGGCCCATGCGGTCATCGTGGATCGCAAACCGGACCTGATCCTCCTCGACTGGATGCTTCCCGGCACGTCCGGCATCGAGCTGGCCCGGCGCCTGAAGCGCGACGAACTGACCGGCGACATCCCGATCATCATGCTCACCGCCAAGGGCGAAGAGGACAACAAGATCCAGGGCCTGGAAGTCGGCGCCGACGACTACATCACCAAGCCGTTCTCGCCGCGCGAACTGGTCGCTCGCCTCAAGGCCGTGCTGCGCCGCGCCGGCCCGGCCGACAGCGAGGCCGCCATCGAAGTCGGCGGCCTGCTCCTCGACCCGGTCAGCCACCGCGTGACCATCGACGGCAAGCCGGCCGACATGGGCCCCACCGAATATCGCCTGCTGCAATTCTTCATGACCCACCAGGAACGCGCCTACACCCGGGGCCAGTTGCTCGACCAAGTCTGGGGCGGCAACGTCTACGTCGAGGAACGCACCGTCGACGTGCACATCCGCCGCCTGCGCAAGGCCCTCGGCGAGGTCTACGAAAACCTCGTGCAGACCGTGCGCGGCACCGGTTACCGTTTCTCCACCAAGGGCTGAGCCCGCCAGGGGCCACAGCGCCTCGAAGACCACCGATGGATGAGCGCGGATGAATCAGGACTGGCGAGGTGCGGTGATACGCTGTCTGTTGTTGCTGATCGCCGGTTGCCTGCTGGTCGGCCTGCTCACCGGCGAATACGCCTGGGCGCTGGCGGCCGGCCTGGGCGCCTACCTGAGCTGGACCCTCTACCAATTGGCGCGCCTGCACCACTGGCTGAAGTCCAAGGGCCCGGACGAGCCGCCGCCCGACGGCCAGGGCCTGTGGGGCGAGGTCTTCGACAGCATCTACCACCTGCAACGCCGCCATCAGCGTGCCCGCGACCGCCTGCAAGCGGTGATCGACCGGGTGCAGGAATCCACCGCGGCCCTGAAGGACGCGGTGATCATGCTCGACAGCGACGGCAACCTGGAATGGTGGAACCGCGCCGCGGAACACCTGCTCGGCCTGAAGACGCCCCACGACAGCGGCCAGCCGGTGACCAACCTGATCCGCCACCCGCGCTTCAAGGAATACTTCGAGCAGGAGAACTACCGCGAGCCGCTGGAACTGCCCTCGCCCATCAGCGACCGCCTGCGCCTGCACTATCACTTCACCCAGTACGGCAACCGCGAACACCTGATGCTGGTGCGCGACGTCACGCGCCTCCACCAGCTCGAACAGATGCGCAAGGACTTCGTCGCCAACGTATCCCACGAACTGCGCACGCCGCTGACGGTGATCGCCGGCTACCTGGAAACCCTGCTGGACAACGTCGAAGACGTGAACCCGCGCTGGCGGCGGCCGTTGCAGCAGATGCAGCAGCAGGCCGGACGCATGCAGAACCTGCTCAACGACCTGCTCCTGCTGGCCAAGCTGGAAGCCACCGACTATCCCTCGGACAACCAGCCGGTGGCGATGGAACCGTTGTTGCGCTCGATCGAAGCCGACGCCCTGGCGCTTTCCGCCGCCCGCGGACACCGCATCGGCCTGGACGTCGATGCTCGGGTAAGCCTCAAGGGCAGCGAGGCGGAACTGCGCAGCGCCTTTTCCAACCTGGTGTTCAACGCGGTGAAATACACCCCGGACCAGGGCGATATCCGCATCCGCTGGTGGGGCGACGAACAGGGCGCCCACCTGGCGGTACAGGACTCCGGCATCGGCATCGAAGCCCGCCACCTGCCGCGCCTGACCGAACGCTTCTACCGGGTCGACTCCAGCCGCGCCAGCGCCACCGGCGGCACCGGCCTCGGCCTGGCCATCGTCAAGCACGTTCTGCTGCGCCACCGCGGGCGCCTGGAGATCAGCAGCGTGCTCAACCACGGCAGTACCTTCACCTGCCACTTCCCGCCGGCCCAGGTGGCCCACCGCTGAAAAGCGGCGGGCCATGCCACTTCGCCATCCCCTCTCCGACGCCTGGCCGCCCACCGTCTCGCGAGGGGGAAGCAGCGCACAGTTCGCCGTGAATACGCTGAAGTAAACTGCCACCCTCGCCAGCGCTGACCGACAGGCGCTTGAGCGTCGCGCTGCACACCTCTTCGAACACTCAGGTAAAGGGACTTCCCATGGCAGCGTCAGCCGGCCTCCCGGTCTCGCATATCGGTCACGAGGTGGCGGGCCAGTACATCGTCACCGGCTCGCCCAACGTGTTCGTCGGCAGCACCGCGGTGGCATGGCCGATCAGCCCACGAAGTCCGCGGCCCGGTGCCGGGCGCAATCGGCCCCAGCCCTGGCAGCCACGCCCGGTGCCGTGAGCGGGCGCGCGTAGACGTCCCGTGCAGGTCGCACACGTTTCGTAGCAAGCCGTCGCCGGCGCGCGACTTGCAAACCGCGCGACCAGCCTGCACCCTTGACTCCGTCATCCACCAACCGAAACGTCCATGGACCCTTCCCCTAGTACTTCCCTGCTCAGTTACTTCGCCGATTTCGGCATGATTCTCTTCGCGATGTTCCTGGTGTTGCTCAACGGCTTTTTCGTCGCCGCGGAGTTCGCCATCGTCAAGTTGCGTTCGACCCGGGTCGAGGCCATCGCCGAGAAGAGCGGTTGGCGCGGACGTATCCTGCGCACCGTGCACGCGCAACTGGACGCCTACCTGTCGGCCTGCCAGTTGGGTATCACCCTCGCCTCCCTGGGCCTGGGCTGGGTCGGCGAACCGGCGTTCGCCCATCTGTTGGAACCGGTCCTCGCCGGGGTCGGGGTGGATTCCCAGGAGGTGGTCAAGGGCGTGTCCTTCTTCTCCGCCTTCTTCATCATTTCCTACCTGCACATCGTGGTCGGCGAGCTGGCGCCCAAGTCCTGGGCGATCCGCAAGCCGGAGCTGCTGTCGCTGTGGACGGCGGCGCCGCTGTACCTGTTCTACTGGATGATGTATCCGGCGATCTACCTGCTCAACGCCAGCGCCAACGGCATCCTGCGCATCGCCGGCCAGGGCGAGCCGGGGCCACACCACGAGCACCATTACAGCCGCGACGAGTTGAAGCTGATCCTGCACTCCAGCCGCGCCCGCGACCCCAGCGACCAGGACATGCGGGTGCTGGCCTCGGCGGTGGAACTGGGCGAGCTGGAGGTGGCGGACTGGGCCAACTCCCGCGAAGACCTGATCTACCTGGACCATGCCGCGCCGCTGTCGGACATCCTGACGATCATCCGCCGGCACAAGTACAGCCGTTATCCGGTGTACGACATCGCCCGCAACGACTTCATCGGGCTGCTGCACATCAAGGACCTGCTGCTGGCGCTGACCGCCCTGGAAAGCATGCCGGAGACCTTCGACCTGGACGAGTTGCTGCGGCCGCTGGAGCGGGTCACCCGGCACACCCCGCTGACCCAGTTGCTGGAGCAGTTCCGCCTGGGCAGCGCGCACTTCGCCCTGGTGGAGGAGGCCGACGGCAAGGTGATCGGCTACCTGACCATGGAGGACGTGCTGGAAGTGCTGGTCGGCGATATCCAGGACGAACACCGCAAGGCGGAACGCGGCATCCTCGCCTACCAGCCGGGCAAGCTGCTGGTGCGGGGCGACACGCCGCTGTTCAAGGTGGAACGCCTGCTCGGCATCGACCTCGACCACATCGAGGCCGATACCCTCGCCGGGCTGGTCTACGAGAGCCTCAAGCGGGTGCCGGAAGAGGAAGACGTGCTGGACACCGACGGCCTGCGCATCATCGTGAAGAAGATGAAGGGTCCGAAGATCGTGCTGGCCAAGGTGCTCAAGCTGGACTGAAGCCTGTTCACGCCAACGGGCCCGCCCGGGGCCGTTGGCAGGCCCGCGAACTCCAGGCTCCCTACGAAACGCGTCGACACCCGCCGAGGCTTGGTCGACGCCGCTTCGGGGGCCGTCTCCACCGCGCGTGGCGACGCTTCCCCACCGAGCCTGCCTCGCCCTGCACTCTACGAACGCTCGTGCTACCAGGCCCTGTACGAACAGGGCATGCGCTCGGTGACTGTCCGTACAGCCCCTAGCGTTTGCCCAGGGCGAAGTTCGGCAGGCTGTCCACCGGTTGGGCGAACTGGAAGGGAATCGACTCCAGGGCCAGGCCCACGTTGCGCTGCACCACGAAATGCAGGTGCGGCCCGCTGCTGTTGCCGGTGTTGCCGGAGCGCCCGATAGCGATGCCCGGCTCGATCCGCTCGCCCTCCCGAACGCTCACCGAGCCCTGCATGAGGTGCAGGTAGACGCCCATGGTGCCGTCGTCGTGGAGGATTCGCACGAAGTTGCCGGACGGGTTGTTGCCGCGCCCGCTCTGCTGGTTCTCGATCTTCACCACGGTGCCCGCCCGCGCGGCGACGATGGGCGTGCCCTCGGGCATGGCGATGTCGATGGCGTAGCGGCCTTTCGGGGTGAAATGGCTGTACTGGCCGTTGGCGCCCTGGCTCTGGCGGAAGGGCCCACCGATCCACGGCAACGGGTAGCGGTAGAGCTGCGGTTCCAGCCGGGGATCGCCGAGGGCATAGCGCAAGCGCGGCTTGTAGCGCATCGGCTTGGTCGCATCCAGTGGCGCCAGGGTGGCCAGGCGGATCTGGCTGCGCGGCGCCAGCACCCAATGGATCGGCGTGTCGGGCGCGCCGCTGAGGTTGCCCGTCTGCTCCAGGCTCAATTCCACTTCCACCGGCGCGAACAGGTCGTTGCGCACCAGCAGGGTCTCGCCGCCGGCGTGCTTCTTGGTTTCCAGCTTCACCTGGTTGTCCAGCCGCTCGACCATGCGGTCGCGGAACACGAACACCTGGGCGCCCGCCGCCGCCTTGTCGGTATAGGTCACCACGCCGTTGGCATCGGTGTATTTGTAGATGGTCAGCGCGGAGGCCGGCAGGGTCGCCGCGAGCAGACCGCAGAAGAAAAGAGAGCGCCCTAGCATGGCCGGTCGGAACTTCGGGTTTCGGAATGGGTCCGGGAGGCGCAAGCCTAGCAGCGCATCCGCCACGAGGCGAGACACCGGCCGTCAGCACGGCCGTCCATGCAGCCGGATGAGGCGTGCGTCACTGTTTGCCGAGGGCGAAGTTCGGCAGGCTGCCGACCGGCTCGGCGAACTCGAAGGGCACTGACTCGACGCGGTTGCCGAAATTGCGCTGGATGGCGAAGTGCAGATGCGGGCCGGTGCTGTGCCCGGTGTTGCCGGAACGCGCCAGCGGCGTGCCGCTGTCCACCAGTTGGCCTTCGTGGACCACCACGGAGCCGGGCGACAAATGCAGGTAGACGCTCATGCTGCCGTCCCGGTGAAGGATGCGCACGTGGTTGCCGGAGGGGTCGCCGTCGCGCCCGGCCTGGTCGTTGCGCACGGTCAGCACGCGACCGGCGCGGGCGGCGACGATGGGCGTGCCTTCGGGCATGGAGATGTCCATGGCGTAGCGGCCCTTCGGCGTGTTGTGACTAAAAGCGCCGTTGGGCCCCTGGGTAACGCGGAATGGACCGCCGACCCAGGGCAAGGGGTAGCGATAGGCGCGCGGGTCGGACCCGGGGACTTCGTCCGGCGCCGGTGCGGTGTCGCGCAGGAGTTGTTCGAGGTCGCGCTGCAGCAGGCTGGCCAGGGTCACGCCGCCCGGGCCGCGGGGTTCCACCCGGGGCTCGCGCAGGTCGCGGCCGACGTTGACGCGCTTCTGCTCCAGGTCGATGTCCATGGCGCCGTAGAGGGCGTCGCGTTGCTCGGCGAAACGCGCCGGGCCGCCGGCCGCGGGCGCATGGGCCGGCGCCGCGCCCGGGCGGTTGCCGTAGGTCACCACGCCGTTGGCGTCGACCGACTTGTAGAACCCGGCCAGCGCCGCGGGGGCGACGAGGGCGAGGCAGAGGAGGCTCAGGCGTCCGAGCATGGCGGGCATCGTCAGGGGAAAACGGCGCAAAGCCTACCAGTTGCAAGGCCCGTCGGGGCGCCGGTCGTCGCGGATCGCCTGCGGGCGACCCGGTGGAGCCTCAGGCGCCGGGGCTGAAGTGCTTCTGCGCGGTCCCGCGGGCGATCAGCCGGGAGAGGTAATCGAGCTTCTGCGGATCGCGGTCGACGAAGCGGAACGTCAGTTGCAGCCATTCGCTGTCGGGTTTCGGTTCCAGGGCCGCCAGGGCGTGCAGGTAGCCGTTGAGCCGGGCGACTTCGCCACCCTCGCCCTGCTCCAAGTCGAGCACCGCGCTTTCCAGGACCTGCGGCAGGGGATCGCCGCGACGCACCAGCAGGTGGGCGTCCTTCAGGCTGATGGCCTTGATCACGCAGGCCAGCACGCCGGAAGGCAGGCGCAATTGCGCTTGGCCACGGCCGCTGATCGGCGCGGCCGAGGAAGCCGAGGGTGCCGGCGCCGCCGCTCGGGGCGCCGCCGCGGGCGCGGCCGGCTTGATCACCTCGGCGCGGCCGCCGGTGAGGGCGGCCAGGGAGTCGTTGGCGAAGGCGCCGCTGCTGAGCATCTTCGGCGCGGAGCTGGTCAGCGCGGCGAGCTTGCCGGTGCGGCTGAGGGCTTTCTTCACCTTGGTGGTGAGCTGGTCGTTGGAGAAGGGCTTGCCGATGAAGTCGGACACTCCCGCCTGGATCGCCTGCACGACGTTCTCCTTGTCGCCCCGGCTGGTGACCATGATGAAGGGCACGGTCTTCAGGCTGTCCTGCTGGCGGCACCAGGTGAGTAGCTCCAGGCCGGACATCTCGGGCATTTCCCAGTCGCAGAGGATCAGGTCGACCCCCTGGCGGGTGAGCAACTGCTGGGCCTTGCGGCCGTTGGTGGCCTCTTCGATATGGATGCCGGGAAAATGATCGCGCAACCCTTTCTTCACCAGATCGCGGATAAAGGACGCATCGTCCACCACCAGCACATTGACTTTGCTCATCGACCGCTCCTACGGAAAACGAGCTAAGCATAGTCCGGGCGGGTGAGGCTTGGCTAAGCCAGTTTGTCGGGCGTGTGGGGAAAGTCGCACGCGGACCCCGGCCGAGCCCGCGCTCACTCGAGCGGCGGACCCTGGACTTCCCGTTCCAGACGCGCCAGGCCAAGGTGGCGCACGTCGGTGCCGCGCACCAGATAAATCACCAGGTGGGCGATGTTGCGCGCATGGTCGCCGATCCGCTCCAGGGAGCGCAGCGCCCAGATCACGTTGAGCACCCGCGAGATCGAGCGCGGGTCTTCCATCATGTAGGTCACCAGTTCGCGCAGGGCGGTCTTGTACTCGCGGTCGACGGTCTTGTCGTATTGCACCACCGCCAGCGCCAGGTCGGCGTCGAAGCGGGCGAAGGCGTCGAGGGATTCCTGGACCATCTTGCGCACCTGGTCGCCGATGTGGCGCACCTCGACGTAGCCGCGCGGCGACTCGCCTTCCTCGCAGAGCTGGATGGCCCGGCGGGCGATCTTCGAGGCCTCGTCGCCGATCCGTTCCAGGTCGATCACCGACTTGGAGATGCTGATAATCAGGCGCAGGTCGGAAGCCGCCGGTTGCCGGCGGGCGAGGATGCGCAGGCATTCCTCGTCGATGTTGCGCTCCATCTGGTTGGTCTGCTCGTCGATCTCTCGGACCTGCTGGGCCAGGCCGAAGTCGGCGTCGATCAGGGCGGTGACCGCATCGTTGACCTGTTTCTCGACCAGGCCGCCCATCGCCAGGAGGTGGCTGCGCACATCCTCCAGCTCGGAATTGAACTGCTGGGAGATGTGATGAGTGAGGCTGTCTTTGTCGATCATGTGCGAACCCTTGATTTAACCGGATACCTGTACGGGGTGGGCCTGGCGGGGCGTGCCGGGCGCTGGAGCGGCGGCGGGCTGCGCCGACGCGGCTCCGCGCGCCGACAGGGCCGTCAGCCGTAGCGTCCGGTGATGTAGTCCTCGGTCTGCTTCTTCGCCGGGTTGGTGAACAGCGTATCGGTGTCGCCGTATTCGATCAGCTTGCCCATGTACATGAACGCCGTGTAGTCGGACACCCGCGCGGCCTGTTGCATGTTGTGGGTGACGATGACGATGGTGTATTTGGCCTTGAGCTCGTAGATCAGTTCTTCCACCTTCAGGGTGGAAATCGGGTCCAGGGCCGAGCAGGGCTCGTCCAGCAGCAGCACTTCCGGCTGCACCGCCACGGTGCGGGCGATCACCAGGCGTTGCTGCTGGCCGCCGGAGAGGCCCAGGGCCGACTCGTGTAGGCGGTCTTTCACTTCTTCCCACAGCGCCGCGCTCTTCAACGCCCACTCCACCGACTCGTCGAGCACGCGCTTCTGGTTGATGCCCTGGATGCGCAGCCCGTAGACCACGTTCTCGTAGATGCTCTTGGGAAAAGGGTTGGGCTTCTGGAACACCATGCCGACGCGCCGGCGCAGTTCGGCGACGTCCTCGCCCTTGCGGTAGATGTCGTGGCCGTCGAGGCGGATCTCGCCCTGCACGCGGCACCCGTCCACCAGGTCGTTCATCCGGTTGAAGGTGCGCAGCAGGGTCGACTTGCCGCAACCGGAGGGGCCGATGAACGCGGTGACGCGGCGCTTGGGGATGTTCAGCGCGACGTCGAACAACGCCTGCTTGTCGCCGTAGAACAGGTTCAGCCCGGGCACTTCCAGCGCCACCGTCTCGTCGGCCAGGCGCAGGCTCTGCTTGCCGCGGCCGAGGGCGGCCAGGTCGATGCCGTGGGTAGGGACTTCATGTTGCATGGGGGACTCCTTGGGAAGCTCGGGGCGCGGCACGGGCAGCCGGGGCGCCCTGGGACTGCCGCCTCACTGATCCAACGCCTTGTATTTTTCGCGCAGGTGGTTACGGATGAACACCGCGCTGAGGTTGAGCAATGCGATCACCAGCACCAGCAGCAGCGCGGTGGCGTACACCAGCGGGCGCGCGGCCTCGACGTTGGGGCTCTGGAAGCCGACGTCGTAGATGTGGAAACCCAGGTGCATGATCTTCTGGTCCAGGTGCAGGTAGGGGTAGTTGCCGTCCAGCGGCAGGCTCGGCGCCAGCTTGACCACGCCCACCAGCATCAGCGGCGCGACTTCGCCGGCGGCGCGCGCGACCGCCAGGATCAGCCCGGTCATCATCGCCGGGCTGGCCATCGGCAGGACGATCTTCCACAGGGTTTCCGCCTTGGTCGCGCCGAGCGCCAGGGAGCCCTCGCGCACCGCCCGGGGAATCCGCGCCAGCCCTTCCTCGGTGGCGACGATCACCACCGGCACCGCGAGGATCGCCAGGGTCAACGATGCCCAGAGCAGGCCGGGGGTGCCGAAGGTGGGCGCCGGCGCCGCCTCGGGGAAGAACAGCCGGTCCAGGGAACCGCCCAGCACGTAGACGAAGAAACCCAGGCCGAACACCCCGTAGACGATCGCCGGGACCCCGGCGAGGTTGTTCACCGCGATGCGGATCAGCCGGGTCAGCGGGCCCTGGCGGGCGTACTCGCGGAGGTAGATGGCCGCCAGCACGCCGAAGGGCGTGACGATCACCGCCATGATCAGGGTCATCATCACGGTGCCGAAGATCGCCGGGAAGATCCCGCCCTCGGTGTTCGCCTCGCGCGGTTCGTCGCTGACGAACTCCCACAGCTTGGCGAAGTAGAAGCCGAATTTCTGCAGGCTGGACATGGCGTTCGGGCGGTAGGCGCGGACCACCTTGCCCAGGTGGATTTCCTGTTCGCGCCCGTCCACCGTGCGCACCGTGATGCTGTCGCGCTCGAAGGCCTTGTTCAATGCCAGCAGGCGCCCCTCGAAGGTCTTGTACTGCGCGTCCCACTGCGCGCGCTCGGCCTCCAGGTCGGCCTGGGCGGCGGCGTCCAGCCGGTTCTCCAGCTCCAGCTTGCGGCGTTCCAGGCGCAGGCGCTCGAGGCCATGGTTGATCCGGCCGATGTCCTTCTTCTGCAACTGCGCCAGCTCGCCGTGGAGCACATCGACCCGTTGCAGGCGCTGTTGCAGCGCGTCCCAGGCCGCCTCGCCCTCGGCGACCCGTTGGCCGTCCTGTTTGACGTCGATCAGGTAGCCGTAGAAGTTGCCCCATTCGCGGCGCTCCAGGACCATCAGTTCGGCGGGGCGCCGCGGCGCGCTCAGCCACTCGCCCACCACCCAGCTGAAATCGGCG
Organism: Pseudomonas sp. RIT-PI-AD; assembly: GCF_025642785.1. GTDB lineage: Bacteria > Pseudomonadota > Gammaproteobacteria > Pseudomonadales > Pseudomonadaceae > Pseudomonas_T. Next base: position 24,923 of record NZ_JANZKU010000032.1, read on the forward strand.
CCGTAGAGCTCGCGGTTGCCGACCTTGAGCAATTCGCGGGTCATGAACTCGCCACCCTCGACGTTCACCGGCAGGCCGGCGGCGGCCAGGCGCGCGCGCGGCACTTCCTCGGCTTCCACCAGCTCGCCGGCGAGGACCTTGGCCGGCTGTCCGGGGATCTGGTAGTCCGCCTCGAGGATGTCCGCCGGCCAGAAATGCCCGAGGCCGCGCACGGCGATCACCGAGAGCAGGCCGATGGTCATGATCACCGCGATGGACACCGCCCCGGCATTCAGCCAGACCCAGGGGGCGCCGCTGTTGAACCAGCCTTTCAGGGAATCGCGTTTCACTGCTCGCTCACCTTGTTCGATGCCGTGCACAGCGCCGCGCGAGCGCGGCGATTGGTCGGGAAGGCCCGCCTGGGGCCGAGGATCATAGCGACGCATATTTCTTGCGCAGCCGGGTGCGGATCAGCTCTGCCAGGGTGTTCATCACGAAGGTGAAGCTGAGCAGCACCAGCGCGGCGAGGAACAGCACCCGGTAGTGGGTGCTGCCGACTTCCGACTCCGGCATTTCCACCGCGACGTTGGCGGCCAGGGTGCGCAGGCCCTGGAAGATGTTCACGTCCATGATCGGCGTGTTGCCGGTGGCCATCAGCACGATCATGGTCTCGCCCACCGCGCGGCCCATGCCGATCATCAGCGCCGAGAAGATCCCCGGGCTGGCGGTGAGGATCACCACCCGGGTCAGGGTCTGCCAGGGCGTGGCGCCGAGCGCCAGGGAGCCGAAGGTGAGGCTGCGCGGCACGCTGAACACCGCGTCCTCGGCGATGGAGAAGATGTTCGGGATCACCGCGAAGCCCATGGCCAGGCCCACCACCAGGGCGTTGCGCTGGTCGAAGGGGATGCCGCGGTCGTGCAGCCAGACGCGCATGTCGCCGCCGAAGAACCAGTTCTCCAGGTAACCGCTCATGCCCAGCGCCAGGGCGCCGACCAGCAGGATCACCGGGATCAGCAGCGCCGCCTCCCAGCCGTCCGGCACGCGCAGGCGGATGCGTTCCGGCAGGCGGCTCCAGGCGAAGGCGGCGAGCAGGATGCCCAGGGGCATCAGCAGCAGCAGGCTGAAGATCCCCGGCAGGTGGCCTTCCACGTAGGGCGCCAGGAACAGCCCGGCGAAGAAGCCGAGGATCACCGTCGGCAGCGCCTCCATCAGCTCGATGATCGGCTTGACCTTGCGGCGCATGCGCGGGGCCATGAAGTAGGCGGTGTAGATCGCCGCGGCGATCGCCAGCGGGGTCGCCATCAGCATGGCGTAGAAGGCCGCCTTGAGGGTGCCGAAGGTCAGCGGCGAAAGGCTCAGCTTGGGTTCGAAGTCGGTGTTGGCGGAGGTGGACTGCCAGACGTAGCGCGGCTCGTCGTAGCTTTCGTACCAGACCTTGCCCCACAGCGCGCTCCAGGAAATCTCCGGGTGCGGGTTGCGCAGGTTGACCGGCTGGAACTGCCCGGCGCGCTCCAGAAGGATGCGGTTGGCCCGCGGCGACAGGGCGCCGATGCCGGCGCCGTCGAGCACCGACTGGGTCAGCAGGGTGCGGTGCGCGGTGCTGTGGAAGACCCCCAGGGTGCCCTTCTCGTCGAGGGCGAGGAAACCCTTGCGGCGTTCCTCGGGAAGAATCTGGGTGATCGGCGCGTCGCCGAGCTGGAACTCGCGGACGAAGGTCAGCCGGGATTTGCCGTTCTTGTCGCGGACCATGAACCACTGGCGGATGCCGCCGGCGGAGTCGCCGATCATCAGCGAGATGCCGCCCAGCAACGGGCTGGCGGTGGTCACCCGGGCGTCGCCGTCGAGCAGCGCATAGCGGCCGTTGAGGGTCTTCTTGCGCAGGTCGAAGACATCCGCGGTGGCGGCGCCGTTGATCACGTACAGCCAGAGCTGGCGCGGGTCGATGAGGATGGCGCGGATCGGGTCGGCGATCTGCGGCAGGTCCAGGCGGGTTTCCTCCAGGCTGCTCTCGCCGGTGAGGAGGTTCTCCCGCCGCTCGAAGCTCAGGGCGTGCAGCTCGCTGCCGGTGGAGCCGCTGACCAGCAGGCTGGTGCCGTTCAGGCTGGCCGCGACGTGCTCCAGGGGCCGGCCGCGGGGGTCGAGGACCACCGGTGTCTCGCCCAACGGGTATTCGATGTCCGGGGTGATGATCTTGCGGTTGTCCGGGTAGCTCACCTTGTAGTTGACCTGGAAGGCCAGGGCCTTGCCGTCGGACAGGCCGACCAGCGCACGGCGGCTGCCGGGTTCGTCCTCGGCCACCGAGACGATGCTCACGCCTTGCGGGATCGGCAATTGCAGGCGGCTCAGGGCGCGGGCGTCCTTGAGATCGAAGAACTGCAGGTGGCCGAGGCGATCCAGGCGCATCGCCACCTGGTTCTGCTCCTCGATGGCCAGCAGCAGCGGGCGTTCCTCGCTGCCCAGCCAGGCCGGCTGCAACGCCGGGCGCAGGGTCAGCTCGGCACCCTGGAAGATCGGCAGCACCACGTGGGCCAGGTAGAAGAAGATCAGGGTGATGGCGCCCAGCACGGCCAGGCCGCCGATGGACACGTACCAGCGCGCCAGGCGGTCCTTGAAGGCACGGACGCGGCGCTTGCGCTGCAGAGCCGGCGTGTTGAAATCCAGCCGTTGCGTATTCTCAGAAGCGGTCATGGTGTCGGGGCCCGGTCATTCATGCGCACACCCTAGAGGGGTTGTGTGACAGAAAAATTACACTCGAGTGACGTGACGACGCCCACCACTGCGCAGTGGCGGGCGTCTCCGGCTTCCTTGCCGCGATGTCGCGTGTTACAGGCCCAGATCCTTGCGGGCCTTTTCCACTACCTTGCTCGGCAGCGGGATGTAACCGTCCTTGACCACCACTTCCTGGCCCTGCTTGGACAGGACCATCTTGACGAACTGGGCCTCCAGGGGCTCCAGCGGCTTGTTCGGCGCCTTGTTCACGTAGACGTAGAAGAAGCGCGCCAGCGGGTACTTACCGGAGAGCGCGTTGGCCTCGTTGGCTTCCTCGATCTCGCCGCCTTTCTTCGACAGCGGCACCGCACGCACGCTGGCGGTCTTGTAGCCGATGCCCGAATAGCCGATGGCGTTCACCGTGCTGGAGATCGACTGCACCACCGAGGCGGAACCCGGCTGCTCGTTGACGTTGGAACGGAAGTCGCCTTTGCACAGGGCTTCTTCCTTGAAGTAGCCGTAGGTGCCGGAAACCGAGTTGCGCCCGAACAGCTGGATCGGCTTGTTCGCCCACTCGCCGGTGAGGCCGAGGTCGCCCCAGGTGTTCAGCTCCTTCTCGCCACCGCACAGGCGGGTGCTGGAGAAGATCGCGTCGACCTGCGCCAGGTCGAGGCTCTTGATCGGGTTGTCCTTGTGCACGAAGACCGCCAGGGCGTCGATGGCGACCGGCACGGCGGTGGGTTTGTAGCCGTACTTCTCTTCGAAGGCCTGCAGCTCGTTGTCCTTCATGGTGCGGCTCATCGGGCCCAGGTTGGCGGTGCCCTCGGTGAGCGCCGGCGGCGCGGTGGAGGAACCGGCGGCCTGGATCTGGATGTTGACGTTCGGATAGAGCTTCTTGTATTCCTCGGCCCACAGCGTCATCAGGTTGGCCAGGGAGTCGGACCCCACGCTGGACAGGTTGCCGGAGACCCCGGTGGTCTTTTCATAGGTCGGCAGGGCCGGGTCGATGGCGGCAACCGCGTTAACGGCGCTCACGCCAGCAGCGGCGAAGGTGAGGGCCGCCATCAAACGCTTCAATTTCATGCCTTACTCCTAGCGGAAAGGGTGGGATGGAACGGGGGCCAGTATCGACAGGCCCGATGAACACTCTATGACCGCTTTATGACGTTTGGATGAATGGCCAGTACGCGACGCATGGAGCGTCGTGGGCCCGAGAGGAGATCGACCGATGACCATGCTGCGCCCCGCTTCGCTCGCCCTGCTCGCAGCCGCCCTGGCCGGCTGCGGCGAGAACGCCACCCTGACGGTCGCCGCCGGCACCGGTCCGCGCCCGCAGCTGCCGGCGCCCAACGCCACCCTGCTGCCCACCGTGAACATCGCCCCGGCGGTGGGCTGGCCCGCCGGCACCACGCCGCGGGCGGCCGAGGGGCTGAAGGTGAACGCCTTCGCCAGCGGCCTCGACCACCCGCGCTGGCTGCACGTGCTGCCCAACGGCGACGTGCTGGTGGCGGAAAGCAACGCGCCGGAACAGCACGACGGCGGCTTCAGCCTGAAGAAATGGGCCTCCGGGCTGGTGATGAAACGCGCCGGCGCCGGGGTGCCCAGCCCCGACCGTATCACCCTGCTGCGCGATGCCGACGGCGACGGCGTGGCGGAAATCCGCACGGTGTTCCTCCAGGGCCTGCACTCGCCGTTCGGCATGGCGCTGGTCGAGGACCAGTTGTACGTGGCCGACACCGATGCCCTGCTGCGCTTCCCCTACCGCAGCGGCGACACCCGTATCGAAGCCGCCGGCAGCCCGCTTACCGACCTGCCGGCCGGGCCGATCAACCACCACTGGACCAAGAATGTCATCGCCAGCCGCGACGGCCGCCTGCTGTACGTGACCGTCGGTTCCAACAGCAACGTGGCGGAGAACGGCCTGGACCAGGAAGAAGGCCGCGCGGCGATCTGGGAAGTGGACCGCGCCAGCGGGCACAAGCGGCTGTTCGCCAGCGGCCTGCGCAACCCCAACGGCATGGCCTGGGAACCCCGGAGCGGCGCGCTGTGGACGGTGGTCAACGAGCGCGACGAGATCGGCAGCGACTTGGTGCCGGACTACACCACGGCGGTGCGCGACGGCGACTTCTTCGGCTGGCCCTTCAGCTACTACGGCCAGCACCTGGACAGCCGGGTCGAGCCGCAGCGGCCGGACCTGGTGGCCAAGGCGCGGATGCCGGACTATGCCCTCGGCCCGCACACCGCGTCCCTCGGCCTGGCCTTCGCCTCCGGCACCGCGCTGCCCGAACGCTTCCGCGAAGGCCTGTTCGTCGGCCAGCACGGCTCCTGGAACCGCGAGCCCCACAGCGGCTACAAGGTGATCTTCGTGCCCTTCGCCAACGGTCAGCCCAACGGCGAACCGCTCGACGTGCTGACCGGCTTCCTCGACTCGAAGCAACAGGCCATGGGCCGCCCGGTGGGGGTCGCCGAGGACGGCAAGGGCGCGCTGCTGGTCAGCGACGACGTCGGCAACGCCATCTGGCGGGTCACGGCGAAGGACTGAGCGGCGCGACCGCCGCTACCGGTCAGCCGCGCTCGCCGAGCAGGCGTCCAATCCGGCGCGGCTTCGCCCGGGCAGCCTCGGATGAGGGCTTCGCCGTGGGCTCAGCGGCCGCGGCGCAGCAGGTAGACCCCGACCGCCAGGCCCAGCCCGCACAGCGCGATCACGTAGTAGGCCGGGCCCAGCGGGCTGTACTTGAGCAGCAGGGCCACGGCCATCGGGGTCAGCCCACCGAAGATCGCGTAAGACAGGTTGTAGGAGAACGACAGCCCGGAGAAGCGCACCACCGCCGGGAAGGCCTTGACCATCACGTAGGGCACCGCGCCGATCACTCCGACGCAGAGACCGGTCAGGGCGTACAGCGGCATCAGCCACTGCGGGTGCACCCGCAGTTGGGTGTAGAAAGTCCAGGACGTCGCCGCCAGCAGCAGGCTGCCGACGATGAAGGTGCGCCCGGCGCCGAAGCGGTCGGCCAGCGCGCCGGCGAGGATGCAGCCGCCGGTGAGGAAGAGGATCGCCAGGCTGTTGGCGCGCAGGGCGGTCGCCGCGTCGAAGCCGTAGGCGCTCTGCAGGACGTTGGGGGTCATCAGGATCACCACGACGATGCCGGCCGACAGCACCCAGGTCAGCAGCATGGACAGCACCACCGCCTCGCGGTGATCGCGGACCACCGTCTTCAGCGGGATTTCCTCCGCCAGCGCCTTGCGCATCTGCAGTTCGGCGAATACCGGCGTCTCGTGCAGCCAGCGCCGCAGGTACACGGAGAACAAGCCGAACACCCCGCCGACGATGAAGGGAATCCGCCAGGCATAGGCCTGCACTTCCGCGGCGTCGTAGAGGCTGTTGATCAGGGTGGCCATCAGCGAGCCGAGCAGGATGCCGAAGGTCAGCCCGCTGGTGAGAGTGCCGCAGGCGTAGCCGATATGCCGGGGCGGCACGTGCTCGGCCACGAACACCCAGGCGCCAGGTACTTCGCCGCCGATGGCGGCGCCCTGGATCACCCGCAGCAGCAACAGCGCCAGGGGCGCGAGGATGCCGATCTGCGCGTAGGTCGGCAGCAGGCCCATCAGCAGGGTCGGCACCGCCATCAGGAAGATGCTCAGGGTGAACATGCGCTTGCGCCCGAGCAGGTCGCCGAAGTGCGCCATCACGATGCCGCCCAGCGGCCGGGCCAGGTAGCCGGCGGCGAAGATCCCGAAGGTCTGGAACAACCGCAGCCATTCCGGCATGTCGGCGGGGAAGAAGAGCTTGCCGACCACGGTGGCGAAGAACACGAAGATGATGAAATCGTAGAATTCCAGCGCGCCCCCCAGGGCGGACAAGGAAAGGGTCTTGTAGTCGCTGCGGGTGAGCGCGCGCGGCGCGGAACTGTCGGGCACGGAGGACATGGCGTTAGGCTTCTCATTGGAAAGTAGGACGTCGCTGGCGCGACGCTGCCGCACGATAGCAAATTGATTCGGGCAGACCCAGCGCCACCCCGCCTCCGGGAAAAGCCGCCGCGGCGGTCGTCGGCGGCCGGCACGCCCGATATACTGCGCCTCGACGCGACCCTCTGCGACGGGCCTGTCCCGGGCCGTCCGGGCGAAAAAGCACGCCGCGCGCCGTGGAAACTGCGATAGTGCGTCGACGAGCGATCCTGGTGGTGGGCGGTCCGGCCGCGAATCCGCTTTTTCGCCCACGGGATTCGCCCGCCGCGCACCGACGCCGGCGCCGCGCACATCCCGTCGCGTCAGCTGTGACAGGCAAGCCCCGAGCACCTTCGCCGGCGGCGCCGAACATGAGAAATCGCGGGGTAGAGGCACCCCAGGCATGATCGAACTCGAACAAGAAGATCCCATTCCCCAGGGCGACCTGGCTTTGCAGATCACCGCGCTTCCGCGGGAAACCAATGGCTTCGGCGACATCTTCGGCGGCTGGCTGGTGGCGCAGATGGACCTCGCCGGCACCGCCATGGCCAGCAAGGTCGCCGGCGGCCGGGTAGCCACGGTGGCCATCGACCGCATGGCCTTCCTGGTCCCGGTGGCGGTGGGCGCGCAATTGTCGTTCTACACCCAGACCCTGGAGATCGGCCGCAGCTCGATCCAGATGCTGGTGGAAGTCTGGAGCGACGACCCGCTTTCCAGCGAATGGCGCAAGGTCACCGAGGCGGTGTTCGTCTTCGTCGCCATCGACGGCAGCGGGCGCACCCGGCCGGTCCCGCCGCGCCGCTGAGGCCGGGGCGCCCCGCTCGACCTCGGCAGAGGCGCGCCGAGGCGACTCGCGACGACGCGCCTCCCGCCGCATGCCTTCGTCGGCCGGGAACCCCGGCCGCCGCGCGATGCCCCACGCATGACCATGACACGCCAGACAGGAGTCCCCATGCAGCAGCCCCCGCACGCCCCTTCCCCGTCGGTCGAGCGCCTCGACCTGGACGAGCTGACCTGCTGGCGCCTGCGCCACGGCGGCACCGAGCTGCTGGTGACGCAACAGGGCGCGCAGGTCCTGCGCTACGGCCGCGACGGCGAAGCGCCGTTGATCTGGCTGAGCGAGCAGGCGGCCTACCGCCGCGGCCAGTCGGTGCGCGGCGGGGTGCCGGTGTGCTGGCCCTGGTTCGGCGACCTGCGACGCAATCCGCCGGCGGTCCAGGCACATTACCAGGGCGACGAGGCGGCCCCCGCCCACGGCCTGGTACGCGGCATCGACTGGCGCCTGCACGGCGTGGAACACAGCGCCGAGGCGGTGCAGCTCGCCTTCGTCCTCGACAGCCGCGAGCATCCCCTGCCGAACTGGCCGGAGGCCTGCGAACTGACCCTGCGCATCCGCCTCGACGAGCGCCTGCACCTGAGCCTGGAAAGCCACAACCTGGGCGAGCGGCCGATTACCCTGAGCCAGGCGCTGCACACCTATTTCGCCGTGGGCGACGTGACCCGGACGCGGGTGGAGGGCCTGGAGAACGCGCCTTACCTCGACACCCTGAAAGACTGGCAGCGCTGCCGCCAGGACGACGCGCCCGGCTTCGACGGCGAGACCGACCGCATCTACCTGGAGGTGCCGCCGCGCCTGAGCATCCTCGACGAGGCCTGGCAGCGCCGCATCCACCTGGAAAGCCACGCGTCGCATTCGGCGATCCTCTGGAACCCCTGGATCGACAAGGCCAAACGCCTCAGCCAATTCGCCGACGACGCCTGGCGCGGCATGCTGTGCATCGAGACCGCGCGGGTGATGGACGACGTCCTGGTGCTCCAACCCGGCGAACGCCACGCCATGGGCGTCACGCTCTGGAGCGAGGCGCTGCCGGGCTGAGCCGCGATCCACTGGGCGGACCGAAACCAGGAACGCCGCGCCGCCAGCCCGGAAATCCAACCCGCTTCAAGCCCGCCCCGCCGGGCTCGTCACGTCATCGGAAACCAACCATGTCCAAGTCCTCGCGAGACCGGCCCGAACCCCAGGAAACCCTGCAAGGGATGCTGTGCAGCCTGGCCGGCCTGGTTTTCCTGGTCATCGCCGGGTTCTGCTACGCCAGCCACGTGGCCTTTCTCGAGCGCGCCGAGCGCGCGGAGGGCGTGGTGGTGAAGCTCAATGCGGGCGCCGCGCACCCGGAGATCGAGTTCACCAGCCGAGCGGGGGCGCGGGTGTCCTACCCCCAAGGCGGATTCCACGGGTCTTATGAGGTCGGCGAGCGCGTCCACGACCTCTATGACCCGGCCTCGCCGGGCAACACCGCGACCACCGATTATTTCGGCGCCCAATGGAGCGGGGTGATCATCACCCTGGCCCTGGCAACGGGGTTCCTCGCCCAGGGCCTCTATAAGATCTACTGGGTGCGCGCCGCGCGCCGGCGTGGGCCCGCCCCGGCCCGGTAGCGCCTGGGTCGGCCCCTACTGCATGTCGCTGTCTTCGACCAGGCGCACCTGCGTGGCGTCGAGGGCGTAGGCGGCATCCGCCAGGTCGTTGCTGACCTTCTCGACCTTCAGCGTGCCGCTCACCCACAGCGGTTCGTAGATATCGTCCAGGCGAACGCCCTTGGGGTAGCGCACCAGCACGATCTGGTTCGGCGGCGGCGGCGGGACATGGATGCAGGCGCCCGGATAGGGCACCAGGAAAAACAGCGTGTTGCGGCCCTTGCCGTCGGTTTCCAGGGGCACCGGGTAGCCGCCCAGCCGCAGCGACTTGCCGTTCAGGGCCGCCACGGTGCGCGCCGAATACATCACCGGCGGCAGGTCCTGGCCTTGCTTCAACCCCCCCTTGCGGGTGAAGTCGCCATCGGCCTCGGGGGTGTCGTGAAGGATTTCCGGCATGTCCTCGAGCGCCTTGCGGTCCTCCGCCGGCAGCAGGTCGAGCCAGTCGGTTTCCGGGGGTTCGGCGTGGGCCAGGGGCAGGCACAGCAGAAGGGACAAGAGCAGCAGGCGGCGCATGGCGGAACTCGGCGGAGACGTGGCGCGAAAGGCTACCCCGGCGCGCACGGGCTGCCTAGGGTCGTATGAGCACTCCGAGCCTGTTTCTAGCGCGGCATCACCGAGCGGGTGCACCTTCGTACGGAGCCAAGCTTCGCAGGAAAAACGATCGGGCGAAGGCGGATGAGAGAACGTCGATGCGGCTCCGACCAAGCCTCACCGCTGCGCAGGCATGTGCCGGACAGCGGCTTCGGGCGGATCCAGACGGGGCGCCGATCCGGGACGCGGGGTCCCGGACGGCCCGGCCGGAATCACTTCTTGCTGATCAAGCCGTAGATCACCAGCAGGACGATGGCACCGACCACCGCGCCGATGAAGCCCGCGGTTTCGCCCGCCTGGTAGATGCCCAGGGCCTGGCCGCCGTAGGTGGCGGCGAGGGAACCGCCGATGCCGAGCAGAATGGTCATGATCCAGCCCATGCTGTCGTTGCCGGGCTTGAGGAAACGTGCGACGAGACCGACGATCAGGCCGATTAAGATGGTACCGATGATGCCCATGCTGATACTCCTTTGCTCACGAGGGACGCGGCGAGCGCCGCGTGGAAAATCGGACAGCGGGAGCCGGCGGACAGTTCGTCCCATCGACGCCGCGGGGGCCGAAGGCCCCGCGGCACGACGGGTCAGCCCTCGATCAGCGCGGTCACCGCGGCGATACGCCGGTCGAGGGTGGCGCGGTCCTCGCAGCGCAGGGTGGCGTGGCCGACCTTGCGACCGGCCTTGAAGGCCTTGCCGTAGTGGTGCAGATGGCAGTCTTCCAGGGCGACCACCTGGGCCACCGGCGGCACTTCGCCGATGAAGTTGAGCATGGCGCTCTCGCCGCGCTTGGCGGTGGAGCCCAGCGGCAGGCCGGCGACCGCGCGCAGGTGGTTCTCGAACTGGCTGCAGGCGGCGCCCTCGATGGTCCAGTGCCCGGAATTGTGCACCCGCGGCGCGATCTCGTTGGCCTTCAGGCCGCCGTCCACCTCGAAGAATTCGAAGGCCAGCACGCCGACGTAGGCCAGCTTGCTCAACACCCGGCCGGCATAGTCTTCCGCCAGGGCTTGCAGGGGATGGTCGGTGCTGGCGACGGACAGCCGCAGGATGCCGTCGGTGTGGCGGTTGTGCACCAACGGGTAGAAGCGCGTTTCGCCGTCGCGGGCGCGCACGGCGATCAGCGAGACCTCGCCGGTGAAGGGCACGAAGCCTTCGAGGATGCAGGGCACGCTGCCCAGTTCGGCGAAGGCATCGGCGACATCGGCCGCGTCGCGCAGGACCTTCTGGCCCTTGCCGTCGTAGCCCAGGGTGCGGGTCTTCAGCACCGCCGGCAGGCCGATGGCCTGCGCCGCGGCGTCGAGATCGGGTTGCGAGTGGATGTCCGCGAAGGCCGGCGTGGGGATGCCGAGGTCCTTGAACATCGACTTCTCGAACCAGCGGTCGCGGGCGATGCGCAGCGCCTCGGCGGTGGGGTAGACCGGGACGAAGCGGGACAGGAACGCCACGGTCTCGGCCGGCACGCTCTCGAACTCGAAGGTCACCAGGTCGACTTCGTCGGCCAGTTGCCGCAGGTGGTCCTGATCGCCGTAGTCGGCGCGGATGTGTTCGCCGAGGGCGGCGGCGCAGGCGTCGGGCGCCGGGTCGAGAAAGGCGAAGTCCATGCCCAGCGGCGTACCCGCCAGTGCCAGCATGCGGCCCAGTTGGCCGCCTCCGATTACGCCGATTTTCATGTCCTGCCCCTTACTCTGGTTGTTCGTCTGCGCCCCGCCCTCAGGCGTCGCGCGGGTCCGGCTGGTCCAGCACGCTACGGGTCTGTTCGTCGCGGAACGCCTTGAGGGCGACGTGGAACTGCGGGTGGCCATGGCCGAGGATGCTCGCCGCCAGCAATGCCGCGTTGACCGCGCCGGCCTTGCCGATGGCCAGGGTGGCGACCGGCACGCCGGCCGGCATCTGCACGATCGACAGCAGGGAATCGACGCCGGAGAGCATCGACGACTGCACCGGCACGCCGAGCACCGGCAGGTGGGTCTTGGCCGCGCACATGCCCGGCAGGTGCGCGGCGCCGCCGGCGCCGGCGATGATCACCTGGATGCCCCGGGCCTCGGCCTGTTCCGCGTACTGGAAGAGCAGGTCCGGGGTCCGGTGCGCGGACACCACCTTCACTTCGTAGGGAATGCCCAGCTTGTCCAGCATCTCGGCGGTGTGGCTGAGGGTGCTCCAATCGGACTTGGAGCCCATGATCAGGCCTACCAGTGCGCTCATCGTCGTGCCTCTTCGTTGTGCGCCGGAGGGCGCGACAAAAACCAACAAGCCACGCGGCGGGGGCGTGGCTTGGCATGTACGGGCAAACCGACGGCGACGCCGGTTTTTGAGGCGGCGCAGTATAGCCTAAAGCCATGCCCGGGGCGCATCCGCCGCGACCGCCTGTCCCCGCGCCGCGCGCGGCCAGCGGCGCACCGGGTGATGCGCCCGCCCCACCGCTGCGCGACGCCCCCGGCTACATGCCGAGGCCGCTTTCCAGCTTGCGCCAGAGCAGGCGCACCGCCGCCTTGCGCACCAGGGCGCAGCGGTACAGGCGGATCTCCAGCGGCACCTGCCATTGCTCGCCACCGCAGATCGCCAATTCGCCCCGCGCCAGTTCGGCGGTGATGCTCAGGCGCGGCACCCAGGCCACGCCGAGCCCTTGCAGGGCCATGCTCTTCAGGCTGTCGGCCATCGCCGTCTCGTAGACCGTGGTGGAGCGCAGCGCGCGCTGGCGCAGCAGCAGGTTGACCGAGCGCCCGAGGAAGGCCCCGGCGCTGTAGGCCAGCAGCGGCACGCTCTGCCCGCTTTCCAGGTCGAACAGCGGTCGGCCCGCGGCGTCCACCGCGCAGACCGGCAGCATCTCGGTGCCGCCCAGGGGCATCGAGGGGAACAGTTCCGGGTCCATTTGCAGGGCCGCGTCGGGGTCGTAGAACGCCAGGATCAGGTCGCAGCCGCCCTCGCGCAGCGCGTGCACCGCCTCGCCCACGTTGGCCGCCACCAGCCGGCTGGCGAAGCCCAGCCCATCGGCGCGCAGGCGGGCGATCCATTGCGGGAAGAAGCCCAGGGCCAGCGAATGCGCCGCGGCGAATTGCAACACTTCGCCCTGCTGGCCCTCCAGGTGATGCAGGTGGCGCACCACTTCGCCGAGCTGCTCCACCAGGCTGCGCGCGGTGATCAGGAACAATTGCCCGGCCTCGGTCAGCTCGATCGGCGTGCGCGCACGGTTGACCAGGGTCAGGCCGAGGGTGGCCTCCAGGCTGCGGATGCGCCGGCTGAACGCCGGCTGGGTGACGAAGCGCCGCGTGGCGGCCTGGGAAAAGCTGCGGGTGACGGCCAGGGCGACGAAGTCTTCCAGCCATTTGGTTTCCAGGTTCATCGGCGCTCCCCGGGCGGCGGTGGTAGGGCACACGCGCGGCGAGGGGCCGGCGTCACAGCGACAGTATGCCGATTATGCATACCCCAGCGTTTAACAGCATTGGTCTGCGATCGGCCCGGAGCCCTATCCTACGGCCCTATCGCGGCTCAGCCGTATTGCCCGAGATACCCGCCATCATGTCCTCCGCTGCATCCTTCCGCCTCGAAAAAGACCTGCTCGGTACCCTCGAAGTCCCCGCCGACGCCTATTACGGCATCCAGACCCTGCGCGCGGTGAACAACTTCCGCCTGTCCGGGGTGACGCTGTCGCACTACCCGAAACTGGTGGTCGCCCTGGCCATGGTCAAGCAGGCCGCGGCCGACGCCAACCGCCAGCTCGGCCACCTCGGCGAGGCCAAGCACGCGGCGATCAGCGAAGCCTGCGCGCGGCTGATCCGCGGCGACTTCCACGAGCAGTTCGTGGTGGACATGATCCAGGGCGGCGCCGGCACCTCGACCAACATGAACGCCAATGAGGTGATCGCCAACATCGGCCTGGAAGCCATGGGCCGCGCCAAGGGCGAATACCAGTACCTGCACCCGAACAACGACGTGAACATGGCGCAGTCGACCAACGACGCCTACCCCACCGCCATCCGCCTGGGCCTGTTGCTCGGCCACGACGCGCTGCTCGCCAGCCTCGACAGCCTGATCCAGGCCCTGGCCGCCAAGGGCGTGGAGTTCGGCCAGGTGCTGAAGATGGGCCGCACCCAGTTGCAGGACGCGGTGCCCATGACCCTGGGCCAGGAGTTCCACGCCTTCGCCACCACCCTCGGCGAAGACCTCGACCGCCTCAAGCGCCTGGCGCCGGAGCTGCTCACCGAGGTCAACCTGGGCGGCACCGCCATCGGCACCGGGATCAACGCCGACCCCGGCTACCAGAAGCTCGCGGTGGAGCGCCTCGCGGCGATCAGCGGGCAGCCGCTGCAACCGGCCGCCGACCTGATCGAAGCCACCTCCGACATGGGCGCCTTCGTGCTGTTCTCCGGGATGCTCAAGCGCACCGCGGTGAAGCTGTCGAAGATCTGCAACGACCTGCGCCTGCTCTCCAGCGGCCCGCGCACCGGGATCAACGAGATCAACCTGCCGGCGCGCCAGCCAGGCAGCTCGATCATGCCGGGCAAGGTCAACCCGGTGATCCCCGAGGCGGTCAACCAGGTGGCCTTCGAGGTGATCGGCAACGACCTGGCGCTGACCCTGGCCGCCGAAGGCGGGCAACTGCAGCTGAACGTCATGGAACCGCTGATCGCCTACAAGATCTTCGATTCGATCCGCCTGTTGCAGCGGGCCATGGACATGCTGCGCGAGCACTGCATCGTCGGCATCACCGCCAACGAAGCGCGTTGCCGCGAACTGGTGGAACACTCCATCGGCCTGGTCACCGCGCTCAACCCCTACATCGGCTACGAGAACAGCACCCGCATCGCCCGCGAAGCGCTGATTTCCGGCCGCGGCGTGCTGGAACTGGTGCGCGAGGAAGGCCTGCTGGACGAGGCCACCCTGGCCGACATCCTGCGCCCGGAGAACATGATCGCCCCGCGGCTGCTGCCCCACAGCGCCTGATCACCAGGCGGCGCGCCCCGCGCGCCGACTTTCGGGGGAGCCACGGCTCCCCCTTTTTTATGCCCCTCGCGGCCTGCCCTTCACTCGATCTCGAACAGCCCGTGGCGCATCCGCGCGCCGGCCAGGCGCTGGCGGATGTCGTCGTCGATGCGCGGATCGTCCGGCGCATAGAGCATCACCTGGCGATAGGCGGCGACCCGGTTGATCTCGGTGCCCAGGTAGTCCCACACCACCCGGGTGCAGGCCGGGGTGCGCCGGTCGCCGCTGGACACCCCGGTCTTCAGGCCGTTGAGCCGGGTGATACGGCTCTTGAAGCTGGGGATCAGGATGGTCTGGCTCATCTCGTTGAGGGTCAGCGACTCGTAGTCCAGGAGGAACAGCCGGTCCTGCAGGTTGAAGGCCGCGCCCAGGTAGCGGCAGCGCACCCAATCCTCCGCCGGGCCGCTGTTGCTGCTGGCGCGCTCCTGGCGTTCCTGGCGCTCGAAGAGGAAGTTGCCGGCGTCCTCGTGCAGGTGCACCAGGGACAGCAGGATGCTCCCCGGCACCGACATGCAGTTGGCGTATTCGAAGTAGTAGCCGCAATAGCGCGACAGGCTGCCGGCCTGCTGGCGCAGCGGCTCGAGCAGGGCGCCCAGGGGATCGGCGCCGGCGCTGGCGGTGGATTCGCCGCCGCGGGCGCCGACCAGCTTGGCGAACTGCTCGGGGGGCAGGCCCAGCTCGTAGCTCTCGACGCCGAAGAAGTCGCCGATGCGCTTGAGGTTGTAGGCCGTCGGTCGGCTCTGGCCGCTGAGGTACTTGTTGAACTGGGCGCGGTTGATCGCCAGCTTGCGGCAGATCTCGGCGATCGAGCGGTAGTGGCTGCAGAGCAGCTTGAGGTTGCTGGAAAGCGGCGTGGACATGGTGCGGTACGGTGGATGCGAGTGACGCGACTATAGCATCGACTCGCGTCACTTCGTAACGAGCCGCGAAATTGCGTCGGCCCGGCGCTTGCCCAACCATGCGCGCTTCGCGAAGACAGCCGTCCCCGGGCAGCCGTCGGCATCGCCCCGAAAAAACAAGAAATCGAGGTTACCCATGCTCGAAACACTCAACGACTTCCTGTCCGGAAAACTGCTCATCGTCCTCATCGTCGGCCTGGGCACCTACTTCACGGTGCGCTCGCGCTTCGTGCAGATCCGCTATTTCGGCCACATGTTCTCGGTCTTCAAGGACTCGGTGCGCAGCCAGTCCGGCCAGCTCAGTTCCTTCCAGGCGCTGATGCTCAGCCTCGCCGGCCGCGTCGGCGCGGGTAACATCGCCGGGGTCGGCATCGCCGTAACCCTGGGCGGCCCGGGCGCGGTGTTCTGGATGTGGGTGACCGCCCTGGTCGGCATGTCCAGCAGCTTCTTCGAGTGCTCCCTGGCGCAACTGTACAAGCGCGCCGACGGCGACGGCCTGTACCGCGGCGGCCCGGCCTACTACATCCAGCACGGCCTGAAGCTGAAAGGCATGGCCATCGTGTTCTCGGTGCTGCTGCTGGTGACCTACGGCTTCGCCTTCAACGGCCTGCAATCCTTCACCGTGACCCATTCGCTGCAGAACGCCTTCGGCTTCGACCCGCAAATCACCGGCATCGCCCTGGCGGTCCTGCTCGGCCTGGTGTTCTTCGGCGGCATCAAGCGCATCGCCTCGGTGTCCGACCTGCTGGTGCCGGTGAAGACCCTGGCCTACATCGGCGTGACCCTGTACGTCATCGCCACCCAGATTGAGCACGTCCCGGCCATGCTGGAGACCATCATCAAGAGCGCCTTCGGCCTCGACCCGGCCTTCGCCGGCCTGCTCGGCAGCGCCATCGTGATGGGCGTCAAGCGGGGCGTGTTCGCCAACGAAGCCGGCCTGGGCAGCGCGCCCAACGTCGCCGCGGTGGCCTCCGTCCAGCACCCGGCCTCCCAGGGCGTGGTGCAGGCCTTCAGCGTGTTCCTCGACACCTTCGTCATCTGCACCTGCACCGCCCTGCTGATCCTGCTGTCGGGCTTCTACACCCCCGGCTTCGAAGGCGACGGCATCGTCCTCACCCAGAACTCCCTGGCGGCGGTGGTCGGCGACTGGGGGCGGATCTTCGTCAGCGTGGCGCTGTCGCTGTTCGTCTTCACCTGCATCCTCTACAACTACTACCTCGGCGAAAACAGCCTGCGCTTCCTCGCCGGCCGCAGCCGCCCGGTGCTGCTGGTCTATCGCGGTCTGGTGCTGGCGCTGATCGTCTGGGGCTCGGTGCAGAACCTCTCCACCGTGTTCGCCTTCGCCGACATCACCATGACCTGCCTGGCCTTCGTCAACCTGATCGCCCTGGCCATGCTGGTCAAGGTGGGCCTGCGGGTGCTGCGTGACTACGACGACCAGCGTCGCGCCGGCATCAAGACTCCGGTCTTCGACGCCGCCAAGTTCGCCGACCTGGACCTCGACCCCGAGGCCTGGCCGGTTGCACCGCGCGTCGACAGCCTGACCGACACCGGCGTGCAACCGCTTCCCGCGCACCACTGATTCAGCCTGCCGCGGCGCCCCAGGGTGCCGCGCGCCTTCGCCCCTCCGGCGACCCGGGCCGCCTCACCGAACGGCCCTTTCCCCCTCGACAAGAAGGAGCGCGGCATGACTGCCGTTCGTAAGCTTCTCGTGCTCTACACCGGCGGTACCATCGGCATGCAGATGAGCGCAGCCGGCCTGGCGCCCGCCTCCGGCTTCGAGGCGCGCCTGCGCGCCGAGCAGGCCGCCCACCCCGAACGCCCGTTCCCCCACTGGACCTTTCGCGAACTGTCGCCGCCGCTGGACAGCGCCAACATGCGCCAGGACAACTGGCTGGCGATGCGCGACGCCATCGTCGCCGCGGTGCAGACCGACGGCTGCGACGCGGTGCTGCTGCTGCATGGCACCGATACCCTGGCCTACAGCGCGGCGGCCCTGAGCTTCCTGCTGCTCGGCTTGCCGGTTCCGGTGCTGCTAACCGGCTCTATGCTGCCGGCCGGTGCCGAGGGCAGCGACGCCTGGGATAACCTGTTCGGCGCCGTGGCGCGCCTCGAGCGAGGCGTCGCGGCCGGCGTGTACCTGTACTTCGCCGGCGCGCTGCTGCACGGGGCGCGGGCGAGCAAGCTGCGCAGCGATGCCTTCGACGCCTTCGCCGAGCTGCCGCGGGAACGCCAGGGCGCCCGCGCCGAGGGCATCCCGGCCAGCCTCGACTATCGTGTCCGTCGCCAGCCGGTGGAGCTGGCGGTGCTGCCGCTGTTCCCGGGCATCCGCGCGGCCCAGGTCGAGGCGCTGCTGGCCAGCGGCGCGCGCGCGCTGCTGGTGGAATGCTACGGCAGCGGCACCGGCCCCTCGGACGATGCCGAGCTGCTCGCCATGCTGCGCGATGCCCATGCCCGCGGCGTGGTGCTGGCCGCCGTCAGCCAGTGCTGCCAGGGCCACGTGGCCTTCGACGTGTACGCCGCCGGCAGTCTGTTGCGTGACGCCGGGCTGGTCTCGGCCGGCGGGATGACCCGCGAAGCGGCGCTGGGCAAGTTGTTCGCCCTGCTCGGCGCCGGCCTGTCCCAGGCCGAGACGGAGCAGTGGTTCGCCCTCGACCTCTGCGGCGAACGCGTCGACTGATCAGCGCCAGGCCCGGCGCAACGCCGCCAGCGCCTCGCCGATCGCCGCCTCGGGCACCGCGGCGAACCCCAGCACCAGCCCCGCGCGGCACTCCGCCGCCGGGGCGCCGTCCTCCAGCCAGTACTCGCTCAGGCCATTGAGCTCCACGCCCACCGATTCGGCGGCGGCGATCAATTCGCGCTCCCGCGCCAGGCTCTCGACCCGCACGCACAGGTGCAGGCCGGCGGCCACCGGCGGCAGCGCCGCGCAACCGGCGATGTCCTGCGGCCAGCCGCGCAGCAGCGCGTCGCGGCGAGCGCGCGCGGCCTGGCGCATGCGACGCACGTGGCGCTGGAAATGCCCCTCGGCGATGAACGCCGCCATCACCGCCTGGGTGCCGACCTCGGAATGCCGCATGTCCGCCGAGCGGCGCCGGGCGAAGACCTCGGCCAGGTGCGCCGGCAGCACCAGGTAGCCCAGGCGCAGCGCCGGAAAGGCGATCTTGCAGAAGGTCCCCACGTAGAGCACCCGGCCCTGGCGATCGAGGGCCGCCAGCGGCGCCAGCGGCGTGCCGTCGTAGCGGTACTCGCCGTCGTAATCGTCCTCCAGGATCCAGCCGTCGCTGCGCTCCGCCCACTCCAGCAACTCCAGGCGCCGCGCCAACGACAGGGTCACCCCGGTGGGGTACTGGTGCGAGGGCGTCAGGTAGACCAGCCGGCAGTCCGGCAGGCGCGCCAGCTCGGCGGTGTCCAGACCGTCGGCATCCAGCGCAACGCCGCACAGCCGCGCGCCGGCCAGGGTGAAGGCATGGGCGGCGGCGCGATAGCCAGGGTTCTCCACCGCCACCCGGTCGCCGGGATCCAGCAGCAGTTGCGCACAGAGGCCGATGGCCTGCTGGGCGCCGCAGGTGATCACCACCTGCGCCGGATCGCAGTGCAAGCCCCGCGCGGTGCGCAGGTAGGCGGCGATCAGCTCGCGCAACTGGGCGTCGCCGGCCGGATCGCCGTAGCCCAGGGCCTCGGGCGGCGGCTTGCGCCAGAAGCGCGCCTGCAGGCGCGACCAGGTGTCGAAGGGAAACAGGTCGAAGGCCGGTACGCCGACGCGGAATGCCCGCGGCGGACCGCTGCGCAATGGCGGCCGCGCATGTTCGCGCGCCCGCGCCAGGCCCGCGCCGGACGGCCAGCGCGCGGCGCTCGGCCGCGGAGCCTTGGGCGCGCTGGCGAAGCCGCCGACGTAGGTGCCGTCGCCGGTGCGACCATCCACGTAGCCCTCGGCGTGCAATTGCTCGAACGCGCGCATCACGGTGTTCCGCGAAACCCCCAGGCGCTGCGCCAGGTCGCGGCTGGCCGGCAGCCGCACGCCACCGGGCAGGCGGCCGTCGAGGATGCGTTCGCGCAGCGCGCGGTACAGCTGCCGCGCCAGGCCCTGGCCGGGGTCGAGGTGAATGCCGGCGAAATCGAACGGCAGGGCGGGCGCATCGGCCATGGCGGACTCCTGATTGGCTCCATGAAAGTCGCCGGAAATGGCGCTTACAACGGACCAATATCCTGCCTAGGATGGTTCCACCGCGCCAGGAGATTCGTCATGCACCGCCCCGCCGCTTTCCGCCAGGACGACCTGGCCCGCCTGCATGCCCAGATCGAGCAAGCGCCGTTGGCCACCCTGGTCAGCCACGGCGAGCAGGGCCTGCTGGCCACCCATCTGCCCCTGCTGCTGGAAACCGGCGAGGGCGACAAGGGCACCCTCTACGGGCACTTCGCCCGGGCCAATCCGCACTGGCAGGACCTCGCCGCCGGAGCCGAGGCGCTGACGGTGTTCGTCGGCGCCAACGCCTACGTGAGCCCGTCCTGGTACGCCAGCAAGGCCGAGCACGGCCGGGTGGTGCCCACTTGGAACTACGTGGCGGTGCACGCCTACGGCCAGGCCGAGGTGTTCGACGACGGGCCGCGCCTGTATCGCCTGGTCGAGCGCCTGAGCGCCCGTCACGAGGCCGGACGACCGCGGCCCTGGGCACTGGAGGATGCGCCGCGCGACTACCTCGACGGCCTGCTGCGCGCCATCGTCGGCTTCGCCCTGCCGATCCGTGGCCTGGAAGGCCAGTGGAAACTCAGCCAGAACCGCTCGCCGGCCGACGTGGCGGGCGTCCGCGCCGGCCTGCTGGACAGCGACGACCCGCAGGCCCGGGCCCTCGCGGCCACGATGAACGATTCCGGCCACTGACGGCCCTCCCGGAGATCCCCATGCACCTCGACATCCGCCCCCTCGGTCGCGACGATCACGCCGCCTGGCTTCCCCTCTGGGAGGGCTACCAGCGCTTCTATGCCACCGCGATCCCGCCGGACACCAGCGCGCGCACCTGGCAACGCTTCCTCGACCCCGCCGAACCCATGCACGCCGCGCTGGCCTGGCGCGACGGCGAAGCCCTGGGCCTGGTGCACTTCATCTACCACCGCTCCTGCTGGACGACCGGCGATTACTGCTACCTGCAGGACCTGTTCGTCGCCGAAAGCCTGCGCGGCGCGGGGGTCGGTCGCCAACTGATCGAACATGTCTACCGCGAGGCCGCCGCTGCCGGCTGCTCGCGGGTGCATTGGCTGACCCACGAAAGCAACCACACCGCCATGCAGCTCTACGACCGCCTCGCCGAACGCTCCGGCTTCGTCCAATACCGCCACCT
>NZ_JANZKU010000033.1 GCF_025642785.1 Pseudomonas sp. RIT-PI-AD
GCGAGTGTCGAGTGATGCCGTGCGCATGGACGACGGCGAGTGTCGCCCGTCACCGGGTTCGGGCGAACGTCGGCGGTTGGCGCGCTGGGCGCCTGAGTTAGAAGGTCGGTGGGGTGATCATCCAGAGGACGATGGCGTCGGTGTCGCCGGGGTTGCCGTAGCGGTGGGGTTCCTGGCTGGAGAAGCTGAAGCTGTCGCCTTCCTTGAGCTGGAAGTGCCGGTCGCCGACCCAGAGTTCGAAGGTTCCGGCGAGGATGTAGCCGGCTTCTTCGCCCTCGTGGCTGTAGCTTTGCTGGCTGTAGGTGCCGGGCGGGAAGCGCGAGTGGAGGATCTCCAACTGACGGCTGGGTTGCGGGGTGAGCAGTTCGTCGATGATCCCGTCTTCGTAATGCACGCTCAGCCGGCTGTTGCGGCGCACCACGTAGCCGGCGTCGGCGGGGTCCACCGCGCCCTCGCTGGCGAAGAACCACTGGATGGTCACCCCCAGGCTGCGGGCGATGTTGAACAGCGCGGGAATCGAGGGGTAGGCGAGGTTGCGCTCCAGTTGGCTGATGTAGCCGGCGGTGAGGCCGCTCTGCTCGGCCAGCGCGCTGAGGGTCAGGTTCCGCCGTTTACGCAAGCCCCGGATGCGGGTGCCGAGGAAGTGCGTGCCGGGTTCCGCGGAGGATGCGCGGTCGTTGACGTCCGGGGGGGCTTTGCGACTCATGCGGCGATCCTGGCGGCGGGCGAAGCGGCATTCTAAACAAACCGGCCCGCCGCTGCCGACCGTCGAGGCCGAAGCCCGGGCATCGGGCCGATACGAATGCGCTTTCACAGGCATGACACCGCCACCCCTGGAAACACCCAACCCTACGAGGCGCCCGACCCTTGTGGGAGCGATTCATCCACGACTGCCAGCGCCCAGGCCACGAAGCTGCCTGGGCTATCCCGAAAGCCTCGCGAACGAATTCGCCGCCACCCATGCAAGCCCATGAAACGCCGCCATCTCGCGAGGCACTCGCCCCCGTGGGAGCGGATTCATCCGCGCGCTGCCAGCGCCCAAGCCACGAAGTTGCCTGGGTGATCCCAAAAGCTTCGCGAACGAATTCGCCGCCACCCATGCAAGCCCATGAAACGCCGCCATCTCGCGAGGCACTCGCCCCCGTGGGAGCGGATTCATCCGCGACGGCCAGCGCCCAGGCCACGAAGTTGCCTGGGCTATCCCGAAAGCTTCGCGAATGACTTCGCTCCCACCATGCAAGCCCATGAAACGCCGCCATCTCGCGAGGCACTCGCCCCTGTGGGAGCGGATTCATCCGCGCGCTGCCAGCGCCCAGGCCACGAAGTTGCCTGGGCTATCCCGAAAGCCTCGCGAATGACTTCGCTCCCACAACGACAGGGGCGCGTTCCCGTGGGGGCAGTCCGCGACATCAGATCGCCCAGGCCGCCTTCAGGCCTTCGTAGATGGCTTCCTCCGCGGTGCGTGGCGCCAGGCAGTCGCCGATGCGCTGGTAGGCCACCAGGCCTTCCAGTTCGCCGGCCAGGCTGTCCACCGACTGGTGGCCCTGGCACAGCACCAGGGTGTCGATGTCCTCGAAGATCAGCGGTTCGCCGCTGGCGGTGTGTTGCATGTACACGGTGCTGTCGTCGCAGCCGTAGAGGCGCGCATAGGGGGTGATGGCGATGCCCAGCCGATGCAGCTCGCCGACCATATGGTCGCGCACGTAGAGCGGCAGG
Organism: Pseudomonas sp. RIT-PI-AD; assembly: GCF_025642785.1. GTDB lineage: Bacteria > Pseudomonadota > Gammaproteobacteria > Pseudomonadales > Pseudomonadaceae > Pseudomonas_T. The sequence goes on from NZ_JANZKU010000033.1 coordinate 1,717, forward strand.
TTCTCGCCGCAGTGGGTGCCGTTCACCGCCAGCTGTGCGCGGTGGCCGTCGCGGGTCAGCCGTTCGGCGATGCCCGGGCCTATCCAGTCGCAGCGCCAGTCGACCACCAGGACCGAGCGGCCGACCTGCGCCTCGCCGCGCAATACCTGCCACGCATCCACCACCTGCAAGGTGCCGGCGCGTTCGAAGGGCGGCCAGTAAGGCTCGGCTCCGGTGGCGACGATCACCAGGTCGGGGCGCTCGCGCTCCACCAGCGCGCGGTCTACCCGCGTGTGGCGGCGCACCTGGACGCCGGCCCGCTCCATTTCCCGTTGCAGGTTGGTGGAGGCGCCGCCGAATTCGCTGCGCCGCGGTAGCAGTTGCGCCAGCTGGATCTGCCCGCCGAGCTGCGCGCTGGCCTCGCAGAGGGTCACGTCGTGACCCCGTTGCGCCGCCACTGCCGCGGCTTTCATGCCGGCCGGTCCGCCGCCGGCGACCAGCACGCGCTTGCGCGGGCGCGGCGTCGCGGCGTGTCCGTAGAGCAGTTCGCGGCCGGTCTCCGGGTGCTGGATGCAGGAGATCGGGTAGCCGCGATGGAAGTGGCCGATGCACGCCTGGTTGCAGGCGATGCAGGCGCGCACGTCGTCGCTGCGGCCAGCGCCGGCCTTGTTCGGCATCTCGGGGTCGCAGATCAGTGCGCGGGTCATGCCGCAGACGTCGGCCTGGCCTTGGGCGACGATCTGCTCGGCTTCCTGGGGCTGGTTGATCCGCCCGGTGACGAACAGCGGAATCGCCAGGCGTGCCTTGAACAGCGCCGCGGTGGGCGCGAGATAGGCAGCGCCCACCGCCATCGGCGGGGCGATGTGCACCGCGCCGCCGAGGGACGCGGAGGTGCCGGCGACGATGTGCACGTAGTCCAGTTCGCCTTGCAGGGCCTGTACCGCGTGCAGCGACTCGTCCTCGGTGAGGCCCTCGGGGTCGCGTTCGTCGGCGGAGATCCGCAGGCCGACGATGAAGTCGTTGCCGGTCGCCGCACGGATCGCGCCGAGCACTTCGCGGAGGAAGCGCAGGCGTGCCTCGAGGTCGCCGTTGTAGGCGTCCTCGCGGCGGTTCAGCCGTGGATTGAGGAACTGCGCCGGCAGGTAGCCGTGGCTGGCCACCACTTCCACGCCATCCAGTCCGGCCCGGTGCAGACGCCGCGCGGCGCTGGCATAGCCGGCGACGATCTCGTCGATCATCGCTTGCTCCAGGGCCCGCGGCATCACCCGGAAACGCTCGTTGGGCGCGGCGGAGGCGGAGTAGGCCACGGCCAGCAGGCCATCGGCGGACTCCATGATCTCGCGGCCGGGGTGGAAGACCTGGGACAGCACCAGGGCGCCTTGCGCGTGGCAGACCTCGGCGAGGCGCCGATAACCCTCGATGCAGGCGTCGTCGGTGGCCATCAGCACGTGGGAGGTGTAGCGCGCGCTGTCGTGGACGCCGGCGACTTGCAGCACGATCAGGCCGGCACCGCCCTCGGCCCGGGCCCGGTGGTAGGCGATGAGTGGCGCGTTGACCAGGTTGTCGGTGGGCATCGACGTGTCGTGCCCGCTGGACATGATCCGGTTCTTCAGGCGCTTGCCGCGGATCTGCAAAGGGCTGAACAGGTGCGGGAAAGCGTTCATCGAGGCGTGCGTCCTTTTTTGTTCTGGGTAGGGTCGACGGCTGTCTTCACCGTCTCACAATAACCGATGTAAATTTACCTAAAGTAAAAAATCAACTTGTTTTTTTAATGGCCGCTGGGTAGTTTTCAAGCGAACCCGCGTAAAAAAGCGGGCCTCCGCGACGTGCTCCACAACAACAAGAAAGGAGATGCGCATGAACCCTTGTCAGCGGTTTCGATCCGTCCTGCCCGCCGTCCCGGTCGTTTCCGGTCACGGCGCCCTTGTCACCCCTCGCGCCCAGGTGCCGGACCCGGTCTCCGGCAGGCCGTCGGTGGGAGGGCGTTCGCTATGAGTCGCGCACGAACGCTATCGCCCTGGCTGATGGCCCTCGGGCTGGGATTCGGTGCGGCTCAGGCGGCCGAGAGCATGGTCATCGTCGGGTATGGCGGAGCCGGCCAGAAGGCCCAGGAAGCGGCATTCTTCCAACCCTTCAGCGCCCGCTCCGGGGTCGAGGTGGTGCAGGGCGAGTACAACGGCGAAATGGCGCGGGTCAAGGTGATGGCCGATACCGGCCATGCCGACTGGGACCTGGTGCAGATCGAAGGGCCCGACCTCGCCCGCGGGTGCGACGAGGGTCTGTTCGAACGCCTCGACTGGAAGGCCCTCGGCGGCGAGGAACAGTTGATTCCGAACGCCGCCCGCGAGTGCGGAGCCGCCGCGCTGGTCTGGGGCGTCGCCATCGGCTACGACGCCGACGCACTCAAGCCGGCGCCGACCTCCTGGGCGGATTTCTGGGACGTGAAGAAATTCCCCGGCAAGCGCGGGCTGCGCAAGCGGGCCGTGTACAACCTGGAGTTCGCCCTGCTGGCCGACGGGGTGGCGCGCGAGGACGTCTACCGCCTGCTCGGCACCGAGGCCGGCGTGGCGCGCGCGTTCGCCAAGCTCGGCGAGCTGAAGCCCTACATTCAGTGGTGGGAAGCCGGCGCGCAGCCGGCGCAATGGCTGGCGGCGGGGGACGTGGTGATGACCTCGACCTACACCGGACGCATCGCCGACGCCCACAAGGATGGGCGTAACCTGGCGCTGGCCTGGCTGGGCAGCCTCTACGGCATGGACTATTGGGCGATCATCAAGGGCTCGGCCCACGTCAAGGCAGCCAAGGACTTCATCGCCTTCGCCAACCAGGCCGACGCCCAGGTGGATTACGTCGGGCACATCCCCTATGGGCCGACCAACCGGCAGGCCGCGGAGCGCCTGGACCCGCAGTTGGCGAGCTGGGTACCCACCTCGTCGGCCAACCTGGCGGTCGGGCTGGCGATGGACGACGAGTTCTGGGCCGACCATGGCGAGGAGCTGGAAGAGCGTTTCAATGCCTGGGCGGCGCAGTGAGCGCGGTTGGCCAAGGGGCTGCGCCGGAGGGCTTCGATAAGGGGTAGCGCCGTTGCCGGGGATCGACGCGGCATGAAAAAGCCCGGCATCGGCCGGGCTTTTCTTCGTCTCAGTAGTCGGACATGCCGCGCTGCTTCTGCTCCTCGGCGGCCTTGGCCAGGTCCGGCGGGAGGAAATCCTTGTCCGGGTTGTAGTCCGGCTTGAGGAAGTTGGCCAGGGCCTCGAGATCGGCCGGGCTGAGGGTGCCGGCGGCCTGCTTCAGGCGCAGGTTGTCGAGGATGTAGTCGTAACGCGCGTTGTTGTAGTCGCGCACGGTCGCATAGAGCTGACGCTGCGCGTTGAGCACGTCGACGATGTTGCGGGTGCCGACCTGGTAGCCGATCTCGGTGGCTTCCACCGCGCTCTGGTTGGAGATGATCGACTGCCGGCGCGCCTTGACCTGCTCCACGTCGGTATTCACCGCGCGGTGATAGTCGCGGGTGTTCTGCACCACGGTGCGGCGCAGCCCTTCGCGCTGCTGCTCGGTCTGGTTCAGCCGCTGGTAGGCCTCGCGCACCTGGGAACTGGTCAGGCCGCCGCTGTAGATCGGGATGTTCAGTTGCAGGCCGATGGTGCGCTGTTCGACGTCGCTGCCGTAGCGCACCGGGCTGACGCCGGTGTTGCTGAAACCGAGGGCGTCGTTGTCGCCCTTCTGGTAGCTGGCCACCGCGTCCAGGGTCGGCGCGTGTCCGGCCTTGCGTTGGCGCAGGGTTTCCTCGGCGGCGTCGACGGCGAAATTGCTCGCCTGCAGGTTGAGGTTCTGCTGGGCGGCGGTGTCCACCCAGGCCTTGGCATCGTTGGGCGAGGGCACCACCACCGGCAAGGTGTGGCGGATGCCTTCCAGGGAGTTGTATTCGCGGTTGGTCAGGGTGACCAGGGCCTGGAAGGCGTCTTCCACGCTGCGCTCGGCGATGATCCGCGCGGCGCGGGCGTTGTCGAAGCCGGCCTGGGCCTCCAGCACGTCGGTCTTGTCCGACAGGCCGACGTCGAAGCGTTCGTTGGACTGGTCGAGCTGGCGCTTGAACGCCGCTTCCTCGGCCTTGGTCGCGGCCATGTTGTCCTGGGCACGGAGCACGGCGAAGTAGTGCTCGGCGGTTTGCAGGATCAGGTTCTGCGAGGTCGCGGAGAATTGCAGGCCGGCCTGTTCGCTGGTGGCCTGGGCGGCTTGCAGCTGGAACCAGCGGTCGGCGCGGAAGATCGGCTGGCTGAGGTTGGCCTGGTAGACGATGCCGCTGCGGCTGCTGGTGACCGAGGGCTCGTCCAGTTTGGTGCGGGTGTCGGTGCTGCTGGCGCCGCCGGAGATCTGCGGCAGCAGGCCGGAACGCGCCTGGGGCACGATTTCGCGGGTGGCTTCGAGGTCGGCGCGGGCGGCCGCGAGGTCGGCGTTGTTCTTGACGGCATCCTGATAGACGGTCACCAGGTCGGTCCTGGCTGACAGCGGGGCTTCTGCCGCCTGGAGCGCGCCCGAAAAGGCGGAGGCCACGGCGATAGCCAGGGAAAGTCTGCGCAGCATGCGGTGATCCTAGGGTTGGACGAAATTGGACAAGGCTAAGGGGCGCGGCGGGAGGGGTCAAGGCGCCCTTGAGGCGCGGTGAGTGTAGTTTGCAATAAGCTATGTTGCCTCGCCGCAACAATCCGCTCGCCCGTGGCCGCGCGGGGTTCGCGAGGCCATCGCGACGGTCCGGTCACGGTTTGGCCTCCGCGGGTTGGTTTATCCCCGGGCCTTGATTAGACTGCGGGGGTTCTTGTCGGGGTGCCTCGAATCGGAGGCTGAGATCGGAGAGTTCCGGATCCCGTTGAACCTGATCAGGTTAAGGCCTGCGTAGGGAACAAGAAGCGCTCGACGGATTCCCGCCGGGCTCCTCTGCACCAGTCCGGGTGCGCCCGTTTCAGGTTCGCTCCGACATTCAGCCAGGAGCCAGCCGATGACCGCCAAACAACAACAGAACCTCAGCGACAGCGCCCAGGTCGACCAGCAGTCCATCCAGCCTTTCCCGCGTTCGCAGAAAATCTACGTGCAGGGTTCGCGCCCGGATATCCGCGTGCCGATGCGCGAAATCAGCCTGGACGTGACGCCCACCGCCTTCGGCGGCGAGATCAACGCCCCCGTCACCGTCTACGACACCTCCGGCCCCTACACCGACCCGTCGGTGCAGATCGACGTGCGCAAGGGCCTGGCCGACGTGCGCTCGGCCTGGATCGCCGACCGCGGCGATACCGAGCTGCTCGACGGCCTCAGCTCGACCTTCGGGCGGGAGCGCCTGGCCAACCCCGAGCTGGCCCGGATGCGCTTCGCCCACGTGCGCAACCCGCGCCGGGCCAAGCCCGGGCGCAACGTCAGCCAGATGCACTACGCGCGCCAGGGCATCATCACCCCGGAGATGGAATACGTCGCCATCCGCGAGAACATGAAGCTCGCCGAGCACCGCGCCGCCGGCCTGCTCGACGCGCAGCACGCCGGGCACAGCTTCGGCGCCGGCATTCCCAAGGAGATCACCGCCGAGTTCGTCCGCCAGGAAGTGGCCCGCGGTCGCGCGATCATCCCGGCGAACATCAACCACACCGAGCTGGAGCCGATGATCATCGGCCGCAACTTCCTGGTGAAGATCAACGGCAACATCGGCAACTCGGCGCTCGGCTCCTCCATCGAGGAAGAAGTGGCCAAGCTGACCTGGGGCATCCGCTGGGGCTCGGACACGGTGATGGACCTGTCCACCGGCAAGCACATCCACGAGACCCGCGAGTGGATCATCCGCAACTCGCCGGTGCCGATCGGCACGGTGCCGATCTACCAGGCCCTGGAGAAGGTCGGCGGGGTCGCCGAGGACCTGACCTGGGAGCTGTTCCGCGACACCCTGATCGAGCAGGCGGAGCAGGGCGTCGACTACTTCACCATTCACGCGGGCGTGCTGCTGCGCTATGTGCCGCTGACGGCTAAGCGCGTCACCGGGATTGTCAGCCGTGGCGGTTCGATCATGGCCAAGTGGTGTCTGGCGCATCACAAGGAAAACTTCCTCTACAGCCACTTCGACGACATCTGCGACATCATGAAGGCCTACGACGTGTCCTTCTCCCTGGGCGACGGCCTGCGTCCAGGCTCGATTGCCGACGCCAACGACGAAGCGCAGTTCGGCGAGCTGGAAACCCTCGGCGAGCTGACCAAGATCGCCTGGAAGCATGACGTGCAGTGCATGATCGAAGGCCCCGGCCATGTACCGATGCAATTGATCAAAGAGAACATGGACAAGCAGCTCGAGTGCTGCGACGAGGCGCCTTTCTATACCCTTGGCCCGCTGACCACCGACATCGCGCCGGGCTACGACCACATCACCTCAGGCATCGGCGCGGCGATGATCGGCTGGTTCGGCTGCGCCATGCTCTGCTACGTGACGCCCAAGGAACACCTGGGCTTGCCGAACAAGGATGACGTGAAGACGGGGATCATTACCTACAAGATCGCCGCGCATGCGGCGGATCTCGCGAAAGGTCATCCGGGGGCGCAGATCCGCGACAACGCCCTGAGCAAGGCGCGCTTCGAATTCCGTTGGGAAGACCAGTTCAACCTCGGCCTGGACCCCGACACCGCGCGGGCCTACCACGACGAGACCTTGCCCAAGGACTCGGCCAAGGTCGCGCATTTCTGCTCCATGTGCGGACCGAAATTCTGCTCGATGAAGATCACCCAGGAAGTCCGCGATTACGCGGCCAACCAGCGGATCGAAACCGTCGACGCCGACGTCGCCCGAGGGTTGGCGGATCAAGCGGAGCGCTTCAAGCAGGCAGGCAGCCAGCTCTATCAGAAGGTATGAGCGCGTTTGGCTGGATGCACTTCGCGGGGAGGCCCCGACCACGGGCCGCCCCGGGGCCAGGGGCCTCATGCCGATGATGAGGCGGGAGCGAATTCATTCGCGAGGCTTTTGGGATAGTCCGGGCGGGTTCGCTGCCCGGGCGTTGGCAGTCGCGGACGAATCCGCACCCATGGGGTGGCGCGCGTGCGGGGCGGTTCGTTCGCTCGGCATTACTTTGGCTTTTCTGAGATCACGCCTTTGAATACTCCCGGTACTTACTCGCCCGACGTTTCCGTTCCGGCGGGTGCGCGCGTCTTCGGCGCCCGCGATCTGTTTTCCCTGTGGTTTTCCCTCGGTGTCGGCCTGATGGTGTTGCAGACCGGTGCGCTGCTGGCGCCGGGGCTGGGCATGGCGGGGGCGCTGGCGGCGATCCTGCTGGGGGTGGCGCTGGGCGCGACGCTGCTGGGCTGCGCCGCGTTGATCGGCAGCGACACCGGCCTCTCGGCGATGGCCACCCTGCGCCTCAGTCTGGGTCGCCAGGGGGCGGTGTTGCCGGCCGTGCTCAACCTGCTGCAACTGATCGGCTGGGGCAGTTTCGAGATCGTCGTCATGCGCGACGCCGCCAGCCTGTTGGCCCGTCGCGCCTTCGGGGCGGCCAGCCCGTGGAGCGCCCCGGCGCTCTGGACGTTGTGCTTCGGCGCCCTGGCCACCTTGCTGGCGGTCAGTGGGCCGCTGGCCTTCGTGCGTCGGGTGCTGCGCAAGTGGGGCATCTGGCTGCTGCTCGGCGCGTGCCTGTGGCTGACCCTCGAACTCTTCGCCCGCGCCGATCTCGGCGCCCTCTGGGCCCGCCGGGGCGACGGGTCGCTGCCGTTCGCCCTGGGCTTCGACATCGCCATCGCCATGCCGCTGTCCTGGTTGCCCCTGGTGGCCGATTACTCGCGCTTCGGCAAGGGCACGCGAGGCGTATTCGGCGGCACCGCGCTGGGGTTCTTCCTCGGCACGCTATGGCTGATGGGCTTGGGTGTGGCCTACACCCTGGCGTTCGTCGAAAGCGGCGAGGTCAACGCGCTGCTGCTGGCGCTGGCCGGCGCCGGCATGGGCGTCCCCTTGCTGCTGATCCTGCTCGACGAGTCGGAGAACGCCTTCGCCGACATCCATTCCGCCGCGGTGTCCTGCGGACTGCTCTGGCCGCTGAAGGTGGAACGCCTGGCCCTGGCGCTCGGCGCGCTGTGCACCCTGATCGCCTGGTTCGCCCCCTTGGCCGAGTACCAGAACTTCCTGCTGTTGATCGGCTCGGTGTTCGCGCCGCTGTTCGGCGTGGCGCTGGTGGAGCACTTCCTCCAGCGTCGCCGGCACCTCGCCCCCGGAGCGCACCCGGCATGGCGCTGGGACGCGCTGCTGGCCTGGTTCGGCGGCGTGGCGGTGTATCACCTGCTGGCGCAGGCTTATCCCGAGCTGGGAGCGACGCTGCCGGCCCTGGTGGTGGCCGGCCTGTTGCAGGGTATCCTCGGCGCGCTCTGGCGCCGCGCGTCGCTCCAGCGTCCTTGAACGGTCGGCTCAACCGCGGCCGGGGAAGTATTCCGGGCGCAGGATGCCGTTGAGCTGCGGATAGGGGATTTCCAGTTCCGGATGCCCGCTGGAATAGGGCGCGATGGTGTAGACGTCGTACTTCACCAGCACCGCGCCGCGACCCAGGCCGACGTGGGGCGTGCGCTGGAACGGCCAGTCGCGCAGGTAGTCGGCGTCCAGCTTGTTGGCGGTGAGCCAGCGCCCGTGGGCCTGCTCCACCACGCGCCAGAAGGCCGTTTCCTGGCCGGGCAGCAGCATGTCTTGCAGCGTCAGGGCGAGGTGGTGATTGCGGTCGTAGGTGATGAAGCCGCGGCCGGGCATGCCGTGGGCGCCCCCGGTGTCCAGGTAGCTGGAAAGCTCGATCAGCAGGATCTGGTCGCGCTGCTCGCGCACCTTGGCCTGCAGGTAGCTGCTCCAGCGCGGCTCGGCATCGCGCAGGAAGTCGCGTTCGTAGTCCTGCAGCGAGCGCGGCAGCGGCGCGTCCGGGGCGTTGCGGGTCATGTCCAGCAGGCGGCGTTCGATCAACCCGTTCAGGCCCGGCTCGTCGGCGAAGCGCAGGGTATCGATATTCACCAAGGGGCAGTCGCTGCCGCTACAGCCGGGTTTCAGGTGCTCCCAGGCGATATGTTGAGGCGCGGGGGGGCGGGAAGACGTGAGGCTCTGGCAGCCGGCGAGGCAGAGGACGAAGCCGAGAAGGGCGAGGCGGTTGGCGTGGGGCATGGGCATTCAGACTCGGATGGACAACGGCGACTGGAAGGAATGAGGGTGCCGGTTCGACTGCCGTCGGCCGGCCGAGTTCGACGCCCGCCGCCATCGGTCGGCCACGTCCGCGTCGCCGCCGGCTAAGCTGCAAAGGGGCTGCGCCAGGCGTGAGGGCACGATAGGATGGCGCGGAAGTCAGACTATCTCCACCTGTTCAAAGCGAGCGAGAAGCGGATGAGCGATACCTTTATCCCAGGTCCGGATGCCGTCGAGATCGTCAAGCGCGAGGACTGCTTTCGGGGCTTCTATCGCCTCGATCGCCTGCAATTGCGGCACCGCCAGTTCTCCGGCGAGATGGGGCCGCTGCTCACCCGCGAGCTGTTCGTCCGCCACGACGCGGTCTGCGTGCTGCCCTACGACCCGAAGCGCGATTGCGTGGTGCTCATCGAGCAGTTCAGGGTCGGCGCCCTCGGCAAGACCGAGAACCCTTGGCTGCTGGAAATCGTCGCCGGCCTCATCGACAAGGACGAGGTGCCCGAGCAGGTGGCCCATCGTGAAGCCGAGGAAGAGGCCGGGCTGACCTTCTCCTCCCTCTGGCCGGTGACCCGCTACTTCCCCTCGCCGGGTGGTTCCGACGAACTGGTGCACCTGTTCGTCGGGCGTTGCGACAGCGAAGGCGCGGGCGGGGTCCACGGCCTGGCGGAGGAGGGCGAGGACATCCGCGTGCACGTCTGGCCACTGGAAGACGCCCTGGCGGCGGTGCGCGACGGGCGGATCAACAACGCCGCGAGCATCATCGTCCTGCAATGGCTGGCGTTGAACCGCACGGAAGTGCGGGGGCTGTGGTCGTGAACCTGCTGCGCGACCGCTACCGGGTCGATCTGGCCGGGCTGCAGGCCGCCTGCGAATCCAACTACGCGCAACTGATGCGATTGCTGCCGGACATGCGCGAAGGCTCCGGCGAGCGGCGCATCGCCCTCAGCCAGGGCGATCACCTGCTCGGCGTGCTGGTGCTGGAAGTGCTCGAGGCATGCCCCTATACCACCACCCTGCGGGTGCGCCAGGAATACACCCTGCCCTGGCTGCCCTCGCCGCAGATGGAGGTCCGGGTGTACCACGACGCGCGCATGGCCGAAGTGGTCAGCGCCGAGCACGCACGGCGCCTGCGCAGCATCTATCCCTATCCGAACGCGGCGATGCACCAGCCCGACGAGAAGAGCCAGCTCAACCTGTTCCTCGGCGAATGGCTGAGTCATTGCCTGGCCTGCGGTCATGAACTGGCGCCGGTCCTCTAGAAAATGCCGTAACGGCCGATCCAGAGCTCGCTAACTGTGATCTGCGCCGCGCTTCGCGGGTTTACCCTGGCCGCGCCGCACCACCATAATCCGCTGTAGCCACCAGGAGACGGCCACTTGCCGAGTACGTCCACCCTCGCCCCCGATTCGTCGGTATTGCTGGTTCAGCTTTCCGACAGTCACCTGTTCGCCCAGGCGGATGGCCGACTGCTGGGCATGGATACCCGCGACAGTCTGGTCCGCGTGGTCGAGCGCGTGCTCGAGGAACAGCCGCGGATCGACCTGGTGCTCGCCACCGGCGACCTCTCCCAGGACGGTTCGGCGGAGTCCTACCAGCGTTTCCGCGCGCTCAGCGAAGTCATTCCGGCGCCGGTCCGCTGGATTCCCGGCAACCACGACGACCGGCAGACCATGGATGCCGTCTGCGCCCACAGCGATCTGCTCGAGCCGGTGTTCGACCTGGGAGGCTGGCGCATCGTGCTGCTGGACTCCTCCATCGCCGGCGCGGTGCCCGGGCATCTCGACGAAACCCAGCTGGCCCTGTTGGAGCGCGCGCTGGCCGAGGCCGGCGCGCGTCATGTGCTGGTCGGCCTGCACCATCACCCGGTGTCCATCGGCTGCCGCTGGATGGAGCCCATCGGCCTGCGCAACGCCGAGGCCCTGTTCGCCGTGATCGAGCGTTTCCCGCGGGTCCGCGCGGTGCTCTGGGGGCATGTCCATCAAGCGTTCGACCGGATGCGCGACGACGTCCGCCTGCTGGCCTCGCCCTCCACCTGCGTGCAGTTCGCCCCCGGCAGCGACAATTTCCGCGTGGACGAGGAGGCGCCCGGCTATCGCTGGCTGCGCCTGTACGCCGATGGCCGCCTGGATACCGGTATCTCGCGGGTCACCGGAATCGACTTCGAAGTCGACTACAGCATCAAGGGTTATTGAGCGCGGCCCACCGCCGCGTGTGCCACCGCGTGTGTCCTGCGGCTTGCAGGTGGCGGCGCGCAGCTTGTAGCCTTCCGCCCCTATGACTGCCCTTCTCTATATTCACGGTTTCAACAGCTCACCCGAATCCCACAAGGCCCGGCAACTGATCGGGTTGATGGACCGCCTGGGGTGGCGCGCGAGCCTGCGCGTCCCGGCGCTGCACCATCACCCACGGCAGGCGATGCTCCAGTTGCACGAGGCCATCGCCGAATTGGGCGCGCCCTTGCTGGTCGGCAGTTCCCTGGGCGGCTACTATGCGACCCACCTGGCCGAGCGCCATGGGTTGTCGGCGCTGCTGATCAACCCGGCGGTGAGCCCGCACCGGCTTTTCGACGGCAACCTGGGGCCGCAGCGGAACTTCTACAGCGGCGAGACCTGGGAATTGACCGAGGACCACGTCCGTGCCCTGGCCGAGCTGGAAGTCCCGCCTCCCCGGGACCCGGCGCGTTACCAAGTCTGGCTGCAGACCGCCGACGAAACCCTCGACTACCGCCATGCCGAAGCCTATTACCGAGCCTGCGCCTTGCGCATCCAGTCGGGCGGCGACCATGGCTTCCAGGGCTTCGCCGAGCGGCTGCCGGCGTTGCTGGCGTTCGCCGGCATTCCCGCGCAGGCCTGGCGCGACATCGATTTTTCCGACCTTTAACGAAACGACGATCCGAGACCCATGGCCACTTATAACGCCGACGCCATCGAAGTCCTCTCAGGCCTCGACCCGGTGCGCAAGCGCCCGGGCATGTACACCGACACCACGCGGCCCAACCACCTGGCGCAAGAGGTCATCGACAACAGCGTCGACGAGGCGCTGGCCGGCCATGCCAAGTCGGTACAGGTGATCCTGCACGAGGATAATTCGCTGGAGGTGTCGGACGACGGGCGCGGCATGCCGGTGGACATCCACCCGGAAGAGGGCATTCCCGGTGTCGAGCTGATCCTCACCAAGCTGCATGCCGGCGGCAAGTTCTCCAACAAGAACTACCAGTTCTCCGGCGGCCTGCACGGCGTCGGCATCTCGGTGGTGAACGCCCTGTCGAACCGCGTGGAAGTGCGCGTCAAGCGCGATGCCAACGAGTACCGGATGACCTTCGCCGACGGCTACAAGGCCAGCGACCTGGAAGTCATCGGCTCGGTCGGCAAGCGCAACACCGGCACCAGCGTGCGTTTCTGGCCGGACGGCAAGTACTTCGATTCGCCGAAGTTCTCCATCAGCCGCCTCAAGCACGTGCTCAAGGCCAAGGCGGTGCTGTGCCCGGGGCTGGCGGTCAGCTTCGAGGACAGGGCCGCGGGCGAGAAGGTCGAGTGGTTCTACGAGGACGGCCTGCGCTCCTACCTGGCCGACTCGGTCAGCGAATTCCCGCGGTTGCCCGAGGAGCCCTTCGTCGGCAGCCTCGCCGGGACCAAGGAGGCCGTCGACTGGGCGTTGCTGTGGCTGCCCGAGGGCGGCGAAAGCGTCCAGGAAAGCTACGTCAACCTGATCCCCACCGCCCAGGGCGGCACCCACGTCAACGGCCTGCGCCAGGGGCTGCTGGACGCCATGCGCGAGTTCTGCGAGTTCCGCAACCTGCTGCCGCGCGGGGTCAAGCTGGCGCCGGAAGATGTCTGGGAACGCATCGCCTTCGTGCTCTCGATGAAGATGCAGGAGGCGCAGTTCTCCGGGCAGACCAAGGAGCGCCTGTCTTCCCGCGAAGCGGCGGCCTTCGTCTCCGGGGTGGTCAAGGACGCCTTCAGCCTGTGGCTCAACGCCCACCCCGAACTGGGCCTGCAACTGGCGGAGCTGGCGATCAGCAATGCCGGGCGTCGCCTGAAGGCCGGCAAGAAAGTCGAGCGCAAGCGCATCACCCAGGGCCCGGCGCTGCCCGGCAAGCTGGCCGATTGCGCCGGCCAGGACCCGAAGCGTTCCGAACTGTTCCTGGTGGAGGGCGACTCCGCCGGCGGTTCGGCCAAGCAGGCACGGGACAAGGAGTTCCAGGCGATCCTGCCGCTGCGCGGGAAGATCCTCAACACCTGGGAAGTGGACGGCAGCGAAGTGCTCGCCAGCCAGGAAGTCCACCACATCGCCGTGGCCATCGGCGTCGATCCCGGCTCGCCCGACCTCGCCGAGCTGCGTTACGGCAAGGTGTGCATCCTCGCCGACGCCGATTCCGACGGCCTGCACATCGCCACCCTGATCTGCGCCTTGTTCGTCCGCCACTTCCGCCCGCTGGTGGACGCCGGGCACGTCTACGTGGCGATGCCGCCGCTGTACCGCATCGACCTCGGCAAGGAAATCCACTACGCCCTCGACGAGGCCGAGCGCGACGGCATCCTCGAGCGGCTCACCGCCGAGAAGAAGCGCGGCAAGCCGCAGGTCACCCGCTTCAAGGGACTGGGCGAGATGAACCCGTTGCAATTGCGCGAGACCACCATGGACCCGAATACCCGCCGGTTGGTGCAACTGACCCTGGACGACTTCGACGCCACCCGCGAAATGATGGACATGCTGTTGGCGAAGAAGCGCGCCGGCGACCGCAAGACCTGGCTGGAATCCAAGGGCGACCTGGCCGAGGTCCTGGTGTGAAGGCGCGCGCCGGGCTGTCGCTCATCGCGACGCTGGCCTCGCTGGCGGCGTTGGCCGGTGGCGCCGAGGCCGGCCCGGCCCCCTGGCCGGAGCTGAAGCTGACCGCGGAATACCCGGTGGAGGGCATGCCCGGCGGCAACCTGTCCGGGCTCGCCTGGTGCGGCGACGCGTTGTGGAGCGTTTCCGACCGTGAGGACGACCGGCTGTACCGCCTGCTGCCGGAGGCCGGCCAGCTGCGCGCCGAAGCGGAAACCTTCGACGCGCCGCCACCGCCGGACAACGGCATGGCCTGGGGCCAGCGCATGCGCACCTGGGCCAGCGGCCTGGCGCGCGGCGGCGACCTGGACTTCGAGGGCATCACCTGCGACAGCGCCGGCAATCGCTACCTGGTCAGCGAGGCGCGAGCCGCCGTCCTGCAGGTCTCGCCGGCCGGCCTGGCGAGCTGGCTGAACCTGCCCGACAACCTGCTGCGCCAGGCGCGCGCCGGCGGCATGCTGGTGAACTTCAACGCCATGTTCGAAGGCATCGCCATCGATCCGCCGGGCGAGCGCCTGTGGCTGGCCGCGGAGCGCGAGCGTCGCGGGCTGCTGGTGTTGCATCGACAGGGCAGTGCCTGGAGCTGCACCGGCGGCTGTGTCCTGCTCAGCGAGGGCGGCAACGAGGCTTCGCCCCCGGCGGCCGGCGGAAAGTCGCTGTCGCGGGACTTCTCCGACGTGGCCTGGCATGCCGGCAAGCTGTTCACCCTGGAGCGTCAGGGGTATCGGATCTGCCGGCGCAAGACCGCCAGCGCCGAAGTGGAGCGCTGCTGGTCGATCGCCGCCGAAGCCCTCACCGAGCCCCGGCGCTATCCGGTGGACTACGGCATGGCCGAGGCCTTGTGGCTCGACGAGGAGGGCGCCTGGATCGGCGTCGACAACGGTTTCCATCGCCGCGCCGATGGCGAAACGCGGCCGATCGTCTGGCGTTTCGCCGCGCCCACCGGCGGTTGGAACGCGCCTTGAGCGCACAGCCCGCCGGTAGACGCGCCGGCCGCGTGATGCTGGTGCTGGCCTGGGCGAGCGGCCTCCTGCTGGCCACGCATTTCTTCGGCGAATGGCAGGCGCGGCGCGACCATCCCAACGCCGGCACGCGATCGGTGCATGGCGACGGCTACGTCGAGCTGCGCCTGGACGCCAATCGCCAGGGGCATTACCTGCTGGACGGCGAGATCGACGGCCACGGGGTGACCTTCCTGCTGGACACCGGCGCCAGCCAGGTGGCGATCCCCGAGGGGGTCGCCGAACGCCTTGGCCTGCCGCGCGGAACCCCGGTGACCCTGCGCACCGCCAACGGTCTGGCCAACGGTTACGCCACCCGCCTGGCCAGCTTGCGCCTCGGCGACATCCACCTCGACGACGTCGCCGCCCTGGTGGCGCCGGGCATGCCCGGGGACGAGGTGCTGCTGGGCATGAGCGCGCTGCGCCGAATGGAATTTTCCCAACGCGACGGCACCCTGGTGCTGCGCCACAGCCAGCCTTCCGAGGTGATCCCTTGAGCGCATCCATTCTGACCACCGTACCGGTCCTGGCCTCCCTCGACCTGGACCAGAGCCGGGTTTTCTACGCCGAGCGCCTGGGTTTCGAGACCTGCTTGCAGACGGCCGATTGCCTGATCGTCGAGCGCGACGGCGCCGAGCTGCACTTCTGGCCCTGCCCGGAACGGCACCTGGCCGAGAACACCTCGTGCTACGTGCGCTGCGCGGACGTCGAGGCGCTGCACCGCGAGTTCGCCGAGCGCGGCCTGCCGCTGGCGCCGCCGGTGCTGCGCCCCTGGGGCATGCGCGAGCTGTACGTTATCGATCCCCACGGCAACCTGCTGAAGTTCGGCGAGCCCGCGGACGTGCCGGCATGAACCCATTCTCCGGCGGTCGCCCGACCGCCCCTTTCTCCAGCGGAATACCCCGATGAGCGAAACCCTCGACCTGAGCCTGGACGGCGTGGAGCGTCGCTCCCTCGCTGACTTCACCGAGCAGGCCTACCTCAACTATTCCATGTACGTGATCATGGACCGCGCGTTGCCGCACATCGGCGACGGCCTCAAGCCAGTGCAGCGGCGCATCGTCTACGCCATGAGCGAACTGGGCCTGGACGCCGATTCCAAGCACAAGAAGTCGGCGCGCACCGTCGGCGACGTGCTCGGCAAGTTCCATCCCCACGGCGACTCGGCCTGCTACGAAGCCATGGTGCTGATGGCGCAGCCGTTCAGCTACCGCTACACCCTGGTGGACGGCCAGGGCAACTGGGGCGCGCCGGACGATCCGAAGTCCTTCGCCGCCATGCGCTACACCGAGGCGCGGCTGTCGCGCTATTCCGAGGTGCTGCTGAGCGAGCTGGGCCAGGGCACCGCGGACTGGGTACCGAACTTCGACGGCACCCTCGACGAACCGGCGGTGCTGCCGGCGCGGCTGCCGAACATCCTGCTCAACGGCACCACCGGCATCGCCGTGGGCATGGCCACCGACGTGCCGCCGCACAACCTGCGGGAAGTGGCGACCGCCTGCGTGCGCCTGCTGGACGAGCCGAAGGCCACCATCGAGCAGCTCTGCGAACACATCCAGGGCCCGGATTACCCGACCGAGGCGGAGATCATCACGCCGCGCGCCGAGCTGCTGAAAATCTACGAGACCGGGCGTGGCTCGGTGCGCATGCGCGCGGTCTACCACGTCGAGGACGGCGACATCATCGTGACCTCGCTGCCGCACCAGGTCTCCGGCGCCAAGGTGCTCGAACAGATCGCCGCGCTGATGCAGGCCAAGCCCTCGAAGGCGCCCCAGGTCGCCGACCTGCGCGACGAGTCGGACCACGAGAACCCTTGCCGCATCGTGATCATCCCGGTCAACGGCAAGGTCGACCACGACGCCCTGATGCAGCACCTGTTCGCCAGCACCGAGCTGGAATCCAGCTACCGGGTCAACATCAACATCATCGGCCTGGACGGCAAGCCGCAGTTGAAGAACCTGCGCGCGCTGCTGACGGAGTGGCTGGTGTTCCGCGTCAACACCGTGCGCCGGCGCCTGCAGCATCGGCTGGACAAGGTGGAGAAGCGCCTGCACCTGCTGGACGGCCTGTTGATCGCCTACCTCAACCTGGATGAGGTGATCCACATCATCCGCACCGAGGAGCACCCGCGCGCCAGGCTGATCGAACGCTTCGCCCTGAGCGACATCCAGGCCGACTACATCCTCGACACCCGCCTGCGCCAGCTGGCGCGCCTGGAAGAAATGAAGCTGCGCGCCGAGCAGGACGAACTGCTCAAGGAGCAGGCCAAGCTGCAAGGGCTGCTGGGCAGCGAAGCCAAGCTGAAGAAACGGGTGCGCAGCGAACTGCTCAAGGACGCCGAGACCTATGGCGACGACCGCCGCTCGCCGATCGTCGAGCGCGCGGAGGCCAAGGCCCTGTCGGAGCACGATCTGTTGCCCAACGAGAAGGTCACCGTGGTGCTTTCCGAGAAAGGCTGGGTGCGTTCCGCCAAGGGCCACGATATCGACGCCACCGGCCTCTCCTACAAGGCCGGCGACGGCTTCAAGGTCGCCGCGCCGGGGCGTTCGAACCAGTACGCGGTGTTCATCGATTCCACCGGGCGCAGTTATTCGCTGGCGGCGCACACCCTGCCGTCGGCCCGCGGCCAGGGGGAGCCGCTCACCGGTCGCCTGACGCCGCCGCCGGGCGCCAGTTTCGAGTGCGTGCTGCTGCCTGACGACCGGGCGCTCTACGTGATCGCCTCGGACGCCGGCTATGGCTTCGTGGTCAAGGGCGAGGACCTGCAAGCGAAGAACAAGGCCGGCAAGGCCCTGCTCAGCCTGCCGGCCGGCGCCCGGGTGATCGCCCCGCGGCCCCTGGGCGACCTGGAAAACGACTGGCTGGCCGCCGTGACCACCGAAGGCCGGCTGCTGTTGTTCCCGGTGCGCGACCTGCCGCAACTGGCCAAGGGCAAGGGCAACAAGATCATCGGGATTCCCGGCGAGCGGGTCGCCAGCCGCGAGGAATACCTCACCGGCCTGGCCGTGCTGCCCGCCGGTGCGGCATTGGTCTTGCAAGCCGGTAAGCGCACCCTGTCGCTGCGGGCCGCCGATCTGGAGCACTACAAGGGCGAGCGCGGCCGCCGCGGTAACAAGCTCCCTCGCGGCTTCCAGCGGGTCGACGCGCTGGAGGTGGAGCGCGTCGATTGATGCCATGCCGATGCACGATCGCCGGGGCCGTTCCGAGGGGGAGGCAGCGGCGAGCCGGGATGTCCGTCCGGCGCATTCGCGATCCACGACTGGAGTCGGACGGCACATTCGCGGATGATAGGCGACCCCTCTGGAATGCACCTTGGCGCTCGCCGAACGTCCCCTCGCGACGCTCCGGCCGCCGCTGGCGAGATTGAATGATGAACTGGGCTCGATTACCTCTATTTTGCCTGTTGACCGGGCTGCTCGGCCTCACGGGCTGCGCGGCCCGCGCACCGGTCCCCTTGTATCAGCTGGACAACGGCAGCCCGGCGCTGCCCAAGCAGGGCCAGGGCGTCGCGGTCCTGCTCGGGCCGGTCCAGGTGGCCGACTACCTGCAGCGCGAAGCACTGCTGCAACGCCAGGCGAACGGCAGCCTGCTGGCCGCCCACGACGGGCGTTGGGCGGGCAGCCTCGCCGGCGACATCGACCAGGTGCTGTTGCGCCAGTTGGCCTGGCGACTGGACAGCCAGCGCCTGGTGCTGGCCCCGAGCAATGCCAACTTCAACGCCGACGTGCAGGTCCTGCTGACCATCAGCCGCTTCGATTCCGGACCGCAACTGCCGGCCGTCCTGGAGGCGCAGTGGCGCCTGCTGGATCGCGCCGGCCGCTTGCGCGACAGCCGTCTGGTGCGCCTCGAACAACCGCACCAGGGGTCCGCCGCCGACCAGGTCGAGGCCCAAAGCCTGTTGCTGAGACGGCTGGCCGAACAGCTGTCCATCGCCATCCAGCCCCTGAGCGCTTCCCAGGCCGCTGCGGCAGCCGCCGAGCCGGCGAAGCCGAGCCCCGCCCAGGCGCGTCCGCGCACACCGGAGAAACCCCGCATCCCGCTGGTCAAGCCGGTGCGTACGGATGTGGAAGTGTTCCGTTTCTGAGGCGCTCCCGATGAGCGAAAAAAAGCCCGCGTAAGCGGGCTTTTTCGTGCTGGCGGCGGGGGGCCTAGCGGCGCTCGTGCATCCGCGTCAGCTGGCGTTCCAGCAGCGACGGGTAGGGCTCCAGCAGGCGCTCGACGCAACAGGCGCCTTCCGGGCTGGCGATGGCGCGGATGCGCGCGCGCTGGCGGACCAGCGGGTCGTCGGCGATGGCGCGCTCCACCAGCAGCAGGTTGCGGCTGTGCTGGCTCAGCGCCAGGGCGCTCTGGGTGGTCTCGGCCAGCAGCACATCGCCCTGGCTGAGGCCGCTCAGGTCGCCGCCGAGGGTCAGGCCGAGCTGCAGTTGCAGGGTGATGCCGCTGTCGGCCACCTCGATCTGCAGGGCATGGCCGAGGGCACGCAGCAATTCACCGCAGCACAGCGCGTGGGTGAGGTAGTCCTCGGCACCACTGTCGCGGCTGTTGAACAGCA
Organism: Pseudomonas sp. RIT-PI-AD; assembly: GCF_025642785.1. Taxonomy (GTDB): domain Bacteria; phylum Pseudomonadota; class Gammaproteobacteria; order Pseudomonadales; family Pseudomonadaceae; genus Pseudomonas_T. The sequence goes on from NZ_JANZKU010000033.1 coordinate 21,242, forward strand.
TCAGGCTGCCGCCGTCGCTGAGGGTGTAGAGCTTGCCCTGGTACAGCTCGGCGGCCTGGTCGAGGCAGTCGCGGTAGCGTTGCAGCAGGTCCAGCAGGCGCGAGCGCGGCAGGCGGCGCAATTGTTCCTGGGCGCCGAGCTGGATTGCCAGCACCGCGCTGTACAGGGCTTTCTGCGGCGGCGGGGTATAGGGCGCCAGGGGCTCGCTGGCCTGCGGCCGCAGGTCCGAGAAGGGATCGTCGTCGTCCGCGCTGAACAGCTTGCTGGGGGCGGCTTCCTCGGGGTCGTCGATGTCGTAGTGATCGTCGCGCAGGTCGCGGATCTCGAAGCCCGGCTCGTCGTCGAAACGCTCGTCGATGCCCAGGTCGTCGCGTTCGGGATCGCCGTAGTCGACGTCGTAGGCATCCTCGTCCAGGTAACTTTCGTCCTCCGCGACCAGGGTCTCGGGCACCGGTTTCTCCGGCGCCAGGCGCGCGTGCAGCTGGCGCGCCAAGTCGCCGATCTCGTCCTGGCGGTCGAGTGCCGGGGTGGCCTCGTCGGGATCGCGCAGCCAGACACGCAACTGCAACAGCGGCGTGGAAATATGCCGGCCCAGGCGCATGCTCAGCGACAGGCTCACCGCCAGCAGGATCAAGCTCAACAGACCCATGCTCTGCAGGCTTATGGTCATCGGCTGCTGGAATTGCTGCATGTCCAGGCTCAGGCGCAGGTGCCCAGCGATCACTTCCTGGAAGGTGATCGGCGTCGAGTAGAGCCCCTCGGTCTCGCCGAGCAGGCCCTGTTTCGGCCGCGAACCGGCCTCGGCGAGGATGCGGTTGTCCACGCTGTAGATGGCCGCATGGGCCACCAGCGGGTTCTTCACCAGGTTGTTGAGCAGCACGTTGAGGCTGAGGATGTCGTTGGACACCAGCAGCTCGGTGGCGGAACTGGCGGTCTGGCTGGTCAGGCTCTGGCCCAGGGCGTCGGCCTGTTGCTGCATGGCCTGCTTGAACTGCATGCCCATGACCCAGGCATAGATCACCAGTGCCATCGCCACCAGCAGCAGGCTGTGGCTGACGATGCGCAAAGCCAGCGGCACGCGTCGTTGACGCAGGGCGTGGAAGATCAGCAGGAAGAAGTTATCGGGTTTGACGGACGTGGGCCGGTTCACAGAGCTCGGCTCTTTTCGGACGAAGTTGGTCGCGCAGTATACGGAAAGCTGACCGGTCACTAAAGAATCAAACGTCTTCGCCGGTCGGCGCGAGACGTACGGCGCATCCCTGGCGGCGCCGCGCCAGAGCGCTTGCCAGCGCGGCGCGGATTTGCGGGTAGAATGGCGGCCTTCTTTGCTAGGGAGGTGCGCCTTGCGCGAAATTGTCCTGATCAACATCACCGGGGAAGACCGCCCCGGCCTGACCGCGGCGATCACCGGGGTGCTGGCCCAGGGCGGCGTGAACATCCTCGACATCGGCCAGGCGGTGATCCACGACACCCTGTCGTTCGGCATCCTGGTGGAGATCCCCGATGCGGAGGCGGCCTCGGGCGTGCTCAAGGACGTGCTGTTCACCGCCTACAAGCTCGACCAGCAGGTGCGCTTCACGCCCGTGCCGGAGGCCGATTACCAGCAATGGGTCGGCGGCCAGGGCAAGCCCCGGCACATCGTTACGCTGCTGACCCGCAAGGTTACCGCCGAGCAATTGCAGCGGGTCAGCGCCATCACCGCCCGCTACGGCCTGAACATCGATCGCATCGACCGCCTTTCCGGGCGCATGCCGCTGGATACGCCGGCCGAGCACAGCAAGGGCTGCGTCGAGTTCTCGGTGCGTGGCGAGCCGGCCGACCCCGCGGCGCTGCGCGCGGAATTCCTCAGCGTCGCCCAGGCCCTGAACGTCGACATCGCTTTCCAGCAGGATTCGGTGTTCCGCCGCAACCGTCGTTTGGCGGTGTTCGACATGGATTCGACGCTGATCGAGGCGGAAGTCATCGACGAGTTGGCCAAGGTCGCCGGCGTGGGCGAGCAGGTGGCGGCGATCACCGAGCGCGCGATGCGCGGCGAACTGGATTTCCGCGCCAGCTTCAAGGAGCGCCTGGCGCTGCTCAAAGGGCTGCCGGAAGACGCCCTGGCGGCGGTCGGCGCCTCGCTGCGGCTGACCGAAGGCGCGCAGACCCTGTTCGCCGAACTCAAGCGCCTGGGCTACAAGACCGCGATCCTTTCCGGCGGCTTCAACTATTTCGCGCAGCAGCTCCAGCGCACCCTGGGCATCGATTACGTCTTCGCCAACGATTTGCAGATCGTCGATGGCCGGGTCACCGGCATCGCCGTGGAACCCATCGTCGACGCCCAGCGCAAGGCCGATCTGTTGCGTGAGCTGGCCGAGCGCGAAGGCCTGCAACTGGAGCAAACCATCGCCGTCGGCGATGGCGCCAACGATCTGCCGATGCTCGCGCTGGCCGGCCTGGGCGTGGCCTTCCGCGCCAAGCCGTTGGTCAAGCAATCGGCCAAGCAGGCGATCTCCACCCTTGGCCTGGACGGCATTCTCTATCTGCTGGGGTATCGCGACCGCGAAAGCGGCACGCTGGATTGAAGCGGCGAGGATCGGTTCGCCCGAGCCTCACTCGTCCGAGGCGAAGTCGTAATCCATGGCCTGACTCGGGCCTTGCAAGTAGTAACCCTGAATGTAGTTGACCCCGGCCTGCCAGAGCGTCGCCAGCACGCTGGCGCTCTCGACGAAGGGCACGATGGTCAGCTTGGCCTGGGCGTGCAGGCTGGTCACCAGGGTCTTCAGCGCTTCCTGGTTTTCCGCCTTGGTCAGGTCCTGGGCGAAGGAACCGTCGACCTTGACGAAGTCGACGGTCAGGTGCTTGAGCGTGTTGAACGGGTTCAGCGCGCAGCCGAACTGGCTCAGCGCGACCTTGCAATGCAAGGCCGCCAGCCCCTGGGTCAGCGCCTTGGCCTGTTTCAGGTAGGCGATGGCGTCGGGTTCGCTCAGTTGCAGGATCAGCGAATCGGAGGGTAGCCGGGCCGCCTTGAGGGCGACGCTGAGCCAGGGCAGTAGGGTCGGGTCCTGCAGGCTGGCGCTCGACAGGTGCACGAACAAGCGGGTGCTGTGGCCCTTGCTGCGGTGCTCGGCGAGCAGCTTGACCGAGTTGAGGATGACCCAGCGGTCGATGCGTTCGGCCAGTCCGGCGTCCTTGGCCGCGGCGAGGAACTCGCCCGGCGGGACTTCCTTGCCCTGCGGGCTGAGCAGCCGCAGCAGCACCTCGTAATGCTCGAAGGTGTCGCCGCGCAGGCTGATGACCGGCTGGAACAGCAAGCGGAAGCCGTTGGTGTCGAGGGCCTGCTGGACCATCGCCAGCACGTTGCCACGGTTCGCCGCGGCGGCCAATTCGTCGGCCGGGTCGTAAATCTGGATGCCGTTGCCGCCGTCCAGTTCGTCGGCGCAGCGGTGGGCGCGATCGACGACTTCCTGGGTCTTGGCGGTCTTCTCGTCGAGGCCGGCGACGCCGATCGACAGGGTGGTCTGCACGGTGCGGCCGCTGACGTCGAACAACTGGCTCTCGACCTTCTTCAGCAGGGCCTGCAGGCTGTCGCGCATCTGCTCGGGCTGCTGGCCCGGCTGCAACACGCCGAACACGTCATCGCCGAAGCGGGCCAGTTGGGCTCCGCCGTTGAAGTGGCCGCGCAGCAGGTTGGCCAGGTCGGTGAGCAACAGGTCGATGCCGGCGATGCCGACGTCGGCCAGCAACGAGGCGTAGCGGTCGACGCGGATATAGGCCAGGCTCGAAGGTTGCGCGGCGTTCACCGCGCGCTCGACCGCGCCGTCCAGCAACTCGAGGAAATAGCTGCGGTTGTACAGGCCGGTCACCAGGTCCTGGCTGCTGATCTCGCGCAGCTTCTCTTCCAACTCGGCGTTACCGCTCTCGGTGCGGATCACCACCTGGATGCAGGGTTCGCCGTCGTAGGTGGCGGGCGAGAAGTTCATGCGCGCCTGGAACTTGCCGCCATCGGCCCGGTTGCCGTCGCAGATCAGTTCGGCGTTGCCCTCGCGCTGGTAGTTCTTCAGGAAATCCTTGAAGGCCGCCTGGTCGCGACTGGCGATCAGGTCGATCATCGGCATGCCTTCCAGCTCTTCCGCGTCCTCGTAGCCGAAGAGTTCGACGTAGGCGCGGTTGGCGTAGATGTGCATGCCGTCATGCACGTAGGTGATGGCATCCACCGAGCTGTCCAGAAGGAGCTGGCAGCGTTTCTCGATCTCCCGCAGCGCCACTTCGGCGGCGCGCCGTGCGCGGCGTTCCTCGAGGTTGGCCAGTTCGCGGTTGGCCACCAGCATCAGGCGCTCGTCGTCGCCCAGCGGCAGGGCGTCCTGGGCGCCCATGGTCAGGGCTTCGGTGATCAGGTCGGAGTCGTTGCCGTCCACCAGTTGGATGAAGGGGATGTCCTTGGCCTGGCGACGGATCGCGCCGAGTGCCTCGCTGGGGTCGAGGCCATCGCTCATGGGGGCGGCGATCAACAGGTCCCAGCTCTGCTGCAGGGCCTCCTGCAGGCCTTCGCTGGAGGTCAATCGATGGACGCGCGTCGCTCGGCCCGAGTTACGGAACAGGCTGACCAGACGCTCGGCTTCATTCTGCGAGTCTTCGAGAATCAACAGCCGGATGGTTTTCTTTTCGATGGCCATGGCTTGTGGTTAGACTGCGCCGAACGGGCGCGAATGGGCGACGAAAGGGTGTAGGGGCCGCAATCTACAGCGACTTCCAAAGGGAGTCAAAATCTTCCTCGCCGCTGGTTTCCTGGCTTGCCGGAGCTGTGACGGGCTTCCCGACTTGAGTCGGCGCTTCCTCGAAAGGCCGGTACTCGAACTGGTTGAAACTGCCGGTGGAGGTCTGCCGGCGAGTGAGGACCGCTCGCCGCTCGTCCCCTTGCAGGTTGATCTGCACCTTGTTGCCTTCCTGGAACGGCAGGCGTGGGGTGAGCAGGCTGGCGGGCCGCGAAATGGCGCTGATCTCCGGCAGGAGCAGCGCGCGCAGATACTGGCTGCTCTGCTCGGCCTTGCGCAGCAGTTGCAGGCCGCAGGGGTGGGCATGGGGGGCGATCAGTTCGATACCCATCTGCGTGCCGCCGCCGCGGACCTGGCGGATCCAGCGGGCCACCGCGATGCTCCAACCCTGGCCGGGCGCATCCTGGATGCCCAGCAGTTCACCGGCCTGGAGCTGGTTCGGCACTTCCTTCGGCCAGCTCAGGCAGTACCCGCCGGGACTGTGGTTGATGATGGGCAGGGCGAAGGTCGGATAGGTCTCGGTGGTGCTGGGCGGGGAGTGGTGCTCGCCGTTGGCCGAGGGCGGCTTCTGGTACTGGATTTCCTCGAAAGGCAGGCCGTCTTCCCAATTCGCGGTCGGCTGGGCGTCGAAGGCGTTGGCCCAGACGTCGGGCCCGCCGGTGCTCGGCTTGAACACCGCCTGGCTGACCTGCTCGGGCAGTTTCAGCACTTCGCTGAAGGGTTTCTTGCCGGCCAGAAAATAATGCAGGGCGCTCATGCCGATGCAGACGGTCAGGTTGCCTTGGCCCGGATTGCGCTGGAAGGTGCGCTCGGAGATGTCGCCCCAGGCGGAGCTCAGGTGTTGCAGCAAGTCGAGGCTGAAGCCTTCCGGGACCAGCAGGCGCGATTGCTTGCGGGACTCCGCGGGCAGGAGCAGGTATTCCTTGATCGCATCCACCAGGGGCAGCGGGTCGATGCCGAGCAGGTTGTGCAGCTCGCCTTCCTTGAACAGCGACTTGTAGCGGGGCGGGCCGTCCATGAGCGGCGCGACCACGAACAGCGAGGAAGCCGCTTCGGCGTTCTGCAGGTTGACCAGCGTGCTCCAGGGCTCCAGCACCTCGGCCAGGCGGGCGATGCCGCTCTGGCGCATCTGGTTGCAGCGGGCGCAACCGAGCAGCAGCGCAACGATGTAGGTCTGCTCGGTGCTGAGTCCCTTGCCATGGAACGCCAGGCCGTCGCGTACCACCACGCTTTGCAGGTTTCGCTGGCGGGCGATCTGGTAGAGCTGGTGCAGCTCCAGCCAGAGCCCTTCCGGGACCGGGCAGTAGAGCTGGCTGGCACGGATCAGCGGGCCGCACAGGCTATGGGAGGCGCGTTGCAGGGCGACGGTCAGCAGCTGTGCGCGATCCCGCGAAGGCCGCGGGCATTCCTGGGCGACGATCAGCTTGTAGCCGACCGCCAGGTGGTTCTGCAGCGCCTGGCAGAGGTTGGCCACCTTGCGCGGACGCTCGTCGAGGACGATCGCCTGGTTGAGGAAATGCCGCTCGAGGTGCTTGCAGACGTAATACACCTCGGGCCGGATCAGCTCGAGCAATTGCAGGCGATTTTCCGCAGGGGTCACCAACTGGTTGAGCTCCACCAGGCTCTGGTAGAGCTGGCGTGCGGTTTCCCCCAGGTTGGCCTTCGGCAGACCCGCTATCCAGCGTTTGAGATCGCGGGTACTGGCATCGCAGAAGGACAAGCCCTGCTTGGTCGGGGTCGGCACGCGCAGTAGCAGGTGGGGACTCTGTTTATCCATCTAACCGAATGACTCCAGCGGCACTGACAGGCTTTGCATACGCATAGGGTTTCCGAACTCTAGCAGTATCCCATGGGGCCCGCAGCCAAAGGCGTGGTTCGACAATCCTTTGGCGGCTGGGGGTTGCGGGCTTGGTGATGTCAAAAAGCCGTATGTTCGACTTCGTGACGATACGCGGGGTTCAACTGCTGGCCGGTAGTCCGTCGCCGACGGGATTGGACGGGTTTTGCGCCTCCACGGCCTGCCCGAGCGCCTGGCCCATGCGCACCGGGCTGTTGGCCGCCAGTCCGCTGGCCCAGCGTACGCGCTGCGGGCCGAACAATACGATGGCCGTGGAGCCGAGCTTGAAGCGGCCCAGCTCGTCGCCCTGGCGCAAGTGGATCGGCGCGCGCGCGGCTTCGTCGTAGCGCAGGGTTTTCAAGTGGCGCTTCGGCGGCGTGACCAGGCCGGCCCACACGGTTTCGATGGAGGCGACGATCATCGCCCCGACCAGGACCACGGCCATCGGTCCCTGCTCGGTATCGAACAGGCAGACCACGCGCTCGTTGCGGGCGAACAGCTCCGGGACGTTTTCCGCCGTGGTCTGGTTCACCGAGAAAATCCGCCCGGGCACGTAGACCATTTCGCGAAGGGTGCCGGCCAGGGGCATGTGCACGCGGTGATAGTCGCGGGGCGACAGGTAGACCGTGGCGAAGTCGCCGCCCATGAACGGCGCGGCCCGCTCGGCATCGCCGCCGAGCAATTCGAGCACGCTGAAGCTATGCCCCTTGGCCTGGAATATGCGGCCGTGCTCGATCCTGCCCAACTGGCTGATGCCGCCGTCCGCCGGGCTGAGCACGGCGCCGGGGGTGGGGTCCAGGGGGCGGGCGCCGTCTTTCAGGGCACGGGTGAAGAAGGCGTTGAAATGCTCGTAGGCGGTCGGGTCCTCGACCTGGGCCTCGCTCATGTCCACCTGGTAGCGCCGCACGAACCACTGGGTGAAGGCGTTCTTGAACCAGCGCACCCGGCATTCCGCGACGCATCCGGCGAGGCGCGAAAGCAGGTGGTGCGGCAACAGGTACTGACTGACGATGAACAAGCGGTCTTTCATGGAGATTCCTCAGGCGCTCGGGGGCGTGGTCTCGACGGGCGTGTCCGGATGGTTGCCCCATTCGGACCAGGAGCCGGCATAGCCTTTGACCCGGGGATAACCCAGAGCCTTGGCCACCAGGTAGGTGAAGCCGGAGCGGTGGTGGGTCTGGCAGTGGGTGATGATTTCCTTGTCCGGGGTCAGGCCCAGGCCTTGCAGCACCTCGGCGATGTCGGTGCGGATGCGCAACCCGTTCGCCGGGTCCATGCCGGCGGTCCATTCGAAGTTGATCGCCCCCGGCACGTGCCCGGCCTTGGCGGCGAGCACCTTGCGGCCGTCGTATTCGGCCGGGTTGCGGGCGTCCCAGACGCCCAGGTCAGCGGCGCCGAGGCGGCTTTGCAGGTAGTCCCGGGTAGCGGTGGGCCCGTCGTGCAGGTTCAGCGAAACCGAGCCCGAGGTGGGGGGCGGCGCCTGCTGCGACAGGGGGCGACCTTCCGCCATCCAGGCGTGCAGGCCGCCGTTCAGGTAGTGGTAGTCGGGGTGGCCGATCACGTCGAGCAGCCAGATGAACCGGCCGGCCCAGCCGCCGCCTTCATCGTCGTAGACCACGTAGACGGCGTCCTCGCGGTGGCCCAGTTCAGCGAACAGGGTCTCGAGGTCGGCGGTGGCGGGCAACAGTCCCGGGGCTGGAGGCTGGCCCAGCTGGGTGCGCTTGAAATCGACGAAGCGCGCGCCGGGAATGTGGCCTTCGGCGTAGCGCGCGGCGGCGCTCAGGTCCACCAGGATCAGTTCCGGAGCCTCGAGGCGCGTGGCCAGGTCGGCGGGTTCGATGACCAGCGGCAGGCTGGAGAAGGCAGACATGATGAGCCTCCGATGGCGGATAAAGGGCGGATTGTAGCGGAAAGGTCAGCGCCCGCGGCGGGCGAAACCGGTCAGGGCGCGCTCGATGCATTGCACGGTTTTGCCGAACGCCTGCAGGCCGACCTCGGAAAAGGCGTGGCCCTGCTGATCCGCTATGACCAGCATCACCACCCGGCCGTTGCTGGCGATGGAGCGCAACAGCAAATGCTCGCTGGGGAACAGGCTCTTCACATAGCCGGGCAGGTGCGCGGAAAACTGCGCCATGTTCGCCGGGGTCAGGCGCAACTGCCCCGGCTGCTCCAGCAGGCGACGAATCACCTGGCTCTGGGCCGGGTCGAGCGTGAGCGTCCCGGCCTCCTTGGGCAGGCCGAGGGTCTGCTGGGCGACCAGCCGGCCCTGGGTGCGATCGGCGAGCATGACCAGCACGCGGCTCAGGCCGCAGGCGTGCAGGGCGTCGCGGGCGCAGGCGGTCAGTTGCACCACGTTGGCGAACGCGCTCGGCTCTTTCAGCAGCAGGCTGCAGTACTGGCGCCATTCGTTGAGTGCGCTGGCCGGCGGTGGCGGGGGAACGTCGGAAACATGGAAGCGGCGCGCCGCCCAGGGCCAGAGCAGGGCCAGGGCGGGATGCCAGAGGCCAGGCTGGAGGTGGGCCCTGGCGCTCTGTGCGGCATGCTGGTGGATTTGCTGCTGCAGGTCGCCGAGGGGCACCTGCAGGTACAACGCCGTCAGGCGTTGCCAGCGCAGGCTATGCAGGCAGGACCAGTTGTCGTGGGCGGATAGCGCCAGGCCGTTGGCCAGGACGATGGTGTTGGCCGGCTGGGTCAGGCAGCGCCGCAGCGCCGGATCGGCGTCGAGGGCTTGCTGCTGGTGCAGCGGCGACTCCAGGTCGCGGGCGATATGCAGGGCCTTGACCAGGAAACGACGCTCGTTGTTGAGCAACCGATAGCCTTGGACGATCCATTCCGGCATCCGCCAATGCTCGGCCAGCGCCAGGCAGAGCTTCAGCAAGGGTACGCCGAGCAGATCGAGTTCGACCTTCGAAGCCACCTCGCCGTGGGCGAGCACGCGGCGCTCCCAGGCGTCGAACAGTTGCGGGTGGAGGGTCAGCAGTGGCCACAGCGGGGCGAGGAACAGCAGACTGGTGCACTGGATCTCCTGCCAGAGCCGGGCCAGGCGCGCGGCGAACAGGCCGTTGGCTTGCTGCATCGCATGCTGGCTGATCGACTGCATCTGCCGGAGCGCGGCGGGAATCCGATCCGCCGGCAGCGCCGGCAGGCGTGCCAGCAACTCCTCGCTGCGTTTGAGGCCCAAGCGGTTGAGCGCCACCTCCAGGCTTTCCGCCGGATTGTCCAGCGCCGTGGAGGAGCGATTGGCTTCGCGTATCAACTCCAGGGCCACGGAGGGGCTGGCCTGGATCAGCTCGGCAATATCCCGTAGCGAATTACGGCTGGAGCCCAGGGCCTTGCGGATTCGCTCGTGACTGGCCAGCTCGACCGGCAGCCGTACGCCATCCAACTGTCGGATCCAGTCGGGCAGGGTGCGCGGCAGTGGTTTCGGGCTGGGCATGGAGGTTGAGCCAAATTGGCTTTTAGCCTTAACTGACTATAGTCTGGCGCATAAGCTCCGATAAATAGAAGGGTTGTTTCATGCGACCCTTACTACTGGCTCTGCAAGACTCTCCCTATGGCAAAAATCATCGGCATCATCGTCGTATTCGCCAGCGTGTTCGGCGGATACGTGTTATCGCACGGCAAGCTCGGGGCGCTGATCCAGCCCTTCGAGGTCATGATCATCGGCGGCGCGGCCCTGGGTGCCTTTCTCCAGGCCAACCCGGGCAGCGCCTTCATGCACGTTTTCAAGAAATCCTTGAAAATGTTCAGCTCGCGTTTCACCCACACCTTCTACCTCGAAGTGTTGAAGATGCTCTACGAGATCCTCAACAAGAGCCGCCGCGAAGGCATGATGGCGATCGAGGCCGATGTGGAAGATCCCGCCGCCAGCCCGATCTTCAGCAAGTATCCGGCGATCCTCAAGGATTCGGCGATGATCGCCTTCGTCTGCGATTACCTGCGCATCATGTCCTCCGGCAACATGGCGCCCCATGAGCTGGAGGGTTTGTTCGACATGGAGTTGAACAGTCTCAAGGAGGACCTCGAACACCCGGCCCACGCGGTCAACCGCATCGCCGACGGCCTGCCGGGTTTCGGTATCGTCGCCGCGGTGCTGGGCATCGTGGTCACCATGGCGCTGCTCGGCGAGGTGGCGCAATCCGAGCTGGGCACCCACGTCGGCGCGGCCCTGGTCGGGACCTTCCTGGGGATTCTCGCCGCCTACGGCTTCTTCGGGCCGCTTTCGGTGTCCCTGGAGCACGATGCCCGGGAGGAGCTGAACGTCTACGAGGCGATCAAGGCCTGCCTGGTGTCCTCGGCCTCGGGCATGCCGCCCACCCTGGCGGTGGAGTTCGGCCGCAAGGTGCTGTTCCCGGCGCATCGGCCGAGCTTCTCCGAGCTCGAACAGGCCATGCGCGGAAGCTGACGGCTGAATCATGGAGAACAATCAGCCGATCATCGTCAAACGCGTCAAGAAGGTAGCGGGTGGTCACCACGGCGGCGCCTGGAAGATCGCTTTCGCCGACTTCGCCACGGCGATGATGGCGTTCTTCCTGGTGCTCTGGCTGATGTCCTCGGCCACGCCGGAGCAGAAGAAGGCCATCTCCGGCTATTTCCAGGACCCCATCGGGTTCACCGAGAGCGCCAGCCCCTACGTCATCGACCTCGGCGGCACGCCGACGCCGGCCCCGGACCGCACCCTCAATCCGGAATTGAAGGACGCGCCCAATGCCCAGGAAGCGGCCATCGATACCAAGCATGAGGATACCGAGCCGACCCAGGCGGATGCGGCGGCCGAGAAGATGGAGCACGAGCGACTCGAACTGCTGCTGCAGGAGCTGCAGAACAAGGTCGACGAAAACCCCGAGTTGAAGCGTTTCAAGGACCAGATTCTCTTCGAGATCACCCAGGACGGCCTGCGCATCCAGATCATGGACGCCGCCAACCGGCCCATGTTCGACCTGGGCAGCGCGCGCTTGCAGCCCTATTTCGAAGACATCCTGCTGGCCATGTCCGACACCATCAAGGCGGTGCCGAACAAGATCAGCGTCAGCGGCCATACCGATGCCAAGCCCTTCGCCGGCACCGGCGGGTTCGGCAACTGGGAGTTGTCCGCCAGTCGCGCCAACGCGGCTCGCCGCACCCTGACCGCCGGCGGCTATCCGGATGAGCAGGTCGCACGGGTGGTGGGTTACGCGTCGTCGGCCCTGTTCGACCGCGAGGACCCGCTGAATCCGGTGAACCGGCGCATCGATATCACGGTGCTGACCAAGCGTGCGCAACGCGACATCGAGGGCGAACAGAGCGGCGACGCGAAGAAGCCCGAAGCGGGCACGGAAACGACGCCCGCTTCACCGGGCACGCCCGCTGCGCCTTCCGGCGCACCGGCCCCGGCCACGACTCCGGGCGCGGGCGCTGCGGAGGCGGGGAAAGAGCCCAAGGCGGCCTCCACTGTCGATCCCAAGACGCCGGAGCAGCCCGCGGAGTTGCGTCAGAAACTGAATATCTTCGAAAAGGGCGTGCTGAAGATGGACGAGCCGAACGGCCAGTGAGGCCGTTTTAGTAACTCGGTTCGTTCAGGCCGGCGATGATGTGCCGGTAGCTGTTCATCCGCTGCGGATGGATGCGTCCTTCTTCCAATGCGCCGAGCAGGGCGCAGCCGGGCTCCCGGTCATGCTTGCAGTCGCGGAAGCGGCAGGTGCCGAGCAAGTCGGCGAATTCGATGAAGCCCGCCTCCACGTCGTCCCGGCTGACATGTCCGAGCCCGAATTCGCGAATACCGGGGGAATCGATGAGCTCGCCGCCCCTGGGGAAGTGGAACAAGCGCGCGGTGGTGGTGGTGTGAGTGCCCTTGCCGGTGAGTTCCGAGAGCGCGCCGACCCGGGTATCGATTCCCGGCAGCAGGCTGTTGACCAGCGAGGACTTGCCCACGCCGGACTGCCCGACGAAGACGCTGACATGGCCGTCCAGGCGCGTTTGCAGATCCTGCATGCCGTTACCGCCGTGGGCCGACACTTCCAGCAGCGGATAGCCGAGCTGGCGGTAGACCGAAAGCAGGCTTTCCAGGCCGGCGGCATTCTGTTCGTCGATCAGGTCGGCCTTGTTCAGCAGCAGAAGCGGACGAATACCGGCGTGCTCGGCGGCGATCAGGTAGCGATCGATGAGGTTGGCGTGCGGATGGGGCAAGGGTGCGAAGACGATGACGATCAGGTCGACGTTGGCCGCGACCGGCTTCAGGAGGCCGCGGGTGTCCGGCCGGCACAGCTCCGAACTGCGCGGTACCTGCGCGACGATCACGCCACTGCCCTGGTGGCCGGCGCGCCACACCACGCGATCGCCGGTGACCAGGGTCGGCAGGTTGGCGCGCAGGTGGCAGCGATGCACCTGGCCGGCCTGTTCGCCTTCCAGTGCCTCGACTTCGACCTGTACGCCGAAGTGGGCGATCACCAGCCCGTTCTGTTCCGGGCCCAGGTCGCTGCCCTCCAACTCTTCCACCGCACGATTCTCGCGTTTGGCGGCGCGGGTGGCGCGTTCTTCCTGGATCTTCTCGATGCGCCAGTTTTGCCGGCGGGTGAGGTGGCGTTTGGCCATGGGTCGTCCGAATCCGTCACGCACGGATAATTAAAGCGGGCCGCGAGTCTAGCACGGGCCGCCCCGTGGCAGTCGCAGCCTCGGTCTGGCTACACTGGACGTTTTCCCGGCCAGCGGTGTGGTGCATGGGTTCGATCGGACGCTATCCCGCCTTGCTGGCGTTGTGGGTGCAACTGGCAGCGGCGGTGTCGACCCTGGTGCTGTTCAAGGGGTTGGCGGCATTGGCGCTCTACCCGGGGCTCATGGCGGCCGCCTGGGTCCAGGGCGTCGCCGCCGCGGTTCTCGGCCAGGCGTGCGGCCTGTCGGTCTGGTGGTTGCCGATCAACCTGGCCTTCGTGCCCGCGCTATTGGCCCTGCAAGGCCGGCACCTGCCGCCGCTGCTCCCTCTTGCCGGCTTCGCCGTGGCGCTGTTGCTCAACTGGAACAGTTTCGGCGAGCGCGTCCCGCTGTACCTCACCGGTCGACGCACCCGCCAGCGGCTGCTGGAGTGGCTGGCCACCCAGCCGCGGGAATTCACCTTCATCGACCTCGGGTGTGGCCTGGGCGGCGCGCTCCATCGGCTGGCGCGCGCCTACCCCGCGGCGCGCTTCGAAGGCGTTGAGACGGCGCCGCTGGCGTTCTGCCTGGCCTGGCTGCGCTGCCTGCCGGCGCGCAACTGCCGCATCCGCTACCGCAATCTGTGGACGGTCGATCTGGGCGCCTACGACGTCGTCTATTGCTTCCTGTCGCCGGTGCCGATGCCCGCGCTGGGCGCCAAGGCGCGAGCGCAGATGCGCCCCGGCGCCTGGCTGATCAGCAACAGCTTCGACATCCCCGGCATGCCCCCCGAGCAGACCCTGGAGGTGCGCGACTGGCGGCACGCCCGGTTGTTGCTGTGGCGTCCGGGCGGCGACGGATCGCCTTGCGGCGGAAATCCCCCTTGAGCCCGCCGCGAATTCGCTAGACTGCGCGCTACAGTCTAGGAGCCCATCATGCCCGACCCGCAGAACCTGATCTGGATCGACCTGGAAATGACCGGTCTGAATCCGGACCGCGACCTGATCATCGAAATGGCCACCGTGGTCACCGACAGCGACCTGAACATCCTCGCCGAGGGTCCGGTGATCGCCGTGCACCAGAGCGAGGAGGCGCTGGCCGGCATGGACGAGTGGAACACCCGTCAGCACGGCCAGAGCGGCCTCACCCAGCGGGTGCGCGACAGCCGCATCGACGCCGCCGAGGCCGAGGCTCAGACCCTGGCGTTCCTCGAGCAGTGGGTGCCCGCGGGCAAGTCGCCGATCTGCGGCAACAGCATCTGCCAGGACCGGCGCTTCCTGTTCCGCCACATGCCGCGCCTGGAGCGCTACTTCCACTACCGCAACCTGGATGTCTCGACCCTCAAGGAGCTGGCGGCTCGCTGGGCGCCGCAGGTTCGCGACGGTTTCAAGAAGGGCAGCACCCACCTGGCGCTGGACGATATCCGCGAGTCCATCGCCGAGCTCAGGCACTACCGCGAACACTTCATCAAATATTGAGTCCCGGGTGCGCCTGCCCGCCGTCCGGGTCGAGCGGGCGGCAAATCCATCGTGGACAGCGGCCGGCGCGGCTAGGCGCGCCCGTGGCGTTGCAGCGCCCAGGCCACGTGTTCGCGGACCAGTTCCGACGGGTGTTCGCGCCGCGCTTCCAGGGCCTCCAGCACCGGGATGGTCGAGGGCGCATTGCCCAGGCCCACCGCCAGGTTGCGCAGCCAGCGTTCGTAACCGGCGCGGCGCAGCGGCGAGCCCTCGGTCCGGCTGAGAAATTCCTCCTCGTTCCAGCGGAACAGCTCCGCCAGGTCGGCGTTGTCCAGGCCGTGGCGCGGCTGGAAATCGCCCTGGGCGGTGGGTTTGGCGAAGCGATTCCACGGGCAGACCAGCTGGCAATCGTCGCAGCCGAAGACCCGGTTGCCGATCAACGGGCGCAGGTCGACGGGAATCGGCCCCTTCAGCTCGATGGTCAGGTAGGAAATGCAGCGGCGCGCATCCAGCACGTAAGGTGCGACGAAGGCGGCGGTCGGACAGATGTCCAGACAGGCCGAACAACGTCCGCAATGCTCGCTGCCGTGGGGTGCGTCGAGCGGCAGCGGCATGTCGACGAACAGCTCGCCGAGGAAGAAATAGCTGCCCGCCTTGCGCGTGAGCACCAGGGTGTTCTTGCCGATCCAGCCCAGCCCAGCCTGTTCGGCGATGGCTTTTTCCAGCACCGGCGCGCTGTCGACGAAAGCCCGGTAGCCGAACGGGCCTATGGCCTGCTGAATCCGCTCGGCGAGCTGTTGCAGGCGCTTGCGGATCAGCTTGTGGTAGTCGCGGCCCAGGGCGTAGCGCGACACATAGGCCTTCTCCGGCTGCCCGAGCACCTGGGTCATGCGGGTATCGCCCGGCAGGTAATCCATCCGCAGGGACACCACGCGCAGCGTGCCGGGCACCAGCTCGTCCGGTCGCGAGCGCTTGCTGCCGTGGGCCGCCATGTAGTCCATTTCTCCCTGGTAACCGGCCTCCAGCCAGCGCTGCAGGTGTTGCTCGTGCTCGCCCAGCTCGACGCCGGTGATGCCCACATGCTGGAAACCCAGCTCCCGTCCCCA
>NZ_JANZKU010000034.1 GCF_025642785.1 Pseudomonas sp. RIT-PI-AD
GTCTAGATCATGCTGCATCTTCTCAGAACCCTGTTCCGTTCCCCGGCGTCCGTTCCGGAGCCCTTGCCGGCGCCGGTCGAGCCAGCCCCGGCCGTGACCGAGGCCCCCGCGCCGAGCGTCGCCGCGCCGGAGGCCGAGGCCTTGCCGGACGACCCGACCCTGACCGACGCCTACCTGAGCGGCTGGTTCCACCGCGACAGCGGCGAGCTGTTCGAGGGCTTTCCGATCCAGGCCGAGGACAGCGTGCTGGACATCGGCTGCGGCGACGGCCCCTTCGCCCAGTTCTGCGCCGGGCGCGGCGCCGAGGTGATCTTCGCCGACATCGACGCGGCCAAGGTGGCCGCCGTCGAAACGCTGCTGCGCCAGTCGCCGGCGCGGGCGGTGTTGCCCCTGGTCACCGACGCCGACCCGCTGCCGCTGCCGGACGCACGGGTCAACAAGATCATCGCCATGGAGGTGCTGGAGCACGTCGACGACCCGCAGCGCTTCATGGCCGAACTGGTGCGCGTGGCGAAACCCGGCGCGCTGTTCCTGCTCACCGTGCCCGATCCCCTCGGCGAGAGCGTGCAGCGGGACCTGGCGCCGCCGGCCTACTTCGAGAAGCCCAACCATATCCGCGTGTTCGGGCGCGACGAGTTCGAGCGCCTGGTGCTCGACGCCGGCCTGGTGATCGAGCGGCGCGCCGCCTATGGCTTCTACTGGTCGGTCTGGTGGTTCTTCTTCTGGGCCTGCAAGCAGGACCTGTCGCCGCCCTGGCACCCCTTGCTGGAGAACTGGACGCGGACCTGGAACACTCTGCTGTCGTTGCCCGACGGCCCGCGGATCAAGCGCGCGCTGGACCAGGCGATGCCGAAGAGCCAGGCGATCATCGCGCGCAAGCCGTTCTGAGCCATGGACGGTATGCGAACGGGGGCCGGGCGCTTCGATCCGGCCTGGTGGTGGGCCTTGCCGGTGCTCGCCGCGGTGGCGCTGGTGCGCCTGTGCCTGGGCTTCGAATTCCCGATCCCGTGGAACGATGAAACCGCCTTCGTCTCCCAGGCGTTCGAGTTCGCCCACAGCGGCAGCTTCTACGTATACGGCCTGAACGCCGAGCGCCCGCTGATGTGGATGCCGCCCGGCCTGATGCTGGTGCAGGCGGCGGTCTTCCGGGTGTTCGGCTACAGCTTCGAGCTGGCCCGCGGGGTTTCCTGCCTGCTCTACCTGGGCGCCTTCGCCCTGGCGCTGGCCATCGTCGCCGGGCAGTTCGCGGGGCGCCGGCGTTTCTGGGCGGCGGCGCTGACGGCGCTGGCCTTCACCTCGCCCTACGCCCTGGCGATTTCCAACCTGGCGCGCATGGAGGCCCTCTACACCCTGCTGTTCCTGGGCTCCCTGCTGGCGCTGCTGCGCGGCCGGCCCTGGCTGGGCCTCAGCGCGGTATTGCTGGGCGGGCTGGTGCATTTCAACGCGGTGTATTTCCTGGTGCCCTACGCCCTCTGGCTGGGCGCCTCGCTGGCGGCGCGACGCTGGCCGCGGATGCGCCGCTCGGATGCCATAGCGCTGGCGTTCACGGCGCTGTGCCTGGCCGGCTACGGGGCGTTCGTGGTCGCGCACCTGGACGGTTTCATCGAGGACATGCGCTTCCAGTTCGGCTTCAAGCTGGCCTTCCAGAGCATGGACGGTCCCTGGGGCTGGCTGATGGTGGGCGCCCTGCTGGGCTGGGCGCTGCTGACGATGATCCGAGCGCGGGGCTTCCCGCCCGCGGCGATCCTGATCCTGCACGGGGCCGCCTTCGCCATGCTGGCGTTGAACGGCCACAACATGTGGTACCGCTTCGGCCTGGTGTTCGGCTTCTGGCTGTGTGCCCTGGGTGCCCTGGCGAGCCTGCCGCCGGCCGGCGGGCGCCTGGGCAAGGGCGTGCTGGCGGGAGCGCTGGCGCTGTCGCTGGTGGCGGAGGCTGGCTATGCCTGGACGCCGACGGCGGAGTTCGCGCCGCTGTGGCCGCGAAAGGCGCTGTTCCAGCGCGATTTCCTCGCGCCGGCGGAGCTCGACAAGGTCCGGGCCTTCATCGCCGGCCTGCCGCCGGGCAGCACCGTGTCCTTCGGCTACAGCGGTGTCGAACCCTTCTTCCTGGAGGATTTCGCCCGGACCGGCAGCGCCTGGACCCTCACCGCCCACAGCGCCACCCAGGTGTTCCCGGCACGCGAGCCGGACTATCGGGTGCTCTGCGACAGTTCGCTGTTCCCGGCCTACCTGTACGCCTTCGACTGGGACGGCTATCCGCGCCAGGGCCTGGACAGCGGTTGCCGGATCGTGCCGCTGCGCGGGCCGCGCTCAGGCTGAGGGCGGCGCGCCGCGCAGGTACCGGGCGCCGCGCGCGAACAGGCGTTTGCCGGGCGTTTCCAGGTAGCGGTAGGTCAGTGCCGAATAGGCCAGCAGCGCCAGCAGGTAGACCGGAGTGAGCGCCCAGTGGCTGTAGCCGAAGGGCGCGCTCAGGCCGCTGTCCACCAGCATCAGCACGACCAGCTGATTCAGGTACAGCGAATAGGAAATCGTCCCCAGGCCTTCCAGGCGACCCAGCAGCCGGGCGGGGTAGGTCCCCTGGAAGGCGTAGGCCAGCACCAGCAGGGCGAACAGCGGCGGCGCGAACAGCTCCAGCGGACGCAACGCCAGCGGGCGCGGGAAGAACAGCGCCACCGCCATCGCCAGCGCCAGCACCTGGACCAGCGCCAGCGCCCCCGACGGCAGCCGCCGCCCGCGCAGGCCGAGGTAGGCACGGTAGGCCAGGACACCCAGCAGGAACGACGCCCAGCCGCGCAGCAGCCCCGAGTTGGCCACCCGGAAATAGTTCTGGTAGGTGGTGTCGAGGTGGCCGGTGAGGTTGCCCACCAGCACCAGGCAGGCGACGCTGATCAACAGCAGGAGCGGCCCCGGGGTGCGCCGGCCGATGCAGGCGAAGAACGCCAGGTTCAGCCAGAACTCCACGGAGATCGACCAGCCGGGCGCGTTCCAGGTCTGGCCGTGGGGATTCAGCCCGATGTTATGGGTCAGGGTCAGTTGTTGCAGCAGGGTGAACAGGGTGCCGTCCGGGTAGCGCGGGATGTCCCCGGCCAGCCAGGTGTAGACCAGGGCGTAGCTCAGCAGGCCGTACAGGTGCAGCGGATAGAGGCGGCCCAGCCGGGCGAGCGTGAAACCCGTGGCCGACGGCCGGTTCGCGCCGTACAGGTAACGGTGGGCGAGGATGAAGCCGCTCAGCACCAGGAAGAAATCCACCGCCAGGTAGCCATTGAAGCTCAACAGCCAGTGGAACAGCGCCACGGCGATCGCCGCGATGCCGCGCAAGCCGTCCAGGGCCTCGAAGCGCCGCGCGGGCAGGGGCCGCCCCGCGGCGGCGCTGGCCGGGGGGCCGCGATCGGCCTCAGAGGCGGACGAGGCGCAGCGCATGCACGGCGATCCGCACGGGGAGGTCCAGGCGGGTGCGGATTTCCGCCTCGGCGGGCGCGTCCAGGCTGAACTCGCCGCTGGCCTGCGCCGGACGTCCCGCGGTGCCGTCCAGCGGGCCCTGACCGAGTATCCGTGTGCCTTTCGCGATGGCGATGTCCCAGCCGCCGATGCCGCCGGCGCCGGCGGCCGAGTAATCCAGCTCGAACCGGTAGCGCCCGGGCGACAGCCGCACATAGGGGCCGAAGGTGACGAAGCCCGGGGTCTCGGCGACCGCGTCGCAGGCGCCTTCGCTGCGGGTCGAGGGCAGGCGCGGTAAGTTGCAGGCGGCGAAGTGCTGGACCTTGCCGACCTGGCTCAGGGGCGCGTCGCGAAAGCCGAACAGTGCGTCGCGGTATTGGCAGTCATCGCAGTCATCGCGGTCGCTGATGAGCACCTGGGCCGCCCCCGCGCAGGTGGCGTTGGCGGTGTACATGAAGTCCAGCTCCGGCCGCGTGACGCACGCCTGGACGCCGCGATCCTTGAGGTAGAGCAGCACCCCCTCGACCAGGCCCCAGAGCTGCTGGTTGTGGGTGGAGTAGTCGAGGGCGAAGCGCGTGCCGTAGCGTTGGGCCAGGGCATCGCCGAGCTTGGGAATGTCCAGGCGCGGGTCCAGCGGCGCGGCGGGCCGCTGCCACAGCGCCAGGAGGCAGGCGCCGGCCGCGAGGACGGCCGCCACTGTCCTCGCCGGGCCCGTGGCCAGGCTGCAAAGGCTGGCGTAGAGCGCCAGGCTGGCGAGCATCGCGGGGATCGCCAGGTAGTACATGCCCATGAAGTCGTAGAGCGGCTTCGGCGCGGTGATGTGATACAGCAGGAACACCAGCGTGGTCGCCCCGGCGGTCCAGGCCACCTGGCCGACCAGGCGTCGCTGCGCGCGCCATTGGCCCATGCCGAGGGCGAGGAATACCAGCAGGCTGGGCAGCAGCAGCGGCAGGGCGAGCTTCCAGTAGGACAGGGTGAAGCGCAGGCTCTCCAGCGCCCCGGCGTGGGGCTGGGCGGACACCGCGTGGCTGGCGCGGAGGATGCGCAGCAGGTTGGGCTGGGGGGCGATCGCCAGGTCGATCAGCAGCGGCGCGGCGAACAGCGCGGCGATCAGCGCGGCCAGGCCGAGCCAGCGGCAGTCGGCCCGCCGCAGCGGCCACCGCGGCCACAGGTGCAGCAGCGTGACCAGGCCGAGCAGGGGCAGGGTGAAGAGCGGCATGGTCACGTAGCCGTGGATCAGCACGCAGGCCAGGGCGGTGGCCAGCGGCAGGAAGCGCAGCCCCTCGCGCAGCACCAGCAGCGCCGACAGGTAGAAGGCCGCGAAAGGCAGGATCAGCCGGTAGGGCATCCAGAATTGCAGGAACTGTTCGCCGAGCAGCAGCGCCAGCGGGATCACCGCGGCGAGCGCCGCCAGCGAGAAGCGCCGGCCGAACAGCCGCGGCAGCATCCAGGCGAGCAGCAGCATGAAGCCCAGGTTGACCATCAGCGCCGAGAGCAGCCAGGCATTCGCGCGGGGCAGGCCGAACAGCGCGCCGACCGGCTCGAACAGCGCGTTAGCATAGAGGAACACCGGGCCCGGGTGGTTGAAGCCGAAGCGCGAGTAATGGCCCTTGAGCAGGAAGCCGTCCTCGTGCAGCGCGTTGACCAGCAGCATGTCCGCGGCGAAGTCGCCGTCCGGGTGGAATTCCTGCTGGAGGCGCGGCGCGGCGACGTGGAGGAGGACGAACGCCAGGAGCAGTATCAGCGCCAGGCCGATACCGCGGTGGAGCGCTCTCATCAGAGGGACAGCCGCTTGAAGATCGCTTCCGGGACGCTCTTGATGATGGCCATGATCGGCCACCAGAAGAACGGCGTGTAGAGCTGGTTGCGCTTGCCGCCGATGGCCCGCTCGATGTCCGCGGCGATCTTCTCCGGGCTGGCCCACAGCGGGCCTTTGGGGAAGGCGGCGGTCATCGGCGTATCGACGAAGCCCGGCTTGATGGTGAGCACCTGCACGTGGCTCTTGCTCAGGCGGTTGCGCAGGCCCTGGAGGAAGATGGCCAGGGCGCCCTTGGCGGTGCCGTAGACGTAGTTGGACTGGCGCCCGCGGTCGCCGGCCACCGAGCCGATCACCGCGATGCAGCCGTGGCGCTGCGCTTCGAAGTGGTTGGCCAGCAGGGTCAGCAGGGCGATTACGCTGAGGGCGTTGGTATTGAGCTCCTGCAACGTCAACTCGACGCTCTGTTCGCAGGCTTTCTGGTCGCCCAGGGTGCCGTGGGCCACCAGCACCCGGTCGAGCCCGCCGAGGTCGGCCTTGACCTGTTCCAGCAGCCCGGCGTGGGCGGCGAAGTCGTTGGCCTCGAAGGGCGCGTGGAAGACCCGGGCGGCGCCGCGTACCCGCAGGTCGGCGGCGAGGCTTTCCAGGCGTTCGCGATTGCGCGCCAGCAGGTACAGGCTGTGGCCCTGGGCGGCGAACAGCCGGGCGGTGGCCTCGGCGATCGCCGAGGTGGCGCCGACGATGAGGATGCGTTGTTCGTTCATGGCGTTATTCCAGCCCCAGTCGCCGGGCTTGCAGGGAATTGAAGGTGCCGCGGGCGCCGTATTGCTCGCGCACGGTTTGCAGGCGTTCCCAGAGGGGATAGCTGCGTTTGAAGGTCGCTTCGCTCATCCGGGCGTCCTTGGCCAGGTAGAGGCGGCCGCCCTGTTCCAGGACCCGCTCGTCCAGTTCGTCGAGCAGGGCGAACAGGCCCGCTTCCCACTTGAAGTCCAGGGCCAGGGTGTAGCCCTCCAGGGGGAACGACAGCAGGTTGTCGTTGGCCGGGCCGAAGGCCTTGAGCACCGCGAGGAAGGACCCGCGGCGGGATTCGGCGATCCGCCCGAGGATACTGCGCAGGCCTTCGATACCGGCCGACTTGGGAATGACGAACTGGTACTGCAGGAAACCCTTGCGGCCGTACAGGCGGTTCCAGTGGTGGATGCCGTCGAGGGGGTAGAAGAAGCTGTCGTAGCTCACCCGTTGCTGCGACACGGCGTGGCGCACGCGGTTGTAGTACAGCGCGTTGAACGCCTGCACCGAGTGGCGGTTGAGCAACGCCGCCGGTGTGTCGAAGGGCACGCTCAGGGTGCGTTGACGCGGCAGCCGCAGGTCGCGGTCGCGGGCGTGGTCGCCGACCATCAGCAACGAGCGTCCGAGTGCCGGGCCCGAGGCCAGGCAGTCGATCCAGGCCACCGAGTAGGTGTCGGCGTGGTGCGCCTCGAAGAGGTCCAGGGCGGCTTCCAGGTTCTCCGCCTTGTAGGTGGTCTGGTGGATGTAGGCGCTTTCCACCCGACGCAGGCGCAGGCTGGCGGCGAGGATCACCCCGGTCAGGCCCATGCCGCCGCAGGTGGCGTGGAACAGCTCGGAACGCTCGCTGCGCGAACAGCTCACCCGGCTGCCGTCGGCCAGCAGCAGGTCGAGGCTCTCGACGAAGGCGCTGAAGCACCCGTCGAGGTGGTGGTTCTTGCCGTGCACGTCGCTGGCGATGGCGCCGCCCACCGAGACGAACTTGGTGCCCGGGGTGACGGGCAGGAACCAGCCGCGCGGGACGAACACCTCGAGCAGTTCCGCCAGGGTCGCTCCCGCCTCGCAGCACAACAGGCCGCTGCTCTCGTCGAAGGCGAGCAGGTGGTGCAGGGCGCGGGTGCTCAGGATGTGACCGGCCAGGGCGCTGTCGCCGTAGCTGCGACCCATCCCGCGGGGAATCAGGGACTCCGCGCCGGTGACCAGCGCCTTCAGGCGCGAGGCGGTCAGGGGCGTATCCAACCGGGCGTCGACCGAGGGGTAGCGTCCCCATCCGTGGATAGGCATCATGCGGCCCCCTGGCGGAACACGAAGCGCTTGTCCAGGGCGTACTTGGCCACGTAGCCGATGGCCAGGCCGATGACGGCACCGACGTAGCGCATCTCCTTGGTCTGGAACAGATGGTCGAAGCCGAATTCGAAGCCCCAGAAGATCACCGTGGTGATCAGGCCCATGAGGGCATAAAGAATGAAGGTCTGGCCGTCATGTACGGCGTTCTTCGCCCGAAAACGAAAGATATAGCGCTTATCGAGCACATATTTGACAATGAGCCCCACGCCCGTACCGAACGCCACGGAAAGCGCCACCGCGTAATGTCCGTCGTATACGCGCACCAGCAGATCCTGCGCGCCGATGTTCGCCGCGGTGGCGACCACCGCGAGCAGCGCGTAGATAAAAGTCAACTTCATAGATTCAAGACAGCCATGGCAGGAGCTAAATCGGCATGCATGCTACCGTAGAGCGACGTTCGTCTCTAGCTCAGTTGAAAGGGCTCTTGACCCTGATGCGTCCTCGGCAATGGGTGAAGAACGGTTTCGTTTTCGCCCCTTTGCTGTTCACCGGCGAGTTCCTCCAGAGCGGCTCGATCCAGCGCGTGCTGCTCGCCACCCTGCTGTTCTGCGTGGCCTCCTCGGCCACCTACATCGTCAACGACCTGCACGACATCGAGCGCGACCGCCGGCATCCGAAGAAGTCGCGCACCCGCCCGTTGGCGTCCGGTCTGGTCACCCCCCTGCAAGCCCTGGTCCTGCTGGTGCTGCTTTATGCGGTGCTGGTCGCCGCCTGGTTCTTCGCGCCCTCGGTGATCCTGGTGATCCTCGGCTACATGCTGCTCAACCTGGCCTATACCTTCGTGCTCAAGCACCAGCCGGTGCTGGACATCTTCACCATCGCCATCGGTTTCGTCCTGCGCGTCTACGCCGGCGCCATGGCCCTGGAAGTGCCGGTATCGTCCTGGATGTTCGTCACCACCCTGTGCCTGGCGCTCTACCTGGCCGCGGTCAAGCGGCGCCAGGAGCTGGCGAGCAGCGGCAGCGAAGGCCGCGAGGTGCTACGCCAGTACACGCCGGCGCTGATCGACCGCTATGCGGAGATGTCGGCCACCGGCGCGCTGCTGTTCTACAGCCTGTTCGTCATCTCGGCGCGGCCGGAAATGGTCATCACCGTGCCCTTGGTGCTGTACGGCCTGTTCCGCTACTGGTTCGTGGTGGAGTCCCACGGCGGCGGCGAATCGCCCACCGACGCGCTGCTCAGCGACTGGCAACTGCTGCTGACCGTGACGCTGTGGGTCGGGGTGAGCGCCTGGGCGATCTGGCCCCACTGAGCCGGAATCCTGACCTTCGACTGATCTCGCCTCGCCGATGCCGGCGGCCCGGAACCTCCGGCTCGCTCGCGTGGCTTCGCTCTTCCCCGGGGAAATTGAATGGACCTTTCCTACCTGATCGCACCCTTCGCCGCCTGGCTGGTGGCCGGCTGCTGCAAGTTCGCGATCAACAGCCTCAAGGCGCGTCGCCTGGCGTTCGGCCTGATCGGCTACGGCGGCCTGCCGAGCAATCACAGCGCCATCGTCAGTTGCATGGCGACGCTGATCGCGCTCAAGGAGGGCATCGCCCATCCGGCGTTCGGCGTGGCGGTGACCCTGGCGTTCATCGTCATGCTCGACGCCAACAGCCTGCGCCGCCAAGTCGGGCGCCATGCCGAGGCGATCAACCGGCTGAACGCCGCCACCGGGGCCGCGACTGAACTTCTACGCGAGCGCATGGGTCATTCCCGTCTGGAAATCGCCGCCGGCATCCTGACGGGTGCGTTGGTCGCCTGGCTCATCGATAGGGCGATTTGATGATGGACGTTTGAGTGCGGCTGGGTTTGAATCCTCAGCCACTCGCGTCGGTCCGTGGGATTTCTTCATTTTTCGGCTCAAAAGCCACCCATAACAGCCAAGTTCAGGCGGAATCTCGACCTTGAAAAAGTCTCTCTTCGTCACCGGCCTCACGGGTTTCGTTGGGCGCAGCCTGCAGCGCTTCCTCGACGAGGACGACCGCGGCTGGCGCCTGATCGACGCGCAGGCGCGCTACGACCTGTTGCAGCCCGATTCGCTGGATGCCGCGCTGGGTGAAACCTGCCCCGACGCGGTGATCCACCTCGCCGGCCAGACCTTCGTCCCCGAGTCCTTCCGCGATCCGGCCAGGACCCTGGAAATCAACCTGCTGGGCACCCTCAACCTGTTGCAGGCGCTCAAGCGCCGCGGGTTCGCCGGTACCTTCCTTTATATAAGCTCCGGCGACGTGTACGGGAAGGTCGAGGAAGACCAGCTTCCGGTACGCGAGGAGCAGATACCCTGCCCGCGCAACCCCTATGGGGTGAGCAAGGTGGCGGCGGAACTGCTGTGCCGCCAGTGGAGCTATGCCGAGCCCTGGCGAATCATGGTGGCGCGGCCGTTCAACCATATCGGCGCGGGGCAGGGCGAGTCCTTCGTGATCCCCAGCGTCGCGCAGCAGATCGCGCGGATGCGCCTGGGCTTGCAGGCGCCGCGCCTGGAGGTGGGCGACATCGACGTCAGCCGCGATTTTCTCGACGTGCGCGACGTGCTGGGGGCCTACTTCGCCCTGCTCGAACGAGGCGAGAATGGCGGGATTTACAACATTTGTTCCGGTCGCGAGTACATAATCCGCGATTTGATCCAACGGATGGCCGCCCTCTCGGGGGTTGACCTGGAGATCGTCCAGGATCCTGCCCGGATGCGCCGAGCCGAGCAGAGGAGGGTATGCGGCAGTTTCGAGCGGCTGCACGACGTCACCGGCTGGCAGCCGACACTATCAATAGAAGAAACCTTGAAGGCAGTGCTGTCTGATTGGGAATCAAGGGAAAAGCGAGCATGACGAAGAGTGCGTTGGTGACAGGGGTCACCGGACAAGATGGGGCTTATCTGGCCAAGCTGCTGCTGGAAAAGGGGTATCGGGTATTCGGCCTGACCGCGCGCCGGAGCTCGGACACCCAGTGGCGGCTGCGTGAGCTCGGCGTCCAGGGCGATATCCAGTTCCTCGAAGGCGACCTGGCCGATGCCTGCTCGATCCAGCGCGCACTGCTGAAGTCCAATCCCGACGAGGTGTACAACCTCGGTGCGCAGAGCTTCGTCGGCACCTCCTGGGATCAACCGGTCACCACCGGGGTGGTCGATGGCTTGGGCGTGACCCACGTGCTCGAGGCGATCCGCCAGTTCAAGCCCGACACCCGCTTCTACCAGGCGTCCACCAGCGAAATGTTCGGCCTGATCCAGGCGGAGCACCAGGACGAGAAGACTCCCTTCTACCCGCGCAGCCCCTATGGCGTGGCCAAACTGTACGGCCACTGGATCACCGTCAACTACCGCGAGAGCTTCGGCCTGCACGCCTCCAGCGGCATCCTGTTCAACCACGAGTCGCCGCTGCGCGGCATCGAGTTCGTCACCCGCAAGGTCACCGACGCAGTCGCCCGGATCAAGCTCGGCAAACAGAAAGACCTGCGCCTGGGCAACATCGACGCCAAGCGCGACTGGGGCTTCGCCGGCGATTACGTCGAGGCCATGTGGCTGATGCTGCAACAGGAGAAGGCCGACGATTACGTGGTCGCCACCGGCGTCACCACCACCGTCCGCGACATGTGCAAGCTCGCGTTCGCCCACGTCGGCCTCGACTACGAGGAATACGTGGTCATCGACCCGCAGTTTTTCCGCCCGGCGGAAGTCGACGTGTTGCTGGGCAACCCGGCCAAGGCCAAGGCCGCCCTGGGCTGGGCGCCGAAGACCAGCCTGGAGCAATTGATCACCTCGATGGTCGAGGCCGATCTACGCCGCGTCGGCCGGGAGTGAGCATGATCGTCCCCGTGATTCTGTCGGGCGGCGCCGGCACTCGCCTGTGGCCGGTGTCGCGCGAAGGCTGCCCGAAGCCGTTCCTCAAGATGCCCGACGGGCAGAGCCTGCTGCAGAAGACCTACCAGCGCGCGGCGCAGGTCAGCCCGCGCGGCGACATCCTCACGGTGACCAACCGCGACTACTACTTCCAGAGTCGCGACGAGTTCCTCGCCGCGCAACTGCCCGGGCACCGGGGGCACTTCCTGCTGGAGCCGAGCGGGCGCAACACCGCACCGGCCATCGCCGTGGCCGCCCTCGCGGTGCGCGCGCTGCACGGCGCCGAAGCGGTGATGCTGGTGATGCCCTCGGACCACCTGATCCTCGACGCCGCCGGTTTCGCCCAGGCGACCCGAGAGGCCGCCGAAGTCGCCTCCCGCGGCTTCCTGGTGACCTTCGGCATCCGTCCGACGGCGCCCGAGACCGGTTTCGGCTACATCGAATGCGGCGAGAGCCTCGATCTCGGCGACGCCTCGCGGGTGCGCCGCTTCGTGGAGAAGCCGAACCTGGAAACCGCCCGCGACTACCTGGAAAGCGGTCGCTACCTGTGGAATTCCGGGATGTTCTGCTTCACCGCCGGCAGCCTGATCCGCGAGCTCGAGGCCCATGCGCCGGAAATCCTCTGCCAGGCCCAGGCCTGCCTGGAGGCCAGCCCGGTCGTCGAGTCCGGCCCGTGGCTGATGCAGGAGCTGGACGCCGAGTGCTTCGCCGCGCTGCCGGACATCTCCATCGACTACGCGCTGATGGAGCGCTCCGAGCAGGTGGCGGTGGTCCCGGCCCGCTTCGACTGGAGCGACATCGGTTCCTGGAACGCCATGCGCGACCTGGTGGAGCCCGACGAGCAGCAGAACCGCGTGCTCGGCGAGGCGATCCTGATCGATACGCGCAACACCTACGTGCACAGCCAGGGGCGGATGGTCGCCACCGTCGGCATCGACAACCTGATCGTGGTGGACACCGAGGACGCCGTGCTGGTCGCCCACCCGGATCGTGTCCAGGACGTGAAGAAGGTGGTCCAGCAGCTCAAGTGCGCCGACCACCAGGCCTATCGCCTGCACCGCACGGTCAGCCGGCCCTGGGGCACTTACACGGTGCTGGAGGAGGGCAATGGCTTCAAGATCAAGCGCATCGTCGTGCGTCCGGGCGCCTCGCTGTCCTTGCAGATGCACCATCACCGCAGCGAGCACTGGGTGGTGGTGCGCGGCATGGCGCGGGTGGTCAATGGCGAGCGCGACCTCTACGTCAACGTCAACGAGTCCACCTACATCCCCGCCGGGCACCGGCATCGCCTGGAAAACCCGGGCCTGCTGGAACTGGTGATGATCGAGGTGCAGAGCGGCGAATACCTCGGCGAGGACGACATCGTCCGCTTCGACGACCAGTACGGCAGGGTGCCTTAATGGCCGTGGGCCTCGCCCGCGCGATATGGAACTACCGGGGTTTCGTCGCCGGCAGCGTCAAGCGCGAGTTCCAGTCGCGGTACCGCAACTCGCTGCTCGGCGGCGCCTGGATGGTGCTCAATCCGCTGGCGATGATCGTCGTCTACACGGTGATCTTCTCGCAGCTGATGAAGGCGCGCCTGCCCGGCGTCGACGACGGCCTGGCCTACAGCATCTACCTGTGCGCCGGCGTGCTCACCTGGGGGTTCTTTTCCGAGATCATCGGCCGCAGCCAGTCGGTGTTCCTAGAAAACGCCAACATGATCAAGAAGCTCAGCTTCCCGCGGATTTGCTTGCCGCTGATCGTGGTGCTCAATGCCGGGGTGAACTTCGCCATCATCTTCGCGCTGTTCCTCGGCTTCCTCCTGGTGACCGGCAAGCTGCCCGGCCCGGCCCTGCTCGGGGTGTTGCCGGTGCTGGCGATCCAGGTGCTGTTCTCCATTGGCTTGGGAATCATCCTCGGCGTGCTCAACGTGTTTTTTCGCGACGTCGGGCAGTTCGTCGGCATTCTTTTGCAGTTCTGGTTCTGGTTCACCCCCATCGTCTATCCGCTGTCGGTCCTGCCGGACGCGGCGCGCGCGGTGATCGCGCTGAACCCGATGACGCCGGTGATCGGCGCCTACCAGACGATCTTCGTCTACGGCCGCTGGCCGGATTGGGAGAGCCTCTGGCCGGTCACGCTGATCGCTTGCGTGCTCTGCGTGCTGGGCATGCGCCTGTTCCGCAAGCGCGCCGGCGAAATGGTGGATGAACTCTGATGGGCAGCATTCGTGTCGAGGGCCTGGGCAAGGCCTACAAGCAATACCCGACCCGCTGGGCGCGCCTGCTGGAGTGGTCGCTGCCGTTCTCGAAGCCGCGCCATCAGCTGAAATGGGTGCTGCAGCAGATCGATTTTCGCGTCAGCCCCGGCGAAGCCCTGGGCATCATCGGCATCAACGGCGCCGGCAAGAGCACCCTGTTGAAGATGATCACCGGCACCACCCAGCCCACCTGCGGGGAGATCGCCATCGAAGGGCGGGTCGCCGCGCTGCTGGAACTGGGGATGGGTTTCCACGCCGACTTCACCGGGCGGCAGAACGTGTTCATGGCCGGCCAGCTGCTCGGCCTGAGCATGGAAGAGATCGCCGCGCTGATGCCGGAGATCGAGGCCTTCGCCGAGATCGGCGACTACATGGACCAGCAGGTGCGCACCTACTCCAGCGGCATGCAGATGCGCCTGGCGTTCAGCGTGGCGACCGCGCGGCGTCCGGACGTGCTGATCGTCGACGAGGCGCTGTCGGTGGGCGACGCCTATTTCCAGCACAAGAGCTTCGATCGCATCCGGGCCTTCCGCAAGGCGGGCACCACCCTGCTGATCGTGTCCCACGACCGGCAGGCGATCCAGTCGATCTGCGACCGGGCGATCCTGCTCGACCACGGCCGCCTGGCCCTGGAGGGCGCGCCCGAGGAAGTCATGGACTTCTACAGCGCCATGCTCGCCGAACGCGAGCAGCAGACGGTGCGCCAGGAGCGCCTGGACAACGGCAAGGTGCGGACGATTTCCGGCACCGGCGAGGCGGGCTTCGTCGACATCGCCCTGGTCAACGCCCAGGGCCAGCGTATCGACGTGGTCGAGGTGGGCAGCGAGGTGACCCTGCAGGTCACGGTCGAGGCCAAGGTGGCGGTTCCGCGGCTGGTGCTCGGCTTCATGATC
Source organism: Pseudomonas sp. RIT-PI-AD (assembly GCF_025642785.1). Classification (GTDB taxonomy): domain Bacteria; phylum Pseudomonadota; class Gammaproteobacteria; order Pseudomonadales; family Pseudomonadaceae; genus Pseudomonas_T. The sequence continues at coordinate 14,274 of NZ_JANZKU010000034.1, forward strand.
AAGGACCGCATGGGCCAGGCCATCTACGGGATCAACACCCACCGCCTGGGACGCGCCCTGGAGCGCGTCGAGGCGGGCGAGCGGATCGTCTATTCCTTCGCCTTCCGCGCCGCGCTGGGCAAGGGCAACTATTCCATCGCCCTGTCCCTGTCGCGCTTCGACTCGCACCTGGACACCAATTACGAATGGCGTGATTTCGCGTTGGTCTTTCATGTCATCAACATCAAACAGCCCGATTTCGTCGGTTGCGCCTGGCTGGATTCCCAGCTGACGATCGAGCGCGACGCCGAACACATCGCGGTTCTTTAGGGGAAAAAATCAGAAATGCGGCTGTTGATCGAATGCACGTATGTGTATGACCACCCCAACGACAACTCGGGTATCCAGCGGGTCGTGCGCAATATCGTCAACAATCTGGACGCGGTGAATAGCGATGTGCCCTGTATCCCGGTCATCCTGAAGAACGACAAGGTCTATGGCGTCAGCAGCCTGAGCCCGTCGAAGAGCAGTATCTCCAACCTGCAAAGCTGGCTCTCCCATCAGCACGCGCGGCTGTCGCGCCTGCGTCACCGGGTCTGGCAGTATCAGGCGCGCCGCGAGCGCAAGTGGCCGTTCCACGATTCGCCTTTCCTGCGCGTCTTCCTCGGCCTGGCCTGCCGCGCCTTCAGCCTGGCGCTGGCCCTGCCGCAGAAGGCGCTGGCGCAGATTTCCCTGCGCTACGTCGACAAGGCCCGCGCCAACGAGATGGAATACCTGCCGGGCGACGTGCTGGTACTGCTCGATTCCTCCTGGCACGCGGATTTCTTCCCGGTGGCCGAGCGCCTCAAGGCCCAGGGCGTGTCCATCGTCTCGGTGATCTACGACCTGATCCCGCTGACCCATCCGCAGTTCTGCGACGACGGCCTGGTGCGGGTGTTCCAGCACTGGTTCGACTGGATCGCGCGGACCGCCGACGGCTTCATCTCGATTTCCCAGACCATCAGCGACCAGGTGCGCCAGGAAGCCCAGTGGCGCCTCGGCCGCGACGTGGCCGCCGAGCGCTGGTTCGACTACTTCCACCTGGGCAGCGAACTCGACCTGATCAACGAGAAGGCGGTGGTGCGCCACGACGTGAAGCGGATGTTCAAGAATCGCTCGGTGTACCTGATGGTCAGCACCGTCGAGCCGCGGAAGAACCACGTCTACCTGCTCGACGCGTTCGACAAGCTCTGGGCCGAAGGGGTGGACGTGGCGCTGTGCATCGTCGGCAAGGTCGGCTGGAAATGCGAGAAGCTGATCGAGCGAATCAAGCAGCACCCGGAGCTGAACCGCCACCTGTTCATGTTCAACGACCTCAGCGATCGCGAACTCGAATACTGCTACCGCAACGCCCGTTCGCTGGTGTTCCCCTCCTATGTCGAGGGATTCGGCCTGCCGCTGGTGGAGGCCATGCAACGCGGCCTGCCGGCGATGGCCAGCGACATCCCGGTGTTCCGCGAGATCGGCGACGACGCCATGGCCTACTTCGGCCTGTCCGATCCCGAGTCGCTGTGCCGCCTGGTACGTCGTTTCGAAAGCACCGGCCAGTTCCCCTCGGTGGCGGGTTTCGCCGACTGGTCGTGGCTCACCTGGAAGGATTCCGCCAATCAACTGATCGAGCGGGTCTTGCGGCATACGCGGGAAAGCCGGCGCGAGGATGGGTCGGTGGTAGCCAGCCATGCCGTTATCGGTCGGTCTTAACGCCGCCATACTGCGCGCGCCGCGCACGGGCATCGGCCATTACCTGAGCGAGCTGGCCACCGCGCTTTCCCGGCGCGAGGACCTGGACGTCAGCCTGTTCAGCGGTTTTCGCTGGCAGGACCGGCTGCCCCAGGCGCCGATGCCGGGGTATTCGCGCTGGAGCAGTCTGGTCAAGAAGGTGGTTCCGCAGGCCTATCGGTTGCGCCGCCTGGTGGAGCAGCGGCGCTTCGACGCCGGCCTGCGGCAGCGCGGGATCGCGCTCTACCACGAGCCGAGCCTGTGGCCGCTGGACTTCGACGGGCCGATGGTGATGACCTTGCATGACCTCACCCACGTGCATTTCCCGGAGACCCAGCCGCGCGATCGCCTGGCGGAAATCCAGCGTCACGCCGAGCGCAGCGTGCAGCGCGCGCAGCGGATCCTGGTCGACTCCCGGTTCGTCGCCCGCGAGGTGCGCCAACTCTATGGGCTCGCCGAATCCAAGGTGATCGTCGCGCCGCTGGGCTACGCGCCGCGCTTCCACCCGCGCGAAGCGGAGAGCCTGCGCGCGCCGCTGCAACGGTTCGGGGTCAAGCCCGGCGAATACCTGCTGTGCGTGGGCACCTTGGAGCCGCGCAAGAACCTGCCGCTGGCGCTGCGGGCCTACGCGCGCCTGCCGGCCGCCGTGCGCGCCCGTTTCCCGTTGCTGATCGCCGGGATGCCGGGCTGGGGGCTGGATAGCCTCGCCGATGCGTTGCCCGCGGCCCTCGCCGATGGACAGGTGCGGCTGCTGGGGTATCAGGACGACGAGGGGGTGGCGCAGTTGCTGGCCGGCGCCCGCATGCTGGTGTTCCCGTCCCGCTACGAGGGGTTCGGCTTACCGGTATTGGAAGCCATGGCCAGCGGTACACCTGTAGTATTGTCGTCCAGCTCGGCGCTACCGGAGGTGGCAGGGGACGCGGGTCGCTACTTCGCGGTGGACGACGACGCCGGATGCGCCGATGCGATGCGCCAGCTGATCGACGATGAACCAGGCTGGCAACGCTGCCGGGCAGCGGGTCTGGGGCGTGCGGCCGATTTTTCGTGGCAACGCTGCGCCACGATCACGGCCGAGGCGTACCGACAGGCGATGGAGAGTTAATGCGCGTCCTGCACTTTTTCAAGACCTACCTGCCGCAATCGGTGGGCGGCATCGAGCAGGTGATCTACCAGCTCTGCAGGAACAGCCCCGCCCATGGCATCCGCAGCGACGTGCTGACCCTCAGCGCCGAGACCGAGCCGCGGACGCTGATCCATGACGGCCATCAGGTGCATCGCGCGCGTCTCGACTTCCAGCTCGCCTCGACCGGGTTTTCCTTCGAGGCGCCCGGCCGCCTGCGCGAACTGGCCGCCGAGGTGGACATCGTGCATTACCACTTCCCCTGGCCGTTCATGGACCTGGCGCACTTCCTCACCGGCATGGACAAGCCGACGGTGGTCACCTACCACTCGGACATCGTTCGCCAGCGGGCTCTGCTGCGCCTGTACAAACCGTTGATGCATCGATTCCTCGGCAGCGTCGACCGGATCGTCGCCACCTCGCCGAACTACCTGGAGACCAGCCCGGTTCTCAAGCACTACCGCGACAAGGTGCGGATCATCCCCATCGGCATCGACCGCGAGGGTTACCCGCCACCCGAGGCGCATCGTCTGGCGCACTGGCGCCAGCAGGTTGGCGAGCGGTTCTTCCTGTTCGTCGGGGTGATGCGCTACTACAAGGGGCTGCACATTCTGCTGGAAGCGCTACGGGGCACCGATTACCCGGTGGTGATCGTCGGCGCCGGACCGCTGGAACAGCAGTTGCGCAACCAGGCGGCGGCGCTGGGCCTGACCCGGGTCCTGTTCCTCGGGCGGATCGCGGAAGAGGACAAGGTCGCCCTGCTGAAATTGAGTAGCGCGATCGTTTTTCCGTCGCACCTGCGCTCGGAAGCCTTCGGTATCTCGCTACTGGAAGGCGCGATGTTCGGCAAACCGATGATTTCCAGCGAGATCGGCACCGGCACCAGCTACATCAACATCCATGGCGAGACGGGATTGGTAGTGCCGCCCAGCGATCCGGACGCCTTCCGCGAAGCGATGGCTTTCCTCTGGAACAATCCGGCCGAGGCCTCGGCGATGGGCGCGCGCGCAGAGCAGCGCTACGAACACCTGTTCACCGCGGCGGAAATGGGCTTGCAGTACGCGAGCTTGTATCGGGAGTTGCTGGCCAGCAAGCGAAAGACCCGGTGAGGTCTTTCGCATTTGCCGGAGCAAGAAGGTCGATCGGACTTCGATCGGTGCACCGCTGGAAAACGGGTGCGGAACTACGTGAAGAGGTGTCGCTTAACGCCAGAACGGCTTGCTCAGTTCGGCTTGACGCTGGGCTTCGCTGATACCGGCATCGGCCAGCAGGCGTGCATCCAGACGGGCCAGTTGCTGGCGGCTGAAGATGCGGCGCTGCCACAGAACCAGGGTAGCGAGCATGCGCAGGGGCAACGAAGCCTGGGCGCGAGTGGAGAGGCTGTTTTCGTAGATCAGATCGGAACTGAGGGTACGTTCCATGGTGCGCTTCCTTCCGCTTGTGGCGGGCTGTGAGGTTTAACTGGACGCTATGATCCTCCGTATGGATGAGACTCTATAGTCACAGTTGACCAAAATTGCGCGGCGTGATTGCGGTGTTTTTCAAAACTGTACTGTTACCGAATGGATCAGCTGTACCGGTTTTGCGCGTGTCGAGTGCGTTTTTTCTACCCAAATCGTCCTTGTGTACCGTTTCGGTGCATTTTCTGGGGTTACCGACCCGTACAGTTTCCACTGATTGGGTAGGCGCGACCGCCACGAAGCAGAACACCGGCCTGGGCCGGTGTTTTGTTCGAGCCGCTGCTTCAGTCCACGGCCTTGACCATGTCCTCGATCACTTTCTTCGCGTCGCCGAACACCATCATGGTCTTGTCCAGGTAGAACAGCTCGTTGTCCAGGCCGGCATAGCCGCTGGCCATGGAGCGCTTGTTGACGATGACGGTCTTGGCCTTGAAGGCTTCCAGGATGGGCATGCCGGCGATGGGCGACTTGGGATCGTTCTTCGCCGCCGGGTTGACCACGTCGTTGGCGCCCAGCACCAGTACCACGTCGGTCTGGCCGAATTCCGCGTTGATGTCCTCCATCTCGAAGACCTGCTCGTAGGGCACTTCCGCCTCGGCGAGGAGGACGTTCATGTGCCCGGGCATGCGCCCGGCGACCGGGTGGATCGCGTACTTCACGGTCACGCCGCGATGGGTGAGCTTCTCCGCCAGTTCCATCAGCGCATGTTGTGCGCGGGCCACGGCGAGGCCGTAGCCCGGCACGATGATCACGCTGTCGGCGTTGGTCAGCAGGAAGGCCGCATCGTCGGAAGAGCCGGACTTCACCGGGCGCTGTTCCTGGCTGCCCGCCGCCGGGCCGGCATCGGCGTGGGCGCCGAAGCCGCCGAGGATCACGTTGAAGAACGAGCGGTTCATCGCCTTGCACATGATGTAGGACAGGATGGCGCCCGAAGAACCCACCAGCGAGCCGGCGATGATCAGCATCGAGTTGTTCAGCGAGAAGCCGATTCCCGCGGCCGCCCAGCCGGAATAGCTGTTGAGCATCGACACCACCACCGGCATGTCCGCGCCGCCGATGGGGATGATGATCAGCACGCCGATGACGAACGCCAGCGCCACCAGCAGGGCGAAGGCACCCAGGTTGCCGGTGAAGGTGAACGCCAGGCCCAGGGCGAGGATCGCGATCCCCACAATCAGGTTGAGCATGTGCTGCCCGGCGAACTGTACCGGTGCGCCCTGGAAGAGGCGGAACCTGTACTTGCCCGAGAGCTTGCCGAAGGCGATCACCGACCCGGAGAAGGTGATGGCACCGATGGCCGCGCCGAGGAACAGCTCCAGGCGATTACCCGCCGGGATGGGGTCGGCCATGTGGGTGACGATGCCCAGGGATTGCGGCTCGACCACGGCGGCGATGGCGATGAACACCGCGGCCAGGCCGATCATGCTGTGCATGAACGCCACCAGCTCCGGCATCTTGGTCATTTCGACGCGCTTGGCCATGATCGAACCGGCGCTGCCGCCGATCAGCAGGCCGAGCACCACGTAGCCGATGCCCGCCGCGCTGGCGCCCTCGGTGGCGAATTGCGCGCCCAGCTTATAGATGAGGCCGAGGGTGGTGAGTACGGCGAGGGTCATGCCGATCATCCCGAACAGGTTGCCCCGTCGCGAAGTGGTCGGGTGGGACAGCCCCTTGAGCGCCTGGATGAAGCACACCGAGGCGAGCAGGTAGAGAAGCGTGATCAGGTTCATGCTCATGGTCAGTGCTTCTCCGCGGGTGCGGCGGCTTTCGGCGCCTTCTTCTTGAACATTTCCAGCATGCGCCGGGTGACAAGGAAGCCACCGAACACGTTCACCGCCGCGAGGGCCACGGCGAGGGTGCCCATGGTCTTGCCCAGCGGGGTGACGGTCAGGGCCGCGGCGAGCATGGCGCCGACGATCACGATCGCGGAAATCGCGTTGGTCACCGCCATCAAGGGGGTGTGCAGGGCGGGGGTGACGTTCCACACCACGTGGTAGCCGACGTAGATCGCCAGCACGAAGATGATCAGGTTGTAGATCCCGGGGGATATCAGTTCCATGTGCGGTGCTCCCTTAGCCGTTCTTGCGGACGATTTGCCCGTCGCGGCACATCAGGCACGCGGCGACGATGTCGTCTTCGAGGTTGAGGTGGAACTTGCCGTCGCCGTCGATGACCAGCTTGAGGAAGTCCAGCAGGTTGCGTGCGTACAGCGCCGAAGCGTCCGCCGGCACCAGCGCCGCCAGGTTGGTGTGGCCCACCAGGGTGATGCCGTGTTTCACCACCACCCGGTCCGCTTCGGTCAGCGGGCAGTTGCCGCCTTGGGCGGCGGCCAGGTCGATGACCACCGAGCCCGGCTTCATCTCCGCCACCGTGGCCTCGTGGAGCAGGGTCGGCGCCTTGCGGCCGGGGATCAGCGCGGTGGTGATGACGATGTCCGCCTGCTTGGCGCGTTCGTGCACCGCCTTGGCCTGGCGTTCCATCCAGGAGGCCGGCATCGGCCGCGCGTAGCCGCCGACGCCCTGGGCGCATTCGCGCTCCTCGTCCGTCTCGAAGGGCACGTCGACGAACTTGGCACCGAGCGACTCGATCTGTTCCTTCACCGCCGGGCGTACGTCCGAGGCTTCGATCACCGCGCCCAGGCGCTTGGCCGTGGCGATGGCCTGCAGCCCGGCGACGCCGGCGCCGAGGATGAGGATGCGCGCGGCCTTCACGGTGCCGGCGGCGGTCATCAGCATCGGCATGAAGCGCGGATAGTGGTGGGCCGCCAGCAGGACCGCCTTGTAGCCGGCGATGTTGGCCTGGGACGACAGCACGTCGAGGCTCTGGGCGCGGGAGGTGCGCGGCGCGGCCTCGAGGGCGAAGGCGGTGATGCCGCGGCCGGCCAGCTTGGCGATGATTTCGGCGTTGAACGGGTTGAGCATGCCGATCAGCACGGCGCCGGACTTGAACAGCGCCAGTTCGTCGTCATCGGGTGCCGTCACCTTGAGCACCAGGTCGGCGCCGAAGGCTTCGGCGGCGTCGCCCAGGCTGGCGCCGACGGCCTCGTAGGCGCTGTCGGGCAGGCTGGCGTTGAGGCCGGCACCCCGTTGTACGGTGACCCGGTGGCCTTGGCCTATCAGCTTCTTGAGCGTCTCCGGAGTCGCGGCGACGCGCGTCTCTCCGGCATGGGTTTCGAGAGGAACACCAATATGCACTGCAAATCTCCTGCGTGATCGTTGTAGTAAACCCGTGCACTACGTCGGCGCCCGGGTGGCGGGGCGGATCAGCACAAAGCGCGCCGTATCGGAAATGCATACCGGCGGCGCGGCATTTTGCAGGCGAACCGAAAGGCCTTCAAGAAGTTCTGGAGTTCGACGGGATGGGAACTACAAGTCATCGCATGACTGTTCGTTCTTTCGAACGGCCATGACGCCCGTATCTGCTGGCTAAATGCCTGCGCGCAGCCCTCCGGCGGGCATCGGCTTCATCCTCGAGCTGAATGGCTATTCATCAGGAGCGCACGAAGTGCGCATCGGCTCCGGTCAGCCAGATTAAGTATTAAGTTATTGTTTTTGAAGTAAAAGTTAAATAAAGCTGTTTTCAGCGGGCGACGGCGGTGTAGCCGGCCATGGCGCTTACTACAAGGCCGCAGCCAGCCGGTTTCACACCAGCAACCCCAGCACCTTGGCGCGCATCACCGCCTGGGTGCGGCGTTTGACCCCGAGCTTGCTGTTGATTTTCTTGGTATGGGTTTTCACCGTGTTCACCGAGATGAACAGGTAGCTGCCGATCTCCTGGTTGGAAAAGCCTTCGGCCAATAGCTGCAACACGGCCTGTTCGCGTTGGCTGAGAAGGCCCTGGGGGTCCTGCGCCGCGCTGTCCGGCGCGGGCGACGCGAGGCCCGGCAAGGCCAGGCGATCCAGGTCGTGGGGGGCGCCCTGTCGCAGGGGCCCGGCGACGGATCGGCCCCGGCGGCGGTCGGCTTCCGCCAGCGCCCGGCGCGCCTCGTCGGCCAGCGGTTTGAAATGCAGGGCGTCGCAGCGTTGCGCCAGGTCGCGCAGGGTCGTCGCGGCCGCTTCGAGGTCGCCGCGGGCGATCCCCGCGCGGGCCAGCAACAGGCGGTTGCGCAGGGCGAGGCTGGGACAGTGGTAGGGCGACATCCAGGGCCGCTCGCCGTCGAAGTAGCGGCCGATGCGCGCACCCACCGTCTCCAGGCGTGCCCAATCGCCTTGCCGGGCGAACACCTGCATGCTCTGCAGGCTGAGCATGCCTTGGTAGGAAAAGCGATAGACCTGGCGACAGTGCATACGCCGCTCGGCCTCGCCCAGGTGAACGAAGGCCTGGTCGAAGGCGCCGCGCCGGGCCGCGAGTTCCGCCAGGCCCAGGTCGCCCAGCAAGGCCAGCGGGTCGGCGCATTCCAGGGCCAGGCCGAGCCCCAGGCGCAGGGATTCGCCGGCCTCCTCGAGCCGATCCCCCGCCAGGTGCAGCTCCGCCTGCGCCAGGTGCAGGCGCCCGAGCAGCAGGCTGTCGCGGGTTTCGCGCTGGGCGAGCAAGGAGAAGCCTTTGTGGATCGCGTGCTGCGCGCGATCCGGCTCGCCGCGCAGCAGCAGCAGGTGGATGCGGTCCAGTTCGACGAAGACTTCGAACAGCAGGCTGCCATGCCGCCGCGCCAGCTCCCGCGCGGTGTTCAGGGCGAGCGGCGCCTGCTCCGGCTGGCCGCTGGCCAGGGCGATGCGGGCCAGGGCCGACTGGCAGAGCAGGGCCGGCATCCAGTCGCGGTCGTCGAGATGCTCCAGGGCCTGTCGGCAATCCCGCTGCGCCTCTTCGGCGCAGAGGCCGCGCAGTGCGCCGAGGGCGCCGCGCAGGGCCTGGGCATTGGCCAGCAGGCGCCGGGTGCGGGGGCCGTCGGCCCGTGGCAGGAAGCGTCCGAGTTTGTCCAGGCAGGCCTCGGCTTCGTCGAGGCGCCAGGCCAGCAGCGAGGCCCAGGCGTTGAGGGTCAGTAGGCGCGGGCTGCTGTCGAGCAGATGCTCGGGAAAGCGGTCGCGCCAGGCCAGCAGGTGGGCGAGGTGGCGTTCGCCGGTCAGCCATTCCTGGCCGAGGCGCTCCAGGTAGGTGGCGGCGACCTCCGGCTGGCCGGCGCTGAGCGCCTGTTCGATGGCTTCCTCCACCCGCCCGGCGGCGATGAACAGCCGGCAGGCGCGCAGGTGCAGGCTGGCCGGGACACTGCCGGCGGCATGCGCGCGCAGCATCTGCGCCACGGCGGGCAGCAGGCGGTACCAGACGCCATGGCGGTCCAGCGGCAGGAAGAATGCTTGGTGCTGGAGCAGGCGCTCGAACAGCGCGGCGCCGTCGCGCTCTTCCCACAGCTGCGCGCAGAACTCGGCGGACGCCCGTGGCAGGTGGGCGAGGGTCAGCAGGTCCTGGCGGGCCTCCCCATCGAGGTGGGCGAGCAGTTCGTGGTCGAGGTATTCCTTCAGCCAGCAGGGGCCGTTCGCGCCTTCCCGGGCGTGGCGTCCGGCCAGGGACAGCGGTACGCCGGCGCACCAGCCGCGGGTTTCCCGCCAGAGCGCATCGCGCTCGGCGATCGAACTGTTCGGTGCCAGGCGCTCGACCAGTCGCGCGGTTTCCTCCGCGTCGAAGGCCAATTCATGGGCATCCAGCTCCAGCAGCTCGCCGGCCAGCAGCAGGCGCGGCAGGTTCCACGCGGGTCGCTGCCGGGCGCTGACCAGCAGGCGCAGGGGCAGGCCCGGTTGCGCCAGCAGGGCCTCGATGCAGGCGTCGAGGCCCGGGTCGGGCTGCTTGGGATAATCGTCGAGGACCAGCCACAGCGGTTGCGCCAGGCCCATGAGCTGGCCGATCAGCCGGTGCTCCGGCGCGACGTTCGGCAGCGGCAGGCCGAGCGCGCCGGCCAGGCCGTCGAGCAGGGCCTGGCGGCTGCCGGGTTGGCCGTTCAGGCCGAGCCAGGCCAGCGGCGGCGCGTCGGGCAACTGGCGCAGGCTTTCGCCGAGCAGCACGCTCTTGCCGAAGCCCGCCGGGGCGATCAGCACCCGCAGGCGCCAGTCGCCCGCCAGCAGGCGTTCGACCAGGCGCGGGCGTGGCAGATGCGCGGGGGGCAACCGCGGCAGGCCGGCGGGCCGGCAGGCGGGGACACTGGGGCTGGGGCGCGACATGGCGACCTCGTGGCGTTCGTCGGGGAACGCATCGTTGTTATGGAGTGGACCCTGTGCGGCAGACTAGTCGGCCGCTGCCGACGATGTAAGGAGGATGGTCGCGGCTGATGGCGGGCCATAACGCAGGCGTGCCCCGGGGAGGGGCAGCGGCCCGCCGCGCGGGAGGGCGCGGGCGGGCTCGGAGGGGAGTCGCGCCGCCGGGTCGGCGGCGCGGGGAGGTCAGCGGATGCCGTCGTTGCGCAGCGCGGCGGGCGTGTAGTCGGCGGCGGAAGCCTTGAAGCCGAACTCGAAGCTGTGCTTCTCCTCGTTCTTCATGCCCAGGGCCAGGTAGCGGCCGCCGATGATGTCGTACAGCGCTTCCAGGGTGTAGGCCGGCACCTGATGGTCGTAGTAGAACTGCTGGTGACCCTCGGCGACCCGCCACAGCGCGCCGCGGCCGTCGTAGTGATCGACCAGCGCCACCTGCCAGCTGTCCTCGTCGATGAACATGTGGCGCTTGGCGTAGATGTGCCGCTCGCCGCTCTTCACCGTGCCGATCACTTCCCAGACGCGGTGCAGTTCATAGCGGGTCAGGTCCTGGTTGATGTGGCCGGCCTTGATCACGTCGTCGTACTTGAGCGACGGCGAGTCCAGCTTGTAGGCGTTGTAGGGGATGTACATCTCGCGCTTGCCGACCAGCTTCCAGTCATAGCGGTCCGGCGCGCCGGAGAACATGTCGAAGTTGTCCGAGGTGCGCAGGCCGTCGGCGGCGGTGCCGGGGCCGTCGTAGGCCACCTGCGGGGCGCGCCGTACGCGGCGCTGGCCGGCGTTGTAGATCCACGCCAGGCGCGGCTCCTTGACCTGGTCGAGGGTCTCGTGGACCAGCAGGACGTTGCCGGCCAGGCGCGAAGGCGCGGTCACCCGCTGCTTGAAGTAGGTGAGGATGTTCGAGGCCTTGCTCTGGTCCAGGTCGGCGATTTCCTGGGGGAAGGCCACCTCCTCCTCGAAGCGGATCGGCGTGAAGCTGCCGTTGGTCTGCGGCGTGGCCTGGATGATGGTGCGCTTGAGGTTGCCGCCGCGGTAGCGGGTGACGTGGTTCCACAGCACCTCGACGCCGTTCTTCGGAATCGGGAAGGCGTAGTAGCGGCTCTTCTCGAAGTTGGCCAGGCCGTTGCCGTCGTTGATCGGTTGCACGTTCAGCGCGCTCTGCTTGATCGCCGCGTAGATGCTGTCCGGCAGGGCCACCGTGCGGTGGCTCGGGTACACCGGCATGCGGTAGGTCTCGGGGTAGCGCTTGAACATCGCCTGCTGGCCGTCGGAGAGCTTGTCCTTGTACTGCTCGACATTCTGCGCGGTGATGGTGAACAGCGGTTTTTCCGCGGCGAAGGGGTCGGCGAGGAAGCCCTTGGCGTCCACCGCGCCGGCGTTCTTCGGCAGGCCGCCGGTCCATTCGGGGATCGAGCCGTCGGCGTTGCCGGCCTTTTCGGCGCCCACCGGGGTGAGGCTGGTGCCGAGCTTGGCGGCTTCCTCGGGGGAAACCGCGGCCATCGCGCTGCCGGCGAGCAGGGTCAGCGCCAGGGCGCCGCCCTGGAAGAGTCGCAGGGTCGGGGTGGGGATTCGAGTCGTATGCATGTCTGCTCCATTACCTCAGAAGTTGACGCCAAAGCTGACGGCGAGGAAATCGCGATCCGTGACGGGGTTGTAATCGCCGCCGAAGAAATCGGTATAGCTGATGCTGGCCGTGTAGGTGTTGCGATATTCCAGGTTGAGCCCGAGGCTGAGGGCCTTGGCGCCCTCGCTGAAGTTCGGCCCGTAGCCCTCGACGTCGTGGGACCAGGCCAGGTTGGGGGTGAAGTTGACCCCGGCGATCACGTCCGGGTACTCCAGGCTGGCGCGCATGCGATAGCCCCAGGAATTGCGGGTGTAGAAGCCGTCGTCGTTGCATTCGTCCGGGTTGGCGGCGTTGAACGCGGCGCACACCGCGCTGTTGGAGAGCTGGCCGGGACCGTAGATGGGGTCGCGGCCGAAGCGCAGTTCGCCGACGTCGTCGCTGAGGCCGGAGATGTGGTTGTAGCCGACCTCGCCGATCAGCGTCAGGCGGTTGGCGCCGAGCACCTGGTCGACGAAGTGGGTGGCGGTCACCTGGGCCTGGGTCACCGGTTTGCGCGCGTAGCCGTGCAGGTCGGCGCCGGAGACGTTGGCCGAATGGCCGGACTCGAAGATCGGCGAGAAACCCAGGCCGAGGGCGCCGAACGACAGGTCGGTGGAGTTGATCTGCAACGGCATGTTCGGCCGGTAGCTGACTTCGCCGGCCACCGAGGTGCTGCCGAGGGTGGTCTGGAAGCTCAGGCCGTAGAGGCGGATGTCCTCCGGGTATTCGATGAAGTAGCGGGCGTTCGGCGCGCCGGGGATGAACGCCGGCGAGGGTGTGGTGGTGCGGATGGTGCTGAACACCGGGCCGCGGCTGTGGTAGTTCATCGCGTAGGCGCCCAGCTCGGTGTCGTTCAGCTCCGGCACGTACCAGCGCAGCGCCAGGCCGAACTGGCCGCTGTCGCGGGCGTCGCGGTCGCCGGCGCGGGGGATGTAGATGTCGTCGCCGGCGGCGCCGGTGTTGCGCGACACCCCCGGCGGCAGGTCGGGGCCCGACACTACCAGGCGATCGCTGCAGCCATCGGCCACCACGTCCGAGGTGGAGAAGAAGGTGCCGCAGTTGTCCGCCACCGTCTGGTCCCATTCCAGTTGGTAGAAGGCCTCCACCGACAGGCTGTCGCTGAGGCTCTGGGACAGGTACAGCATGTTCACCGGGATCAGGCCTTCCTTGATCTCCGCGCCGGGGCGGCGGAAGGCGGAGACGTCGACCGGGTTGATCGAGTTGATGCCGTTGCCGATGAAGGTGCTTTCGCCCCAGCTCACCACCTGCTTGCCGGCGCGCACGCTGCCGGGCAGCTCGCCGAGGCTGTAGTTGTGGTAGACGAAGGCGTCGAGGATCTGCGCGCCGGAGGACTTGGCGCCTTCCTTGCGGTTGTGGTCGTCGATGTCGTAGTACTCGCGGTGCTCGTCCTTCAGCTCGAAGTCGTACCAGTACTTGCCGCGCACGAACACCCCGGTGTCGCCGTACTTCAGTTCCAGGTCGTGGATGCCCTTGAAGATCTTCGAGAAGGTCTCGCCGCGCTTGAAGTTCAGGCGGCCGTCGTCGGAGGTGCGCGACGACGCGTTGCCGCCGCTGGCGGTGGAGATGTAGTCCTTGTCGCCGGCGCGGGTCGCCCAGCTGGCGCCCACCGACAGTTGCGAGTCGAATTGCCCTTCGATCTCGCCGATGTTGAAGGTGACGGCGAATGCCGGGGACGAGCCGGCCAGGGCGGTGGCGATCGCCAGGGTCCGGGGATGGAAGATTCCGCGCATTGTTCTTGTTGTCATGCGGCGCTCCAGTGACGGGGTGGGTGGAGGCCCCATGCTAATCAGCCGGTCCGCGCCCCATAACTGCCTGAACGGGCGATTTCGGGGTCACCCGAGAGGGTGAGCGCGGCGCGCCGGCGCGGCCGGCGGCGCCACGCCCGGCGCGCCGCTGACACTCCCCTACACCCCGTGCGCGCGGTTGCTACCCAGGGTGACAGCGACGGCGCCCGCGGCGCGCCTTCAGGCCGTGGCGGACTCCGCGCGGTAGTCCCGTGCCTGTTCCAGCAGCCAGTCGCGGAAGGCGCGCAGCGCGGCGGACTCCACCTTGCGTTCGGGGATGATCAGGTAATAGGCCTTGTCGCTGTGGAAGCTCTGCGGCGAAGCCACCACCAGCCGGCCCTCGGCCAGCTCCCGCTCGATCAGGAAGGGCGGGATCAGCGCCACGCCCATTTCGTGCATGGCGGCCTGGGCGAGCATGGAGAACAACTCGTAGCGCGGGCCGCTGAGGTCGCGTGGCACGTTCAGGCCCTGGGCGCCGAACCACTGCCGCCAGGCGTAGCGGCGGGTGCTCTGTTGCAGCAGCGGCAGGCTGGCGATCCGCGTCGCGTCGAGGTGGGCGCGGCCTTCCAGCAGCGCCGGGCTGCACACCGGCAACGGGTATTCGTGCATCAGGAAGTGCGATTCGGTGCCCGACCAGTCGGCGTCGCCGAAATACAGCGCGGCGTCGAACTCGGTGTCGGCGAACAGGAAGGGCCGCGTGCGGTTGGTCAGGTGCACCGTCACTTCCGGGTGCAGGCGCTGGAAATCCTTCAGCCGCGGCAGCAGCCATTGGGTGCCGAAGGTGGGCACCACCGCCAGCTCGATGGCCATCGCGCCCTGCTGGCCCATCACCGCCAAGGTGTCGCGCTCCACCGCATCCAGCTGGGTGGCGATGCGCCGCGAATAGGCCAGCCCCGCCTCGCTGAGCTTGACCCCCCGGCGCGACCGGCGGAACAGCGCCAGGCCGAGGAACTCTTCCAGGCTGGCGATTTGTCGGCACACCGCGCTCTGGGTCAGGGCGAGTTCTTCCGCGGCCTTGGTGAAGCTTTCGTGGCGGGCCGCCGACTCGAACGCGATCAGGGCGGCCGTGCTGGGAATTTTCCGGCGCATCTATGCGGTGGCCTCACTTGTGGAAGGGGAAACAGGTCGCGCGAAGGGATTCCGGAGTGAGCATAACGCACAACTGGTTGCGAAATCCTCGTTTGCCCCCTCCGGCCCTGCGGCCTAGCATCGCCCCATCACGTCGTCGGATCGGCCCGCGCCCCGCGGTTGCCCTCCGTTCCCTGTTCGCACGCTCGAGGTTTTCGCGATGGCCAAGGCAAGCTTCAACTGGATCGACCCCCTGCTGCTCGATCAGCAACTGACCGAAGAAGAACGCATGGTGCGCGACAGCGCCGCCCAGTTCGCCCAGGACAAACTGGCCCCGCGGGTGCTGGAGGCCTTCCGCCACGAACGCACCGACCCGGCGATCTTCCGCGAGATGGGCGAGACCGGCCTGCTCGGCGCGACCATCCCCGAAGCCTACGGCGGCAGCGGGCTGAACTACGTCTGCTACGGCCTGATCGCCCGCGAGGTCGAGCGCATCGACTCCGGCTACCGCTCGATGATGAGCGTGCAGTCGTCCCTGGTGATGGTGCCGATCAACGAGTTCGGCAGCGAAGCGCAGAAGCAGAAGTACCTGCCCAAGCTCGCCAGCGGCGAATGGATCGGCTGCTTCGGCCTGACCGAACCCAACCACGGTTCCGACCCGGGCTCCATGGTCACCCGGGCGAAGAAGGTCGACGGCGGCTACCGCGTTTCCGGCAGCAAGATGTGGATCACCAACAGCCCGATCGCCGATGTGTTCGTGGTCTGGGCCAAGGACGACGCCGGCGACATCCGCGGCTTCGTCCTGGAAAAAGGCTGGGAGGGCCTGAGCGCCCCGGCGATCCACGGCAAGGTCGGCCTGCGCGCCTCGATCACCGGCGAGATCGTCATGGACAACGTGTTCGTCCCCGAGGACAACATCTTCCCCGAGGTACGCGGCCTGCGCGGCCCCTTCACCTGCCTGAACTCGGCGCGCTACGGCATTTCCTGGGGCGCCCTGGGCGCCGCCGAGTTCTGCTGGCACACCGCGCGCCAGTACACCCTGGATCGCCAGCAGTTCGGCCGTCCGCTGGCGGCCAACCAGTTGATCCAGAAGAAACTGGCCGACATGCAGACCGAGATCACCCTGGCGCTGCAAGGCTGCCTGCGCCTCGGCCGGATGAAGGACGAAGGCACCGCCGCGGTGGAAATCACCTCGCTGATGAAGCGCAACAGCTGCGGCAAGGCCCTCGACGTCGCCCGCCTGGCCCGCGACATGCTCGGCGGCAACGGCATCTCCGACGAGTTCGGCGTGGCCCGCCACTTGGTCAACCTGGAAGTGGTGAACACCTACGAGGGCACCCATGACGTGCACGCGCTGATCCTCGGCCGCGCGCAGACCGGGATCCAGGCGTTCTTCTGAGTTCGCGCCGGCCGCCCGGCGGCCGGCCCGTTCGTCTTCGCAGGGTGGGACACGCACCGCGTTTTCCACCGTCATCCCACTCCACAGGGGAATCCGCCATGTCCGGCGCGCTGTCGCATATCCGTGTCCTCGACCTGTCCCGCGTGCTCGCCGGACCCTGGGCCGGGCAGATCCTCGCCGACCTGGGCGCCGAGGTGATCAAGGTCGAACGCCCCGGCAGCGGCGACGACACCCGCGCCTGGGGCCCGCCGTTCCTCAAGGACCGCGAAGGGCGCGACACCCGCGAGGCGTCCTACTACCTGTCGGCCAATCGCAACAAGAAATCGGTGACCGTGGATTTCACCCAGCCCGAAGGGCAGCGCATCGTGCGTGAGCTGGCGGCCAAGGCCGACGTGGTGCTGGAAAACTTCAAGGTCGGCGGGCTCGCCGCCTATGGCCTCGACTACCCCGCGCTGAAGGCGCTCAACCCACGGCTGATCTATTGCTCCATCACCGGCTTCGGCCAGACCGGGCCCTACGCCAAGCGCGCCGGCTACGATTTCATGATCCAGGGCCTCGGCGGCCTGATGAGCCTGACCGGGCGCGCCGACGACGAGGAGGGCGCCGGCCCGGTGAAGGTCGGCGTGGCGCTCACCGATATCCTCACCGGCCTGTATTCGGCCACCGCGGTCCTGGCCGCGCTGAACCATCGCGAGCAGAGCGGCATCGGCCAGCACATCGACATGGCGCTGCTCGACGTGCAGGTCGCCTGCCTGGCCAACCAGTCGCTCAACTACCTGACCACCGGCACGCCGCCCCGGCGCCTGGGCAACGCCCACCCGAACATCGTGCCGTACCAGGATTTCCCCACCGCCGACGGCGACTTCATCCTCACCGTCGGCAACGACGGCCAGTTCCGCAAGTTCTGCGAGGTGGCGGGCCATCCCGAATGGGCCGACGACCCGCGCTTCGCCACCAACAAGGCGCGGGTGGCCCACCGCGACGTGCTGATCCCGCTGATCCGCCAGGCCACGGTGTTCAAGACCACCGCCGAGTGGGTCGCAGCCCTGGAGATCGCCGGCGTGCCCTGCGGGCCGATCAACGACCTCGCCCAGGTGTTCGCCGATCCCCAGGTCCTCGCCCGCGGCCTGCGGGTCGACATGCCCCACCCGCTGGCGGGCAGCGTGCCCCAGGTGGCCAGCCCGATCCGCCTTTCGGAGACCCCGGTGACCTACCGCCATGCGCCGCCGTTGCTGGGCGAGCACACCCGCGAGGTGTTGCAGGACTGGCTGGGCCTGGAGGAAGCACAGATCGCGCAACTCCTCGACGCCGCGGTGATTTAGGCGGGCGTCCCACGGCCTCGAGCGGACGACGAGGGGGCATCGCGCGCCGCTCCGTCGCTGATCGACGCCTTGCTCGCCGGAGAGCGGCCTCGGGCACGGCTGGTCGCCCGGGGGTGGCGTCGTCGGGTGGATGCCGCGTGACAGGACGCGAGGACGGCAGGGCGGTCTGCAGCGCCGACGCCAGCCGCTGATCGAATAGGATTTGCCGCTGCCGGCGGCGTCTGTATAAATGTACAGCCGTCGCGGTGCCTGTCGAAGGTGCCGCACCGTATCGACGCCACCCAGCCGAACCGCCGCGATGTCCGAGCCGCTTCCGGATCCCTTCTACTATCTGTCCAACTTCCAGCGAGCCCTCGACTGGATCGGCGGCCGTTACGCCGATCTCCTCGATGCCGAGGAACGCGACTTCCTCGACCGCTTCCCGGGTCTGCCCCAGGCCGCCCGCGCGCTGTTCGTGCGCATGGCCATGCGCAAGGGCGCGCACTTCCGCGCCAGCAAGCTGTGCTACGCCGAGATCGGCTGCCCGCTGGCGGCGGCCGTGACCCTGGTCGAGCACGGCTGGCTCGACGAAGACCCGCTGCTGAGCCTGGACGAACTGGGCGGCTTGCTGAAGAAAGCCGAACTCATCCAGGCGTTCGCCCTGCCCGCGCGCCTGGCCTCGGCGCGCAAGGCCGAGGTGCTGGAGGGCCTGCGTGGCGATTTCGGCGATCCGCGCCGCGCCCGCGAATGGCCGGCGTTCCCCGGCGACGCCTTCTATCTATTGAGCGCCGCGCCGATGTGCGAGCGCCTGCGCCTGATCTTCTTCGGCAACCTGCGGCAGGACTGGTCCACCTTCGTGCTCGCCGACCTGGGCATCCATCGCTACGAAAGCGTCGAACTGTCCGAAACCTCCCGTGGCTTCAGCCGACGCCAGGACCTCGACGACTACCTGTACCTGCACCGCTGCCGCGAACGCCTGGAGGCCGGGGAAGCCCCGGACCGGCTGTTCGCCGACCTGCCCGACAGGCCCTGCGCCAACCCCTGGATCGAAACCCGCCGGGCCAAGCTCGGGTTTCTCCTCGGCCAGCGCTGTGAACGGCTCGGCGACTGGGCGCGGGCCCTGGCGCTCTATGACGGGAGCGCCTATCCGGGGGCGCGGGTGCGGGCGATTCGCGTGCTCGAGCGCAGCGAACGCCACGCCGATGCCTTCGCCCGCGCGCGCGAGGCCCTGTCCGCGCCGGAAAGCGAGACCGAACGTCAGCAGCTGATGCGCATCCTGCCGCGCCTGCGCCGCCGCCTCGGCCTACCGCCCGAGCCGCGCCCCGCGGCTGCGGCGGTGACCCGCCTGGACCTGTGCCTGCCACGCCCCGCCGGCGCCCCCGGCGTCGAGTGGCTGGTGCGGGAGCACTTGGCGCGGCCGGAAGCGCCGGTGCATTACGTGGAGAACACCCTGATCGTCTCGCTGTTCGGCCTGCTCTGCTGGGAAGCGGTGTTCGCTGCCTTGCCGGGGGCGTTTTTCCATCCCTTCCACAGCGGCCCGGCGGACCTGCTCGCGGCGGACTTCCACCCGCGCCGCGCGCCGCTCTTCGAACGCTGCCTGGCACGCCTGGACAGCGGTGAATACCGGGAGGCGCTGCGCCGCACCTACCGCGACAAGTACGGTATCCAGTCGCCCTTCGTGCACTGGCAGGCGCTGGACGACGTCCTCCTCGAGCAGGCGCTCGCCTGCCTGCCCGCCGAGCACTTGCGTCACTGGTTCGAGCGCATGCTGCTCGACCTCCAGGCCAATCGCGCCGGCCTGCCCGACCTCATCCAGTTCTGGCCGGAGGAGAACCGCTACCGGATGATCGAGGTGAAAGGGCCGGGCGACCGCCTGCAGGACAACCAATTGCGCTGGCTGGACTTCTGCGTGCGGCACGCCATGCCGGTCGCGGTCTGCTACGTGCGCTGGGACGAGGCGGCCGCATGAACTACCGGGTGGCGGTCCGCGCCCTGTGCGAGTTCACCGCCAAGGCGGGCGACCTCGACCTGCGCTTCACCCCGTCGCCCACCGCCCAGGAAGGGATCGCCGGCCACGGCGTGGTGGCCGCCCGGCGTGGCGAGGGCTACCGCAGCGAGCTGGCCCTGAGCGGCCGCTATCGCCACCTGGAAGTCCGCGGCCGGGCCGATGGCTACGATCCGGTCGCCAACCGCCTGGAAGAGGTGAAGACCCATCGCGGCGACCTCGTGCGGATGCCGGCCAACCACCGCGCGCTGCACTGGGCCCAGGCGAAGATCTACGGCTGGCTGCTGTGCCAGAGCCTCGAGTTGCCACAGGTGCGGGTCACGCTGGTGTACTTCGATATCCTCAGCCAGCGCGAGACCCTGCTGCACGAGGATTGCAGCGCCGAGTCGTTGAAGGCGTTCTTCGAGTTGCAGTGCGAACGCTTTCTCGCCTGGGCCGAACAGGAACTGGCGCACCGTGCCCGTCGCGACCAGGCCATGCGCGAGCTGGCCTTTCCCCATGCGGACTTCCGCAGCGGGCAGCGGCAACTGGCCGAGGCGGTCTACAAGGCCGCGAGCACCGGTTGTTGCTTGCAGGCCCAGGCGCCGACCGGGATCGGCAAGACCCTCGGCACGCTGTTTCCGCTGCTCAAGGCGGTTCCCGGACAGCGGCTCGATACCCTGTTCTTCCTCACCGCCAAGACCCCCGGTCGGCAACTGGCGCTGCACGCGCTGCGCAGCCTTGGCGGCGACGTGCCCCTGCGGGTGCTGGAGCTGGTGGCGCGGGACAAAGCCTGCGAGCACCCGGACAAGGCCTGCCACGGCGACGCCTGCCCCCTGGCGCGCGGCTTCTACGACCGGCTGCCGGCCGCGCGAGCGGAGGCCTTGCGCCAGGCCTGGCTCGACCGCGCAGGCGTGCGCGCGGTGGCCCTGGCCCATGGGGTGTGCCCTTATTACCTGAGCCAGGAGCTGGCGCGCTGGTGCGACGTCGTGGTGGGCGACTACAACTACTACTTCGACCTCAACGCCATGCTCTATGGCCTGACCCTGGCCAACCAGTGGCGTGTCGGGGTGTTGGTCGACGAGGCGCACAACCTCGTGGAGCGCGCCCGCGGCATGTACAGCGCGACGCTCGATCAGGGCGACCTGCTCGCCTTGCGCCGCGAGGCCCCGGCCGTCCTGAAGAAACCCTTGGAGCGTGTCGCCCGGCAGTGGACCGCGCTCAACAAGGCACAATCGCTTCCTTATCAGACCCATGAGACGTTGCCGGCCGGCTTGCTCGCCGCGCTACAGAAGGCCATCGCCGCCATCGGCGAATACTTCAACGAGCAGGCCGGTCTGCTGCCGGCAGCCGTGCAGACCTTCTACTTCGAGGCGATCCACTTCTGCCGGCTGGCCGAGACCTACGACCGGCATTCCTTGTGCGACCTCAGCCTGCGGCCGGGAACGCGTGGCGTGGCGGGGCGTCTCTGCCTGCGCAACGTGGTGCCGGCGCCATTCCTCGCGCCGCGCCTGGCCGCTGCCCACACGACCACCTTGTTCTCCGCCACCTTCGGCCCGCGACACTACTACCGCGACTTGCTCGGCCTGCCTGCCGGGAGCCCCTGGGTCGACGTGACCTCCCCGTTCGCAGCGGAGCAATTGGTGATCCGGATCGTCGACCAGGTCTCCACCCGCTTCCAGCATCGCGAAGCCTCGGTGGCGCCCATCGTCGACCTGATGGCGGTGCAATTCGCCGAGCGGCCGGGTAACTACCTGGCCTTCTTCAGCAGCTTCGATTACCTGCAACGGGTAGCGGAGCACTTCGTCCGGACGCATCCGTGTATCCCGGTATGGCTCCAGTCGCGGCGCATGGACGAGGCGGAACGGCAGGCTTTCCTGGAACGCTTCACGCTATTGGGACAGGGCATCGGTTTCGCCGTCCTGGGAGGCGCCTTTGGCGAGGGCATCGATTTGCCGGGCGACCGCCTCGTCGGGGCCTTCGTCGCCACCCTGGGCCTGCCGCAACTCAACCCGGTGAACGAACAACTGCGGCAGCGCATGGACAGCCTGTTCGGCGCGGGGCACGACTACACCTATCTATATCCCGGCCTGCAGAAAGTCGTGCAAGCGGCGGGGCGGGTCATCCGCACGCGCGAGGATCGCGGCGTGGTCTACCTCATCGACGATCGCTTCGCTCGCCCACAGGTGCGCCGATTGCTCCCGGCCTGGTGGCACATTCCGCCGATAGCACGGCCTTTGGGGGGCCGATAGGCCGCGCAATCCGGGGATTTGGAAATAAAATCGCCTGAGTCCTAAG
>NZ_JANZKU010000035.1 GCF_025642785.1 Pseudomonas sp. RIT-PI-AD
CCCGCTCAACGCGGCGAAGCGCAGGGTTTGCGGGCCGAGGGCGGTGGTGACATTCAGAACGCGGTTCAAGGGAGCCTCCTTGCTTGTGCGGGCAAGAGCTGAACGCTTCAACTCCAAGCGGGTTTCGGCACGGTATCACATCGTCGACGGGTCTCTAGCCTAACCATCGGGTCAAGTTGCGTTCTGTGAATCCGATCAAATTGACCTGATGCATCATGGCAGCGGCCCAGCGTATCCGGGCCCTGTGACAGTATTGGCTGCGTTCGGCTTGCGCGTGCGCCCAGGCCGGGGCTGGCCCGCTACAGGTGTCCCAGCCAGTCCGCCTCCCGCGCGTTGCCAGCGCCAACCGCAGCGGCTGGGCGAAGGATGACCGCGCTTCAGCGAAGCGGACGTATGGTCGGATCAAGCTGCCGGCGCGTTGCGCAGCAACCTCAGGATGGGCGCCAGGCCTCGGGTCGGCACCGCCGCGCCGGGCGTCCCATGGGCCGGCGCACGTCGCTCACTGATTCGCTCCATGGGCCCAGAGCCGGTAGAGCCCGCGGGCGGCGGCGTCCAGCAGGTAGCCGAGGGCGCCGATCAGCAGCACCATCGCCATCAGCTCCGAATAGGCCAGACGGTCGCGGGTGTCGAGGATGTAGTAGCCCAGCCCGGCGCTGACGCCGAGCATTTCGCAGGGCACCAGGACGATCCAGAGGATGCCGATGGCCAGGCGCACCCCGGTCAGGACGTGGCCGAGGACACCGGGCAAGACGATCCGCCGCAGCATTTCCCAGCGCGTGGCACTGAGGCTGCGGGCCAGTTGCAGCCAGCGCCGGTCGAGCTGACGCACGCCGGCGGCGGTGTTCAACAGGATCGGCCAGAGCGCGGCGAAGGCCAGCAGGAAATAGATGGGCCGGTCGCCCACGCCCATCAGCATCACCACGATGGGCATCCAGGACAGCGGCGAGATCATCCGCAGGAACTGGAACGCCGGGGTGGTCGCCGCCTCCAGGCGCCGCGAGCCGCCGACCAGCAGGCCCAGCGGCACGCCGATCAGCAAAGCCAGCGCCAGGCCGATCAGCACCCGCTGGAGACTGACCCACACATGCTCGTACAGCTCGCGCCGGCCGAGCAGGCCTTCCAGGCTGCCGAGGGTGGCCTGGGGCGAGAAGCGTGCCGACAGGCCGCCAGCCTCGCCGAACAGGCGAACCCCGAGCCACCACGCCCCCAGCAGCAAGGCCAGCCCGGCGAAGCCGAGCGCCACACGCTCCGCCCTGCCCTTCAAACGCTGATCTCCTCGCGGCGCTCGAAGCTGTCCGGGTAGCCGAAGGCCGGCAGGCCGCCCAGCGCGGCCAGGCTGTTCTTGACGAAGCGATCGTCCACCAGGTCGGCGGCGGTCTGCCGGGGATCGAGGTTGGCGAGGAAGCCGCGGTCGCCTTCGATCAGCGTGTCCTTGAGGCTGCGCACCAATTCCTCGGTGTAGCTGGGGAAAGGATAGGGCTGGAAGTCGATGCGCTGCGCGTCCCAGTCGGCGTGGCGGATCGCCCCGCTGGCGAGGTAGCCGTCGCGCTCGCCGGCGGCCGGCGCCAGCACCCGGCCCAGCACGTCCGGGGCGTGGGGCGTGTAGCGGTTTGCGCCGTCCTTGGACAGCAGCTGCGCCGCCTCGGCGCGGTGTTCGCGGGTCCAGAGCTGCGCCTTGACGATGGCGTTGACCACTTTCTGCGACCACGCCGGACGCGTGTTCAGGTCGTGCTCGTGCATGAACACCACGCAGCAGGCGTGGTTGCGCCAGACATCCCCGGTGAAGCGCTGGATGCGCCCGACCTGGAGGTTCTCGGCCAGGGCATTGAAGGGCTCGGCGACGATGTAGCCCTCGATGCGCCGGCTGGCCAGCGCCGGCGGCATGTCGGAGGGTGGCAGCACCACCAGGTTGACCTCGTTGGCCGCGAGTGCGCCGCCGGCGCCCTTGCTCACCGGGTTCAAGCCGTTTTCCCGCAGCAGCTTTTGCAACACGACGTTATGGATCGAGTACCAGAACGGGATGGCCACCGACTTGCCGCCCAGTTGCTTCACATCGGTAATGCCCGGCGCCACGGTCAGGCCGGACCCACCGACGTGGTTCCAGGCCACCACCTTGGCCGGCACCTGGCTGCCATAGCGCGCCCAGACGGTCATCGGCGACAGCAGATGGATGACGTTGACCTGCCCGGAGAGGAACGCCTCGATCACCTGCGCCCAACTGCGCAGCAGCACCGGGCGTTCGGCGGCGATGCCCTCGGCCTCGAACAGGCCGTTGTTGTGCGCCACCAGCAGCGGCGTCGCATCGGTGATCGGCAGGTAGCCGATGCGCACCGGCGCATCGGGTTCGGCGGCGGCGCGCGCCTGCAGGCTGGCGAGCAGCGGCATGGCGCCGGCGGCGCTGAGCAGCGCGCTCAGCTTGAGGAAGTCACGTCGGGTAGGGGTGGGATCGTCCAGGCACATGGCGGGCCTCCAGCGGTTCGAGTGGGGTTGCGGTGTCGCGGCTCGCCCGCCGTAGGGTTTTGAGAATCTCGATGCGCAGCGCGCCCAGCTCGTCGACCAGCTCGGCGCGCGGCTGGGGCAGGTCGAGGCGCCACTCGCCGAGGGTCCGCGCCGGGTTGCCGCCCAGTAGCAGGATGCGCTCGGAAAGCAGCAAGGCTTCATCGATGTCGTGGGTGATCAGCAGCGCGGCGGTGCGCTGCTCGCGGATGATCTTCAGCAGCAGTTGCTGCATGTCGGCGCGGGTCACTTCGTCCAGCGCGCCGAAGGGCTCGTCGAGCAGCAGCACCTGCGGCTGGCGCGCCAGGCAGCGGGCCAGCGCGGTGCGCTGCGCCATGCCGCCGGACAGTTCGGCCGGGTAGCGGCCGCGGGCGCCCTGCAAGCCGACCGCGGCGATCGCCTGCTCCACCAGGCGTGCTCGTTCGGCCGGCGAGCGCGGCGGTTGGCGGGCGAAGTCCAGGCCGAAGGCGACGTTCTTCTCCAGGTTCAGCCAGGGCAGCAACGAGGGGTCCTGGAAGGCCATGGCCACTCGCGGATGCGCGCCGCTCAGCGGCTCGTCGAACAAGCGCACGCTGCCCCGGCTGGGTGCCTGCAAGCCGCCCAGCACGCGCAGCAGGCTGGATTTGCCGACCCCGCTGGGGCCGAGGATGCTCACCAGCTCGCCGGCCTCGAGGTCCAGCTCGAAGCCCTCCAGCACGCTGCGCCAGGCGCTGCCGTCGGTATAGCCCAGGGCGATGTCGCGGGCTTGCAGGACGTCGCTCACGCGGCATCCTCCCCGGCCTGACGGGCCAGTTCGGTCCGCAGTTGCACCAGGCTCGGGGTCACCACCGGGACGAACGCCGACTCCCGCCAGCGCCGGGCGAAACCGCCGCCGTGGGCTTGCAGGTAGGCCTTGCCGCCGCTGGCTTGCAACTCCAGTTGCACGGCAGCGGCGACGATTTCCGCCAGGCGGATGCGCAGGCCGAACAGATCGGCGGGGCGCGTGCCGAAGCGGCCGGCCACCAGGCCCTCCTCGAGGCGCTTCCCGGCCTGTCGCAGGTCGTCGACGAGCGCGGCGCGTTCGGCCCTCAGCACCGAGCGGCTGCCGCCGAGATGGGCCTCGACCTCGCGCAAGGCGCGTCGCGCCAGGCCGATGGACATGCCGCACTGCAAACCGAGGAAGGCCGGGCGCACCTGCGGCAGGTAGCGCCGGGCATCCTCGGCGAGCAGCCATTCGCGGCCGAGCGACGCATC
The DNA here is from genome assembly GCF_025642785.1 of Pseudomonas sp. RIT-PI-AD. Lineage (GTDB taxonomy): Bacteria > Pseudomonadota > Gammaproteobacteria > Pseudomonadales > Pseudomonadaceae > Pseudomonas_T. Next base: position 3,730 of record NZ_JANZKU010000035.1, read on the forward strand.
CCGGATATCCAGCGCCGCGGTATTGCTCGATTGCAGGCCGAGCAGCGCCAGGTCCTCGCTGCGTTCCAGCCCGGGCAATTCGCCGGGCAACGCGGCGACGAAAGGCCCGCGCCCCGGCAGGTCGATCGCCGCGGCGACCACGAAACCGCTCTTACGCAGGTTGGTGACCCAGGGCAGGCGCCCCTTGAGCCGCCAGCCCTGCGCGTGACTCTCGGCCTCGAGGCCGAGGGCCTCGATACCCGACAGGTATTTCATCGCGTTGGACAGGCCGGTGGCGCCGGCCAGCCGCCCCGCCAGGAGGTCGGGCAGCAAGCGCTCGCGCAGCGCGGCGTTGTCGCTCTGCAGCAGGTATTCGATGAAGGCGCGCTGGCCCCAGAACACGAAGGCCGCGGTCAGCGAATGGCCGGCCACCTCGGCGATGCCTTCCAGGGCCTCCACCACGCCGCCGGCGTCGCCGCGCAGCCCCTTGTCCACCCCGAGCCCCAGGGCATCGGCGGCGGCGAGCCGCGCCAGCACCGGCTCCGCGTCGCAGTCGCCGCAATCCAGGTGGTCGGCCTGGGCGTCGAGCCATTGGCCAAGCGAGCTGTTCAACATGATCGATTTCCTCTCGGGGCTCAGGCTACGGCCACCGGCTCCCAGCGATAATGGGCCAGCTCCGGGTTGAGCGGCGTGCGGGCGAAGCTGTTGGCGAAATTGCACAGGGTCGCCAGGCTGACGCCGAGGATCACTTCCAGGGCCTGCCCTTCGCTGAATCCCGCCTCGCGGAACGCAGCGTAGTCCGGGTCGGCGACATCGCCACGGGTGGCGATCACCGCCCGGGTGAAGGCGGCCAGGGCTTCGTAGCGGGCCTCCGGCAATTCGCCGCGCGCGCGCAGGGCCTCGATCACCGCCGCGGGCAGCTTGGCCTTGTTGGTGGCCACGGCGGTGTGCCCGGCAACGCAAAAGCTGCAGCCGTGGGTGGCGGCCGCCACCAGTTGCACCACCTCGCGCTCGGCGAGTCCGAGGCTGGCTTTGCCATTCAGGGCGGAAACCGTTACATAGGTCTCCAGCGCCGCCGGCGCGTTGGCCAGCACCGCGAGCAGGTTGGGGACGAAACCGGAGGCCTTCTGCGCGTTCTCCAAGAAGGGTTGCGCTTCGAGCGGGGCGGTTTCCAGGGTATGCAGGGTGACGCGTGACATGGGATAGCTCCTGCCTGTGAGGTCGTGGAACTATTCTGTTGGTTATAAAAAACGCCAACAATATTCAAAAGTCGCAATCACTTGCTTTCGAGTCTTTTCATTAGATGAATTCCTCCACTGCCCCTTTCGAATGGCTATTAGAGAACCTGGAACTGGATACCCGGCTGTTCCACGTGGGCCGCTACTGCGGGCGCTGGCAGGCCAGTACCCAGGGCCTGGCGCGGGCCAGCTTCCATCTGGTAGTGGAAGGCCGGTGCTGGTTGCACCTGCCGGACGCCGAGCCGGTCGAGCTGCGCGAGGGCGACGCGGTGTTCCTGTTGCGCGACCTGGCCTATCGGCTGTCCCAGGAACGCGACCCCGAGCGGGCGAAGGCCGCGCCACGGGTCGAGATGGCGCCGCTGGGCACGCCCCGCGACGGCGTCGGCCTGGTCTGCGGCTTCTTTCATTTCCGCGCCGGCCTGAGCAGCCTGATCCTCGATGCCCTGCCGCCGTCGCTGATCCTGCGCGCCGAGACACCAGGCTCCAGCGCGGCGCGGCGGCTGTTCGAATTGATCCTGGAAGAATGCGCGCGCACCGAAGGCGAGCCCTCGGCGGCCTTCCTCGAACGCCTCAGCCACCTGCTGTTTCTCTATGCCTTGCGCGAGCAGCGCGCGCTGGAGGACGTCGGCGGGCTGCTGGCCCTGGCCCGGCAGCCGACCTTCTCGCCGTTGCTCGAACGCCTGATCGAGCGACCCCAGGAGGCCTGGACGCTGGAGCAGATGGCGCAGCTGTGCGGCATGTCGCGCTCGGCCTTCAGCAAGCGCTTCCAGGAGCTCTCCGGCTCTTCGCCCGGGCAGCTGCTGCTGGGCCTGCGCGTCCGCCAGGCGGGACGCCTGCTGCGGCAGAACCTGGCGGTGGCCGAGGTGGCCGAAGCCGTGGGTTACCAGTCGGTGGCCGCCTTCACCCGCGCCTTCGCCAAGGTCACCGGCGTGCTGCCCGGCGCCTACCGGCGGCAGGCGGAAAGCTGAGGCGGCCGCGCCGCGCCGGCGGGTGGGCGCCCGTCGCGGCCGAAGGCGGCTTTCAAGGGTCGCCGGCGGTGCCCAGCCCCTGTAGATAGGCCCAGGGATAGATGCCCCGCTCATGGCCATCGTCGAACACCAGTTGCACGCCGTAGCCCTGGGGCAGGATGCGCTGGATACGCACGCCCTCCGCCACCAGGTCGAGACCGCCCCGCAGCCGCCGGGCGCGGCATTGGGAACAGGGACAGGCCGCCCGGAGCAGGCCGTGGCCGAGGCGCTGGACCCGCCCGCCGGGCCATTCGACGCGCAAGACGCCCTCGCCCCGGGCGTTGTGCACCCCCAGGGGCGCCGCCGTCACGGCTGCGCGTCCAACTGCGCCAGGGCGATGCGCACGGCCTTGCGCACCTCCGGATCGGCGTCGTCCGCCAGCGCCTGCAGGTGCGCCCGCGCGGCCGGGTCGGCCAGCTCACCGAGGGCCAGCGCCGCCTCCTTGCGCAGGTTGCTGATGGCATGCCCGAGCAGCGCGATAAGGGCCTCGCCGGCGGCGGCATGACGCAACCGTCCCAAGGCCCGCACCGCGCGCAGGCGAACCTGCCAATAGTCATCATGCAGCGCCGCCAGCAAGGCCGGGCCGGCGTCCGCCAGGCCGAGCTTGCCGAGGGTGGTGGCGGCCTCTTCGCGCACCTGCCACTGGGCGTCGCGCAAGGCGGCCGCCAGGGCCGGCAGTACGCGGGCATCGCTGGCCAGTCCGAGGGCGCCGGTGGCGGCCCGGCGCACCTCGGTGTCGGGGTCGTCGCTGGCCAGCCGCGCCAGGGCGGGCAAGGCCGCGTATTGCTTGAGCCAACCGAGGATGCCGACCGCCTCGCGGCGCACCCGCGGGTCGCTGTCCTCCAGCGCGCGCACGGCCAGCGGCGCGCTGTCCGCCAGGCGCAGTTCGCGCAGCGCGCGCAAGGCGCTGGCGCGGACGAAGGCTTCGGGATGCTCGGCCCAGGGCAGGATCACCCGCCCCGCCTCGGCGCTCTTCAGCTCGCTCAGGCTCTGGGCCGCGGTGGCGCGCACCTGGGGATCGGCATCCGCCAGGGCCGCGCAAAGGGCCGCCACCACGTCGGGTTCTTCCCAAGCCTCCAGCAGGCGCGCGGCCTCGGCGCGGACGTCGGCGGCGGCATCCTCGCGCAGCGCGCGCACCAGCCAGGGCAGGCCCTCGGGTTCTTCCAGGTCGGCGAGTTCGATCAGGGCGATGCGGCGCACGCCGGCGTCGTCGCTGTCGAGACGCGGGCACAGATCGAGAATCTCGGGGTTGTCGCTGTTCGGTTCGGTCATAGGGCGATTCGCAAGGGAGGTGGATCGTCGGGCAGGCCCAACGGGGTCAGGCGCGGCAGTTCACGCCCCTCTTCGTGACGCAGCAAGTCCAGGCAGTGCCGCTTGAGGTGGGTGAAGCCGGGACTGGTGAGCAGGCCGGCGCGGCGCGGGCGCGGGAAGTCCAGGCGCAGGTCCTCGATGAAACGGCCGGGGCGCGGGCTCATCACCAGGATGCGGTCGGCGAGGAACAGCGCTTCGTCGATGTCGTGGGTGACGAACACCACCGTGGTGCGCACCCGCGTCCAGATGTCCAGCAGCAGTTCCTGCATGCGCGCGCGGGTCTGCGCGTCCAGCGCGCCGAAGGGTTCGTCCATCAGCAGCAGGCGCGGCCGGTTGATCAGCACGCGGGCGATCTCGGCGCGCTGCTGCATGCCGCCGGACAGTTGATTCGGCCAGCGCCCGGCGAACTCCTGCAACCCCACCAGGGCCAGGAACTCATGGGCGCGCCGGTGCCGTTCGGCCTTGTCGACGCCTTGCATCTTCAGGCCGAAGGCGACGTTGTCCAGCACGCTGCGCCAGGGCAGCAGCGTGTGGTGCTGGAATACCATGCCGCGCGCCGGCGACGGGCCGTCCACCGGCTGCCCGTCGACCCGCAGGGCGCCGCCGCTCGGGCGCAGATGGCCGGCCAGGGCGCCGAGCAGGGTCGACTTGCCGCAGCCGGACGGCCCGAGGATGCAGACGAACTCGCCCGGCGCGATGGAGAAGTCCAGCGCCTGCACGGCGTCGAAGGCCTGGGCGCCTTCGCCGAGGCGGATGCTCACGCGCTCGACGTCGACGCGCCCGGCCGTCCGGGAGGTTTCCGGCCGGCTCATCCGCGTCGCCCTCCACTGCGGTACCAGGGCGTGGCCAGAGCGCCGAGGCGCTTCACCAGCGCGCTGCTGCCCATGCCGAGCACGCCGATCAGCAGCATGCCGACGATGATGTCGGGGTAGTTCTGCAAGGTGTAGGACTCCCAGGTGTAGTAGCCGATGCCGAATTGCCCGGAGATCATTTCCGCCGTGACCAGGCAGAACCAGGACGTGCCCATGCCGATGGCCAGCCCGGTGACGATGCTCGGCGCGGCGCCCGGCAGCACCACTTCGCGCAGGATCGCCAGGCGCCCGGCGCCGAGACTGCGGGCCGAGGCGACCAGCCGCGGGTCGACCCCTTCCACGCCGTGCACCGTGTTGAGCAGCACCGGGAACAGCGCGCCGGTGAAGGTGATGAACACCATCGACAGCTCCGACGAAGGGAACATCAGGATCGCCAGGGGAATCCAGGCCACGGCCGGGATCGGACGCAGCACTTCCAGCGGCGGCAGCAGGCTGTCCTCGGCCCAGCGCCAGCGGCCGATGAGCACGCCCAGCAGCACCCCGAGCAGCGCGGCCGCCAGGTAGCCGGCGAACACCCGGCCGAGGCTGCTGCCCAGGTGCGCCCAGAGCTTGCTCGAGGCCAGCAGGTCGCGGGCGGCATCGAGCACCGCGCCGGGGGTCGGCACGTAGGTGAAGGTGAGCAGCCCCAGGTCCAGGCGCGTGCTGGCCGCCACCTGCCAGAACAACAGGCAAGCGGCCAGCGAAGCCAGGCGCAGGGGCCAGCGATACAACGGACTCATGCCTCACTCCCGTGAAGGTACCCGCCGGTCGCGGCGGGTGGGACTCATGGGAACGACCGGCGGGCGAATGCCGGACGTCCCGGGTTCGATCAACGGCTGGCCAGGCGTTTCTGGCTGGCGGCGGTGAAGTCCAGCACCTCGCCGCCCTGGGCCTGGGCGTAGGTGTCGGCCTGCTGCTTGAGCAGGAAGGCGTTCAGCCGGCCCTGGTCATCGCTGACGAACCAGGCCTGGTTGGCCAGCAGCTTGATCCCGCTGTCCGCCGCCTGGGCGTAGATCGCGCGAATGTCCTTGCCCTCTTTCTCCAGCCCGGCCAGGGCGGAGAGCGCCGCTTCGGGCGAGGCGTAGTGGCGCACCTTGTCTTCGCCGCGCACCCAAATCTGCGCCAGGCGCTTGAAGTCGGTGATCGGCTGGCCGCTCACCGCGTCGTTGGCCACCAGCGGCGCCGGCGCATAGTTGGCCAGGGCCTGGGCGTAATCCAGGCCTTCGGCCTGGAACGCCGCGCGGATGTAGCGATCGTCGATGAACTGGTCCACGTTCAGGCCGCGGTCGGTCTTCTTCAGCAGCTTGAGGGTGTCAATGGAGGTGGCGACCGCCGCGCGGTACTCGGGCTTCCAGGTGAGGTCGCGGGTCTGCAGGCCGAGCGGGCCGTGGAACAGGTAGTTCACCTCGGCCTCGATGCCGGTGACCTTCTCGATCAATTCGCTGTACTTCTCCGGGGACTCGGCGATCAGGCGGTCGGCCTCCAGGCCGGCGCGCAGGTAGGCGGTGACGATCTCCGGGTACTGCTTGGCGTAGGCCGCGTCCACCAGAGCGCCGTGGAAGGTCGGCGCATTGGCCTGGGAGCCGTCGTAGATCTTGCGGGCGAAGCCGCGGTTGGGGAACAGCTCGGCGAAGGGCACGAAATCGGCATGGGCCTCGATGCGATTGCTGCGCAGGGCGGAGCCGGCGATCTCCGGCGCCTGGGCGATGATCTTCACGTCCTTGTCCGGGTCCCAGCCCTGGGCCGCGACGGCACGCAGCAACATGCCGTGGGCGGTGGAGGCGAAGGGCACGGAAATGGTCTTGCCCTTGAGCTGCTCGAAGGCCTGCACCGGCGAGGCCGCCGGCACCACGATGCCGTTGCCGCTGCCCTTGGTGCTGCCGGACAACACGCTGATGAACAGGCTCTGCTTGCCCGCATCGCGGAACGCCACGCCGTTGAACGAGCCGGGGAAATCGGCCATGGCGCCGAAATCCAGCTTGCCGGCGACCATCTCGTTGGTCAGCGGCGCGCCGCTGGTGAAGTTCTTCCATTCGATGTCGTAGGTCGCGTCCTGGTACTTGCCGTCGTGGGGCAGGTATTTCTCCAGCAGGCCCAGTTCGCGGATCAGCAAGCCGCCGGCGGCGCAGTTGATGGTGGTGTCCTGGGTGCCGATGGCGATGCGGATCGGCGCCTGGGCGGCCTGGGCCGAGACGGCGCCAATGGCCAGGGCGAGGCCGGCCAGCGTGAGGTGCAGGTGCATGGGTTATCCCCTCGAATCGTCAAGTGGTGGAATCGTCTCCGCCAAGCGGTCGGCTGGTGGGAAACGAGGGGCTTTCGGATCGGCGTCCGGTGGTTGGCCGGATGGCATTGTCGTGTTCGGGTGTGCGTTCGTGGGCGGGGTCGTTTTTCCGCGCCCTGCAGAGCCTGTTCTGCGCCGGGTGTGGGCAGGCCTCGCTTGGTGGATCGATAGAGCCGATCCACCCTACGCGTCCCTCCTGGGAGCAGCGGCTGGATCAGCGCAGCAGGTAGGGAATCTCCACCTTCACCGCGCCGGTCGGGCAATCCTTTTCGCAGGGCATGCAGTACCAGCATTCGTCGAAGGCCATGTAGGCCTTCTGGGTCGCCGGGTCGATCGCCAGCAGGTCCATCGGGCAAACCTCGACGCAGACGGTGCAGCCCTTGTGGGCGATGCACTTGTCTTCGTCGACGGTCACCGGCGCGTTGCTGCGGAAGAAGATGTCCTGGGGTCGGTAAGGCATTTCACGGTGTCCTTGGAGCCTTCGGGCTCTCTGTTATCGATGTCAGACTGCTGGGCCCGCTACCCGAGGGAGCGGCTTCGGCCGCGACGTCGGGGCCCAGGTCGGGCGTTTCGGTGGCCGGTGGATCGCTTTCGTGGCTGAAGCCACTCCCACGAGATCGTTCCTGCGCTGCCACGAGGCGCTCCCCGCCTCAGGCCGCCACGCCCTTTACCCGCAGGCGTTGGTAGGCCTGCTGCTCTTCGTCGTCGAGCGGGATCAGGTAGGGCTCCACCGGTCGGGTGAAGCTGGTCATCCGGCCGTCGTCGCCTTTCTTCAGGTGGCAATGGACGAACCACTCGGCGTCGTTGCGCTCGGGGTGGTCGACCCGATGGTGGTAGAGGCCCCAGCGGCTCTCCGTGCGGAACAGCGAGGCCCGCGCGGCCATTTCGGCGCAGTCGCGGATCACGCTGACCTCCAGGGCGCGCATCAGCTCGTGGGGGTTGCCGGCCTTGAGCTGGTCGAGGTCCTCGGCGATGGCCGCGAAGCGCGCCAGGCCGATTTCCATCTTCTTGGTCACCTTCGGCGGTTGCAGGTAGTCGTTGACGAATCGGCGCAGCTTGTACTCGACCTGGGCCGGCGGCAGGCCTTGCGCGCGCAACAGCGGCGCGTAGACCCGCGCCCGCTCGCGCTCCACCTGGGCGGCGTCCAGCGCGGTGAAATCCCGGGTGGCGACGTAGTCGGCGGCGTTGCTGCCGGCGAAGCCGCCATAGGTGAAGGCGCCGAGCATGTAGTTGTGCGGCACCGCGGCCATGTCGCCGGCGGAGTAAAGCCCCTGCACCGAGGTCTCGGCCTTCTCGTTGACCCACACGCCCGAGGCGCTGTGGCCGCTGCAGAAGCCGATCTCGGAGATGTGCATTTCCACCATGCTGCGCCGGTAGTCGGTGCCCCGGCCGGCGTGGAATTGCCCGCGGCTGGGCCGCTCGTTGCTGTGCAAAATCTCCTCGATGTTCTGGATGGTTTCCTCGGCCAGGTGATCCAGCTTGAGGAACACCGGGCCGTTGCCGCCCTCCAGCTCCTGGTGGAATTCCCACATCATCTGCCCGCTCCAGTAGTCGCACTCGATGAAGCGCTCGCCCTTGTTGTTGGCGGTGTAGCCGCCGAGCGGGCCGGTGACGTAGGCGCAGGCCGGGCCGTTGTAGTCCTTGATCAGCGGGTTGATCTGGAAGCACTCGAGGTTCGCCAGCTCGGCCCCGGCGTGATAGGCCATGGCGTAGCCGTCGCCGGCATTGGTCGGGTTCTCGTAGGTGCCCATCAGGTAGCCGGAAGCCGGCAGCCCCAGGCGCCCGGCCGCGCCGCAGCAGAGGATCACCGCCTTGGCCTTGATCAGGTGGAAGTCAGCGGTGCGGCTGTCGAAGCCCATCACCCCGTTCACCGCGCCCTCGGCGTCGGTGAGCAGGCGGGTGGCGATGACCCGGTTGGTGATTTCCACCCGCGCGCGCTTGAGCTGGCGGTAGAGCACCTTCTTGATGTCGTGGCCCTCCGGCATGGGCAATACGTAGGCGCCCATGTGGTGGACCTTCTTCACCGCGTAGTCGCCGGTCTCGTCCTTCTCGAACTTCACCCCCCAGCGGTCGAGCTGCTGGATGGTCTCGAAGCTGTGGGTGGCGTAGGCGTAGACGGCGGCTTGGTTGACGATGCCGTCGTTGGCGATGGTGATTTCCTTGGTGTACTGCTCGGGCGTCGCGTGGCCGGGGATCACCGCGTTGTTCAGCCCGTCCATGCCCATGCTGATGGCGCCGCTGCGCTTGACGTTGGCCTTGTCCAGCAACAGCACGCGCAGGCTGCGGTCCTTCTCCTTCGCCTTGATCGCGGCCATCGGCCCGGCGGTGCCGCCGCCGATCACCACGATGTCGTATTCCCGTTCGAGGGTCTGGTACTGGCTCATGCGTGGGGCCCCTTCTGGCGGTCGATGCGCAGGCGATACTGGAACGCGTCGCCGCGGTAGTAGAGGTATTCGAAATCCAGCGGGGTGCCGTCCGCGGCGTGGGTCAGGCGCTCGATGCGCATGATCGGCGCGCCCTCCTCGACGTCCAGCGCGCGCACCAGGTGGTCGTCCGCCAGCACCGCGTCGATCGCCAGGTCGGCATGGCCGAGGGCGATGCCGCAGTCGTTCTCCAGGATCAGGAAGATGTCGCGGGCGACCAGGTCGGCCTTCTCCAGCTTCTCGCCGAGGGCCCGCGGCAGGTAGGTGATTTCCAGGGAAACCGGTTCGCGGTTGACCAGGCGCACCCGCTTGATCTCGGTCACCGGCGCGCCCTCCTCCAGTTGCAGGCGCTCGGCGACGGTGGTCGACGCGGCGAGGTGGCGGATGCCGTGCAGGCGGTTGATCACCTCGTAGCCCATGCGCGTCATGGACTCGGCCAGCCCTTGCAGGGTGCTGACGTTCTGGAAGGCTTTCGGCTTGGCGACGAAGGTGCCCTTGCCATGGATCTTGAAGATCAACCCTTCCTTCTGCAGGTCGCCCAGGGCCTGGCGCACGGTGATGCGGCTGACCTCGAAGGTCCTGCACAGCTCGGATTCGGAGGGCATGCGGCTGCTCGGCGGATAGCTGCCGTCGAGGATGCGCGTGCGCAGCAGCTCCTTGAGTTGGGCGTACAGCGGAACGGGGGAAAGCGGGAGCAATTGCGCCATCGGAGTTCTCGGCAACTTGTCATAACCTGTCGTGACGAGACTATAAAAGCAATGAAGCCGGGTTCCGAAATATCTTTTGCGCATAACCATATGCGGTGGTTTGACGCAGGCCCTTGGCAAGCGCGACTCCTGAAGCGGCTGGACGGCGCCCCCCGGTGCCGGGCGGCTCCGAACGCGCCTCGGGCACGCGAAGCGCCAGGATCGCACAGGCTGTTACTCCTGCACCGCGGCTCTCGCCACGGCGCCCGGCCCGACGTCCCTCTCCCGCGGCTTTCCCCTTTGCGGGCCTATCCCGCTCGCCGTCTATGCTTCGCCGTTTTTCTCGTTTTCCATCCCCCGCCCCCCGCGTTAGCTTGCCTTCGACGCTTCTGCGCGTGGTTGCGCGAAGCACCTGTCCGCCCGCCCGGCGGCTTTGGCGAGGAACCATGACGAGCTTCAGAGGACGCGTTTACGACAGCATCATCGACACCATCGGCGCGACGCCGCTGGTGCGTTTCAGCCGCTTCGCCGCCGCCGAGGGAGTGCCCGCGCACCTCCTCGGCAAGCTGGAATTCTTCAACCCGCTGTCCTCGGTCAAGGACCGCCTGGGCCTGGCGCTGGTCGACGACGCCGAACGCTCCGGGCGCCTCCGCCCCGGCTCGGTGATCATCGAACCGACCTCCGGCAACACCGGCATCGCCCTGGCCTTCATCGCCGCGGCCCGGGGCTACCAGTTGATCCTGTGCATGCCGGAAAGCATGTCCGAGGAACGCCGCAAGATGCTGCGCTTCCTCGGCGCCCGGCTGGAACTGACCCCCGGCGACAAGGGCATGGGCGGCGCCATCGCCCGTGCCGACGAATTGCAGAAGGAAATCCCCGGCTCGATCGTCCTGCAACAGTTCGAGAACCCGGCGAACCCGGCGATCCACAAGGTCACCACCGCCGAGGAGATCTGGCGGGACACCGCCGGCGAAGTGGACATCCTGGTCGCCGGGATCGGCACCGGCGGCACCATCACCGGGGTCGGCGAAGTGCTCAAGCGCTACAAGCCGTCGGTGCAGGTGATCGGCGTGGAGCCGGCCGGCAGCGCGGTGCTCTCCGGCGGCAAGCCCGGCCCCCACAAGATCCAGGGCATCGGCTCGGGTTTCTTGTCGAAGATTCTCGACCTGACGTTGATCGACGAGATTCTCGCCATCAGCGACGACGACGCCCTCAACACCGCACGACGCATCGCGCGCCAGGAAGGCGCTCCAGTGGGCATCAGCTCCGGGGCGGCCCTGGCGGCCGCGGTCACCGTCGGCAAGCGTCCGGAAAACGAAGGCAAGGTGATCGTCACCATCATCCCCAGCTTCGCCGAACGCTACCTTTCGACCGCCCTGTTCGACGAGGTCTGATAACCGCCATGTCCCGCATTCTTCCCTGGAGCTGGCCCGCCGCAGCGGCCGAGAACCCCGTGAACGACGTGCTGTACTTCGACTACGCCGCCACCACGCCGGTGGACGAGCGGGTCATCGCCCAGATGATCGACTGCCTGGGCAAGGACGGCACCTTCGGCAACCCCGCCTCGCGCTCCCATGCGTTCGGCCAGCACGCCCGCGAGCGGGTGGAACAGGCTCGCCGGCAGGTCGCCGAACTGGTCGGCGCGGTGCCCGCGCAGATCGTCTGGACCTCGGGCGCCACCGAGTCGAACAACCTGGCGCTGAAAGGCGTGGCCCGCGCCCGTGGCGACAAGAAGGGCCACATCCTCAGCAGCCTGCTGGAACACAAGGCGGTGCTCGACACCCTCAAGCAGCTCGAGGGCGAAGGCTTCGCGGTGACCTACCTGGCGCCCGACGACAAGGGCGCGATCACCCTCGACGCGGTCAGGGCGGCGTTGCGCGAGGACAGCTTCCTGGTCTCGCTGATGCTGGTGAACAACGAGCTGGGCACGGTCACCGACGTCGCCGCCATCGGCCGCCTGGTCCGCGAGCGCGGCGCGCTGTTCCACGTCGACGCCGCCCAGGCGACCGGCAAGGTGCCCATCGACCTGCGCGTGCTGGAGGTGGACCTGATGTCCTTTTCCGCGCACAAGACCTACGGCCCCAAGGGCATCGGCGCGCTGTACGTCGGCACCCGCGCCCTGGGCCAGGTGCAGGCGCAGATCCATGGTGGCGGCCATGAACAGGGCCTGCGCTCGGGCACCCTGGCGACCCATCAGATCGTCGGCATGGGCGAGGCCTTCGCCCTGGCGAAGGCCCAGGGGGAAAGCGAGCGGGTACGGATCGCGGCCTTGCGCGATCGCCTGCTGGACGCCCTGAAGGGCCTGCCGATCCTGGTCAACGGCGTATCCGCGCCGCGGGTGCCGCACACCCTCAGCCTGACGCCCTACTGGGACGTCTCCCTCGGCGACGAACTGGCGATCTCCTCCACTTCGGCGTGCAATTCCGCCAGCAACGCGCCCTCCCACGTGCTGCTGGCGCTGGGGTTGCGCCCGGCCGAAGCGCTGCGCAGCCTGCGCCTGAGCTTCGGCCGCTTCACCACCGAACAGGAAATCGACCGGGCGGCGACGCTGATCCGCAACGCCCTGTTGCAGTCGGTGCCCTGAGAAAAACCGCGGCGCGCGGCGCCGGCCATACGCGGGAGCCGGAAAAACCGGGCATCGGATCCGGCCTATATGGCGGGGTCGCGCGAGCGGCCGCTTTCCCACGGAGCTTGGCTACTCCGATGCGCTGCGCCAGGCCGAACCGCGCCCGGGACGGCCTCGCGGCCTTCCCGCGCGAACCCCGGGGCCTTTCCGCCCGAAATCGCCTGGCGTTTTCCGGGCCGGAGGAAGCGCCCGGCAGCCAGACGCCGATCGCCTGGCCGGCATCCCCCCAAAAGGTCATAACCATAGCCGGAATAATCGATTCTCCGTGCCGATGGCTTTGGCTAGTCTGTGCTTTTCCGACCAGAGCGAGCCCCCATGCAGTACAACAGACTCGGCAGCACCGGCCTCAGCGTTTCCCGCCTGGGCATCGGCACCATGACCTTCGGCTTGCAGACCGACGAGGTGACGTCGCGGGCAATCCTCGATCGGGTGCTGGATGCCGGCGTGACCTTCGTCGACACCGCCGACGTGTATCCCATCGGCGGCACCCTGGACACCGTCGGGCGCACCGAGGAGATCGTCGGCCGCTGGCTGCCCGGCAAGCGCGACCAGGTGATCCTGGCGACCAAGGCGGTCGGCAAGATGGGCCCGCAACCCTGGCAGCAGGGCGCGTCGCGCAAGCACCTGATCGATGCCCTGGACGCCTCGCTGCGGCGGCTGAACACCGACTACGTCGACCTCTACCAGTTGCATTCGGACGATGCGCAGACGCCCATCGACGAAACCCTGGAAGCGCTGGACAGCCTGGTGCGCGCGGGCAAGGTGCGCTACATCGGCGTCTCCAACTTCCTCGCCTACCGGCTGGCCCTGGCGCTGGGCCGCGCCGACCTGCGTAACCTCACCCGCTTCGTCTCCGTACAGCCGCGCTACAGCCTGCTGTTCCGCGAGATCGAGCGCGAGCTGCTGCCGCTCAGCGAGGAGCAGGGCCTCGGCGTGGTGGTCTACAACCCGCTGGCCGGCGGCCTGCTCAGTGGCAAGCACCGCTACGGCGCGCCCACCGAGGGCACCCGCTTCACCCTCGGCAGCGTCGCCGAGCGCTATCAGGAGCGCTACTGGCGCGAACGCGAATTCGCCACCGTGGCCGCCTTGAAGGACCTGGCCGCCGAGTACGGGGTGGATCTGGTCAGCGCGTCGATCGCCTGGGTGCTGGCCAATCCGCGGGTCAGTACCGCGCTGATCGGCGCCAGCCGTCCGGAGCAACTGGAGCAGACCCTGGCGGCCGCGACGCTGCGACTGGACCCGGCGTTCAAGGCGCGACTGGACGAGCTGACCCACGAGTACCGCTTCGGCGACGCCGTGCGCTAGCCCGCGCGCCCTGCCCCTCGTCCTGGCGGCGAGGGGGCAGCCGACCTCCTCCGGCGTGAGAATCGCTCCATGGCCTCGTTGTCCGTTCTGCTGCCGTTTCTGGCCCCGCAACGCCGGTCCCTGGGCATCGCCTTCGGCCTGATGCTCTGCGAGGCGCTGGTCGAGCTGTCCTATCCGCTGTTCATGGTGGCGCTGATCGACCGTGGCATCCTGCCCCACGCGTTGTCGCAGGTGCTGCTGTGGGGCCTGGCCATGGTGGCCCTCGCGCTGTTCAGCTTCGCCTGCGGCATCAGCAGCACCTTCTTCGCCTCCGACGCCGGGCAGAGCTTCGCCTGGATGGCGCGCAGCGCGCTGTTCGAACGCTTGGCGAGGGCGCCCCTGCGCGCCTCGCAACGCCTCTCGACCGCCAGCCTGCTGACGCGCCTGACCAGCGACGTGAACCAGATGCAGACCGCGGTCTTCATGTGCGTGCGCCTCTACCTGCGCGCCCCGCTGATCATCCTCGGCGCCGTGCTGCTGGCGCTCTGGGTCGACTCCAGCCTGGCGCTGGTCCTGGTTCTGGTCACCCCGTTGATCGGCCTGGCCCTGGGCTGGACGCTCGAGCGCGGCATGCGCCTGTTCCGCCTGGCCCAGGAGCGACTGGAGCGGCTCACCGGCCTGCTGCGGGAAAACCTGAACGGCATGCAACTGATCCGCGCCTACGGCCGCAGCGGCCACGAACAGGCACGTTTCGCCGCCGCCGGCGAGGCGTTCCGTCAAAGCGCGAGCGCGGCCATGCGGCTCTCGGAGATGGTCGTGCCCGGGCTGATCCTGCTGCTCAACCTGTGCATCCTGGTGATCCTCTGGCTGGGCAACCAGCGCATCGCGCGCCAGGACATCAGCCCGGGGGAAGTGGTGGCGATCCTCAACTACGCGACGCGGATCATCGGCGAGTTCGCCTACCTGTCGATGATCCTGACCAACCTCAGCATGGCCAAGTCGGCGCTGGCGCGTACCGCGGAAATCCTCAGCGGGGAGATCGAGGACGGCGCCGGCGCCCCGGTCGCGGCGCCCACGACCGCGCCCGCGGTGCACTGCGAACGGCTCGGCTTCCACTACCCGGGTAAAGGCGAGCCCGTGCTGCACGACCTGAGCTTCAGCGTTCGCCCCGGGCAGACGGCGGTGATCGTCGGCTCGACCGGTGCCGGCAAGTCATCGCTGCTGCACCTGCTGGCACGCCTGCACGACGCCGACAGCGGCCGCCTGCGTCTCGATGACGACGACATTCGCCGGTTACCCCTGGCCGCCCTGCGCCAACGCATCGGCTACGTGCCGCAGGACCCGATGCTGGTATCCGGGAGCATTCGCGACAACCTGCTGTGGGGCAAACCCGATGCCACGCATGCGGAACTGGTCGAGGCGGCCAGGCGGGCGCAGATCCACGACCTCATCCTCGGCCTGCCGCAGGGCTACGACACCCGGCTGGAAAGCCGCGGCGGCAACCTCTCGGGCGGGCAGAAGCAGCGCCTGTCGATCGCCCGCGCGCTGCTGCGCAAACCCGGCCTGCTGCTGCTCGACGACTGCACCAGCGCCCTGGATGCGCGCACCGAAGCGGCGCTGCTCGACGCCCTCGACGGCCTGGACTGCACGCGGCTGCTGGTGAGCCAGAAAATGACGGCGGCGCGGCGCGCCGATATCGTCCTGCTGCTCGAGGATGGCCGCCTGGTGGCGAAGGGCAGCCACCGCGAGCTGCTGCAGCGCAGCGAACTCTACCGGCGCATCGCCGACTCCCAGACGCGTGCCGCGGACGTCCTCAGCCATGCGTGAATCTCCGCTGTTCCGCCGCTACGGCGCGATTCCCTTGCTGAGCCGGGGCGCCATCCCGCCCGGGCCGGTGGGCAAGCCGGCCAACTGGGCGCGGACCCTGCCGCGGCTTTGGCGCTACCTGGCCGAATACCGGGTCCGGTTGGGCGCCATCCTCTGCAGCGTCGTGCTGCTCGCCGCCCTGGTGCTGCTGGCGCCCTACCTGCTGGGCGTGGCGATCGACGCCTTGCTCGTCGAGCCCCCGCAAGGGTCGCCGTTGCGCCTGATCGCCCTGCTCGCCGGGGTCTACCTGGCCCAGTTGGCGGTGAGCATGGCGCAGAGCCACGCGATGATCGGCATCGCCCAGCGCGCGGTGATGGCGATCCGCCGCGACGTCTTCACCCGGCTGCACGCGCTGCCGATGGCCTACTACGCCACGCGCCACGCCGGCGAGATCGCCAGCCGCCTGACCAACGACCTCGACAACCTCGGCCAGACCCTGAGCCAGGCGGTGCTGCGGATCGGCACCAGCCTGGTGGTGTTCGTCGGCATGCTCGGCCTGATGGTCTGGCTCAACCCCGTGCTGGCCGGCGTCAGCCTGATCGTGGTGCCGATGATGTTCGTCGGCGCACGCTGGGTCGGGGCGCGCACGCCGCTGCTGTTCAAGCGCCAGCAGGCGGACGTCGGCGCCCTGGTCGGCTTTCTCGACGAGACCTTGTCGGCGCAGCTGGCGAGCAAGGCGTTCGGGCGCGAGGAGGCGGCCATCGCGGCGTTCGAGGGTTACAACGGCCGCCTGCGGGTATCCGCCTATTGGGCGCAGACCTATTCGGGTTTCGTCTCCAAGTTGATGTACATCTGCGACAACCTGAGCTTCTCGCTGATCCTGGTGATCGGCGGGGTCCTGGCCCTCCACGGCCAGGTGAGCATCGGCGTGATCGTCACCTTCGGCGAGTACGCGCGCCAGTTCTCCCGCCAGTTGAACCAGGTCTCGACCCAGATCAACACCGTCCTGGCCGCCGTCGCCGGGGCCGAGCGCGCCTTCGAGCTGCTCGACGAAGACACCGAGCCGGACGGCACCCTCGGGCTGGACACCGTGCGCGGCGATATCCGCTTCGAGGGCGTCGGCTTCGCCTATGGCCAGGGCGCGACGGTGCTCGACGACGTCGACCTGCACATCCCCGCGGGCACCACCCTGGCGCTGATCGGCCCGACCGGCGCCGGCAAGTCCACCGTCGTGCAATTGCTCAGCCGCTTCCACGACGTCAGCGCCGGACGCATTCTCGTCGACGGCCATGACCTGCGCGACCTGCGCCGCGCCGACCTGCGCCGGCAGATGGGCTTCGTCCTGCAGGAGCCGCTGCTGTTCAACGCCTCGGTGCGCGACAACGTGCGCTACGCGCGGGTCGAGGCCAGCGACGCGGAGGTCGAGCGGGCCTGCCGCCTGGCCAATGCCCATGCCTTCATCGAGAAGCTGCCGCAGGGCTACGACACCCTCCTGCGCCACGAAGGCGGCGACATCAGTCAAGGGCAGCGGCAACTGCTGACCATCGCTCGGGCGATCCTCGCCGACCCGAGGATCCTCATCCTCGACGAGGCGACGAGCAGTATCGACAGCCTGACCGAGGCGCACATCCAGGAAGCCTTGGCCCACCTGATGCGCGGCCGGACCTGTCTGGTCATCGCCCATCGCCTGCATACGATCCGGCACGCCGAGCAGATTCTGGTGCTGGACCGGGGCCGGGTGGTGGAGCGCGGATGCCACGAGACGCTGATCGCGGACGGCGGCCTGTACGCCCGCCTGTATGGGCAATCGCCCGCGGCGCCCACCTAGCTGCTTTCGGAACCGGCTCGCCATATCCGCCTGGCGCCTGCGCCCATTCGCCCAGGTTTGCCGTTCCCGATCCGCCCTCGCCGAAGCGGGGCAGCGCCCCCGGCCCGGGCCTGTCCGGTTATGTGGATATGCCAATCGGTGCGTCGCCAAGCGCCGCCGCTTTCGCTAGCCTGCGGGATTCTTCGGCCTTTCGGGCGTTGCCGGGACGAGCACATGACGAAACCAAACCCTGTCCTCATCCTGCCGGGCCGGGGCAACTCGGGCGACCGCCACTGGCAGACCTTCTGGGAACGCCGCCATCCGGATTACCGGCGGGTCCACCAGCAGGAATGGGACAACCCCGAGGTGACCGCCTGGGTGGACACCCTGCAAGCGGCGATCGCCGAATCTCCCGCGCCGCCGGTGCTGGTCGCCCATTCGCTGTCGGTCAGCCTGGTCGCCCACTGGGCCGCCCGCTACCGGAGCCCGGTGAAGGGCGCCCTGCTGGTCGCACCGAGCGACGTGGAGCATCCCAGCTATCCGCCTGGCGCCGTGGGCTTCGCGCCCCTTCCGTTACAGCGCCTGCCGTTCCCCAGCATCGTCGTGGCCAGCAGCGACGACGCCCGGGTGTCCCTGGAGCGCGCCGAACGATTCGCCGCCGCCTGGGGCTCGCGCCTGGAGGTACCGGGCGCCTTCGGCCATCTGGGCTCCCTCGCCGAGCTGGGCGACTGGCCCTACGGCGCCCGCCTGTTGCAGGAATTGATCGACTCCGACTGAAGAACGCGCGGGCCGATTCTTATACTGCCGGGCTATATGAAAACGGCGCGCAAGCATCGCCGTTAATATCAGTTCGCTTCTACCGCGACGCCGCTTAGCCTCCCCTCCCATGGCCCACCCGGGCCATCCGTGCCGGTGCAACCGATCCTCCGCTACGCCCCTTCCGTACCACTCACCAGTTGGCCGGATTTCAGCGCCCGGCGCTCGTCGCCTGGCGTTCGCCACCGGGTGGCACGGCACACCGATCCGCTTTCCGATTGATTGAAGTGAGGTTTGAGATGGGGAGTAATACTGCGTACGCGGCACCCTTCGCCCGCCATGCCCTGGGCCTGGGCCTGGCCTCGGTGCTCGCGCTGCTCGGCAGCGCCGCCCTGGCCGCCGAGACCACTGAACCCCAGGACGACAGCGAGGCCGGGAAGGCGAAGAACACCGCGCTGGAAACCGTCACGGTCACCGCCGAGCGGCGCGCCACCGACGTGCAGAAGACCGCCGTGGCGGTCAGCGCCATCGGCGAGAGCCAGTTGCAGGAACGCCAGGTGCACACCCTCGCCGACCTCGCTGGCCAGGCGGCCGGCCTGACCCTGCCGAGTTCCTATATCAACCAGCAATACGTGTTCATCCGCGGCATCGGCAACTCGCGGCCGGCCGGCAACCCTTCGGTGGGGGTGTA
Organism: Pseudomonas sp. RIT-PI-AD; assembly: GCF_025642785.1. Taxonomy (GTDB): domain Bacteria; phylum Pseudomonadota; class Gammaproteobacteria; order Pseudomonadales; family Pseudomonadaceae; genus Pseudomonas_T. The sequence goes on from NZ_JANZKU010000035.1 coordinate 22,476, forward strand.
CCTGGACGACGTGTACATCGCCCGCCAGTTCGGCAACGCCTATTCCAACCTGCCGGACATCGAGCGGGTGGAGGTCCTGCGCGGGCCGCAGGGCACCCTGTACGGGCAGAACACCAGCTCCGGCGCGGTGAAGATCATCAGCCGCGAGCCCAGCGAAGACTTCGTCGGTTCGGTGGAAGTGGGCGGCGGCAACTTCGGCACCTTCGAATCGAAGGGCTACTTCAGCGGCGCCCTGGTGCCCAACCTGCTCAGCGGCAGCCTGGCGGTGTCCAGCCGGCACAGCGACGGCTACGCCTACAACTACACCCTGGACAAGGACGTCAATGGCTTCGATACCGACCAGGTGCGTGCCAAGCTGCTGTTCCGCCCCACCGACAGCCTGCGCTTCGACCTGGCGATCGACGAGGCCCGCGACAAGTCCGACAACGGCGTGCCCTCGCCGCGTACCCCGCACCTCAACCACAACCGTACCCTGGCCTCCTGGGACACCCAGACCGACCAGAAGAACGGCGGCGTGTCGCTCAAGGTCACCGGCGAGCTGGACGACCACCTGACGCTGAAGTCGATCACCGCCTGGCGACGCATCGAGGACGGCCAGCCGTGGGACAGCGACGGCCGCGAGACCTACAGCACCAACAAGTTCTACCAGGACATCGACCAGCGCCAGCTTTCCCAGGAATTCCAGTTCCTCGGCGAATACGAGCGCTTCGACTTCGTCACCGGCGCCACCTTCTTCCGCGAGCATTTCGACTTCGACCGCCTGAGCGCCCTCGGCGCCGCGCCGACCTGGCAGGTCACCCGCTCGTGGAACGAAAAGGAGAGCAAGGGCGTCTTCGGCCAATTGCACTACAAGGTCACCGACGCCTTCGGCGTCACCGGCGGGCTGCGCTACTCGGAGGAAGAACACACCCTCGACGGCGACGCCTACAACAGCAACGCCAACGGCGACTACCTCTCCCAGCGCTTCGCCTTCGAAGGCTGGAAGCAGAAGAACAACAGCGTGACGCCCAAGGTGACCCTCGACTACAGCTTCAACCCCGGCCTGTTCACCTACTTCACCTGGGCCAAGGGGGAAACGTCCGGGGGCTGGAACCCGGCGCCGTCCAACCTGCTGAGCCTGATCGAGCGGCCAGTGGACCCGGAAGAAGTCACCTCCTACGAACTGGGCGTGAAGACCAGCGCCTTCGGCAATCGCGTGCAGAACAACATCGCGCTGTTCTACAACGACTACGAGAACTACCAGACCAGCCTCAGCGACCCGATCTTCAATGGCTCCCAGGTGATCGGCTCGGTGCTGGCCAACGCCGACTCGGCGCATACCTACGGCGCCGAGCTGGAGTCCACGCTGCGCCTGACGCCGGACTGGCAGACCAGTTTCTCGGTCTCCTACCTGCGTTCGAAGATCGACCAGTTCCTGCCGGACGGCGTCGCCTCGCTGGCCGACTACAGCGGCAACGAACTGCCCTTCGCGCCGCACCTGAGCCTCAACCTCAACAGCGTCTACGACCTCGCGGTGCCGGGCGGCGACCTGCGCCTGAACGGCAACGTGCGGCGTTCCAGCCGCTTCTACACCGGGGTCGACAATGCCTATGAAACCCCGGCGCAGACCCTGGTGGACGCCGGCGCCTTCTACACCCCCAGCGGCACCCAGGTGACCCTGTCGTTCACCGTGAAGAACCTGCTGGACAAGACCTACGAGACCCCGTCGCGCACCACCTACACCTACAACCCGCCACGCACCTGGCTGGCCGGCGTGCGCTACGACTTCTGATCGCCCGCCACCGCGGCGGGGGCGTCCCGCCGGTTGCCGGGCGCGCCCCACCGCATACCCAGCAAGGCCCGCCGGCGCCCCGGCGGGCCGTACCACGAGGAAAACCACAGATGACTGATGTGCGCGTTCTGATCCTGCCCGGACGTGGCAACTCGACAGACCAGCATTGGCAAACCCATTGGGAAACCCGCCACCCGGCCTACCGCCGGGTGCAGCAACGGGAATGGCAGAACCCCGACCGCGACGACTGGGTCGAGGCCCTGCAGGCGGCGATCGCCGAGGCCGACACCCCGGTGGTGCTGGTCGCCCACTCGCTGTCGGTGAGCCTGGTGGCGCACTGGGCGAGCCGCTACAGCGGCCCGGTGAAAGCCGCCCTGCTGGTGGCGCCGAGCGACGTCGAGGCGCCGGACTATCCGCCCGGCACCCAGGGCTTCGCGCCCATTCCCTTGCGTCCACTGCCGTTCGAAAGCGTGGTGGTCGCCAGCACCGACGATCCGAAGGTCAGCCTGGCGCGGGCCGAGCGCTTCGCCGAGGCCTGGGGCGCACGCCTGGAAATCGCCGGGGCCAAGGGTCACCTCGGCGCGGCATCGCAACTGGGCGACTGGCCGTTCGGCGCGGCGCTGCTGGACCGTCTGATCGACCACGCCGCGCGCGCCTGACTCCCTACACCCGTCCACGCGCCGGCCGCCCGGACCGGCGCGGCTCCATGCCCGCTGATAACTTTCCATCGACCGAACTTGCCCGCTTGCGACTTTAACGCATAACCAACGGCGAATTTATCGGTTCCAGAAGCCCCGCCGCTTTCGTAGTTTGGCCTGGCACCGCGCTCACCCTGCACAGGACAGCCGCTCCCGATCCACCCACAGCAGCCGGACGTCCTTCGCGTCGCCGCTGCACCGCAGGAGTAGACCATGGCTCGCACCGACACACGCACACTTCGCTTCGGCATCGGTATCCAGGGGGGCGGTGGCCATTGGCGCGACCCGCAGATCCCGGACGGCGCCGTCTCCGACATCCGCAGCTACATCAAGCTCGCCCAGCTCGGCGAGGCGGCCAAGTTCGACTTCGCCTTCATCGCCGACTCGGCCTACATCTCCAAGGATGCCACCTGGCCGTTCCTCAGCCGCCTGGAACCCATCAGCGCGCTGTCGGCGGTGTCCGCCGTGACCGAGCGGATCGGCCTGGTCGGCACCATGACCACCTCCTACAGCGAGCCCTTCACCACCGCCCGCCAACTCGCTTCGCTGGACAAGATCAGCAACGGCCGCGCCGGCTGGAACGCGGTGACCTCGGCGCTGGAAGGCGTGGCCAAGAACCACGGCCACGACAAGCTGTACGACCACGCGCTGCGCTACCGCATCGCCCAGGAATACGTCGGCGTGGTCAACGGCCTGTGGGATTCCTGGGAGGACGATGCCTTCGTGCGCAACCGCGAGACCAACCAGTACGTCGACTTCGACAAGATGCACACCCTCGATCACAAGGGCGAGTTCTTCTCCGTGCAGGGGCCGCTGAACATCGAGCGTTCGCCCCAGGGCCGCCCGGTGCAATTCCAGGCCGGCGCCTCGGATGCCGGGCGCGACCTGGCGGCGCGCTACGCCGACGCGATCTTCTCGGACTTCTCCAGCATCGGCAACGGCGACCTGAGCGAGGCGCAGGCCCAGTACCAGGACATCAAGCGCCGGGTGAAAGCCTACGGCCGCGACCCCGAGCAGGTGTTGGTGCTGCCCTCCATCGGCCCGATCGTGGGCGACACCCAGGAGGAAGCCGAGCACCTGTACCAGGAAACGCTGAAATACATCGACATCGAGTTCGCGGTGAAGTACCTGAGCCGCTACTTCAGCTTCTTCGACTTCGCCCAGTTCCCCCTCGACGAGCCGCTGCCGGACCTGGGCGACATCGGCAAGGACAGCTTCAGGTCCACCGCCGAGTACTACAAGCGCATCGCCCGCGAGGAAAACCTCACCCTGCGCCAGCTCGCCCTGCGCGCAGCCAACCCCCGCGGCGCCTTCGTCGGCACGCCGGTGCAGATCGCCGACAAGCTTCAGGCGTTGTTCGAGCAGCCGGTGGTCGACGGCTTCATCGTCTTCGGCAACCTGCACCTGACCCAGCGCTTCATCGACAAGGTGATCCCGATCCTCCAGGAACGCGGCTTGTTCCGCACCGAGTACGAGGCCACGACCTTCCGCGGCAACCTCGGCCTGGACTTCCCCGAGAACCGCTACGCCGCGGCGCGCCGGCTGGGCGAAACCGAGAGGAAACAGGCATGAGCAACGCCGCCACGGCCAGCCAGCAGCCCGCTCCGCGCACGGACATCGAACGCCGCTTCCAGAAGGCCATGGGCTATCCGCGCCCGCAGCCGCCGGTGTTCGCCAGCGTCGAGGAGGAACGCGCGCACCGCAAGCACAAGCTCGCCGCCGCCTTCCGCATCTTCGGCAAGCTGGGCTACGACGAGGGGGTGATGGGCCATATCTCCGCGCGCGATCCGGAAAACCCCAACCATTTCTGGATGAACCCGTTCGGCCTGAGCTTCAACCTGATCAGCGCCGACGACTTGCTGCTGATCGACCTGGACGGCGACCTGGTGCAGGGCGAGGGCTACCCGCACCCGGGCGGCATTCCGCTGCACGCGGCGATTTACACGCGTCGCCCGGATATCCTTTCGGTGGCCCACGTGCACTCCCTCTACGGACGCACCTGGACCACCAACGGCCGGCTGATCCCGCCGGCCAGCGCCGAATCGGCGGTGTTCTTCGGCAAGCACGCGATCTACGACAGCCACGCCCACGGCGAGGGCGACCTGCTGGCCCAGGCGCTGGAGGGCAACCGCGCGCTGTTGCTGAAGAACCACGGGCTGCTCACCGTCGGCCAGAGCGTCGACGAGACCGCCTACCTGTTCATTTCCCTGGAGAAGGTCTGCCAGTCGCAGATCGCCGCCGAGTCCATGGGCTCGACCCTGACCATGGACGAGGAATACGCGCGGCGCAGCGCCGAGCGCTTCCAGGCGTACAACGGCTGGCTGAACTTCCAGCCGCTGTACCAGAGCATCCTCAAGGAACAACCCGACTTGCTGGGAGAGGCCCCATGACGTATCGGTACCGCGCCCTCGCCCGCCTCGGGCGCTACGCCCTGCTGGCGCTGGGCCTGCTGGCCAGCGCCGGCCCGGCCCTGGCGGAAACCCCACCGAAGCAGATCCGCCTCGGTGGGCCGGCGCTGTCCAGCGCCGGCAACGACCATTGGGGCTGGGGCCTGCTCGGCATCGCTCACGCCCGCGGCCTGTTCCAGGAGGAATTCAAGCAGGACGCCACCACCTTCGAGTTCGTCGGCCTGAACACCGTACCCATGGTCGGCGAGGCCCTGGCCAGCAACCAACTGGACTTCGCCGGCCAGGGCGACCTGATTTCGCTGATCGGCCGCTCCGCCGGGGTGAAGACCCGCTACATCCTGCCGGTGAGCAAGTTCAGCAACGCCTACCTGGCAGTGAAGACCGACTCGCCGATCCAGTCGATCGCCGACCTCAAGGGCAAGCGGGTGGCCTACCTCAAGGGCAACTACATCCACCTGCAGGTCATCCGCATCCTCGCCGCTAACGGGCTGAGCGAGCGCGATGTGCGCCAGGTCAGCCTCGACCAGGCCACCTCCACCACCGCCCTGGGGACCGGCGACATCGACGCAGTGTTCGGCGGCCCCGAGCTGCTGCTGTTGCGCAACGCCGGCGCGGCCAAGATCGTCTACACCACCCGCGACCGCGACACCCACGCCACCGCGCAGACCGGTTTGATCGTGCGCGACGACTTCGCCCGCCAGTACCCGGAAACCACCGCGCGGATCGTCAAGGTGCTGGTCCGCGCGGCCCAGTGGGGTTCGGACGAGGCGAACAAGGAAGCGGTCTATGGCCCCTGGTGGAGCTTCCGCCTGCAGGAGGCGATCAAGGAAGACACCGGCGACCGTCCCTGGAGCCAGCGCGCCAACCCGTTGTTCGACCCCTTCCTGGTCGCCCAGTACCACGACACCTATCGCCTGGCCAAGGAACTGCGACTGTTGCGCGGCAAGGACTTCGACCTCGACCAGTGGATGGACCACAGCTTCCTCGACCAAGCGTTGAAGGCGCTGAAGCTGGAGCATCACTGGCAACCGCTGGACGCCAGCGGCACGCCCATCGCCGAGGCGACCGAGTGAGCATCCATCGCGCGCTGCCGTCCGCCCTGCCCGCCGGCGGCGCCCTGCCCGGCATCGCCTGGACGCGCCTGGCCAGCCGCGCCCTGCACGCGCTCTGGCCCTGGCTGCTGCCCCTGGCGCTGACGCTGGCCTGGTGGCTGAGCGCGCGCTACGAGTTGGTCGCTTCGCAGGTCCTGCCGGGCCCGGAGCTGGTCCTGGGCACGGCCCGCGAGATGCTCGCCAACGGGCAACTGCTGGAGCATGTGCTCATCAGCCTGCAACGGGTGCTTCTCGGCTTTTTCCTGGGCAGCGTCACCGGCCTGCTGCTCGGGGCGGCGATGGGCTTGTCCGAACGTGCCAGCGATTACCTCTATCCGCTGGTCCGGCTGATCGCCTACGTGCCGCTGCTGGGCTGGCTGCCGCTGCTGATGCTGCTGCTCGGCATCGGCGAGACCCTGAAGATCGTGCTGGTCGCCCAGGCGGCCTTGCTGCCGGTGGCGCTGAACACCTGCAACGCCATTCGCGCGGTGCCGTCGCGCTACCTCGAGGTCGGCCGCACCTACGGTTTCAGCCACCGGCAACTGCTGCTGCGGGTGATCCTGCCGGCCGCGTTTCCCACCACCTGGAGCAGCATCCGCTACGCGCTCACCAAAAGCTGGCTGGCCCTGGTGGTGGTGGAGTTACTGGCCTCCTCCGAGGGCCTGGGTTTCCTCATGGTCGACAGCCGCCAGCTCTACCAGCTCGACGTGATGCTGGTGGCGGTGGCGAGCATCGGGGTCATCGGCTTTCTTCTCGACCTGATCCTGGCCCGGGTCGAGCGATACATCCTGCGCTGGCGCCGCGCCGGCTTCGGCCCATGAGGTTACACCGATGAATGCCCACTCCCGACGGCGCCTGCGCCGTGGCCTGACCCTGCCGCTGCTGCTCCTGCTCGCCTGGTGGGCGGCATACGCCTTCGGCCTCACCGACAGCCGGCTGTTCGTCGCTCCGGACAAGGTGCTCGACGCCGCGTTGCAGGCGAGCACCGGCGCAACGATCTGGCTGACCCTCGGCCGCAGCCTGGCGCGCGACCTCGCCGGCTTCACCCTCGGCGGCGGCCTCGGCCTGGCCCTGGGCGTGTTGCTCGGCGTGTCGCGGCGCAGCGAACGCTTCTTCGGCCTGACCCTCAACGCGATCAAGCAGGTCTCGCTGTTCGCCTGGTTACCGCTGCTGTCGCTGTGGTTCGGTTTCGGCGAGGGCAGCAAACTGGCGTTCATCGCCTGGGCCGCCTTCTTCCCGCTGCTGCTGAACAGCTTCGAGGGGGTGTCCGGCGTACCCCGCGAACTGGTCGAGACGGCGCGGGTCATGGGTTTTTCCCGCTGGCAGATGTTCGCCCGCCTGGTGTTGCCCGCGGCGCTGCCGTCGATCTTCAACGGCCTCTACCTGGCGCTGGTGTTTTCCTGGCTGGCCACCCTCGGCGCCGAATACATGCTCGGCTCGGGTGACGGCATCGGCGTGCTGCTGATGGAAAGCCGCGCGGAGTTCCGCATGGACCTGATGCTGCTGGGCATCGTCCTGGTCGGCGCCGTCGGTTTCGCCCTCGACATCTCCGCCAAGGCCCTGGAACGCCGCCTGTTGCGCTGGC
>NZ_JANZKU010000036.1 GCF_025642785.1 Pseudomonas sp. RIT-PI-AD
CTTGTCCTTGTCCACCGACAGGCCGATGTACCAGTTGACCGAGGGCAGGCCCTTGACCGGGGTGAAGGTGAGGATGCGGGTTTCGCCGTTCTGCTCGGCTTCGGTGATGTCGGTGCTGATCCTCGGCGTGCGTTCCGGGAACAGGTCGCTGAGGTTCTTCATCACCAGGTTCTTGTCCGGGTGGACGAGGATCTTGCCGTCGGCGCTGACCAGGAAGGCGTAGCCGATGCCGTTGAAGTCCAGCGCGTTGATGATGTCCACCAGGGTCTGCAGGCCGAGGTCGCCGCCGACGACGCCGAGGCGCGCGGCCGGCGTGGCGATGGTGATCACCAGCTCGTGGGTGGCGGCATCGATGTAGGGTTCGGTGAGCGTGGAGCCGCCCGCGTTCATGGCGTCCTTGTACCAGGGCCGGGTGCGCGGGTCGTAATCGGCCGGCATGTCGGTGTGGGGGTAGATGGTGAAGGTGCCGGTCTGGGTGCCCAGGTAGGTGAAGGCGAAGGTGGAGGTGAGGGCCTTCTGCTGCAACAGGCTGTTGACCCTGTCTTGTTCCGCGTCGTTGGCGATGGATTGCGCCTCGCTTTCCACCAGCAGGATCCGTCCCGACAGCCAGTTCTGGATGTTGCTCGCGGTGACGCTACCCATTTCCTCCAGGTAGTTGTTCAGGTCGGCGCGAATGGCGTTGCGTTGCAGGTAGTCGTTGTACAGCGTGAAGAGAGTGAATGCGGCGATCACCACCAGGGATGCAGCCAGGAGGATCTTGTGGCTGAACTTCAAGTTCGTCATGTTTTGTACTTCCGGTCATGTCGGCGATAGCGTTTGGGAGCCACGCTTTTTAGTGGCGCCAGGGAGGGCTGGCGGCAGTCCTTATGTCGGCAAGGTTCCAGTAAAGCTTTAGCGGGGGATATGGCAAGGCAACGACGCGTTCCGTGCCGACGCGGATATCGAAAGGGCGCCCTGCGGCGCCCTTTCGATCATTCGAGGCTGGCTCAGACGAACAGCTTCAAGGCCAGCCAGAACAGCCCGGCGGACAACGCCATGGCCATCGGCAGGGTGAGGACCCAGGCCAGCAGGATATTGCGCACCGTGCCGCCTTGCAGGCCGCTCTTGTTCGCCACCATGGTTCCGGCGACGCCCGAGGACAGCACGTGGGTGGTGGAGACCGGCAGGCTGAAGATGTTGGCCATGCCGATGGCCAGGGTGGCGGTGATCTGTGCGCTCATGCCCTGGGCATAGGTCATGCCCTGGCGCCCGATCTTCTCGCCGACGGTGAGCACCACGCGCTTCCAGCCGACCATGGTGCCGATGCCCAGCGCCAGGGCGACGGCGATGATCACCCAAAACGGGGCGTATTCGGTGGTGGCGGTGAGGTCCTTGCGCAGCTTGTCGAGATCGGCGCGGTCGCGGGCTTCGAGGCTGTCGAGCTTGCCGACCTTCTTCGCCGTGTCGTCCAGGCAGAGCAGGTAGCGGCGCACGTTGATCCGGCCGTTCTCGTCGAGGTTGCGGTAGTCGCTCAGGCCGGCCAGGTACTTGTGCAGAGCATCCATGGTCGGCACGGTCAGTTGCGGGTCGCAGCGGAAATGCTCCGGCAGGTCGGTACCGCCACGATTCTTCTCCAGCGCCAGGTACTCGCCGAGGACGGCGTTGTTGCGCTGGTAGAAATCGTTGAGGTGCACGGCGGCGTCGCGGGTGCGTTCGATCTGGTAGGTGGTGCTGTCGAGGTCGAGCACGAACTTCGCCGGCACGATGCCGATGAGCACCAGCATGATCAGGCCGATGCCTTTCTGCCCGTCGTTGGAACCGTGCACGAAGCTCACCGCCATCGCCGAGATCACCAGCACCAGGCGGTTCCAGAAGGGAGGGTGTTTCTTGCCTTTCACTTCCCGGCGGTCTTCCGGGGTGTAGTGCATCTTCGACAGCGGCCGCCACCATTTCAGGCCCAGCAGCAGCAGGCCGGCGACGATGAAGCCGGCGACCGGCGAGATGACCAGGGAGGCGGCGATGTCGATGGCTTTCTGCCAGTTGATCCCGTCGCCGATCGGGATGCCGGTGATCAGCGCGTTGGCCAGGCCCACGCCGAGGATCGCGCCGATCAGGGTATGCGAGCTGGAGGCGGGGATGCCCAGGTACCAGGTGCCGAGGTTCCAGGTGATGGCCGCCGCCAGCAGCGAGAACACCATGGCCAGGCCGTGGCCGGTGTTGACGTTGATCAGCAGCTCCACCGGCAGCAGGTGGACGATGGCGTAGGCGACGCCGACGCCGCCGAGCAGCACACCGAGGAAGTTGAAGAAGCCGGACAGCATCACCGCCAGTTGCGGCGGCATGGCCTTGGTGTAGATCACGGTCGCGACGGCGTTGGCGGTGTCGTGAAAACCATTGATGAATTCGAAGAAGAGCACGAAAGCCAGCGCCAGCAGGAGGCTCAGCACCAGCCAGGCATCAAGCCCGCTGAATAGATCGAACATGGGAGGTGTATGACCGGCTCGTGAAGGGGGCGCGATTATGCCAGAAAAGCGCATTCAACCCCATCCGCGGGGTGCCGGCCGGTCGCCCCCCGACGCGACCTATCGCCGCGGCGTGGCGCAGGGCGAGGCGGACCGTCGCGGGTCAGGACTCGACGGTGTCGTCGGGTTTCAGGTCGTTCTGGATTCTTTCCAGTTCCCGCTCGAAGGCTTGGTCGAGGAGGCTGGGGCGTTTTCGCCAGGGCTTGCGCTCGGGTTCCGGTTGCGCGGCGTAGGTGATGACTTCCCCGCCTTGAACGTCCTTGTAACGTTGCGCCTGGCGCTCGAGTTCGGCGCGCAGTTCGTCTTTCGTCACGTGTTCTTTCCGTTTCGCTGGTGATCGGATGGAGCAGGCGCAGGCGAGCGCCTGCGGGGGCGATTGTAACTCAGCCCCACGCCCGTTGCAGGGCGCGCAGGCGCCCGATGTTCCGGCGCCGGTGCGCCGAGGTCAATCCGCGTCGGCGCCGCCCATGGCGACGACGTGCCCGTAGGTGCCGTGTTTCCGCGCGGCGGCATCCACCAGGATCCGGTAGAACTGGGCGACGCCGTCCTCGTAGTTCAACGCGCGGTGCGCATGCTCGATGGCCGCCTCGCGCACGCGGCGGTGATGGTCCGGGTCCGCGAGGTGGCGGCGCAGGATATCGGTGAGCTGGCCGAGGCTGTCGTCGGCGCCGACCTTGTGCATGAAAGCGGGCAATTCCGCATACCAGCCGACGTCGCTGACCACGCAGGGAATCCCGTGCTGCATGGCGCGCATGGCGATGGCCGAGACTTCGCCCATGGTCGGGTCGCGCAGGTTGATGATCAGGTCCATCTCGGCGATCTTCTCCACGAAGGCTTCGTCGTCGAGGCGGCCGTGCAGGCGGGTCAGCTCCGCCAGGCCGTATTCCGCCAGGCGCTCGGGCAGCCACGCGCAGAAGCTGGAGAGGGCGCCGCCGACGTCGAGGGTGAAGGCGGGCAGGTCGGGGTCGTCGCGCAGCTGGCGCAGCGCCTCGAGGACCAGTTCCGGCCGCCGATGCGGCAGGATCAGGCCGAACATGCCGATCCGCAGCGGGCCGCTGCGGGCGAACGGCCGGGGCCGGGCATCCCGGTAGAGCTGCGGGATCACCTGCCCCGGCACCTGGGGCAGGCGTTGCCGCAGCCGGCGGTGGGCGAAGCGGGAGTGCACGACGTAGGCGGTGGCGTGCTGGATCACTTCCTCGCTGAGCGGCATGTCGAGCACCAGCGGGTGGGACCAGGGCGTGAACCCCTGGTCGAGCAGGCGCAGGACGGTATCGAGCACCTCGGCGCCGTACCAGCGCCGGAGCTGTTCGAAATAGCGCTGCTCGTCGCCGTTGGCCCAGGCGTGGGCGAACAGGTGGTGCAGGGAAAAGTCGTGCAGGTGGACGATGCCCGGATGCTCGGCCAGCAGGTCCGGGACCTTCCCATGGAAATGGACGTTGTTGCCCATTTGGTAGACCACCACGTCGAAGTCGTCCAACCGCGCGGCGGCCTCTTCGAGGGCCTCGATGCGCACGCCGGGCAGCGCCCTGGGCCGTTCGGCGTCGGTGTAGACGGTGATCGCCAGGTCATGGGCCAGCAGGCCGGCGGCCAGGTCGAAGCAGTAGTCGGCGATGCCGGTTTCCTGGGGCGGCCAGGGCGTGACGAGGGCGAGGCTGATCATAGGTTGTCCAGCACCAGTTTCTGCAGGATTCGCGGCCAACCGATGGTGCGGGCGAAGGCCTGGCCGGGGTCGGCCATGGCATGCAGTTCGCCGGCCGTCATCCCGTAGAGGCGTTCGACGCCGTGCGCCAGCGCCGCTTCGTCGCGGGCCACGATGCCGCTGCCGGTGAGCGTCACCAGCGACTGCACCTCGCCGCTGTCGGCGAGGGTGAGCACCGGTTTGTGGGCGAGGAAGGCCTCTATCGTGGAGAAGCCGTAGTCCTCGTCGTAGGGCGCGTAGAACACCGCCCGGCACCGCGCCAGCTCGTGCAGCAGCGCCGCGTCGTCGAGGAAACCGAGCAGTTCCACCCGGTCGCCGACGCCGAGCGCGTCGATCAGCCGGCGCAATTCCTCGACGTAGGGCTCCGGGCCGGTGCCGATGATCCGCGCCTTGGCACGGGGCACGGCGGCCACGGCGCGGACCAGCATGTCCGGACGCTTCCACTCGTTGAGCCGGCCGAAATAAATGAGCGTGTCCGAATAGTCACCCGACTGGATACGCCCGGCGAACCCGGAGGGCGGCAGCAGGGCCTCGGCGCGGAAGCCGTTGAAGCGGTGCAGCCGTTCCGAGACCCTGTTGGAGATGCTGAACAGGCCGCGGCACTCCTGGAAGAACAGGTCGTCGAGGGCGCGGAGGCCCAGGTTGGTCGCCGTATGGCGCTGCTCGGGGTCGAAGGCCGGGTCGTAGGCCTGGCGGTGCTGGTGCACCAGCCAGAGGACCTTGTTCGGGTGCCGCACCGCGTAGGTGGGAAACTTGGTGGCGATCAGCAGATCGATCGGCTGGCCGTCGCTTTCGCTGAGGTCGAGGTCGCGCCACATGCGCGTGTCGGCGATCAGGCGTTCGTCCGGGTACCACTTGAACGGCAGGGTCAGCAGGTCGGCCTGGATGCCCGGCAGACGGTTGATCTGCTCGACCAAGGACTCGCAGAGAATCTCGGCGCCGCCGCGGGTGAACGGAACCTGCGTGTTGAGCACCGCCACCCGTTTCATGGCGCGGTCTTCCGGCCGATGACCGCGTAGTCCAGCGCGCCATAGAAATGCTGGTTGAAGCGCTCGCCCAGCTCGCCCGCGTCGATCCGCTGGTGGCTGAAGAAGGCGTTCAGCTCGGTCACCCGCACCTCGCCGAAGCCGCAGTGCTGGAGCATGAACTGGCCGAGCACCGGCGGGATCGGGTGCAGGTGGGTCGGGTCGATGTAGAAGTCGTGGGTGGCCACCAGCAGGTTCCTGGGGTTCGGCGTCTCGAAGATCGCGATGCCGCCCGGCCGCAGGACCCGGACGCACTCCTTGAACAGGCGCAGCAGGTGAGTGAACTCGATGTGCTCGATGATCTGCATGCCGGCGATCACCGAGAGGCTGTCCTCCGCCAGGCTCTGCAGGTAGGCCAGCGCCTCGTCCTGGCGCGCCGGCAGGCCGAGGCGCGTGCATTCCTCGACCATCCGCCGGTTGAGGTCGAGGCCGTGGGCGTCGATACCGTGCTCGCGCATCAGCTCGACGAATTCGCCGCGGCCACAGCCGATGTCCAGCGCCGGCGCGCCCTGGCAGCGCTCCACGGCCTGGCGTACCTCGTCCAGGTAGTGGACCAGGCGACCCTTGATGTCGGCGCGGGTGCCGCGGAACTGGTTCTCCAGCTCGAGGTAGAAGCGGTCGAGCAGGCGCTCGTCTTCCTCCTGCCGCAGTGCCTGGCGTTCGCGGTCCCGGTGCAGGGGCTGGAGCTGGGTTTGCAGGGGCTCGAGGTCGCGGCGCTCGGCCTTGCGGGCCAGCAGGTGGCCCTGGGTCTGCACCTCCAGGCGCAGGTCGTCCAGCGCCCGGGCGCGTTGCTCGGCCAGCGGATTGGGCATCGGAGCCCCGCTGCGCGACGCCTCGTCCAACTGAGCCTGCAAGGCTTTCCAGTGTCGATCCATCGGGTTGATGCGCTGCTCGTGCAGGTAGTCGAGGGCGTCTTTCAGCCAGGCGATGCGCTCGTCGCGCAGGGCCTCGCGGGCGCCCAGTGCCTCGAAATCCTGTTGCAGGCGCGCCTGCGCCCCGAGGGCGTGGTCGAGGGCCTGCTGGGCCTGGGGCTGAATCTGGGCCTGGACCTGCAGCAGCGCGTGGCGCAGGGCTTCTTCGTTGCCCAGGTGATGCCGCCCGAGGGCCTCGAGGTGCTGCTGGCATTCCACTTCCGCGCGCAGCAATCGACGCTCGAGGTGGCTGATGGCGGTGAGCAGCCGTGGCAGGCGCAGCAGGATGGCGCCCCAGCGCAGCAGGGGGCCGAGCACGGGCGTGCGGTACAGCGCCATGGCCCGCTCGGCCTGGCGCAGGCCGGATAGCTCCTGGTTGGCGGCCTGGCCCTCGGCGGAGTGGCGCAGGGCGAACACCAGGTCGCGCTTGCTGCAACTGCCGTCCAGCAAGCGACCCAGGTAGTAGGCGCAGCCTTCCGGGTCCGCCGGGCGACCCAGCAGGGTCAGGTAGGCCGACTCCACCAACTGGCGGCCCTCCAGGCTGAGCAGCTCCGCCAGGGAGTGGGCGACCAGGGCGGGCGGGCGCTCCGGCGGCACTCGCGGCGACAGCTCGCCGAGCGCCGGGGTCAGGGGCGGCAGGCAGGAGTCGGCTCGCTCGGCGGTATCGGGTTGGTGCGCGCGCAGGCGCGACGGGTAAGCGCGGAACGCCGGGACCGGCTGCTCGCCGAGCAGGCGCTGCAGGCGCTCCAGGAGTGCGTCGACCTCGGCGTCCTGGCTCATTCGACGCTCGCCGGGCTGGGCGGGAGGCTGCGCGTGGAGGTGACCATCGACAGGTGGCTGCTGCCGACGAAACGCGGCTCGTTGCCCGGCACTACCTGGAACACCAGGGCGCGATCCCACCAGTCGTGGCAGTCCTGCACATGGTTGTCGTGGGTGTGGGAGGCCACCGAGATCGAATAGCTGCCGTAGCCCAGGTTGGCGACGAATTCGAAGCTGACCTCGAAGGTCCCGGCCTCGCCCGGCAGCGCGGTGCCGGTGTGATAGGTGTTGGTGCCGTAGATATCGTTGCCCAGGCGGTCGCGGATGACGATGCCGAGGGTGCCGTCGCCGATGGCCTCGGCGTAGGCGATGCGGCAGCGGATCGCCAGGGGCTCGCCCACGGTCACCGCGCGCACGTCCTGGCCCCGGGCGTCGTGCAGGGAGACGTCGAGGATCGCCGCCTTGCCGTTGCCGCTGCGGGTGACCTTCTCGCCGCCGAGGGACTCGACCTGCCTGATCGCGTGGTCCTGTTCCAGCTTGGCGATGGCCGCGTTGTAGTAGTCGATCACGCTGTCCGGGCGGTCATCCTTGATCAGGGTGCCGGAGTCGATCAGCAGCGCGCGGTTGCACAGGCTCTTCACCGCGCCGGGGTCGTGGGACACCAGCAGCAGGACCATGCCCTGTTCCTGGAACGCGCGGATGCGCTGCATGCACTTGTGCTGGAAGTAGATGTCGCCCACCGCCAGGGCCTCGTCGACGATCAGGATGTCCGGGCGGAAGGTGGTGGTGATGGCGAAGGCCACCCGCGACTGCATGCCGCTGGAGTAGGTGCGCACCGGCTCGTCGAAGTAGTCGCCGATCTCGGCGAAGTCCTCGATCTCCGGCATCACCTTGAGCACCTGCTCGCGGCTGAAGCCCATCAGCCCGGCGGAGTGCAAGGCGTTCTCGCGGCCGCTCAGCTCCGGGTTGAAGCCCATCCCCAGTTCGAGGATGGCGGCGATGCGGCCGCGGCTGCGCACCGAACCCTCGGTGGGTTGCAGGGTGCCGGTGATCATCTTCAGCAGGGTGCTCTTGCCCGCGCCGTTCTGCCCGACGATGCCGACCGCCTCGCCGGCGTGGATCTCGAAGCTGACGTTGCGCAGCACCCAGTGTTCTTCGCGGGCCTTGCAGGGCAGGCCGAACCAGCGGCCGATCCGCTGCCATTCCGAGCCGTAGGAGCGGTAGGCCTTGCTGAGGTTCTTGACGCTGAGCAGGCTCATAGGGCGTCCACCATTTCCGGGCTGGCCTTGCGGAACACGAACAGCCCGAGCAGCATCAGCACCCCGGCGGCCACCGCGATGCCGGCGAGATCGCGCAGGTTGGGCGCGACGTCATAGACCAGCACGTCGTGGAAGGCCACCACCAGCGCGCAGAGCGGGTTGAAGTCGAGCAACCACTTCAGGCGTTCGGGCACGATGGACAGCGGGTAGACCACCGGAGTCAGCCAGAACAGGGTCTGCAGGATGATCGGCACCACCTGGCCGATGTCGCGGATGAACACGTTGAGCACGCCGAGGAACAACCCCAGGCCGATGGAGAAGGCCACCACCAGCAGGATCAGCGCCGGCAGCCAGACGATGGCGGCCCCCGGCGTATGGCCGAGCAGGGCGAACACCCCGAGCATCGCCAGCAGCAGCATCAGGTTGTTCAGCAGGCAGGAGCCGACCACGATGGCCGGCAGGGTGATGCGCGGGAACATCATCTTCTTCAGCAGGTTGCCCTGCTCGATGAACAGCGTGAGACAGCGCCCGACGATTTCCGCGAACAGGTTCCAGGCCAGCATCCCGGCCATCAGGTAGATGGCGTAGGCATAGGGGTTGTCGATGCCGGGCAGCTTCGCCGCGAGGACGTTGGAGAGGACCAGGGCATAGATCGCCACTTGGGCCAGCGGGTGGATGATCATCCACAGCCCGCCGAGTCGACTGCGCGCGAAGCGCGTGGTGAATTCGTTGCGTATCGAGGACAACACAAAGCCCCGGTAACCCCAGAGGCTTTTGAACAAGCTGAACATCATGGCTCCTGCTGAAAATCGAAGGCGCCGCCTTTGGCTCGGGCAGACGCCCGGAGTTCGACGAAGTCCGTCGGAACGCGACGGAAAGCGCCGGAACGCGATGGCTGCCCGCGGTCGGGCCTGCGCTAAAAGCGCAACAGCATACCCGCATCGCCGTGGCTGCGCTCTACCGCGGCCGTTCCAGGTGCGCTACGGAGGTGCCTGTCCGCGACATTCGTGCGGTTCTGCGCCCGTCGCGGCCTGGCCGGCCCAAGGGCAACCGGGCGTCAGGCGCTAGAAGGCCAGGGGCGGCCGGCGTGGATCGCCACTGCGCCTGCGGCAGGCCGAAACCCAGGGTGACCGAGGCGCCTGGCCGATGTCACCGGCGGCCGCGCGACGGCAGGGCGAAGCGCCCGGCAAGCCGTTGTGCGAAGGCCGCCTGGCCGTTCAGGCTCAGGCGCGCCCGCTGCGCTCCCAGGAGGCTCGCCTTCGAGCCGCCGCCGTGGCCGGCGGGCCGGTGTGCGCGGCGCGATGAAGACCAGACGCGCGCGGTGGATGCCGCTCCAGCGGAACCGCGCTTCGTCGTGGGGCGAGCCTCGCGGAACAGCGGGCGGGACTGGCGTGGGCGTAGGCCATGCCCGGCTCCCGCGATGGCCACTGCGCGCGAGGCTCGATCTAACGGCCCGGATGGTCCGGCTGCGAGGTGTGGGTGACGATGGGTTCGCAGGCGAACAGGCGGTCGGTCGCGCGCATGTCGCGCCGCCGGCCGCGCGTCGGCTCAGAGCACCCGCTCTTCCCGCAGCGCCCGCGCCGCCAGCTCGATGGCCGCGGAGGCGTCGAGGTCGGGCGAGCCGATCACGCAGCTCACGAAGATGAAGGAGCGCTGTCCCCGCTGCACTTGCCCCACCAGCCAGCGCACGGCGCGCCCGGAGGTGTCCGTGGCACTGCCGGTCTTCGCGCTCAGCTTGGCGTCCTGCGGCCAGGGCGCGGCGAACGGGTGCTCGCCCAGGGCGTTCACCACCTTGTCGCGCGGCTGCACCAGGATCTGCCGAACGCTGGCCATCGACGCCTCGCTCACCGGCAGGGCATCACGGTAGAGGTCGGCGAGGAACGCCAGTTGGCCCTCGGGCGTGATCTGCAGGGCGCGCCCCAGCCAGAAATGGGTGAGGTCCCCGCCGGTATCCTGGTTGCCGTAGGAAAAGCGGGCCAGGTAGTCGCGCTCGCGTTCCAGGCCGAGGCGCCGGGCGATGGCTTGGAAGTACCAGACCACCGAGTAGCGCATCGCCGACGCCAGGCTGTGGTCGCGCCGCCAGGTCTCCGCCCACTGCGGGCTGCCGTCATAGGCGATGATCGCGTCCGGCCCGTCGATCACCCCGGCATCCAGGGCCGCGAGGGCATGGGGAATCTTGAAGGTGGACGCCGGGCTGACCGGCGTACGGCAGGCCTCGGCGGGGTCGCGGCGCCGTTCGCCGACGCCCGGCTCGAACAGCAGGAAGCACGCGTGGCGCTGTTCGGTGCCCCGGGGCGTTTCCGCGGCGAACGCCATAGGCGCGGGGAGGCCCTGCAACAGCGAAAGGGCGAGACCGAGCAGTATCCGTCGGGTCATGGGCGTGGGCATCCGTGGAGGACAAAAGCGCGAAGTGTAACTTCTGCCCGATGGCGGAAGCATGCTTCGCGGTGCCCGGGCGAGGCGTCCGCGGCGCATTGCCGTAGAGCATCCCGCCATGTGTCCCCGGCTCGACCTGATGCGGGCCGCCGGGGGCGTCACTCCGCGCGGCCGATCCTTTTCCGGCGTCGCCGCATCCGCGGCGAGCGCGCTCAGCGCAACCGTTCGATGACTGCGGCGTAGTTCGCCTCGGGGTGTTCCTGCTGCTGGCGTTCGGCCAACTGCAGGGCGGTCTGGCCACGGCTGTCCTGGCGATTCTTGTCGGCGCCGTGGCGCAGGAGGAAGTCGATCCGTTCCGCTTCGTTCTGCATCGCGGCGGCGTGCAGGGGACGGAACCGGTAATTGCGGAAGCTGGAGCGGCTTTCCGCGTTCACGTCGAGCCCGTTTTCGATGAACTTCGCGGCCAGGGCGTAGCGCTCCGCGATGGGCAGGTTGAGCACGAAATCCACGCCGCCGCCCGCCTGCAATTCCTGCGCATCGGCCGGCCCGGTGCGGAAGTGCATGACGTACTGGTAGCAGAGCGGCGGTGGCAGCGGAATGCCGCTGTCCTCGAGGGTGCAGACCAGCAGATCCTCCAGGCTCATCTGGCTCAACACACCGATCAGGAGCGCCAGGAGCGCGGCCGCGAATACGCCCAGGTAGCCGATAAGACGCCCCATTTCAGGCGCTCCCCTTGGCGTCGATGCACGAGCGCCAGGCCAGCGTCGGCGGTATTTCGTGCCGCGGCGCGGCGGCGAGGAAGCTGCGCAGGTCGCTGCGGAAGCGCAGCGAAAGGGCGTTGCGCACGGACGTGTAGATTTCCGCGTCCATCAGGTTGGAGGCGTTGGCATGCTTGAACCAGTGCCGGGCGGCCTTCTTCCCGAAGGCCTTGACCACCTTCGCCGGGCTGCCGCCGCGCAGGCTCTTGAACAGCGCCTCCACGTAGCCCATGGCGTAGCTCGCATCGATGCCGGCCACCAGCAGGGCCTGGGCGAACGCGCGCAGGTTGTCGTTGACGGGCATGTCGTCGATCGAGGGTGCGTCGGTGGGAAAGAAGAATTTCAATGCTTGCCGGGTTTCCTCGGTGTCGAGGATGAGTTCGTCGGCAGAAAACGTGCGCAAGTAGATATCGGTGCCCATGTCCTTGGCCCAGTCCTTTGGTGATGATCAGCGTGTGCCCTGATACTGCTTCCTGCAGAGTCGGTTAAGCATGTTCAAAGATTGCCGTAATTGCAAGTCGAGTCGTTCGCGCTGTGACCCCGTCGAGGGATGCGCTCGCGGAAGGCCGCCGGGCGACGTGCGCGCAAGCGCCGCGCGACGCATCGGCGGGCAAAGGGGCGGGAAGCGCTGCGCCTCAGGCGCCGGGCGTGCGCGTCGCGAGCCAGCAGAGCAGCGAGCCGAGCGTGACCAGCAGCGCGCCCTGCCAGAATTGCAGGGTCAGCGCGGTA
Source organism: Pseudomonas sp. RIT-PI-AD (assembly GCF_025642785.1). Taxonomy (GTDB): domain Bacteria; phylum Pseudomonadota; class Gammaproteobacteria; order Pseudomonadales; family Pseudomonadaceae; genus Pseudomonas_T. The sequence continues at coordinate 12,018 of NZ_JANZKU010000036.1, forward strand.
TGCAGCCAGAGCGCGGCGAACGCCGAGGAGAGCACCGGGGTGAAGTAGGACGCCGTGGCCAGCAGGGTCATGTTGCCCCTGAGGATGCCCAGGTTCCACAGGGCATAGCCAGCCGCCATGGCCGTGCCGGTCGCCGCCAGTTCGAGGATTCCGGAGGCGCTGAAGGGAATGGCCGGTTCCTGGCTGACTCCGTACTGGACCCACAGGGCCACGGCGGTGAGGGCGAAAAACAGGGTGACGCCGTTCTTCCCCTGGGCGAAGCGCCGGGTCAGGTTGCAGTACAGCGCCCAGAGGATCGCCCCGGAGAACGCCAGGCCATAGCTGAGCGGATTGGCCGCGACGTTGCCCAGCAGGCCGGGCAGGGAGAGGCCCTCTCCGCTGACCACCCAGAGAATCCCGAACAGGGCCAGGGCGGTCCCGGGCAGGATCGGCCAGCGCGCGCGCTGGCCGTTCATGGCGATGGCCAGCAGTACGGTGAGGCAGGGCCAGAGATAGTTGACGATGCCCAGCTCTATCGCCTGCGCGCGATCGGTGGCGTAGCCGAGCGCCAGCGACAGGCAGATCTCGTAGGCGGCGAAGAGCAGGCTGCCGACCAGCAGGTAGGCGCGCGGGAATGTTCTCAGCCGGGGCCTGCCGAGGCAAAGCAGCAACAGGAGCGTCCCCACCGTATAGATCATCGCCGACCCGCCGAGGGCGCCCAGGTCCTCCGTCACGCCACGGATCAGGCCGGCCGAGGTACTCCAGAGCAGGATCGCCGCCAGTCCGCAGAGGGTGGCTCGGGTGTCGCCATTCGCACGCATCGCGCTTCACTTTTCCGGGTCGTCGGGCCGCTGCCGTCGAGGCGGCTGGAGAGGGAGTCCACCCAGGCTGCCAGGGCGGCGGCCTTTTGTCAGCCGGGCGCGTCGGCGGCGCTTCCCGGGGCGGCGCCAGGTCGGTTCGGGCGCCGCCCGCGACGCGACGCTCCCGCGGTCGGCCGCGCAGGGCTTATGCTGGACCCCGATCCCCCTCCCGAGGACGTCAAATGACCTGGTCAGCCCGGCAGTACAGCCTCTTCGAACAGCAGCGGACGCGCCCCGTGCGTGATCTGGTGGCCGCCATTCCGACCGCTACCGCGCACCTGGCCGTGGACCTGGGATGCGGCCCTGGAAATTCCACCGAGGTGCTCGCCGAGCGTTTCCCGGACGCCCGGGTGACGGGAATCGACAGCTCCGAGGACATGCTCGCCGAGGCACGCAGGCGATTGCCGGCGCTGACCTTCGAGTTGGCCGATATCGCCGCCTGGAATCCCGCCGCTGCCGTCGACGTGATCCTGGCCAACGCCTCGTTGCAGTGGTTGCCCGACCACGCGTCGCTCTACCCGCGCCTGGTCGGCAAGCTGAAGGCCGGCGGCACGCTGGCGGTGCAGACCCCCGACAACCTGGAGGAACCCGCCCATCGCCTGGCGCGCCAGGTGGCCGCCCAGGGGCCCTGGGCGGACAGGATCGGCGCGATCCGGCATCCCGAACGGCATACCGGAGACTTCTACTTCCAGCTGTTGAGCCCGTGCTGTCGCGCGGTGGACGTCTGGCGCACCACCTACCTGCATCCCCTGGCGAACCACGCCGCCGTGGTGGAGTGGTTCAAGGGCTCCGCGCTGCGGCCCTACCTCGATCCCCTGGAGCCGGCGCAGAGGGACGCTTTCCTCGCGGCCTACCTGGAGGGCATTGTCGCCGCCTATCCGGCCCTGGACGACGGCCGGGTGCTGCTGCCGTTTCCCCGGCTGTTCGTCGTCGCCACCCGCTAGGGGCCGGCGCCACGGCCTGGTGACGACCCCGCGTCCGTCACCGGATCGACCTGGGACCCGCGCCCTCGCAGGCGGCCGGGCGCGCTAGGGCGCCGCCTGCCGCTCGGGCAGGACCAGCACGGCGAAAATCCCTTCGAAGTGTTCGCGGATGCGTCGCTTGGCCTCGTCGGCGCTGACGGTGTCGTTGGCCAGGAAATACTGCCACCAGAACAGCCCGACGGCGTGCAGGGTGGTGGCCCACAAAGACGTCTGGATATCCGCGGGCAACAGGCCCTTGTCCTGGAAGTGCACCAGCAGGGTTTCCTGGTCCTTGATGAGGATCTGTTCGTTGTCCCAGGACTCCTGGCGGCCGGGCTCCCACGAACTGACCAGGCCGACGACCTGCCCGTAGCGCCATATCTCGCGGTCCAGGTATTTCAGGGCACCGTCGATCAGGTGCGAGTAGAGCTGGGAAAAGGTCTCGCACACGTCCGCCGGCGGGTTTTCCATCAGCGGCAGGCGCTCTTCGCGCGCTTCGGTGCGGTACAGGGTGACCAGGGCCAGCAGCAGGGCATCCTTGGTGGGGAAATAGTTGTAGACGGTGCCGAGCGAGACGTCGGCCTTCTCGGCGATTTCCTCCAGCCGGGCGCCGTCCACGCCCTTCGCCTTGAACGCTTCGGCCGCCGCCAACAGAATGGTTTTCTGCCGCTCGCGGCGTTTTCGTTCCCGTAAGCTCATCACGCTGTTTCCTTCGTCTTGATCCTTCCGGCGCGCCGTCGTCATGGCGCGGGGCAACCGGCTGCCCGCTTGCCGGCCAGGTATTCGTCGATTATCCGCTGCAGGCGCTGCCGACCGAAACTCCGGAAGTGGCCGCCGTGCACCACGTTGGCCGGCATCTCGCGCAGACGGTGCAGGGTTTCCAGGTAGTCGGGCAGGTGCGAGTGGTGGGCGTCGTCGACCAGCGGCCCGTCGTAGACCGCGTCGCCGGACAGCAGGATGCCGCTGCGCGCTTCCCACAACGCGATGCTGCCCGGGGAATGGCCGGGCACGTGGAGCACCTCGAACTGGCGGTCGCCCAGGTCGATCACGTCCCCGGCTTCGAGCAGGCGCGTCGCCGGCGCGCTGCGAACCTGGTAGTCCGCCTGCCGGTAACCGCCGGGCGGCAGGCGTTCGAACATGTCGATCACGGCGTAACGGTCGGCCAGGGTCTGGTGCCCGTCGGGATTCGCCAGGATGCCGGCCTCGGCCCGGTGGCAGGCGCGCTCGGCGAATTCGTGGTGACAGCCGATGTGATCGAAATGGGCGTGGCTGGCCACCGCGAGCAAGGGTTTCAGGCGCAGCCAGGGCAGCATGTGCGTGAGGCTGACCACGCCCATGCCGGAGTCGAACAGGAGGTCCCGGTCGCGCCCGCGCACGTGCCAGATGTTGCAGCGGTAGAACGGATCGATGAAGCGTTCCTGAATATGGGTCACGCCATCGGCCAGGCGATCGACCTGGTACCACTCCGGGGCAGTGGCCACTGGACGGTGGGTCATCGAAGTCCTCCTGAAGGGTCGTGGGACGGGCGTAGCGGCGCGCCATCGTCCCCACACAATGCCCATCCATAAAGTTGAAATCAACTACAAAAATATAGTTGACAGTAATTTTGTGCGTGATATCAATATTTACAGCGAATGCACCCGCCCCACGCCGAGCGGCCGCCGTCGCACTGTCCTTTTACAACAAAGAGAAAAACGACATGCCCGTGCGCCCCAACCCTTTCACCCGCGAACTGAACGCCGGCCGTTGCCTGCTCGGCACCTGGCTGATGAGTGCGCGTACTCCGACCCTATTGAACGTGCTGCGCCTGTCCGGCCTGGACTTCGTCAAGGTGGACATGGAGCACACGCCGATTTCCCTGGAGACGGTCGCCGAGATGGCGCTGCTGGCGCGGGCCCTGGATTTCGCCCTGGTGGTCCGGCCCCCGGACGGCGGGCGCGTGTGGGTCAATCGGCTGCTGGACGCCGGGGTGTGGAACCTCTACGTGCCGCAGATCCACAACGCCGACATGGCCCGCTGCCTGGTGCAGGTGGCGCGCTACGCCCCTCTGGGCAATCGCGGCACCTTCGAGCCCGGTCCGCAGGACGACTATTGCGATCCGAGCGAGCCGAGCAGCCAGTTGCCGGCCCTCAATCGCCAGGTGCACCTGACGGTGATGCTCGAGTCCATCGAGGCCTTCGAGAACCTCGACGAGATAGCCAGCGTCCCCGGCATCGACGCCCTGGCCATCGGCCCGGCGGACCTGGCCCAGGAACTGGGCATCTACCAGAAACCCGAGGAGCAGGAGGTGATCCGCCACTACCAGGCGCGCCTGCTGGCCAGCGCGCGGAAGCACGGCAAACAGGTGGAGATCGGTGTCTGGTCGACCCGGGAAGCCCGCGAATGGCGCGACCGGGGCGCGCAGATCCTCACCTACATGACCGACACCATGATCATCCGCGAGCGCTACGAGGAGGCCGTCCAGGCCTTCCAGGCGTGAGCCGCGACACTCGACCCGCACCCGCCGGGGCCCGATGGACCGATTCCAGGAGCAGATGAAATGAGCACGATAGAAGTCATTCCCAGCGGCGCGGCCCTGGGGGCGGAAGTTCGCGGCGTGGACCTGTCCAAGCCGCTGAGCGAAGAAGTCCGCCGGCAGATCCTCGCCGCCTGGCACGAACACCTGGTGCTGTTCTTCCGCGGCCAGGACCTGAGCGACCCGGGCCTGTTGCAATTCGGCGAGTGCTTCGGCGAGGTGCTGGTCGACAACCGACCGGTGGACTACAACCGCGCCGCCGATACCCAGTACCCCGACCGCATCGACGTGATCTCCAACGTGGTCGTCGACGGCAAGCCGATCGGCGCCCTGGGCGACGGCGAGGCGCTGTGGCACACCGACACCCAGCCGGTGCCCAATTCGGCGTTGATCCTGCACGCCCTGGAAACCCCGGCCCAGGGCGGGCGCACCCGCTTCGCCAACATGTACACCGCGTACGACAGCCTGCCTGACGACCTGCGGCGGCAAGTGGAAGGCCGCGCCTCCATCCATGACCGTATCTACGGCCTGCAGAAGAACACCCTGTTCCACAGTTCCAGCGGCGCCATCGACCCCTTCGACAAGAGCCGCATGCCCGGCCCCTGGTGGCCCATCGTGCGCACCCATGGTGAAACCGGACGAAAATCCCTGCATCTTCAGCGCGAGGGCGGCGGTTACGTGATAGGCCTGTCCAACGAGGAGAGCGACCGGGTGCTCGAACGGCTCTGGGCGCACATGACCCGGCCGGAGCTGATCTGGGAGCACAGTTGGCAGGTCGGCGACGTGCTGGTATGGGATAACCGCTGCACCATCCATAGCCGTACCCCGTTCCAATCCAGCGAGCGCCGTCGTCTGCACCGCATCACGGTGAAGGGCGAGTGGCCGAACTGAGACGACCCGCCGCCGGCTCCGGTGGCGCGTCCCGTACTCGACGATCGTCAGGAAGGTGGACATGACCCGACAACAGGCACCCTGCATCGAATTCCGCGACGTCTCCAAGCGCTATGGCGACTTGCAGGTGCTCGATGGGGTCGACTTCCACGCCCACCCCGGCGAGAAGCTCAGCCTGATCGGCCCCAGCGGTTCGGGCAAGACCACCATCCTGCGCGTGCTGATGACCCTGGAATCGATCGACGGGGGCGAGGTGCGCATCGAGGGCGAGCCGCTGCGCGTGCCCGGCGACCGGCAGCGCATTTCCGCTGCGGCGGAGCGGGAGTTGCAACGCATCCGCGGCAAGGTCGGCATGGTCTTCCAGCACTTCAACCTGTTCCCGCACATGGACGTCCTGCGCAACATCACCCTGGGGCCGATGCTCACCCAGGGCGTGGGCCGGGAGGAAGCCGAGGCCCAGGCGCTGCGCTACCTGGACATGGTCGGCCTGGCGGACAAGGCGCGCAATCGCCCCAGCCAGCTTTCCGGCGGGCAGAAGCAGCGGGTGGCCATCGCCCGCTCGCTGGCGCTCAAGCCGAAGATCATGCTCTTCGACGAGGTCACCTCCGCGCTGGACCCGGAACTGGTGGACGAGGTGCTCAGCGTCATGCGCGTCCTCGCCCGGGAAACCGACATGACCATGCTGCTGGTCACCCACGCGATGAACTTCGCCCGCGACTTTTCCGATCGCGTGCTGTTCTTCGAGCGCGGCCGGATCCTCGAGGAGGGACCGCCGGAACAGATCTTCAGCGAGCCGCGGGAGGAGCGCACCCGCACCTTTCTGCGCAAGATCATCGCTTCAGGCCAGGACCTCTGAGGAGGCCGGCGAGTAAGGACAAAGAATGCCACGCGCCGCAGCGGCTACCCCTCAGGGAAGCGGCCGGCCGTGTGGAGAAGCGTCACCCATGCCGCGTGCATTTTCAGTTGTATGACTGCCTCGCTACAAAAACCATCGAACGATAATGAGGGGCTTCGACATGAACCAACCGAGATCATCCACCCCGGCGAGCCGGCTGCTCGCCTCCCTGATGTCCGCGGCCGTGCTGCTGGGCGCCACCGCGGGCGCCGCCCGCGCCGACACCCTGGCCGACATCCAGAAGAAGGGCTATGTCGAGATCGGCATCGGTTCCGGCGGCTTTCCCTACGCCGGAGTAGGGGCCGACGGCAAGCCGACCGGCGCGGCGCCGGAAATCTCCATCGCCGCGTTGAAGAGCATGGGCATCACCGACGTGCGGCCCCGGGTGGTCGACTGGGGCGCACTGATCCCCGGCCTGCAGGCGCGGCGCTTCGATCTCGTCAGCACCGGCATGTTCATGAACAAGCAGCGCTGCTCCGCCGTGCTCTTCTCGCAGCCGGACACCTGTAGCGCGCAGACCTTCATGGTGCCCAAGGGCAACCCGGACAAGCTGCATTCGTTCGCCGACGTGGCGGCCAACCCGGCATTGAAGATCACCATGGCGCCCGGCTCGATGGAGGTGAAGGCGGCCAAGGCGGCGGGGGTGAAGGATGACCAGATGCTCACCAACAGCGACGTGCAGAGCAAGCTCAAGCTGTTGCAGAGCGGCCGGGTGAATGTCTGGGTGGACCCCAGCGACACCTTCTCGGCGCTGGGCGAGCAGGCGGCCGGTTTCGAGGTGGTGGCCGTGGAGGGCGCCGCCGTGCAATGCGCCGGGGCGGTGTTCCGCAAGGCCGATGCGGCGTTCCGCGACGCCTATGACCAGGCCCTGGAGACATTGAAGGCATCCGGCGAGTTCCAGGCCGCTCTGGAGCGCTATGGTTTCCCGGTGGAGCCGGCGTTGCAGGCCTCTCGCGACGAGATGTGCGAACGCGATTGATGAGCGCATCCGCGCAGCGGCCAGTGCCGCTGCGCCCGTTACATCGATCCGCAGACGCACGGCGTCCGCGGCGGGCGCCGTCCGCTCCGAAGCGCCACGCGGGAGAATCCTTATGCAAGAGTCCCTGGGCTACTACGGCCTGATCCTCGACGGCCTGTGGGTCACCGTGCAACTGACGGTCGCCGGCTGCCTGGTCGCCGCGCTGGTCGCGTTCGGTGTGGGGGTGGGCAGCGTCGCGCGCTCGACGCCGCTGCGCCTCGCCTGCCGTTTCTACATCCTGTTCTTCCGCGGCACCTCCAGCCTGGTCCAGCTGTTCTGGGCGTTCTACGTCCTGCCGTACATGGGCGTGGAGTTGTCGCCGATGCTGGTCGGCATCGCCGTGCTCGGCCTGAACGTCGGCAGCTACTCGGCCGAGGTGGTGCGCGCGGCGATCCTCGCCGTGCCCCGCGAGCAGTCCGAGGCGGCGGTGGCGATCAACCTCAGTCGCGGGCAGCGCATGCGCTACGTGATCCTGCCCCAGGCCCTGCCGCTGATGCTGCCGTCGTTCGGCAACAACGTGGTCGAGCTGATGAAGATGACCGCCATCGTCTCGCTGATCACCCTCAACGAACTCACCGCCCAGGCCCAGGCCATCCGCTCGGCCACCGGCGAGACGCTGATGCCCTATCTGGCGATCCTGGTCCTCTATTACCTGTTCTCGCTGGTGCTCACCGCACCGATGAAGTGGCTGGAAAAGCGCTTCGCGAGCACCCCCCGATAAGAAGGTGGCGCACATGTCCTGGGATTGGCAGTTCACCTGGTCGCTCATGCCCACCCTGCTCCAGGGTGCCTGGCTGACCGTGCTGGCGACCCTCGCCGGCACGGCCATCGCCCTGGCCCTGGGGGCGGTCTTCGCCGTGGCGGGGTACTCCCGTCATCGCGCCCTGCGCGGCGCGATTTCCTTCACCATCCAGTTCCTGCGTGGCACGCCGTTGCTGGTGCAGCTGTACGTGATCTTCTTCGTGCTGCCGGATATCGGCATCGTGCTACCGGCATTCCTGGCCGGGGTGATCGGCTTGGGCGTGCACTATTCCGCCTACCTGGCGGAGGTGTACCGCGCCGGCATCGACAGCGTCGACAAGGGGCAGTGGGACGCCTCGACGGCGATCAACCTGAGCCGGCGCCAGGTCTGGCTGCACATCATCCTGCCCCAGGCCATCCCGAAGATGGTGCCGCCCATGGGCAACTATTCCATCGGCATGCTCAAGGAATCGGCGCTGCTCTCGACCATCTCCGTGCTGGAACTGGTCGCCCGGGCCCAGGCCATCGGCAACGAGACCTATCGATTCACCGAGCCGCTGACCCTGGTCGGCCTGCTGTTCCTGACGCTGACCCTGCTGTTCACCTTGCTCCTGCGCGTCACCGAGCGCAGGGCCGCGACCCTGCGCTAGGCGGGCCCAGGCCATGGCGGGCGCCACGTGCCGTGCCCGCCCGGCCGTCAGGCCTCGTCCAATCGCTCGCCCATGGAGGCCGCGTGCATATGGTCCAAGCGGGTGAAGTCGAAGTCGGCGCTGGCGCAGTAACGCTTCACGCCGGCCTCCGCCGCGATGATTTCGTCGGCGACCCGCAGCAGGTCGTCCAGTGCCACCTCGGGCGGAATGATCATCGCCCCATGTTCGTCCATGTGCAGCAGGTCGCCGGGATGGACCTGCAGCCCGCCCACCTTCACCGGCGTGTCGACCGCGACGAAGCGGATGTTGCCGTGGCCCACGCTGACGCTGCCGGCGAACAGGCCGAACCCCAGCGGCAGGATCTCGGGCAGGTCGCGCACGCTGCCGTTGGTCAGCACGCCCACGCAGCCCAGGCGCTGGAAAACGCTCGCCGCCACGTCGCCCCAGGCGCAGGCCCGCCCGGCGGGGGCGTCCAGGTCCTGGACCACGGCGATGCTGCCGGCGGGGCGCGCGGCGACATGCTGCCAGACGTCCTTGTAGGTCAGGTGGGCCTCGCCCTCGGCCAGGGGAAACTCGCCGACGATCTTCGCGGTGACGGCGTGTCCGGCGAAGCTGCCCAGTTGCGGAAAGATGCAGCGGATCGAGCCATCGGTGTAGCCCTCGGTCTTGCTGCGCACGGCGAAACGCTCGATGGCGTCGTAGAGCAGCGGGGTGCGATAGCCCCGCAGGGCTTGCAGGAGCGAAGGGGTAGGAATCGTCATGGCAGCGTCCTAATAAATGAAGTTGAATTCAAGAAGTAAAAAATCTACACATGAAATCCCTTCAAAACTACAAATAAATTTGTAGTTGAGTATAAAAATAAATTGCACCGTCGGTAGGGCTGTGGTGCAATCCGTTCATGGCCACGAGGGCGCCGTTCCCGATCCCGTCCCGATGGCCTGAAGAAAGCGCCGCAGAACAACACAGACAAGGCGCGCCAGAACGTACCGGCCCGACCCGCCGTCGCGGACTGCGCTTTTTGATTCTGCCGCCATGATTCGAGCCCCCGGCGCAGGCCGGGGCTCGTGCCGGCCGGGCACCGTCCGGCCAGGCATCGACCCGCGTGCAAGCAGGAGAATCAAGATGACCGGCATCACCCGACGTGGCTTCACCCTCGCCAGCGCCAGCGCGGCAACCCTCGCCGTGTTCGGCGCTCCCGGTTTCATCGGGCGCGCGCTGGCCGCCCAGACCACCCTGTCCGGGGTCGAGTGGGGCGGGCCCTATATCGAGGCGTTCAAGCAGATCGAGGCCCGCCAGTCGGCGGTCAAGGTGCGCTGGGAGCTGCATGCCTCGGGCGCCGCGGCGATCCTCGGCAAGCTCAAGGCCAACTGGCCGAACCTGCCCTACGACTTCATCGCGGCCTACGATCCGGTGTTCACCGCGATGATCAACGAGGGCTGGGCGGAACCCATCGACCCGGCCCTGGTGCCGAACCTGCAATACATTCCCCGCCACCTGACCCTGCCGGACGAGCAGGGGCGCGCCCGGGTCATCCCCCGCGGGCTTTCCGGGTTCTACTTCGGCTACCGCTCGGATATCGCGCCTCTCGAGATCGGCAGCATCGACGACCTGCTGTCGCCGAAACTCAAGGGCCAGATCTGCTGGCCGCACCCGACCCAGATGAGCGGCCTGCACATCGTCGCCCTGGCCCGCCACGCCGGCGGGAACGAGCGCGACATCGAGCCCGGCTGGAAGCTGCTCAAGGAAATCGCCAAGGCCGGCAACATCGGCCGGGTGGCGCAGACCGAAGTCGACTTCATCAACTCCCTGTCCGTGGGCGAGACCTCCGTTTCGTTCTGGCACCTGGCGGCCTGGGCCAACGTGGCCAAGAACGCGCCGGTGGTGCACCTGACCAAGCGCCCGGGCTTCACCACCTACCTGAGCACCACCGGCTGGACCATCCTGCCGACCAGCCAGCACAAGGCGGAAACCGCCGCCTTCCTCAACCATTCGCTGGCGCCGGAAAACCTCGCCATCTACTGCTCGGTGGTCGGCGAAGTGCCGGCCAGCAGCCAGGTCCCGGTGGACGAGAGCATGCAGCAGATGAAGTTCTCGCCAGAAGAATCGCAGGCCTACACCCAGCTCCCCGACTGGGCCTACCTCGCCACCCAGGTGAACGAGTGGACCCAGCGCTGGGAAACCGAGATCGCGCACCTGCTGTGAGTGCCGCCCAACCGCCTGATGCCGGAGACGCCATGAACGTCCAGACCCCGCTCAACCTGCTCTATCCCCGGGTGACCGCCGAGTTCGAGAACGCCCACATGCTGCCCAGCGAGGCCTACATCGACCCGGTTTGGTACGCCCACGAGAAGGCCCGCATCTTCGGCGACGCCTGGGTCGTGGTCGGCCGCGCCGAGCAGATCGCCAACGCCGGCGACTACTTCACCCGTCACCTGACCGGTCAATGCGTGCTGGTGGCCCGTGGCGACGACGGCCAGGTCCGCGCCTTCTCGCCCAGTTGCCGGCACCGCGGCGCGCTGATCGCCGAGGGCGAGGGCAACAAGCGCGCCTTCGTCTGCCCCTACCACCGCTGGACCTACGGCCTCGACGGCACGCTCATCGGCGCCCCCGGCATGGACGCCCACCCGCACTTCGACAAGGCGGATTTCCCCCTGGCGGGGATCGCCTGCGCGGTGTGGCAGGGCTTCGTCTTCATCAACCTGAACGCCACGCCGTCGTCCCTCGAAGCGGATCTGAGCGAACTGGCGCCGATCGTCGAGCCCTATCGCCTGGCCGACATGCGCCTCGCGCGCAGCAAGTCCTACACCATCAAGGCCAACTGGAAGTCCTACATCGACAACTCGATCGAGGCCTACCACGTGGCCAGCGTGCATGCCCGCAGCCTGCAGCCGGTGGCGCCGATGTCCGCCTGGCAATGTGAGCCCCACGAGAATTTCTACCTGCAATGGGCCGAGTTCGCCGGCACCCTCGGCGTGCTCAAGGGTGAGCAGGGCTTCGAGCCGATGCCGGGCTTCTCCCTGGACCGGCCGGCCAAGCACATCCTGGTGACGCTGCTGCCCAACACCGTGCTGACCATGACCGTGGACGCCATCTGGTGGATCACCCTGCTGCCGATCGACGCCCACACCAGCACCCTGGTGGTCAACCATGCGTTCCCGGTGGGCACCACCGAGCACCCGGACTACGAGGCCATCGCCGAGCGCTATTTCCGCCGCTTCGACGTGGTCAGCCAGGAAGACATCGAGATCACCGAGATCCAGCAGCGCGGCATCACCCACGGGCGGCGCATTCCCGGCCTGTACCAGGAGCAGGAGCGCCTGGTGCATGCCTTCGCCGGCTACGTCCTGCGCAAGCTCGACGCCGCGGCCCGGTCCTGACGGGCGATGGCGAGCCCCCTGCCGTCCACCTCCCGCAGGCCGCCGCCGGGCGACGGGCAGCGCCTGCTGCCCGCGACGCTGCTCCTGCCCGCGACGGTCGCCGCGCTCCTGTTCATCTGCGGGCCGCTGCTGGTGCTCGCCTGGCAGAGCCTGCTGGTGCACCTGCCCGGGCAGGTCGGGGCCGCCGCCGACAGCGCGCTGACCTACCGCAACTACCTGCTGTTCGCCTCGCCGTCCTACCTGTACTTCCTCTGGGGCACACTGCGCATCAGCGCCTACGCGGCGCTGCTCGCCGTGCTGCTGGGCGGGCTGATCGCCTACCGCATCACCCGCATCCGCGCCGGCTGGGCGCGCAAGTCGCTGATCGGCCTGATGCTGGGCCTGACCTTCCTCAGCGTGCTGGTGCGGGTCTACGCCATCTCCCTGACCTTCGGCGTGGGCGGTCCGGCGGGCGCCTTCCTGCGCAGCCTGGGCATCGCCCTGGGGTCGCGGGAGTACATCGAGTGCGTGGTGATCCTGGGCTTCCTGCACTTTCTCCTGCCGATCGTCACGCTGATCCTGCTCGGCACCTTCCAGGGCATTTCCGCCTCCTATCACGAAGCGGCGCGCTCGATGGGCGTCCCGAACTGGCGGGCGCACCTGGACACCACGGTGCGCCTGGCGGTACCCGGCCTGTATTCGGCCTTCATCGTCGCCTTCAGCCTGGCCGCCAGCTCCTTCGTGATCCCGCTGGTGCTGGGGCAGGGCAAGGTGATGTTCCTCGCCAACCTGGCCTACGTGCGCTTCGGCGAGATGGCCGACTACCCCGGCGGCGCGGCGGTTTCCCTGGTCCTGCTGGCGATCAGCCTGGCGATCGTCGGCCTGCTCGGCAGGCTGCTCGGCAAGCGTCTGGGGAGGCCGGCATGAGGCGCGTCCTCGATCGTCTGTGCGGCGCTCTCGGCGGCTTGACGGTGGCGCTGGCCATCGCCTTCCTGCTCACGCCCATCGGCATCGCGGTGATGATGTCGTTCGATGCGCGCAGCTTCCTCGGCGCCTTTCCGCCCCAGGCGTTTTCCTGGCACTGGTACCAGCGCTTCGTCGACGAGCCGTTGTACATGCACGGCCTGCGCAACAGCCTGTGGCTGGCGTCGCTGTCGACCCTGGTCAGCGTCAGCCTCGGGGTGGCCGCGGCCATCGGCCTGCACAAGGCGCGCTTTCGCGGCAAGCAGGTGCTGGTCTCGATCTTCCTCGCGCCGCTGGTGGTGCCGGCGGTGGTCATCGGCTTCGGCCTGCTGGTCACGTTGTCCACCCTGGGCATCGTGTCGGGCGCGGGCAAGCTACTCATCGCCCATAGCGTGATCACCCTGCCGTACGTGATCCGCTCGGTCACCGCCACCCTGGCCACCCTCGGCACCTCCATCGAGGAGGCCGCGATGAGCCTGGGGGCGTCGCCCTGGACGGTGATCCGCACGGTGATCCTGCCGCTGTGCCGCCCCGGCATCGTGGTGGGCTCGGTGCTGGCCTTCACCGTGTCGTTCGACGACGTCTCGGTCGGCATCTTCCTCGCCGATCCCGAGAGCACCACCCTGCCGCTGGCGCTGGTGTCGATGATGCGCTCGAACTTCGACCTGACCATCGCCGCGGCCTCTACCGTGATGATCGCCGTGTCCTGCGTGGCCTTGCTGCTGGTGGAGTGGCTCCTCGGGGTCGACCGATTGTTCGGCACCGGCCCGACGACAAAATAGGTGATCCCATGATCGACAGCGGTATCGTTGCGCTGAGCCTCAGCGGCATCAGCAAGGGCTATGGCGAGATCGGCGTGCTCCACGGCATCGACATGGACCTGCACCAAGGGGAGATCGTCGCCCTGCTGGGCCCCAGTGGCTGCGGCAAGACCACCACCCTGCGCGCCATCGGCGGTTTCGTGGTCCCGGACAGCGGGCGGATCCGCATCAAGGACGTGGATGTCACCCGCCTGGCCGTGCCCGAGCGCGACTTCGGCATCGTCTTCCAGGACTACGCGCTGTTTCCCCACCTGACCGTGGCGCAGAACATCCACTATGGCCTGAAACACCGCCGCTACCGCGCCAGGCCCCATGCCGACCGGGTGGCGGAACTCCTGGCCCTGGTGCGCATGCAGGCCTTCGCCGACCGTTACCCGGCACAGCTCAGCGGAGGCCAGAAGCAGCGCGTGGCGTTGGCCCGCGCGCTGGGGCCGAGCCCCGCGGTGCTGCTGCTGGACGAGCCGTTGTCGGCGTTGGACGCCTCGGTCCGCGGCAAGTTACAGGTGGAACTGCGCGAGGTGCTGCGCGAGGTCGGCATCACCACGGTGATCGTCACCCACGACCACGAGGAGGCCGCGGTCGTCGCCGACCGCATCGTGCTGATGCACGAGGGGCGGATCGTCCAGGACGGGACCCCGCTGGCCATCTACGACCGGCCGCGATCGCGCTTCTGCGCCGAGTTCCTCGGCGAAGTGAACTGGCTCGGCGGGCGCGTCGCCCGCGGTCTGGACGCGCAGCGCTTCGAGGCCCTGCTGGACAACGGGCAGCGCGTCGTCCTGGGCGCGGGGCAGGGGCCGCTTCCACCCGCCGACACGCGCCTCGAAATCGGCATTAGGCCCGAGCGCCTGGCCCTGGCCGACGCGGCGAGCGGGCCAGGGACGCGCAACCGCCTCACCGGCACCCTGGCGCGGACCCAGGCCCATCGCACCAACGTGGAACTCTGCGTGGCCCTCGACGGCGGGCAGAGCCTGCGGGTCGTCCATCGGCGCGACGACAGCGTGCCGGCGGTCGGCAGCCCCGTCGCCCTGGATTTTGGAATCGACGACGCGTTCTACTGGCCGGCCGAGGGTGCATGAGCGCCGGAGGGCGCCAGGCGGGCGAAGATGAAGGCGAGGTGGCCGCGCAGCGTGGAGAGGAACATCGGGAAGTCGAAGTCGTCGCGCACCAGAAACTGCTGCCAGCAGCAGAAGCCGCAGGCGTGGATCACCTCGACCAGCGCCGCCACATCCAGCTCGCGGGCCAGCACCCCTTCGTGCTGCAGCGACTTGGCGATGGCGACCTGGTAGGTCACCAGTTCCCGCTCGTGCTGCCAGCGTTTCTCGATCGCCTCGTTCCAGCTGCCGGCGGCGAAAGCGGCCAGTGCATGGCGCCAGAGGAGCTTGTCCAGGTAACGCAGGCTTTCCTCGGCCATGACCTCGTAGAACTGCAGGAACGCCTGGACGGGCTCCAGCGGGGGCGCGGAGAGCAGCGAGGCCAGGGCCTTGGGCGAGTGCTCGCGGTGATAGGCCACCAGCTCCATCAGGAGGATGTCCTTGGTCGGGAAGTAGTTGTAGACGGTGCCGGCCGCGACGTCGGCCTGCCTGGCGATTTCTTCGATGCGGGTCTTCTCGAACCCCTGCTCCTTGAACTGCCGCGACGCCACCTCGAGGATCTTCAGCCGCCGTTGGCTCTTGGTCTTTTCTCTTTGCCCTGGCGCTGCCACACGAACTCCTCGATACGATGAATTTGCAACGATGGGAACCGCTTCGATGCGTACTCCAGACACCGACTGTTTCGATGTAAGGCTCACGGCGGCGTCCATGCTATCGAATGACATCCGCTTGTTCGAGCTGCAATCGGTCACCGGCGCCCCGCTGCCGGCCTTCGAGGCTGGGGCCAGCCTGGCCGTGCACCTGGCGCCGGGACTGGTGCGCCAGTACTCCTTGCTGGACGACCCGGCGACGTGCCAGCGCTACCGCCTCGCCGTGAAACGCGAAGCGTCGTCGCGCGGCGGTTCCGAGGCCATGCATGGCCTGCCCGTGGGGCAGGTGCTGCGGGTATCGCGGCCTGCCAATCATTTCCCCCTGCGACCGGGCGAAGGCCGCGTGCTGTTGCTCGGTGGCGGCATCGGCATCACCCCGTTGCTGTCGATGGCCCATGCACTCGCGCGGCAATCCCGCGATTTCCGCCTCATCTATTACTGTCGCGAGGCGCGCGCCCTCGACCTGTTCGACGACTTGGTCGGCGCGCAGTGGCGCTCGCGCGTCGAGAAATACGCCTCCTGCCAGGGCGTGCCGACCCGGACCCGCCTGGCCCGGCTTGGCGAATCCCTGGCCGCCGACACCCAGGTCTATGCCTGCGGCCCCGCCGGCTTCATCGACGAGGCCCGCGCCTGCCTGCAAGGGCGCGTCGGCGCCCAGCGGTTCTTCGAAGAGCGCTTCCAGGTCGACCCGGCGCGAACGGACGACGAAGCCTTCGCCCTGCAACTCGGTCGGGACGGGGAGGCGCTGTGGGTGCCGGGCGACAAGAGCATCGTCCAGGTGCTCCGCGAAGCCGGCGTCGGGATCGAAACCTCCTGCGAAATGGGCCTGTGCGGGACCTGCCTGATGCGCGTCGTCGAAGGCGAACCGCTGCACCGGGACAGCTACCTCTCGGAACAGGAACGACACGACGGCCACCTCATCGTGACCTGCGTCTCGCGCTGCGGATCGGGCAAGCTGATCATCGACAGGTTGGAATGATTTTTCGGCAGGCTCCGCGCCCGTTGCCGTGGGAGGCGTCGGGCGTATCTCGTGCCAGCTCAGCGTGGGCGAATGAGGTGGGGGGATTGGGCAAAGTAGTTATATCGACGCCTGTACGAAAAGCGCACGCTTAAAAAGGAGCGTGAGCCACTGGAGGATATGACGGGGGCAAGCTGAGGCATCACGCGCGGAATGCGTGACGATTTGGGTCGGCCCCGGACAATCAATGCTGATGCGGAGCTACCAATTCTTGGCCCATTTCGTTCGGACAGTCCGGGAGATATAGCTGTTAAGTCCTTTCCCTGCTTGGGCGAGCCGCTGCATCTCCGCGATACCCTCGGCCCCAGTGCTTTGCAGGTCGTACAAGTAATACCTTTTTTTACCATCGCCGAATTGAACGATGATGGCGCCTTCCCTTATTTCAAAGGCAACCACTCCCGAGTTCCCGCCCACATTTCTATAGGGGTTCCATATGTGGATTCCTGCGAGTTGAGGGGTGTTGCATGTCGATACCTAGAATAAGTTGGCGGGGAATGGGTTTCAAATATCGAGTAAGGATATGACACAGGCTTCGAACTACTTGGTATCAATGAGGCGTTGCCTTCGGTCATCCGGGGCAGGGCTGTGTACGGTGAGCATGGAGCCGTATTGTTTGGAACGATGGCATTCGGGTTGTCAGCTATCCAGTCCTTGCGTGAATAGGAGGTTCACGAGGCGAACTTTCTTGCGGCCCGTCTGGCACCTCGCACACGCAGGTTGCCAGGGACGGTACTCATGGAATTGGCCATGCGCATGACGGTCGATGGGGACGATGAATCGAGGCTGGCAAGCCTGCCGAAGTATCCAGCGATCACCGCTCATTTGGTCATGCCGTCGCATTGATGTGATCCTGAGGCAGGTGCTGTAGGTTTTGGTAAATACTGAGAGCGGAGAGGCTGCCTGCTCCAAGAGCATGGCGCAAGGGCATGATAGGTCATCGGGCCCAGGGGGTGAGTTATGCCGAATACCTGCTCAAGTCGGTTAGAATGGCGTCTGACCGTGCGATGTGATGACATCGCCAATTTGAATCATGTGGAATACTCCTGCAGTTGATCCCGACTACGCGGGACTGCCTCTATTTGCCATGAGACTCACGATGAGTAGAACATTACTGGTTTATGCGTTGATATTGATCGTGGGCGGTATTATCGCAAAAAGTGTGGACGACACACCCGATATAGCAAAGCTTACACGAGAAGAGATTGCTCATCGGTTTCCAGGGCCATGGAAATATGAATCTCATAAAGACATAACGGAAGCATTGATGGCTGCGAAAATTCGAGAGTGCGGGAATTATCAATACCTGGCCAGCACCCATAGCAATGACGAATTCCTCGTTTATTGTTCCAACGATAGGCAGAATTGGACTGCATACCTGATGCGTACCCGGATTAATAAGGTGTGGGGGCCTTTGAAACCTAATCTTTAACGCAGCGGCATTAGGCCTGGTTTGAACATCGTAACCGTGACAATCACTTTTCGAACATTGAAAGATGCAGCGCCGTCTGGTTCACATTCG
>NZ_JANZKU010000037.1 GCF_025642785.1 Pseudomonas sp. RIT-PI-AD
GATGGCTCAACCCTTATTTCTAGTCGTTTTATCGATCGGGCTCCGCGATCGCGGCACGAGGGCCTCGCGGATGGGCGCGCTGGGCGGAGGCGGATCGGGGCAGGGAACGGACCGGCGTCGAGCCGGGAAAACGGATCAGGCGCGCCAGCGCCAACGAGCGTGGGCTTTGATTTGGCGCATCAGAAGGGTGCTGGATGTCACGACAAGGCATCTCGCTTGACTACTGGCCGAACAGTAGCCCAGGCGGGGCCGGCGGCGCAACAGTTGCCGGTCGTCGCGACGGCGGACGCCTGCCCCGCCGGCGACATTCGCCTGAGGCGGGAAGCAGCATCCGGGGCGTCCCCCGCGACATTCGCACGCCGCCGGCCGACTGCCCGAACCCCGGGCGCTTGCTGTATGCTGCCGCGCTTTGCGCGACCTGGTTCGCGCGACCATCATGGACGGGCGACGAGCGATGTCGTCCCGGAACACGGCAGTTTCAGCCCACGGACGCAAAGACGTCCGGGGACAACCTTGAGGCGATCATGTCGGGGAAAAAGCACTTACCGGGGCTGTGGGTCGGCGCTCCATTCGCAGCGGTGGTGCTGCTGTACGTGGGCCTGGCCCTGATCGGGACCCGTAACAACTATTCGCCCGTCCCCTTCTGGGACATGTGGAACGGCTACCTCGGGTTCTACGCCCAGGCTTCCGAAGGCTGGGCGCCCTGGTGGAGCCTGCACAACGAACACCGCATCCTGTTCTCGCGCGCGCTCTTCTGGCTCGACCTGCGTGTCTTCCATGGGTCGATGGTGTTCCTGTTCGCCCTGAACCTGCTCTTCGCCCTGTCGATCTTCCTCTGTTTCTTCGGCGTGGCCACTCGCTTGCTGCCGGACTGGCGGCGCAACGGCATGGCACAGGCGGCCCTGGGCCTGATCGGGGTCCTGAGCTTTTCCTGGGTCCAATCGGCGAATTTCACCTGGGCCTTCCAGAGCCAGTTCTTTTCCGCCTACCTGTTCCCCCTGGTCGCCTTCTGCCTGCTGGCCTTGTCCGCCGAGAAAGCCTCTCGACCGCTGTTCGTACTGGCGTTGCTGGTGGGTATGCTCAGCGCCGCGACCATGGCCAACGGCGTACTGGCTTCGCCGGTCCTGGTGGTCCTCGGCCTCTTCCTGCGCTTGAGCTGGAAGCGCATCGCGGCCCTGGGGATCGCCGCGTCGCTCGAGCTGTTCGGCTACTTCCAGGGTTATGCCCAGGACTACAAGGTGCCCCTCGGGCACACCACCCTCACCCAGGCGTTGCAAAACCAACCCCTGGACCTGCTGCACTACCTGCTCATGTACCTGGGCGGTCCCTGGTTCTTCGTCTTCCCGGGCGGCAGGCATCTGTTCCCCCTTCTCGGCGGCCTGGCGTTGCTGGCCAGCCTGGCCTACCTCTGCCTCGGATTCATCCGCGCCAGGCGGGTCGAACCCCTGGAACTCGCCTTGCTGGCCTTCCTGCTGTTCTTCGGCGGCACCGCCCTGGGCACTGCGGGCGGGCGGCTGGCCATCGGCGTCGAGCAAGCCCTCACCAGCCGCTACCTGACGCCCCAGCTCATGGCCTGGAGCGCCCTGATCCTGCTCTATGCCAGCCGTTTCCGGCGCCGCCGCTTCGCGGCCTGGCACCTGCTGCCGGCACTGCTGATCCCGCTGGCGCTATTCCGCTGGCAACTGCTCGCGCTGGAGCGGCCCGAGGGCCTGTTCGACCACCGGGTGGCCGCCCTCGCCGTGCAGATGGACGTCCAGGACACCGACTACATCGACCGGGTGTACTTCGACAACCGGAAGATCTTCGCCATGGCGGAACAGGCAAAACGCGAACACCTGTCCATCTTCCACCAGCCGGCGTTCCGGATGACCGCGGAGCAACTGGGCAAACCGATCGCGTTCCCGCCGCCGACCTGCCAGGGCTATCTGGATGGGATCCAGCCGATTCCCGGGCAAGCGGGCGCCTACAGGGTCAACGGGTGGTTGCTCGATCAGGCCAGCCGGAAGGTGCCGGACTTCCTGTTGATCGCCGACGCCTCGGGACGCGTGGTCGGTTCCGCACTGACCGGCGTGCGGCGCCTGGACGTCGCCGCGGCGATCGGCGCGGAAGCCGGAAACAGCGGCTTCCTCGGCTATCTGCGCATCGACCGGCCCACCCCGGGCAACCTCGTCCTCCTCGGGCAGGCGCCCGCCTGTCACCTGTTCCTGGATATTCCCGCACCTCTCCCCTGAGGCTTTTCTCCCGGCACCCGCGCCCGCCCGAGCCGCCCGCCGACGGCTCGCGTCGAGTCGCCGGAAGCGCGCCCAAGCCCTCCGGCGCATGCCCTGAACTTACAGGGGGCAAATGTTTCTATCTTTTACAAGAATCCAGGAGATAGTCATGCTCAGCGAAAAACCTGCCTTACCGGACTCGCCGACGTCCCTCGCTCCAGACTCTCGACCGGCCCAGCCGACCTCGGCGGGCGATGCGAAAAGAGAGGAGCACGAGCCGGAAAAACCGCGCCTGACCTTCAATCAATTCGCGAAAAACCTGTCCGACTGGTGCGGCCGGGCGCGGACCTTCCAACTGGCGATCATGGCCATCCTGATCTGGGCGGTCACCGGACCTTACTTCCACTTCAACGACACCTGGCAGCTGATCATCAACACCAGCACCACGATCATCACCTTTCTCATGGTGTTCCTCATCCAGAACACCCAGAACCGCGACAACGACGCGCTGCACATCAAGCTGGACGAGCTGCTGCGCGTCACCAAGGGCGCGCAGGATCAACTGCTCAACCTGGAAGACCTGGACGGCCACCAATTGAAGGAACTGCGCAAGCAATACGCCAAGCTCGGCGAGATCGCCCGCATGGAATGCGAGGGCGAGGAGCGCGTCTCCACACCCTTCAACGACTACCAGCAGCCCGAGCGCTCCGAGCAGAAACCTTCCTGATCGCAGCGCGAACGGGCGGCACCGATCGGGAAGCGTCGCGGTTGGGATCGCCCGAAAGAAGGATCGCCGGGAATTTCAAGGGATCGAAGTCCCCGCTCGCCCTGTCTGAATCGGGTGTGCTCGAGGGAGCCGACGCGACGTCCAACCAGACCCGCCTTCGCCGCCCTCCCGCGACACCGACGATGGCGAAACGGCCATCCGATCCACATTTATTTTCACGGGGTTATTCCATGCGCTTTGCCTGGGTTTGCATCGCTCTACTGATGACGGGTTGCGCTTCGGTTTCCGACACCACGCTTCCCAACGGTCGCGCCGCCATCGACGTCGACTGCTCCGGCCAGGCCCTGAAATGGGAGGCCTGCTACGCCAAGGCGGCGGAGGTCTGCCCGACGCGGGGCTACCATGTGCTGGGCAAGAAGGGCGACCCGGACGCCGCCCCTTCGGACGCCCCGCTGGGCATCGAGCCCGGCGAGTTCGCCGCACGCAGCATGGTGATCACCTGCAAATAGCCCGCCGCTGACCTTCGCGCCGCGGACCGGGGCTAGACCACCCGCGGTGGATTGGGCTGCAGGTCGTCCGGCAGATCGGAATCCGGCACATCCGGACCGGGGTTCGGGCCCGGCCGCGGCTCGGGCTGGTCGGGATCGCGCTGGGGCAGCGGCGGTACCGGCCAATCGGGCGCGGGCGAACCGGGCAGGGGAAGCGAGGGGTCGTTGGACATGGCTAGGCTCCTGAACCTGTGGGCTGAACCCTATTGGAGCCCCAGGGCGCCAAGAGGTGCCGAACCCGTCCACCCGGGCTGACACGCGGGCCCGTATCGCGCATCCACCCCGCCCCTCGATACCGAGTCAGTCGCGCGGTGCTTGTTCGGCCAGGGCGACCGCGCGGAACATGGCGCGGCGCTTGTTCAGGGTTTCCTCCCATTCGAGGGCCGGCACCGAGTCGGCGACGATGCCGCCGCCGGCCTGCACGTGCAGTTCCCCATCCTTGATCACCGCGGTGCGGATGGCGATCGCCGTGTCCATGTTGCCGTTCCAGGCGAAGTAACCCACCGCCCCGCCATAGACGCCGCGCTTGACCGGCTCCAGCTCGTCGATGATTTCCATGGCGCGAATCTTCGGCGCGCCGGACAGGGTGCCGGCGGGCAGGATCGCCCGCAGCGCATCCATCGCCGTCAGGCCGCCCTTCAGTTGCCCGGTGACGTTGGAGACGATGTGCATCACGTTGGAATAGCGCTCGATGACCATCTTCTCGGTGAGCCTCACCGAGCCGGTTTCCGAGACCCGCCCGGTGTCGTTGCGGCCCAGGTCGATCAGCATCAGGTGTTCGGCGATTTCCTTGGCGTCCGAGAGCAGGTCCTGCTCCAGCGCCAGGTCCGCCGCCTCGGTCGCCCCGCGCGGACGCGTGCCGGCGATCGGGCGCACGGTGATCATGCGGTCCTCGACCCGCACCAGCACCTCCGGCGAGCTGCCGACCACGTGGAAGTCGCCGAAATTGAAGAAGTACATGTAGGGCGTCGGGTTGAAGCAGCGCAGCGCCCGGTACAGGTCGATGGGCGCCGCCTTGAAGTCGATGGACATGCGCTGCGACGGCACCACCTGCATGCAGTCGCCGGCGAGGATGTATTCCTTGATAGTGTCCACCGCCCGCTCGTAGTCGCCCTGGGTGAAACTGGAGCGAAACAGCGGGTCGGCAGCCGCCGGGCGGTCGAGGTCCAAGCCGCGGCGCGGGGCGATCGGCTGGCGGAGTTTTTCCAGCAGCGCATGCAGGCGCGCCTCGCCCTGTTCGTAGGCGTCGTCCTCGGCCGGGTCGGCCAGCACGATGACGTGCATCTTGCCGGCGAGGTTGTCGAACACCACCACCGCGTCGGAGACCATCAGCAGGATGTCCGGCACGCCCAAGGGGTCCGGGTTCGGGCATGCGCCCAGGCGCTTCTCCACGTAGCGCACGCAGTCGTAGCCGAAGTAACCCACCAGCCCGCCGTTGAAGCGCGGCAAGCCGGCGATGCTCGGCACTTCGTAACGGGCCTTGAACGCCTCGACGAAGGCCAGCGGGTCCTCGGCCTCCAGGCTTTCGATCTCGACCCCGTCACGGGTCACCCGGACCCGGTGGTCGTGCACCCGCAGCACGGTGCTGCACGGCAGGCCGATGATCGAGTAACGCCCCCATTTCTCGCCGCCCTGCACCGACTCCAGCAAGTAGGAATTGGGCTGGTCGGCCAGCTTCAGGTAGATCGACAACGGGGTGTCGAAGTCGGCCAGGGTTTCGCGGGCGAGCGGGATGCGGTTGTAGCCTTCAGCGGCCAGGCGCAGGAATTCTTCGCGGGTCATGATCAGCCTCGTGGCATGAGGAGGTGAAACGGTCGGGTTGCGAAACGGGGCCGCGAGGCGGCCGGAAGAGTCAGGCGCGCCAGCGCCAACGCGCCATGGCCTTGATGACCTTGGTTCCGGCTGCGGTGAACCAGCGTTTGCAGTTAACCACCACGATGCGATCTCTTTGCGGGGTGTCGTCAGGAGGGTCGGGCCACGTTAGCGCAGCGTTCTCCCGGGTGCAACCGGGCAGCAGTTCGCGCAGGTCGTCGAGCACCAGCGCGGGATTTTCCTCGGTGATCGGCCGGCCATGGTTGTAGCCGTAGTTCAGGCCCACGCAAAGCACCCCGGCGGCGTTCGCCGCCAGCACGTCGTTGCGCGAGTCGCCGACGAACAGGGCCTCCTCGGCGCGTACTCCGGCCATCTGCATGACGAACAGCAGCGCCGCCGGGTCGGGCTTCTTCTGCGGAAGGGTGTCGCCGCCGATGATCCAGCGGAAGTAGCGCCCCAGTTTCATTTCGTCCAGCAAGGGTGCGACGAACCGCTCCGGCTTGTTGGTGATCAGCGCCATCTCCACCTTCTGCCGTTTCAGCCAGCGCAGGGTGGCGCGCACGCCGGGATACACCGCGGTCAGCCCGTGGTGGTCGGCGTAGGCCTCGGAGAACAGCGCCTCGGCGGTTTCCGCCTCGGCCTCGTCGACGGCGGCGATGTCGAAACCGTTGGCCAGGGCCCGGCGCACCAGGGTCGGCACGCCGTTGCCGACCCAGTCGCGCACCCGTTCGACGCCCGCCGGCGGGCGGCCGAGATGGGTCAGCATATGGTCGATGGCGGCGGCCAGATCGGGCACCGAATCCACCAGCGTGCCGTCCAGGTCGAACATCACCAGGCTCGGCGCACCGCGCGGAAACAGCCGCTCGAGGCCGCTCATGGACGGGCGAGCGCCAGTTCTTGGCGCATCGCGTCGATCACGCCACGGTAGTCCGGCGCGTTGAAGATCGCCGAGCCGGCGACGAAGGTGTCGGCACCGGCCGCGGCGATCTCGCGGATGTTCTTCAGGTTGACCCCGCCGTCGATCTCCAGGCGGATCTCGCGGCCGCTGGCGTCGATCAGCGCGCGCGCCTCGCGCAGCTTGTCCAGGGTGCCGGGGATGAACGCCTGGCCGCCGAAGCCGGGGTTGACGCTCATCAACAGGATCATGTCGACCTTGTCCATCACGTACTTCAGCGCATCCAGCGGCGTCGCCGGGTTGAACACCAGGCCGGCCTTGGCGCCGCCGGCACGGATCAGTTGCAGGGAACGATCGATGTGCTCGGAGGCTTCCGGGTGGAAGGTGATGTAGCTGGCGCCGGCTTCGATGAAGTCGCCGATGATCCGGTCCACCGGCTTGACCATCAGATGCACGTCGATCGGCGCGGCGATGCCGTACTTACGCAAGGCCGCGCAGACCATCGGACCGATGGTCAGGTTGGGCACGTAGTGATTGTCCATGACGTCGAAGTGGACGATGTCGGCACCGGCGGCGAGCACCTGGTCCACTTGCTCGCCCAGGCGGGCGAAATCGGCGGAGAGGATCGACGGAGCGATGGCGTAGGGTTGCATGGCGCACCTTTCTGCATTCGAGAATGGCGCGCATTGTACGCGCCTCGGCGAATGCTGGCAGGCGCAGATGCGAGCCGGTCGGCATCCTGCCCCTTCCGTGCCGAGCCTAGCCGCCTTTGCGGCGGGCGAGCGACACGAAGCCTGGGAAGGCGCCAGGGCCGCGCCGGCCCGCCCACGGGGCTCGCCCGGGCGAGCCTGGCCGCGGCCCGGGGCGGGAGACGCGCGACAACCTGTCGCAGGCGCCCGGCGAGGTGCGCGCCTCGCCCTGACTCAGAGGGAAGCCTGCCCCAGTGCCGCCGGACGGCGCTCGGGCTCGGCGGTGTCGGCATCCGGCAGCGGCGCCGGGTTCAGGTCCCCGGCCACGAGGTCCTTGGCGAAGGTGCCGTCGTTCTCGCCGCGGAAGAAATGGCGCCCGTAGATCAGCAGGCACAGCACGATGCCGATGGCGAAGGCCCAGCTGGCGCCCTTGATCGCCAGCACCGCGGCGATCACTCCGGCGATGCCCAGGTCGCGCTGGCTGCGCGCCTCCATCACCCCCAGGCGCACGCTGACGTACCCCTGGATCAGCAGGGTCAGGGCCAGCGCCACGCCGAGGATCGGCTGGACGAAGGTCACCACCGGCAACAGCAGCAAGCCGGTATTGGTGCCCCAGCGGAACGAGCCGACGCCGCCGTGGATCGACTTCATCGCCTTGGGGCCGCCCTTGAAGCGCTCGGTGACCACCACCAGCATGGCCGCCCATTTCGGCCCGCACATGGCCACGTCCGGGCCGATCACGCTCATCAGCGCATTGCGCGCGCCGAAGATCAGGTGCGAGCGGTTGGCGTCGAAGTCGACCTTCTCGTCGCCCCGGCTGCGCTCGGCGTCGTCCAGCAACGCCTTGGCCGAGAGCACGTCCCCGAAGACGATGATGTACACCGCGAGCACCGTGGGAAGGGTGGTGAGGAACATGCCCGGCGAGGGCAGGCCGAGGCCGAATACGCTGTAGTCCCGCCACAGGGTGACGAAATCGGGTTTGCTCAGGCCCCACTGGATCTGCGGCCAGGGCGCTTCGCCGAACAGCGGCGCGACCACCACGGCGAGGATGACGATCGGCAGGATGCCGAGCTTGGCGAAGTTCCACCAGAAGACGTTGCCGACCTTCAGCCTCTGGAAGTGCTGGGAAAAGATCAGGTAGAAGGCGATGCCGATGGCGATCGAGATGGTCCAGGGAAAGGCGTCGAATTTGCCGCCGACGGCGAACACCGAGGTCACCGCCGAGAGCCCGGCGCCGATGATGATCCCCGACTTGATCGCCGCCGGGATGAAGCCGATCACCTTGCTCGCCAGCCCGGTCGCGCCGAGCGAGATCGACAGCAGGCCGAGCATCATCTGGAAGGCGATCAGCGCGTGCACCCGCTCCGGGCCCATCGGGTATTGCGAACAGAAGGCGATCAGCAGCGGCACCGCCGGCGTGATCCAGCCCGGCACCACCGGGTCGCCGAGCAGGTGGTGCAGCAGGTACAGCAGGCCGTTGAGCATCACCACCGCCAGGGCCGCCTCGAAGGGCATGCCGAGCAGTTCGGTCATCAGCGGAATCGCCGCCAGGTCCACCGCGCACATCAGCAAGCCTTGCAGGTAGTCCGGCAACTCGAACCGGTAGTGGATGAAGGGCAGGCGCAGCTTGAACGGGCCGAGCGGAATGTACGGCGACTCGGTCAGGGAGGTCGGGGAAGCCATGGGGACACCTTATTGTTCGTTATTGGCGTGTTCGGGGCGGGCCGCCGGGCGCGGCCTTGGGCTCAGTAGGCGGCGCGGTAGATCTGCTCGATGTCGCGGGCACTGAGGACGCGCGGGTTGTTGCGCATCAGCCGCTCGATCTTGCTGGCCTCTTCGGCCATCCGCGGGATGGCGTCCTCGGGCACGTCGAAGGCGCGCAGGCCCTTGGGGATGTCCACACTGGCGCAGAGCCGGGCCATCGCGTGCACCGCGCGCTCGGCGGCGTCCAGGTCGGAGAGCGCGGCGACCGGCTCGCCCATGGCCGCGGCGATGTCGCGAAACCGCTCGACGCAGGCCAGCTTGTTCCAGGCCATCACGTGGGGCAGCAGCAACGCGTTGCTCACCCCGTGGGCGATGTTGAAGCGCCCGCCGAGGGGGTAGGCCAGGGCATGCACCGCGCCCACCCCGGCGTTGCCGAAGGCCATGCCGGCCATCAGGCTGGCGGTGGCCATGTCTTCGCGGGCCTGGAGATCCGCGGGGTTGGCATAGGCCTTGGGCAACGCCTTGGCGATCAGCTTGATGGCGCCGATCGCCAGCGCGTCGGTGATCGGCGTGGCGTGCAGCGACAGGTAGGACTCGATGGCATGCACCAGGGCGTCGACGCCGCTGGCGGCGGTGACCCCGCGCGGGCAGGTCAGGGTCATCAGCGGGCTGACCAGGGCCACGTCGGGCAGCAGGAAGTCGGAAACGATGCCCTTCTTCAACTGCGCCTGCTTGTCGGAGAGGATCGCCACGTTGGTGACCTCCGAACCGGTGCCGGCGGTGGTCGGGATGGCGATCAGCGGCGGGCCCTTGCGCGTCACCTGGTCCACGCCGAACAGCGTTTCCAGCGCGCCTTCGTGGCCGGCATAGGCGGCGACGCTCTTGGCGATGTCGATGGCGCTGCCGCCGCCCACGCCGATCAGGCCGTCGTGGCCGCCCTGGCGATAGGCCCGGGCGCAGGCCTCGACGATGGCGATCTCGGGTTCCGGCTCGACCTGGTCGAAGAGCCCGTGGCTGCGCCCGTCCAGGCGTTCCAGGACATGGGCCACGGTGCCCGAGCGGACCAGCACGGCGTCGGTGACGATCAGGGGATGGCGGATGTTCAGGCGGGTCAGTTCGGCAGGCAATTGGTCGATCGCCGAACGGCCGGTGATCAGCGTGTTGGCGATCTTGAAAGCGGCAATGCTCATCGGGCTCACCTTGTAGGTTTTATGGAGGTGGGCGCCGGTCGTTGCCAAAGCTGTGCCAGATTGTCGCAGAGCCGTATGCCACGGGGCTCGCGGGGGCCTGCAGGGGAATCAGGAGGAGGGAATGCGATTGGATTTTCGTTCGCCTGGAGGCTGATCGATCAGGAATCTAATCGCTGCGCTCCCAGCGCTTCATTTTCTGCACCACCGTCGCCTGGCTGACGCCCAGCGCCTTGGCCGCCAGCCGGGTGGTCCGGTGGCGTTGCAGGGCCTGGCGGATCGCCGCGCGCTCGGCGCGTTCGACGATCCGCCGCAGGTCGAGGTCGGCGCCGTCGGCCGGCGACTCCAGGTGGGCGCGGCACTCTTCCGGCAGGTCGAGGCTTTCGATGCGTTCGCCGCGACAGGTCACCACCAGGCGCTCGACCACGTTGATCAGCTCGCGGATGTTGCCCGGCCAGGCATAGCCCAGCAGCAGGTCGAGGGCCTCCAGGCTCCAGTCCAGCGCGCGCCGGTGGCGGCGGTTGAAATGGTTCAGGTAGTGGTCCAGCAGGGGGCGGATTTCCTCGCGCCGCTCGCGCAGCGGCGGGATGGCGATGGGCACCACGTTGAGCCGGTAGAACAGGTCGGCGCGGAAGCTGCCCTCGGCCACCATGCGGCGCAGGTCGCGATGGGTGGCGGTGATCACCCGCACGTCGACTTCCTTGAGCTCCAGGCCGCCGACCGGGATGAAGCGGTTCTCCTCCAGCACCTTGAGCAGCTTGACCTGCAGCGCCAGGGGCAGGTCGCCGACTTCGTCGAGGAACAGCGTGCCGCCGTGGGCCAGCTCCAGCAGGCCGCGCTTGCCCTTGGCCGCCGCGCCGGTGAAGGCACCGGGCGCGTAGCCGAACAGCTCGGCTTCCACCAGGTGTTCGGGCAGCGCGCCGCAGTTCAGCGAGAGGAAGGGTTCCGGGGCGCGGCCGCTGGCATTGTGGATGAACTGCGCGACCAGGGTCTTGCCGACGCCGGTCTCGCCTTGCAGCAGCACCTTGACGTCGCTGGCGGCCACCTGCCGGGCCAGGGCGAAGACCGCCCCGGACAGAGCCTGGCTGGCCACCAGCGGCGAGTGCAGCAGGTCGTCGCGCGGGCCGGCGTGCAGGCGGGCGGTGCTGGTGCGCAGTTGCTTGAGCTGTTGCAGCTCGTCGCGCTCGTGTTTCATCCGCAGCAGTTCGGTCATGTCGCGGACCGCGCTGATCACGTAGCGGATGCGCCGGTCGTCGGTGAAGATCGGCGAGGCACTGACCAGCAGTTGCTTGCCGTTGCCCAGGCCCTGCATCACCGAGAAGGCTTTGCCCTCCTTGAGCACCCGCAGCGAGGCCGATTGCGAGATCACCCCTTCGCGTACCAAGTCCTGCATGGCGCGGCCCACCAAGTCTTCGCTGCGCAGGCCGGTGAGGCGCTCGTAGGCGCGGTTGACCTTCAGCGTGCGGCCGTCGCCGTCGGTGATGTAGACGCCGTCGTGCAGGGCGTCGAGCAACTCTCCGAAACTGGGATCCTTGAGGTCCATGCAGCCTCCCCTGCCAGGCGGGCGGAAAAGCCGTGCAGTGTAAGCCTTCGCGGCCGGCGGGTGCGCATCGCGCTTCCCGGCGGCCGGCGGCTCACTCGGCGGAAGACGCGGTACGCAGTTTCTCGCTGCGCCCGCGCAACCACTCCAGCACCAGCAGCAGGACCACCGAGAAGCCGATCAGCAGGGTCGCCGCGGCGGCGATGGTCGGGCTGAGGTTCTCGCGGATGCCGCTGAACATCTGCCGTGGCAGAGTCGCCTGCTCGGGGCCGGCGAGGAACAGGGTCACCACCACTTCGTCGAAGGAGGTGGCGAAGGCGAACAGCGCGCCGGAGATCACCCCCGGCGCGATCAGCGGCAGGGTCACCCGGAAGAACGCGGTCAGCGGCGGCGCGCCGAGGCTGGCGGCCGCGCGCACCAGGTTGTAGTTGAAACCTTGCAGGGTCGCCGACACGGTGATGATGACGAAGGGCACGCCGAGCACCGCGTGCACCAGGATCAGCGACAGGTAGCTGTTGCCCAGCCCCAGCGGGGCGAAGAACAGGTAGCTGGCGACCCCGACGATCACCACCGGCACCACCATCGGCGAAATCAGCAGGCTCATCACCAGCGCCTTGCCGCGGAACTCGCCGCGCACCAGGCCGATCGCCGCCAGGGTGCCGAAGCCCATGGCCAGGATGGTCGCCGCCGGCGCGACGATCAGGCTGTTGGTCAGCGCGCGCATCCACTCCGCGGAGGAGAAGAAGTCCTGGTACCAGCGCATGGAGAACCCCTGCAACGGGTAGACCAGGAAGGTCCCGGAGTTGAACGACAGCGGCACGATCACCAGCACCGGCAGGATCAGGAACAGCAGCACCAGGGCGCAGAGAATGCGCAGGGTGTAGAACCAGACGCGCTCGACGGGGGACAGGTAGGGACTCAGCATCTCGTTCTCCTCAGCTCAGGCGCAGGCGGCTGGCGCCGACCAGCCAGCTGTAGACGATGTACAACGCCAGGGTGGCGAACAGCAGCAGGCCGCCCAGGGCCGTGGCCATGCCCCAGTTGATGGTGGTGTTGGTGTAGAAGGCGACGAAGTAGCTGACCATCTGGTCGTTCGGGCTGCCCAGCAGCGCCGGGGTGATGTAGTAGCCGATCGACAGGATGAACACCAGCAGGCAGCCGGCGCCGACCCCGGCCACGGTCTGCGGGAAATACACCCGCCAGAAACTGGCGAACGGATGGCAGCCCAGTGAGATCGCCGCGCGCATGTAGCTGGGCGAGATACCCTTCATCACGCTGTAGATCGGCAGGATCATGAACGGCAGCATGATGTGGACCATCGAGATGTATACGCCGGTGCGGTTGAACACCAGTTCCAGCGGAGTATCGATGATCCCCAGCTTGAGCAGCGCGCCGTTGATCAAGCCACTCGACTGCAGCAGCACGATCCAGGCCGCGACGCGCACCAGGATCGACGTCCAGAACGGCAGCAGCACCAGGATCATCAGCAGGTTGCTCTTGCGCGTCGGCAGGGTCGCCAGCAGGTACGCCAGGGGATAGGCCAGCACCAGGCACAGCGCGGTGATCACCAGCCCCATCCAGAAGGTACGGGCGAAGATGTCCAGGTAGATCGCCTGGTCGGGGGTGGCCACCGCCAGCTCGCCGAGGTCGTCGATGCGATGATCCAGGGCGGCCAGCAGGTAGTAGCTGGTGAAACGGCCATCGTTGCGCCGGATCGCCTGCCAGTAGGCCGGGTCGCCCCAGCGCTCGTCGAGGTTTTCCAGGGCGTCCTTGTAGGAGGCCGGCTCGCTGGCGAAGGGCAGCGCGCGGGCGGTCTTGGTCAGCAGGCTGCGGTAACCGGCCAACTCCATGTTCAGGCGCTTGGACAGGTCGCCGACGCTCTGATTGCGCCGGGCCTCGGCCAGGTCCTGGCTCAGCGCGCGGTACACCGGCTCGCCGGGCAGCGCCTTGCCGTCCCAGTCGGCGATACGCTCGACGGTACGTGGCAGCACGCCGACCACCTCGGGGTTGTTCACGCTCCTGTAGAGCAGCGCGCCGATCGGCACCAGGAAGGTCAGCAAGAGGAAGATCAGTAGCGGCAGGATCAACGCCTGGGACTTCAGGCGGTTCAACCGTTCGGCGCGCGCGAGGCGCTGCTTCAGGGTGGTACCGGCGACCTCGGTCAGGGGCACTGCGGCCATAGCGAACTCCGGAAAACGGGAATATCAACCCCTACCCGCGACGCGAGAGGGCCAGGAGAGAGGGCGGCCTGCGCCCCCTCCCACACCCTCTCCCGTCAGGGCGAGGGGTTTATCGCTCAGCGTGCGGTCACTTCGCCGCCCAGGCGTTGAAGCGCTGCTCCAGCACTTCGCCGAAGTCGGCCCAGAAGCCCACGTCCATGGCCACCTGGTTGGCGATGTTCTCCGGCGCGGTGGGCAGGTCGGCGGCGACCTTAGCGTCGAGCAGCGACACCGCGCTCTTGTTGGCCGGGCCGTAGGCGATGTTCTCGGAATAGACCTTCTGCTGCTGCGGCTTGAGGGTGAAGGCGATGAACTTCATGGCCTCGTCCTTGTTCTTCGCGCCCTTCGGGATCGCCCAGGCATCGAAGTCGTAGATACCGCCGTTCCACACCACCTTCAGGCTGCTACCCTCCTTCTGGGTCGCGGCGATCCGGCCGTTATAGGCCGAGCTCATCACCACGTCGCCGGAGGCGAGGTACTGCGGCGGCTGCGCGCCGGCTTCCCACCACTGGATGCTCGGCTTGAGCTCATCGAGCTTCTTGAACGCGCGGTCCTGGCCATCCTTGCTGGCGAGCACCTTGTAGACGTCCTTGGGCGCCACGCCGTCGGCCATCAGGGCGAATTCCAGGGTGTACTTGGCGCCTTTGCGCAGGCCGCGCTTGCCCGGGAATGTCTTCACGTCCCAGAAATCCGCCCAACCGGTCGGCGCGCTCTTCAACTTGTCGGCGTTGTAGGCCAGCACCGTGGACCAGACGAAGAAGCCGACACCGCAGGTGCTCGCCGCGCCCGGCACGAAGTCGCCCTTGTCGCCGATCACGCTGTAGTCCAGTTCCTCGAACATGTCCTCGTCGCAGCCGCGGGACAACTCCGGGGACTCGACCTCCACCAGGTTCCAGGACACGCTGTTGGTGTCGACCATGGCCTTCACCTTGGCCATCTCGCCGTTGTACTCGCCGCCGATGACCTTGCCGTTACCGGCCGCCTGCCAGGGCTCGTAGAAGGCCTTGGTCTGGGCGATCTTGTTGGCGCCGCCGAAGGACACCACGGTCAGGTCGGCGGCCAGCGCCGGGGCGGCGCAAGCCAGGCCGAGACCGAGGGCGCCGAGTTGGCGGGCACCGCGTTTGAAGAACTGGGACATTGTTGTTATCTCCACGACTGTGCTGGTTGGTGTAAGGCGCATCAATCCACGCTGAGCGGATCGAGCGCGCGTACATGTTCCACGTGCCAGCCGAGCGGCACAACATCCCCCACCCTCAGGGCGGCGTCCAATTCGGCGATCGGCTGTTTGACGAAGAAATCGGTCTGCCCGCAAACCTCCAGGCGGATCCGCACGTGATCGCCGAGGTAGATGAATTCGGCGACGCGCCCGGAGAAGCGGTTGGCGCAGGTCTCGCTGGCGGCGTTGAGGCGGACCCGCTCGGGACGGATCGACAGGGTCACCGCCTCGCCGGGCTGGCCGACGTTGACCGCCAGCGCATCGACCCGCTCGCCGCGCGCCAGGGCCACCAGACAGCGGTCGCCGTCGCGGCTGAGCAGGTGTCCGCCGAGGCGGTTGTTCTCGCCGATGAAGTTGGCCACGAAGGTGTTCTTCGGCGACTCGTACAGCTCGCGCGGCGGCGCGATCTGCTGGATCTCGCCCTGATGGAACACCGCCACCCGGTCGGACATGGTCAGGGCTTCGCCCTGGTCGTGGGTGACGTACACCACGGTGACGCCGAGGCGCTCGTGGATGTGCTTGATCTCCATCTGCATGTGTTCGCGCAATTGCTTGTCGAGGGCGCCGAGCGGCTCGTCCATCAGCACCAGCTGCGGCTCGAACACCAGCGCCCGGGCCAGGGCCACGCGCTGCTGCTGGCCGCCGGAGAGCTGTGCGGGGTAGCGTCCGGCGAAAGCGTCCAGCTGCACCATCGACAGCGAGCGCTTGACCCGCTCGGTGATGTCGGTCTTGCTCAGACCGCGCACCGTCAGGGGGAAGGCCAGGTTCTCGGCCACCGTCATGTGGGGGAACAAGGCGTAGTTCTGGAACACCATGCCGATGTCGCGCTTGTGCGGCGGCACGTTGTTGATCGAGCGTCCGGCGAGGAGGATTTCGCCGTTGGTCGGGGTCTCGAAGCCCGCCAGCATCATCAGGCTGGTGGTCTTGCCCGAGCCGGAAGGCCCCAGCAGGGTGAGGAACTCGCCCTTGCGGATATCCAGGTTGAGGTCTTTGACGATCAGCGATTCGCCGTCGTAGCTCTTCTGCACGCCGCGAAAGCTGACCAGCACATCGTTCGCCGCGGTTGTCGTATTCAGCTCGGCCATCACCACACCTTGTTGTTGTCCATGCCGTTGCCTCAAGACTAGAGAAGCCGCCGGGGTACGGAAATCGGGCGTCGGGAGACTTTGCTATCAGCCTGGCCGAAGCGCCGCTGTAGGCATTGCCCTACAAGGCTGCGCGCCTGGCCAGGCTGTCGCAGCCGGTCCCCGCCGCCGTAGCGGACGCCGGAGGCGCCGGAGAACGGCGCCTCCGGGCGCGCACCGGCATACGCCCGTGCGCGCCGTCAGCCTCCAGCTTAGTTGCCGGCCCAGCTCTCGAAACGTTTTTCCAGCTCCGGCCCGTGGGTCGCCCAGAACGACACGTCCATGCCCACCGCATGGGTCATGTTCTGCGGCGAGGTGGGAAGGCCGGCGGCCACCTTCGGATCGAGCAAGGCGACGGCCTTGGTGTTCACCGGCCCGTAGGCGATGGTCTCGGAGAAGGCCTTCTGCTGCTGCGGCTGCACCGAGAAGGCGATGAAATCGCGGGACAACTGGCCCTTCCAGGCGCCCTTGGGCATGGCCCAGAAATCGAAATCGTAGATGCTGCCCTGCCAGCTGAGCTTCAACCCGGGCTGCTCGGCCTGGGCGGCGGCGATCCGGCCGTTGTAGGCCGAGCTCATGGTCAGGCTGCCGTCGAGCAATGCGCGCACCGGCTCGGCGCCGGCCTTCCACCAGACCAGGTTGGGCTTGATCTCGTCCAGCTTGCGGAACGCGCGGTCTACACCGGCGGCGCTGCCCAACACCTCGTAGACGTCCTTGGGCGCCACGCCGTCGGCCATCAGGGCGAATTCCAGGGTGTACTTGGCACCGCGGCGCAGGCCGCGCTTACCGGGGTATTTTCGCAGGTCCCAGAAGTCCGCCCAGGAAATGGGCGCCGACTTGAGCTTGTCGGCGTTATAGGCGAGTACCGTCGACCAGACGAAAATCCCCACGCCGCAGGGCTGTACCGCGCCGGGAACGTAGTCCGCCGGATCGCCGAGGATGGCGGGGTCGAGTTTTTCGAACATGCCCTCGGCGCATCCGCGGGCCAGTTCCGGCGATTCCACTTCCACCACGTCCCAGGAGACGTGGCTCATTTCCATCATCTGCTTCAGCTTGGCCAGGTCGCCGTTGTACGAGCTGCGCACCACCGCGGTCCCGCTGGCGGCCTTGAACGGCTTGTAGAACGCGCCTATCTGCGCGTCCTTGTTCGCCCCCCCGAAGGAAACCACCGTGACGTAATCCGCCCAGGCCGGCAACGAGCCGCCCACCAACGCCGCCACCACCCCACACTTAATCGCTTTGCGCATTCTTGTTATCCCCTCCCTTGGGCATCGTCGCCCCCGCTGATCGGCCTGGAACAGGCGCCCCAGACCTCCGAAGGCCCCCGCCTTGGCGCGGGCTCGACATACTCGGACGTTCTTCTGTGCGCCACAAGTCCGTCGCCAGCAAATGGCAAAAAAAATGACGCTGGCCAACCGACGCCTGGCCCATCGCCAGGGCCGAGCACCCGCGTGAGGGCGATTGGCGGCGGCATGGGCCACGTCCGATGGGCGACACTCAGGGTCCGCTGACTCGCGGGCACCTCTTGCCAAGCGCTCGCCAGGCACCGAACCGTCCCAGCAAGGAGCCGGCTGCGACGGGATGCCTCGTGCGCCTGCGCGAGACCGATCTGACTGAGCGCCTGGTCGCGGCGCGCCACAGAAAAACCGCGGACTCAGCACTCACTATGCTAGAAACGCGAGTGGGCCCTCGCGCCGGGGCATCCAACCCGGATCAAGCGAAATAGACCTGGGCTGCTATGATCGAACGGACCCGCCCATCCCATGCCGCCCTGCTGACGGTCCCTGCTGCGGGGGCGGCCGCCGGGCCCAGGGTCGGTTCATGAATAGCGAGCGGGCATCTCGCCAGCGTGAGCGCTTGGCTTCCGTACCAAAGGCTTCGGAGTTGCCGGCACATGAAAAAGGGAGCAGGAATAACCGTCGTCCCCTGTCGGAGGCGCTCGTCCGCTGGCCGAAGCGCTCGCTACCCTTGCGCCAAACCGACGAAAAGCAGCTTTATTTCCTAACAGCGTTTCGATGCCAGGGCATTGGCCTGGCCTGATCTTCGTTATGAACATCGGAACAAGACGAAATGAGGTGTTT
Organism: Pseudomonas sp. RIT-PI-AD; assembly: GCF_025642785.1. GTDB lineage: Bacteria > Pseudomonadota > Gammaproteobacteria > Pseudomonadales > Pseudomonadaceae > Pseudomonas_T. The sequence goes on from NZ_JANZKU010000037.1 coordinate 17,953, forward strand.
GAAATGCTGAAAAATGCACCGCTGAGCATAAAGCTGCTGCTTATCCTCTTGTTTCCTCTCTTGGGATTCCTAATATTTTCGAGCTTCTATGTAGTCGAAAAAGTCCAGACGCTGCGCTCCATGCAGCACACGATGGCGGCCAGCGCCGCCGCGCAGAAATTGAGTCAACTGGTCACCACGCTCCAGCGCGAACGCGGGGCCAGCGGGGTGTTCCTGGGGAGTGGCGGGAAGTCCATGCAGCAAAACCTGGCGACCTTCCGCCAGGACGCCAACCAGGCGATGGAGGAAGTCGGCGCGCTCTCCGGGGGTGACGACTCGGGGCTGGGCACCGCTCTCAAAGCCCTGGCCGACGTACCGGCGCTCAGGGAGAAAGTGGATGCCCTGGCCATAAACGGTTCCGAATCCGGTGCGCGCTACACCGAAATCATCAATACGCTGGTGGGCTATACCTACACCCTGGCGGACAGCGTCAGCGACCCCGCCATCCTGCGCGTATTGGAAGCGCTCAATCTGTTCGTCGAAATGAAGGAGCGCGCGGGCAGGGAGCGCTTCATGCTGGGGCTGGCTTTCACCCAGAACAGCCTCGATGCGACGCTATTCACGCGCCTCAGCCGTAACCTCGGCGAGTTTTCCGCGTACTCCGATGCCTTCAAGCGCGTAGCGCCCGAGGATTTCAAGCGAAAACTCGAAGAGGTGATGCAGCAGCCCAGCGCGCTCGAAGTCGCCCGGTTGCAACGCGTGGCGCTGGAAACCCCGCTCGCGACCCCGCTTGGCATTCAGCCGGCGACTTGGTTCGGCGTCTCGACTGCGCGCATCGACCTCATCGGCGACGTGGAGACGGCGATCGGGCAACGGATAACCAGCCTGGCTGCCCAGGAGCGCGATCGGGCGAGCAGGGGGCTATGGGTAGCCCTGGGCGGGATATCGGTGGCCTTGTCAGTCGTGCTGGTGCTGGCGTATGTCGTCATCCGCAGCATCAAACTGGCCGTCAAGGACGTGAACCGGACCTTGGTCGAGCTTTCCACCCGGGATCTGACGGCGAGGGCCGATTACCAGGGCAAGGATGAGTTCGGTGAAATCTCGCGCAACCTGAATAACATGGCGCAGGGGATCAGGCACGTCATCCAGGAAATCGGCAGCGCCACGGCCCAGGTGGCCACGGCAGCCGAAGAGTCGTCCCTCGTGGCGCTTCAGACCAGCCGAAACCTGGCGCAGCAGCAACAAGGCACCGACCAGGTGGCGACGGCAATCAACGAGATGAGCGCAACGGTGAGGGATGTGGCCCGCAGCACCACCGAAGTGGCCGAGATGTCGCAGCGGGTAAGCAGCAGTACCAACCAGGGTAAAGCGGAGATCGAAACCGCGATAAGCCTGGCGGAAGGGCTGTCCGCTCAAGCCGCGCGTACGGCGCAAATCATCGCCGAGCTGAAGCAGGAGAGCGATTCGATTTCCTCCGTCCTCGACGTCATCCGTAGCATCGCCGATCAAACCAACCTGTTGGCGTTGAACGCAGCCATTGAGGCGGCAAGAGCGGGGGATCACGGTCGCGGCTTCGCCGTGGTGGCCACCGAAGTGCGGACCCTGGCGCAAAGAACCCAGGAGTCCACGGGCAACATTCAGCAAATGATCGCTAACTTGCAACTCGGCTCCGACCGCGCCACCGATGCCATGCAGGAAACCTTGGGCAAGGTTCAAGCCAGCGCGGACAGCGTGGTGCGCACGGGACAACATCTGATCGAGATCGCGGAAGGGGTCACCAATATCAGCGATCGCAACATCCAAGTCGCCTCTGCGGCAGAGGAACAGAGCCTGGTCGCAGAAGAGATAAATCGTAACGTGAACGATATCAACGAGCTGGTCATCCAGGTCAGCGCTGGCGCGGAACAGGCGGCGAATACCAGCCAGAAGCTGTCGCGTCTGGCCGAACATCAGCAGCAACTGGTGAACGGCTTCAAGATCAGCTGAGAGGCGCGGCACCCCCGGTCGCGACGCTTGGACACGCGAACTGACCGTTCGCCGTAAGCGCCCGCTGTCGCCCCCTGTCCTTCGGGTGATGGGTGGACCCGCTCAGGTAGCTGCTCCAAGCACATGGCAGCAATGGGCAACCTCACTCGCTCGCTGCCTCGCAGTGGCCTCAACGCCTCCATGGCATGGGTGCATGCACCCTGCATGCGCGAGCCACCCCTCCCTCTAACTATTCCGAGGGGACGGCACCAGACGATGCTCCATGGCGTAGCGCACCAGATCGGCCACCGAGTTGGCGCCGAGTTTCTGCATCAGGCGCGCCTTGTGGGTGCTGATGGTCTTGCCGCTGACCGCCAGGTGCTGGGCGATCTCGTTGACCCCCTCGCCCTGCACCAGCCGCTCGAACACCGAGAATTCCCGCTCGGACAACAACGCGTGAAGCGGCCGCGAATCGGTGAGGCCGACCTCGAAGACCATGCGGTCGGCGAGGTCCGGGTCGATGTAGCGACCGCCCCCGGCGACCTTGCGGATCGCCGTCAGCAGCAGCGCCGGATCGCTGTCCTTGGTGGCGTAGCCGGCGGCGCCGATCTTCAACGCGCGGGCGGCCATCTGGGCCTCGTCGTGCATCGACAGCACCAGGATCGCCGGCGGGTCGTTCAACGCGCGAATCCGCGGAATCGCCTCCAGGCCGTTCATCCCGGGCATGGAGATGTCCAGCAGCACCACCTCGCAGGGCGTCTGCCGCAGGGTGTCGAGCAGGCTTTCGCCGTTGCTCGCCTCGCCCACCACCTGAAGGTCGCGGGCCAGCCCGATCAACTGCTTGATGCCCTCGCGCACGATGGTGTGGTCTTCCGCCACCAGGACCCGGATCATCGCCGGCCCTCCCCTGTCTGCGCGGAGTCCGCCGAGGCGGCCCCGCCGTGGAAATCCAGGGTGCGCGCCGAAGAGGCGGCCGCACCCGTGTCCGGCCGGGTACCGGCGAGCGGCACCCGGACGCTCAGTAGCGTACCTTCGCCCGGCTGGCTGTCGATGCTCAGGCTGCCGCCGAGCATCAGCACCCGCTCGCGCATGCCCACCAGGCCGAAGGAATGGCCCTGGCGGCGCGCCTGTTCGTCGAAGCCGCGGCCGTCGTCGCCGATCGACAGGCACAGCGTCCCGTTCTCCAGGCTCAGCCTGATCTGCACGGTGTGCGCATCCGCATGGCGCATCACGTTGGTCAGGGCTTCCTGCAATAGCCGGAACAGGCCGGTGGCCTTGGCATCGGAGAGTACCGGGAGTTGCTCGGGCACTTCCACCAGGCAGGGGATCCGCGTGCGCGCCTCGAAGCGCCGCGCCTGCCATTCGATGGCCGAGGCGATGCCGGCGTCGAGGATCGGCGGGCGCAGGGCGGTGGCCACGTCGCGCACCAACTGGAACAGCTGGGCGATCAGCCGCTTCATGCTGTCCAGGCGTTCGCGCAGGGCGGGGTCGAGGTCGGCGAAGGCCAGTTCGCACATCGAGGTTTCCAGCTTGAGCACCGTCAGCACCTGGCCCAGCTCGTCATGGACCTCGCGGGCGATGCGCGCCTTTTCTTCCTCGCGCACGCTCTCCAGGTGGGCGGAGAGCTCGCGCAGCTGCGCCCGCGACTCGGCCAGTTCCAGCTCGATCTGCTTGTTCTCGCTGATGTCCCAGACGATGCCGTCCCACACCACCAGCCCGTCGTCGAGGCGCCGCGCCACCGCCTTGATGTCCGCCCAGCGCTGCTGGCCGTCGCGGGTGAGGATGCGGCCCTGCCAGTGCCAGTCGGCATCGGCGGCCACCGCCGCATCCTGGCTGCGGTGATAGTCCTCGCGGTCCTGGGGATGCACCAGGCTGCGGATGCCGAAATCCGCCGCCATGACGGTGGCCGGCGGGTAGCCCACCAGGCTTTCGCTGCCCTCGCTGATGAAGGCGAAATCCAGCGGCGCCCCGTGATGCGCGCGCTCCAGGCGGAACACCAGGCCCGGCACGTTGGCGGCGATGCCCTGCAGGCGCGCCTCGCTCTCGCCCAGTGCGGCGCGGGCCCGGCGCCGCTCGGTGACGTCGGTGATGAACACCACCAGGTACTCCGCCTTGTGAAAGCGCAGGAAGCTCAGCGACACGTCCACCGGCAACGAACTGCCATCGGCGCGCCGGCAGTCGGTCTCGAAGCTCAGTGGCCCCTCTTCGCTGTTGCGCGCGCGTCGCCAAAGGGTCAGCCAGCGGTCCATGTGCAGGCTCGGCTCGAACTCGATCAGCGGCCGGTCCACCAGGGTGCCCTGGGCGTGCCCGAGCATGGCCTCGGCGGCGCGGTTGGCGTAGCGGATGTGACTGTCCCAGTTGACCCAGAGGATGCCCACGGTGCTGTGGTCGATGGAAAACTGGGTGAGTTGCAGCGCTTCCTCGGCGGCCTCGCGGCGGGCCAGCGACTGGCGCGCCTCCACCAGGCGCTGCTCCAAACCATGGCGTTGCCGGCGCAGGGAAAACACCAGCACCAGGGCCACCGCGAGAAGCACGCCGAGCAGCAGGCTGAGGTTCAGCCAGAACCCGGTGGACTCGCCCAGGCGCGGGTACTTGGGCTTCAGCCAGCGGGCGTTCAACTGCTCCAGGTCCTTCGCCGGCACGCTGCGCAAGGCGCTGTCGACGATCGCCGAGAGCTCCGGCCAGTCGCGTCGCGAGCCGACCCGCAGCAGGGTCGGCAGCCCGGCGTCGCCGACCACCGCCAGGCCGGCGAACTCCGGTTCCAGGGACAAGCGGCTGAGTTGCGCCTCGTCGACCACCGCGTAGCGGGCCTGCTGGGCCAGCAGTTTCTGCAGGGCCTGGCGGTCGGTGATCGACGGCAGCAGGGTGAGGTTGGGGTAGGTCGAGCGCAGGTAGTCGGCCACCGCGCCGGGCATGCGCAACACCACCGGATCGCGCGCATCGAGCTTTTCCAGGTCCACCGCGCCGGCGCCGTTCCGTTCGCCCACCACCAGGTGCGAGACCCGCATGTAGGGGTCGGAAAACAGCCACACGCGCAGTCCCGCGGGGGTCTGGCCGAGCCCCGGCGCCAGGTCGATCTGCCGCGCCAGCAAGGCCCGCTCCAGCGCCGCCTGATCGGAATAGTGGCGCCAGATCAGCTCGACGCCCATGGCGCGCCCGAGCCAGGTCATCAGTTCGACGTTCACCCCGGACAACTGCTGCAGGCGCCTGTCGTACTGCGCGTAGGGCGCCTGCAAGACCACCCCCACGGTCAGGCGGGGATGCGCCGCGAGCCAGGCACTCTGCCCGGCGTCGAAAGGCGCGGTCGCCGCCGAAGCACCGGCGGTCAGCCCCCACAGAAGCAGGACCAGCAGCGACAGGCGTGCCAATGTCAGGCGGCTCAGGTTCATCGGACTTCGACTCATGCTACGGCTCGGGCAGCCGGCGGGCGCGGCCGGCATACCATACCCCAAGCGACGCGGCCGGGCATGGCCTGACAAACCCCCGGCGAGGGATTAGGCTGGCTTCATCCCGCCGTCGCCCAGGAGCGCCCCGATGCCCCGCCCCCGTCGCTCGACCTTGCAGACCTTCACCCTGGGCCTGTCGCTGTTGCTCGCGCTCCGCGGCGGATATGCCGAAGAGACCCCGGCCGACGCCGCGACCCCGCCAGCGGACGCGGCGCCCGCGGTGCGCGCGCCCCTGGAGGAGCGCAGCAGCGAAGAGACGGTCGGCCTGGAACGGCAACTGCCCCTGGCCGAGCAGCAGACCCTGAAGGCCGGCGCGGACGAGTTCCTCGCCCTATGGAAAGCGGCCAATGTCGGTGAACCCCACGGCGTGGTGATCTTGGTTCCCGGCGAAGGCGAGAGTGCCGACTGGCCCAGCGTCGTCGGCCCGCTGCGCGGCAAACTGCCGGACGCCGGCTG
>NZ_JANZKU010000038.1 GCF_025642785.1 Pseudomonas sp. RIT-PI-AD
GGTGATACCCGCTGCATAGGCCTGGTCGGCCTGGATGCGGCCCAGGCCCCAATCGCTTTGGAATTCCGCTGAACGCCAACTGGCGGCGTCGCCCAACTTGCCCTGCTCGAGATAGTCCGCGTGGGCGGGACTGCCGGCCGTGAGAATCAGGGCGCAAAGTGCGCCATTCGCCATGGGTTTAAAGGAATAACGGACAGCAATAACCGCGTTCGACTCTCGCATCCCTGCACACCTGTCAACTCTTCAGCTCCCTATTGAGCGCGGTAGAACATAGTCCGCACCTAAACATTTGGCAACAAGGTTTTTTATTTCGTTTGGTACTTTCCATATGCGCGACCCCTGTCCTTTCGAATGAGCGAGGTTGCCTCTTTCATGGTGGCTATTTAATTGCGATTGCACTCATGACAGTGTCGCGCCCCGAACAGGCCCGATAAGGGGTTCGCTGATTTTGCTTCCGGGGTTCGTTGTTTTCAGGACTTCCACACCTGCAAGACTGCGCCCGAGGGAGACGCTATAGGGCGCGGTGTCGAGCCCTTTTCTAATGGGGGAAACATACGTGGGTACTGTACAGGCGCCCTATGAAATAAGTTGAGCCTGACACTTGGAAGTTTGTTGTTCAGGTCTTGCGACGGATCTTCGGTGTTACAGCGGATGAATGATTCGAATGAATGATGGACGGCGTTTTTCATGGCGCGGCTCATAAGAACTTATATCGAGCCTGAGTATATTCATCGGCACGTTGAGAACGCGCGTTCATTCATCCTTCATGAACCTTGAACCGGCCCGGAGTGCTTGTTTAGAGCGCTCGACTGCGTTCATGCATCGCATTCTTCTTCGTCCGCTATTCGTCCCTATCAGTTACCTTCCATACTTTCGCTTCCTTCATCGCGATGCCGTTGTAATCGCCGGAAGTGTCGCGCCGGATAATCGATCCTGTTCAAGCACGGGTATTCCGAGCGCCGCTCGATATGCGCGGCGTCATTCGAGCGGTCGCGGAATTTCCCTCGGCCCAGTGCGCGACAGGCCCCCGCCTTCTGAACCCCTTGGATGGCCCGGATGGCCCGGATGGATCGGCTCGGCCCCGAAGCCCCCGCCTGCCGGACGATCGTATGGGGCCGAGCCGCCCGGCACTTCCGCTCGCGTCCATGGTGGGCGGTGTAGGCAAGCGCCGGTAGGGGGCCGTCGGCCTCGGCGTGCGGAACGCGGTGCCCATGCCCCAACGAGGGGCCGCTATGGCTTGGCGGCGCTGACCCCGGCGAGGGTGGCGAAGGACGTGTCCTTGGCGGTGAGCAGGAAGTCGCGCATGAAGGGCGCATCGAGCATGTCGGCACGGATCGCCGCGTAGAGCGTCGCGTACAGCGACTTCTCCCCCAGGCGCTTGGCAGTGACGTAGCCCCGTGCGCTGTACTCGTGCAGTGCCCAGTTGGGCAGGCAACAGACGCCACGGCCGCTGGCCACCAGCTGCATCATCATCACCGTGAGCTCCGAGGTGCGCACCTGCGCCGGTTCCACGTCCGCGGGTTCGAGGAAGCGGGTGAAGATGTCCAGGCGGTCGCGCTCCACCGGGTAGGTGATGAGGATTTCCCTGGCCAGGTCCTCCGGTTGCACGAAGGCCTTGGCCGCCAGCGGATGCTGGTTGGCCACCGCCAGCAGCGCCTCGTAGGTGAACAGCGGCACGTAGGTGATGCCGACCAGCTCCACCGGGTCCGAGGTCACCACCAGGTCCAGGTCGCCCCGCGCCAGGGCCGGCAGCGGCGCGAAGGAAAAGCCCGAGGCCAGGTCCAGTTCGACCTCTGGCCAGGCATCGCGGAACTGGTCGATGGTCGGCATCAGCCATTGGAAGCAACTGTGGCATTCGATGGCCATGTGCAGGCGCCCGGCGGTGCCGCCGGCGAGGCGCGCCATGTCCCGCTCGGCACCGCGTAACTGTGGCAGCACGTTGTCGGCCAGTTGCAGCAGGCGCAGGCCGGCGCTGGTGAAGCGCACCGGTTTGGTCTTGCGGATGAACAACGGCATCCCCAGGCGTTCCTCCAGTTCCTTGAACTGGTGGGAAAGCGCCGACTGGGTGAGGTGCAGGCGTTCGGCGGCCTCCACCAGGCTATCGGCCTCGCGCAGGGCCGTGAGGGTTTTCAAGTGGCGCAATTCGAGCATCGGGACAACCTCGAAACAGGAGAAGGCGGTGCCGGCGAACGGCCGGAACGCTCAGCCATGGCGGTCGGGCGGACCGTCAACGTGAGGGAAACTTGATTTGATCACGAATATGTTGAGTTTGTCTCACGTTAGTGGGCTGAGGACAATGCGCCCAGTCATTCAAAAGGAGCGTCACTGTCATGGCCTTGGCCCATTCCCTTGGTTTTCCCCGCATCGGTCGCGACCGCGAATTGAAGAAAGCCCTGGAGGCTTACTGGAAAGGCGAGCTCGACGAAGCCGGGCTGCGTGAGTGCGGCCGCGCGTTGCGTGCCGCCCATTGGCAGGTGCAACGCGACGCCGGCATCGAACTGCTGCCGGTGGGCGATTTCGCCTGGTACGACCAAGTGCTCGGCCATTCCCTGATGTTCGGCGCGATCCCCGAGCGCTTCCGCCGCGAGCACTCGCGGCCGACCCTCGATACCTTGTTCGCCATGGCCCGTGGCGCCAGCGCATCGGCTTGCTGCGGCGGCGCCCATGGCCCGCAGGTGGCCCAGGAGCTGACCAAGTGGTTCGACACCAACTACCACTACCTGGTCCCCGAGTTCAGCGTCGACCAGCGCTTCCAACTGAGCTGGGAACAACTCTTCGAGGAAGTCGAGGAGGCGCGCGCCCTCGGCCACGCGGTCAAGCCGGTGCTGATCGGCCCGCTGACCTACCTCTGGCTGGGCAAGGAAAAGGGCGAGGCCTTCGACAAGCTGGACCTTCTCGAACGCCTCCTGCCGCTGTATGGCGAAATCCTCGGGCGCCTGGCCGCTCAAGGGGTGGAGTGGGTGCAACTGGATGAGCCGATCCTCACCCTCGACCTGCCGCAAGCCTGGAAGAACGCCTTCGAGCGTGCCTATAACCTGCTGCAGCACGCGCCGCTGAAAAAACTCGTGGCCACCTATTTCTCCGGCCTGGAGGACAACCTCGGGCTGGCCGTGAGCCTGCCGGTGGACGGCCTGCACGTCGACCTGGTGCGCGCCCCCGAGCAGTACCCGACCATCCTCGACCGCCTGCCGGCCTACAAGGTGCTGTCCCTGGGTGTGGTGAACGGGCGCAATGTCTGGCGCTGCGACCTGGACGCCGCCCTCGGCGTGCTTCGCGGCGCCGCCGAGCGGCTCGGCGAGCGCCTGTGGATCGCGCCTTCCTGCTCGTTGCTGCACAGCCCGGTGGACCTGGAGCGGGAAGACCGGCTGGACGACGAACTGAAGGGCTGGTTGGCCTTCGCCGTGCAGAAGTGCGAGGAAGTCGCCCTGCTGGCGCGGGCGGTGGATCATCCGGAAGCGCCCGAGGTCGAGGCCGCCCTCGCCGCGAACCGCGCGCTGCACGCCAGCCGCGCCCGCTCGCCGCGCATCCACAAGCCCGAGGTACAGGCACGCCTGGCGGCCGTCGGTGCCGATGACGCGCAGCGCGGCTCGCCGTTCGCCCGGCGTGCCGAGCTGCAGCGCGCGCGCCTCGCCCTGCCGACGTTCCCCACCACCACCATAGGTTCCTTCCCGCAGACCTCGGCGATCCGTCTGGCGCGGCAGGCCTTCAAGCAGGGCAAGCTGTCCGCGGCCGACTACACCGAAGCCATGCAAAGCGAGATCCGCCACGCGGTGAACGTGCAGGAGCGTCTGGGCCTGGACGTGCTGGTGCACGGCGAGGCCGAGCGTAACGACATGGTCGAATATTTCGCCGAGCAGCTGGACGGCTACGCCTTCACCCGCTTCGGCTGGGTGCAGAGCTACGGCTCGCGGTGCGTCAAGCCGGCGGTGATCTACGGCGACCTGAGCCGGCCGAAGCCGATGACGGTGAACTGGATCGCCTACGCCCAGGGCCTGACCGACAAGACCATGAAGGGCATGCTGACCGGCCCGGTGACCATGCTGATGTGGTCCTTCCCCCGCGAAGACCTGTCCCGCGAGGCGCAGGCCCGGCAACTGGCGCTGGCGATCCGCGACGAGGTGCAGGACCTGGAGGCGGCGGGGATCAGGATCATCCAGATCGACGAGGCGGCATTCCGCGAGGGCCTGCCCCTGCGCCGCGCGCACTGGCAGCACTACCTGGACTGGGCCACCGAGGCCTTCCGTCTGTGCGCATCCGGGGTGCGCGACGAAACGCAGATCCACACTCACATGTGCTACAGCGAATTCAACGACGTGATCGAGTCCATCGCCGCCATGGACGCCGACGTGATCACCATCGAGACCTCGCGGTCGGACATGGAACTGCTGGACGCCTTCGAGGCCTTTGCCTACCCCAACGCGATCGGCCCCGGCGTCTACGACATCCACTCGCCGCGGGTGCCGGACACCGCGGAGATGGTCGCGCTGATCGGCAAGGCGGTGCGCCGGATACCCGCCGAGCGCCTGTGGGTCAACCCCGACTGCGGCCTCAAGACCCGGGGCTGGCCGGAAACCCAGGCGGCCCTGGTGAACATGGTGGCGGCCGCGCGGCAGTTGCGCGCCCAGTACGCCTGACGCGCCGAACCGCCCTCGCCGCCGGCTAACCGGCGGCGAGGGCGCCAGGGACGCGGCGCGCGACGCCGTGTCGGAAGCTCGCCAGGGGCGCCGTTCGGCGCCCTTCATCAAATCGTCATGGCGTTGTGGCAGCGCCGGTGCCCGCGTTTCAGCAGAATCGCCGGTTCCTGTGAGATACGCTGCGGACCTCCCCATGCGCCTGTTCGTCCTGTTGCTCGGGTTGCTTTGCGGCCCCCTGTGCGGTGCTGCTTCCCGTTGCGATGCGCGGGTCGCCACCGAAATCATCGACCTCGGCGAGGTCCGCCTGGCCTACCAGAGCGTGGGCGACCCACGCGATCCGGCGCTGCTGCTGATCATGGGGCTCGGTGGTCAACTGATCCACTGGCCCGACGAGGTGGTCACGCGCCTGTGCCAGCAGGGCTTCCGGGTGATCCGCTACGACAACCGCGACGTCGGGCTGTCGGCCTGGCCGAAAGGCGCGCCGCCGGTGGAGCTCACCTACGAGGTCGTTCGCTACCGCCTCGGCCTGCCGGTGACGGCGCCTTACCGGCTCAGCGACATGGCTGGCGACGCATTGCACCTCATGGACGCGTTGGGTGTGCCGCGGGCGCACATCCTCGGTGCCAGCATGGGGGGGATGATCGCCCAGCACGTGGCCGACCTGGCGCCCGAGCGGGTACTCAGCCTGACCCTGGTGATGACCAGCTCCGGTGCCCGTGGCCTGCCGGCGCCCAGCGACGCCCTGCTGACCTTGCTGGCGCGGCGCGAGGCACCCGACCGGGCGGCGGCCTTGGAGCGCCAGGCCGACCTGCTGGCGGCGCTGGGCAGCCCGCAGGTGCTCGACGATCGCGCCCAGTTGCTGGCGCAGGCGGCGCAGTCCTACGACCGCGCCTTCAATCCGGAGGGCGTGCAACGCCAACTGCTGGCGATTCTCGCCGAACCGAGCCGGGTCGAACTGCTCGACCGCCTGCGGGTGCCCACCCTGGTGGTCCATGGCACCGCCGATCCGCTGCTGCCGGTGATGCACGGCGTGCATGTCGCGGCCCATATCAAGGGCGCGCAGCTCAAGCTGATCCCCGGCCTGGCCCACCGTTTCCAGGACGCGTTCAAGGAACCCCTGCTGGCGGCGGTGGTGCCCTATCTCCTGGCGCACCGCCAGGTGCCGGAGCTGGCCCACCTGTAGCGGCTTTCCCTACAGGCCGAAGGGGAAGGTGTCCTCTTCGTGGCTGCGCGAGCCGGTGGTGTGCAGCGGCGTCACGGCGTGGGTCTTCTCCAGCCATAGGTAGGCGTCGAATTGCTCGGCCAGCACGGCTTCGAAATAGTGACTGGCGCGCTCCGTCTCCGGCCGGTAGATGACCCCGATGGCCCGCTCCAGCAGCACCAGCGACAGGGCTTCGCGGAGGATTTCGCGCTGCGGGTCGCGCCAGTCGGTGAGCGAGGCAGGCACGCCGGCCTGGAGGAAGCGCCGTTCCCAGCTGTCGGGGAGGGCGCGCAGCACCTGCTTGACGTGCATCTCGCCGTCCCAGTCGTCGGCGGCGGCGACCTGGCCGCGGTCGGTGCCCATGCCGATCAGTACCGCCCCGCGGTCCCAGGCGTTGCGGCATAGCTGGCCGAGGTTGAACTCGCCTTCCCAGCCCATGGCGGTGGCCGCGGCGTTGCCGATGTGCGAGTTGTGCGCCCAGACCACGGCTTTCGCATCGGGCCCGCGGTGTTCCAGCAAGGCCTCGAGGGTGTCGAACATGTGCTGGTCGCGCAGGTTCCAGGAGCTCGTCGAGGCGCGGTAGATAGCCCGGTAATACCGCTCGGCGGCGTGCACCACGCGGGCGTTCTGGGTGGCGTCGAAGAGCGCCTCGTCGTCCTGGGCGCAGCGTTCCAGGCGCTGTGCCAACAGGTGCTGCAACTGTTCCACCACGGCCTGCTCGCAGGAGGGCTCGCCCACGCGCTCGACGAAGTGCCCGTAGAGGGCCGGGTCGTCCTGCCAGGGCGTCAGGCAGGCATAGCGCTGGCGCGCCTGGTGGGCGTGCTCGGGGTCGGTGGCGTCGAGGTAGCGCAACACCTCGCTGATGGAGTTGCGCATGCTGTAGAGGTCGAGGCCGCGGAATTCCACGCGCTCGCCGGGCGCCAGGGCGCGGTTGTGGCCGCGCAGCCAGCGGCTGAATTCGGCCATCTCGGCGTTGCGCCACATCCAGCTGGGAAAGCGCGCGAACGCTTGCTCGTGCCAGCTCGACGGGCCCAGGTCGCGCACATGACGGTCGACCTGGCCGGCGTCCGGCCAGTCGGCCTCCACCGCCACGATGGAAAAGCCATGGCGCTTGATCAGCCGCCGGGTGATCGCCGCCCGGGTGCGGTAGAACTCCGCGGTGCCGTGGCTGGCCTCGCCGATCAACACCACCCGGGCATCGCCGAAGCGGTCGAACAGTTCACCGAACGCCGGGTCCTCGAGGGCTGGCAAGGGCTCCGCGTGGGCGCGCAGCACGGCGGCCAACTCCTCGCCACCGTCGGTTTCGCGGTGGCGGCGGAAGCGGTGCAGCAGTTCCTTGGCGTGCAGGGTCATCGGGTGGGGTCTCCTGAGTGCGGCGCCCCGTACGACGGGTGCCTTGCAGATGACGACCGCGCTCATCGCGCTGGCGTTCCGCTGGAGTGACCGGTGCCCGTCGAGGTTTTTTCCGCACCCGTGCCCGTCACGGGGGTCGACATGCCCAGGCAAATACCCCGGAGGACGACATGGCGGCCCAACCCAATGCAGCCTTGAACCCGCAGCGGCGTGCGCGATTTCGCGAGCTAGCGGCGCAGACCGACGGCATCGACCTGGAGATCTACCGACGTTTCGACAAGGACCCGCTGGAGCCGATCATCGGCGCGGGCGATCCCGCGGTGCCCGTCGCTTTCTTCGGCCGCGACCCCGGCCGCGAGGAAGTGCGCTACGGCGAGCCCTTCATCGGCTCCGGCGGGCAGATCGTGCGCAAGGTGCTCTATCGGCACCTGCATGGTAGCGAGACGGCTGACTTCGAGGCGCTGCGCGCCCTGAGCCGGGCGTTTTTCTGGATCAACACCGTGCCCTACAAGCCGATCGGCAACAAAGCCTGGTCGATGGCGGTCAAGCGGCGTTTCCAGCCCTTGGTGAGCCGCTTGCTGATCGAGGGCTGGCGGGGCGAGTACGTGATCACCCTGGGCAGGGAGGCCTTCCTCTGGTTCGGTCTGGAGCAACCGAAGGAGACCCGCCTGGCGCTGGAGCGTTTCTGGGCGTCGGAGGAGCGTTTCGAGGCGTCGCTGGAGGTGCAATTGCACAGCGAGGGCGAGGCGCGGCGCTTCCGCCTGCATCCGCTGCCCCATCCTTCGCCGCTCAATCAGCTGTGGTTCAAACGCTTCCCGGGCCTGCTGGAGGCACGCCTGCGCGCCCTGGGCGTCGGGGCGGACGGCCCGCGGACCGGTTGAGGGGGCGCATTGCGAGCGCGCCGCCCGCGTGGCCTGGCCACCCGGGGCGCCAGGGCTCATTCGGCGATCTGTAGCTTGCGCGCTTCGGTGTAGACGTAGCGGATCTTCTCGTACTCGAACGGCGAGTTGAGCTGGCCGTAGCGCAGGTTGGTGGTGTAGCGCTTGTCGATGCCGCGCAGCAGGGTGATTTCCGGGTACTCGCTGCTGAGGTCGGATAGGTTCAGGTAATTGATCTGGCTTTCCGCGCCGAAATCGAAGACCAGCCCGCCGGTGTCGCGCAGGTTGGAGGGGCCGAGCAGCGGTAGCATCAGGTAGGGCCCGCCGGGCACGCCGTAGTAGCCCAGGGTCTGGCCGAAGTCCTCGCTCTGCTTGGGCAGGCCCCAGCGGGTGGCCGGGTCCCACAGGCCGACGATGCCCACCGTGGTGTTCAGCAGCAGGCGGCCGGTGGTCTGCAGGGCGCGCTTGCCCTTGAGCTGCAACAGGCTGTTGAGCAGGTTCGGCACGTCGCCGATGTTGCTGAAGAAGTTGCTCACGCCGGTGCGCACGAAGCTCGGGGTGACGTACTGGTAGCCATTGACCACCGGCAGCAACACCCACTCGTCGAAGCGGTAGTTGAAGTGGTAGACGCGGCGGTTCCACGACTCCAGCGGGTCGTAGACGGTCAACGCCTGCCAGGTGGAGCGCTCGAATTCGCGCTGGTCGAGACCCGGGTTGAATTTCAGGTCGCGCAGCGGTTGCGTGAAGCCGTCGTCCTCGGTGGCCTGGTCGGCGTATGCCGCGCCGCCGAGCAGCAGCAAGGCGAGCAAGAGTGTTTGCTTAACCACGGAAGAACTCCAGCATGGCGTCGCTGTTGACGCGATAGTTGAGATTGCCGCAATGCCCGCCGTAGGGGTAGACGGTCAGCCGGTCGCCCAGGGTGCGGCGCAGGAAGCCCAGGTCGCCGGGCCCGAGGATGACGTCGTCGGCATTGTGCATGACGGCGATCTTCGGGCTCTTCTTCAGGTAGTCCTCCAGGGCGTACAGGCTCACCTGGTCGATCAGTTGCGAGAGGCTGCCGCCCTTGGAAATCTTGCGCCAGTGGGGAATCAGCTGCTCGCTCATGTAGCAGTCGAAGTCGCACTGCAACGCGCGGCGGAAGAACGGCGTCAGGCTGGTGCCCTCGCTGATCGGGTACTTCGGCGGGGTGATGATGCCGCGGCGGTTGATCAGGTCGGAGGTGAAGGTGATGTCGGCCGAGGAGAAGCGGAACGAGGTGCCGATCAGCATCGCCATCTGCTCGTTCGACAGGCGCTGCTTGGACGACTGGAAGTCGTACAGCAGGGCGTCGTTGAGGTCGATGTAGCCGCGCTGCTGGAAATAGCGGGTGAGCTTGCCTAGCACCATGTCGTAGAAGGTGGTGGTGGTGTCGATGCCCTTCACCTGGGTCTGCACCATCCGGTCGAGGTTGGTGATCGAGGTGTAGAGGTTGACCGGCGGGTTGAGCATCAGCACGCGCTTGAAGTTGAAGCTGCGGCGGGTCTCGTCGAGCTTGCTGACGAAGGCCGCGTCCAGGGCGCCGAGGCTGTAGCCGGTCAGGTAGAAGTCGGTGATCGGCAACTTCGGATGCTGGGCGCGCACCGCCTGCATCACCCGGTAGAGGTCGTCGGCGTCTTCCTGGGAAACTCCCGGCGTGGCGTGGCGGGAGGCGGCGGCCATGAAGTCGTAGCTGGTCGGCGAGGACAGCTGGACCACGTGGTAGCCGGCGCCGTAGAACAGCTTCTTCAGGTATTCGGCCAGGCTGCTGGCGTAGTTCGCGCCGGTGCCGGCGATGATGAACACCAGCGGCGCCGGGTGGTCCTGCTGGGCCAGGCGGTAGCGCAGTTGTTTCACCGGCCAGAAGTTGTCCGGCAGGATGAACTCGCGCTCCGGGCGCAGCCGCAGGTTGTAGTCGGCCTGGTCGATGTCGTCGTCTGCCGGCAGCGTCGGGCGCAGGTCGGGCGGCGTGGTGGCGATGGTCGCCTCGAACGGGTTGGTCAGCGGAAAGCCATAGGTGGCTTTGTCGACGTCGGCGGCGAAGGCGGACCCGCCGTGGATCAGACCGCCGAGGAGGAGGGCGGCGAGGCAGCGAAGGCGAAGCATGGCGTGTTCTCTGGGTATGAGGCCTGATTGGGGGCTGGGGCGCCGTCATGGCCGCCGTGAAGCTGGAGCCCCGGTGCGGACGAGCCGGACCGGTTACCGCCGACGCGACACACGGCGTCGGCACTCGGCGCATCCGGGCGCCGGTGACATGTTCATTGCGGATTTCACTGCCGTCGCTGCCTGCGTGGCCTCGCCGAAGGGCGTACTGCGCGGTGAGCGGGCGAAGCGCACAGTGTACGGGGAGTGCGGGCGGCTGTGCAGCCGTCCGCCGGCGAAAATCCCGCTCCGGCCGTCGCCCGCGAGCCGCCTGGCTTGGCGGCCAGAATACGACCGCCCGGTCGCATCGGTTCGGGGCGCTGGTCGACCACTGCCGGGGCCGGGCGACCGTCGCATCGGCGCGCCTTCGCCCTTGCATAAGCCGGACGGGCGATTATGCTGGGCGCCGTTTCGCTTCCGGAGAGTGTCATGTCCCGCCGCCTGCCCTTGATCCTGTTGCTGCTCGCCCTGTCGCTCTGGCTGGGGGCCAGCTATGGGTTGCGTTTCGCCTTCATGGAAGACCCGCAGTGGGTCGGCCTCTGCGCCGAGGACGCCGGGCGCTGGGAGTGCCTGCTGCGCACCGGCCTGGGCAAGCTGATCCACTACCGGATCATCGCCTGGAGCGGCCTGGTCACCGCCCTGGTCGGGTTCTTCCTGCCGGGCCGCGTCGGCTGGCTGCTGGCGCTGCTGGCGCTGCTCTTCGCCTTGCCGGCGATGGTCCTGTACAGCGCCAGCCTGGCGGTGTTCGCGGTGGTCATCGGCGCGCTGCGCCTGGTGCGCAAGCCCCTCGACGCCTCGCTCTAGCGCCGCGCCGGCGCGCCTCAGAAACGGCCGCCGAGGTCCAGGTAGAAAGCGTGCTCGCGTTGGTCGTTGAGCCCGTAACTGAAATTCAACGGCCCGAGCGGCGTTTCCAGGCCGAAGAACAGGCTGCCGGCGTTGACGTAGCCGCTGTCGAAATCGTTGTCGTTGTTCCATATCCGTCCGCGTTCCAGGCTGCCGCCCAGGTAGACCGGGAAATCCAGGGGCAGGAAGCTTCGTTCGGTCAGGCGCCGGTAGTACACCAGCCGGCCCAGGCTGACGTTCTGCCCGGACAGCGCGTCCTGGCGGAAGCCGGACAACTGGCGCGCGCCGCCCAGCAGGAAGCTCGAGGTCACCACTTCGGTGTCGTCCTGGGTGCGGCCGTAGCGGCCGCCCAGCATCCAGGTGTCCGGTCCGCGGCCGAACACCTTGTCCAGGTTCAGCTCCCATTGCCGGTAGCGCTCGTCCGAGCCCAGGCTCTTGTCGTACTGCCGCACGCTGAGGCGGATGTCCTCGCCTTCGTGGGGGTAGTCGACGTTGTCCAGGGTGTCGAAGGAATATTTCAATTCGTAGTAGCCCTCGGTGAAGCTGAAGCTCGGCAGGTCGCGTTCGCCGACCCGCACGTTGGCCTCGCCCCAGGCCTGGCCGATGCCGAAGCGGATCTCGCCGTTGTTGGCGATCTGCCGGCCGAGGTTGAGCCCGTAGCCGTAGCGTTCCAGGCGGTACTCGGCGATCGGGTCGTTGTCGAGGATCGACTCGACGTTCTGCGCCTCGGCCAGCAAGTAGGGCGCCACGAAGTAGCGCGAGCCGGCGTCCAGCGGTTGGTAGAACTCGCTGTAGAGCTCCTGGTGGTCGCCCAGTTGCAGGCGCGTCAGCCATTCGGCGCCGAGCCGGTTGATGCCGTTGACCCGGTAGCTGGCGCCGATGTTGAAGGCGCTGGCGCCGTGCATATCGTCCGAGAGGTTCAGCCCAAGGCGCAGGAAGTCGGTGCCGGAGCGCTTGCCGCGGGCATTGATCACCAGGGCATTGCCGTCCTTGCCGTGGGCCACCCGGTACTCCACCTGCTCGAAGTAATCCAACCCGTACAGGGTGCCCATGTCCTTCTGCAGGCGTTCCAGGTCCAGCGGCTGGCCCAACGGCTGGCGGATGTAGCGGCGGATCACCTCGTCGGCGACCTTGGAGTCGTTCTCCACGCGGATCGCCGCGATGGTCGGGGTGCGCTGGCCGGGCGCGCGGGCGGCGCTGAGCTCGGCGTCCACCGTCTGCGTCGGGCGCAGGCTCGCCAGTTGCGCGTGCAGGGCGCTGGCGGCGCGATAGCCGGCCTCGATCATCTCCCGGGCGCGGCCGAAGTCGGTGACACCGAAGCCGGCCAGCGGCGGCTGCACCAGCACGTCGTCGGCGCCCAGGGTCGCCAGTTGTTCCTCGGAGTTGCGCCGGGTCATCAGGGTGATCGACTGGTTCATCACGTCGACCACCGTGAGCAACTCCTTGCGCGGCCGCAGCGGGTTGCCGATGTCCACCACGATCACCCGGTCGACGCCCATGGCCCGCGCCACGTCCACCGGGACGTTGTCGGTCATGCCGCCGTCGACCAGCAGCCGGCCGCCCATCTCCACCGGGGCGAATACCGCCGGAATCGACATGCTGGCGCGGATCGCCTGGGGCAGGTGGCCGTGGTCGAACACCACCTTCTCGCCGTTGGCGATGTCGGTGGCTACCGCGCGGAAGGGGATCGCCAGCTTGTCGAAGTCGCGGGTGTTGCTGGTGTGCACCAGCAGGCTTTCCAGCAGCAAGGCCAGGTTCTGCCCCTGGATCACCCCGATGGGCAGGCCCAGGCTGCCGTCGTCGCGGAAGCTGAGCTTCTGCTTGACCAGGAAGTCGCGATCGTCCTGCTTGCGCCGGAAGGGCACGTCGGCCCGTGGCGGCGCATCGGACAGGGCTTGCTCCCAGTCCAGGCTCAGGGCCAGCTTCTCCAGTTCGTCGACCCGGTAGCCCGAGGCGTACAGCCCGCCGACCACCGCGCCCATGCTGGTGCCGGCGATGGCGTCGATGCGCACCCCTTGTTCCTCCAGCGCCTTGAGCACGCCGATGTGCGCCAGCCCGCGGGCGGCGCCGCCGGAGAGCACCAGGCCGATCTTCGGACGGACCTCCTCGGCGTGGCAGAAAAACGGCAGGAACAGCAGGCAGGAGAGCAACAGCGGAAGCAGCAACGGACGACGCATGGGCACACATCTCGACGCGGGCGGAACGGAAAAGGCCGCTATTATAAGCCCCCGCCACCGTCGAGCCGCCGCCATGACCGCCCCCCGAGCCGAGATCGTCATCACCTACTGCACCCAGTGCCACTGGCTGCTGCGTGCCGCCTGGCTGGCCCAGGAGCTGCTCAGCACCTTCGCCGAGGACCTCGCCCGGGTGGCCCTGGAGCCCGGCAGCGGCGGTGTGTTCCGCATCACCTGCGACGGCGAGCAGATTTGGGAGCGCAAGGCGGACGGCGGCTTTCCCGAGGCCAAGGTGCTCAAGCAACGGGTACGCGACCGGATCGATCCGCAGCGGCACCTGGGGCACAACGAGAGTGGCCCGCACTGATAGCGCCGCCTCGCCGCGACGCCAGCGTTCAACCGTGCAGGGCGAGGTTTTCCTTGCGCAGCTCCTCCAGCAGCAGGCTGGCTGGCGCGGTCAGCGGCGCGCCCCGGCGGGTCACCGCGGAGTAGGGCTCGGTGCGCGAACGGATCCGTAGCGGCAGGCGCGCGAGCATGCCGTAGCGCAACGCGAACTGCGCCACTTCGATCGGCATCAGCGCCACCAGCCGCGGGTCTTCCTGCAACAGCATCAGGGTGGTGAAGGTCGAGGAGGTTTCCAGCGGATAGCGCGGGAAGTCCAGGCCGGCCTCGCTGAACTCGCGCTCCAGCAGCAGGCGCATGGGCATGTTCGCCGGGTAGACCACCCAGGGGGAGTCCGCCAGGTCGGCCAGGTCCAGGTGCGCGGACCCGGCCAGGGGGTGCTGTGGGTTCGCCACCAGCACCAGTTCCTCGCGGTGTTCGCTGAGGCACTCGTAGTCGTCCGGGCGCTGGCTGACGCTGGTGCGGCAGATCGCCAGGTCCAGGCGGCCCTGGTCGACCATCTGCAACAGCCGCGCGCTGGTGTCTTCGAGGATCTCCACCGACAGCTGCGGCTGCTTGTCCCGCAGCCGCGCCAGGGCGCGCAGCAGCAACGGCACGCCGCCCATGATGATGCCCACCGCCAGGCGCCCGCCCTGGCCCTGGAGAATCCCCAGCATTTCCTCGCGCAGGTGCGCCAGGTCGGTGTGGATCAACCGCGCGTAGCGGATCACGCAGCGGCCGAGGTCGTTGGGCTCCAGGCCCCGGGGCGTGCGCTCGAACAAGGTGGCGCCGAGGGTCGACTCGATTTCGTGCAGGGCCTTGGTCGCGCCCGGCTGGGTGATCGACACCCGCTCGGCGGCCTTGTGCAGCGAGCCGTGCTCGTCGAGGGCGATCAGCAGGCGCAGTTGGCGCAAGCGCAGGCGGGAGGAAATGGATGACAGGGACGGGATCATGGGGATGACGGAAAGTTATCGCTCAATCAGCAGCTGTCATTAGGCAGGCTCCGGGCACGCTCGTAAAGTGCCCGCATCGCCAAGCCATAACGACAAGAGTGCAGCCATGAGAGTGATCCAGTTCGAGTCCGCGCAAGGGGCGCGCCACGTAGGCGTCGTCGAGGGCGAGTGCATCCAGGTCGTCCGCGCCACCCGCAGCACCCGCGAACTGGCCCTGGCGGCCATCCGCGCCGGACGCAGCCTGGCCGACGAAGTCCTGGCCCGCGGCTGCGAAGCCGGCCCGCGCTATGCCGAGCTGCTGGAAGGCGGCCGGGTGCTGCCGCCGCTGGACCACGAGGACCCCGCCCACTGCCTGATCAGCGGGACCGGCCTGACCCATCTGGGCAGCGCCTCCACCCGCGACAAGATGCACCAGCAGAAGGCCCAGGACGACGCCACCCTGACCGACACCCTGCGCATGTTCAAGTGGGGCGTGGAGGGCGGCAAACCGGCCCAGGGCCAGGTCGGCGCCCAGCCGGAGTGGTTCTACAAGGGCGACGGCGGCATCGTCGCGCGGCCCGGTGCCGCCCTGTCGATGCCCGCGTTCGCCGAGGACGGCGGCGAGGAGCCGGAACTGGTCGGCCTCTACCTGATCGGCGACGATGGCCGGCCCTATCGCCTGGGCTTCGCCCTCGGCAACGAGTTCTCCGATCACGTCATGGAGCGGCGCAACTACCTCTACCTGGCCCATTCCAAGCTGCGCCAGTGCTCCTTCGGCCCCGAGCTGCGGGTCGGCGCGCTTCCGGCGCACCTGGCCGGGACCAGCCGCATCCGTCGCGGCGACCAGGTGGTCTGGGAGAAGGCCTTCCTCTCCGGCGAGGACAACATGTGCCACAGCCTGGACAACCTCGAGTACCACCACTTCAAGTACGACCAGTTCCTCCGCCCGGGCGATGTACACGTGCATTTCTTCGGCACCGCCACGCTGTCCTTCGCCGATGGGGTTAAGGTCCAGCCGGGCGACCGCATCGAAGTCAGCCTGGCCGAGTTCGGCGCGCCCCTGGTGAACCGCCTCGAAGCCCACCAGCCCGCATTCGCCATCGGAGGTGTCCGCGCGCTGTGATCCGGCGGCGATCCCCGACGAGGGATCCTGCCGTGCGCCGGCCTGGCCGGCGCTCCATCCCATAACAACCATAAGAACGAGATGAGCATGAAAACTCCGAACGTACAGGCATTGCCCCCGGCGGCCATGGCGATGGCCGACAGCTCGCGTCCCACCCAGGTGCGCTGGCGGATTTTCCTGATCCTGCTGCTGCTCGCCGCGATCAACTACATCGACCGCGCCTCGCTGTCGGTGGCCTTGCCGCTGATCTCGGCGGAATTCCAGATGACCCCGGCCCTGGAAGGCCTGATGCTCAGCGCGTTCTTCTGGTCCTACGCGCTGATGCAGATCCCCAGCGGCATGCTGCTGGATCGCTTCAATGCCCGTGGCATCGTCGGTCTGGCCACGGTCGGCTGGGGCGCCTTCCAGGCCCTGGGCGCCGGCGCCCACGGCTGGGTGACCCTGCTGATCACCCGGATCGGCCTGGGCATCGCCGAGTCGCCGATCATGCCGGCCGGCGCCAAGCTCAACGGCAACTGGCTGACCGCCAACGAACGCGGCCGTGGCGCCGTGCTGGTGGACGGCGGCGCGCCCCTGGGCACCGCCCTGGGCGCGATCATCACCACCGCGCTGATCGCCTGGTTCGGTTCCTGGCGCATCGCCTTCGTGATCGCCGGGGTCGGCACCATCCTGGTGGGCATCTGGGCCTGGTGGTACATCCGCAACCATCCGTCCGAGCATCCGAAGGTCAACGCCGCGGAGCTGGAGCACATCCAAAAAGGCAACCTGGTGGCCGCGGCGACCGGGCCCAAGCCGAAGATGCGCGACCTGATCACCAGCCGTTCGGTGCTCGCCATGTTCGCCGGCTACGCCTGCTACAACAGCGTGTTCTACGGCCTGATGACCTGGATGCCGAGCTACTTGCACCAGACCCACGGGCTGGACATCAAGTCGATGGGCGGCGCGACCTTTCTGATCTTCATGTGCGGCTTCGTCGGCGAGATCGTCGGGGGTTCCATCGCCGACAGATGGAAGTCCGCCGGCGGCGCGCCCAACCTGGTGATGCGCAGCATGTTCAGCGGCTCGGCCCTGATCGCCGCGCTGTGCATCCTCGCCGTGGCCTACACCGCGAACGTCATGGCGGTGATCGCGCTGCTCTGCGTCGCGCTGTTCTTCATCCGCTGGTGCGGCATGTACTGGGTGCTGCCGGCGATCCTCGGCGGCAAGTCGCGCTCCGGCGTGCTCGGCGGCGGGATGAACTTCTGGGGCAACATGGCCGGCGTGGTGGTGCCGATCCTCATCGGCCTGATCGTGCAGTTCACCGGGTCCTACTTCATGGCGCTGATCTTCTTCGTCGCCATGGCCATGGGGCTGGTGCTGTTCTCCGGCATGATCGATTACCGCGAGCGCGGCCACGCCTGAGGCGCGCCCCGTCAGAGCGAAAGAGGTAACCGTGATGGAACTGATAATGAAAGCGGGCGCGGCCCAGGATATCGCTGCCGCCGTGATCCGCCTGAATCCCCTGGACGACGTGCTGGTCGCCCGCCAGCCGTTGCCGGCGGGCCTGCACCTGGCGCAGGAAGGTCTCAGCGTGCGCCAGGCCGTTCCGGCCGGGCACAAGGTGGCCACCCGGCGCATCGAGCGGGGCGAGCCCCTGCGCCGCTACGGGCAGATCATCGGCTTCGCCTCGCAGCCCATCGAGGCCGGCGAGCACGTTCACGTGCATAACCTGGAGATGGGCGACTTTTCCCGCAACTACGCGTTTGGCGTCGACGTGAAGCCCACCGCGCGAACCGTGGCGAGTTTCCAGGGCATCGTCCGTCCCGACGGCCGCGTCGCCACGCGCAACTACATCGGCATCCTCACCTCGGTGAACTGCTCGGCCACCGTGGCGCGGGCCATCGCCGACCACTTCCGTCGCGACATCCACCCGGAGGCGCTGGCCGCCTACCCGAACGTCGACGGCGTGGTCGCGCTGACCCATGGCGTCGGCTGCGCCGTCGATCCGGGCGGCGAGGCGCTGGCGATGCTGCAGCGCACCCTCGGCGGCTACGCCATCCACCCGAATTTCCATGCGGTGCTGATGATCGGCCTGGGCTGCGAGACCAACCAGATCGACGACCTGCTCAAGGCCCAGGGCCTGGAGAAGAGCGAGCAACTGCGCACCTTCACCATCCAGGGCACCGGCGGCACCTCGAAGACCATCGCCAGCGGCATCGCCCAGGTGAAGTCGCTGCTCGCCGAGGCCAATCGGGTGGAACGCGAGCCGGTCAGTGCCAAGCACCTGATCGTCGGCTTGCAGTGCGGCGGCTCGGATGGTTACTCGGGCATCACCGCCAACCCGGCGCTGGGCAATGCGGTAGACCGCCTGGTCGCCGCCGGCGGCACCGCGATCCTTTCGGAAACCCCGGAAATCTACGGCGCCGAGCACCTGCTGACGCGCCGCGCGGTGAGCCGCGAGGTGGGCGAAAAGCTGATCGCCCGGATTCACTGGTGGGAGGCCTACTGCGAACGGATGAACGCCGAGCTGAACAACAACCCCTCGGCCGGCAACAAGGCCGGCGGGCTGACCACCATTCTGGAGAAATCCCTCGGCGCGGTGGCCAAGGCCGGCTCGACCAATCTGGTCGACGTTTACCAGTACGCCGAGGCGGTGCGTGCCCACGGCCTGGTGTTCATGGACACGCCCGGCTACGACCCGATCTCGGCCACCGGGCAGGTCGCCGGCGGCGCCAACCTGATTGCCTTCACCACCGGCCGCGGCTCGGCCTATGGCTGTGCGCCCTCGCCGTCGATCAAGCTGGCCACCAACAACCGCCTGTTCGAGCACCAGGAGGAAGACATGGACGTGAACTGCGGCGGCATCGCCGAGGGCACCACCAGCATCGAGGAGCGCGGCGCCTACATCTTCGACATGATGCTGCGCATCGCTTCGGGTGAACGCAGCAAGAGCGAGCGACACGGTTACGGACAGAACGAGTTCGTGCCCTGGCAGATCGGCGCCATCACCTGAGGCGC
>NZ_JANZKU010000039.1 GCF_025642785.1 Pseudomonas sp. RIT-PI-AD
ATGCTGTTGATGATCGATAACTACGACTCCTTCACCTACAACGTCGTCCAGTATCTGGGCGAGCTGGGTGCCGAGGTGAAGGTGATCCGCAACGACGAACTCAGCGTCGCCGAAATCGAAGCGCTGCGCCCGGAGCGCATCGTGGTCTCGCCGGGTCCCTGCACGCCCAGCGAGGCCGGGGTGTCCCTGGAGGTGATCCGGCATTTCGCCGGCAGGTTGCCGATCCTCGGAGTCTGCCTCGGCCACCAGAGCATCGGCCAGGCCTTCGGCGGCGAGGTGGTGCGTGCGCGGGAAGTCATGCACGGCAAGACCAGCCCGGTCCATCACCAGGATCTCGGCGTGTTCGCCGGCCTGAACAATCCCCTCACGGTGACCCGCTACCATTCCCTGGTGGTCAAGCACGCCAGCCTGCCGGATTGCCTGGAAATCACCGCCTGGACCCAGCACCAGGATGGCAGCCTGGACGAGATCATGGGGCTGCGGCACAAGACCCTGAACGTCGAAGGCGTGCAGTTCCACCCCGAATCCATCCTCACCGAGCAGGGCCACGAGCTCCTGGCCAATTTCCTCCGGCAGACCGGCGGCCAGCGCGCCGCGGGCGAGGTACGCTGAGATGGATATCAAGGAAGCCCTCACCCGTATCGTCGGCCAGCTCGACCTGACCACCGAGGAAATGCAGGCGGTGATGCGCCAGATCATGACCGGGCAGTGCACCGACGCCCAGGTCGGCGCGTTCCTCATGGGCATGCGCATGAAGAGCGAGACCATCGACGAGATCGTCGGCGCCGCCCAGGTCATGCGCGAGCTGGCCGCCCCGGTGCGCATCCGGGCCGAGCGCCTGGTGGATACCTGCGGGACCGGCGGCGACGGGATGAATATCTTCAACGTCTCCACCGCCGCCGCCTTCGTGGTCGCCGCCGCCGGTGGCAAGGTGGCCAAGCATGGCAACCGCGCGGTGTCCGGCAAGAGCGGCAGCGCCGACCTGCTGGAAGCCGCCGGCATCTACCTGAACCTGAATCCCGAGCAGGTGGCGCGCTGCGTCGAGAGCGTCGGCGTCGGCTTCATGTTCGCGCCGGCCCACCATGGCGCGATGAAGCACGCCATCGGCCCGCGCCGGGAAATGGGCCTGCGCACCCTGTTCAACATGCTCGGGCCGATGACCAACCCGGCCGGGGTCGAGCACCAAGTGCTCGGCGTATTCAGCCAGGCGTTGTGCAAGCCCCTGGCCGAAGTGCTGCAGCGCCTGGGCAGCCGTCACGTGCTGGTGGTCCACGCGCTGGATGGCCTGGACGAGATCAGCCTGGCCGCGCCGACCCACGTCGCCGAGCTCAAGGACGGCAAGGTCAGCGAATACCGGGTGCAGCCGGAAGACTTCGGCATCAAGAGCCAGACCCTGATCGGCTTGACCGTGGAAGGGCCCCAGGCTTCACTCGAGCTGATCCGCGACGCCTTGCGCCGCCGCAAGACCGAGGCCGGGCAGAAGGCCGCCGACATGATCGTGCTCAACGCTGGCGCGGCGCTGTACGCCGCCGACCAGGTGGCAACCTTCAAGGCGGGCGTGGAACTGGCTCACGATGCGTTGCATACCGGGCTGGCGTGGGAAAAACTGGAAGAGCTGGTGTCCTTTACCGCTGTGTTTCGGCAGGAGAATGAAGCGTGAGCATCCCAACCGTCCTGGAAAAAATCCTGGCGCGCAAGGTCGAGGAAGTCGCCGAGCGCAGTGCCCGGTTGCCGCTCGCCGAACTGGAGCGCCGCGCGCGCGCCGCCGACGCGCCGCGTGGGTTCGCCCATGCCTTGCAGGAGCGGGTCAAGCGCAAGGAGCCGGCGGTCATCGCCGAGATCAAGAAGGCCTCGCCGAGCAAGGGCGTGCTGCGCGAGGAGTTCTTCCCGGCGCAGTTGGCCAAGAGCTACGAGGCCGGCGGCGCCTGCTGCCTGTCGGTGCTGACCGACGTGGATTTCTTCCAGGGCGCCGATGCCTACCTGCAGCAGGCCCGAGCCGCCTGTTCGCTGCCGGTGATCCGCAAGGACTTCATGATCGACCCCTACCAGGTGGTGGAATCCCGTGCCCTGGGCGCGGATTGCATCCTGCTGATCGTCGCCGCCCTGGACGATGGCCGCCTGCGCGAACTGGCCGCCACGGCGCGGGACTTCGGGCTCGACGTATTGGTGGAGGTGCACGATGGCGCCGAGCTGGACCGCGCCCTGGCGAACCTGGATACGCCCCTGGTCGGGGTGAACAACCGCAACCTGCATACCTTCGAGGTCAACCTGGAGACCACCCTCGACCTGCTGCCGAAGATTCCCCGCGATCGCCTGGTGATCGCCGAGAGCGGCATCCTCAATCGGGCGGATGTCGAACTGATGCAGGTCAGCGACGTGCATGCCTTCCTGGTCGGCGAAGCCTTCATGCGCGCCGAGGAGCCCGGCGGCGAGCTGCGGCGGCTGTTCTTTCCCTGAGACGGGCGTCGCGCGGATGAAAAAAAAGGCCAGCGGATGCTGGCCTTTTTCGTGACGGCGTATTCAGCGGGTGCCGTATACCACCATGGTCTTGCCCTTGACGTGGACCAGGCCCTGCTCCTCGAGCCCCTTGAGCACGCGGCCGACCATTTCCCGCGAGCAGCCGACGATTCGGCCGATTTCCTGGCGGGTGATCTTGATCTGCATGCCATCGGGATGGGTCATGGCGTCGGGTTGCTTGCACAGGTCGAGCAGGGTGCGGGCGACGCGGCCGGTCACGTCGAGGAACGCCAGGTCGCCGACCTTGCGCGTGGTCTTGCGCAGGCGATCGGCCATCTGGCCGCCGATGGTGATGAGAATGTCCGGGTCCTGCTGGGTGACTTCGCGGAACTTGATGTAGCTGATCTCGGCCACTTCGCACTCGGTCTTGGCACGTACCCAGGCGCTGCGTTCCTGTTCCAATCCTTCCTTGTCGAACAGGCCCATTTCGCCGAAGAAGTCGCCGGCGTTGAGATAGCCGATGATCATCTCGCGCCCGTCGTCGTCCTCGATGAGGATGGTCACGGAGCCCTTGACGATGAAGAACAGCGTTTCGCAACGGTCGCCGGCATAGATGATGGTGCTCTTGGCGGTGTAGCGGCGCCGATTGCAATGGGAAAGAATCTTGTCGAGATTCTTGATTTTGGGGGTAAGGGTAATAGCGACCATGCCTGATTCCCGAAGAAAAAAAAGATAAGCCTTTATCCAGCAGGCAATTTTTATAGTTATCCGACTAGCGTGCCATTTCTAACCTGGCAGCTTACCAGAGCGGAAAAATCCAGCCGTTCGAATTTGCGACATGACTGGCGTATCCAGGGAACTTTCGGGCGTTTTCCGGCGTCGCGGCTGCCCGGAATCGCTGTGATAAGCTAACCCACTTTTTTCAGGAGGCTTCGCGATGAAGGCACGCATCCAGTGGGCGGGCGACGCCCTGTTTATCGGTGAGTCGGGCAGCGGCCACGCGGTCGTCATGGACGGGCCTCCGGAAAGCGGCGGGCGCAACCTCGGCATCCGGCCCATGGAAATGCTGCTCATCGGCCTCGGCGGGTGCAGCAATTTCGACGTGGTCAGCATTCTGCGCAAGTCCCGCCAGGCGGTGGAGAGCTGTGAGGCCTTCCTGGAGGCCGAACGGGCCGAGCAGGAGCCGAAGGTCTTCACCCGCATCCACCTGCGCTTCGTGGTCAAGGGCCGCGGGCTGAAGGAGGCCCAGGTCAAGCGCGCGGTGGAGCTCTCCGCGGAGAAATACTGCTCGGCCTCGATCATGCTCGGTCGCGCCGGCGTCGAGATCACCCACGAATACGAAATCGTCGAGCTCGACACGCCCGCCTGAGCCTCGGAAGGGCCCGGCGGATCGGCGACGACATACGGCGTTCACGAAAGCCCGCCAGGCTCTGGCAGTCGACGTTCGCGATCTGCATAATGCGCCGCCTTTCAGGGCGCTCGCGCTCCAAACCAGACAACCACAATCGCCAGTGCGAAGAGGTGTAAACCGTCCTACGCAGATACCCCGACCGTATCTGACGGGCATGCTCGATCACGCGGCAGAGCCGCATTGAATAGAGAGTTTCCAACGGTGAAAAGCAAACTCAAGCTCCACGGGTTCAACAACCTGACGAAGACCTTGAGCTTCAACATCTATGACATCTGCTATGCGGAAACGCCGGAAGACCAGCAGGCCTACGTGCAGTACATCAACGAAGAGTACGACGCCGAACGCCTGACGCAGATCCTCACCGATGTTGTCGACATCATTGGCGCCAATATCCTGAACATCGCCCGTCAGGACTACGATCCCCAAGGCGCCAGCGTGACCATCCTGATCTCCGAGCAGCCGGTGACCCCCACCGACAGCCAGATCGAGGAATCTCCCGGGCCGCGTCCGGACACCATCCTCGCCCACCTGGACAAGAGCCACATCACCGTTCACACCTACCCGGAAATCCATCCGGTCGACGGCATCGCCACCTTCCGGGTGGACATCGATGTGTCCACCTGCGGGGTGATTTCGCCGCTGAAGGCCCTGAACTACCTGATCCACCAGTTCGATTCGGATATCGTCACCGTGGATTATCGGGTGCGCGGCTTCACCCGCGACGTCGAAGGTTGCAAGCACTTCATCGACCACGAGATCAACTCGATCCAGAACTACCTGTCCGACGACACTCGCTCGGCCTATCAGATGACCGACGTCAACGTGTATCAGGAGAACCTGTTCCACACCAAGATGCTGCTCAAGGATTTCGAGCTGGACAACTACCTGTTCGGCGACGCCAGCCAATCCCTTTCCGCGCAGCAGCGCCAGTTGGTGGAAACCCGGGTGCGCCACGAGATGCTGGAAATCTTCTACGCGCGCAACATGTCCCGCTGAATCCGGCGGGCGAGAAAAAGGGCGCCGCGGCGCCCTTTTTCGTTCCCGCCATTCAGATGCGGTAGGTGGTCTTGGTCATCACCTTGGACAGCAGCGTCATGCCGAACTTGACCGGCGCCGGGAAGCGCAAGCCACCGGCTTCCAGGGCATGGGTGGCGTGATGTTCCTCGTCGATGCGCATCTGTTCGAGGATCGATCTCGACTTGCGGTCGCTCTCGGGGATTTGCGTCAGGTGCTCGTCGAGGTGCTTGCACACCTGGTCCTCGGTGGCGGCGACGAACCCCAGGCTGACCCTGTCGCTGATCAGCCCGGCCATGGCGCCGACGCCGAAGGAGAGGCCGTAAAACAATGGATTGAGCACGCTGGGGCGGCTACCCAGCTCGCGGATGCGGCGCTCGCACCAGACCAGATGATCGATCTCTTCCTCGGCGGCCTTCTCCATCGCCTCGCGCACTTCCGGCAGCTTGGCGGTGAGCGCCTGCCCCTGGTACAGCGCCTGGGCACAGACCTCGCCGGTGTGGTTGATGCGCATCAGCCCGGCCACGTGGCGGGCGTCGCCGGCGTCCAGCGGGCTGTCCTGCTGGGGCTCGGCGGGGGAGGGGCGGTACGGCTGGCCGCTGAACGGCAGCAGGGTACGCAGGGCGGTGTTCGCCTGCAGCAACAGGCGATCGAGGGAGGAGTAATGGCGTTCGCTGGACATCGCGTCGTTCCGCGTGGACTCGTTCGCGGCAGTGTACCCGATCGACGTCGGCGCCTGGCCAGCGGCGGATTGCCTCAGGCGCACCGATAGGATCGATGGGGGAAGGGCGGCCTCGCTTGGACGGGGTTTCAGCCCGGCGGCCAGGTCATCTGACGCTGGCCCGGCACATGCAAGTGCAGGTGATTGATGGTCTGCCCACCCTTCTCGTTGCAGTTCGCCACCACCCGGAACCCGTCCTCGCAGCCCAGCGCCTTGGCCAGGCGCTGGGCGGTGAACAGGAGGTGCCCGGCGAGCGCCTTGTCTTCCTCCTGCAGATCGTTCAGGGTTGCGATGTTTTTTTTCGGGATGACCAGAAAGTGCACCGGCGCTTGCGGCGCGACGTCGTGGAAGGCCAGCACCTGATCGTCCTCGTAAATGATGCGCGCGGGCACTTCTCGGGCGATGATTCTGTTGAACAGGTTGTCCATGTCGCTCCTCCGCTGAGGGGTGGCCTGAGTCGATGGTCGGCGCATGGATTGACGCCCATTTCTGCAAGGATGTTCCGTGAAGAACGATATTCATGACCTCGGGCTGGTCCTGGACTCGAAGGTCAAACTGATCGTGATCGAGTCCTGGGACGAGCCCCGCGTGCTCGAGACCCTCACCGGGCTCGCCGTCAAGCGCGGCCTCGGCCTGTTCACCTGGACGGTCACCGAAGGCATACAGCGCCTGGGGTTCGGCGGCGAATCGGTGGACGCCGGCTCGACCGACGCCGAGGCCGCGTTGCGTCTGATCAAGGCCGACCCCCAGCCGAACCTTTACGTGCTCTGCGACCTGCACCCGTTCCTCGACGAGCCGCGGGCGGTGCGCCTGCTCAAGGAAATCGCCATGGCCGAGGGCATCCATCGCCCCAGCGTGGTGCTGGTCTCCCACGCCTTCAAGCTGCCGCCGGAAGTGCAGCGCTATGCCGCCCATTTCACCCTCTCGCTGCCCAGCGAGGACGAATTGCTGGGCATCGTCCGCGAGGAAGCGACGCGCTGGAGCGAACGCAACCGCGGCGCCCGCGTACGGACCGACAACCGTACCCTGCAACAGGTGGTGAAGAACCTGCGGGGCCTGAGCCATGGCGAAGCCCGCGCCCTGGCGCGCAACGTCATTTGCGACGACGGGGCGATCACCCAGGAAGACCTGCCGGAGCTGAACAAGACCAAGTTCAAGCTGCTGGACCTGGAGGGCGTGCTCGGCTTCGAATACGAGACCGCGCGTTTCGCCGAGGTCGGCGGCCTGGCCAACCTCAAGCGCTGGCTGGGCGAGCGGCAAGGCGCCTTCCTCGACGCCAAGGGCAAGGACCTGCCCAAGGGCGTGCTGCTGGTGGGCGTGCAGGGGGGCGGTAAGAGCCTGGCGGCGAAAGCGGTGGCCGGCCTCTGGGGCCTGCCGTTGCTGCGCCTGGACTTCGCGTGCCTGTACAACAAGTTCTTCGGCGAGACCGAGCGCAACCTGCGCGAAGCGCTGCGCCTGGCCGAGCAGATGGCACCCTGCGTACTGTGGATGGACGAGGTGGAAAAGGGCCTCGCCAGCGGCGACCACGACAGCGGTGTCAGCCAGCGGGTGCTCGGTACCCTGTTGACCTGGATGGCCGAGCGCAAATCGCCGGTGTTCATGGTCGCCACCGCCAATGCCATCGAGCGGTTGCCACCGGAGTTGCTGCGCAAGGGCCGTTTCGACGAGTTGTTCTTCGTCGACCTGCCGTCGACGCCGGTGCGCGCGGAAATCTTCCGCATTCACTTGCTGCGCCGCGAGCTGCCGGTCGAAGCCTTCGACCTGGGCAGCCTGGCGTTGGCCAGCGAGGGGTTCTCCGGCGCGGAGATCGAACAGGCGGTGGTCAGCGCCCTGTATGCCGGGCAGGCCCGCCAGCGGAGCGTCGACCAGTCCCTGCTGTTGCAGGAGCTAAGCGCCACCGTGCCGCTGTCCGTGGTGATGGCCGAGGAACTGGCCGACCTGCGCGCCTGGGCCGATGGCAGGACGGTCCGCGCCGACTAACGCAGGCGCGGGTTCAGAGCGGCGGGGGTGTCAGCAGGGGCTTGTGCAGCGCGGCGGTGATCTTGCGCACCAGCCAGCGCGGGCCAAGCCGCGAACTGAAGGCCAGCAGTTTGTTGCGCCAGCCGGGCACGATCACCGCCTTGTTCTTCTCCAGGCCGCGCACGGCGATCAGCGCCACCGTTTCCGCATCCATCATCACCGCGCGGGTGTCCAGGTGGCCGACCTGCATCCGTGCGCCGCGGAAGAACGCCGTGCGGGTGGGGCCGGGGCAGAGCACGCTGACTTTCACCCCGCGGTTGCGCAGCTCTTCGCGCAGGCCCTCGGAGAGGCTCAGCACGTAGGCCTTGCTCGCGTAGTAGTTGCTCATCCAGGGGCCCGGCTGGAACGCCGCCAGGGAAGCGACGTTGAGGATCTGCCCGCCGCCCTGCTCGGCCATGCGCCCGCCGATGGCATGGCAGAGCCGCGCCAGCGCCAGCATGTTCAGCTCGATCAGGTGCTGCTCGCGGCTCCAGTCCTGTTCCACGTAGAGCCCCGAGGTGCCGATGCCGGCATTGTTCACTAGCAGGTCGAGTTGATGTCCGCTCTGCTCCAGCTCCTGGAGCAGCCCGGAGAGTTGCAAGGGTTCGGCGAGGTTGCAGGTCCGGAACAGCACGTCGACGCCGAAGCGTTGCGCCAGTTCGCAAGCGATGCTTTCCAGCGCCTCGCGTTGCCGCGCGACCAGGATCAGGTTGCGGCCGCGGATTCCGCCAGTTGCGCCTGGCGCGCCAGGTATTTCTCGATGACGATGCCGCAGCTTTCGCACTGGCTGGACGCAGTCTGTTCGTGGCCGCATTTGGGGCAGGTCATCCGGCCCAGGGCATCCGGGTCCGGCTCGTCCTGGGTTTCCACCAAGGACAGGGCGGCGGCCAGGTCCTGCTCCTTGCGCACCCGCGCGCCGGCCTGTTGCAGGGCAGCCAGGTACTTGTCCGCTTCCACGGAATCCAGATCGCGCTTGAGGGCGACCGGGCGGCCGCCGAACAGGCTGTCGATCTTGCTGCGGTCGCTCTTGAACAACCGGGCCAAGTTGTCCTTGACGGTATCGGTGCTGGCACCGGGCATCAGTTCGCCGTCGAAGACGATCTTGTAGCGGACGTCGGTCATGCGAGCTTCCTTGTCAGCGGAGGGGATGGGTAGGAGGGCAGTGACGCAGATTAAAGAGGGCGAGGGTGCGACACAAGGGTCCCGCGGGCGACCTGCCGCACAAAGCTAGGCGTTGCCCAGGGGCTGCCAGCGGCCAACCAGATGGCCGCGACGCAACAGACGCAGCTCGCCGAAGTCGCCGAGCAGGCCCTCGGACAGGAACGGCCGCAGGAATACCCAGTCGTCCACCGCCAGGGCGGTGCCGTCGGAGCCCTGCAGGCGGTCCTGGTCCGCGCTGCGCCCGTAGCCTTCGTCGAAGGCCAGCCCGGGCGGAGCCACCGGCTCGGCCGGCCAGCGGCCGCCGTAGAGGTAATAGGCGCGCTGGCGGTTGCGGTCCCAGGCCTGCCAGGCGCCTTGCACGCCTTGCAGGTAGGGCAGCCCGCCGCTGGTGGCCTTCAGCACCGGGGTGGCGATCCACAGCGCCGGCCGATGCTCGGCCAGTGCCTCGGTATCGAAGGCACCGGGTTTGAGCAGCGCCGAGCCCACCGCGACCTCGTTCAACGGGCTGTCGCCGGATGCGTGCAGCGGGTAGGTCAGGCTGCCGGCGCCATTGAGCAGCGGCGGGCCGGGAAGTAACGCGTGGAATGCCTGCAATACCTCAGCGAACGCGCGGTAGCGCGCGGTGCTCTCGGCGTGGGCGCGCGCCTGGCCGATCCAGAAGGGCGCCTCGACGACCTGGGCGTCGTAGCCCATCAGGCCGCGCACGCGCACCGGCATCTGCGCGTTCTTCAGCCCCTGCAAGGCGTCGCCCAGGGCCTGGGGCGTGGCGAAGCCGCCGCGGCCGAGGCCGACGTCTATTTCCATCGCCACCTGCAGGCGCCGGCCCAGCGCCTGGGCCAGCTCGCCATACGCTTGCAGGCGCGCGGCGCTGTCCACCAGCCAGGTCATCTGGGTCGCCGGTTCGAAGCTCAGGTAACTCGGCAACTGCTGGTAGAACCCGAGCGCGGCCGCTACCGGCAGCGGCTTGCCGAGCAGCAGGTCGGCCATCGGGAAAGCGCGTGCCAGCGGGACCAGGTGCGCAGCCTGGAACACCATGAAGCGCTGCACACCGAATCGCCGCGCCAGATAGTCCAGCAGTCCGCCCGAGGCCAGCGACTTGGTCACCAAGCGGAGCGGCAGCTTGCCGCCGAGGCGGCGTTGCAGCAGGTCGGCGTTGGCATCGAGGCGGTCCAGGTCGATCACCAGTTGCGGGAGACCGCCGCCTTCCTGGCGCAGCAGGCGATTCAGCGCGGCGAAATAATCCTCGTAGGGGTGGCCCCTGTCCGGCGGACGCAGGGCCCAGGCACCGAGCAAGGCCGCCGCGCCGGCGGCGCCCAGCAGGTGGCGGCGTTTCATCGGCCGGGCGACCGTCCCAGCCGGCCGACGCCCACCAGGGCCTCGCGGTACTCGGCATCCAGACGGGCGATCAGTTCGGCGACCGGCGGCAGGTCATGGATCTCGCCGACGCCCTGTCCCGCCGACCAGACGGTCTTCCAGGCCTTTGCTTCGTCGTCCATGGGCTTGAGTTTGGTGCCGTAGTCGATGGCCCCCTTGTTCTGCAACTGGGCCAGGTCATAGCCCGCCTGCTCCAGGCTCTGGCGCATGAAGCTTGCGGGCACTCCCGACACCGCCGGGGTGTGCAGGATGTCGGCGGCGCGGGCATCCAGCAGCATGCGCTTGTAGGCTTCGCTGGCCTGGCTTTCGCGGGTGGCGATGAAGCGGGTGCCGAGATAGGCCAGGTCGGCGCCGAGCACCTGGGTGGCGAGGATCTCGTGGCCATGGTTCAGGCAGCCGGCCAGCAGCAGGGTCTTGTCGAAGAACTGGCGGATTTCCGCGACCAGGGCGAAGGGGCTCCAGGTGCCGGCGTGGCCCCCGGCACCGGCGGCCACGGCGATCAGGCCATCGACCCCGGCTTCGGCGGCTTTCTCCGCATGGCGGCGCGTGGTGACGTCGTGGAATACCAGGCCGCCGTAGCCGTGCACCGCGTCCACCACCTCTTTCACCGCGCCCAGGCTGGTGATGACGATCGGCACCTTGTGCTCCACGCAGATGGCCAGATCCGCGTGCAGGCGCGGGTTGCTGGCGTGGACGATCAGGTTCACCGCGTAGGGCGCGGCGTCCGCCTGCAGGCCGGCCGCGATCTGTTCGAGCCATGCCGCGAAACCCGCGCTGTCGCGCTGGTTCAGGGCGGGGAAACTTCCCACCACGCCCTGGTTGCAACAGCCGAGCACCAAGTCGGGATGGGACACCAGAAACATCGGGGCGACCACCAGGGGCAGGCGCAGGCGGCGTTCGAGCAGGGCGGGCAGGGACATGGCGTTTCCTCGGCAAGGCTTGCGATCAGAAGGGTTTGACGACCACCAGGATGGCGACGGCGATCAGGATCAGCACGGGGATTTCGTTGAACCAACGATAGAACACGTGGCTGCGGCCATTCTCGCCGCGGGCGAAGCGCTTGAGCATGGCGCCGCAGGCATGGTGATAGCCGATCAGCAGCACCACCAGGGTCAGCTTGGCATGCAGCCAGCCCTGGCTCATCAGGCCGCTGTTGAGCAGGATCAGCCAGATGCCGAGCACCAGGGTGGCGATCATCGACGGCAGCATGATGCCGCGGTAGAGCTTGCGCTCCATCACGCAGAAGCGTTCGCGGCTCGGCGCATCCTCGCTGGCGGCGTGATAGACGAACAGGCGCGGCAGGTAGAACAGGCCGGCGAACCAGCAGACCACGGCAACGATGTGCAGGGCTTTTATCCATAGGTAAAGCATGGGGTAACTCCTCATCAGGGTGCGCCGATAGTAGTGGCAGCGGCGAGCCGGGTCACGCGGGCGGTTGGCCGGTGGCCGATGCGGCCTTATCATCGGCTGCTTTCCAATCCGTTCGTTCAAGGGGCAAGAGATGATCAAGGTCGGTATCGTCGGCGGCACGGGCTACACCGGTGTCGAGTTGCTGCGCCTGTTGGCCCAGCATCCCCAGGCTGAAGTGGCGGTGATCACCTCGCGTTCCGAGGCCGGGGTCAAGGTCGCCGACATGTACCCGAACCTGCGCGGTCACTACGACGGCCTGGCTTTCAGCGTGCCGGACAGCGCCACCCTCGGTGCCTGCGACGTGGTGTTCTTCGCCACGCCCCATGGGGTGGCCCATGCCCTGGCCGGCGAACTGCTCGCCACCGGCACCCGCCTGATCGACCTCTCCGCCGATTTCCGCCTGCAGGACGCCGAGGAATGGGCGACCTGGTACGGCCAGCCCCATGGCGCGCCGGACCTGCTCCCCGAGGCGGTCTACGGCCTGCCGGAGGTCAATCGCGAAGCCATTCGCCAGGCGCGCCTGATCGCCGTTCCCGGGTGCTATCCGACGGCCACCCAGCTCGGCTTTCTGCCGCTGCTGGAGGCCGGCCTGGCCGATGCCTCGCGGTTGATCGCCGACTGCAAATCCGGCGTCAGCGGCGCGGGCCGTGGCGCCAAGGTCGGCTCGCTGCTCTGCGAGACCAGCGAGAGCCTGATGGCCTACGCGGTGAAGGGCCATCGCCACCTGCCGGAGATCGCCCAGGGCTTGCGCCGGGCTGCCGGCGGCCCGGTCGGCCTGACCTTCGTGCCACACCTCACGCCGATGATCCGCGGCATCCACGCGACCCTTTACGCCAGCGTGGCCGACACTTCGGTGGACTTGCAGGCGCTGTACGAGAAGCGCTACGCCGACGAACCCTTCGTCGACGTGATGCCCGCCGGCAGCCATCCGGAAACCCGCAGCGTGCGGGGTGCCAACGTGTGCCGTATCGCCGTGCACCGGCCCCAGGGCGGCGACCTGGTGGTGGTGTTGTCGGTGATCGATAACCTGGTCAAGGGCGCCTCCGGCCAGGCGATCCAGAACATGAACATCCTCTTCGGCTTCGACGAGCGCTACGGACTGTCCCACGCCGCCCTGTTGCCCTGATGTCGCGCTGGGAGGTCCGCATCAGCGACCCGCGCCGCGAGCGTCGGGTCCGCCTGCTGCTGGTCCTGGCGCTGCTGGCGCTGCCCCTGGCCTTTTACGGCGGGCAGCGTTGGCAGGCCGGCGACAGCGGGCGCCAGGCGGACGAACGTGAGCGCCTGGCGCGCAAGACCGAGACCCAGGCGCGCGAGCTTGAAACCCTGCGTCAGCGCTACGTGGTCATGGAAAGCGGCGAGCAGTTGGCGCGCCAGGCGGTGGAGCAGAATCGCCAGACCATCAAGGGCCTGGAAGAACAGATCTTCAAGTTGCAGCAGGACCTGGCGTTCTACCAGGGCGTACTGGCGCCGGACAGCCGGCGCGAAGGCTTGCGCATCGGAACCTTCGAGCTGCATGCCGGCGACACGCCGCGCCGCTTCCGCTACAAGCTCACCCTCAGCCGGGTGGGCCAGGATGAGAAGCCGCTGAGCGGCCGTTTGCGTGTCAGCCTGATCGGCAAGCAGGCGGGCAAAGACCTCAGCCTGGACTTGGCGCCCCTGACCCAGGGGCTCCCTGATGCCTTGAGCGGATCGGACATCCCATTTGACTTCAAGCATTTCCAGGCGATACCCGAGGCTGGACGCTATGGGGAAATCGACCTGCCGGAGGGCTTCGAGCCCCGGCAGATCAAGGTGCGCGCCACGATCCAAGGCCAGGCCAAGGAACAGGAGCGTTTATTCAATTGGATCGACGGGGAATGACGATCATGTGGAACAAACAGAAGCCGAAGGCCGATTTGCAGCGCTTCAGCGGCAAGACCAGCGTCATAGCCGCCGGTGCCGAACTGGTCGGCGAACTGCGCTTCCAGGGTGCGGTGCAGGTGGACGGTCGCGTGCAGGGCAACCTGCTCGCCAGCGAAGGCTTGGTGCGGGTGAGTGTGGAGGGACAGGTTGAAGGCGAGGTGCGCGCCCCCCATGTCATACTCGACGGCGAGGTGATCGGCGATGTCTTCGCCAGCGAGCATCTCGAATTGGGTGCCCGCGCCCGGGTCCGCGGCAACCTGCATTACGGCCTGATGGAAATGGCCATGGGTGCCCAGATCGACGGCAGGCTCTGCCCGATCAAGGAAGCGCCGCGGCCGCTGGAACTGCCGGCGAGCGTAGAAACCCCACAATAGTTGACCGTTTTTCTGGGGCAAGCGGATAATGCCAGGCCCCAACGCAAGTTATGGCGGTGTCACGCCGGGAGATTGCAGCATGAGCGTCGAGTCCTTCATCCCTACCCCTTTGGTCTTCACCCAGGGTGCGGCGAGCAAGGTGAAGAACCTGGTCGATGAAGAGGGGAACCCGCGGTTGAAACTGCGCGTGTTCGTCACCGGCGGCGGTTGTTCGGGTTTTCAGTACGGCTTCACCTTCGATGAGGATGTGGCCGACGACGACACCATCGTCGAATGCGGCGGTGCCAGCCTGGTCGTGGACCCCATGAGCTTCCAGTACCTGGCCGGCTCGGAAGTGGATTATCAGGAAGGCCTGGAGGGTTCGCGCTTCGTGATCAAGAACCCGAACGCCGCGACCACCTGCGGGTGCGGCCAGTCCTTCTCGATCTGACCCGGCTTCGCCGCGCGACGCCGTGCCCAGGCACGGCGTCTTCGTTTCAGGCCGGGTAGATCGCGCCGAGTATCCGAAGGCCTCGGGCCCCGGTCACGCTGGGACGATTGGTGGGAATGCCTTCCAGGCAGCAGTGGGCCAGCCAGGCGAAGGCCATGGCTTCGACCCAGTCCGGCGGCACGCCATGGGCCTCGGTGCTGGCCACCCGCACGGAAGGCAGCAGGCGGGCGAGACGATCCATCAGCGCGGCGTTATGCGCGCCGCCCCCGCACACCAGCAACTCTTGGGTATCCGTCTGCGCTCCCTGCAAGGCTTCGCACATGCTGCGGGCGCTCAGTTCGAGCAGGGTCGCCTGGACGTCCGCGGCCTCATAGGGAGGCAAGCGGGCCAGGTGGGCTTTCAGCCAATCCAGGTTGAACAGCTCGCGCCCAGTGCTCTTCGGCCCACGGGTCCGGAAGAAGTCATCGCTCGACAAGGCCGCCAGCAGTTCGGCCTGCACCTTGCCGGAGGCGGCCCATTGGCCGTTCCGGTCGTAGGGTTCGCCGCGCTGGTCCTGTATCCAGGCGTCGAGCAGGACGTTGCCCGGGCCGCAGTCGAAGCCGCGAACCGGCTGGCCGCTTTCCAATAGGCTGAGGTTACTGAACCCACCGATGTTGAGGACGGCCGTCCGCCGCTGCGGATTCGCGAAGAGGGCTTCGTGGAACGCGGGCACCAGGGGCGCGCCCTGGCCACCGGCGGCCATGTCCCGCCGGCGGAAGTCGCTGATCACGGTGATGCCGGTAAGTTCGGCGAGAAGCGCCGGGTTGCCGATCTGCACGGTGAAGCCACGGGCTGGCTCATGGCGCACGGTCTGGCCGTGACTGCCGATCGCGCGAATGGCCGTGGGTTCCAGGGCATGATCGCCGAGCAGCGCATGGATGCCGCCGGCCACGGCCTCTACCCAGCGCTGTTCGGCGAGGGCGGCGCGGGCGAGCTCATCAGGACCGGGGCTGCACAGCGCGAGCAGGTCGTCGCGCAGGGCGGGCGGCATGGGTTGGTAATGGGTGGCGAGCAGGCGGGTGGCCCCGTCCTGCTCGATCAGCGCGATATCCAGGCCGTCCAGGCTGGTGCCGGACATTACCCCCAGGTAAAGCGGCACGGCTCAGCGCTTGTTCATCGCGAGCATGGTGGCTTTTTCCTGGTCCATGCGGGCCATCAGCGGCTGGCTCTTCTGCATGAAGAGCTTCTTGTCGGTGCCGGCGATGGCGTCGGCCATCGGCAATTTCACACCCAGCGGATCGACGTGGACGCCGTTCACTTGGAACTCGTAGTGCAGGTGTGGGCCGGTCGACAGCCCGGTGGTCCCGACGTAGCCGATGATCTGGCCCTGCTTGACCGTGCCGCCGGTCTGGATGCCTTTGGCGAAGCCCTGCATGTGCCCGTACAGCGTGCTGTAGGTCTTGCCATGCTGGAGCACCACGGCGTTGCCGTAGCCGCCGCGTCGGCCCGCGAAGGCGATCTTGCCGTCGGCGGTGGCCTTGATCGGCGTGCCTCGCGGGGCGGCGTAGTCGACGCCCTTATGCGCACGGATTTTGTTCAACACCGGATGGAACCGACCCATGGAGAAACGCGAGCTGATCCGGGCGAAATCCACCGGCGTACGGATGAAGGCCTTGCGCATGCTGGTGCCATCGGCGCGGTAGTAGCTGGCGATGCCCTGCTTGTCGATGTAGCGCACGGCGCTGTAGGTCTTGCCACGATTGGTGAAGCGCGCCGCCAGGATCTGGCCGTTGCCGACCGGCTTGCCCTTGACCACCTTCTCTTCGTAGATCAGCTCGAATTCGTCGCCTTCCCGCAGGTCCAGGGCGAAATCGATGTCATAGCCGAAAATATTGGCCAGATCCATCGTCAGGTCGTGGGACAGGCCCGAGCGTTTCGCCGTGAGGAACAGGGAACCGCTGATCACGCCGCGCGCATAGCTGTCGCGCATTTCCGGCTTGATGAGGTCGCGCTTGAAATCGAAGCCTTTCGCGCTCTTGGTCAGGCTGATGGTTTCCAGGTCGCTGAGCTGGGAACGGATCGCCTGCAATTCACCGTCATTGGCGAAGGTGAATTGCAATTCCTGGCCGATCTTTAATTTGCTGAACTGCTTGGCGTCCTTGTTGCTCTCAAGAATGTCATGCAAGCGGTTGGTGGAGAGGCCTACCTTGGCGAAGAGAGTGGAAAGCGTATCGCCGTTGCCTACCCGGACCTTCTTCAGATTGGGGTCGACGGGCGCGGGTGTTGGGTTGTTGGCGAGCTTTTCGGCAGGGCCCTTTTCCTTCGTTTCCTGTTCGGCATCGGCTTGTTCGGTTTCAGGCGTTTCGATGCGGGCGAAGGGCGAATCGCCTTCTTCGCCGATCAGGCTGTCCGGTCGGAGGTCGTCTTTTTCCTGGATGACGCTGTCCGTGCCGTTCTCCATCTCGGGCGTCAGGTAGGTTTTCTTGGCTTCGACTTCGCGGGAGGGGAAAACCAGCAAAGCCAGGCTGAGCAAGGCGGCTACGCCGCTTGCAGCCACGATGTGGCTCTT
This sequence comes from Pseudomonas sp. RIT-PI-AD, assembly GCF_025642785.1. Taxonomy (GTDB): domain Bacteria; phylum Pseudomonadota; class Gammaproteobacteria; order Pseudomonadales; family Pseudomonadaceae; genus Pseudomonas_T. Next base: position 16,801 of record NZ_JANZKU010000039.1, read on the forward strand.
GGGATAAGGCGGGATCTTGGAGGTAGGTGTCATTGTTTTCGACTATGAAAAAGAGTTGAAAAGATGAAATTGACTTTGAAAATGACGATGACATAACTGGATAAAATATAACCAAAAACCCCAGGAGGCAAGCTCACCCGCACGCAGGGGCGAACGGCGGGCGCAAAACTTGTAATTGGTCAACGATCTTGTATGGTTGGTTCCCTTTTTCAGTTTGCCGAATGGTTTTAACGTATGAAGTCGGTCGAAGAGCAGCTTGCGCTCATCAAGCGTGGTGCCGAAGAGGTATTGGTCGAATCCGAGCTGATCAGCAAGCTTGAGCGCGGAGAGCCCCTGCGGATCAAAGCGGGGTTCGATCCCACCGCGCCGGATCTGCACCTGGGCCATACGGTGCTTATTAATAAGCTCCGTCAGTTCCAGGAACTCGGACACCAGGTGATTTTCCTCATAGGCGACTTCACCGGCATGATCGGCGACCCCAGCGGCAAGAGTGCGACGCGCCCACCGCTCACCCGTGAGCAGGTGCTGGAGAACGCTGAGACCTACAAGGCCCAGGTGTTCAAGATCCTCGATCCTTCCCGGACCGAGGTGGCCTTCAACTCCACTTGGATGGACCAGCTCAAGCCCGCCGATTTCATCCGGCTGGCATCGCAATACACGGTGGCGCGCATGCTGGAGCGCGACGATTTCGACAAGCGCTACTCCGGCAACCAGCCCATTGCCATTCACGAATTCCTTTATCCCCTCGTGCAGGGGTACGACTCGGTTGCCTTGCGCGCCGACGTCGAGCTGGGTGGGACCGACCAGAAATTCAACCTGCTCATGGGGCGCGAGTTGCAGCGGGCCTACGGCCAGCCTTCCCAGTGCGTCGTTACCATGCCCTTGCTCGAGGGGCTGGATGGCGTGAAGAAGATGTCCAAGTCCCTGGGCAACTATGTAGGCATACAGGAAGCGCCAGGCGTCATGTACGGCAAGCTGGTCTCCATTCCCGATCCATTGATGTGGCGTTACTTCGAACTGCTCAGCTTCCGTTCGCTGGAGGAGATCGAGTCCTTCAAGCGCGACGTGCAGCAGGGGACGAATCCTCGCGACATCAAGATCAAGCTCGCCGAAGAGATCGTGGCTCGCTTCCACGGCGAAGAGGCTGCTGCCAGCGCTCACCGTTCTGCGGGCAATCGCATGAAAGAAGGCGAGCTGCCGGAGGACCTGCCTGAGGTGGAGTTGTCCGCCGCTGAAGCTATGCCGATCGCATCCGTCCTTAATAAGTCGGGGTTGGTGAAGAATGCCGCGGTGGCTCGCGATCTGCTGGGTTCCGGGGGCGTACGTGTCGACGGTGCGGTGGTTGCGCGTGACTTCATGTTCCAGTTGGGTTCCACCCACGTGTGCCAAGCGGGAAAAAAGGCGTTTGCGCGGGTGAAGTTGAATAAAATCGCCTGATTCCTAAGAAAGTCGTTGACGTGTAAATGTGTGGGCCTATAATGCGCACCACTTCCGGCGGGGAACGAGTCTAAAACCTGTTGAAAAACAGGGGGTTAGATGAGTTCGGTGGTGATGCTTGCGGGCATTGCACGACGTGAAGGAGGC
>NZ_JANZKU010000004.1 GCF_025642785.1 Pseudomonas sp. RIT-PI-AD
GCGCGCATCCCGGTGAAGATCATCCCCACCGAGGAATTGCCGAAGAAACCCGACTGGATCCGCGTGCGCATCCCGGTCTCGCCCGAGGTCGACCGGATCAAGCAACTGCTGCGCAAGCACAAGCTGCACAGCGTCTGCGAGGAGGCCTCCTGCCCGAACCTGGGCGAGTGCTTCTCCGGCGGCACCGCGACCTTCATGATCATGGGCGACATCTGCACCCGCCGCTGCCCGTTCTGCGACGTCGGCCATGGCCGTCCCCGGCCGCTGGACGTCGACGAGCCGAAGAACCTCGCGGTGGCCATCGCCGACCTGCGCCTGAAGTACGTGGTGATCACTTCGGTGGACCGCGACGACCTGCGCGACGGCGGCGCCCAGCACTTCGCCGACTGCCTGCGGGAAATCCGCGCGCTGTCGCCCGGCGTGCAACTGGAAACCCTGGTGCCGGACTACCGCGGACGCATGGACGTGGCGCTGGACATCACCGCCGCCGAGCCACCGGACGTGTTCAACCACAACCTGGAAACCGTGCCGCGGCTGTACAAGGCGGCGCGCCCGGGCTCGGACTTCGAGTGGTCGCTGGACCTGCTGGAGAACTTCAAGAAGCGCGTGCCGCACGTGCCGACCAAGTCCGGGCTGATGCTCGGCCTGGGCGAGACCGACGAAGAAGTCATCGAAGTGATGCAGCGCATGCGCGAGCACGAGATCGACATGCTCACCCTCGGCCAGTACCTGCAACCCTCGCGCAGCCACCTGCCGGTGCACCGTTTCGTGCACCCGGACACCTTCGCCGGTTTCGCCGAGGAAGGCACCCGGATGGGCTTCAAGAACGTCGCCTCCGGCCCGCTGGTGCGTTCCTCCTACCACGCCGACCAACAGGCCCACGGCGCGAAGAGCTGAGCGGGGCGACCGGACCGGCGGCACGCCGCTGGAGACTTTGCGCGCACGCGCGGTCATAGCTGGAGACCGCGGGCCCCAACCGCCCGCCCACGCCATGTCCAGGAGTCCCACCATGTCGAACCCCGCCGCCGGCACCCCGATGACCGAAGAAGAAGCCATCGAATTCGCCAACCAGGTCTTCCAGGTGGCCCGCGAAGGCGACGCCGACATGCTCGGTCGCCTGCTGGAAAAAGGCCTGGCGCCGAACCTGCGCAACCACAAGGGCGACAGCCTGCTGATGCTCGCCAGCTACCATGGCCACCATCGCGCCGTTGAGGTGCTGCTGCAGCACGGCGCCGACCCGGAACTGCGCAACGACAACGGGCAGGTCCCCCTGGCCGGTGCTGCGTTCAAGGGCGACCTGGAGATGGTCCGCCTGCTGCTGGATGGCGGCGCCGACGTGGAGGGTGCCGGGGCCGACGGCAAGACCGTGCTGATGATGGCGGCGATGTTCAACCGGGTGGCGATTATCGACCTGCTGCTGGAGCGCGGCGCGGACCCGGCGGCGCGCGACGGCAGGGGCATCGACGCCCTGGGGGCGGCCCAGGCCATGGGCGCCGAGGACAGCATCGCGCGCCTGACCCGCAACGCCTGACGACCATCGCCTAGCCACCCGCTCCAGCCTCGTCCCATCGCGAGCGAGGCGTCTCCCGCCAGCCCTTGCGTCCACCGCCCGCCGCGCCTGGCACGAAATACGCTTGCCAATCGGACATGTCGCGCGCGATAGGCTCGCGGCACTTCCTGACTTTCAGGTCAAAATTATTTGACCTGAAAGTCAGCCAGCACTAAATTGCCGCCCATACGAGCCTGCGCAAAAAACCGCCGCACACAACAATAAAGTGGCCTGGAGATCGTCCGTGATTCAGTTTTTACTCAACCGGGAACTGCGCACCGAACACGCCCTCGATCCCAACCTGACCGTGCTCAACTACTTGCGCGGCCCTCTCGGCCGGCCCGGTACCAAGGAAGGCTGCGCCTCCGGCGATTGCGGCGCCTGCACCGTGGTGGTCGGCGAGATCGAGGGCGAACGGCTCCGCTACCGCAGCCTGAACGCCTGCCTGACCTTCGTCTCCGCGCTACACGGCAAGCAATTGATCTCCGTCGAAGACCTCAAGCACCGTGGCCGGCTGCACAGCGTGCAACAGGCGATGGTGGACTGCCACGGCTCGCAGTGCGGGTTCTGCACGCCCGGCTTCGTCATGTCGCTGTTCGCCCTGCAGAAGAACAGCGACGGCTTCGACAAGGCCGGCAGCCTGGAAGCCCTGGCGGGCAACCTGTGCCGCTGCACCGGCTACCGGCCGATCCTCGCTGCCGCCGAACAGGCGTGCGCCGCGCATGACCCGGACCATTTCGATGCCGAGCAGGCCGAGACCCTGGCACGCCTGAAAGCCATCGCCCCGCGGTCTGGCGGCGAACTCGGCGATGGCGAGAAGACCTGCCTGCTGCCGCTGACGGTGGACGAGCTGGCCGAGCTCTACCTGGCCAATCCCCAGGCGCGCCTGCTGGCCGGCGGCACCGACCTGGCCCTGGAGGTCACCCAGTTCCACCGCGACTTGCCGGCGATGATCCACCTCGCCCACATCCCGGCGTTGAAGACCGTCGAGAAGGATGCCGACCGCCTGGACATCGGCGCCGCGGCGCCGCTTTCCGATTGCTACGCCGCGCTGGCCGCGGAATACCCGGACTTCGGCGAACTGCTGCACCGTTTCGCGTCGTTGCAGATCCGCAACCAGGGCACCCTGGGCGGCAACATCGGCAACGCCTCGCCGATCGGCGATTCGCCGCCCCTGCTGATCGCCCTCGGCGCTCACCTGGTGTTGCGCCAAGGGGCGTCCACCCGCCGCCTGCCGCTGGAAGACTACTTCCTCGACTACAAGGTCACCGCCCGTCGCGAAGGCGAGTTCATCGAACGGGTGCTGGTGCCACGCCGCCAGCCGGGCCGGGCGTTCCGCGCCTATAAGGTGTCCAAGCGCCTGGACGACGACATCTCCGCGGTCTGCGCCGGCTTCAACCTGGCCCTGGAGGGCGGCGTCATCCGCGAGGCACGGGTGGCCTACGGCGGCATGGCAGCGATCCCCAAGCGCGCCCGCGCCTGCGAGGCTGCGCTGGACGGCGCGCCCCTGGACTCACGCACCCTCGAACGGGCCTGCGCCGCCCTGGCGGAGGACTTCGCGCCGCTCAGCGATTTCCGCGCGAGCAAGGAGTACCGCCTGCTGACGGCGCAGAACCTGCTGCGCAAATGCTTCATCGAGCTGCTGACCCCCGACGTCGAGACACGGGTGACCTCTCATGCATAAGCCCAGCCTCAACCAGGACGAACTGGCCGCGCTGTTCAGCGCCGACATGCACACCGGGGTCGGCCGCAGCGTGAAGCACGAGAGCGCCAGCAAGCACGTCTCCGGCGAGGCGGTGTACGTCGACGACCGCCTGGAATTCCCCAATCAACTGCACGTTTACGCGCGGCTGTCCGACCGCGCCCACGCGCGCATCCTGCGCATCGACACCACGCCCTGCTACGGGATACCCGGGGTGGCCATCGCCATCACCCGCGACGACGTGCCGGGGCAGTTGGACATCGGCCCGGTGATCGCCGGCGACCCGCTGCTGGCGGACGGCAAGGTGGAGTACGTCGGCCAGGTGGTATTGGCGGTGGCGGCGGACAGCCTGGAAAACGCCCGCAAGGGCGCGATGGCCGCCCTCATCGAATACGAGGACCTGGAGCCGGTGCTGGACGTGGAAGAGGCGTTGCGCAAGCGGTACTTCGTGCTCGACAGCCACCAGCACAAGCGCGGCGACTCCGCGGCCGCCCTGGCCGCCGCGCCGCGGCGCCTGCAGGGCCGGTTGCACATCGGCGGCCAGGAACACTTCTACCTGGAGACCCAGGTGTCCTCGGTGATGCCCGGCGAGGACGGCGGCATGCTGGTCTACACCTCGACACAGAACCCCACCGAGGTGCAGAAACTGGTGGCCGAGGTGCTCGGCGTGCCGATGCACAAGATCGTCATCGACATGCGCCGCATGGGCGGCGGGTTCGGCGGCAAGGAAACCCAGGCGGCCGGGCCGGCCTGCCTGTGCGCGGTGATCGCCCACCTCACCGGGCGACCGACCAAGATGCGCCTGCCGCGGGTCGAGGACATGCAGATCACCGGCAAGCGCCACCCCTTCTACGTGGAGTACGACGTCGGCTTCGACGACGACGGCCTGCTTCAGGGGATCGAGATCGAGCTGGCCGGCAACTGCGGCTATTCCCCGGACCTTTCCGGCTCCATCGTCGACCGCGCCATGTTCCACGCGGACAACGCCTACTACCTGGGCGACGTCACCATCAACGGCCACCGCTGCAAGACCAACACCGCCTCCAACACCGCCTATCGCGGCTTCGGCGGCCCCCAGGGCATGGTGGCCATCGAGGAGATCATGGACGCCATCGCCCGCAGCCTGGGCAAGGACCCGTTGGCGGTGCGCAAGCTCAACTACTACGGCAAGGACACGCGCAACGTCACCCACTACTACCAGAAGGTCGAGCACAACCTCCTCGCCGAGCTGACCGCCGAGCTGGAGGCCAGCAGCGACTATGCCCGGCGCCGCGAGGAAATCCGCGCGTTCAATGCACGCAGTCCGGTGTTGAAGAAGGGCCTCGCGCTGACCCCGGTGAAGTTCGGCATCAGCTTCACCGCCAGCTTCCTCAACCAGGCCGGCGCGCTGATCCATATCTACACCGACGGCAGCATCCACCTGAACCACGGCGGCACCGAGATGGGCCAGGGCCTGAACACCAAGGTGGCGCAGGTGGTGGCCGAGGTGTTCCAGGTGGACATTTCGCGCATCCAGATCACCGCCACCAACACCGACAAGGTCCCCAACACCTCGCCCACCGCCGCCTCCTCGGGCGCCGACCTGAACGGCAAGGCCGCGCAGAACGCCGCCGAAACCCTGCGCCAGCGCCTGGTGGACTTCCTCGTCCAGCAGTTCAAGGTGAGTCCGGAGGACGTGGAGTTCCGCAATGGCCAGGTGCGCGTCCGCGAGCACTACCTGTCCTTCGAGGAAACCGTGCAGCTCGCCTATTTCAATCAGGTGTCGCTGTCCAGCACCGGCTTCTACCGCACCCCGAAGATCTTCTACGACCGCGACAAGGCGCGCGGCCGGCCCTTCTACTATTTCGCCTTCGGCGCCGCCTGCGCCGAGGTTCTGGTGGATACCCTCACCGGCGAGTACCGCATGCTGCGCACCGACATTCTCCATGACGTCGGTGCATCGCTGAACCCGGCCATCGACATCGGCCAGGTGGAGGGCGGCTTCATCCAGGGCATGGGCTGGCTGACCATGGAGGAGCTGGTCTGGAACGCCAAGGGCAAGCTGATGACCAGCGGCCCGGCGAGCTACAAGATCCCGGCCATCGCCGACATGCCCCTGGACCTGCGGGTGAAGCTGGTGGAGAACCGCAAGAACCCGGAAGACACGGTGTTCCATTCCAAGGCCGTGGGCGAGCCCCCGTTCATGCTCGGCATCGCCGTGTGGTGCGCGCTCAAGGATGCGGTGGCCAGCCTCGCGGACTACCGCGTACAGCCGCGGATCGACGCGCCGGCGACTCCGGAGCGGGTGCTCTGGGGCGTGCAGCAGATGAACGCCTTGCGCCAGCCCTCGCCGGCCGACGCCCTCGACCACCCTCTGCCGGCCTGATGCGGAGAATCCCATGACGCCCATCCTTGCCCCGCTCATCCCCCGTGCGTCGTCCTTCCCGGAGGCGCATCCGCATGGCCGTGGCGGGCCGCGGCGGAGCGCGCGTCGATGAGCTGGATCAGCGCCCTCGCCGAATTGCAGGCCCGGGGTGAGCCCTGCGTGCTGGTGACCATCATCGAGGAGCAGGGCTCCACCCCGCGCGACGCCGGTTCGAAGATGGTGGTCAGCGCCGACCGTCTGTTCGCCACCATCGGCGGCGGCCACCTCGAATACAAGGCCCTGGAAATCGCCCGCGAGATGCTCGCCCAGCGCAGCCAGGCCACCCGCCTGGAGCGCTTCAGCCTCGGCGCCAGCCTCGGCCAGTGCTGCGGTGGCGCGGCCGTATTGCTGTTCGAGCCGATGGGCCAGCCCCAGGCGCGGATCGCCGTGTTCGGTGCCGGCCACGTCGGCCGCGCGCTGGTGCCGCTGCTCGCCAGCCTACCCTGCCGGGTGCGCTGGATCGACTCGCGGGAAGCGGAATTCCCCGCGCAGATTCCGGCTGGCGTGGAGAAAGTGGTCAATGACGACGTGCTCGAAGAAGTCGCCGGGATGCCGCCGGGCAGCTATTTCATCGTCATGACCCACGATCACCCGCTGGACCTGCGCCTGAGCATGGAGATTCTCGCCCGCGGCGACTTCGCCTATTACGGGCTGATCGGCTCGCGGACCAAGCGCGTCAAGTTCGAGCACCGCCTGCGCGAACGCGGCTTCGCCGCCGACGTCATACAGCGCATGCGCTGTCCGATGGGCTTGCCGGAAGTGAAAGGCAAGTTGCCGGCGGAGATCGCCGTGTCCATCGCCGGCGAAGTGATCGCCACCTACAACGCCACCTTCGACCAGCGGAAGAACGCCTCCCGGGGCGTCCCGGTCACCCACTTGTTGCCCACGGCGCGGCGCGATCGCGCCGGCTGAAACCGAACCCGAACCACCCAACGGCGGGTGTCCCATCCCTCCAGGGCGTCACCGCGCCCGGGTGTGGCGCCCTCCCCTCGCCCCGATACAGGACCTCCATGAGCACTTCCGTGAAAGCCTACCGCGCCGCCATCCTGCACAGCCTCGCCGACCCCGCCGACGTGGGCGTCGAGCGCTCCTATGCGTACTTCGAGGACGGCCTGCTGCTGGTGGAGGATGGCCGCGTGGTCCAGGTCGGCGAAGCCGCGGCCCTGCTCCCCGGCCTCGCCGGCGTGGAGGTCGTCGAATACCGCGACGCGCTGATCACCCCGGGGTTCATCGACACCCACATCCACTACCCGCAGACCGGAATGGTCGCCGCCTATGGCGAACAACTGCTGGACTGGCTGAATACCTACACCTTTCCCACCGAGGCGCGTTTCGCCGACCCGGCCCATGCCCGCGAGGTCGCCTCGCTGTTCCTCGGCGAACTGCTGCGCAACGGCACCACCACCGCCCTGGTGTTCTGCAGCGTGCATCCGCAATCGGTGGACGCCTTCTTCGAAGCCGCCCAGGCCCTGGACCTGCGGATGATCGCCGGCAAGGTGCTGATGGACCGCAACGCCCCCGACGACCTGCTCGACAGCGCCGAAAGCGGCTATGCCCAGAGCAAGGCGCTGATCGAGCGCTGGCACGGCAAGGGCCGCCTGCACTACGCGGTGACCCCGCGCTTCGCGCCCACCAGCACGCCGGAGCAACTGGACCTGGCCGGCCGCCTGTTCCATGAATACCCGGACCTGTACATGCACACCCACCTGTCCGAGAACCTCAAGGAGATCGAATGGGTGAAGGCGCTGTTCCCCGAGCGCAGCGGCTACCTCGACGTCTACGACCACTACCGGCTGATCGGCCCGCGCGCGGTGTTCGCCCATGGCGTGCACCTCTGCGACGAGGAATGCGCGCGCCTGGGCGACAGCGGATCGGCCGTGGCCTTCTGCCCCACCTCGAACCTGTTCCTCGGCAGCGGCCTGTTCGACCTGCCGAAGCTGCAACGCCACGGCGTGCGGGTCGGGCTGGGCACCGACATCGGTGCCGGCACCAGTTTTTCCCAATTGCAGACCCTCAACGAGGCCTACAAGGTCATGCAGTTGCAGGGCAAGAAACTCGATCCCTTCCAGTCGCTCTACCTGGCGACCCTGGGCGGCGCCCGGGCACTTTACCTGGACCAGCGGATCGGCAACTTCGAGCCCGGCAAGGACGCCGACTTCGTGGTGCTCGACTACCGGGCCACGCCGCTGCTCGCCTATCGCCTGGGGCAGGCCAAGGACCTGGCGGAAAAGCTCTTCGCCCTGATGCTCCTCGGCGACGACCGCGCGGTGAAGGAAACCTTCGCCGCCGGCCGCTCGGTGCACCGCCGCGACTGACCCGCGCGGCGCTCAGAAGCGCTCGATCCCGGCATCCACCGGCAAGACGACTCCGGTGATCCCGCTGGCGGCGGACGAACACAGGAAGTGGCTGGCCTCGGCGACTTCCTCGGCCGTCACCAGGCGCCTGAGCGCATTGCATTCGCCCATGGCCTGCAGGGCCTCGGCTTCCCGCGCCGCGTCGCCGGCACTGCGGCTGCTGACCCGCGCCAGCAGCGCCGGGGTGGCGACCGGGCCGGGCGCCAGGGCGTTGACCCGCACACCCTGAGGGCCCAGGTCGCGGGCCGCGGCGCGCATGATCCCGAGGACCGCGTGCTTGGAAGCGCTGTAGGCCATCTGCTGGCCATGGGCGAAGCGGCCGTTGACCGACGCCATCAACAGGGCCACGCCGCGGCTGGCCTTCAGCGCCTCGGCGGCCGCCGCGAGGGTGAAGGCGACGCCGCGGACGTTGATCGCCTGGGTCTTGTCCCAGACCGCCGGGTCCAGCTCGGCGGTGCCGCTCCAGGGCGGCACCCAGCCGGCGTTGGCAACCACCACGTCCAGGCGCCCATGCTCGGCGAGGACCCGCGCCACCGCGTCCTGCAAGTCTTCCGGACGGCTCACGTCGCAGGCGATGACCTCGGCGGTCGCCGGCCCCAGGTCGGCGCCATGCACTCGCGCGCCGGCCGCGCGGAAACGGGCGGCCAGGGCCTGGCCGAGGCCGCCGGCACCGCCGGTGATCAGTACCACTTTGTCTTTCATGGGGGCTCCAGGCCAGCCGGCTCGGCGTCCAGGCTCAGCGGTAGAGAAAAGGCCGGTAGTCGACATCCAGGGGAACCGCCTTGCCCTGCACCAGGCTGGCGATGACCCGGGCGATCAACGGGCCGGCGGTGAACCCCATCCAGGGGAAGAAATTCATGAAGAAGCCCGGCGCGCCCGGCACTTCGCCGAGGATCGGCCGCCAATCGTCGGTGCCATTGACCACCGCCGCCCAGGTACGGATCACCCGCAGCGGCCCCAGGGCAGGAACGGTCTGCAAGGCCAGCGCCATGTTTTGCGCCAGGGAGTCCGGGTCGGTCACCGGATGCCCGCGGCCGTGCCAGCGCGCCGGCCAACCGCCGCCGATCAGCACCGAGCCGATGGCGTTCTGCTTGAGGGTCAGCTTTTCGCCGGCCGAATAGACCAGGTGGGGAATCAGCGGACCGGTCTGCTCGGTGACCGCGACCTGGATGGCGAAGCCCTGCACATCGGTGGCGATCCCCAGCATGGCGGCGATGCGCCCGGCGTCGGCACCGGCGGCGTTCACCACCCGCGGCGCGACCAGCGAGCCCTCGCCGAGCACCACGCGGTAGTTGCCCTGGCCCCGTTCGATGTCCAGCACCGGGCTGTGGCGGCGAAAGCTCACCCCCAGGCGCTTGGCCGCATTGGCGTAGGCCAGGGTCGCGATCAGCGGGCTGGCCTTGCCCTCGATGGGGCAGAAGGCCCCGCCGAGTACGCGGTCCGACAGGTAGGGCGCCAGGTCGCGCACCTCCCGCCGGTCGAGCAGGCGCACGTCCAGGCCGTGCTCGCGCTCCAGCCGCGCCTTGGCCTCGACCTCGCGCAATTGCTGCTCGCTACTGGCCACCAGCAGGCCACCCTTGGTGGAGACCTCCAGGTCCACCCCCAGCTCGGCCGGCAACTGGTGCCACATCTCGATGGAACGCGCCATCAACTGGATGCTCGGGGCGAAACGCCGGGCCCATTCGGGGCCCTTGTTGACGAAGGGGTCGTGGGGGATCTGCGCGTGCAGGCTGCCGGCGTTGGAACCCGAGGCCTGGGTGTTCAGCTCGCCGCGCTCCAGCAGCACGACGTCCACCCCGTCCTTCGCCAGGTAATAGGCGGTGGCGCAACCCGCCAGGCCGCCGCCGATGACGATTACCTCGGCCATGGGCTTCTCCCCCGGAGGCTCACGACGCGGCCGCCTGCTCGCGGGCCTGCTGACGGCCCAGGAAGAACCCGTGGGGCACCGGCAGCAGGCGGTGCGCGTCGGCCAGGCCCAGGCGTCGCGCCGCATGGTAGGCGAAGCTGGGATCATCCAGCAGGCCGCGTCCCAGGGCGACCAGGTCGGCGGCGCCGTCGGCGACGATCCGCTCGGCCTGTTCGGCGTCGACGATCAACCCCACCGCCATGCTCGCCACGCCCGCCTCGGCACGGATCCGCGCGGCATAGGGCACCTGGTGGCCGGGGGTCGCCTGGGTCGCCGAGCGCGCCACCGGGCCGAGGATGCCGCCCGCCGAACAGTCCACCAGGTCGACCCCTTCCCGCGCCAGGGCCTTCGCCAGCCGCACGCTGTCGTCCAGGGTCACGCCGCCTTCGCCGTCGTCCATGCAGGACAGGCGGCACCAGACCGGCATCGCCGCCGGCACCGCGTCGCGTACCGCCCGGACGATCTCCAGGGCCAGCCGCGCGCGGTTGTCGAAGGCCCCGCCGTAGGCGTCGGTACGCCGGTTCGCCAGGGGGGAAAAGAATTCGTGGATCAGGTAGCCGTGGGCGCCATGGATCTCGACGAAATCCAGGCCGGCCGCCACCGCGCGCCGGGCACTGGCGGCGAAGGCGCCGACCACCCGGTCGATGTCCTCGCGGCGGGCGGCGTTCGGCGTGGGCCAGTCCGCCGAGTGGGCCAGGGCCGAAGGAGCGAGCGTCGGCCAGGCCGGGTAAGGGCTGTCGGGCCGCAGCGGGCCGGCACCCGCCCAGGGCACCGCCGAGCTGGCCTTGCGCCCGGCGTGGGCGAGCTGCACCCCCAGGGGGATGCCCTGGTCGTGGTAGAGGTCGGCGAGCCGGCGCAGGCCCTCGATCTGTCCGTCGTGCCACAGCCCCAGGCAGCCGGGGCTGATGCGTCCCTCGGGCTCCACGGCGGTGGCTTCGAGCAGCGCACCGCCGACCCCGCCGAGCGCGAACCGCGCGTGGTGGGCATAGTGCCAGTCGTTGGCCAGGCCTTCGACCGCCTGGTACTGGCACATGGGCGACACCAGGATGCGATTGCGAAAGCGCACGCCCCGGGAATCGAAGGCTGTGAACAGTGCTGGAACGCTCATGCCGCCCCTCCGGTTTCAGCGCGCGGCCTGGGCCGCCACGTAGCGGTTGAGGTCATCGATGATGGCGACGATCCGGTCGCGCCGCTGGATGCCTTCCTCGCCCAGCGCCGAGAAGGGCGTCAGGGGTTGGCGCACGTCGCCCACCGGGTAGCCCTGGGACGCGGCCAGCGCCTTGGAATAGCACTGGTGGCCGTAGGTCGGGTGCCCTTCGGCGATGATGTGATCGAAGCTGGCGATCATCGCCTGGATCGTCCGGGCTTCCTCCAGTCGGCCGTCCACCAGGGCTTCCCAGAGCCGCGTCGAGGCACGGGGGATGTAGTTCGCGTAGGGGTTCACGTAGCCGACGGCACCGAGCAGGAAGCTTTCCACCGGCCGCTCGCCGGCGAAGACGTTCATCACGCCCCGGGTCGCCTCGACGATGTCGTAGACCCGCCCGACGTCCATGCTGGCTTCCTTGATGTAGCGCACGTTGTCCAGCGCCCGGGTCATGCGGGCGACCAGGGCCGCCGACATGTCCACGTTGGTGGTGATCGGGTTGTTGTACAGCATGATCGGCAGCGAGGTGGCTTCGGACACCGCGCTGTAGTAATTGAAGATTTCGTCGTCGGTCGGGGTGTAGTAGTAGGGCGGCGCCACCATCAACCCGTCGGCGCCGAGCGCCTCGGCCTCGCGGGCGAAGCGCACCGCGTTCGCGGTGAAGGCGTCCGAGGCCCCGACCAGCACGTCGAGACGGCCGGCGGCCAGCTTGACCGTGGCTTCCACGTAGCGGGTGCGCTCGTCGTGCGACAGGGTGAGGAACTCGCCGGTGGTGCCGAGGATGATGATGCCCGGCGAACCGGCCTGCACCTGCCAGTCGATGAAGGCGGCCAGGGCCTTTTCGTCTATCTGGCTGCCGTCCTCGGTGAACGGAGTGACCGTGACTCCGTAGCTGCCGCGAAATGCTTTTCTCATGCTCGACTCCAATGGTTGCGGTTTTGTGCGCACTGACGAAATGAGTTCGCTTAGAAAGCCAGGTTTTTTGACGCGATTCGGCATCAATCGCCTTTCATACCGTAATTCTGTTTCGCGAACCCAGGTAACTTTCGCACAAATGTTAGCATGGCGAACAATGGTTCGCGAAATGATTAACGCTGTTTTTCCGCAGTCCCGGCCAGCTCGGTGATGCTCACCGGCTTCACCGGCAGGCGCGGAGCGAACCCCGAGGTGTCGCTGCGGGTCTGCCCGGTGAGGGCGCACAGGCGTTCGTCGAGGGTCGCCGCGCAATAGCGACCCTGGCAACGACCCATGCCGATGCGCGTATGCCGCTTGATGGCGCCGAGGGTACTGAAGCCTTCGTCGAGGGCCTCTTGCAGGGTGGCGAAACTGACTTCTTCGCAGCGGCATACCAGGCAGCCGCCCGCCGACGGCGGCTTGGGCGCGGCGCGGTAGAGGCTCCACAAGGCGCTCTGGAACGCACGCTGGCGCTCCAGCTCGACGAGCGCGGCGTCGTGGACCCGGCGCAACGCCGCGGAAGGTCGGTAGCCACAGGCGCGGGCGGCCTCCACGCCGATCACCCGGCCCTCGGCCAATGCGGCCTTGGCACCGCCGAGGCCGGTGCAGTCGCCGAGCGCGTAGACCCCGGGGATATCGGTCTGGCCCTGGGCGTCGCGACGGGTCACCAACTGGCGGCGCGCGGCGTCGTAGTCGTGCCCGCACCCCAGGGCGCGGAGCAATTCGTTGGCCGGCTCGAAGCCATAGCCCAGGCAGACGCAATCGACCTCGAAGGCATCCGCCAGCGGCTGGCCGTCCGCCCGGCACAGGGCGACGTGCAGCGACTCGCCACGGGCCTCGATCCCCGCCACCAGTGCGCCGTGGATCATTCGTCCCTTGCCGCGCCGCAACGCCAGGCGATAGCCCAAGCCGTCGAGCAGCAACCGCGGCACGAGGCAGGCCATGCGCAGCAAATCGCCGAGCTGCGCCAAGCCCGGCGCCACCGCGGCCTCCACCACCGCGACCACCTCGGCCCCGCCGGCGCTCAATTCGGCCGCCAATTGCAGGTTCAGCGGTCCGTTGCCGGCGATCAGCACGCGCCGGCCGGGAAGCCGACGCGCGGTGCGCCACAGGGTCTGCGCCGCGCCGGTGGTCATCACCCCCGGCAGGGTCCACCCCGGCACCGCCCAGCCGCGCTCGTAGGCGCCGGTGGCGATCACCGTGCAACGGGGCTTCCAGCGCTGGCTGCGACCCTCGATGGCGACCCCGTACTCGCCGGGCTCGAACGCTCCCCAGACCAGCGCATCGCCGATCAACTCGACGCCCGCCGCGCGCACCTCGGCGATCAGCCGCGCCCCTTCGCGGTGCTGGCGGTCGGGCGGCGCGATGTCCGGCCCTTCGACGCTCAGTTGCTTGTAGTACTGGCCGCCGGCCAGGCTGCGCTCGTCCAGCATCACCACCCGCGCACCGGCCTGGCGCGCCGACAGGGCGGCGGACAAGCCGCCGGGCCCGGCGCCGATCACCAGCACGTCGGGGGTTTCCACCTGGGTTTCCTCGACCGGTTCGCTGCGCGACCGCTCCAGCGGCAGGGTCGCGTCGGCGAGGCTGCGGGCGACCCGCATCGGCGTCACCACCTTGGTCATGCAGGCCCGCTGGTTGGGGCGGCCATCGATCTCCACCAGGCATTCCTGGCACACCCCCATGCCGCAAAAGAGCCCGCGGCAGGCGCCGTTGCGGGTTTCGCGGAAATGCCGGACCCCGCCGGCGATCAGGGCGGCGGCCAGGGATTCGCCGCGACGGGCGTACAGGACCTGGCCTTCGAACGTGATCGGGATGCGATCCATGGTGCTTACCCCTGCGGCGAACGGCGCCCGTCCCGCGCCTCGACGAACGGGCGCGAGGGCGGGCGGGAGATGATCAATGGCGGAGAATCTTGCCGACGAATTCGCGGGTCCGCGGCTCGCTGGGCGCCTCGAAGATTTGCTGCGGCGTGCCCACCTCGATCACCTGGCCCTTATCCATCATCACGATGCGCGTGGACACCTCGCGGACGAAGGCCATCTCGTGGGACACCAGCAACATGGTGATGCCCTCCCGGGCCAGGCCGCGGACCGTGTCCAGCACCTCGTTGACCAGTTCCGGGTCCAGCGCCGCGGTGACCTCGTCGAGCAGCAGGATCTGCGGCTTGAGCGCCAGCGCCCGGGCGATCGCCACGCGCTGCTGCTGGCCGCCGGACAGCTCGTCGGGATAGGCATGGTGCTTCTCCCCCAGCCCGACCTTGTGCAACAGCGCCTTGGCCTCGGCTTCCACCTCGGCGCGCGGACGCCGCTTGATCTTGATCGGCGCGATGGTCACGTTGCGCAGCACGTCCATGTTCTGGAACAGGTTGTACTGCTGGAACACGATGGCCATCTTGTCCCGCGCCGTGCGCAGGCTCTTCTTCGACACGTAGTCGAGCGGCGTGTCGTCGATCAGGACCTGGCCGTCGGTGGGCGGCAACAGCCCCATGAGCACCCGCAGCAACGTGCTTTTACCCGACCCCGAAGGGCCGATGAGGCTGATCACCTCACCGCGGTCGACCGACAAGCTCACGTTCTGCAGGACCGGTATGTGCGCGTACGCGCTGGACAGATTTACGACGTTGAGGTGAGGCAAGACGATTCTCCAGGTAGGCGCCCAGACGGCTGAGTGGGTACGAGAGGGTGAAATAGGCAGCGAGCACCACGGCGTACACCAGGAAGGGCGAATAGCCGCGGTTCATCAGCACCTTGCCGGCGAACGTCAACTCGACGACGCCCATCTGCGAGGCCAGGGAGGTGTCCTTGATGAACATCACCATGAAGGCGAAGGCCGGCGGCAGGATGACCTTCCAGGACTGCGGCAGCAGCACCCTGAACAGGGTGCGGGCGAACCCGAAGTTCATCACCTGGGCCGCTTCCAGCTGCTGGCGCGGCACCGACTCCAGCCCGGCGCGGATGATCTCCGAGAGGAACGCGGTCGCCACCAGGCACACCGAGAGGGTGGCGATGGTGGACAGCGAGACGGTGGAGCCGAAGCCCTGCGAGGCGTACATCACGATGAACAGGATGACCAGGAAGGGAATGCGCCGGAACACTTCCACGTAGAAGGTCGCCAGCAGGCGCAGCGGGGCCAGCCACTGGCCGGTGGTGCTGCGCAGCACACTGATCGCGAACCCGGCCAGGGCCCCGACGGAGCAGCCGATCAGCGTCATCAGCAAGGTCCGGCCCATGGCTTCGAGGATGAAGACCAGGGTGTACCCGGTGAAGAAGCGCGGAGCCTGGGAAATGATCAGATCGAACATCAGAACACCTTGATTTTGGCGCGGAACAGGTGACGGCCGACCAGCCCCAGCACGACGGAGGCGACGAAGGTCAGGGCCACGTAGATCGCCGCCACCACCGAGAAGGTCTCGATGGTGCGCAGGTTGGCGGTGGAAATGTTGATGGCGCGGCCGGTCAGTTCCTCGACCCCGAAAATCGCCCCGATCGAGCTCCCCAGCACCAGCCAGACGAAGAAGTTGCACAAGGGCGCGTAGATGGTCTTGGCGATGTGCGGCAGGATCACGTAGCGCACCGTCTGCAAGCCGGACATGCCCAGGGTGGTGGCGGTCTCGATCTCCGCCTGGCGCACCGACTCGACCCCGGAGCGCAGGATGTCGATCAGGTAGGCGCCGGAATTCAGGGTCAGGCCGATCAGCACGGCAGTCATCGGCTCCAGCACGATGCCCACGTCCGGCAAGGCATAGAACAGGAAGAAGATCTGCACCAGGGCCGGCGTGTTGGTGAACAGCGTGATGTAGACGCTCACCACGCCGCGCAGCACCCGCCCGCCATGCAGCTTGGCCATGGCGCCCGCCAGGCCGATGGCCGCGCCGAGCCAGAAGGACACGAAGGCGATTTCGAGGGTCAGCAACGCGCCCTTCAACAGGTAAGGGAGGTTGGTGATGACGTTGGAGAACTGAAAGGTGTAGTCCACGAGGCTATCCGTCCTTTTCGTCGATTCGCGCGCGGCCGCCCGCCCGCGCGAATCGCCACGGGAGTTAGAAGTACGGGATCGCGTCCACCGGCTTGAGCATGGGTGCGCCATAGGCTTTCTGCCAGGCGCTGTTCACGAAGCCGCTGCTGTGCATCTCGAACAGCACCACGTTCAGGTAGTCGCGCAAGCCGCTGCTGTTCTTGGCCACGCCGATGCAGTCGTAGCCCACCGAGATCGGGTCCTTGAGCACCTTCCACTTCACGTCGGGGTAGTTCTTGGTGAAGCCCATGAAGAAGTCGATGTTCTCGACGATGGCGTCGCCCCGGCCCTGGGCCACCGCGCGAACCGTGTCGGCGATGGTTTCCACCAGCAAGACATTGGCTTTCGGCAGCTCTTTCTTCAGGTAGTCCACCGACCAGTTGCCGCGCATGTTCACCAGCTTGACGTCGGGGCTGTCCAGCTCCTTCCAGTTGCTCGCGGTGAGTTTCTCGGTGGTCAGCACCGCCATGCTCTCGGTGTGCAGGGGCACGGTGAAGTCGATCAGCTTGGCGCGCTCGGAATTGCGCGTCAGGGCGCCCAGGGAGATGTCGATGCGGTCGGACTGCAGGAAAGGCACGCGCTGGGCGCTTTCGGTCGGCACGAATTCTGCCTTGACATTCAGGTTGCGGGCGATCTCGTTCGCCGCGTCGATATCGAAGCCGGTCAGCTCGTTCTGGTCGTTGTACGAGCTCATCGGCGGGAAGTTCGGGTTGATCCCGACGCGGAGGGTTCCGCTCTTGATGATTTCGTCGAGGCTGCGCGCCTGCACGGCGCCGGAGACCGCCATGACAGCGACGGTCAGCGAGAGAACGACTGCGTTCAATTTGAGCATGGGAGACCCCCTGGTTCGATTGATGGGCGCGCCAGCCACCGGCTGGAAACTCAATGTCTGGCTTTAACGCTTCTATGTCAATAATTTTATGCGCCATGCGCACATTTGTTTTTATTGCGCACTTAAATAAGGCGAGCCGCACGCTCAGCGCACATAACTGGCCCCATTCACGTCCAGCGTCGCGCCGCTCAGGTGCCGGCAGCGCCCGCTGGCGAGAAAGGTCACCAGCTCGGCGATATCGCCCGGCGGTACCCATTCGCCCATCGCCAGTTGCGCGGTCACGGCCTCCTCACCGCCCTGGGTCTGGGCGAAGACTTCGGACATCTGGGTCCGTACCACGCCGGGCGCCACGATGTAAGCGAGGATGCCCTGCTTAGCGTAGGCCCGCGCCACGGTCTGGGTCATGGAGCGCACCGCGGCCTTGGAAGCGGCGTAGGCCAGGGTGTCGGGGTTGGTCACGCCACGCTGCGCGGCCCAACTGGAAATGCTGATCAGCACACCGCCGCCACTGGCCTGGAAGTGCGCGACCGCGCGGCGGATCAGCCGCGCCGGGGCCAGCACGTTGACGTTCAGGGTCTCCTCCCACACCTCGTCCCAGGCGCCGTCGTCGGCCGCCATGCCTCCGTGCCAGCGCATGATCGCGGCATTGTTGATGAAGCCGTCGATACGGCCTTGCCAGGCCTGGGCACGCGCCCAGAGCGACTCCACCGCGCGAGGGTCGTGCAGGTCGGCTTGCAGCAGCAATTTCCGCTCCGGGGGGACCTCCGCCAGCGCGGCCTCGGCGCCCGCGCGATCGCCGCCGTAATGAGCAATGACCCGGGCGCCCGCCGCGCCGAGGGCGGTCGCGATGGCGGCGCCGATGCCTTTCGACGCACCGGTGACGAGCAGGGTCTTTCCGTTCAGGTCATGCATGCAGCAACTCCTTGAAAGGGCCTGCGCACGGCATCGGTGCGCGGCGCGGGGTGAGCTGGCCGGTCAAGGCCGACGAGGGAACGCGACGCGCGGCCTCGATCGAGGCGGACGTCGGGCAGGCGCCCAAGGGGCGAGAGGTGGACGGGGACGCCAGGGGCGGACCGATCGGATGCGGCATTCATCGTTATCGATTGTTGTTCTAGATGATGCGTGTAACGCTAGCGCACGTATGTGCGCAATGCAAACCAATGTTCACGAAAGTACTGCACCAAGAAGGCGCATGAAGGACACGAACAAAAACGCCCCGGGATTCGGGGCGCGTGTGCTGCCGGCCGCGCATGCGGCCAGAGGAATGGGCCTAGCCTTGCAGGGCCTGAGTGATGTTTTTCGAGGCTTCCAGCAATTCCGTGAGAATGCGCGTGCTCATGTCCTGCTGGGTCACACGCTCGGTCGGACAGGGTACGTTGAGCGCGGCGACCACCCGACCGTCACGGTCGCGGATGGGCACGGAAATGGAACGCAGGCTGATCTCCAGCTCTTGGTCGACGATCGACCAGCCGCGCAGCCGCGTCTCGTTGATCAGCTCGCGCAGCTTGACCTTGGACGTCACCGTGTATTGGGTGAACTTGGTCAGCGTGGTCTTTTCCAGGTAGTCCTGCAGCTCGGCCTCCGGCAGCGCCGCCAGCAGCACGCGCCCGGTGGAGACGGTGTGGGCCGGCGAGCGGCTGCCGATGGAAATGCTGATGTTGACCACCCGGGTCGAATTGGCCCGGGCGACGTAGATCACCGAGTCGCCGTCGAGCACCGCGGCGAAGCAGGACTCCTGCAGACGCGCGGCCAGGGCGTTCATGATCGGCTGGGCCACGTCCCAGATGTTCATCGAAGACAAGGCGGAGAAGCCGATCTCGAGGATCTTCGGCTTGAGGCTGAAGTACTTCCCGTCGGTCTCGGCATAGCCCTCGCGGACCAGGGTCAGCAGGAAGCGCCGCGCCGTGGCGCGGCTCATGTTGCTGGCTTCGGCCACCTCGCTGAGGGTGCGGCGCGGCGTGTGCCGGGTGAAGGTCTTGATGACCTCGAGGCCGCGGGCGAAAGAACCAACATAATCGCGATCACGATTCTCGTCGTCGATTGATGATTCCGTTTCGAGCATTGCAGCATTCCTTTTTTATAAGGTCTGTGCGGTAGGCGCACAGACCAATCAGCTGGAAATATATCAGCCCACCTCGGCCACGCAAACATATTTGAGCTCGGTGAACTCTTCGATGGCGTGGTGCGAGCCCTCGCGGCCGATCCCCGAGGATTTCACCCCGCCGAACGGCGCGCCTTCGTAGGAAGTGGCCCCGGTATTCACCCCGACGATGCCGAACTCCAGCGCCTCGCTGACGCGCCAGACGCGCCCATTGTCGCGCGTGAAGAAATAGGCCGCGAGCCCGAACTCGGTGGCGTTGGCCGCCTCGATCGCCTGCGCCTCGGTCTCGAAGCGGAACACCGGGGCCACCGGGCCGAAGGTTTCCTCGCGGGCGATGCGCATCTCGGCGGTCACCTCGGCGAGTACCGTGGGCTCGTAGAAAGTCCGTCCCAGGGCGTGGCGCTTGCCGCCGGTCACCAGCTGCGCGCCCCGCGCCAGGGCATCGTCGATATGCGCCTGGACTTTCTCCACCGCGGCCTCGTCGATCAACGGCCCTTGCTGGGTGCCCGGCAGCAGGCCATCGCCCACCCGCAGGGCGGCGACCGCCTCGGCGAGGCGCTCGACGAAACGATCGTGGATGCCGGCCTGGACGTACAGGCGGTTGGCGCAGACGCAGGTCTGGCCCATGTTGCGGAACTTGGAGGCCATGGCACCGGCCACCGCCACCTCCAGGTCCGCGTCGTCGAACACGATTAGCGGGGCGTTGCCGCCCAGTTCCAGGGCGACCTTCTTGATGGTGCCCGCCGCCCTGGCCATCAGGGTGCGACCGACCTCGGTGGAACCGGTGAAGGTGACCTTGCGCACCAGCGGGTGGCTGGTCAGTTCGTCGCCCACCTCGCCGGCGGAGCCGGTCACCACGTTGAAGACGCCAGCCGGCAAGCCGGCGCGCCGGCCCAGCTCCGCCAGCGCCAGGGCCGAAAAGGGCGTCGCGCTGGCCGGCTTGAGCACCATGCTGCAGCCCGCCGCGATGGCCGGGCCGGCCTTGCGCGGGATCATCGCCATGGGGAAATTCCACGGCGTGATCGCCGCGCAGACGCCGATCGGCTGGCGCAGCACCATCATCCGCTGCCCGCGCTGCGGCGCCGGCAGGATTTCCCCATACAGGCGCTTGGCTTCCTCCGCCGACCACTCGAAGAACGCCGCGCCATAGAGGATCTCGCCCTTGGCTTCCGCCAGCGGCTTGCCTTGCTCGACGGTGAGGATCAGCGCCAGATCGTCGGCGTGCTCGACGATCAATTCGTACCAGCGCTTGACGATCCGCGCCCGCTCGGCGGCCGGCCGCACCGACCAGGCGCGGAAGGCCCGCTCCGCCGCCTCGATCGCCGCGACGGTTTCCGCCCGCCCCGCCTTGGGCACCCGGCCCACCGCGTCGCCGGTGCTCGGGTTGCTCACCTCGATCCAGCCGCAGCCTTCCGGAACCCGCCAGGCGCCCTCGACGAAGATGGCCTGCTGGAGCAGCGAAGGATCTTTCAAGTTCAGCATGATTTGTTTCCTCGATACGGGTTCAAGATGCTACATTCATGTTCGCATAACGCCCATAACACCGCAATGCGCACAAAATCACCTTCTAATTTTGATTCAGACAGGAGATTCCAATGAACCTGAGCACTCCATCGGCCGCGCTTCACGACAAGGATCGGCAGTATCTGATGCATCCGTTCACCGCCCTGGCCGAGCATGAACGCAAGGGCCCGCTGGTCATGGTCAAGGGCGAAGGGGTCTGGCTGGAGGACAGCGAGGGCCGTCGCTACATCGATTCGATGGCCGGGCTGTGGTGCGTCAACATCGGCTATGGGCGCAAGGAGATCGCCACCACCCTGCACGACCAGGCGATGCGCCTGCCCTACTATCATTCGTTCTCGTCGATGGGCACCGACACCTCGATCCTCCTCGCGGAGAAGCTGATCGAGCTGTCGCCGGTGCCCATGTCGAAAGTGTTCTTCGGCAACTCCGGTTCCGACGCCAACGACACTCAAGTGAAACTGGTCTGGTACTACAACAACGCCCGCGGCCTGCCGCAGAAGAAGAAGATCATCGCGCGCCAGCGCGGCTACCACGGTGTGACAATCGTCTCCGCCGGCCTGACCGGCCTGCAGAGCATGCACAACGGCTTCGACCTGCCGTTGCCCTTCGTCCGCCACACCACCGCGCCGCACCGCCTGTGGCAGGCCGAACCCGGGCAGAGCGACGCCGCCTTCGTCGCGCGCCTGGCGGCCGACCTGGAAAACCTGATCCTCGAAGAAGGCCCGGAAACCGTCGCGGCGATGATCATGGAACCGGTGATGGGCGCCGGCGGCGTGATCGTGCCGCCCCCTGGCTATTACGCGGCGATCCAGGCCGTGCTGGACAAATACGACGTGCTGCTGATCGCCGACGAAGTGATCTGCGGTTTCGGCCGCCTGGGCACCACGTTCGGCAGCGAGAAGATGGGCATGCGCCCGGACCTGATGACCGTGGCCAAGGGCATCACCTCGGCCTACGTGCCGCTGTCCGCCTGCATCCTCTCGGAGAAAATCTGGCAGGGCCTGCTGCTGGGCGGCGAACGCTATGGCGCCTTCGCCCACGGCTACACCTACAGCGGCCACCCGCTGGCGGCCGCGGCGGCGCTGACCAACCTGCAGATCATCGAGGACGAAGGCCTGGTGGCCCAGGCCGCGGCGCGCGGCGAACTGATGCACCGGCTGCTTCGCGAAAGCTTCGCCGACCACCCGGCCGTCGGCGACATCCGGGGCGTGGGCCTGATGGGCGCAGTGGAATTCGTCGCCCGGCGCGACCCGGCGACCCCGTTCGATCCCGCCCTGAAAGTAGCCGGGCGGATCGCCCGCGCCGCCCTCGAAGAAGGCCTGATCACCCGCGCCCTGCCCCAGGGCGATTCGATTTCCTTCTCGCCGCCATTCGTCATCAGCGAAGAGGAAACCGCCGAGATGGTGGCCCGCGCCCGCCGCGCGGTGGACAAGGTGTTCGCCGGGCTGCACGCCGAAGGCCACTGGAAAGGCTGAACGAGACTCGACGCCGCACTCGGGCGCGCAGGCCCCGTCACCCGACGGGGCTTTTTTGTGTTCACGATGACTCCAACACCACAATTCGCCGGGCTAGGCCGAGGCTCGATGGCGCGGCCCAGCGCCATGCCGGCAACGCGAAGCGCCCCCCACGTTAGGCACGCACCGCCCCCTGCCCGACGTCCACCCGTTCGGCCAGGAAATCCAGAAAGGCACGCACGCGCAGCGGCAAGTAGCCGCCTTGGCCGACATAGATCGCGTGGACTTCCTCGACATCGCCCGGATTGCAGTCTTCGAGTACGGGCAGCAGGCGGCCGGCGGCGATGTCGTCACGCACCTGGAA
Source organism: Pseudomonas sp. RIT-PI-AD (assembly GCF_025642785.1). Classification (GTDB taxonomy): domain Bacteria; phylum Pseudomonadota; class Gammaproteobacteria; order Pseudomonadales; family Pseudomonadaceae; genus Pseudomonas_T. The sequence continues at coordinate 22,303 of NZ_JANZKU010000004.1, forward strand.
AGCCGCCAGACGCGCCAGCCCGAGTCCGGCCAGGGCCAGCCGGTGCAATGCCTCGCCATCGCTGGCCTGGGCGTTGCCGGTCACTGGCAGCACAAGATCGTCGCCCGCATGGCGCAGCGGCCAGCCGGATTGCGCCCGCGCGTAGTTCGCACCCAGGCGGTTGTGCGCCAGCAGCGCCTCCGGAGTGGCAGGCGTGCCATGCCTCGCCAGGTAGCCCGGCGCGCCGACGATCACCATACGCGTGGCGCCGAGCGTGCGCGCTATCAGGGTCGAGCTTTTCAGCGGGCCGGCGCGCACGGCCACGTCGGTGCGCTGCTCCAGGATGTCGATGACCTCGTCGGTCAACACGATGTCCAGCGTCACGTCGGGATGGCGCTGCAGGAATTCGGGCACCAGCGGCAGCAGGAAATGGTGGCCGAACGGCACGTTGGCATTCACCCGCAGGCGACCGCGCGGGGCAGTGTGCTCGCTGGCGCAGCGTTCGGCTTCTTCCAGGTCGGCCAGGATGCGCACGCCGCGCTCGTAGAACGCGCAGCCTTCGGCGGTGAGCTGGAGCTGGCGGGTGGAGCGGTTTACCAGGCGCGTGCCCAAGCGCTGTTCCAGCCGCGCAACCAGCTTGCTGACGGCCGAGGGCGTCATGCCACAGGCGCGGGCGGCGGCGGAAAAGCCGCCCAGCTCGATGACCCGCACGAACACTTCCAGCTCGCCGGATCGGTTGACTTCAAGACGGGCCAAGGGCGTGTCCTCGATGAAGTGAACTCACAAATGATGTTCCTCCGGACAGCCTACTCCAAGCTGATCCCCGAACTCATAATTTGGCCATCCGCAGTTTTTCAATTCACCAAAAGGGCAATCCCATGACATTACGTTCCAGGGCCTCGGCCATGCTGGCCTTGGCGGTCGCGGCGGGCGCAGCCCTACCCGCCGCGACCGCGCGGGCGGACAAGCTGAGCTGGGTGGCAAGCTGGCAGGCCAGCCCGCAACCCACCTGGGGAACGGACTTTCTGTTTCCCTCCAATGTCCCGCCGCTCTTGCATGACCAGAGCGTGCGCCAGGTGGCGCGCATCAGCCTGGGCGGGTCACGCCTGCGCGTCGTGCTGTCCAACGCCTACGGTCGCGAGCCGGTCGTCGTGGGCAAGACCACCCTCGCGCGGCCAGACGCGAAGGGGGCGATTGCCGCTGGCAGCCTGCGGTCGGTGACCTTCGGCGGGCAGGAGGGGGCAACGATCCTTCCAGGCGCATCGCTGGTCAGCGACCCCGTGGCCTTGCAGGTGCCGGCGCTTGCCCAGGTGGCGGTCAGCATCCACCTGCCGAATGCAACGCCCGTGAGCACCTTCCACTGGGACGGCCGCCAGACGACCTTAATCGCGCCCGGCGACCAAACCTCGAGCGCGACATGGACGAAAGCCGATGCCGCCACGCAGCGCACCACGGCCCGTCCGCTGCTGGCGGGCATCCAGGTCGAAACCGAACAGGTCGCGCGGGCAGTCGTGGTGATGGGCGACTCCATAACCGACGGCGCGACCGCGAGCCTCGACAAGGACAGCCGCTGGCCGGACTTCCTCGCCACCCGGCTGGCCCGGCATGGCGTGGCGGTCGTCAATGCGGGTATCTCCGGCGCGCGGCTGCTGTCCGACGGCATGGGCGTCAACGCACTGGCGCGACTGGAGCGCGACGTACTGGCCCAGCCTGGCGTGCAAAGCCTGATCGTGATGCTGGGCATCAACGACATTTCCTGGCCGGGTACCGCCTTCGCGCCGGATGCGCCGCGCCCGACGCTGGATGCGCTGGCGGCCGGCTACCGGCAAGTGGTGGCACAGGCCCATGCGCGCGGCGTGCGCGTGATCGGCGCCACGCTGACGCCTTTCGAGGGCGCATTGCCCGGCACGCCGCTGGGCAACTACTACCACCCCGACAAGGACGCCCTGCGCCAGCGGGTGAACGACTGGATTCGCCAGAGCGGCGTATTCGATGCGGTGATCGACTTCGATGCGACCCTGCGCGATTCCGTCCATCCGACCCGGATTGCCGCGCGCTACGACTCCGGCGACCACCTGCACCCTGGCGATGAAGGCAACCGTGCGATGGCCGAAGCGGTCGATCTCGAAGCGCTGCTGCCGGGGCTGGATGCCATGCCGGGCACTGTTTCCTCCAAGACGTCGCAGGAGCGTTGAATCATGCTGTTCACCTCCTATCGCCTGGGCGGCCTGGCGCTTCCCAACCGCATCGTCATGCCCCCGATGACCCGCTCGCGGGCGGCTGCCGGCAATGTGCCCACTGCGTTGATGGCGGAGTATTACGCCCAGCGCGCTTCGGCCGGCCTGATCATCAGCGAGGGTACGCAGATCAGCCAGCAGGGCCAGGGCTACGCCTGGACGCCCGGCATCCACACGCCCGAGCAAATAGCCGGCTGGCGCGGCGTCACCGATGCCGTACATGCCGCCGGCGGGCGCCTCTTCGCGCAGCTCTGGCACGTCGGCCGCGTGTCGCACGTTTCCCTGCAACCCGGTGGCGCGGCGCCCGTATCGTCTTCGCCGCGGGTGGCCGATGGCGTCAAGGTGTTCATCGACCCCGATGGCAAAGGGCCGGAAACCGGCGTCGGCGGAATGGTGCAGCATTCCGTGCCGCGCGCCTTGTCCGAGGCGGAAATCGCCCAAGTCGTACGGGACTTCGCCAGCGCCGCGCGCAACGCGCTGGAGGCCGGCTTCGATGGCGTGGAATTGCATGGCGCCAATGGCTACCTGATCAACCAGTTCATCGACTCCCGGGCGAATACGCGCACGGATGGCTATGGAGGCTCGCTGCCCAATCGGCTGCGATTCTTGCGCGAAGTCAGCGAAGCCGTCGCGGCGGTCACCGGGCCGGAACGCCTGGGGGTGCGCCTGGCACCGCTGACCACGCTGCAAGGGACGGTGGACGACACGCCGCAAGCGACTTACCTGGGCGCCGCCAAAGCGCTCGACGACATCGGCGTGGTTTATCTCCACATCGCCGAAGCCGATTGGGAGGACGCGCCCGAGATGCCACCGGCGTTCAAGGAGGCGTTGCGGTTGATCTATCGCGGCACGCTGATCTACGCGGGCCGATACACGGCCGAGCGCGCCGAAACGGCATTGCACGATGGCTGGGCCGACCTGATCGGCTTTGGCCGGCCCTTCGTCGCCAACCCCGACCTGCCCAACCGCCTGCGGCGAGGTTTGCCGCTGAACGAACCCGATGGCAATCACTTCTTCGGCGGCGCGCAAGTCGGTTACACCGACTACCCGGCCGCCATGGCGGGAAATGACGCGCCATGACCCGGCCCCGGCAATCGCAGCCCGGCATCTGGGCGCTGGCGGTCACGGCCTTTGCCATCGGCGTGGCCGAGTTCATCGTGGTCGGCGTGCTGCCGGCCATCGCTGCCGATCTGGCGATACCGCTGGCGCGGGCAGGCGGCTTGGTCGGGCTGTATGCGCTGGCGCTGGCCATCGGTACGCCGCTGGTGGTGCTCGGGCTGGCGCGATTTCCTGGCAAGCCCGTGCTGCTCGGACTGATCGCTGTTTTCCTGGCGGGCAATCTGCTGTCGGCCGTTTCACACAGCTACGCCATGCTGCTGGGCGGACGCATGGTGACGGCCGTCGCACACGGCAGCTTCTTCGCCATCGGCGCAACGGTGGCGGCGCGCCTGGCCCCCGAGGGCCAGGCCAGCCGCGCCCTGGCGCTGATGTTCGCCGGGCTGACGCTGGCGATGGTGGTGGGCGTGCCTTTGGGTAGCCTGATCGGCAACGCGCTGGGCTGGCGGCTGCCGTTCCTCGCGGTGGCCATGCTGGCGGCAGCGGGCTGGCTGGCGACCTTGCGCTGGGTGCCTGCCCTACCCGCCCGAAAAACCGGCCGGGCCGGCACGCAGTTGGCGGCCTTGGTACGCCCCGAAATCCTGGCGATGATGAGCATCACGGTACTGGGCTTCGGCGCCAGCTTTCCGGCCTTCACCTTCATCACACCCATCCTGACCGGGATCGCCGGCTTCTCGATCCATGGGGCCAGCCTGTCGTTGGTGGTTTTCGGAGCCGCCACCCTGGTGGGCAATCTCGCGGGAGGCCGCTGGGCGGCTCATTGGGGTTGGGCGCCGACGCTGCGATGGATGCTGATCGGGCTGTCGCTTTCGCTCGTCGCGCTGGAGTCGCTGATGCCCTATCGGATGCCGATGGTGGCCTTGCTGTTCGTCTGGGGATTCCTCGCCTTCGGTATGTCGCCGGGGTTTCAGGCCGGCATGCTGGAGACAGCCGAACGCTGGACGCCCCATGCGGTCGGCTTTGCCTCGGCGCTGAATATTTCCGCTTTCAATCTGGGCATCACGCTGGGCGAAACGCTCGGCAGCGCCTTGGTAACGCGGAACGGCATGGCGCTGACGCCGTGGGCAGGCCTGGGCCTGGCGGTGATCGCGCAATTGCCACTGGTGTGGCTGCTGGCGAGATCGAAAAAAGCTCCGGCAGCACCCACGACCGAGGCATAGGGGCCGGGAGGGCACCAGGTCATCGGCACGGCGTGCCGGCCATGGCCGAAGAGCGGCATTTCATCCGCGCGGCCGAGCCTTTGCGCATCGAACAGTCGCCGCTGTCGCGGGTCTTCGTCGCCTGGCAGCAGGCGCGCGACAGCATGAAGGCTACCGCCCTGCTTTCCACGCCCGTTGCGCATCGCGCTGTCCGACGGCATCCCGCCTGTCTGCCGCCGTGCCGAGGAAAAGCCAAAGCCGATTCCGCCGCACCGCTGTCGCAGCGGATCACGGCCCTTGCACGACGCGGCTTTGGCCCGCGCCGATGACGGGGCGGTGACGCCGTCGCCTGGCCCGTCCGGAGCGATCCACTGAGGCGCGGCATCGCCAGGGGCTAGGCACCGGCCCTTTTTTGGCGGGCTATTCGACTCCGTGCTTGCGCTTGTAGGCGCGCCAGGTGGTCGCCCAGCGAGCCGGATCTTCCAGCGGAGCGGGGTCCAGCCGGCCGATGGGGTGATTGTGTGGCGCGGTGCGCACCCGCTCGGGGTCCTCGTAGGCTTCCTGGCACACCTTGGCGAGCACCGCGATCCAGTAGTCCAGGTCCTCCTTGGACCACATCTCCCCCGCCTCGGGGGTGAAGGGTTGCGGGATCACCCAGGGCTCGTGGGCCAGCCAGAAGGCATCCACGCCATAGTCGACCATGCGGTTCTGCACGTCGTAGGCGGTGATCCCGGTCTCCCGCTCCAGGGTCTCCAGGCTGAAGCGCGTCATCTCCAGGCGCCAGGCGTCAATGTGCGGATGGGAACAGCTCACCCCACGGATCCGCGCGAGCGCCTTGCCCATGTAGTTGTTGGCGAGCACCGACAGGTCGGACGCCTCGGCGATGCCTTCGATGCCCATGGCCCTGATCCAGGCGTAGGCCTTGATCATCTGCGGAAGGTTGCCGAGGAATTCGCGGACCCGACCGATGCTGTGGGGCCCGCCCGCGCGCAGATGGAAGCCGTCGTCCTCCTTCACCAGCACGGGGCCCGGCAGGTAGGGCAGCAGCGCCTCGCTGCAACCATAGGCGCCGACCGCCGGCCCGCCGCCGCCCTTGGGCGCGCCGAAGGTCTTGTGCAGCATGAACATGCAGGCGTCGAAGCCCAGGTCGCGCGCGCGGATCTTGCTCATCACCCCATTGAAGTTGGCGTGGTCGTAGAAACACAGGCCGCCGGCCTCGTGGACGATCCGCACCCATTCGGCGATGTCCGGGTTGTAGATGCCCATGTCGTCGGGGTTGTTGATCATCAGCGCCGCGGTCCGCGGCGACACCGCGGCCTTCAGCGCGTCCAGGGAGGGGTAGCCGTTCTCCTCCAGCGGCAGGGTCACGATCTTGAAGCCGGCGGTGGCCGCGGTGGCCGGGTTGCAGGGGTGGGACTGGATGGAGGTGATGATCTCGTCGCGGGTTTCCAACTCGCCGCGGGCCGCATGGTAGGCGCGGGTCACGCAGACATGCAGGAAGGCCGCGTCGGCGCCGCCGGCCGCCTGGAACACGAAGCGATCCATGCCGGACAGCGCGCGCAGGTTCAGCTCCAGGTCGTGCATGATCTGCAGGGAGCCTTGCAGGGTCGCCTCGGCCTGCCGGGGATGCAACTGTGCCACGTCGTCCAGGGCGGTGATCGCCTCGTTGACCCGAGCGTTGTATTTCATGGTGCAGGTGCCGAACAGCGAGATGCCCATCATGCCCAGGGTCTGCTGCGAGAGATGCAGGTAATGCCGCAGCACGTCCGGCTCGGACATTTCCGGCAGCCCCGGCAAGGCCTTGCGGCGCAGCCCGGGCGGAATGCCTTCGAGGTCGACGCCCCCCGCCGGCCGGGGAAAGACCACCCCACGCCGGCCAGCGCGGCCCAGCTCCATCACCACCGGTTCGTCCCACACGGCCGCCTGGTAGCGACGCAATTCGACGGGCTCAGTCATGGCTCAGTACCTCGCTCAGGGTTTGGATCAGACGGTCGAGGTCGGCGTCATCGTGCAATTCGGTCACGCAGTACAGGGCGCATTGGCCGAGCCCCGGGAATTCCCCGCTGAGGTCGTGCCCGCCGAAGATGCCACGGGCGACCAGCGCCTCGTTGATCGCCGCGACGGTCTTGCCGCTGGCGTTGAAATCCACCACGAACTCCTTGAAGAAGGCCTCGCCATGGCGGATCGCGACGCCCGGCAACTCGCCGAGCCGGCGCGCCGCGGCATGGGCTTGGCTGACGATCAGCTCGCCCACCTCGCGGAAGCCCTGCGGCCCCATCAGGGACATATAGACGGCGTTGGCGATCGCCCACAGATAGACCGAATTGCCGGTCCAGTCCTTGCCGTTCTCGCGGGCGCCGTAGGAAGACTGCTCGGCCAGGGACAAGCCGAAACCGCGCTCGCCGGGACGCAGGGTGGTGGTCAGGCTGATCAACAGGGTCGGGTACTCGCGGGCATAGCGCTCTTCGTCACGGGTGGCGATGAAACCGCCCAGCCCGCCGCCGCCGTACATGGGAATGCCCAGGGTCTGGGTGGTGCCCACCACGATGTCGGCGCCGTAGTCGGGCGGCGGCGCCAGCACGCCGAGGGAAATCGGGTCGACCCCGACGACGAACTCCGCCCCCTGCCCGTGGACCAGCGCCGCGACCTCCTCGACCGCCGCCTCGATCAGGCCGAAGTAACTGGGCATCTCCAGGTAGACCGCCGCCACGCGCTCGTCGAGCCTGGCGCGCAGGTCGTGCAGGTCCAGTCCGCCGCTCGCCGGGTCGGCGGCGATGAATTCGATCGTCAATTCCCCCGTCATCGCCGGCTCGCAGTAGTTGCGGATGACCGCCAGGCGCTCCGGGTCGATGATTTCCGGCAGCAGCACCACGCGGCGCCCGGTGAGCCGCGAGGCCATGCGCAGGGCGTGACCGGCGGCGCATCCCCAGCTGTAGACCGGCAGGCCGACGTAGTCGCAGTTCACCAGTTCGCCGAGCTGGCTGCTGAACTCGAACCAGGCCTGGCAGCGACCCTGGTCCGACGAGGGCGTGCCCCACACCGAGGTGAGGAACTCGCTTCGTCCGACGATTTCGTTGCAAATGGCCGGCACGTGATGACGCCAGCACCCGCCGCCCAGGAAGCTCAGGGTGTCGGCGCAATTGCGATTACGCGCCAGGATGTCCTTGAGATGTCGACCCAGGGCCATTTCAGAGCGCATGGCGCCCATTAGTTCGGGAAGTTCGGCGAGTCGATGGGCTGTGGGAATTTGCTCGAAGAGCGCCTCGATATCCTGGACCCCCACCGCATCCAGCATCTCCTGCTTGATGGAAGCCAGCGAGTTGGCCATGAACGGATGTGCTGTTGCGGATTGACTCATGCTGCCTCCGAACGCAATAGTAGGAAAATGCGAACCTTAGTTTGCATCGCGCACAATCGATCCTGCAACGCTTTCGCAGTCAATCTTCGACGAGGCATGCCATGGGTTTCACACTGGGGCTGGTGATCAACCCCTTCGCCGGCCTGGGCGGAGCGGTCGGCCTGAAGGGCAGCGACGGTGCCGAGGTGGTCGCCCGAGCCCGCCGGCTGGGTGCCCACGGTAACGCGCCCGCCCGCGCCCTGCGGGCCTTGCAGCGGCTGGCCGGCAGCCAGATGGAAGTGATCACCGCCACCGGCGAACTGGGCGAGCAGGTCTGCCGAGAAGCCGGGATCGAAGCGCGGGTGATCGGCCCGCCGCACCCGCAGGGCTCGGCTCGCGACACTCAAGACGCCTGCGCGGCCTTCCTCGAGGAAGGCGTCGACCTGCTGCTGTTCGCCGGCGGCGACGGTACCGCGCGCGACGTGGCGCAGGCCCTGGCGGGTGCTCCGCAGCCGCCGCCGATCCTCGGCATTCCCTGCGGCGTGAAGATGTATTCCGGGGTGTTCGCGCTGTCCCCGGAGCATGCCGGCGAACTGGCGCTGCGTTATGCGAGCGGACGGATCGACACCCAAGAGGCGGAACTGCTCGACATCGACGAAAGCGCCTCGCGGGCCGACCGGGTCAGCACCCGATTGCATGGCTATGCCCGGGTGCCCGCCGACAGGCAGCACCTGCAAAGCGCCAAGGCCTCCGGCGCGAATCCCGACCGCGCCGCCGAAGCCGTCGCCGCGGCCTTCGCCGAGACCCTGCGGGGGGACCACCTCTACATCCTCGGGCCGGGGCGGACGATCCAGGCCCTGGCCGAGCGGCTGAACGGCCAGGCCACGCTGCTGGGGGTGGACGCTTACCTGGGACGCGAGCTGGTCTGCCGCGACGCCAGCGAAACCGAACTGCTGGCACTGGCGGCGCGCCATCCCACCCACGTCGTGGTCAGCGTGACCGGCGGCCAGGGCTGCCTGTTCGGCCGCGGCAATCAACAGATCGGCCCCCGGCTGCTGGCGAACCTGCCCGCGGATCGCCTGCACGTCCTGGCGAGCAGCGCGAAAATCGCCGCCCTGCCCCAGGGCCGCCTGTTCGTCGACAGCGGCGACCCGCAACTGGACGCTCGCCTCAGCGGCTTCATCCGGGTCCATACCGCGCCCGGCAGGAGCGCCATGGTCCGCGTCGTTCATTGAGAATCCCTTCCACTCCCCGAAACAGGACCCGCCCATGAACCCCTCTTCACCCGTGGTCGCCGTGATCGGCGCCGGCAGCATCGGCGTGGCCTTCGCCATCGTCTTCGCCCGCGCCGGCTGGACCCTGCGCCTGCAAGACCCCGACCCTCAAAGATTGAAAACGGCCCTGGACGAGGTCGCCGATCGCTGCGCCGACCTCTCGCGCTACGGCCTGCTCGAGGAAACGCCCTCGGCGCTGTGCGCACGGATCAGCCTGCACGCCGACCTGGAGACGGCGGTCGCCGACGCCAGCCTGGTCCAGGAATGCGCCCCGGAGCGCCTCGACCTCAAGGTCGAGCTGTTCCGCCGACTCGACGCCTGCGCGCCCGCCTCGGCGATCCTCGCCAGTTCCTCGTCGGCGCTGCCCAGCTCGCGCTTCGCCGGGGAGCTGCCCGGCCGCGCCCGCTGCCTCGTGGCGCACCCCGGCAACCCCCCTTACCTGCTGCCGGTGATCGAGATCGTCCCGGCTCCGTTCACCGAGCCCGACGTCGTCGAGCGCGCCTCGGCGCTCTACGCCGAGGCCGGCCTGTCGCCGATACGCCTGAACCGGGAGATCGAGGGCTTCGTCTTCAATCGCCTGCAGGGCGCGCTGTTGCGCGAGGCCTATTGCCTGGTGCGCGACGGTATAAGCTCGGTGGCGGATATCGACAAGGTGGTCAGCCAGGGGCTCGGCTTGCGCTGGGCCTTCATGGGCCCTTTCGAGACCGTCGACCTCAACACCCGCGGCGGCATCGGCTCCCACGCCCAGAAAATGGGACCCGCCTACGCCCGCATGGGCGCGGAACGCGGTCAACAGGACCCCTGGACGGCGGAGCTGGTCGCCACCGTCGAAAGCCAGCGACGCGCCCTGGTGCCTCTGGAAGATTGGGAGGAACGGGTGGCTTGGCGTGATCGCCAGCTCATGCAGGCCGCACGCGAACGGGCGAAACGCGACCGCGACTGACACCGACACGAGCGATGCGGCAAGGACGCCGCAGGCCACGACGCTTGCAGAGTGATCACGCCCTGGCGGGGAACGAGCGCAGAAAGGCGGGCCGCGAATAACGCGACAGGACGCCACGCCGGAGGAATTTTCAGTGGAGCGGAAACGAAAAAAGAGGCCTTTCGGCCTCTTCTTCGATGAGTCATGGACCTTGGTGAAGTCCATTGCTCCAGATTTGGAGCGGGAAACGAGACTCGAACTCGCGACCCCGACCTTGGCAAGGTCGTGCTCTACCAACTGAGCTATTCCCGCAATATGGCGTCCCCTAGGGGACTCGAACCCCTGTTACCGCCGTGAAAGGGCGGTGTCCTAGGCCACTAGACGAAGGGGACGCGGCCCGGAACTTACAACAGATTTTCCGGCTTCCGGCGTTTCGCTTTAGGCTTTACGCTGGAAGTGGCGCGCATTTTATGGAGCCGTTCGGGGTTCGTCAACCCTTCGATAAAAATTTTTCAAATCAACGACTTCGAGCCAATTCGCGACACCTCTCTATCAGCGTTTTGACTAAGGCACTACACTCGGGCGAAAGCCGCCCATGGGAGAACGTAACGGTGTCGCCACTCCTGATTACCAGCTTGATCGTCGTTGTCGTCGTGGCCTTGTTCGGCATCGGTTACATCAACCACATGATGGAAAGCAGCAAGCTGGAAAAGGCCCGGCTCAAGGCCGACCTGAGCGATCGCCTGCGGCGCTGCGCGGAGGTGTCCGACTCGCTGCCGGGGCAATTGATGTCGCCCGCGCTGAAGCTGATGCTCACCCGGCTGCTCATGCAACTCAGCGAACGCATGGCGCTGGTGGATAAAGGCAACGCGGCGCTGCAAGCCCGCCTCCAGGAACTGCGCGCCGAGGTCGCCAAGGGCGACGCCATCACCGTCGGCAATCTCGTCCAGCCGGTGCTCAGCGAAGCCAAGGCCAAGGAAGTCAGGTTCCTCCTGGAAACCCTCCACGGCCAACTCGGCCGGGCGGTGAAGGACGGTTTCCTGCAGCCCATCGAAGCCAAGAGCTGGGCCAAGGAACTGCGCCATATGCTGGTCTACCTGCACGTCGAGTTCTTCACCAACATGGGCCAGCAGTTGCTCATGCAGAAGCAGCCGCGCCAGGCCAGGTTGTCCTTCGAACGGGGCGTGCAGTACCTGCGCAAGCAGCCGGAACCCGGCCATTACCAGAAGCAGCTGTCCCAGTTGCAAGCCCATCTGGAGAAAGCCACGGCCCTGGTGATGGAGGACAACGCCAACCCGGAGGACGAGGAAAACAGCCAACTCAACGACGGGCTCAAGGAGCTGACGGAAGAAGAAGATATCTGGCGCAAGAAGAACTTCTACGAGTGACTCACCTTTTCGCTACGGGACAACCCGAGGACATCCGATGAGTTTGACGTTGTACGGCGCTCCGCTTTCTCCCTTCGTCCGCAAAGTGCGCCTGTTCCTGGCCGAGCAGGCGCTCGACTACCATCTGGAAATGGTCACGCCCTGGGCCGCCCCCGCCTGGTATCGCGAATTGAACCCGCTGGCGCGGATCCCCGCCCTGCGCGACGGCGATTTCACCCTCGCTGACTCCAGCGTCATCTGCCAATACCTCCAGGACAAGCACACCGACCGCCAGCCCTTGTGCGGGTCCGATCCCGAGGCCCGCGCGCGGGTGCGCTGGCTGGAGAAATACGCCGACTACGAGTTGGCGCCGCTCACCACCTTCGGTGTGTTCCGCAACCGGGTGCTGAAACCCATCATGGGCAAAGCGAGCGACGAGGCGGCCGTGCAGGCTCACCTGGAGAAACTGCCGCCGCACCTCGACTACCTCGAAAGGGCCCTGGGCGATGCCGATTATTTCGTCGGAGGGGCTTTGAGCGTCGCGGACCTGGCGACGGTCTGCCAGTGGGTGAACCTGGAGTACGCCGGCGAGACGCTGGACGAGCAGCGCTGGCCAAAGCTCGCCGCGCATTACGCCCGGATCAAGGCACGCCCCCTGGTGCGAGACCTGCTGACCGGCGAGCGGCAGGTGCTCGCGCAGCTGTGCGGCGCCCGCTGACGCCGCGCACTACGCGCCTGAGGGTTCGCCCCCCGACGCACCCTCAGGCCTTCGTCAGCCATCGCTGGCGCGCAGAAAGATCTCCGCCAATCGCTCTATCCCCGCCTGATCCTCTGCGCTGAAGCGCGCCGTTTTCGGACTGTCCAGGTCGAGCACGCCGATCAGCCGGTCGCCGTCGAGCAACGGCACCACCAGTTCGCTGTTGGAAGCGCTGTCGCAGGCGATGTGCCCGGGGAAGGCGTGCACGTCCTCGACGCGCTGGGTCGACCTGGTCAGCGCCGCCGCGCCACAGACGCCCTTGCCGAACGGAATGCGCACGCACGCGACCTTGCCCTGGAATGGCCCGAGGACCAGTTGATCCTGCTTGTTCAGGTAGAACCCCGCCCAGTTCAGATCCGGCAACTCGTGGTAGAGGAACGCGGCGAACTGCGAGGCGTTGGCGATGAAGTCGCGCTCGTCGGCCAGCAGGGCTTCCAACTGGGCCGCCAGCAACCCATAGCCTTGCAGACCCGCGCCGGCGTGTTGCAAATCGATCATGGCGAAGACTCCAGCAAGGCGGTGCCGACCCACTGGCGGGCGAATTGGTAGGCGCAGCGGCCGTTGCGATTGCCCCGCCCCAGCGCCCAGCGAATGGCGAGCTTGCCCAGCTCGTCGTCCCACTGCCAGTCGAGCTGCGCCGACGCGGCCAGCACCTCGATCCAGTGCCGCACCACCGCCAGGTAATGATCCTGGGTGAAGGGATAGAAAGACAGCCAGAGGCCGAACCGGTCGGAAAGCGCGATCTTGTCCTCCACCGCTTCGTTCGGATGCAGTTCGCCGTCCACCCGTTTCCAGTTCTCGTTGTCGCTTTCGTGCTCCGGCACCAGGTGGCGGCGATTGGAGGTGGCGTACAACAGCACGTTGTCCGGCGCGCGCTCCAAGGAACCGTCCAGCACGCTCTTCAGCACGCGGAAATCGCCCTCCCCGGCGTCGAACGACAGGTCGTCGCAGAACAGCACGAAGCGCTGCGGCAAGCCCGCCAGGCACTCCACCAGCCGCGGCAGATCGGCCAGGTGGTCGCGCTCGATCTCGATCAGGCGCAGGCCAGCCGCTGCGTGCTCGCCGAGCAGCGCGCGTACCAGCGAGGATTTTCCGGTGCCGCGCGCGCCCCACAGCAGCGCGTGGTTGGCCGGCAGGCCGGCGACGAACTGGCGGGTGTTGCGCGCCAGGTGCTCGCGCTGGGTATCGATGCCGATCAGGTCGGTCAGATCCAGGTCGAGGCTGACCTGCAACGGCTGCAGGTAGCCGCTACGGCCCTCGCGGTGCCAACGGGCCGCGAGACACTGGGTCCAGTCGATGACCGGCGGCTGGGCCGGCAACAGGGGATCGAGGCGTGCCAGCACTTGGTCGACACGGTCAAGAAAATCATTCAGACGGGAATCCACACGCTACTCCTAGGCTTCGGCGCACCGGACGCTCGCGCGCCGGCGCAGGACGGGTCTACCGGGACGGGGGATAGGCTATGCTTGGGCTGCGCAGGGAACAAGGCCGAGTTTGTAGCCCATGGATATATCGCTCACCCAACGCCTGTCATTCAAACAAGCCAGTCTGACGGTGTTGGTGGCGTTCATGCTCGGCCTGCTGCTCAGCCTGATCCAGGTCGGCATCGACTTCGCGACCGAAGATGCCTCCATCGACCGGGAAATTCGCACGCTTCTGGAAATCAGCCACAGTCCCGCCGCACGCATCGCCTACAACATCGACGCCGAGCTGGCCCAGGAACTGGTGCTCGGCTTGCTGCGCTCGCCGGCGGTGATCGGCGCGGAGATCGTCGACAACAGCGGCATGGTCCTGGCCCGGGTGAAACGACCCCGCAGCGAAAGCGGCGACCGGATGTTGAGCGACTTCCTCTTCGGCGAACGCCGCTACTTCACCGATCCGCTGTACATCACTCACGCCCCGCTGGAAAACCTCGGCACCCTCAACCTGGAAATCGACACCTACGCGTTCGGCAGCAGCTTCCTGCGTCGCGCGCTGCTGACCCTGGTGGTCGGCTTCGTGCGCAGCCTGCTGCTGTCGCTGATCCTCCTGGTGCTGTTCTACGCCATGCTGACCAAGCCGCTGGTCGGGCTGATCCGCTCGCTCAGCGAACGCGACATCCTCTCCTTGGCGCGGGATCGCCTCCCTTGCCCACCAGGCCATGAGAAGGACGAGATCGGCGTGCTGGTGGAAGTGACCAATCGCCAACTGGCCAGTATCGCCAGCGAGAACGAGCAACGTCGGCAGGCCGAGGATCGCCTGACCGGGTACCTAGGCGAATTGGAAAACATCGTCTCCGAGCGCACCGCGGCGCTCAAGGCCGCCAATGATCGCCTCAGCCAGTCCAACCAGGAACTCGATGTCGCTCGCGCCCAGGCGCTGGAAATGGCCCAGGCGCGCGCCGCCTTCGTGGCGAACATGAGCCACGAGATCCGCACCCCGCTGAATGGCCTGCTCGGCATGCTGGCGCTGGCCCTGGACGGCCCCTTGAGCGACGAGCAGCGCCAGCAACTGGATATCGCCTACGACTCCGGCGAAGTCCTGGTGGAGCTGCTCAACGATATTCTCGACCTGTCCAAGTTCGAGGCCGGGCAACTGGAGCTGGAGCGCATTCCGTTCGACCTCGGCGCCCTGGTGGAGGAAACCGCCAGCCTGCTGTCGCAGAACGCGTCGCCGGGGGTCGAGCTGACCTGCCTGATCGACCCCCAGTTGCCGGCCATGGTCCACGGCGACCCGACCCGGGTACGCCAGGTGGTCAGCAACCTGCTGTCCAATGCCCTCAAGTTCACCCGTTTCGGCCGCGTGGATGTCCGCGTCGCACCGAGCGCCACCGGCATCAGCATCGCGGTGCGCGACACCGGCATCGGCATTTCCGCCGACACCCTGCCGCGACTGTTCCAGCCCTTCGCCCAGGGCGGCGCGATCATCACCCGCCAGTACGGCGGCACCGGGCTGGGCCTGGCCCTGACCCGCAAGCTCTGCGAAGCCATGCGCGGCGCCCTGGAGGTCAGCTCCAGCGAAGGCCTGGGCAGCCAGTTCGTCGCCGAGCTGCCGTTGCCGACCCATACGCCACCGCTGCACTGGGCGCCGCTCCAGGGCCAGGCCTTGCTGCTGTGCGCGGCCAACAGCGGGCTGATGGACATGCTCAAGGCCTGGCTGCCGGCCTGGGGACTGGGATTCCAGCCTCTGGGTGAGCAGCCGCCAAGCGTCCACGCCGACCTGGTCATCGGCGACAGCCCCGAGCGCCTGCTCGAACTGCGCCCGGCGTTGCCGGTGCCTTTCCTGCTGGTCACCGCCTACGGAAGCTTCATGCCGAGCGCGCAAAGCGCGGCCCTGACACCCATGGAGCAACTGCCCCGGCCGCTGTCGCGCAGCACGCTGTACCACGCGCTGCGCCGTGCGCTGCACCAGGAACCCGCGGCTCCGGCGGCGATCAGCGCCCGTCCCCCCACCGTGCGGCGCAATGCCCACATCCTGCTGGTCGAGGACAACCCGGTGAATCAGTTGGTGGCCAAGGGGATGCTGAGCAAGCTCGGGTGTGAAGTGAGCGTCGCCGGGCATGGCGAGGAGGCGTTGAATTACCTGTCCCAGGCGTCGGTCGACCTGATCCTGATGGACTGCAACATGCCGGTGATGGATGGCTACGAAGCCAGCCGGCGAATCCGCCAGAGCGGCCGCTGGCCGGAGCTGCCGATCATCGCCTTGACCGCCAACGCGCTGCCGGACGAGCGCGAGCGCTGCCGTGCCGCCGGCATGAACGATTACCTGGCGAAGCCCTTCCGCCGCGAGGATCTGATCGCACTGCTGGATACCTGGCTGCCGGCGGCGCAACCGAGCTAGCGGCTTCTTGCGCGGCGGATCGCGCAGGGAGGATTCGGCATGCGTCGCGCAAAGATGGCTCCGCGCAGCGCGAGGGTTCGGGAATCAGCGGCCCGGAAGACGCGCAGTCACTTCAGCAGGGCCTCGATCGCGCCGGCCAGCGCCTCGGGCTTGGTGGTGGGGGCGAAGCGTTCGACCTGCTGGCCGTCGCGGCCGATCAGGAACTTGGTGAAATTCCACTTGATGCCCTGGCTGCCCAGCACACCGGGCGCGCGCCGTTTCAACTGCACGAACAGTGGGTGGGCATCCGCACCGTTGACTTCCACCTTCTTGAACAGGGGGAAACTCACCCCGTAATTCAGCTCGCAGAATTGCGAGATGGCGCCCTCGTCGCCCGGTTCCTGCTTGCCGAACTGGTTGCAGGGGAACCCCAGCACCACCAGGCCGCGATCCTTATAGCGCTGCCAGAGGGCTTCGAGCCCCTGGTACTGGGGAGTGAAGCCGCACTTGCTGGCGGTGTTGACCACCAGCACCGCCTTGCCGGCGAAGTCGGCCAGGGTTTTCCGTTCGCCCTTGAGGGTGGTGCAGGGTATATCGAGAAGGGATTCGCCCATGTCGGCCGCTCCGTGTGAAGTCGAACGCGAAGAGTAGCCTTGCGGCGCGGTCCATGCGCGGGGGAAATCGGGTGGATCAGGCCCGCTGATGAGCGGGCCGCACCCGGGATTATGGCGCTCAGGCGGAAGGAGGGTCGCGGGGCTCGAGTTTCAGCGAGACCGAGTTGATGCAATAACGCATCCCGGTCGGCCGCGGACCATCGGGAAAGACATGGCCAAGGTGGGCGTCGCACTTGGCACAGGTCACCTCGATGCGCCGCATGCCATGGCTGTTGTCCTCCTTCTCGCGGATCGCCTCGGCGGAAACCGGCTGGAAATAGCTCGGCCATCCGCTGCCCGAGTCGTACTTGGCATCGGAATCGAACAGGGCCGTGCCGCAGCAGGCGCAGTGATAGATGCCGGGTGTCTTGGTGTCGTGGTACTCGCCGGTGAAGGCGCGCTCGGTGCCGCCCAGCCGGCAGACGTGAAACTGCTCCTCGGACAATTCCTCGCGCCAGGACTCCAGGGGTTTATCCAGCTTTTCCATAGGTCACCTCGTAGTGAAAAAAGCCCCGCGCGCACCTTTTCCGGTGGGGGGGGCCGCACGTATGATGCGTCACTCTTGGACCTTCCGCAGACGCGCGCGTGCAGCTCGCAAGACGGAAGGATCAACGACATTCGCCGCCATTCCGGCCAGATCGGAGCGCCAGATCCATGGCGCCGGGCGGGGAACATCGCCGTTCACCTGCGCTAGATGGACGCTTCGCGCGTCCTTTTCAAGGCTCGGCCGGCCGCGTCGCCCGATCCGCAGCGTCTTTCACTCGGGAATCAGGTTCATGCAGGTCAGCAAATCGAACAAGCTCGCCAACGTCTGCTACGACATCCGCGGACCGGTGCTCAAGCACGCCAAACGCCTTGAAGAGGAAGGCCAGCGCATCCTCAAGCTGAACATCGGCAACCCGGCGCCGTTCGGGTTCGAGGCGCCGGAGGAAATCCTCCAGGACGTGATCCGCAACCTGCCGACGGCCCAGGGCTACAGCGACTCGAAAGGCCTGTTCAGCGCCCGCAAGGCGGTGATGCAGTACTACCAGCAGAAACAAGTGGAAGGCGTCGGCATCGAGGACATCTACCTCGGCAATGGCGTGTCCGAGCTGATCGTGATGGCCATGCAGGCCCTGCTCAACAACGGCGACGAGGTGCTGATCCCGGCGCCGGACTACCCGCTGTGGACCGCGGCGGTCGCCCTGGCCGGCGGCAAGCCGGTGCATTACCTGTGCGACGAGCAGGCCGACTGGTTTCCCGATCTCGCCGACATGCGGGCGAAAATCACGCCCAACACCAAGGCCATCGTGCTGATCAACCCCAACAACCCGACCGGCGCGGTGTACTCCAAGGACGTGCTGGAAGGCATCGTCGAACTGGCCCGGCAACACGGCCTGGTGCTGTTCTCCGACGAGATCTACGACAAGATCCTGTACGACCAGGCCGTGCACATCGCCACCGCCTCCCTCGCCCCGGACGTGCTCTGCCTGACCTTCAACGGCCTGTCGAAATCCTACCGGGTCGCGGGTTTCCGCTCCGGCTGGCTGGCGATTTCCGGCCCCAAGCATTGCGCGCAAAGCTACATCGAGGGCCTCGACATCCTCGCCAACATGCGCCTGTGCGCCAACGTCCCCGCGCAGCACGCGATCCAGACCGCGCTGGGCGGCTACCAGAGCATCAACGACCTGGTGTTGCCGGCCGGGCGCCTGCTGGAACAGCGTAACCGCACCTGGGAGCTGCTCAACGACATTCCCGGCGTCAGTTGCGTCAAGCCCATGGGCGCGCTCTATGCCTTCCCGAGGATCGACCCCAAGATCTGCCCGATCCATAACGACGAGAAGTTCGTCCTCGACTTGCTGCTGTCCGAGAAACTGCTGATCGTCCAGGGCACCGCCTTCAACTGGCCCTGGCCGGATCACTTCCGGGTAGTCACCCTGCCGCGGGTCGACGACCTGGAGCAGGCGATCGGCCGCATCGGGCATTTCCTCAAGAGCTATCGCCAATAGACGCCGACCGCCCCCGAAGCCGCGCGGCCGGTTCGCAGCGGCTCCGGCCCCCCACACTCCCCAGCCAGGCTTTCACCATGGACCTGCACATCGACGACTTCTACAAGGACTGCACCAGCGGCTTGCTGCACCTGTACCAGGCGTTCCCGCGCAAGGTAGCCCTGTACGTGGAGGACCTGATCGGCCTGGAAGAGCCGGACGAGTTCGGCCTGCCGAGCAAGCGCCACCAGGGTTGCCTGGGCGCGTTGCTGTGGCTGGCCGAGGAAGGCTATATCCGCTTCGATTCGGCCATTCGCTACGAGGCCCTGGACCAGGCGGTGCTCAGCGAAAAGGGCTTCCTGCGCCTGTCGCGCAGCCTCCCCCACGCGTTGGCCGCGGGCGACGCGCTCCCGCCCAGCGTGCGGCGCGTCCATGGCACCCTCGCCTATCAATTGCGCGAAGCGCTGCTCGCCGGCAACACCGAGCGCCTCGCCCGGCTGATCCGCCATCTGTTCGAAAGCCGCCTGCCCGACCCGGGCGAATGAGCCCCAGCGCCGGCAAGCGACACAGTTTGAAATAGCTGCAAGTTGAATCGAGGTCGGGTGCCCCTTATATAACCCGGCATAACTATGTCTTCGCCGTGAGGAGTCCGTTCCGACCATGATGCGCATCCTGCTGTTCCTAGCCACCAATATGGCGGTGGTGCTGATTGCCAGCATCACCCTGAGCCTTCTGGGCTTCAACGGTTTCATGGCGGCCAACGGGATCGATCTCAACCTCGGTAGCCTGCTGGTGTTCTGCGCCGTGTTCGGCTTCGCCGGTTCGCTGTTCTCGCTGTTCATCTCCAAGTGGATGGCGAAAATGAGCACCGGCACCGAGATCATCAGCCAGCCGCGCACTCGTCACGAGCAGTGGCTGTTGCAAACCGTCGAACAACTGTCCCGCGATGCCGGCATCAAGATGCCCGAGGTGGGGATTTTCCCCGCCTACGAATCCAACGCCTTCGCCACCGGCTGGAACAAGAACGATGCCCTGGTGGCGGTCAGCCAGGGCCTGCTGGAGCGTTTCTCGCCGGACGAAGTCAAGGCGGTGCTGGCCCACGAAATTGGCCACGTGGCGAATGGCGACATGGTCACCCTGGCGCTGATGCAGGGCGTGGTGAACACCTTCGTGATGTTCTTCGCACGGATCTTCGGCAACTTCGTCGACCGGGCGATCTTCAAGAACGAAGAAGGCCATGGCATCGCCTACTATGTCGCCACCATCGTCGCGGAGCTGGTGCTGGGCATCCTCGCCAGCATCATCGTCATGTGGTTCTCCCGCAAACGCGAATTCCGTGCCGACGAAGCCGGTGCCCGCTTGGCCGGCAATGCCGCGATGATCGGCGCCCTGCAACGCCTGCGCGCCGAACAGGGCGTCCCGGTGCAGATGCCCGACAGCCTCGCCGCCTTCGGCATCAACGGCGCCCTCAAGCACGGTTTGGCCGGCCTGTTCATGAGCCACCCGCCCCTCGAGGAGCGTATCGAGGCGCTGCGTCGGCGCGGTTGAATCCGGCGGCGGAAGAAGGCGGCTCGACAGCCGCCTTTTTTCTTGTCAGGCGATCCGGGTTAAGGTGGCGCGTTACCTTCCTCCGGAGTCAGCCATGCGTTTTCCCGTCCTCCTGTTCACCGCTTTGCTCGCCCTGGGCGGATGCCAGAGCACCTACTACGCCGCGATGGAAAAAGCCGGCGTGCACAAGCGCGACATCCTCGTCGACCGGGTGGAGGCGGCCCGTGATTCCCAGCAAGACGCCAAGCAGCAATTCAAGGATGCCCTGGAACGCTACCGCAGCGTGGTACAGGTGCAGGGCGGCGAACTCGAGGCCCGCTACGACGCGCTGAATGCCGAATACGAGGCCAGCGTGGCCAGCGCCAACGACGTCAAGGCACGAATCGCCGCGGTGGAGGATGTCGCCGAGGCGCTGTTCGACGAATGGAACGACGAGCTGGGCGAATACAGCAACGCCAGTCTGCGGGCCACCAGCGCCAAGGAACTGAGCCGTACCCGCCAAGAATACAAAGGGCTGCTGCAGCGCATGAAGGCGGCGGAGAAACGCATCGACCCGGTACTGAGCGTGCTGCACGACCAAGTCCTGTTCCTCAAGCACAACCTCAATGCGCGGGCCATCGGCGCCTTGCAGGGCGAGTACGTCAGCCTGCAAGGCAACGTCGACCAGTTGATGCGTGACATGCAGCGCTCGATCGACGAGGCCGATGCCTTCATTCGCCATCTGCAATCGAGCAAGGACTAGCGGTCGATTCGATAGATGCGCTCCTCGAGCCGGTCCAGGCCGCGCTTGAGGAACTTCCAGTTTTCCGCCAGCACATCGGGGCTTTCCAGCAACTCCACGCCGAACGCCGGGGCGTAGCCCTCGCGCACTTCCGCGTCGCTGACGGCGAAGGGCGGACCGGCCATCCCGTCCTGCTCGTAATCGAGGGTGATCAGCAGGCCCTTGAGCGGCGTCGGCAGTATCGCCGCCAGATGGGTCCGATAACGCGCGCGCATGTCCGCCGGGAGCGCGATCAGCGCAGCCCGGTCGTACAGCCCGCTGCAATCGGCGACATCCTCGGCGGTGAGAGAAAAGAAATCGCCGCACCAGAGCTCGAGGCCCGCGGCTCGGTAGCGCACGAAAGCCCCCTGGGCCTGCATTTCCGCCTGCAATCCCTGCTCGGCGAAGAAGTCCTGCACCGCCTTCTCCATCAACTCCACACCCAGCACCCTGTGGCCTTGGTGCGCCAACCACGCCATGTCCAGGGTCTTGCCGCACAGCGGTACCAGGACCCGCGAGCCGGATGCCAGGCCGAGCGAGGGCCAGTGGCGGATCAGGTAGGGGTTCACCTCGTTGAGGTGAAAGCCGATTTCGTTGCGGGTCCACCGCCTTTGCCAGAATGCCGGGTCCATTGCTCCACCGATTCGATCAAAATGCACAGGAATTTATACTGGTTCAGGATAGGCCTGCTGGGGAAGATGGAAGCCCTTCCAGCGGAGGTCGTCCACATCATGCTTCCCAGTCTGTTCATCTCCCACGGATCGCCCATGCTCGCCCTGGAGCCGGGCGCCAGCGGCCCGGCATTGGCCAGGTTGGCCGCCGAGCTGCCACGTCCCCGGGCGATTCTGGTGGTGTCCGCCCACTGGGAAAGCAACGAACTGCTGGTCAGCGGCAATCCCCAACCGGCCACCTGGCACGACTTCCATGGCTTCCCCCCGGCGCTCTACGGGGTGGAATATCCCGCGCCGGGCGACCCGCGACTCGCCCGGACGATCGTCGAGCGCCTGGCCGCCGCCGGACTGCCGGCGCGACTGGACGGCGAACGCCCGCGCGACCACGGCGCCTGGGTGCCGCTGTCCCTGATGTATCCGCAGGCCGACATTCCGGTCGTGCAACTGTCCTTGCCCAGCGCCTTCGGCCCGACCCTGCAGACTCGCATCGGCCGAGCGCTGGCGAGCCTGCGGGGCGAAGACGTCCTGCTGATCGGCTCCGGCAGCATCACCCATAACCTGGGCGAACTGGATTGGCGCGCCGGGCCCGAAGTCATCGAGCCCTGGGCCGGGGCCTTCCGCGACTGGATGGTCGCGCGTCTCGCCGAGGACGACGAAAGCGCGCTGCACGACTATCGGCAACGTGCGCCCCACGCCGTCCGCAACCATCCGCGGGACGAGCATCTGTTGCCGCTGTATTTCGCCCGCGGCGCCGGCCAGCGCTTCGGCCTGGCCCACCAGGGGTTCACCCTGGGGGCACTGGGTATGGATATCTACCGTTTCGACTGAGCGCAGGGCGCTTCGGGCTCGTGCCCGGCACTGCGTGCCAGCAGGCAGAGGCCGATGAGGAACATCGGCACCTCCACGGCCACCGCCAGCCAGGCGAACCCCGTAAACGGTGCCGTCAACGGCGAAGCTGAGCAGGCGCCCGCTGAAGGCGGCCGAGGAACACCGTTTCCAGCAACAGCCCGGCGCGATATCGACGCGCATCGCCCGCGGCGTACAGCAACAGCCCGCCTATCCCCGCGTAAAGCCCCATGATGGCACGGAAAATGTGCAACTGCTCCTGCCGCAGGCTCAAGCCGAGCACAGGCTCGACGACGAAGCGCGGGGCGATGCCGTAGAGCGCGCCGATCGCGACGCCCGACGCGGCGAGGAATACCCGCAAACCCTTCACGCACCCCGGTTCAAAGGGGTTCGGCCCACAGGTCGTATTCATCGGCATCGGTGATGCGCACGCGTATCCGGTCGCCCGGCTTGACGGCCTGGGTATCGATGAACACGTTGCCGTCGATTTCCGGCGCATCCGCATAGGAGCGGCCCACGGCGCCCTGCTCGTCGACCTCGTCGATCAGCACCTCGATTTCCCGACCGACCTTGAGCTGCAGGCGCGCCGCGGAGATGGCCTGCTGGTGGGCCATGAAACGCTCCCAGCGATCCTGCTTGACCTCGTCGGGAACCGCATCGCCCAGCGCGTTGGCCGGCGCCCCGTCCACGGGCGAATACTGGAAGCAACCCACCCGGTCGAGTTGGGCTTCGGTCAGCCAGTTCAGCAGGTACTGGAAATCTTCCTCGGTTTCGCCGGGAAACCCGACGATGAAGGTGGAGCGGATCGTCAACTCGGGGCAGATGGCCCGCCATTGCTTGATCCGCGCCAGGGTCTTGTCCTCGAACGCCGGGCGCTTCATCGCCTTGAGCACCTTGGGGCTGGCGTGCTGGAACGGAATGTCCAGGTACGGCAACAACTTGCCGGCCGCCATCAGCGGGATCACGTCGTCCACGTTGGGATAGGGATAGACATAGTGCAAGCGCACCCATACGCCCATGCTCGACAGCGCTTCGCAGAGCTCCAGCATGCGGGTCTTCACCGGCTGGCCGTTCCAGAAGTCGGTCTTGTATTTCAGGTCGACGCCGTAGGCGCTGGTGTCCTGGGAGATCACCAGCAACTCCTTCACCCCCGCCTTGACCAAGCGCTCGGCCTCGCCGAGCACGCTGCCCACCGGGCGGCTGACCAGCTTGCCGCGCATCGACGGGATGATGCAAAAGCTGCAGCTGTGGTTGCAGCCTTCGGAAATCTTCAGGTAGGCGTAGTGCCGGGGCGTCAGCTTGATGCCCTGGGGCGGTACCAGGTCGATCAGCGGGTTGTGCTCGGTCTGCGGCGGCACGACTTGGTGGACGGCGGACACCACCTGCTCGTACTGCTGTGGACCGGTCACCGCCAGCACGCTGGGATGCACATTACGAATGGAGCCCTCCTCCCCCCCCATGCAGCCGGTGACGATCACTTTGCCGTTCTCGGCGATGGCCTCGCCGATGACTTCCAACGATTCGGCCTTGGCGCTGTCGATAAACCCACAGGTGTTGACCACCACCACATCGGCGTCCTGGTAGGTCGAGACGACTTCGTACCCTTCCATGCGCAACTGGGTGAGGATACGTTCGGAATCGACGAGGGCCTTGGGGCATCCCAGGGAAACGAAGCCGACTTTGGGCGTGGACAGGGTGGACATGGCTAACCTCGACGGGCGCTCAGGGGGCGCCTCTGATCAAAAAGTGCGCAATTCTAGCGGCAGCTCGAAGGCTTGAACAGTCTTCCGAGCGACCGGTCGCCGGCTAGGCTAAAAGATCGAAACTGCGACATCTCGCCATCCGGCACTTGTCTGCGAGGGACGGCTGGACGAGGATGCGCAACATTTTTCTTCGCAGGATGGGTTGAATGAGCGAAAACGTCGCACGACCGGCTCAGCATGCCGGACCGGTCTCGTCCTCGATGGGAATGCTAGTGGCCGCGGTAGGGGTGGTGTATGGCGACATCGGCACCAGCCCCCTGTACACCCTGAAAGAGGTATTCGCCGGGCACTACGGCGTGCAGGCCAACCACGACGGCGTGCTGGGCATTCTGTCGCTGATCTTCTGGTCGTTGATCTGGGTCGTCTCGATCAAATACGTGCTGTTCATCCTGCGCGCCGACAACCAGGGCGAAGGCGGCGTGATCGCCCTGACCGCCCTGGCCCGCCGCGCCGCCCTGCCCTACCCGCGGCTGAAGACCGTGCTGGTGCTGCTCGGCCTGTTCGGCGCGGCGCTGTTCTACGGCGACAGCATGATCACCCCGGCCATTTCCGTACTGTCGGCGGTGGAGGGCCTGGAAATCGCCTTCGACGGCCTGGAGCATTGGGTGGTGCCCCTGGCGCTGGTCCTGCTGATCGGTCTGTTCCTGATCCAGAAGCGCGGCACCGCGCAGATCGGCATCCTCTTCGGGCCGATCATGGTGCTCTGGTTCAGCGTGCTCGGCATCCTCGGCCTCTACGGCATCCTCCAACGCCCGGAAGTCCTCAAGGCACTGAACCCCTACTGGGGCGTGCACTTCTTCATCGTCCACCCAGCCATCGGCGTGGCCATCCTCGGCGCGGTCGTGTTGGCGCTGACCGGGGCCGAGGCCTTGTACGCGGACATGGGCCATTTCGGCCGCAAGCCGATCGCCCGCGCCTGGTTCGCCCTGGTGCTGCCCGGGCTGGTGCTGAACTACTTCGGCCAGGGCGCGCTGCTGCTGGAGAACCCCGAGGCGGCACGCAACCCCTTCTACCTGCTGGCGCCGTCCTGGGCCCTGCTGCCGTTGGTGGGCTTGTCGACCCTGGCCACGGTGATCGCCTCGCAAGCAGTGATTTCCGGGGCCTTCTCGTTGACGCGGCAGGCCATCCAGCTGGGCTATGTGCCGCGCATGCACATCCAGCACACCTCCAGCCATGAACAGGGACAGATCTACATCGGCGCGGTGAACTGGGCCCTGATGGTCGGCGTGGTGCTGCTGGTGCTGGGCTTCGAATCCTCCGGCGCCCTGGCCTCGGCCTACGGCGTCGCGGTGACCGGCACCATGCTGATCACCACCCTGCTGGTCACCGCGGTCATGTTGCTGCTCTGGAAAACCCCGCTCTGGCTGGCGATTCCGCTGCTGGTGGGCTTCCTCTTCGTCGACAGCCTGTTCTTCGCCGCCAACGTGCCGAAGATCATCGAGGGCGGCGCCTTCCCGGTGATCGCCGGCATCGCCCTGTTCGCCCTGATGACCACCTGGAAACGCGGACGGCAGATCCTGGTGGAGCGCCTGGACGAGAGCGCCCTGCCCTTGCCGTTGTTCATCGGCAGCATCCGCAGCCAGCCGCCCCATCGCGTCCAGGGCACCGCGGTGTTCCTCACCGCGCGGCCGGACGCCGTACCCCATGCCCTGCTGCACAACCTACTGCATAACCAGGTGCTGCACGAACAGGTGGTGCTGCTCACGGTGATCAGCGCGGACCAGCCGCGGGTCGCGCCGGAAAACCGCTTCGAGGTGGATACATACGGCGATGGTTTCTTCCGCGTGCTGCTGCATTTCGGCTTCATCGAGGAACCGGACGTACCGGCGGCGCTGGCGCTCTGCCCGCTGAGCGAGCTGGACTTCGCGCCGATGCGCACCACCTATTTCCTCAGCCGGGAAACCGTGATCCCCACCCGACGCATGGGCATGGCGCGCTGGCGCGAGGCGCTATTCGCCTTCCTGCTGAAGAACGCCAACAGCAACCTGCGCTACTTCAACCTGCCGTTGAACCGGGTGATCGAACTGGGGACCCAGGTGGAAATCTGAGGGCGCCGGGCCTGCGCAGGCGGGCCCGGGTTCCATCAAGGCTGCGCGCGCTGGCGCTGGAGAATCGCCTGGACCAGGCGCTTGGCCAGGGCGGGATAGTCTTCGTCGTAGTGATGGCCACCGGGCAGCCGCAGGTTCTCGCCGTGGGACTCGGGCAAAGTACAGCCGCTTTCCTCGGCCTCTTCCTCGCCGTAGATACACAGCAGTTTCTCCGCCGGCAACTTGGCCAGCTCAGGCCCCACCGGCGCTTCCTCGCCAGCCTTGCCGAGCCAGCCCTGGACGCGAATCTCGAAGCTCAGGCTGCGCTCCATGGACAGCAGGAAAATACCGTCCACCTGCTTCTGCTCGCCTTCGCTCAGTTGCCCGTAGATCGACGGCAGCACGTTGGCGCCGAAGGAAAAGCCGATCAACACGAAACGCTTGGCGGCCCATTTCTCGCGGTAGTGGCGCATGAGCTGGGACAGATCGGCCGCCGATTGCTTTGCGGTCTTGTGCTGCCAGTAGTAACGCAGGGTATCCACCCCCACCACCGGGTAACCGAGTTCGGCCATCTGCGCCGCGACGTCGCGGTCCAGGTCGCGCCAGCCGCCATCGCCGGAATAGAACAGGATGACGGTATCGCTGGCCTTGGCCTTGTCGACCGGCACCTCCACCACCGGGATCGACTCCCCGTTGCCCTGCAACAACCGCTGCAACTCGCTGCGCAGCAAGGCCGGCAACGCCGCGTCGTAGTCGGCGATGAGGGTTTCAGCATTCTCCACGCCGCGGGCGAAGCGTGCGCTGTCGTCATCCGGCGAGTCGTTCCAGGCGATGCTCCAGCGCCCGTGGGCGGTATGCGGCGGCAAGGCCTGGGGGCAGTCGGCATGCTCCAGGGAGAAATCCACGGACAGCGCCCGCGCGGCATCGTCACCCTGCCCCGCCAGCCAGCGCCAAGCCAGCGCGGCGCCCGGGCCAATGCCCGCCACCAGAGTCGGCGGCGCCTGCAACTTGCCGCCGGCGTCGCGCAAGCGCGCGGCCTGCAGCGAACAGTCGTTGCCGGCCAGGGTGAATTGCAGCAACTCGGCTCCGGTGCTGTCCGCGAGCGCCAACAGCTCCGCCTCGCTCAAGCCCTGACCTTCGGGCACCGCCAGCAGCACCCGCTGGCCACGGGCGGTGCCGGGCATGGCATGCAGGGCGGGCGTCCCGTCCTCCAGCGCCAAGGGCTCCACACGACTCTGGGAGGGCATACGCAACCAGATCCATAGCCCGGCCGCGAGGAGAACCAGCAGTAAGACGACGAGCAGGCGCGGCCAAACGCGCTTGAAGGAAAACATCAGCGTTTCACCAATCCAGTCAGGCCGCCGGCAATCAACGCAGCGGTGTCGGCCAGCGCCAGCAGCGGGTCGAGGCCGGCGGGCACGGCCATGTAGCGGGGCTCCCAGTCAGGCTGGAACTTGTCCTTGAAACGCCGCAGCCCCTGGAAGTTGTAGAACTGCTCGCCACGGCGGAATACCAGGGCTCCGAGGCGCTGCGGCAAGGGCGCGCCACGCCGCGGCTGCAGGCCGGCCAGGGGAACCATGCCCAGGCTGAAGCGCTGATGGCCGCGCGCCTTGAAGTGCAGGATCAACCCGAGCATGAGGAATTCCATGGTCAGCTTGGGCGCATCCGGGTGAACGCGCATCAGGTCCAGGCTGGCGATTTCCAGGCTGTCGGTTTCCAGCAGGTTGGCGAAAGCCACCGGCTTGCCCTGGTCGTGCACCACGGCGATGCGGAAATGCTGCAGGTAGGCGGGGTCGAAGCGGCCGAGGGAAAACCCCTTTTCGCGCACCTGCTTGCCCAGCATCCAGGCGTCGGAAATGATCCGCAGCTCGTCCAGCGGCGCACAACCGGGCGCATAGAGTTCCAGGCTCAGTCCGTCCCGCTGGCCGCGGTTCCAGGTGTAGCGCAGGTCCTTCTTGCCTTTGCTGTCGAGATCGAAGCGAACCAGGTCGACACAGGCCTCCTCGCCCAGCTTAAGCGCGGTCAAGCCGATGTCCATGTAATACGGCAGGTTCTCCGCGCGGACCTGATAGAACACCGGCCGCGCATGGTAGCGATCGCAGAGGTCGCGGAACTGCCAGATCAGCTCGGCACGCTGCAGCGGCGGACCGATCGGATCGAACAGCGTCACCAGGCTGCGACCGCGGCGGGCGAACATCAGGAAGGCCTCGTCCGTGGGATGGAACAGCAGGGCCTTGTCCCCGGTGAGCACAAGGCCCCCATCGGGCTGCTCGGAATGGCGCACGATGGTCGCGGCGCGCTGCAACTCCTCGGCGTCCGGTACATGGATGACCGGAGGCGCCGGGCGCAACAGCCACACCAGCCCGATCCCCACCAGGAGCAGCCCGCTGCCGAGGGTGGCGCGCAGGGTGCGCGGCGCATCGCCGTCCACCGCGAACTGCCACCAGAGTTCATGGCTGTAGGGCACGTCCTGATAGGCGAAGAACATCAGCCAGATCGCCGCACCGAGCACGCAGGCGCTGGCCGCCAGGTTGAACGGCGAAAAGGGCATCTCCAGCAGCCGGCTCGGCCGGTAGAAGGCGCGCCGGAATACCGCCAGCAGCGCGGCGGTAAGCGTCAGCAGGCTCGCCTCTTCCCAGTCGAACCCCTTGAGCAGGGAAAGCCCGGCGCCCACCAGCAGCAGGATCACCGTCAGCACCCAGGCGGCCGACAACCGGCGGCGCAGGCCATGGGCGAGCAACAGGCAGAGAATGCCGATCAGGCTGGCGGCCAGGTGCGAAGCATCGATCAACCGGCTCGGGATCAGGAAACTCAAGTGCTCCAGGCGCATGTCCGCCGCCGGCGTGGCGCCGGAAAACAGCAACACGACGCCCGACAGGAATACCATCAGCGAGAGCACCGGCGCGGCCAGGCCGGACGCCAGGCGAAACGCCTGGCGTCCGGCGGGGAAGTAGCGCTGAGCCTCGTTGGCCAGCAGCAGCAGGCAGCCCAGCACCAACGGCAGGCCCACGTAGATCAATCGATAAAGCAGCAATGCCGCCGCCAGCGGTGCGGCGCCGACTTGGCCGGCGAAGGCTGCCAGCAGCACCGCCTCGAAGACCCCGACCCCGCCGGGTACGTGGCTGAGCACGCCGGCCGCCAGCGCCAGCAGGTAGACCAGCATGAAGGCGCCAAGCGGCGGAGCCTCCGGCAGCATCAGGTACAGCACTGTCGCCGCGGCGCACACGTCCACCAGGGTGATGAGCATTTGCAGCGCACTCAGGCGCAGCCCGGGCAAGCGCACCAGTCGACGCCCCAGGCGCACCTCGATGCAACCGGGCGCCGGGATTTCCGCGGTACGCCGCCGCGACAGATACACCAGCAACGACGCGATCGGCACGAGGATCGCGAGGGCAATGAGCGCCACGCTCCATTCCGGCAGCTTCAGCGCCAGCGCGGCATCCGGCAGGTCGCTCAACGCGGCCAGGGCGGCCAGCGGAGGCAACGCGCACCCCAGGGACAGGCTGGCGAACAGCGTCATCCGCGCGATATCGCCCGCGCCCAGCCCCTCGCGAATGTAAAGGCGATAACGCACCGACCCTCCGGAAAGCAGCGAAAGGCCCACCGCGTTGCCCACGGCGAACGCGCAGAACCCACCCAGCGCGAGACGCGACGGCGGCAGGTGAACGCCTGCGAAACGACTCGCCGACCATTCGTAGCCGAGCAGGCTGAGGAAGCCCACGGCCGTCGCCAGCAAGGCGCCATACAGGCTGCTGCGCGGCACATCCAGCATTGCGCCGCGCAGGCTTTCCGGGTCGAGCTCGTGTAGCAGGTGCCAGCAGGCGATCAGGCCCAGGGCGAACAGCAACAATGCGAAGCC
This sequence comes from Pseudomonas sp. RIT-PI-AD, assembly GCF_025642785.1. Lineage (GTDB taxonomy): Bacteria > Pseudomonadota > Gammaproteobacteria > Pseudomonadales > Pseudomonadaceae > Pseudomonas_T. Next base: position 52,323 of record NZ_JANZKU010000004.1, read on the forward strand.
CAGCCCGAAGGCCTGCCGGTAGGCGCTGACCTGCTCGAGCCAGCGCAGGCGCGCGGGCTGTTCGACGATGGGAATATCCAGGGAAGGAACGGGGGTATCGCTGGGCAGTGAATCGGCGTGCATCGAGCACCTCATGCTATATGCCCCTCAGAGTAGGAGGCGTAATGCCCGGTTCCAAGGGTTTGAGCAAACTTTCCGGAGGCTTGGTCAAGGCGATCGCCTGTGCATCCTTGCCAATGTGTTTTTTCGTCCATGTCGGGCACAAAGACGAAAGCCACTCCAAGGAGTGGCTTTTCGGACAACGGGACGACTCAATTCAAGAACGCGTTCACCTGCTCGGACGCGAAGGGCCAACCCAGTTCGGCACCCGTATCCAGGCGCACTAACACCGGGATTCTCAGCCCGTACCGCTCGACCCACTCGCTGCGCTGGGCGATGTCCACGTGGGTCAACGTCAGCCCTCGCTCGATGAAGGGGTGCAGGAGCATTTCCGCTCGCTCGCACAAATGACAACCCAGCGTACCGAACAATTGGCATTCGGGAGCCATCGCCGCGCACTCCTCCTAGAGACAGGGCGCGGAGTCTACCACGCGCCTCAGGAAAGCGATCCAGAGGCCTTGGCGGTATCCGTGGGGAAGAGCTTCTGCAATCCGTCCAGCAAGCTGCCGTTGAGGGTATCCGCCTTGTCCAGGAGCGACTGGTCGAACCGCTCGTCGAGGGAGAAACCGCCCTTGAGCAAGTCTTGCAGGGTGCTCTTGCCGTCTTCGGCGAAATCGTTGGCGGTGTTCATGGCATCCAGCAGGTTTTGCGCGTATTCGCGCAAGCTGCCGTTGACGGCACTGGCAGCGCCACTGCCCTGGCTCGGGTCGACACCTTGCTGCGCCACGTCGCTATAGGCATCGGTCGCCTTGCGGACCGAGCTCTGGGTAAGGTTCAGCGACATGGACGCCAGCTGCGTGCCGTCGAGCTGCAGGTCCATGGCCCGGTCGAACGCGCCGGATAGGTCGCCGGAATAGAACTTGTTGGAAATGTCCTGGACCTGGTTCAGCAAATCCTTGAGCGAGGCCTTCTCGTCGTCGCTGAGATCGCCCTCGACGCTCACGTTCCAGGCGCCTATCTGCAGGTTGCCGGAGCGGCTCGCGGTGGCGCTGTTCTGCCCATCGCCGACGCTGGCGCTCTTCGACCATTCGGAGGATGCCTGGGCGATGGAAATGCGTAATTTATCCCCTTCCTTCGTCGTGACCTGGAGATCGAAGGTCTGCGCCTTGGCAGTGGAGCGCTCGCTGTAGGCGGCCGACGAGATGGACGCAGTGTCCGGGACGCTGGCCGCGCTTCCGCCCCCGTAGGCTTTTTCCAGGTTGTCCAGGCCGGCCTGGATTTTGTTGTAGGTCGTGTCGATGTCTTCGGCGACCTGCCCCTTCAGCAGGCCCATCCCATCAAGGATCTTGCGCGCCTCGGAGAAGCCTTTTTCGATGCCGTCGCGGGCCTGGGTCAACAGTTTCTGCATTTTCTCGGAGTCGGCGCCCGAGGCGGATTCACTTTTAAGGCGTCCCTCGATGAAACCGAGCAGCCGGTCGGAGACCTTGTCGGGTGTGTAGTCCTCTTTCTTGCCGGACAGGGCACTCGGGTCCATACCCAGGCGATTGGCCAGTCGATTGGCGAGGGTACTTTGCGCATCGGCGCTACTGCGTATGGTCGGCTGGGTAGGAAAGGCTTGCCGAGCGGTAGAAGTCGAGTTGGGGAGGCTCAAGGCGGACATGGCGGTATCTCGAAAGCTGGCATGTAACCGGTTGACGGCAGGCGTCGCCAAAAGTTGAGACCGTGAATCGCCTTTCGACAGACGGCGCGAAACGAAAATCGGCCTTGCTCTCCTGACTTTCGGCGGCTCGTGGCGAAACGGGCGGCCAAGGGGCAAGCAAGCATGCTGAAGCGATGGACAAACGGTGATTTTTCCTCAGTTCTTATGAAGAAATAAACTTGTCAAAAACACCGGCAGTTGATCTTGAAACTCACTCTCAGACAATCCACAAAAACTGTGGATAAGTCTGTGCAAAAGGTGGTGGAAAATCCCCTCAAGGCCGAGAGGACGGGGCTTTCAGTCAAATTGGCGCTTTTTTCACCAATAAAAATAATCGTTATAAATCAATAGGTTATGTATAAATTACTAACCCGGCTGAGTTTATGCCAGAAAAGAACTAAAGCTTGACAAGCCATTTTCGGATTGTGCACAAGTCTTACGCCTGCTCGCGTGGGACGGCCCTTTTTGGGGCACGCGGCCCCCGCCGGCATTGGACCGCTCAGCTCGCGGGCGATGGAAACCCGCCGGCTGTCATGAAGGCTTCACGCATGAAGCTTCTGGGCTGATTGGGAAAATGCGCCAGCTTGAAGGCCACCTGGTCGGCCGTGGTTTCGCACAGCCACGGCTCCAGATTGAAGGGCTTTCTTTCGAGAAATGCCTGTGGCGTGAAAAGCGCCACGTTGACGCCAGATGCTTGTCGCGCCGACCGATACTCGAACGCCTGGACGCCAGCGGCCCGCATCGCCGCGCCCAGTGCCTGGGTAGCGCTGTAGCGGCAGGGATCGGTGAGAACCTCGGCAAAGGCCGAGAAAGGCTCGGCCTGCAAGCGCACACCTCTCGCCACGCCGTAGCGGGCACCGAACGACACGTGCTCCGACAGCAAGCGCCCACCGGGCGGCGGGAGGACCATGCCATCCCAGAGCACGAATCGGTAGTACGCGGCCTCCGCCATGGCCGTCTCCACCCGCGTCGCACCATAGAACAGACTGGGCTCCTGGCGGCTGCCGAACCGCGACCCCCAGCGCAGGGGCGGATAGCGGAACGGGGTTTTCAATAGATAGTGCAGCCCGGGATCGCTATCCACGGGCAAGGGCGGCTTGCAGGTTTCGATCAACTCCTCCAGCAGGGCTTGTTCCGCCAAGGTATCCACGAGCCTGGACGTCGCCACCTGCTCCTGGCTTTCCACCATGCGCACCAGGCGGCCACGCAAAGGCTGGATGCACCCCTCGCCCTCGCAGGCCAGCCAAATCTCGGACACCGCATCAGACCTTGCCACGGATCGCATCCAGATACTCGACCACCCGGACGAGCCCCTGCACCTGCCTCATCAGGTCCAGCGGAACGCCATCCAGGTGGCGATTTTCGGTGCGCAGGAAATGCCGGATGTCCTCGGGGCTGCCGCCGAACAGGGCGAAGAGCGAGCGATAGGCGCGAATCAGCAGCAGCGCCAATTCCCCGGTCTTGCTTTGCGGACGCAGGCCGCCGCTTTCCGCCCAGCGTGTCAACGCCGTGCGATGCACCCCTACGATGGCAGCGAGCTCCTGCTGGGTCAGGCCCAGGTGCTCGCGGGTATTCAGCAGGGCCTTGGCCAATACCTCGTCAGCCTCTGGCTGTGGCCGGGTCAGCGCGGTCATGTGCTCCTATTCCTCAGATGCTTTTTCACAAAATAACCGGTTTCTGTCGATTTCACACTCATCCATGAACAGGAAACCTGTAACGACGCTCTTCCAGCAGATGAATCAACAGAAGCGAAATTTGCCGAAAATCTGCACTTCGTCTCAAAAATGAACGCGAGCCGGGATTTTTCCCAAAGCGCGTCTAGGCTCGTTTTCGTCCGGATGACGCAGTAAAGGACTATATGGGGGATCGGCCGCCAGCCCGTCTCCAGAGAAAGACACTCCATATAAGGATTGGAGACAAATGCCCAAGAACGTAAAACACGTGCGTGCCGCCGTCGGCTCCCTGGCCTTGGCTCTCAGCACCGCGGCACTCGCCGCGCCCATCAAGGAAAACGACCTGTTGAACGAATTCTGGAGCCCTTCCAGGCCCAATCCGTTCGAATGCAGTCTGGGTATCCTCAACAGCACGCCCATGGGACTGCCGCGTTGCATGCAAGCCAGCCGCATCAGCCAGCACCTGCAAAACCTTCAGGACATCGCGAAAGCCCACTCCGGCAACCGCGCCGCCGGACTGCCCGGCTACCAATCCTCGGTCGACTATGTGAAGGACACCCTGAAGCGCGCCGGCTATGCCGTCACCGTGCAGCCTTTCCCCTTCACCGCCTTTTATCCCCAGGGCCCCGGCTCGCTCTCCGCCACGGCACCCACGCCGGTCTCCTATGTATGGGAGGAGGACTTCAACTACCTGTCCCAGACCGAGCCAGGTAACGTGACCGCCACCGTGGTACCCGTGGATGTCACCCTCGGCGCCGGCAACAAGTCCACCAGCGGCTGCGAGGCGGAAGATTTCGCCGGCTTCCCGGCGGGCTCCATCGCGCTGATCCAGCGGGGCACCTGCACCTACCAACAAAAAGCCGAGAACGCGGCCGCCGCCGGTGCGGTGGGTGTCGTGGTTTTCAACCAGGGCGACGCCGATGACCGTAAAGGGTTGCTCAACGCGACCCTGGGCGACAGCTACAAAGGCGGCATCCCGGTGGTGTTCGCCACCTACGACAAGGGCGCGGCCTGGGCGGAAACCGCCGGCTTGAAGCTCAACTTGGTGGTCGACGTGGTCCGGAAGAAAACCCAGACCTACAACGTCATCGCCGAGACCCGTACCGGCAACCCGAACAACATCGTGATGGTCGGCGGCCACCTGGACTCGGTGCCGGAAGGTCCGGGTATCAACGACAACGGCTCGGGCAGCGCAGCCATCCTCGAACTGGCGTTGCAAATGCGCAAAGCCTATCCCCTGAACAAGGTGCGTTTCGCCTGGTGGGGGGCCGAGGAGTCCGGTCTGGTGGGTTCCACTTACTACGTCGATCAGCTATCGGATAGCGAGCGCGCGAAGATCAAGACTTACCTGAACTTCGACATGATCGGCTCGCCCAACTTCGCCTACTTCATCTATGACGGCGACGGCTCGGTCTATGACCTGAAGGGCCCGCCGGGTTCCGCCGCGGTCGAGAAGCTGTTCGAGAAGTACTACCGGCTGCGCGGCTTGGAATCCGAAGGCGACGCCATTACCTTCCGATCCGACTATGCCGAGTTCTTCAACAAAGGCATTTCGTTCGGCGGCCTGTTCAGCGGCGCCGAGGTAGTGAAAACCGAGGAGCAGGCAGCCAAGTACGGTGGTGAAGCGAACAAGGCATTCGACGAATGCTATCACCAAGCCTGCGACAACATGACCAACATCAACAACGAAGCCCTGGAAATCAACGGCGATGCCATCGCGTTCGTGACCAGCTGGCTGTCCCTGTCCACCAAGGTGATCGACGACGAAATCGCCGCATCGAAAACCAATGCCAAGCTGGCACCTGCCGCTTACGACATCACCCACTGGGGCGACCACTGGGTCAAGTGATCCTCAGCCAACCTGTCAGGCGAGACTCGACGCCTTCGCCCGACAGCATCGATCGAGCCAAATGCAGCCTCCGTTGCATTTGACTCGTAAGTCGCAAGGACGCGACCCCTTTCCCACACACCTCTCACTAGAACCGGTGCTCTCTCCTGCCCCGGCCATCAGCCAAAAGCAACGCTTCACGCCCATGGGTTCAGTCCTCAAAGAAATCGCTTAGGCACCAGCGAATTCTCTTCTTGATCGAATCGTCGTGGAAAGCTAAGCCCTGGTTCACCTCTCCTGAGTGCGTGCCTCAATAAGGGATTGGAGGGACGACAGCGAGACTGGATCAATAGAAAGCCAAGAAATCTCCAGAAAAGAAAAAGCTCCAGAAGCGTGACCCTCTGGAGCTTTTGTATATGGTGGGGAGATAGGGATTTGAACCCGTTTTTGAGCGGTTTCAGTGCGTCACAATGCGTGCCAGTGTGTGATTTTGCTGGGGCTCAGCGTGTCGATTCGTGGCTATGCGGCACAGTGTTTTCGACACTTTTTCGACACTATTAGGCTCTATCCCGCTTTTGCTCCTTGCTCGGTCTCAATGTCATCACTCTGCTTTGACTCTGACTTCCTCTCATAGGTGCGCATCACCACATCGCCTGAAGAGTAAATCCAAGAAATTGCGCTTTCCGTCTCTTCGATACCTAGAACAGAATCTTTATTGCTAATCAGAACAACAAGGTTTGCTTTCAAACTGCTAGATGCGTAGTCAATCGGCTTCTCTTTTATCAACCTCTCAAATCTAAGCACGCCCGCATAGTATGAAAGAGAAAGCACAACACCGAAGAAAACAAAGCCCATTCCAGATATCAAATTCCCTCTATATTTAGGTCGTTTCTTTAGTTTACGGACCAATTTACTGGGCTTAGCTACTAAAATATCTGTTTTCAGTATTGCTGCAAAAGTGAGTACCGCCACTGCCAACACCGGAATTGCGCTAAGAGTGAAACCAGAGGGAGTAACGTAGGTTAAAAATAACAATCCTACGCCAGCAAAAACAGTCATCCCCCAGTAGTAGGCACTCTCTTCATCAGATCGCCCTTTGTAATTAACTACATATTTTCTGAGCCATTTAAATTTATGTCCCCTCCTATCAGCACCGGTGAAGAATATGGACATAGAAACAATGAACTGAGATATCACAAACCCCATGACCCTTGCGACTGAATAGCAAAACGTCACGTAAAATATAAACAAAGCGCTGAAGGTAGGAAACATATCAACGGCAGCAGCAGAAATCACCCATATGGGAAAGCCGGTTACAAATCCTGCATAGTGGGTAATGACAAAAGCTAGAAATATGAACACACCCCTTAAGCATAACCAAAGGAGTTTGTATTCATTTAGCTTCGCATACCCAAGTTTGAAAGCTTCAACCGCTGTCATAAGTCATCCCATTGGGCTGAAGCTGCTAGCCGCAACACAGTAACGATCTCTCAATCTATCGCTACTTTCCTTCCGATCACTATCATAGCGAGCGCGCCAAGTGCGGCATTCCTCATGATAATGCTGTTTGGCAGCTTTTCGGCATTCGCGGTAGTCGATTGATCCCCGCTTGTGGTTTGCACAGACTGTTGTGCCGTCAATGTGGTTGTTAATCGATATCCATTCGGCCAGATAGTTGGTGCCGCCATTCCAGCTTTTGATCCATCTGGAAGTACGCTCACGCTGCACGGAGCGTTGTTGCTGTCTTGGTTGCTCAACCGATGCAATCTGTTGAACAGGTGCGGGTGCCGGCTTGTAGGTGTTTACAGGCTGCTTTGGCGTATAGTTGTTATCGTTGAACACCGTTTGCCGTTCGTGGGTTTCCTGGGCGCGTTGGCGTGACCATTCTTCAAGTTCGCGGTTGGCTTGGATGGTCTGTTGGGCTTGGCTAGATCTGATCCAGTCTTGATCATTGCCTTGTAGTGCTTCGGCTGGTGGCTGCTGAGGCTGTGCAGGCTGCTGGCTGAATATGGGCTCACCGCCAAAGCGGATGGCCTGCTTGAGCTGCACCACGTCGATCACGATGGGTTTTGCGAATACTGCTACCAGTCCGCAAAAAATGGCTGAGCCAACACCCAGAATCGCCAGCGTTCGCCATGGGCCTTGTTTCTTGCGTGGCTTTAAGTAATCAGGAACATCGTCCTTGTCAGCTTTCATCACTACTCCTTGTGCTCATAAATAAATCTGTCTGCTTCTAGTGAAAATTATTCAGATAGCGGCTTAATATTGTCTTCATTAATGCCCGCAAGCTTTGGTATAAATAGATATCTATCCATATCGCCGTAAGAGCCACCATCTTCAAATTCCACGTTAATCCTGACTACAAAATCGATCCCGCTGGATATTTTTCCATGCTTTCTTATAGCTACAATCTTGGACTTAGAGCCAGGTTCCACGACAGCTTCACTACCCTCATATCTGAAAATCGGCTCTCCATAATCTGCCCACAACTCACCTATTGCATCATCGCGTTTTTTATTATCAAGAACCCTGTGAGCTGCAGACCGCCTCCCTTCATATTCATCGCCTTGTATATCAACCTCGGCCGAGGCCTTCATTGCAACCAGCGTTGTATTTTCAACCTCGAAAACTAGTATGATATAGCTATTTTCCTTTCTTGCTTCTATAAACTCTATTGGATGCTTTTGGGCTGTCGGGGATATTCCCGTCATGAGGCGCCCAGCAGTCATTCCGTCAAGCTCAAAACCTTTCTCATACAAGCTCCAGTACCGAGCTTTATTATAAAAATGATCCGGCGCAACGCCTGTAACAATTCCGTACCCCATCCACCCAACAAACACTGCTAAGAAAGAGAGAACTAAAATTATCGGCCCTAGACCCACCGGCTCTCGACCATACTTAAAAAACAACGAACCTTTGGCGTCAGCTGAACGTAGCCTTACGTTCTTTCTTGAATTACTCTCTTCATCACCCTCAATAATTACACTGACCCTGACTCTTTCTCCAGACAAAATTCTATCTATCTTTAAGCAATTGCCGTCGACCACGGCCCCTAAAGAGTCACAGCTTATTATTTCTATGTAGCAGGTGTTTTTGAAAAAAAGTTCTATGTCACACTCTTTATCCTTCCCCTTATTACCTATAACGATCGTGGAGCTTTTCGCGCGCCGACCACCACTATATACATCCTCTATATCATCATAGATCGTGGCATATAACTGCCTATATCTAAACAATGAAAAGAATTTATTAAGGGCAAAAGTTATGAAGAACGTAATAACTGCAGCTATTAGGATTTTTATAGTTTCTTGCATATAGCCGCCGTGGAAACACATGGATCAATTGCCCTGTCCATAATGCCTTTATCCTTTTGGGGCGTACCAGCGCCTAGCTACTTCCGTTGTAATCGCTATCCCGCGTTTTGATTGGGCAAATTTCGGTCGGCCTCTTCGTATTCGGGGCTGACTTGTCCTTTGTCCGGCATGACCTCCCCAGTCATGAGCCACCAGCGGTACTGCGGATACATCCTCCCCAGATGCTCCACTTCTTCGGCACCAATGCGAGCCCTACCCCGCTTGATGCTCTGCCAACGCACATAGTCCTTGCTGTTCACCTCTGCCAGCTCTTTGAGGCTGGTTGCGTTTAGCAATTGATGCGCTCTATCGGCCATGCGTTGTGCCATTAACAAGTACCAATTATGGAATATTGCCATAATGCACCTCTATGGATAATACCCATATGGACTATATCCATGAGGCAAATTCACTGCCTCGAATATTGACACGAATAGGCACGGAACGACATGGGGCTGGAACAGCTGGACACCAACAAGCTGATAGGCCCGCAACAGGACGTTGAAACCATTGAAACCTGGGCGGATCGCAACGGCATCACCTACGACACGGCTCGCTCCTGGGCCATGCGTGGTGTGCTGCCTACCGTGAAGCTCGGCAAACGCCGCATGGTCAACAGCGCCATGCTCTGGCACTGGCTTGCACCGGATCACCTGCAGGACGCCGTTAAACTCTGGCCTGTTGATGACTACCGCCATTTCATTGATCTGATTACACCAGATCCTCTCTTTACTGACAGCCTCTGAATCTTGGCTTAACATGCCTAGAAACGTATATACGTCGCACACACGAAAAAGGGTATCTCTCATGGCTAAAGAAGCGGTATTCAACCTGAAACTGGAGCCTGAACTGCGTGACGGATTCATGGCCGCGGCCCAAGCTGCTCACCTCCCGGCCTCCCAGGTAATGCGTGACCTTATGCGTGATTACATTCGCCAGCAGCAGCAAGCCAAAGCGCATGATGAATTCGTTCAACGCAAAGTGACTGTTGCTAGAGCTTCTGTCGAGGCTGGCCGTGGCCGATCCAATGAAGATGTAGAAGCCACCTTCGCTGCACGCCGTGCTAAGGCACTGGGACAAGAATGAGGGTCATCTGGACGCCCGAAGCTGAGCAGGACCGTTTGGATATATGGGATTACATCGCGGCAGATAACCTTCCAGCAGCCGTACGCATGGATGAGCTATTCAGTGCTGCTGCAGCATCCCTAAAAGACTTTCCCGACAAGGGGAAATTAGGACTAGTCGTAGGCACCCGTGAACTGATTCCCCACGAAAACTACCGGCTCGTCTATCAGACCGAAAATGATGCGGTCTGGATTCTTGCCTTGGTACATGTCGCCAGAATGTGGCCTCCGCTCCAAGGTTGAGCAGCAAGCCAGAGTGTTTTTCGACAGTCGGTAGACCCTGAAAAGCAAAAGCCCCCGAAACTCTAGGAATTTCAGGGGCTTAGGCTTGAGATATGGCGGGGAGATAGGGATTTGAACCCTAGGTACCCGCGAGGGTACAACGGATTTCGAATCCGTCCCGTTCGGCCACTCCGGCATCTCCCCGGCGGCGCGCATGATAACAGCTGAAAGCCTCCGGGTGAAACCCATCGCGAAGGATTTTTCGCGTGCTATCAGGCGCTTGCGGGAACGCTGCGGTTACAGCGGTACGCCCAGACGCAAGGCGACTTCTTCGTAGGCTTCGATGACGTCCCCCAGGCCTTGGCGGAAACGGTCCTTGTCCATCTTCTTGCGGGTTTCCTTGTCCCATAGGCGGCAACCGTCGGGGCTGAATTCGTCGCCGAGCACGATCTCGCCATGGAACAGGCCGAACTCCAGCTTGAAATCCACCAGCAACAGGCCGGCGTCGCTGAAGAGGGCCGTCAGGATCTCGTTGACCTTCAGGGACAGTTCCTTCATCCGCGCCAGTTGCTCGGGGGTGCCCCAACCGAAGGACACGACATGGGATTCGTTGATGAAGGGGTCGCCAAGGGCGTCGTTCTTCAGGAACAGCTCGAAGGTGGAAGGGGTCAGCTCGCGGCCCTCCTCGATGCCCAGGCGCCGTACCAGGCTGCCGGCGGCGTAGTTACGCACGACACATTCCACGGGGATCATGTCGAGTTTCTTGACCAGGCATTCGGTGTCGGACAGCAGCGCGTCGAACTGGGTCGGGATACCGGCCGCTTCGAGCTTTTCCATAATGAAGGCGTTGAACTTGTTGTTCACCATCCCCTTGCGCTCCAGCTGTTCGACCTTCTTGCCGTCGAACGCGGAGGTGTCATTGCGGAACAGGAGGACCAGACGGTCGGCATCGTCGGTGGCATACACCGACTTGGCTTTGCCACGGTAGAGTTCTGCACGTTTTTCCATGAGGGTCTCCGCTTGCTGAAAGGTGGGGCTCAGGCGATTTCGCGCCAGTCCAGCCCCGAATCTTGATCGGCCACTTGCAACCAGCCCGGATCGCAGCCGAGGGTGTCGGCGAACGTTTGCCGGGCCAGGTGCGGCAGGTTGTTCTTCTCGCTGAGGTGAGCCAGCACCAGGTGCTGCAACTGCTTCCAGCCCACTTCTTGTACTAGTGCCGCGGCCTGGTGGTTGTTCATATGGCCCCAGGCACCGCCCACCCTGTTCTTGAGGAAATAAGGATAGGGGCCACGGGCGAGCATGTCGCTGTCATGGTTCGCCTCCATGACCAACGCATCCAGATCGCTGTAGTGCTCGACCACCGAAGGCGTGCTGGAGCCCAGATCGGTCAGCAGGCCGAGGCGCCGGCGTCCGTCGGAGAACACGAACTGGGTCGGCTCGCGGGCATCGTGGGCCACCGACACTACACGGATCTGCAAGTCGCGGATCTCCAGCGGGCGTTCCGGGCTGGCCAGTCCGGCCGGGGCGAAGGGTTTGCGCAGTCCGCGGGCCGTTCCGTCGCTCATGTAGACGGGGATGCTGTAGCGACGCGCCAGCAGCTCGACGCCGTTGCAGTGGTCGGAATGCTCGTGGGTCACCAGGATAGCGGTAAGCTGGCACGGGCTGCGGTTCAGCCGCGCCAGCCGGCGCTCGGTCTCGCGCAGGGTGAAACCGCAATCCACCAACACCCGGGTCGAACCCTTCTCGACCAAGGTGCCATTGCCACGGCTGCCACTGCCCAGAACGGCGAAGCGCACTTAACCGATGTTTTCCTGGATGAGGCTGAGCACGCGCCGTGCGACGTCGTCCGGCGCGACGGTGTTGATGTCTTTCTCGACGCTGACCTGAACGCTGTCGCCCACCTTCGTCAGGCGGACCTGGTAACGCTCGGCGCGTGCGTCCAGCTCTTCCTGGCTGGGCTTGCTGCCCCAGAGACGCCCGAAGAAACCCGGTTCGTCGGCTTTTTTCTCGGCGCGCTCGGCAAGGTTGATGTAGTAGACGCCAAGGCTGCGGTTAAGGTCGTCGACACGCACGTCACCTTGCTCCAGGGCTCGCGCCACGCTCGACCAGGCCCGGTCGAAATCCGCGCCCAGGTTGAGCACCGGGTTGCCGTTGCCGTCCTCGGACAGCGAGACCCGGCTCGGGGCGTCGAAGTCGCGGGCGGCCAGCAACGAGACCGACCCGCCCTGCTCCGCGCCGCGGGCCATGGTGGCGATCATTTCGTCGAGCAGCGCGGCCTCGAGGCTGGGGCTGGTGGAACGGCTCGGCCAGGACCCCTCGGCCGTGCTATCGGCCGGACGATCGGCGGTGAGCAGGTAGATTTCGCTGGTGTTGCGCTGTACGCCAGGCTCGATGCGGACATGCACCCGAACCTCGGCATCTTCCGCCAGGCCCGATACCCGTCCGCCGAGGCGGCGCGCCAGGGGGGCCGACAGACGATCGATACGTTGCCAGTCGGTGCTGAATTCACCGGTCTGCGGGCGCTCGTCGACGATACGGAATCCGCCGTCCTCGAAGAACTGGCGGGTGCCCGGCCAGACCTCGGCCGGAATGCGCTGGGCCACTACCCAGCGCGAATCGCCGCTCTTCTGCAGGCTGAAATCGCTGGCTTCGCCGCCAACCGGCAGCGCCTGCGGGCGCGGCACGTCGTAATCACGGTCGGCCGGAGCCGACGCGACGTTCACCGGGATCGGCAGCAGCTGATCGAGGCGCTTCGCATCGACATCGGCCGGAACCTGCATCGGCGCGGTCTGCCGCGACTCCAGGTAATCGTTGCTGCGATCACGGAAATAGCCTTCGTCGCCCCACAACCAGGCGCAGCCGCCGGTGCTGGAAAGGGTCAGGGCAAGCGCGGAGAGTCCGGCCAGTCGCTTCATGCAGTGTGTTTCCTCGATTAAGCCAGGATGCCGGACTGGCGCATGGCCTGCCGCAGCGGTTCATGACAGCGCGGGCTGAGCCAGGTCAGGGGAAGGCGGATACCGTCCGGGATCAGGCCCATCTCGTGAAGGGCCCATTTCACCGGGATCGGGTTGGATTCGATGAACAGTGATTTGTGCAAGGGCAGCAGGCGTTCGTTGATCGCCCGGGCGGTGGCCGCGTCTCCACGCATGGCGGCGGCGCACAACTCGCTCATGGCGCGGGGCGCGACGTTGGCGGTGACGGAAATATTGCCCTTGCCACCCATCAGCATCAGCTCGACCGCGGTGGCGTCGTCGCCGGAGTACACCAGGAAATCCCGGCCCACTCGATCGAGGACTTCCTGGCCACGCTGCAGGTCGCCGGTGGCTTCCTTGATCCCGACGATATTGGCCACTTTCGCCAGGCGCTCGACGGTTTCCGGCAACATGTCGCAGGCGGTACGGCCCGGCACGTTATAGAGAATCTGCGGTATCGCCACGGCCTCGGCGATATGGCGGAAATGCTGGTACAGGCCTTCCTGGGTCGGCTTGTTGTAGTAGGGTGTCACCAGCAGACAGGCGTCGGCGCCAACGCGCTTCGCCTCGGCGGTCAGTTCCACCGACTCGCGGGTGGAGTTGCCGCCGGTACCGGCGATCACCGGGATACGGCCGGCCACCTGGGCCACGACCCGGCGAATCACCTCGATGTGCTCGGAGACTTCCAGCGTGGCGGACTCACCGGTGGTGCCGACCGCGACGATAGCGTTGGTGCCCTCTTGCAGATGGAAGTCCACCAGCTTGCCCAGGCTGTCCCAGTCGAGACTACCCTGTGCATCCAGGGGCGTTACCAGTGCCACCATACTGCCCGCAATCATGCAACCGCTCCCGCCGGGAAAAAGAGCGGTAATGGTACTGGCGCCACCTGTCCAGCACAAGCTGAGCGCTGGCCTTCAAGCATTCCCCTGGGCGGCGCTTTTCGCTAACCTTCCGCTTCTCTCGACAGTCACCCGGTCGACCCCTTCGCTTTAGGAATGCTGCATGTCCACCCCTCCCGTTCGTGAACAATTCCTCGTCATCAGCGCGCTCGGCACCGATCCCATGGAGTTGACCAGTACGCTCTGCCGCGCCAGCCAGGAAAACCGTTGCGCCCTGGTCAGCAGTCGCCTGACCCGCCATGGCGAGTTCAGCGCGCTGACCCTGCAGGTCAGCGGCAGCTGGGACGGCCTGGCCCGCCTGGAAGCCGGCTTGCCGAGCCTGGCCAAGCGGCAGAACTTCACGGTCAACGTGACCCGCAGCGCTGCACTCGAGCCACGCCCCCAGTCCCTGCCCTACGTGGCCTACATCAGCGCGGCCTATCGCCCGGACATCCTCAACGAACTGTGCCAGTTCTTCGTCGACCATCACGTCGAGCTGGAAAACCTGACCTATGACACTTACCAGGCCCCGCAGACCGGCAGCACCATGCTCAACGCCACCATCACCGTGGTGCTGCCGGCCGGGACCCAGATCAGTTGGCTGCGCGACCAGTTCCTGGATTTCGCCGACGCCCTCAACCTGGATGCCCTGATCGAGCCCTGGCGCCCGCAGCACCAATGAGCCGAACCCACAGGAGCCCGACATGCCCGTGACTCTCGACCAACCGGTCGCCGACTTCACCCTGTCAGCCACCGGCGGCACTTCGGTCAGCCTCTCCGCCCTGAAGGGCCAGCAGGTCGTGCTGTATTTCTACCCGAAGGACAGCACGCCCGGTTGCACCACCCAGGGCCAGGGCTTTCGCGACGCCCACGGGGATTTCCTGGCAGCCAACACCCTGGTGTTCGGGGTCTCGCGGGATGGCTTGAAGTCCCACGAGAACTTCAAGGGCAAGCAGGGCTTCCCGTTCGAGCTGCTCTCCGATAAGGAGGAAGCGCTCTGCCGGCAGTTCGAGGTGATCAAGCTGAAGAAGCTCTACGGCAAGGAATACCTGGGGATCGACCGCAGCACCTTTCTCATCGACAAGGACGGGGTGTTGCGCCAGGAATGGCGCGGGGTGAAAGTCCCGGGGCACGTGGAGACGGTGCTGGCCGCCGCCCAGGCGCTGAATCGCGCCTGAGCCCGCCGCCGATCAGTAGAACGGCGACACCGAAGGCGGCGTGGGCCGCGGCCAGGCATCCAGCAACGCCTTGCACAGCGTCGCCAGCGGAATGGCGAAGAACACGCCCCAGAATCCCCAGAGCCCGCCGAACAGCAGCACGGCGCAGATGATCGCCACCGGATGCAGGCTGACCGCCTCGGAAAACAGCAGCGGCACCAGCACGTTGCCATCCAGTGCCTGGATCACGCCATACACCACCATCAGGTAGACGAACTGGTCGCTCCAGCCCCACTGGAACAGCGCGATCAGAGCCACCGGCACCGTCACCACCACCGCGCCTATGTAGGGCACCACCACCGACAGGCCGACCAGCAAGGCCAGCAGCGCCGCGTAGTTGAGCCCGAGGGACACGAAGGCCACGTAGGTCACTCCGCCGCAGATGACGATCTCGATCACCTTGCCACGGATGTAGTTGGCGATCTGCTGGTTCATCTCGTCCCATACCTGGGTCATCAGGACGCGCCTGCGCGGCAGGTAGCCGCTCAACCAGCCGCCGATCAGGCGTCGATCCTTGAGGAAGAAGAACACCAGGATCGGCACCAGCACCAGATAGATCATGACGCTGAGCAACAATGGCAGGCTGGACAGCGAGAAAGTCAGCGCCCATTGGCCGAATTTGCCGATCTCGCCGCGCGCCGCCTCGATGGCCTGCAGGACCTGCTCGTCGGTCACCAGGTGCGGATAGCGCTCCGGCAGTACCAACAGCAGCGACTGCCATTCGCCCAGCATCCTCGGCAGCTCGTTGAACAGCGTGATCACCTGCTGCCAGAGCAGCGGCACCAACACCAGCAGGATCATGGCCAGCAGGCCGATGAACAGCGCATAGACCAGCCAGACCGCAGCGGCCTCGGGCAGGCGCAGGCGCTCCAGGAGGTTCACCAGCCCCTGCATCAGGAACGCCAGCACCAGCCCGGCCAGCACCGGTGCGAGCATGCCGCCCAGGGTGAGGATCGCCGCGAAACCGAGGATCAGGATGACCGCCAGCACCACCGCTTCCTCGTCCGAGAAATAGCGCTGTACCCAATCTCTAAGCACCTTGAACATCGATATTCCTTAGAGCGGCCGGCCGGAGGCCTGGCGGTTCATCTGCGAAAACCGTCGGGAGCGACGGAGCGGGCCGCCGTCGGCGACCGTTCTTACCCCTTGCGCAACCAATAGCGGTAGACGCCGTCTTCGGCCTCCTCACGTTCCAGGACGTGCCCGGCCAGGCGGGCGAAGGCCTGGAAGTCGCGCCGCGAGGCGGCGTCGGTGGCGGTCACCTTGAGCAGCGCGCCGCTGGGCAAGCGATTCAGTTCGAGTTTCGCCTTGAGCAGCGGCATCGGGCAATTCAAGCCGCTGGCATCCAATTCGGCGTCAGGGACAAGGGCCGCGTCAGTCATGGTCAAACCTCCAGTGAAGCCGGCTAGGATACCCAAGCCGGCGCGGCCCTGGCCAGTTATACGGCGGGCCGGCTACAGTATCGCCTTTGCCGCCAAGAGCTTTCTGCATGAACCTCCTGCGCCCCACGCTGCTGACGCTCGCCTGCCTCCTCGCTTCCCCCTCCATGGCCGATGACCTGCCCTCGCTCGGCGATGCCAGCTCGTCGATCGTATCCCCGGAGCAGGAGCACCAACTCGGGCGGGCCTGGCTGAGCATCCTGCGCGGCGAAGTCGACCAGCTCTCCGACCCCCAGTTGAAGGACTACGTCGAAAGCAGCGTCTATGCCTTGGCGGAAACCAGTCAATTGCAGGACCGCCGCCTCGAATTCATCCTGCTCAACAGCTCGCAGATCAACGCCTTCGCCGCGCCCGGCGGCATCGTCGGGGTGAATGGCGGCCTGTTCCTCTATGCCCAGACCGAAGCCGAATATGCGGCGGTACTCGCCCACGAACTGGCGCACGTGTCGCAACGTCACTTCGCCCGGGGCGTCGAGGCTCAGCAACGCATGCAGATTCCGCTGATGGCCGCGATGCTCGCGGGTATCGTCGCCGCCGCCGCGGGCGCCGGGGATGCCGGGATCGCCGCCATCGCCTCCAGCCAGGCCGCGGCGATCCAGGAGCAACGGCGATTTTCCCGGCAGAACGAGCAGGAAGCCGATCGCATCGGCCTGCTCAACCTGGAGAAGGCCGGCTACGATCCGCGCGCCATGCCGAGCATGTTCGAGCGCCTGATGCGCCAGTACCGCTACGACGCCAAGCCCCCGGAGTTCCTCCTCACTCACCCGGTCACCGAGTCGCGCATCGCCGATACCCGTAACCGCGCGGAGCAGCAGAAACCCGGCGGCAAGGAAGACAGCCTGCGCTACCAACTGATGCGCGCGCGCGTACAACTCTTCTACGAGGAGACCCCGGGCATTGCCGCCAAGCGCTTCCGCGCCATGCTCGACGAAAACCCTAAGCTGGACGCGGCCCGTTACGGGCTGGCGCTGGCGAAGATCAAAGCGGGACAGCTCAACGAAGCCCGTGAAGCCCTGCAGGCGTTATTGGAAAAGGCCCCCGACGAGATCGCCTACAACCTCGCCCAGGTGGATCTGGACATCACGGCCAATCGCCTGCCGGATGCCCAGAAGCGCAGCGACCGCCTGCTGGCGATGTACCCCAACAACTACCCGCTGAAACAGATGCGCACCGATCTGTTGATCAAGCAGGGCCAGCCGCAGCAGGCGGAGAAGAACCTGAACGAGCTCCTGCAGAGTCGCCCCCACGACCCCGATGTCTGGTACCAGGTCGCCGAGGTGCGCGGACTGGCCGGCAATACCATCGGCCTGCACCAGGCCCGTGCGGAATATTTCGCGCTGGTGGGAGACTACGACCAAGCCATCGAACAGCTGGACTTCGCCAAGCGCCGCGCCAACAACAATTTCCCCCTGGCATCACGCATCGACGCCCGGCAAAAGGAATTGCTCGACGAACAACGGGCGATCAAGGGCATGCTGCGTTGAGAGGGGAATTCGTCGCCCGCCGATAGCCGGCGTGGCGGTCAGGCGTTGCCGGCGAGCTTGAGGCGCGCGGCCTGGGTGAAGTCGAGCATGCGCTTCAGCGGCCGCACGGCGCGGGGGATGAGCGCCGGATCGACGAAGATTTCGTCGCGGCCTTCGCGCAAGCATCGAAGCGTGCGCGCCAGGGTGTTCATCGCCATCCACGGGCAGTGCGCGCAACTGCGGCAGGCCGCGCCATTTCCGGCGGTGGGTGCCTCGACGAACGACTTGTCCGGACACAACTGCTGCATCTTGTAGAAGATGCCGCGATCGGTGGCGACGATGAAGGTCTTGTTCGGCAGCGTCTGTGCCGCCTTGATCAGCTGACTGGTGGAACCCACGGCGTCGGCCAGGTCGATCACCGCTTCCGGAGACTCCGGGTGCACCAGCACCGCCGCGTCGGGGTACAGCGCCTTCATGTCTTCCAGCTGCTTCGCCTTGAACTCTTCATGGACGATGCAGGCACCATCCCATAGGAGCATATCCGCCCCGGTCTCGCGCTGGATGTAGCGCCCCAGGTGCTGGTCCGGCCCCCAGAGGATGGTCTCGCCGTTATCCATCAGGCTCTCGACGATCTCCAACGCGCAGCTGGAGGTCACCACCCAGTCCGCCCGCGCCTTCACCGCTGCCGAGGTGTTCGCATAGACCACCACCGTGCGCTCCGGGTGCTGGTCGCAGAAGGCCGAGAACGCCTCCACCGGGCAACCCAGGTCGAGCGAACAGGTGGCTTCCAGCGTCGGCATCAGCACGCGTTTTTCCGGATTGAGGATCTTCGCGGTCTCGCCCATGAAGCGCACCCCCGCCACCACAACGGTGGTAGCCGGATGCTGGTTGCCGAAGCGGGCCATCTCCAGCGAATCGGATACGCATCCACCGGTGTCCTCGGCCAACGCCTGGATGACCGGATCGCAGTAGTAATGCGCGACCAGAACGGCGTTGCGCGCCTTGAGTTCGGCGGCGATCTCGCGGCGATAGGACAACTCTTCGTCGGCAGACAGCGGCATCGGCTGTTTGGCGGCGAGATGGGCCTGGACGAGGAGGCGTTCGGAAATCTGCGTCATATTCGCTGGACCTGCATGCGCGAGAGCCGAGTGTAACACCCTGGAAACCCGAGGTCGGAGGGTGGCGAAGAGAAGCGAGAGGGGTAGTGCGGGGAAGGAGTGGTGGGTCGTGTAGGATTCGAACCTACGACCAATTGGTTAAAAGCCAACTGCTCTACCAACTGAGCTAACGACCCAACGCGGCGCATGATACTGATTTATTTCATAAAATCAACACGTCGCGGAAAAAAATTATCGATAACGCGTCGGGTCCTCGACACCGGCCGCCGCGAAGCCCTCGGCACGCAGCCGGCAACTGTCGCATTTGGCGCAGGCGCGGCCCCGTTCATCAGCCTGATAGCAGGACACCGTCAGCGCGTAGTCGACCCCATGACGCAAACCGGCGGCAACGATCTCGGCCTTGCTCATATCCTGCAAGGGTGCACGGATGCGGAAACCCTCCCCTTCCACACCCGTTCTCGTCGCCAGGTTGGCCAGCCGCTCGAACGCCTCGATGAACGCCGGGCGGCAATCCGGATAGCCCGAGTAATCCACCGCGTTCACCCCAATGAAAATGTCCTGGGCACCCAGCACTTCCGCCCAACCCAGGGCCAGGGAAAGGAATACCGTGTTGCGCGCCGGCACATAGGTGATCGGGATGCCCTCGGTAGGGCTTTCCGGCACGGCCAGGGACGCATCGGTCAGTGCCGAGCCGCCGATGCCGTCGAGGCTCAGGCCGATCACCTTATGCTCCACCACCTCGAAATACCGGGCCACGTGCTCGGCGGCCATCAGCTCGGCGCGATGGCGTTGCCCGTAGTCGAAGCTCATGGTGTAGCAGGCATACCCCTCGGCGCGAGCCAGGGCTACCACGGTCGCTGAATCGAGGCCACCGGACAGGAGGATTACCGCTTTCTTCTGGTTCATGTTCACGCCTTCAATGTCCGGGTTCATCGTTCCATAGAATCTTGTGCAACTGCAGTTGCATGCGTACTGGCAAGTTGTCCGTCAGGACCCAGTCCGCCAGTGCCCGGGCCTCTACTTGGGCGTGGCTGGGCGAGAACAACACCTCGCCCACGCGCTCGTCGAGCCGGTACTGAATCAGCTTGGAAACGGCCCAGTCGTAGTCCTCCCGGGAGCAGATGACGAACTTCACCTGATCGTGGGGGCCGAGATGAGCGATATTTTCGTAGCGATTGCGCGCGACTTCTTGCGAGCCGGGTGTTTTCAGATCGACGACCTTGCTGACCCGAGAATCCACGGCGGACACATCGAGCGCACCGCTGGTTTCCAGCGATACCTGATAGCCCGAATCGCATAGCGCCCGCAGGAGCGGGATGCAGTTGGGTTGCGCCAGCGGCTCACCGCCGGTGACGCACACATGGCGCGGCCGGTAGCCGGCGACCTGTTGGAGAATGACCTCCAGCGGCATGGAGGTGCCGCCACTAAAAGCGTAAGCGGTGTCGCAGTACTGACAACGCAGGGGGCAGCCGGTTAGGCGCACGAAAACGGTCGGCAAGCCGGCCGTTCGTGTTTCCCCCTGCAACGAGAAAAAGATCTCGGTGATTCGCAGGGTTTGATACATAGGGGCCACGGGCGTGACGGCGAAACAGGCCATCCGCCTCCGTTGCGGGAAGACAGGGTTTGAAAAGCAGCGGGATTCTAAATGAAAAAGCCCGCACTGGGCGGGCTTTGATCGACCTCTTCGACGAGGGTCAGGGCAGGCGCTGTATATCGCGCTGCGCCAACTGGGCGGCGGAACTGCCCGGATATTGGGCGATGACTTGCCGCAAAATCCCCTTCGCCTTGTTGGTATCACCGAGACGCTGCTCCACGTCGGCAAGCTTATACAGCGAGTCCGGAACCTTGGGATGCTTGGGATAGGCCTGGCCCACCTTGGCGAACGCCTGTGCGGCGCCCTGCAGATCACCCTTGGTCAGGTTCACTTCGCCCAACCAATACTGCGCATTGCCGGCGTACTGACTATTGGGATACTTGCGTAGAAAAGCATTGAAAGCCTGGCTGGCCTTCTCGAAATCCTTGGCCTTGATCAGATCGAAGGCGGCCTCGTAATACAGTTTTTCCTTTGCCGGATCCCCGGGCTCGGCGCTGCTGGCAGGTTGCTGGCCGGCAGGTGGAGTGAGGGTCCCGTTGGCATCGATCGGCGCGCCCGCTGAAGCATTGGCATCCGGTGCCGCGGCACCACTGGCCAACCGCTTGTCGAGGTCTTGGTAGCGCTCCAACCCCTCTTGCTTGAGGCGTTGAACTTCGTATTGCTGTTCTTCGACCATGCCGCGCAGTCGCGCGACCTCTTGCTGAATTTGCTGCAACTGCATGAACAGCTCACCCTGTGCCGAGGCCGGGGCCGAAGCCCCGCCCCCTGCATAGGCGCCAGTCGTGCCATAACCCGAAGGCGGATAGCTACCGTTACCGGTGTTGCCATCCACGACCGGAACCTCGGCCATCGCCGCGAGCGGCAGGCCGAGAGCCAAAACAGTCAAAGCACGACGGCACTTGCGCATGACGAATTACTTACGCAGTTCGACGCGACGGTTCTGGGCCCAGGACTGCTCGTCGTTGCCAGTGGCAACCGGACGCTCTTCGCCATAGGAAACTAGTTCCAGTTGAGCCGGGGACACACCCTGCAGAACCAGGTAACGTTGAACGGCGTTAGCACGACGCTCGCCCAAAGCCATGTTGTACTCGCGGGTACCACGCTCGTCGGTGTGGCCTTCCAGCACGACGCGAGCGCCGTTGCCTTTCAGGTCCTTGGCGTGTACGTCGAGCGCGCGCATGGCTTCCGGCTTCAGGTCGGAGCTGTCGTATTCGAAGTAGAAGGTGGTGATGGCGCGGAGGGAAGCCTCTTCGCTCAGGCTACCGTCTACGGAACCGCTGTTCATGCCCGAAGAGGAACCCGCGTTCGGATCCATGCCAGCGCCAGCGCCGCTGTCATCGCCGCCTTTGGAGGAGCAACCTACAGCGACAGCCATCGCCAGAGCCAGTGCAGCAAACTTGCCGAATTTCAGCATTTCCATGATGTAACTCCTAATGAACCCCAGGTGTGTGTTTAAGTATTGAAAGTTGGCGACCGCATCAGTTCAAGTAAGGCGACCATGAAGGCTCACGGACCTCACCTTGGGCGGCGGGCAGAGGAAGTCTCACGCGTCCGTTGGTGGACGCTAGCATCAGGACCCCCATGCCCTGCTGGCGGGTGGCGTAGATTAGCATGGTGCCGTTGGGCGCAACAGTGGGCGACTCGTCCAGACTGGTGTCGGACAGGATCTTCAAGTCGCCGCGTTGCAAATCCTGCGCAGCCACCTTGAAGTTGGTGAACCCATCCTGACGGTGAATCATCACGAGGGTCTTTTCGTCAGCGGACAATTTCGGGTTGGCGTTGTAGTTACCCTTGAAGGTCACGCGCTCTACCGAACCGCTGGCGATGTTCATCTTGTAGATCTGCGGCTTGCCGGCCCGATCGGAGGTGAAATAGATGGTTTGGCCGTCTTTACCCCAGAACGGCTCGGTGTCGATGGCGTAATGGTTGGTCACCCGTTGCAACTGACGCGAACCCATGTCCATCACGTAGATTTCCGGATTGCCATCCTTGGACAGCACGAACGCCAGGCGATTGCCATCCGGCGACCAGGCCGGCGCGCCGTTGAGGCCTTCGAAGTTGGTGATCTGCTCGCGGCGACCGGTATCGATGTGCTGTACGAAAATGCGTGGGCGTTTCTGTTCGAAAGATACGTAGGCGATGCGACGGCCATCCGGAGCGTAGCGAGGCGACAGGATGGGCTCGCGGGATTGCAGCAAGGTCACCGCGCGCGCGCCATCGTAATCGGAGCGCTGTAGGGTATAGCGGGTGTTGTTCACGCCAAAACGCTCGGCGGTGACGTACAGCAGCTTGGTGGAGAAAGCGCCCTTGATGCCGGTGAGTTTTTCGAAGGACTGGTCGGAGATATGGTGCGCCATGTCGCGCAACTGGTCCGTCCCGCCGCTGACCGAACCCGCCATGACCTGTTGCTCGGTGGCCACGTTGAACAGCGCGAACTGGACCTGCAGGCGGCCGCCGGCCGGCACCACGCTCCCGACGAGCACGTATTGCGCGCCCAGGGCTTTCCAGTCGCGGTAGATCACTTCGCTGGCCTGGGAGGGCTGGCTGATCATGTTCTGCCGTGGAATCGGCTCGAAGACGCCTGAATTGCGCAGGTCCTTGCCGATGATGTCAGCCATGTCGTCCGGCAACACGGTTCCGCCTTGCCAGGCGAAAGGCACTACGGCGATGGGTGTGGCGCGGTCGGTACCCTTGGTGATGACCAGGGGGTCGGCCGCTTGAACGGCCCCCGCCAGCATGACCATGCCCAGCAGAATGATACGAATCAGGGTATTCACAGACCTAAATCCTCCGGTTTGAAGACCATGCGTCGCTGCCGGTAAAGGGAGTCGAACTGCGCACGAGTCAATTGTTGCATCTCAGGAACACGTCCCACGTTGCGTACCGCTGCTACGGCGGAACTGTCGAACGGCGCATCGCCGCTCGAGCGGGTGACGCTGGCATTGGTGATGGTGCCGTCCGGCAGCATCTGAATCATGACCTCTACGCTCATTCCGTTTCGGGCCGACGGCGGACGCCGCCATTCCTGACTGACCAGACTGACGATCAAATCGTCGAGGCTGCCGGCGACCTTGTCGCCGACTTCGTCAGCCACCGTCTGCTCGTTCTGCACGTCGTTGGACAGCAGCTCCGCCAAAGCCGCGGCTTTCTTGTCCTCGGTGGCCTTGCGCTTGGAGTCTTCGGCCGCTTTCTTCTTGGCAAGTTCGGCCGCTGTTTTCTTCCGTGCGTCCTCAACCGCCTTTTTCTTGGCCGCCTCGGCTGCCGCTTTCTTCTTGGCCTCTTCCGCAGCCTTCTTGGCATCCTCGGCTTTTTTGGCTTCCGCCTTCTTGGCCTCTTCGGCTTTCTGCGCGTCGTCGGCGGCCTTTTTCTTGGCTTCCTCTTCTGCGCGCTTCTTGGCGATATCGGCCTGCTGCTTCTGTTCCTCGGCCTTCTTCTGTTCGTTGGCCTTCTGCTCTTCAGCCTTTTTCGCCTCGGTGGCAGCCTTAGCGGCCTCCTCGGCTTTCTTGGCCTCGGCGGCCTGGGCGGCTTCCTCGGACTTTCGAGCTTCCTCGGCTTTCTTTTGTTCCGCCGCTTTGGCTGCAGCGATTTTCAGCTCTTCGGCTTTCTTCTGCTCGACCTGATCGGTCTCGTACTGGGGAGCCGAGGTCTTTTTCGCTTCGCCGGCGATTTTCTTGTTGGTGGCGGTCGTTGCCTGACTCTGGGATTTCAACTGATACAGAGTGGCCTGCACGATGGGACGGGCGGGCGGCAGTTCGGGCGTCATGGCGAAGCTGGCGAACAACAGGCCGAACAACAGCGCATGCAACGCCACCGCCAGGAGCGATGGCCAGAAATAGCCTTCCGAAGGGGAGCGCTCGCGCTGTAGCATCAGGGCGCCTCGGTGATCAGTCCGACGTTACCCACGCCGGCCTGCTGCAACCCGCCCATGGCCGCCATCACGGCGCCATAGTCGACTGCCTTGTCGCCGCGGATGAAGACCTGGGTCTGCTTACCCTGGCGACGGCTCTCGTTCATGATGGCGGTGATCGCCTTGGTCATTTCCGGCAACGTCAGCGCTTTGTCGGTCTGCTTCTCGGTATCCACTTCGCTGCCGAGATTCCAGTAGTAGGTCTTGTCGGCCTTGATGGAAATGGTCAGCACTTGCTTGTCGTTGTCCTGGGGCAAGGCTTCGCTGCTCACTTTCGGCAGATCGACCTTCACACCCTGGTTGAGCATCGGCGCGGTCACCATGAAAATCACCAGCAGTACCAACATCACGTCGATGTAGGGCACCACGTTCATTTCGGCGACCGGCTTGCGTTTTTGGCGAATTCTGGCCATCACTTAAAACCTATCGAAAGAGTTCTGCTTCCCGCAACCGCGGCTCGTACGCCTGTCGAAGCCTTCACTCTTCGCTGGTGTGAACCTTGCGATGCAGGATCGCCTGGAATTCGTCGGCGAAGGTGTAATAGCGGCTGATCAGGGTCTCGCTACGGGCGGCGAAACGGTTGTAAGCAATGACCGCCGGGATCGCCGCGAACAGGCCGATCGCGGTAGCGATCAGGGCTTCGGCGATACCGGGCGCCACGGTGGCGAGGGTCGCTTGCTGCGCCTGCGCCAGGCCCCGGAAGGAGTTCATGATCCCCCATACGGTGCCGAACAGGCCGACATAAGGGCTGGTCGAGCCCACGGTGGCGAGATAGGGCAAACCCTGCTCGAGCTTTTCTTCCTCGCGGGAAATCGCGACGCGCATGGCGCGGGCGACCCCGTCCATGACCGCATCCGGGTCTACCCCGGCCTGTTGGCGCAGGCGGGAAAACTCCTTGAATCCGGCGCGAAAGATCTGCTCGACGCCCGAATCGGGATCCGGGCTGCTACCCGCCTGCCGATAGAGTTTGGACAGGTCGATGCCCGACCAGAAACGCTCCTCGAAGTTATCGAGCGCTTTTTTCGCGGCGCGCAGCATATTGCTGCGTTGGAAAATCATGATCCACGAGGTGACCGAGGCGGCCACCAGAGCGAGCATGACCAGTTGCACCACGACACTGGCGTTACTGATCAGGCTCCACATGGAGGTATGGTCGACGACGTTGGCTTCCACGCTTAATCTCCTGCAGGGGATAGACCCGAACCGGCGAAGGCTGAACGCAGCGCTTCGGGGATGGCCCGGGGTTTCAAACTGTCGGCGCGCACACAGGCCACCAGGAACTGCCCTTCGCAGAGCAGCGCATCATCCGCCACCCGGCGTATCCGCTGACGGAAACGCAGGCTGGCACGGTTCAATTCGATTACGTCGGCGGAGACCTTCAATTCGTCGTCCAGGCGAGCCGGCGCGTGATAGCGGGCCTCGCTCGAATGCACGACGAACAGCAGGTTCTCTCCCGCCAACTGCGACTGGGCGAAGCCCAATTCACGCAGTCGCTCGGTACGAGCCCGCTCCATGAACTTGAGGTAATTGACGTAGTAGACGATGCCGCCGGCATCGGTGTCTTCGTAGTAAACACGGCACCTGTGGGCGAACGGCGGAGCCTCGTTTTGCGCGCGCATACTCTAGTGCCTACTCCCATACTTGCCAATCGCCATGCAACGCTTTTCCACTATTCGTCACCTTCGGAAAACAGGTCGGCGACCGGGGCTTCGCCCATGCGCTTGGGTATGTTCAAGCCGAAGTGCAGATAGGCATGGCGCGTCACCACGCGCCCTCGCGGGGTGCGCATGATATAGCCCTGCTGAATCAGATAAGGTTCCAACACATCTTCGATGGTATGGCGTTCTTCGCTGATCGCCGCCGCCAGGCTGTCGACGCCGACCGGCCCGCCATCGAACTTCTCGATCAGGGTCAGCAGCAGGCGACGGTCCTGGTGATCGAAGCCGCGCTCGTCGACATCCAGCAGGTTGAGCGCCAGATCGGCGATCGGACGGGTGATGTGGCCCTCGGCGCGGATCTCGGCGAAGTCGCGCACGCGGCGCAGCAGGCGGTTGGCGATACGCGGCGTGCCACGGGCCCGGCGGGCGATCTCGAATGCGCCCTCCGGCTCGATCGGCAGCCCGAGTATCCCCGCGGAGCGGCTGACGATGGTCGCCAGGTCGGCGACGTTGTAGAACTCCAGGCGCTGGACGATTCCGAAACGATCGCGCAAGGGATTGGTCAGCATGCCGGCGCGGGTGGTCGCCCCCACCAGGGTGAAGGGCGGCAGGTCCAATTTGATCGAGCGGGCCGCGGGGCCCTCGCCGATCATGATGTCCAGTTGGAAATCTTCCATCGCCGGGTACAGCACTTCCTCGACGATGGGCGAAAGGCGGTGGATTTCGTCGACGAACAGCACATCGCCGGCTTCCAGGTTGGTGAGCAACGCGGCGAGATCGCCTGGACGCTCGAGGACGGGCCCGGAGGTGCTCTTGATCGACACGCCCATTTCCTGGGCGATGATGTTGGCCAGGGTGGTCTTGCCGAGGCCGGGCGGACCGAAGATCAACGTATGGTCGAGGGCTTCCTTGCGACGCTTGGCCGCCTGGATGAACAGGTCCATCTGCTCCCGCACGCTCGGCTGGCCGATGTAGTCGGCCAGGCTCAGTGGACGAATGGCACGGTCCAACTGTTCGTCGCGGTCACGGGTGACGGCGGTGATCAAGCGATCGGCTTCGATCATGGGATCCCGTCCATCAAGTCAGCGTCCATCCAGATACCTTCAGTGGGCAATTCACACCATGCCTTTAAGCGCGCGACGAATCAGCTCTTCGCTACCCAGGTCGTCATCCAGCACGGCCGACACGGCCCGGCTGGCTTCCTGGGGCTTGAAGCCCAGGGAAATCAATGCGCTTACCGCATCTTGCTCCGCGGTTGAGACTGCCGCGCCCGCGCGGGGTTCAACCACCAGCGTGGAGATGGAGGGCATGGTTTCCCAGGCCTTGAAGCGATCCTTCAACTCGACCAGCAATCGCTCCGCGGTTTTCTTGCCGACCCCGGGGATTCTCACCAGCACCGACGTGTCCTGGGCCTGCACGCAACGCACCAGTTCGTCCACTTCCAGACCGGACATCAGAGCCAATGCCAGCTTGGGCCCGACGCCATTGAGACGGATCAGTTCACGGAACAGCTCGCGCTCGCGCTTCTCGAAAAAGCCATAGAGCAGATGGGCATCCTCGCGCACCACCAGGTGGGTGTGCAGCGTCACCGGCTCGCCCAGAGAGGGCAACCGGTACAGGGTGGTCATGGGCACTTCGAGCTCGTAGCCGACACCATTGACGTCGAGGATCAGATGCGGCGGTTGCTTTTCCGCCAGAGTGCCACGCAAGCGTCCGATCACGGTTTCTCCATCAGGTTAAAGGCGCAGGCGACCGCCGCGCCGCTTGGCGGCCGCGAGGCCATGGGGGATGAGACTCTGCCGATGGTGCGCGTGGCACATCGCGATGGCCAACGCATCGGACGCGTCGATCTGGGGCTTCTGGGTCAGTTTGAGCAAGTGCATGACCATCATCAGCACCTGCTGCTTGTCGGCGCCGCCGGTTCCGGCGATCGCCTGCTTGACCTGGGTCGCGGTGTATTCGGCTATTTCCAGGCCTTCTTCGGCACCCGCCAGAAGCGCGGCGCCGCGTGCCTGCCCGAGCTTGAGCGCGGAATCGGCGTTACGCGCCATAAACACCTGCTCGATCCCCATGGTCACCGGCCCGTAGGACTGGATCACCTCGCGCACGCTGCGGTAGACGATCTGCAGCCGCTCATGCAAGGCACCGGTACCGGTGCGGATGCAGCCGGACGCCACGTACTCGCAGCCACGCCCGGTATCACGCACCACGCCGTAGCCGGTGATGCGCGAACCGGGGTCGATACCCAGCACCAGGGTCATGCGCCTGTCTCCCGGCCGAAGGCCATTGGCTGCGGGTCCGTTACGCTCATCGATACTTTCACGTCGCCCGCCACTCGTTCGCTGCCGCCGAAAGAAAACGCCGGAGCAAGCTCCGGCGTTCGTCAGCCCAACTGCGCCATCACCTCGTCGGGGATTTCCGCGTTGGAATATACGTTCTGCACATCATCCAGGTCCTCGAGCATGTCGATCAGCTTGAGCACCTTCTGCGCGGTCTCCAGATCCAGGGTCGCCAGGGTGGAGGGGATCATGGTGATTTCCGCTTCGTCGCCCTTGAAGCCGGCGGCGACCAGCGCCTCGTTCACGGCGATGAAGTCGACGAAGCTGGTGAACACATCGATGGAACCGTCGTCGTTGGTCACAACGTCGTCGGCGCCGGCCTCGAGCGCGGCCTCCATCAAGGCATCCTCGTTCACGCCCGGCGCGAAGCTGATCTGCCCCTTGCGCTCGAACAGGTAGGCCACCGAGCCGTCGGTCCCGAGGTTGCCGCCGCACTTGCTGAAGGCATGCCGCACTTCGGCGGCGGTCCGGTTACGGTTGTCGGTCATCGCCTCGACGATGATCGCCACGCCGCTCGGCGCGTAGCCTTCGTAAGTCAATTCCTCGACGTTGTCGCCGTCGCTGGCGCCGGCGCCCCGGGCGATCGCCCGGTCGATGGTATCCCGGGTCATGTTGGCGCCCAGCGCCTTGTCCACGGCCAGCCGGAGCCGCGGGTTATCCGCGGGTACGCCCCCGCCCTGCCGCGCGGCGATGGTCAGCTCGCGGATCAACTTGGTGAAGATCTTGCCTTTCTTGGCGTCCTGACGTTCTTTGCGGTGCTTGATATTGGCCCACTTGGAATGACCAGCCATAACTCACTCCGTATTCGCTTTGAATCGGCGGCGCCGCCCGGGCACCGCCTGGTTTGATCACTCGGCCTTCGGCTGCTCGCGCAGGCGAATGTGCAGCTCGCGCAGGGCCTTGGCATCCACTTCGCCCGGCGCCTGGGTCATCACGCAGGCGGCGCTCTGGGTTTTCGGGAACGCGATGACTTCGCGGATCGACTGTGCGCCGGTCATCAGCATCACCAGACGGTCCAGGCCGAACGCCAGGCCGCCATGGGGCGGAGCGCCGTATTTCAGCGCATCGAGCAGGAAGCCGAATTTCTCCTGCTGCTCGTGCTCGTCGATACCCAGCACGCGGAATACCGTCTGCTGCATGTCCTTGCGATGGATACGGATCGAACCGCCACCCAGCTCGGTGCCGTTGAGCACCATGTCGTAGGCGCGGGAAAGCGCGACGCCGGGGTTGGCCTCGAGATCCTCGGCCGAGCACTTGGGCGCGGTGAAGGGGTGGTGCAGCGCGGTGAAGCTGCCGTCGTCGTTTTCCTCGAACATCGGGAAGTCGACCACCCACATCGGTGCCCACTCGCAAGTGAGCAGGTTCAGGTCGTGGCCCAGCTTGATGCGCAGCGCGCCCAGGGCCTCGCTGACGACCTTGGCCTTGTCCGCGCCGAAGAAAACGATGTCGCCATCCATCGCGCCGACCCGGTCCAGGATGGTGGTGAGGTTGGCTTCGGGAATGTTCTTGACGATCGGCGACTGCAAGCCCTCGACGCCCTTGGCGCGCTCGTTGACCTTGATGTAGGCGAGGCCCTTGGCGCCGTAGATGCCGACGAACTTGGTGTACTCGTCGATGCGGCTGCGCGGCATGCTCGCCCCGCCCGGCACCCGCAGAGCGGCGACGCGGGCCTTGGGATCGTTGGCCGGGCCGCTGAACACCTTGAACTCGACGTCCTTGAGCTGATCGGCGACGTCCACCAGTTCCAGCGGGATGCGCAGGTCAGGCTTGTCCGAGCCGTAGCGGCGCATGGCTTCTTCGAACGTCATGTGGGGGAATTCGCCGAACTCCAGGTCGAGGACTTCCTTGAACAGGTTGCGCACCATCTTCTCGGTGATGGCCATGATGTCCTGCTCGTCGAGAAAGCTGGTCTCGATGTCGATCTGGGTGAATTCCGGCTGGCGGTCGGCGCGCAGATCCTCGTCGCGGAAGCATTTGGCGATCTGGTAGTAGCGATCGAAGCCGGCGACCATCAGCAACTGCTTGAACAACTGCGGGGACTGCGGCAGGGCGAAGAAACTGCCGGCATGGGTACGGCTGGGCACCAGGTAGTCCCGCGCGCCTTCCGGCGTGGCACGGGTGAGGATCGGCGTCTCGACGTCGAGGAAGCCGTTCTCGTCCAGGTAACGACGCACGCTGGAAGTGATGCTCGAGCGCAGGCGCAGCTTGGCGGCCATCTCCGGACGACGCAGGTCGATGAAGCGGTAGCGCAGGCGGGTTTCCTCGCCGACGTCTGAGTACTCGTCCAGCGGGAACGGCGGGGTCTCCGCCTGGTTCAGGACTTCCAGCTCGTAGCCGAGCACTTCGATGGCGCCGGACGCCATGTTGGCGTTCACCGCGCCCGCCGGACGCGGACGGACTTTGCCGGTGACCTTGACCACGTACTCGCTGCGCACCCGATCGGCGGCGACGAAGGTGTCCGCGCGGTCCGGATCGAAGACGACCTGGGCCAGACCTTCGCGGTCACGGATATCGAGGAAAATCACCCCGCCATGGTCGCGACGGCGGTGCACCCAACCGCACAGGGTGACTTCCTGGCCTTCCAGGCTCTCGTTCAACTGGCCGCAATAATGGCTGCGCATCATGATGGTCTTCACTTCTCTCAAGTCTTGAATTCGTTCCGCTCGTCCCGCTGGACGACGAAGCGGCGGAGCCCGGTGCCGGACAGCCGTGCATGGATCCATCGCCCACCGACGTCGACCGGCGCCTGCCAGCGCGGACGGGATCGGTTTCGATCGCTCGTCACTGCTCGCGGCGCCCTGTCCGTCTCACGCGACAAAGCGCGGGATTATATATGGTTACTCGCCAAGAATCAGCCGACGCCCCGCCCGCCGGCCGGCCAAACCCTGCGCCTGCCGTCCGGATAGGCATTCGCCTCCAAGGGCACGCGAACGTCCAATCGTTTTCGGGTATCGCATTCATTGACATGGCGCGGCTCGAGGGACACCCGCCCTATGCTAGGCTTTTCAACCATTTCCCGAAGCGACCACTTAGAACCCTCAGAGGAGATACGGTATGGAAATCAACATTGGAATCGCCGAACAGGACCGCGCGGCCATCGCCGAAGGGCTGTCGCGCCTGCTCGCCGACACCTACACCCTCTACCTGAAGACCCACAACTTCCATTGGAACGTGACCGGGCCGATGTTCAACACCCTGCACCTGATGTTCGAAGGCCAGTACACCGAGCTCGCGGTGGCGGTCGACGACATCGCCGAGCGCATTCGCGCCCTCGGCTTCCCGGCTCCGGGCACCTATGCGGCCTACGCGCGCCTGTCCTCGATCAAGGAGGAGGAAGGCGTGCCGGATGCCCAGGACATGATCACCAAACTGGTGCAGGGCCAGGAAGCGGTGGTCCGCACCGCCCGCGGGATCTTCCCGCTGCTGGACAAGGTCAGCGACGAGCCGACCGCCGACCTGCTGACCCAACGCATGCAGGTCCACGAGAAAACCGCCTGGATGCTGCGCAGCCTGCTGGCATCCTGATCTCGAAAGGCCCGGCGACGGGCCTTTTTCACTCCCCTCGCATCACCGGCGGCATTCCCTCGCGCGCCGAACGCGCGCGTTACCGAAGCGTCGGAGGTTTCGCTAAGCGCTTGATTTGAGTACACCCATGCTTTGCTGTTAAATACGCCCCGTGCATTCGGCCGCTTCTTTCCCTCGGCCTGCGCATAGGCCGGAATCACCGGCTTACCGTTGCGATTCTTCTCAAGGTGAGTCCATTGAACATGTTAAAGATCGTCCATCTCTTGACGGGCGCCGCCGCCCTGCTGCTGTCCTTTATACCCAGCCTGCGTACCGAAGCGGTGCCTTACCTGCAGCAGCCCGACGCGCTGTACCTGGCCTTCTGCGGGATGCTCAACCTGCTGCTGGCGCCGATCGTTCCGGTCTGGGCCAGAGGCACCCATCGTCAATTGCAAACCGTGGTATCCGCCCTGCTGGTGCTCGCCGTCATCCTGCAGACCCTGATCCTGCTCGCGCCGCTGCCGAACCTGGGCGTCGTGCCGAGCCTGGTCGTGGTCTTCCTGGCGGTGGCGCTGCATCTGCTGCTCAACCTGCGCAAGGTCACCATGGCGCACCCGATGCCGCAGGACATGACCAACCGCGAGACCGGCACGGTCAAGTGGTTCAATACGTCCAAGGGCTTCGGCTTCATCTCCCGCGACAGTGGTGATGACATCTTCGTGCATTTCCGCGCCATCCGCGGAGAAGGTCATCGCGTTCTGGTGGAAGGCCAGCGCGTGGAGTTTTCCGTGATGCAGCGCGACAAGGGCCTGCAAGCGGAAGACGTCATCGCCGCCCCCCCCAGCCGCCGCTGAACCGACCTCGAAAAAAGCCCGCCGAATGGCGGGCTTTTTCATGGGCGCTCAATAATGAGGCGGCGGCGCCTCGTCGTCCGGTTGCCCGATCTGCCCCGACAAGTCCTCTTGGCGCTTGGCCAGGGCCGCCAACTGCAACTGCAAACGATCGACCAGCCGCTGCTGCGCCACCAGCACGTCGTTCAACGCCTGAAGGGTATCGTCCTGGAAAGCCAGGCGGCTCTCCAGATCGGCGATCCGCTCTTCCAATTCCATGTCGTCAGCCCTCGACAAAGGTGAATTCGGAGGTCAGTACGCTCCGCAGTTTTTCGCGAACCACCCCGACCGCTTGCTGCTCGTAAGGCTGTGCCCCCGGACGCCCCCATACCGGCGCGGGCCAGGCCGCGTCGCCCTGGCGCCGAACGATGACGTGCATGTGCAATTGCGCGACTACGTTACCCAGGGTCGCGACGTTCATCTTGTCCGCCTCGAATACGGTGCTGAGTCGTTCGCTCAGCAAGGTGGTTTCCAGCCACAGCGCCCGTCGATCGTCCTGACTCAGTTCGAACACCTCGCTGGCATTCTCTCGACGCGGAACCAGGATGAACCAGGGAAAGCGTGCATCGTTCATGAGCAAAAGACGGGACAGGGGGAAATCGCCCATGGGCAGGGTGTCCTGCTGCAGACGGGGATCGAGCACGAACATTTCGCTTCTCCAACAACACTGATTAAGCGGTCCTGATGCCAGAGCAGCAGGGCAGGAACGAAGGATAACGCGGCAGCGCGCCCTGAAGGATGGCCAAGGCACTTCTCGACCCGCGAAAACACCGTACGGAAAATGAGAATCACACTCAAGAACCCGTGGCGACATATAGAAGAAGGCTTTTACCCGATCGCGCACCAACTTAGCTCACTCGTTACCGCCGGGCACAATAAGGTTACAAAACCGCTACCCGGGAGCCGCCTTGCAACTTGAACCGTAACAACATGACCGGGGCGTATTGATACCAACTTTTATAATTAGGCACCTAACATTTACTCACGCCTCCGCAACGCCCCTATAAGGAGCCTTAGGCACAGGACATTCGTCGTCTAAATCTCTAAAGCCATCCATCCGGCTCTTTTTTGTTCTTCTTGATGAATTTGTGCACGGTTGTTGCTTTAGGTAACTCATGCTGGGAGGAACTGCCATC
Source organism: Pseudomonas sp. RIT-PI-AD (assembly GCF_025642785.1). Lineage (GTDB taxonomy): Bacteria > Pseudomonadota > Gammaproteobacteria > Pseudomonadales > Pseudomonadaceae > Pseudomonas_T. The sequence goes on from NZ_JANZKU010000004.1 coordinate 86,436, forward strand.
GGCCAGTGTTTTCGGCGTATGAACGGCTTTTTCGATGTATTGACAAGAGCCGGGGAATACGTTTAATGCGCTGCGTCAAACGGCTGGAGAATACTGTCCCACGCCTGGAATCCATAACTGAAGGGATGCAAAACGAACCTTCGAATATGCGACATGTGTCTTCTACCTTCGCGACACCTCTGTGAAGAATTCGTATGGAATAGCTTTTAACTATCGCCTACTTTGTGCGCGTGCTATAAGTTAGCGCCGACACAAAAAGAAAGAGCCGTCTCACTCATAAAAATGACGGCGCGAATCTTCAAAAAACCAAAGGAGCAATCACAATGCAAGTGATGAAGTGGAGCGTTATTGCCCTCGCTGTTGCTGCGGGCACCACTCAAATGGCAGTCGCCGCAGGTCAAGCCGATTCCAAAGGCTTTGTCGAAGACAGCAGCTTCACCGTTCTGAACCGCATCCTGTACATGAATCGTGATTTCCGGAATGGCGGCAGCAACACCAACGCCGTTACCGGCAAGACCAATGGTTATCGCGAAGAAACCGGTCTGGGCATCCGTGCGCTCTACTCGTCCGGCTTCACCCAGGGCATCGTCGGTTTCGGCCTCGACGCCCACAGCCTGACCAGCGTCAAGCTGGACAGCGGCAAAGGCCGCTACGGCAACGGCCTGTTCGCCCAGGACAGCGACGGTTCCGGCCAGGACACCCAGAGCGAGCTGGGCGGCGCGGTCAAGCTCCGCTTCTCCAACACCGTGCTGAAATACGGCAACCAATTCGTCGCGTCCCCGGTCTTCGCGACCGACGACAGCCGTATCCTGCCTGAAGTCGCCACCGGCACCCTGATCACCAGCAACGAGATCGAAGGGCTGGAAATCATCGCGGGTCACTTCACCGGCATGAGCAGCCAAGTGCAGACCGCCCATGACGATTTCCGCATCAAGTCCGCCAACATCGTCGGCGCGACCTATGCCTTCAGCGAGAATCTCAGCGCGGCCGTCCATGCGTCCGACGTCGAGGACTATTGGAAGAAGCAATACGTCAACCTGAACTACAACCAGCCGCTGTCCGACGAACAGGCGCTGAACTTCGACTTCAACATGTACAACAGCGACGACGACGGCAAGAAACTCGCCGGCGAAGTCGACAACCGCATCTGGAGCCTGGCAGCTGCCTATACCCTGGGCGCGCACAAGTTCACCCTGGCTCACCAGCGCTCCACCGGTGACAGCGGCTACCTCTACGGCGTGGATGGCGGCGGCACCGTTTACCTGGCGAACTCGGTTCAATACTCCGACTTCAACGGCAAGGACGAGCGCTCCTGGCAGGCTCGCTACGACATCAACATGGCGTCCTACGGCGTACCGGGACTGAGCTTCATGACCCGTTACGTGACCGGCGACAACATCGACACCGGTTCGAGCTCGGATGCCAAAGAGCACGAACTGAACATCGAAGCGAAATACGTGCTGCAGGATGGCCCGGCCAAAGACCTGTCATTCCGCGTACGTAACTCGATCTATCGCGCCGACAGCTCCTACGGCGGCGATGTGAACGACCTGCGCGTGATCGTCGAATACCCGCTGGAAATCCTGTAATTCCAGCGATAACGACTGCTCCAAGCGCATGAAAAAAGCCCAGCGAAAGCTGGGCTTTTTCTTTTCCGCGCCGGATCGAAGCCAAGGGCATGGCCTACCCGTTCCTGGAGCGCTTCCGACACGCCCGACAACGCCAGCCTGCGCTGAAATGCCTCGCAGGACGCGGCATAGCGCTTGACGATGGGACCGCCCGGCATGTTCCAACGCGAACAGCTACACGCGCATCGCGTCACCCGATCATTCAGCGCATCAGGTGCGCATCGGCAAGCTTCTTTCTACACAGGCCGTCCAGCCGCCATCTGCGGATGAAGGCCGCGACATCCAGCCACCAAGCAACCGCTGCCCCGGCTCCCGCCCCACGAACCCGTCCCGAGTCATCCTGGCTTCCGTCCGCCGCCATCCTGTACGCAACTGTATGGGCGCCGTACAATGCCGGGCCACTCCCCTCCTCGCAATCGACATAACGGCCCACCATGCGCACCAGCCAATACCTGCTTTCCACCCTCAAAGAAACGCCCTCCGACGCCGTGGTCATCAGTCATCAGTTGCTGCTGCGCGCCGGGATGATCCGCAAGCTCGCCTCCGGCCTGTATACCTGGCTGCCGATGGGACTGCGCTCGCTGCGCAAGGTGGAAGCGATCGTGCGCGAGGAGATGAACGCTATCGGTGCCCTGGAGGTGCTGATGCCCGCTATCCAGCCCGCCGAACTCTGGCAGGAATCGGGGCGCTGGGAGCAGTACGGACCCGAATTGCTGCGCCTCAAGGATCGCCACGGCCGCGACTTCTGCGTGGGCCCGACCCACGAGGAAGTGATCACCGACCTGGCGCGCAACGAGCTGAGCAGCTACAAGCAGCTCCCGCTCACCCTGTATCAGGTCCAGACCAAGTTCCGCGATGAGATCCGCCCGCGCTTCGGCTTGATGCGCGGCCGCGAATTCATCATGAAGGATGCCTACTCCTTCCACCTGAGCCAGGAGTCGCTGCAGAAGACCTACGACGACATGTACGGCGCCTACAGCAAGGTGTTCAGCCGCCTCGGCCTGGAGTTCCGCCCGGTGCAGGCCGACAACGGCTCCATCGGCGGCAATGGTTCCCATGAGTTCCATGTGCTGGCCAACTCCGGCGAGGACGATATTGTCTTCAGCAACGGTTCGGGCTACGCCGCCAATATCGAGAAAGCCGAAGCGGTGCCCCGCGAAACCGAGCGGGGCGCGCCGAGCGAAGAATTGCGCCTGGTCGATACACCGGACACCAAGACCATCGCCGCCCTGGTGGAAGGCTTCGGCGTGCCGATCGAAAGGACCGTGAAGACCCTGATCGTTCAGGGTGCCGAGGAAGGCCAGTTGGTGGCCCTGGTGGTGCGCGGCGATCACGAACTGAACGAGATCAAGGCCGCCAACCTGCCCTCGGTCGCCAGTCCGCTGGCATTCGCCTCGGAAGCCGAATTGCGCGCGGTCATCGGCGCCGGCGCCGGCTCCCTGGGCCCGCTGAACATGCCGCTGCCCTGCGTGATCGATCGTTCGGTCGCGCTGATGAGCGATTTCGTGGTCGGCGCGAACGTCGACGACAAGCATTACTTCGGCGTGAACTGGGAGCGCGATCTGCCGCTGCCCGAGATCGCCGACCTGCGCAACGTGGTCGCGGGCGATCCCAGCCCCGACGGCCAGGGGACCCTGGAAGTCAAGCGCGGCATCGAAGTCGGGCACATCTTCCAGCTCGGCACCAAGTACAGCGACGCGATGGACCTCAACGTGCTCGGCGAGCAGGGCAAGCCGGTCACCTTGACCATGGGGTGCTACGGCATCGGCGTATCGCGCGTGGTGGCCGCGGCCATCGAGCAGAATCACGACGAGCGCGGCATCATTTGGCCGGACGCCCTGGCGCCCTTCCAGGTGGCGCTGGTGCCGTTGCGCTACGAAACCGAAGCGGTCCGCGAGGCGACCGACAAGCTGTACGCCGAACTCAACGCCGCCGGCTACGACGTTCTGCTCGACGACCGCGACAAGAAGACCAGCCCCGGGATCAAGTTCGCCGACATGGAACTGATCGGCATCCCCCATCGCATCGTGGTGAGCGATCGCGGATTGGCCGAGGGCCAACTCGAATACAAGCACCGCCGCGAAACCGAAACCCAGGCCGTGCCGGTAGCCGAGATTCTCGCCTACCTCGCGGCACGCACAGGTCGCTGATCGAACGGACATGTACACGCGACGCTCCCTCCGCCTCGCCGGGGCCGCCCTCGGCGGCGCCCTGCTGCTCTGTGGCTGTGCCAACCACTTGCCGCAGCGCAGCGAACATGAAGAACGTACCGAGCGCAAGCTGCTCGACCACAGCGTGCAGATCGACGTGGGCGAGCCGCGCACGCTCGAGCTGCCGCAGCGGCGGGTGCGGATCAACGAGCAGAAGACCTTCGAAGTCACCGACTTCGAAGTCACCCGCCGCTATGACCGCTACACCCCGTACCAGCCCTGGCGCGAGCTCTACGAGGTGCCGCTCGGCGCCGTGGCGGTGGTCGCCGGCGTCGGTGCCAACGTGCTCAACGTGGTACTGCTCGGCAGCCTGCCGGACAGCGTGACCAAGGACTGGATCAACTACGGTTTCGCCGGGCTCAATCCCTTCATGAACGTCGAGTCCAACGGACGCTCGCAGCAGAACCTCGCCGAGCTCCAGGAAAAGCAGCTGGACAAGCGCATGGAATACTCCAGCCTGCCGTGGGCGGAGCGCCCGGTGATGGTCAAGGCGGGCGCGCAAACCCATGAGTTGCTCACCGATCGCCAGGGGATACTGCGCCTGAACCTGCTCGACGGCCCCTTCGCCGAACAGGACGTCAGCCGCATCGGCACTCTCATGCTGAGCGTGGAAGACACCCAGGACGGCACCCATGCCGAGGCCTCCCTGGCGGTCAGCCATTCATTGCGCGGCAAGCTGCTCGAAGCCCACGCCTTGATCTTCGACGACCTCGAAGACGACGAGGTGGCGCAGTGGGTGCATCGGGTCAAGCGCCTGTCCGAACTCGGCCTGGAAGAAGAAGCCAGCGAGCTGGAGCAGAGCCTGATCGAACTGACGCGCAACGACCCGGAGCTGCAACAGCAGTTTCTCCAGTCCCTGCGCAAGGATGCGGGGCGCCTGGCCGTGGACCCCGGCCAGGGCGACTGACACCCACGCCGGCGGTAGCGCCGACTCAATAGGCGATGAAGAAGCCACGGGCCCCGTCAGGGGTCCGTTCGACCAGTTGCAGATCGTCCACGCGGGCGTGCGGCGGTCCCCGCTCGAGCCAGGCCACCAGGCGCTTCACCGACGATTGATCTCCCTCCACGCGCACCTCGACCCGGCCGTCGTCGAGGTTACGCACCCAGCCGTCCAGCCCGAGGCGCTCGGCCTCCACCTGGGTCCCCTGGCGGAATCCCACGCCTTGCACCTTGCCGCTCACGAACCCCTGAAGGCATATCCGGGTCATCGCTTCACTCCTTGCGCAGTTCGGCCAGCTTGGCCGTCAGGCCCTCGGCGTTCTGCTCGCCCATCAGCCGCTCGCGCAGCTTCCCCTTGTCGTCGATCACGTAAGTCACCGGCAGCGCTTCGCTGCGCGGCAGGCCAAAGCGCGAGGCCGGGTCCTGGGCCAACACGGTGAAGCGGATACCCAGTTGCTCGCTCGCGCGCGCCAGTTCCTGCGCCTGCAACCCGTCGAAATTGACCCCGAAGACCTCCACGCTCTGGCCCGCCTGCCGTTCGGCGAAGGCGTTCAGCTCGGGGATTTCGGTGCGACAGGGCGCACACCACTCCGCCCAGTAATTGATGACCAGCCACTGGCCTTCGAGGCGTGCAGCCGGTACCTTTCGCCCATGCTGATCGACGCCGGCATCGTCCGCGCAGCCCCCCAGGAGCACTACCGTTCCCATCGCCATGAAAGCCGCCAAGACAGACTGGAGCCGCATTCCCATGCCTTCGTTCCTCGTGCACGCGGAGTGGATGTGATGCTGGATGCGCTGCACCTGGAGGTGCCGGCGATCCTCGACGAGGACAAGAGCGGTCTGCTCCGGCTCGCGGAAGTGCTCGCCGAGGCCCGGCATCTGCCCTGGGAAACCGCGTTGCAACGTACCCTGGGCCTGCTCTGTCGCCTCAATCGCAGCGCCCTGACCTTACTTGAAAGGCAGCGGGCGCTGCAAAGCTTCAGCGAAGAGTACCGCTTCTACAGCAACGGCTACCCCGGCACCGGCGCTCCCCCGGCCGCCTTCCTGCAGCTTTGCGAAGAGCTCGCCCTGGGCTTCAAGCGCCTCTTGCTGCAGCTCCTGCAGAGCCGCCACCCCTCCCCTCCGCACCTGACCTGGTGCCTGTACATGGCCGCGCATTTCCTGACGCAGGCCCTGCTGCGCCATTACCAACGCTATCAGGAACCGCCGCCGGGCCTCTGGCGCGACGCGCACCTGCTGTACTGGCTCGGCGAGCAACGGGACTGCCTGGACGAACCCATCGCCGCCGCCTTCCAGCCGACCCCGGCCGACAGCCTGCGGGGCCTTCACCAGCAGATCCTGCTGTTCGCCCTGAGCAACCCCTTTCACCTCACCGAGGACGAAGGCCCGCGGCTGTTCGGCGCCCTGGCGCCGCTGGCCGGGCTCGCACGATTGCTTCCCTGGGACGAGGAGGATGACAGCGAGGGAGCCCTGGTCGACCTCGGCGAAGGCCGCCCCTACTGGCCACCGCAGCAGCCCCTCGTCGCGTCGCCTCATCCAACCCTGCGGCGCCTGGAGCTCGGCGCGTTGTCGATCGCCCTGGACGAGCCGGCGCCGCTGCAAAGCGAAGCCGAACACGATCTGCTGGAGCGCGTGCGCCCCCACTGGAGCGGCCGCCCGCAACGACGCCACCCGCGCGCCGACCATGGTGCACGCTGCCACCTGATCGTCGGGCTGGCCGCCATCCATACCCACCTGCTCGGGCCGCTGCCGCTCGGCGGGAACGCCCGCATGCTCGACGCCAGCTCCGGCGGCGCGCGCCTGCTCTGCGATGCCGGGCCCGGGGCCGAGGTGCCGGTGGGGCAACTGGTCCTGCTGCTTTCCAGCAGCGGTACGCCGACCCTGGCCCTGGTGCGTTGGCGCCACCTGAACGGCGAAGGCCTGCACCTCGGGCTGCGTTACCTGAAAGGCCTGCCGCGGCCGGCCTGGCTGCGCCGCACGCCGACCACCCAACCCCATCCGGCGATCCTGCAGAGCACGCCCGCCCCCGGCGTCGGCTGGCACCATGGCCTATGGCTGCCGCGGGGGCAGTTCGCCGAAGACGAGAATCTCTGGCTTCAGCTCGCCAGCGTCAACAACCAGGGACGGTTCCTGCTGCCCGGCGCCAATCTCGATACGCCGCTGGTGACACGGCATCCCCTGCGCCTGGCCTGATCCCCGGATTTGCGAGACGAGTCACACCCGCCCGGGCCCAGAACACAGGCCGGGCAAGGCCTGCGTGTTTATAATCCGCGCTCTTCCCTCGTCCCGTTCACGCCTGGAGGGCCTCCTATGGCCAACGAGCAAGACAAACTGGTCGGCCCCGTTCCCTCGCGCATCGTCAACACGGCCAGCCTGACGCTGACACCCCATGAAGGAAAGATCGCGGAATTCAATGTCGCCGCCTGGCTGCAACTGCCGGGACTGGCCACCCTGCCGGTGTCCCTGGTGGTCACCTATCGCGATGGCGAGCAACGCCGCGTGTCGACGGTGGACCACGGGAAACTCAACGCCCAGGGCAAGATCCTGCTGACCGGCGTCGCCCGCCTGCCGGTCAGAGTGAAAATCGAAGAGATGCAGGTGCGGCTGAAATGCGCGGTGCCCGTGCACGGCCTGATCGTCGAGGAGTTGTTCGTGCAGGCCGTGGAACCGGCCCGTGGCGACAGCCGTCACGCCCTGGCCTGAACCCCGTCCTCTACGAAGAAGCCCGCGCTCGGCGGGCTTTACCAGAAGCGGACGCAGTCTCAGCGCGTGGCGCCCGGCTCGGTGCCGGTGCACGGCAAGTCCGCCACGGGCGCCTCGATGGCCTCGTCCGGCACCAGCGACTCCGGCCAATGGGCGAACGCCAGCCCGGTGATCCGATTGAGACGAGCGAGTGCCTCCTGCGGATCGCGTTGATACAGGTGGATCACCTTCTGCGTGACGCTACTCATGGCATTCAACCCCTTCAGCCAAACCCTGCCTGATAGCAGTGTGACAGCAAGCCCATTCCGGCCTTTGCCAGAAGCGTGCCAGCCGAGGAGCGCCGCCCGCGTGGATCGAGGGCCCGGCAGGGTGTCGCAACGGAGCGACGGCAGTTCGCGCAAAATGCCGTTTTTCGTCACTCCTCTCCCGCCCGCAGCCACTGCGCCAGGCTGCCGCCGAAGAGACTGGCCTGCTCGGCCTGCAGCAATTCCAGTGCGCTGCGCAATGCCCCGTACCATTGCTCGTCGTTGAGAGGAAAGAGGTCCTGCGGCAGTTGCTGCGGCTTCGGCAAGGGCCAGGGGCTGTGGTTGAACAATTGGTGCAGGCTGTAGTGATTCAGGTCGCGGCACAGCACCCAGGCATCGCTGCCGGTACGGCAGACCAGTCGCTGCGTCTCGAGAAAATCCACCACTTCGCGCCATTCGTCTTCCGGCAGCAACCAGCCGGCCCGCTGCACATCCAGGTGACGCACCGGCAAGCCTTTCTGCTGGCGGCCGTGGAACAGCCGCAGGATGCCCAGCGCCACGACCAGCCGGGGCATCGCCTGGCGCCGCCAATGGTGCGAGGTGCCGAGGTTGCAGACCAACTCCGCGCCGAACAACACGATGAGCCAGGACAGGTAGATCCACAGGAGGAACAGCGGCACCGTGGCGAAAGCGCCGTAGATCAGTTGGTAACCGGGAAACAGCCTGACGTAGAAGCCGAACGCGGCCTTGGCCGCCTCGAACAGCACGGCGGTGAACAGGCCACCCAGAAAGGCATGCTTGAGCGGCACCCGGGCGTTCGGTACCGAGGCGTAGATCAGGGTGAAGGCGGCCACGCTGGACAACAACGGGGTGATGCCCAGCAGGGTCTGCGCGCCGATCAGCGCGTTCGGCCCGGAGAGCAGCGACAGCGAGGTGATGTAGGTGCTGGCGACGAACCCCGCCCCCAGCAGCAGGGGACCCAGGCTGAGGATCGCCCAGTAGAGCAGGAAGCTGGACACCCCGCGCCTGAGCTGGCGCACCCGCCAGATCGTATTGAAGGCCTTTTCGATGGTCACCAGCATCATGAAGGCGGTGGCCGCCAGCAGCACCACGCCCACCCAGGTCAGTTGACGCGCCTGGACGATGAACGCGGACAGGTACTCCTGCACCGTCTCGCCGGTGGAAGGGACGAAATTGCGGAAGATGAAATGCTGGATTTCCAGGCCCACACCCTGGAAGGCCGGCACCGCCGAAAGCATGGCGAAGGTCACGGTCATGGTCGGCACCACCGCGAACAGGGTGGTGTAGGTCAAGGCCGCGGCGCTATGGGTGCCCCGGTCGGCGATGAAGCGCTGCAGCAGAAAGCGCCAGAATTCGAGGATGTCACTGAAGCGTCGGAGCATGCCGGGTCCTTGATCGCTGGGGCGGCGCATGGAATATCCGCCGGTCCGGTCCACCGTTACGGTTCAGGCCGCCACCCGGACGCGGTTAGAATAGCCGCCTCCCCTCCGCCGGTGCGACCCCGACATGACCGAACTGACCCTTTACCACAACCCGCGCTGTTCCAAATCCAGGGCCGCCCTCGAATTGCTCGAGGCACGCGGCCTCGCTCCGCGAATCCTGCGCTACCTGGAGACACCGCCGGACGCGGCGCACCTGCGCGATCTGCTGGCCAGGCTGGGCCTGAAGGCGCGGGACCTGCTGCGCACCGGCGAGGACGAATACAAGGCCCTCGGCCTGGACGATTCCGGGCTGGACGAGGAAGCGCTGATCGCCGCCATGGCCGCCCATCCGAAGCTGATCGAACGGCCGATCCTGGTGGCGGGCCCACGCGCGGTGATCGGCCGGCCGCCGGAAAAAGTGCTGGAGATCCTGCCGTGAGTGCCGCCTATATCCTGGTGCTGTACTACAGCCGCCATGGCGCCACGGCGGAAATGGCCCGCCATATCGCCCGCGGCATTGAGCAGGCCGGCCTCGAAGCGCGCCTGCGCACGGTGCCCGCCATCTCTGCCGAATGCGAGGCAGTGGCGCCCGCCATACCCGAGGAAGGCGCGACCTATGCCAGCCTGGACGATCTCAAGCGCTGCGCCGGGCTCGCCCTCGGCAGCCCGACGCGCTTCGGCAACATGGCGGCGCCGCTCAAGTATTTCCTCGATGGCACCAGCAGCCTCTGGCTGACCGGCGAGTTGGTGGGCAAACCGGCCGGCGTCTTCACCTCTACCGCCAGCCTCCATGGCGGCCAGGAAACCACCCTGCTGTCGATGCTGCTGCCGCTGCTGCACCACGGCATGCTGGTCACCGGCCTGCCCTACAGCGAATCGGCGCTCCTGGAAACCCAGGGTGGCGGCACCCCTTATGGCCCCAGCCACCATGCCGGCGCCGATGGCAAGCGGGCCCTGGATGCCCATGAAATCGCCTTGTGCCGCGCGCTCGGCCTGCGCCTGGCGCGCACCGCCCAGCGTCTGGAGAGCGGCCACCATGGCTAGAACGCCGAAACCCCTGCCGAGCCTGGAATGGCTGGCACCGCGCCTGAAGGTGAGCCGCGCCCTCAGCCTGCTGGCGTTCTTCGCCCTGGTCGCGCTGCTGCTGATCTGGAACCTGGCCTACGCCGACCTGCACGGCGCGCGTCCCTGGGTGGTGCTGGTCATCCAGTTGCTGCCGCTGGCGCTGCTGGCGCCGGGTCTGCTCCTGGGCAACGCCCGTGCCCACGCCTGGGCCTGCTTCGTGATCAACATCTATTTCATCCAGGGCGTGCTCGCGGCGATAGACCCGGCCCGCGCGCTGTTCGGCTGGCTGGAGGCCGGGCTCAGCCTGCTGCTGTTCGCCGCCGCGCTGCTGTATACCCGTTGGCGCTTCCAGTACGACCGCAGGCGGGCCGGCGAAAACTGATCGCTAGCGCAGGGGGACGCGCGCAGGCGGGTTCCCGGCGGTCACCAGCCCAGGGTTTCCTTGAGGAAGGGAATGGTCAGCTTGCGCTGGGCCTGCAACGATGCCTGGTCGAGCCGTTCCAGGAGATCGAACAGCGCGCTCATGCTGCGCGCGCCACGGGTGAGGATGAAGCGGCCGACTTCGTCGGTGAGGTGCAGGCCGCGGCGGGAAGCGCGCAGTTGCAGGGCGCGCAACTTGTCCTCGTCGGCCAGCTCCTGCAGCTGGAACACCAGCGCCAGGGTCAGCCGCGACTGCAAGTCGGGCAGAGCCACCGCCAGTTCTCGTGGCGCGCTCGACGCCGCGAGCAACAGGCGCCTTCCGGCATCGCGCAAGCGGTTGAACAGGTGGAACAGCGCCTCCTCCCATTCGGCGCGCCCGGCGACGGCGTCCAGATCGTCGAGGCAGACCAGTTCGCACTGTTCCAGATCGTCCAGCAGTGCCGGGCCGTGCTCGACGACCTCGGCCAGGGGCAGGTAAACCGCCTGTTCGCCACGTTGTTCGAAGCGCAGACAGGCCGCCTGCAGCAGATGGCTGCGCCCGACACCCTCACCGCCCCAGAGGTAGATCAGGCTCTCCGCCCAGCCCGCCTCGTCCTCGCACAGCCGCTCGACGTAGCCGAGCGCGGCCGCATTGGCGCCTGGGTAGTAATTGGCGAAGGTGGCGTCGTCGCGCAGGCGCACACCGAGGGGGAGTTGGATCGGTTTCATGGTCAAGGCCGGTGGAGCCCTCGCGGGCTCGGACTGAAGAGCGCCAGTCTATACCTCCCGGCACGGCCCGTAAAACCGAGGGCTACCCGATAAAAATCAACGAGTTGCCACGAACGAAGCCACCGAACGGACCCCTGACGACGCTACCCGGCAAGGTGCCCAGGCGCCACGCCACCGCGCCCCGCCTACCTCGGCAGCGCCTTCCGCGGCCACCACCCTTGGCGGTCTCCTCGCCCCCGCTATATAGTCCCCGACATAACGCCCGCCCGTCCGGCGCATCACGCGTCCGGAATCCCACCGACACACTCGCCCTGCCAGGAGCCACCCATGAATCGTCGAACGTCCCGCCTGTTCCTTCTGCTCTGCGCCATCGCCGGCGTCCAGGCCGCCTACGCCGATGAGGTCCAGGTGGCGGTCGCCGCCAACTTCACCGCCCCCATGCAGGCCATCGCCGCCGATTTCGAGAAGGCCACCGGCCACAGCGTGGTGGCGGCTTATGGCGCCACCGGACAGTTCTATGCGCAAATCCAGAACGGCGCGCCTTTCGAAGTGTTCCTCTCGGCGGACGACAGCACCCCGGCCAAGCTGGAGCAGGAAGGCAAGACCCTCGCCGGCTCGCGCTTCACCTACTCCATCGGCACCCTCGCCCTATGGTCGGCGAAGGACGGCTTCGTCGACGGCCAGGGCGCGGTGCTCAAGGGCGAGGGCTTCCAGCACCTGTCCATCGCCAACCCGAAGACCGCACCCTACGGCCTCGCGGCCACCCAGGTCATGGCCAAGCTGGGGCTGACCGAGAAGCTGGCCGGCAAGCTGGTGGAAGGCCAGAACATCACCCAGGCCTATCAGTTCGTCTCCACCGGCAACGCCGAGCTGGGCTTCGTCGCCCTTTCGCAGATCTACAAGGACGGCAAGGTTACCGGCGGCTCCGCCTGGATCGTGCCGGCCAACCTCCACGAACCGATCCGCCAGAACGCGGTGATCCTCGCCAAGGGCAAGGACAACCCGGCGGCCAAGGCCTTCGTCGACTACCTGAAGAGCGACAAGGCCGGTGCGCTGATCGAGCGCTACGGCTACGCCCGCTAACCGCCTCGGCTGACGGAGGCCACTGCGCATGCCGTTGACCGGCGCCGACTTCACCGCCATCTGGCTGACCCTGCGGCTGGCCGCGCTGACCACGCTGCTGTTGCTGATACTGGGCATGCCGCTCGCCTGGTGGCTGGCGCGCACCCGCTCGCGCCTCAAGGGTGTGATAGGCGCACTGGTGGCCTTGCCCCTGGTGCTGCCGCCGACGGTGATCGGTTTCTACCTGCTGGTGAGCATGGGGCCGGCGGGCTTCGTCGGCCATCTCACCGAGGGCCTGGGGCTCGGCCACCTGCCCTTCACCTTCGCCGGCCTGGTGGTGGGATCGTTGCTGTACTCGCTGCCTTTCGTGGTCCAGCCGTTGCAGAACGCCTTCGAGGCCATCGGCGATGCGCCCCTGGAAGCGGCGGCTACCCTGCGCGCCAGCCCCCTGGACTGTTTCTTCAGCGTCGTACTGCCGCTGGCCCGGCCGGGCATCATCACCGCGGCGATCCTCGGCTTCGCCCACACCGTCGGCGAGTTCGGCGTGGTGCTGATGATCGGCGGCAACATCCCCGGCAAGACCCGGGTGGTGTCGGTGCAGATCTTCGATCACGTGGAAGCCATGGAATACGCCCAGGCCCACTGGCTGGCCGGGGGCATGCTGGTGTTCTCCTTCCTGATCCTGCTGGCGCTTTACTCCAGCCGGCGCAGCCGGCCAGGTTGGAATTGACCATGACCGGCGAGATCGAAGCGCGCCTGCGGGTGGACTACCCAGGCTTTTCCCTGGATGTCGACCTGTGCCTTCCGGGGCGCGGCATCACCGCGCTGTTCGGCCATTCCGGCTCGGGCAAGACCACCTGCCTGCGCTGCGTCGCCGGACTGGAACGCAGTCGCGGCCAACTGAAGGTCGGCGGGGAAACCTGGCAGGACAGCGCGCGCGGGCTCTTTCTGCCCACCCATCGCCGCCCCCTCGGCTATGTATTCCAGGATGCCCGGCTGTTCGAGCACCTGGATGTCCGCGACAACCTGCGCTATGGGCTCAAGCGGGTGCCGGCCTCGCAGCGCCGCGTGGCGCTGGAGCAGGCCAGCGAACTGCTCGGCCTCGACCACTTGTGGGCGCGGCGGCCGGCGCACCTGTCCGGGGGCGAGCGGCAACGGGTGGGCATGGCCCGCGCCCTGCTCGCCGGACCGCGCCTGCTGCTGATGGACGAACCGCTGGCGGCGCTCGACCTGAGGCGCAAGCAGGAAATCCTGCCGTACCTGGAACGCCTGCACGCCGAGCTGGATATCCCGATCCTCTATGTCAGCCACGCGCCCGACGAGGTGGCGCGCCTGGCCGATCACCTGGTGTTGCTGGAACAGGGCCGGGTGCGCGCCAGCGGGCCGCTGGGCGAAACCCTCGCGCGGCTCGACCTGCCCCTGGCGCTGGAAGAGGATGCCGGGGTGGTGATCGAAGGTCGCGTCGGGGCTTACGACGTGAGCTATTCGCTGCTGCGCCTGGAATTGCCGGGGGCGTTGCACCTGCTGGTGGCCCATGCACCGGCACAGGCCGGGCACAGCATGCGCTGCCGGATCCGCGCCCGCGACGTCAGCCTCAGCCTGGAACGCCAGCAGGACACCAGCATCCTCAACCTGCTGCCGGTACGGGTGGTCGAGCAGATGCCCGCCGATCAACCCGCCCACGTGCTGGTGCGCCTGGACGCCGCCGGAACGCCCCTGCTGGCCCGGATCACCCGCTACTCGCGGGACCGTCTGGATCTGCGCGAGGGACAACGGCTCTGGGCCCAGGTGAAGGCCGTGGCGCTACTGGCCTGAGGCCGGGCGCGGGGTGTCACCGGCGCCGGCATCCAAGAGGCGCAGCGCCTCGCGACTCAGTTGCTCCACGCGCGCCCAGTCACCGCTGTGCAGGGCGTCGGCGGGCAGCATCCAGCTCCCGCCCACGCACATCACGTTCCGCAACGCCGCGTACTCACTGAGGTTGGCCGGGCCGACCCCGCCGGTGGGGCAGAAGCGCGCCTCGCCGAAAGGTCCGGCGAAGGCTTTCAGGGCCTCCACGCCGCCGCACACCATCGCCGGGAACAGCTTGAAGCGTCGATAGCCCAGCCGATACGCGAGCATGATGTCCGACGCGCTGGCGACTCCGGGCAAGAGCGGCACCGGGCTGTCGAGCCCGGTGCGCAACAACTCCTCGGTGCACCCGGGGGTGACGATGAACTGCGCGCCCGCCTCCACCGCACGGGCCCAGGTCTGCGGGTCCAACACCGTGCCGACGCCGATGCACAACTGCGGGCGCTGTTCACGCAACCGGCGGATGGCGGTCAGACCGTGTTCGCTGCGCAGGGTGATTTCCAGGGTATCCAGGCCGCCGGCGGCCAGGGCGTCGGCCAATGGCAGGATGTCCTCGGCGCGGGGGATGGTGATCACCGGCAGGATGCGCGCCCGCCGGCAAATGACGTCGAGCCGGGCGATCGTCTGTTCCGGATTCATGCTCGGGACTCCTGTGCCGATGGGCACCAATGGATCGAAAGGGGCGCGTGCAGGAAGGCCCGGATCGGCATCGACGTGGCATCCGTCGACAGCGCGCGTGCCAGGGTGGCGCGCTTGGCCTCGCCCTCCAACAGCAGGAAGACCCGCCGGGCAGGCGCCAGGAACGACAGGGTCAGGGTCAGGCGCTGGTGGGGCACCTGGGGTGCCCACATCGGCAGGCAGCGGCGGCGTCCCTCGGGGTCCAGGGCTTCCTCCAGGCCGGGGCTCTGCGGGAACAGCGAGGCGGTATGGCCATCGTTGCCCATGCCGAGCACCACCACGTCCGTGGGTTGCGGCCAGTCGCCAAGGGCCCGGTCGGCCCGTTCGGCGGCCTGTTCCAGGCTCTCCGCGTCATGATGGAGCGGATGGAAGCGGGCCGCGGACGCGGCGCCCCGCAGCAGATGGCGGCGCACCAGGGTGGCATTGCTGTCGGCGTGGCCTTCCGCGACCCAACGTTCGTCCACCAGACCGACGTGCACCCGCGACCATTCCAGCGGCTGCTCCGACAGGGCCTCCAGGAAAAGCGCCGGGCTGCGCCCGCCGGAAACCAGCAGCGACGCTTGGCCACGGACGGCGAGCGCGTCGCGCAGGACATCGGCCACCTGCCCGGCGAGCAAGGTCGCCTGCGCGCCGGCATCGACGCTTTCCTCCCAGGCCACGCCCTCGGGCAGGTTCAGTTCAGAGGTCGTCATACCAGCTCCTTCCGTCACGGGCGATCAAGGCGACGGCTGCGCCCGGTCCCCAGCTTCCCGCCGCGTAGGGCCGCGGGCGCTCGCCGAAGCGCTCCCAACCGGCGCTCAGTTGGTCACACCACTTCCAGGCGTGCTCCACCTCGTCGCGGCGCACGAACAGGTTCTGGTTGCCCTGCATCACCTCCAGCAGCAGCCGCTCGTAGGCATCCGGCACGCGCTCGGTGTGGAAGGTCTCGGAGAAATTCAGCTTCAGCGGCACCGTGCGCAATTGCATGCCCTTGCCCAGCCCCTGGTCCTTGGTCATCACCTGCAAGGAGATGCCTTCGTCCGGTTGCAGGCGGATGATCAGCCGGTTGCTCAGGAAGGGCCGCTGCTCAGGGGCGAAGATGTAATGGGGCGGTTCCTTGAAGTGGATGATGATCTGCGAGAGCTTCTGCGGCATGCGCTTGCCGGTGCGCAGGTAGAAGGGCACGCCGGCCCAGCGCCAGTTGCGGATGTCCACACGCAGGGCGACGAAGGTCTCGGTACCGCTGCCTTCGTTGGCATTGAGCTCTTCCAGGTACCCGGGCACCGCCTTGCCCTCGCTGTAGCCGGCGCCGTACTGGCCGCGGACCACCCGCGTGGCCAGGTGCTCCATGGCGATGGGTTCGAGGGCCTTGAGCACCTTCACCTTCTCGTCGCGGATGCTGTCCGCCACCAGGTCGCTGGGCGGGTCCATGGCGATCAGGCAGAGCAGTTGCAGCAGGTGGTTCTGCACCATGTCGCGCAGTTGCCCGGCCTGGTCGAAATAGCCCCAGCGGCCTTCGATGCCGACCTTCTCCGCCACGGTGATTTCCACGTGGCTAATGTGGTTCTGGTTCCACTGGGTCTCGAACAGGCTGTTGGCGAACCGCAGGGCGATCAGGTTCTGCACGGTTTCCTTGCCCAGGTAGTGATCGATCCGGTAGATGCGGTTCTCCGGGAAGTGGCGCGCCACCTCGTCGTTGATCGCCCGCGAAGACTCCAGGTCGCGGCCGATGGGCTTCTCCAGCACCACGCGGGTCCGTTCGCCGACACCGGCGTCCACCAGGTGCTGGCAGATGGCGCCGTACACCGAGGCGGGCGTGGCGAAGTAGGCCACCAGGGGGTGGTCGCCGGCCGCCCGCTCGGCGAGGGTGCGATAGCCCTCGGCCCGGGTGAAATCGAAGCTGAGGAACTCCAGCCGCCGGCAGAATCCCTCCCATACGTCGGGCTTCCATTCCTGGGCCGAGACCTGCTGGCGCAAGCGTTCCTCGATCAGCGCCAGGTGCACCGACGCGCTGCCGACGTCCTCCCGCGCCAGGGCCAGGATGCGGGTATCGGCGTGTAGCAGGCTGTCGAGCTCCAGGCGGTACAGCGCGGGCATCAGCTTGCGCAGGGCCAGGTCGCCGGAGGCGCCGAAGATGGCCAAGGTGCAGGGCGCTATGGAAAGATTCAGCATATAGTTACCAACAAATCTAAGGAGAAATTCCGCTCTCGACCGCCTCGATTAAGGCAAAAATGTAGTAAAAAAACAACATTCATTCCCTGAGCGCGAGAGCCATGGTGCGGATCGGGGCCACCCACAGAGAATAGCCGCTCGTCACACGCGTCCAGGGCGAGCCGTCGCACCTGCCGAGGAAATCGATGAAAAACCTGCTGGAGCAGATCCAGGGCCGCCTGGAAGGAATGAACAAGGCCGAGCGCAAGGTCGCCGAGGTGATCCTCGGACACCCCCAGCAGGCCACCCGCCTGAGCATCGCCGCGCTGGCCCAGGCGGCCAAGGTCAGCGAGCCGACGGTCAACCGGTTCTGCCGCGCCTTCGGCATGAGCGGCTACCCGGAATTGAAAATCCAGTTGGCGCAGAGCCTGGCCAGCGGCGCCGCCTTCGTCAGCCAGGCGGTGGAAGCCGACGACGGCGCCGAGGCCTACACGCGGAAGATCCTCAGCAACACCATCGCCGCCCTCGACGCCGCGCGGCGATTGGTGTCGCCGGCACTCATCGAGCGCGCGGTGGACCTGCTGATCCAGGCGCGTCAGATCCATTTCTTCGGTCTCGGCGCGTCGGCGGCGGTGGCCCTGGACGCGCAGCACAAGTTCTTCCGCTTCAACCTGGCGGTGAGCGCGCAGAGCGACGTGCTGATGCAGCGCATGCTCGCCGCGGCGGCCCATACCGGCGACCTGTTCGTGATGATTTCCTACACCGGACGCACCCGGGAACTGGTGGAGATCGCGCGCCTGGCGCGGGACAGCGGTGCCTCGGTGCTATCGATGTGCGCGGCCGGCTCGCCCCTGGCCGAGGCCAGCACCCTGTGCCTGGACCTGCCGCTGCGGGAGGACACCGACGTCTACATGCCGATGAGTTCGCGGATCGTCCAGCTCGCCCTGCTCGACGTGCTCGCCACCGGGGTCACCCTGCGCCGCGGCGTCGACTACCAGCCGCACCTGCGCAAGATCAAGGAAAGCCTGCTGCCGACCCGCTACCTGACGGACGATGCCTAGTCCGACGCGACTTCGCGGTCAGGGCTACAGCAGCGCCGCGCGCAGGCTCAGGCGAACCCGCTCGCCGGGTGCCACGCAGAGGCCGCCGGGGCGGTAGTTGGCGGCGCCGACGCAGAGAAACCGCTCGGCGTCGCCGGGCTCCAATTGATCCAAGGCGCGGCTGCCGGGATGCCAGATCAGCGTGCTGGCACTCAGGCTCTTGTCGATCCGCAGGCGCCGCTGCCACCCGCTGTCCTCCAGCAACAGCGAGCCCGGCTGGTGGATCACCTGCTTGCTGGCGCCGCCGGGCCGCCAGGGCGTGGCCAACGGATGACCGCCACCGAGGGGCGCGCCATCCGGCAGGCCGATGCCCTGCAGGGCTATGCGGCTGAGGGCGCCCACCCGCCAATAGGGTTGCAGCGCGAAGCTGAACAGACAGTCGCCCTCGTCCTCATGATGACTGCACAGCTCGAGCTCCAAGGTGCGACCGAGACGGACGTCGAGGCGCAGGTGCCAATCCTCCAGGTCCAACCGCCAACTCAACACCACCTTGGTTTCGTCGGCGTAGGCGTCGAGCAACTGCCACTCGCGCAACCGCGCCCAGCCATGCCGCGGCGCCTGCGCATCCTGGGGATGGGCGTCGAACCAGGGCCAGCAGATCACCACCCCGCCGCGGATCGGCGCGAGGCTCGGCCACTGCGCCGAACACCACAGCAGCGGGCGCTCGCCCTGGGGCTGGAAATGCAGCAGTTGGGCGCCCTGGCGGCTGAACACCGCCTGGCACAGCGGGTGATCGATCAGCAGCAGGTCGCGGCGCTGGAAACGCACCCAATCGAAAGGACGCTTGGCGCGCATGGAATGGAAAAACCGTTGCAGCGGATGCTCCAGCACGCTGGTCCGGCCAACGCTTGGTCGTCCCCGTGTCCGCCCGGACGAGTCGTCGATCATAGGCCCTGCTTGTTCCCTGGCGGTGCGCGCGAAGGCGCCCGGTTACCGATAACCGGCGATTTTCACCGAAAGCCCGTGTACAAGCCACCACGGCGAGGCTGGCGCGCAACGCCCGGCCCGTTCCGGACGCAGAATCGCTGCGTCGACCGGGCCCAGCGACGGGTACCGGCCCCGCTCAGGCGGCCGGCGCTAGGGCCTGCTGCAACGCCACGCCGGCACCGAACAAACCCGGATGCTCGGCCGTCATCACCCACACCGGCACCTCGGCCAGGTAGGCGCCGCTGGTCTTGCCGCGGGCGGCGAAGGCATCGGCGAACCCGCTGGCGCGGAAGCGCTCGAGAAAGCGCGGCACGATGCCGCCGGTGACGTAGACCCCGCCCAGCGCGCCCAGGGTCAGCGCCGCGTTGCCGGCCACCCGCGCCAACCACAGGAAGAAGTGCTCCAGGGCGGCGTCCGCCTGGGCATCCCCCGCCAAAGCCAGGGCGCCGACTTCCGCCGCGTTGCGCGCCCGCGGCTCCACGCCCTCCAGGCCGCAGCTCAATTCATACAGGGCCTGCAGACCATTGCCGCAAAGCACCCGTTCGGCCGAGACATGGCCGTAGCGCTCGCGCAGGCGCAGCCAGAGCTGGAAATCCCGCTCGGACGTCACCGGCAGGTCCACGTGGCCGCCCTCGCAGGGCAGCACCGTCCAACGCCCGTCTCCCAAGGGCAGCAGGCCGCCGACGCCCAGCCCGGTGCCGGGGCCGATGATCAGCCGTGCGCGATCCGCCTGGGCGACGCCCTCGCGCACCAGCACCAAGTGCTCCGGGCCGAGCCGGGAAGCCGCCCAGGCCATGGTGGAGAAGTCGTTGACCAGCAGCAGGTGGCGCAGCCCCAGCTCGGCGCAGAAAGCCGCGCGATTGATCGTCCAGTGGTTGTTGGTGAAGCGGAAATCGGCCGCGCTCACCGGCCCGGCACAGGCCAGGCAGACCGAATCCACGGCCGCCAGGGGGATACCCTGACGCTCCAGGTAGTCGCGCACCGCCAGCTCCGGCCGAGGGTAATCGGCGCAGGCAAGCACCTGCACGGCGTTCAGGTGCCCACTCCGCCACAGCGCGAAACGGGCGTTGGTGCCACCGATGTCGCCCACCAGGGTGAAGCCGTCCGGCATGGCCTGGGGCAAGGGAATCCGCGTGTGATCGGGCATGGCAGGTCACCTTCGCAGCGCGGCCACGCCGCGATGCCTCGGAAAGGACGGTATTCAGCGCAGCGCGCTCAGCGCCGCACTGAAGCTGCAAGCGCCTTCCTCGGCGCTGCTCATGGACTGGCGCATGAAGGCGAACAACTCGCGGCCACATCCAACCCCGCCGCCTTCCGGCGCCTGCGCCAGTGTGCGGGCCTCCCACTCCAGCGGGTCCACCAGGGCTTGGAGCTCGCCCTTGACCCCATCGACGCGGATCAGGTCGCCGTCGCGGACCTTGGCCAGGAAACCGCCATTCAGGGCCTCCGGGCTGACGTGGATGGCCGAGGGCACCTTGCCGGACGCGCCGGACATGCGCCCGTCGGTGACCAGCGCCACCTTGAAGCCACGGTCCTGCAGCACCCCGAGGTACGGCGTCAACTTGTGCAGCTCCGGCATGCCGTTGGCCGCCGGGCCCTGGAAACGCACCACGGCGACGAAGTCGTGCTCCAGCTCGCCGGCCTTGAAAGCCGTGGCCAGTGCCGCTTGGTCGTGGAACACCCGGGCCGGCGCCTCCACCACTTGGTGCTCGGCCGCCACCGCCGACACCTTCATCACGCCGCGGCCCAGGTTGCCCTGCATCAGGCGCAGGCCGCCCTCGGCGGAAAACGGCCGTTCCAGGGGGCGCAGGATGGCGTCGTCGAGGCTGGCCGCCGGACCTGCGCGCCAGACCAGGCGGCCGTCGTCGAGGAAGGGCTCCTCGGTATAGCGGCGCAGGCCAGGGCCCATCACGGTATTCACGTCCTCGTGGAGCAGGCCGCCGTCGAGCAACTGGCGGATCAGGAAGGCCATGCCGCCGGCCGCCTGGAAATGATTGATGTCGGCCTGGCCGTTGGGGTAGATGCGCGCCAGGGTCGGCACCACGTGGGACAGGTCGGCCATGTCCTGCCAGGTCAGTTGGATGCCGGCAGCCTGGGCCACCGCCACCAGGTGCAGGGTGTGATTGGTGGAGCCGCCGGTGGCCAGCAGCGCCACCACCGCATTGACCAGCGCCCGCTCGTCGACGATCTCGGCCATCGGCAGGTAGCTGCCATTCTCCGGGGTCAGGCGACAGGCCTGGCGCGCCGCCTCGCGGGTCAGCTCGTCGCGCAGGGGAGTGTTCGGGTTGACGAAGGAAGCGCCCGGCAGATGCAGGCCCATCACCTCCACCAGCAACTGGTTGGTGTTCGCCGTTCCGTAGAAGGTGCAGGTGCCCGGGCTGTGGTAGGACTGCATCTCCGCTTGCAGCAGCTCTTCCCGGCTGACCTTGCCTTCGGCGTAGCGCTGGCGCACCGCGGCCTTTTCCTTGTTCGGCAGGCCCGAGGGCATCGGGCCCGCCGGGACGAAGACCACCGGCAGATGGCCGAAGCGCAGCGCGCCGATCAACAGCCCCGGCACGATCTTGTCGCAGATGCCGAGGCACAGGGCGGCATCGAACATGTTGTGGGACAGCGCGATGGCCGTGCCCATGGCGATCACGTCGCGGCTGGCCAGGGACAGCTCCATGCCCGGCTCGCCCTGGGTCACGCCGTCGCACATGGCCGGGACGCCGCCGGCGAACTGGGCGATGGAGCCGATTTCGCGCACCGCTTCCTTGATCAGGCCGGGGAACCGCTCGAAGGGCTGGTGGGCCGACAACATGTCGTTGTAGGCCGAAACGATCGCCAGGTTGGCCTGGTTCATCAGGCGCAGGCGCTGCTTGTCGGATTCGCCGCAACCCGCCACGCCATGGGCGAAATTGCCACAGGGCAGCGCGCCACGGTGCGGGCCCTTGCTGGCGGCGGCGCGGGTCATCTCCAGGTAGCGCTGGCGGGTCGCCTCGCTGCGGAGCTGGAGGCGTCGGGTGACTTCGAGGACTCGCGGGTTCATGGCTCTTCTCACGGAATGAAGTGAATGTAGTTTTTATAACAAAAAAATCAGGCGGACTTCCCGGACCTGGCCCATCATTAACGTCAAATATTTATGAGTAATCAATAAAGGAAGGCCTCATGACTATACGACTCGCCATCAACGGCTTCGGCCGGATCGGTCGCAACGTACTGCGCGCCCTGCGCGATCATCCCCAACGCGACCGCCTGGAAATCGTCGCCATCAACGACCTCGGCGACGCGCGGATCAATGCCCACCTTCTGAAGTACGACAGCGTTCACGGGATTTTCGCCGGTGACGTTCGTCACGACGAACAATCGCTCTGGGTCGACGACAAACGCATCGCGGTCAGTGCCATCGCCGACCCGACGCAATTGCCCTGGAAAAGTCTAGACGTGGATATCGTGCTCGAATGCACCGGCCGCTTCACCCAGCGCGACAAGGCCGCCGCCCACCTCCAGGCCGGCGCGCACAAAGTGCTGATCTCGGCGCCCGGCAAGGGCGCGGACGCCACGGTGGTGTGCGGCGTCAACGAGGAGGTCCTGCGCCGGTCGCAGCAGATCGTCTCCTGTGCCTCCTGCACCACCAACTGCCTGGCGCCGGTGGTCCAGGTGCTGCAACGGGAGCTGGGCATCGAGAGCGGGCTGATGACCACCATCCACGCCTACACCAACGACCAGAACCTTTCCGACGTCTACCACAAGGACATCTACCGCGCCCGCTCCGCCACCCAGTCGATGATCCCGACCAAGACCGGCGCCGCCGAGGCGGTGGGGCTGGTGCTGCCGGAACTGGCCGGCAAGTTGACCGGGCTGGCGGTGCGGGTGCCGCTGATCAACGTGTCGCTGGTGGACCTGACGGTGCTGGTGCAGCGCGACACCCGCGTCGACGAGGTGAATGGCCTGTTCAAGGCGGCGACCCAGGGCTCCTCCACCTTCGGCTACAACGAGGAGCCGCTGGTCTCCCACGACTTCAACCATGACCCGCGGTCGTCGATCTTCGACGCCAACCACACCAAGGTCAGCGGTCGGCTGGTGAAGGTGATGGCCTGGTACGACAACGAATGGGGCTTTTCCAACCGGATGCTGGACGCCAGCGTCGCCTGGTGGGACGCGGCCTGAGCCGCGCGCGGACCGCGCCCCTGCTCAGGGCGCGGGATCGGCGCCGACGTAGGCGTCCGAGCGCTTGTACAGCGCATGGGCATGGCGCAGCAGTACCATGATCACCGCCGCGGCCGGCAGCGCCAGCAGTATCCCGGTGAAGCCGAACAACTGGCCCCCGGCGAGGATGGCGAAGATCACCGCCACCGGATGCAGGCCGATGCGATCGCCCACCAGCAAGGGCGTCAGCACCATGCCTTCGAGCATCTGCCCGATGCCGAACACCGCCGCCACGCCCAGCAGCGGATACAGCTCGAACCCGCCGTGCTGGAACAACGCTGCCGTCACCGCGGCGCCGATGCCCACCACGAAGCCCATGTAGGGCACGATGCTGGCGAGGCCGGCGAGCAGGCCGATCAACAGGCCCAGGTCGAGGCCGACGACCATCAGGCCGACGGCATAAATGGCGCCGAGGGCGAGCATCACCAGCAGTTGCCCGCGGATGAAAGCGCCCAGTACCTCGTGGCATTCGCCCACCAGTTGCACCACCACCCCTTCGCGGCTGCGCGGCAGCAGGCCGCGCAGCTTGGCCACCATCACGTCCCAGTCGCGCAACAGATAGAAGCACACCACCGGGATCAGCAGCAGGTTGCCGAGCCAGGCCAGCAGGGCCAGGCCGGACGCGGTGGCCTGGCTGAGCACCACGCCGACGACGTCGGTGGTGGTGTCCAGGTGGCCGGACAGCGCGGCCTTCACCCGGTCGAAACGCCAGAAGCCCTCCGCCAGGCCGAACTTCGCCTGCAACCAGGGCAAGGCGACGTGCTGCAGCCAGTCGAGCATCTGCGGCACCATCTCATAGAGCTTCAGCAACTGCTTGCCCAGCATCGGCACCAGGACCACCAGCAAGACCAGCCAGATCAGGGTGAACAGCGCGAACACCGTGATCACCCCCCACGTCCGCGACAGCCCGGCCCGTTCCAGGCGATCCACCAGGGGATCGCCCATGTAGGCCAACAGCATCGCCACCAGGAACGGCGAAAGAATCGGCGAAATCAGGTAGATCAACCAGCCGACGAGCAGCAAGCCGACCAGCCAGAACCAGCGACGTGAATCGTTCATAGCGAGCTCGTGTGAGAAATGAATGGGAAGGCGGGCGGCCCGGTAGCCGCCCGGGAACATTACCAGCGAAAGCGCAAAACCCCGGTCGGCGCGGGTTGCGCGGCAGGCTGCGGTGCGCCTTCGGCGGGCGGGCTGTCGGCGCCGACTTCCTGCAGGTGCACCAGCGCCAGTTGCGCGCGCAGTTGCTCGGCACTGGCGTTGACCTGGTAGGTCAGCCGATCCCCCTCGACCCGGGTCAGCCGCGCGCCGAAGGGTTCGAGCACTCGGTCCAGTTCGGCATAGCGGCCCAGGTCGGCACCCTGCACCTCCAGGGTCAGGCTGCTGGCGGCGCCGGGCGCGACGACGAAACGCGGCGCCAGGCGCTCGCTCACCGCCAGCATCACCGCGTCGGCCAGGGCCACGCCGTTGGCCGCTTCGGCGATGCCCTGTTCGGGCTGCTCGCCCAGCCACAGGCGCCACTGTGCACGCCAGGCACCGTTTTCCTCGCGGGCATGCACGGCCAGCAGCGCATCGGCGGCGTAGCGCTCCGAAACCGGTCGCAGCGCGTCGGGCTGCGCCGCTTCCAGGGCAGCCGGCGTGGCCACCAGTTGCTCGCTGAGGTCGGCCAGCGGCAGGCGCAGCGGCAAGCCGCGGTGCTCGCCGGCGTCGCGGACGGGCTTGGCGGCGTCCTGGCCGTCACCCAGCAGATTGGCACCCTCGGCAGTTTCGTTGAGCCACCAGACCAGCACGCTCGGGCGGTTCGTCCCCCACAAAGGAAGCCCGGCCTGGCGCAGGCTGCGATCGGTGCTCACCGGGTCGAAGTCCACCACCAGCACGTCGCCTTCGTAGCCGTACTGGCCGATGACCTGCTGCGGGTCCTTGCGCAACGCGGCGAGGGCGGGGTTCTGCGCGGCGTTGCGGTTACCGGTGAGGCGCATCAGCAGGGTATCCAGGGCACGCTGGATACCCTGATCGCGCGCCTCGGGCTGCTGGCTGGCGACGGCCTCGCGGACCTGGTAGAGGGTGGCGAGGTTTTCCGCGAAAGCCGGCAGGCAAGGCAGCGACAGACACAGGACTAGCAGGCGGGCAATGGCGCGCATGGGACTCTCGCAAGGCTCGGGCGAAAAGGGCTTATACCTTAAACAGCCGCCCGATACCCGGCAACCGCCGCAGCCACCCGCGCGTCTCCGACGCGGGACCGGCGGGATTTCCCGATTTCGCCGCGCGCCCGGCAGGCGCCGATGGCCGCTATCCGGCAAGCCTGATAAAATCGCGCGCCTTCGCAGACCGGCAGCCGCGGCGTGCCGAATCCCGATACCCCCTTCAAAGGCCTGGATCATGAGCAAGCAACCCTCCCTGAGCTACAAGGACGCCGGTGTAGACATCGACGCCGGTGAAGCGCTGGTCGAACGCATCAAAGGCGTGGCCAAGCGCACCGCGCGCCCTGAGGTGATGGGCGGGCTGGGTGGCTTCGGCGCCCTCTGCGAGATTCCCGCCGGCTACAAGCAACCGGTGCTGGTGTCCGGCACCGACGGGGTCGGCACCAAGCTGCGCCTGGCGCTGAACCTGAACAAGCACGACAGCATCGGCCAGGACCTGGTCGCCATGTGCGTCAACGACCTGGTGGTGTGCGGCGCCGAGCCGTTGTTCTTCCTCGACTACTACGCCACCGGCAAGCTCAACGTCGAGGTCGCGGCCACCGTGGTCACCGGCATCGGCGCCGGCTGCGAGCTGGCCGGTTGCGCCCTGGTCGGCGGCGAAACCGCGGAAATGCCCGGCATGTACGAAGGCGAGGACTACGACCTCGCCGGTTTCTGCGTCGGCGTGGTGGAGAAGGCCGAGATCATCGACGGCAGCAAGGTCGCCAGCGGCGACGCGCTGATCGCCCTGCCCTCCTCCGGCCCGCATTCCAACGGCTATTCGCTGATCCGCAAGATCATCGAAGTCGCCGGTGCCGACATCGAAAGCATCCAGCTCGACGGCAAGCCGCTGACCGAACTGCTGATGGCGCCGACCCGGATCTACGTGAAACCCCTGCTCAAGCTGATCGCCGAGACCGGCGCGGTGAAAGCCATGGCCCACATCACCGGTGGCGGCCTGATCGAGAACATTCCGCGCGTGCTGCCGGCCGGCGCCCAGGCAGTGCTCGACGTGGCCAGCTGGACCCGCCCGGCGGTGTTCGACTGGCTGCAACGGCAGGGCAACGTCGACGAAGTCGAAATGCACCGTGTGCTCAACTGCGGCGTGGGCATGGTCGTCTGCGTCGCCCAGCAGGACGTGGACGCCGTGCTGCAAGTGCTGCGCGAAACCGGTGAGCAGCCCTGGGTGATCGGGCGGATCGCCGATGCCGCCGCGGACGCTCCGCGCGTGGTATTGAACAACCTGAAAGCCCACTGATGGCGACACCCTGCAATGTCGTGGTGCTGATTTCCGGTTCCGGCAGCAACCTGCAGGCGTTGATCGACCGCATCGCCGACGACGCGATTCCCGCGCGAATCGGCGCGGTGATTTCCAACCGCGCCGAAGCCTACGGCCTGAAGCGCGCGCAGCAGGCGGGCATCGACACCCTGGTGCTGGACCACAAGGCCTTCGACGGGCGCGAGGCCTTCGATGCGGCGCTGATCCGCGCCATCGACGAGCGGGAAGCCGATTTGGTGGTGCTGGCCGGCTTCATGCGCATCCTCACGCCGGCCTTCGTCCGCCACTTCAGCGGCCGTCTACTGAACATCCATCCCTCGCTGCTGCCCAAGCACAAGGGCCTGCACACGCACCAACGCGCCCTGGACGCCGGCGACCGCGAGCACGGATGCAGCGTGCACTTCGTGACCGAGGAACTCGATGGGGGCCCCTCGGTCGTACAGGCGGTGATCCCGGTGCACCCGGACGACACGCCGGAAAGCCTCGCCCAACGCGTTCACGTGCAGGAACACTTCATCTACCCGCTGGCCGTACGCTGGTTCGCCGAAGGCCGCTTGCGCCTCGGTGCCCTCGGCGCCGAATTGGACGGCCAACCCTTGCCCGCCAGCGGTCAGTCGATTCGTCATTAGGAGATTCGCCAATGCGTCGCGCTTTGCTACTGCTCCTCGCCTTCGTCGCCCTGCCGCTCGCGGCCGCCGAGCCGAAGCCTTTCGTTGCGAGCTACACCGCGGACTGGAAACAGTTGCCGTTCAGTGGCACCGCCGGGCGCAGCCTGAAGAAGCTCGACGACGGACGCTGGCAACTGGATTTCGAGGCGGCCATGCTGGTGGCCAGCCTCAGCGAGGTAAGCACCTTCCGGGTCGAGAAGGACACCTTCCTGCCACAGAGCTACCGCTTCAACCGCAACGGGCTGGGCAAAGGCAAACAGGTCGAACTGGATTTCGATTGGAGCCAGAAACAGGTGATCGGTAACGACCGCGGCGAACCGGTGCGGCTGTTGCTCAATCGTGGCCTGCTGGACAAGTCCACCTACCAACTGGCGCTGCAGCACGACGTGGCGACCGGCAAGAAAAGCATGAGCTACCAAGTGGTCGACGGCGAGGACATCGAGACCTATGACTTCCGCGTGCTCGGCGAAGAGCGCGTGGCCACCCAGGCCGGCCAAGTGGACGCGATCAAGGTGGAACGGGTCCGCGACCCGACGCAGAGCGCGCGCAAGACCGTGCTCTGGTTCGCCAAGGACTGGGACTATCTGCTGGTGCGCCTACACCAGATAGAGAAGGACGGCAAGGAGTACCAGATCATGCTCAAGGACGGCACGGTCGACGGCAAGAAGGTCGTCGGTGCGGCTCAGTAAACCCTTCGGCGGGACATGAAAAAGCCGGGCCCAGTGCCCGGCTTTTTCATGTCTGCGATCCAGGTCGCGCCAAGGGCGCGGCGCCTCGGCGCCAAGGGCCTCACCACATCAGGTCGTCGGGCACCTTGTAGGCGGCATAGGGGTCGTCATCGTCCGGCGCCTCGGTCGAGGTGTTGAGCAGCACGATCCGGCGCGGATCGCGCTCCTGGATCTTCAGCGCGGCATCCCTCGGGATTACCTCGTAGCCGCCGCCGTGGCGGACGATGGCCAGCGAGCCACGGCTGAGCTTGTCGCGCATCAGGTCGTTCACCGAGAGGCGCTTGACCTTCTTGTCGTCGACGAAGTTGTAGTAATCCTCGGTGGTCAGCTTGGGCAGGCGCGAGGTCTCGATCAATTGCTTGACCTGCGCGACGCGCGCCTTCTGCTCGGCCTTTTCCTGCTGCTGGCGATTCAGCTCCTGATCCCGCGCGGCTTTCTCCGCCTGCGCCTGGAGCGCGGCCTGCCGCTGCGAATCGTCTTTCTCGACTTGGTTCTTCTTCTCCAGGCGATGCTGTTTCTGTTTCTGCTTGACGGCCTGCTTGGCCTGCTTTTCATTGACCAGGCCGGCTTTCAGCAACTGGTCACGCAATGACATACTCATCGTTACGAATCCGACATCCAGGGTGGGGGTTCGTCGAAGCGGGGTTCGCCGCGAGGATGCCCATCCTCCGGTTTGCGCCGCCGATGTGCAAGACCCGGTGGACATACCGGGTACCGCGCGGCGAAACTTCGCCCCTTCCACGCCTTCCCATATCCCAACCGCCACGGTAGGCCATATGACCGTTTCGTTCGTCGCCAAGCTTTCCATCATCGGGCTATTCGTCGCCAGCGTGCTGTTCGTCCATCTGCGCGGACGCGCGCGCCTGCCGTTCCTGCGCCAGCTGGTGAACTACTCGGCGCTGTTCGCCCCCTACAACTCGCTGATGTACCTGCTGTCCGCCACGCCTTCCAAGCCTTACCTGGAGCGTCGCGACTTCCCCGAGCTGGACCTGCTGCGGGACAACTGGCAGACCATCCGCGACGAAGCCCTGCAGTTGTTCGACGAGGGCTACATCCGCGCCGCGCTGCACGACAACGAGGCCGGCTTCGGCTCCTTCTTCAAGAAGGGCTGGAAACGCTTCTACCTGACCTGGTACGACGGCCCGTTGCCCTCCGCCCAGCAGCTCTGCCCGAAAAGCGTCGCGCTGGTCAGCCAGATTCCCTGCATCAAGGGCGCGATGTTCACCCTGCTGCCGGGGCCCGGGCATCTCAACCCGCACCGCGACCCCTTCGCCGGTTCGCTGCGCTATCACCTCGGGTTGTCGACGCCGAACTCGGATGCCTGCCGCATTTACGTCGACGGCCAGCCCTACGCCTGGCGCGACGGCGAGGACGTGATGTTCGACGAAACCTACGTGCATTGGGTGAAGAACGAAACCGAGGTCACCCGGGTGATCCTGTTCTGCGACATCGAACGGCCGTTGCCGGAGCCGATGCGCACCTTCAACCGCTGGATGAGCGGCATCCTCGGTCGCGCCACCGCGCCGCAGAACGTCGAAGGCGAGCGAGTCGGTGCGATCAATCGCGCCTACGGCGCCTTCAAGCGCTTCGGCAACGCCATCGGTGCCCAGGTGAAACGCTTCAAGCGGCGCTTTCCCCGTGGCTACAAAGTGCTCAAGCCGATCCTGGCGGTCGCCGTCCTGACCTTGCTGGGCCTGTGGATCGTCAACTGACGCGGATCAGCGCTCCGGCTCGCCACGTTCCTGCCGCTTGGCGGCGTTCCACAGCGCTTCCAGCTCATCCAGCCCGGTGCCTTCGACGGCGCGTCCCGCCTCGCGCAGGCGCGCCTCGATGAAACGGAAACGCCGCTCGAACTTGCCGTTGGCGGCACGCAGGGCGGTTTCTGGATCGACCGCCAGGTGCCGCGCCAGGTTGACCGCCGCAAACAGCAGGTCGCCGACCTCGTCGGCGATCGCCGCCTGATCTTTCTGCTGCACGGCCTCGCGGACTTCCTCCAGTTCGCCGCGCACCACCTCGAATACCGGCGCCGCCTCGGGCCAGTCGAAGCCGGCCAGGGCCGCACGCTTTTGCAACTTTGCCGCGCGGTTCAATGCAGGCAGCGCGGCGGGCACGTCGTCCAGCAGCGACAACTGCTCCGGTGCCGTGGCCTTTTCCGCCCGTTCCTCCGCCTTGATCTCTTCCCAGCGCCGCTTGACCGCGACTTCGTCGAGGCGAGGCAGGTCGGGACGGCCATACAGGTCGCCATCGGGGAACACATGGGGATGACGGCGGATCAGCTTGCGGGTGATGCCGTCCACCACGTCGGCGAAGTCGAAACGCCGCTCCTCGCGGGCCAGCTGGCTGTAGTACACCACCTGGAACAGCAGGTCGCCCAGCTCGCCCGGCAGGTGGGCGAAGTCGCCGCGCTCGATGGCGTCGGCCACTTCATAGGCCTCCTCCAGGGTATGCGGGACGATGCTGGCGTAATCCTGCTTGAGGTCCCAGGGGCAGCCGTGCCGCGGGTCGCGCAGCCGGGCCATTAGGTGGAGCAGGTCGTCGAGGGAATGGCGTGGGGTCATGGCAGGCTCCAGGCGGGCGGGACGGAAAACGCCGCGCCTCCGGGGGCCGGAGCGCGCGGCGCCGGGCGCGGGTCAGGAGGCCCGGTTGCGACGCGCCTCGATGATGTTCGGCAACTGGGCGATGCGCGCCAGCAGGCGACCCAGGGCGTCCAGCCCGGGGATCTCGATGGTCAGCAGCATCGACGCGGTGTTGTCGTCCTTGTTCGAGCGGGTGTTCACCGCCAGCACGTTGATCCGCTCGTTGAGCAGCACCTGGGAGACGTCGCGCAGCAGGCCGGAACGGTCGAAGGCGCGGATCACGATATCCACCGGGTAGGTCTGCACCGGCACCGGTCCCCAGTTCACCTGGATGATCCGCTCCGGCTCGCGGGCCGCCAGTTGCAACACCGAACCGCAGTCCTGGCGGTGGATGCTCACGCCGCGGCCCTGGGTGATGTAGCCGACGATCGCGTCGCCCGGCAACGGCTGGCAGCAGCCGGCCATCTGGGTCATCAGGTTGCCGACGCCCTGGATCTGGATGTCGCCCCGCTTGCCAGGCTTGTAGCCGGTGGCCTTGCGCGGGATCAGCTCCAGTTGTTCGTTGCCGCGCTCCGGCTCCACCAGTTGCTGGGCGGCGTTGACCACCTGAGCCAGGCGCAGGTCGCCGGCGCCCAGGGCGGCGTGCATGTCCTCGGCGGTGCGCAGGTTGCATTTTTCCGCCAGGCGCTCGAAGTCCACCGGCGGCAGCGCCAGGCGCACCAGCTCGCGCTCGAGCATGGCCTTGCCGGCGGCGACGTTCTGGTCGCGGGCCTGCAGCTTGAACCAATGGACGATCTTCGCCCGCGCCCGCGAGGTGGTGATATAGCCGAGGTTGGGGTTGAGCCAGTCGCGGCTCGGCGCGCCATGCTTGCCGGTGATGATCTCCACCTGCTCGCCGGTCTGCAGGCTGTAGTTCAGCGGGACGATGCGCCCGTTGATCTTCGCCCCGCGGCAGTTGTGGCCGATCTCGGTGTGCACGCGATAAGCGAAGTCCAGCGGCGTGGCGCCCTTGGGCAGGTCGATGGCATGGCCGTCGGGGGTGAAGATGTAAACCCGGTCCGGCTCGATGTCCACGCGCAACTGGTCGGCGAGGCCGCCGATGTCGCCCAGTTCCTCGTGCCACTCGAGCACCTGGCGCAGCCAGGAGATCTTTTCCTCGTAGTGGTTCGAGCTGGCCTTGACGTCAGTGCCCTTGTAGCGCCAGTGGGCGCAGACCCCCAGCTCGGCTTCCTCGTGCATGGCGTGGGTGCGGATCTGCACTTCCAGTACCTTGCCGTCGGGGCCGATCACCGCGGTGTGCAGGGAGCGGTAGCCGTTTTCCTTGGGGTTGGCGATGTAGTCGTCGAACTCCTTGGGAATGTGCCGCCACAGCGTATGCACGATGCCCAGGGCGGTGTAGCAGTCGCGCACTTCCGGCACCAGCACGCGGACCGCGCGGACGTCGTAGATTTGGCTGAACTCCAACCCCTTGCGCTGCATCTTCCGCCAGATGGAATAGATGTGCTTGGCGCGGCCGCTGATGTCCGCCTTGACGCCGGTGGCGGTGAGTTCGTCGCGCAACTGCTGCATCACCGTGGCGATGTACTGCTCGCGATCCAGGCGGCGCTCGTGCAGCAGCGTGGCGATCTGCTTGTACTGCTCGGGCTCCAGGTAGCGGAACGACAGGTCCTCCAGCTCCCACTTGATGTGACCGATACCCAGCCGGTGGGCCAGCGGCGCGTAGATGTCGAAGACCTCGCGGGCCACGCGGTGGCGTTTTTCGTCGTCGGCGTTCTTCACCGCGCGGATGGCGCAGGTGCGCTCCGCCAGCTTGATCAGGGCGACGCGCACGTCGTCGACCATCGCCACCAGCATCTTGCGCAGGTTTTCCACCTGTGCCTGGGTGCCCAGCACCAGCGATTGGCGCGGGATCAGGCTGGCGCTGATGGCGGCCATGCGCAGCACGCCCTCGACCAGCTTGGCTACCACCGCGCCGAAGCGCTGCTGCACCACCGCCAGCGGAATCTTGCCTTCGCGCACGCCGCGATAGACCACCGCGGCCACCAGGGAGTCCTGGTCGAGCTTGAGGTCAGCGAGGATTTCGGCGATTTCCAAACCGGTGCGGAAGCTGCTCGCGCCTTCCACCCACAGGTTCTGGGCCGGGTTTTCCGGCTGTTCGGCATCGCGGGCGAAATCGCACGCGTCCTTGAGGGCCGCCCGGTCGAGGACCGGGTCGAGGCTGCACACGTGGTCGAGCCACGCGTCTAGGTTGATGCTGCCGTCGGTATTGACCGGCTGGTTCGCTCTCACCTGTACCATCTGAGTACCTTCCCTACGACATGCGCCTGACACGTCGAACGATCGCCGGCCTTCTTCGAGCCGGTCCGATTGACATCGAAGGGCGCCATCCCGGGCACCCTTGTGACACAGGATTGTGTCACCCGGAGGACGCGTTCAAGGCATCCGCCGCTCAAACAAAGCCATCGCTTCGACATGCGCCGTCTGCGGGAACATGTCGAGAATTCCGGCGCGCGTGAGCCGGTAGCCCTGGCGGACCAGTTCGCCCGCATCGCGCGCCAAGGTCGCCGGGTTGCAGGAAACGTAAACCACGCGCCCCGCGCCCAGCCGGCCGATCTGTCGTACCACCTCGAACGCGCCGTCGCGGGGCGGGTCCAGCAGCACCGCGTCGAAGCCCGGCGACGCCCAGGGCATTTCGGCAAGCGGCTTCGACAGGTCGGCGCAATGAAAGTGCAGGTTGCCCAGGGCATTGTCCTCGGCATTGCGCCGGGCCCGCTCGACCATGGCCTCGACGCCTTCCACCGCCACCACTTCGCGCACCTGCCGGGCCAGCGGCAAGGCGAAGTTGCCGAGGCCGCAGAACAGATCCAGCACCCGCTCGGAAGCCTGCCCTGCCAACCAGTCTAGTGCCTGTTCGATCATCGCTTGGTTGACCTGGGCGTTCACCTGGACGAAATCCCCCGGACGGTACTGCAAGGTCAATCCCCAGGGTTCCAGCCGGTAGCCGAGGCGCGTGCCGGGCTGGTCCGCCCGCGGCTCGCCGACGCCGTGCAACCAGAGCTGCGCCCGGTGCGTCGCGCAGAACCCGCGCAGACGCGCCAGGTCGGCCTCGCCGAGGGGCGCCGTGTGGCGCACCAGCAGGGCCACGGCGTCGCCTTCGAAGAATTCGACGTGTCCCACCGCCTGCGGCCCGTCCAGGCCGCGCAGGCAGGCTGGCAAGGCCTCGACGATGGCCTGCAAGCCGGGCACCAGCACCGGGCATTCCTCGATGGCGACGATCGCCTGGCTGGAGGCGGCGCGAAACCCCACCTCCAGCCGCTGCGCCTTGGCATCCCAGCGCACCGCCAGGCGGGCGCGGCGCCGATAGGCGAACTCGTCGCCGGTCAGCGGGGCGGCCCAGGCATCGGGTTGCAGATGGCCGACATGGGCCAGTTGCTCGGCCAGGCTGCGTTGTTTCAGGGCCAGTTGTTCGGCGCGGGGAAGGTGCTGGAGGCTGCAGCCACCGCATACCCGGGCATGCCGGCAAGGTTCGGGGCGCCGCAACGGGCTGCCCTCGAGCACCCGCTCGACCCGTGCTTCCACCACTTGGCTGCGCGCGGCGAGCACCCGGGTCTCCACCCGCTCGCCGGGCAGGGCGCCGGCGACGAACCAGGTGCGCCCGTCGAGATGGGCGATCCCGCGACCGTCGTGGGCCAGGCGTTCGATCGACAACACCTGTTTCTTGCCCACTGGCAGCGGAGCGGAACGGGCACCGCCACTGGGCTGGAAGCGCAGCCCGGCGTTACGTTTGGCCATCGTTGCGAAACTCTTGGTGAAGCGGCCCTCTCGCGAGGGATCGGCGGCGCGGCGCGCTCGCGTACAACCCACGAACGCGGCGGTCAGCCCGCGGGATCGTCGTAGACCCCGGTGGACAGGTAGCGGTCGCCGCGGTCGCAGATGATCGCCACCATCACGGCGTTCTCCACTTCCCGCGACAGGCGCAGCATGCCCGCCACCGAACCGCCGGACGAAACGCCGCAGAAGATGCCTTCTTCACGGGCCAGGCGACGCATGGTGGCCTCGGCCTCGCCCTGGGCCATGTCGATCACCCGGTCGACGCGCTCGGCCTCGTAGATTTTCGGCAGGTACTCCTCGGGCCAACGGCGGATACCGGGGATCGCCGAGCCTTCCTGGGGTTGCAGCCCGACGATCTGGATGCGCGGATTCTGCTCCTTCAGGTAGCGCGACACGCCCATGATGGTGCCGGTGGTGCCCATGGAGCTGATGAAATGGGTGATGCCGCCATGGCTCTGGCGCCAGATCTCCGGACCGGTCCCGGTGTAGTGGGCCTGGGGGTTGTCGCCGTTGGCGAACTGGTCGAGCACCTTGCCCTGCCCTTGCGCCTGCATCGCCAGGGCCAGGTCGCGCGCGCCCTCCATGCCCTCGTCCTTGCTGACGATGATGAGTTCGGCACCGTAGGCGGTCATCGCCGCCTTGCGCTCGGCGCTCATGTTGTCCGGCATGATCAGGACCATCTTGTATCCCTTGATCGCCGCGGCCATCGCCAGCGCGATCCCGGTGTTGCCGGAGGTCGCCTCGATCAGGGTGTCGCCGGGACGGATTTCGCCGCGCAGCTCCGCGCGGGTGATCATCGACAGCGCCGGACGGTCCTTCACCGACCCGGCCGGGTTGTTGCCCTCGAGCTTCACCAGCAGGGTGTTGGACGTCGCACCGGGCAGGCGCTGGAGGCGCACCAGCGGCGTGTTGCCGATGCAGTCGGCGATGGTCGGGTACTGCTGGGTCATGGCGAGATTCGCAATCCGGACGATTGAAAAAGGCGCCCATGATACCGGCAAACCCGAAAAGCCCATATCGCGTCGGGATAACAGCTTATTTCATTGCGCTATATAGGCCGCGGGTTCGGCGGCCTCCGCGGCCCGGAACGCGCCGGCGGAACGGCCGGCGCGTCGGCCGCATGTCCGGATTCCCGGGCCCATCCGAGCCAGGACGCCCTGCTCGCCCACTACGGCCGAGGCCGTCGACGCCAGCGGACGCCTCCCCGGCGAGTCGCTACACTGCCGGGATCATTTCCTCCGGAGGAACGCCGTGTTCCAGGATCTCGGCATCAAGGGCCGCGTGTTGCTGCTCACCCTCTTGCCCACCAGCCTGTTGGCGCTGGTGCTGGGTGGCTATTTCACCTGGATGCAATTGAACGACATGCAAACGCAGTTGTTGCAGCGTGGCGAGATGATCGCCGAGCAACTGGCGCCCCTGGCCGCGCCGGCGCTGGCCCATCAGGACCGGCGCCTGCTGGAACGTATCGCCGACCGCGCCCTGGACCAGCCGGACGTGCGCGCGGTGAGCTTCCTCAACCCCGAGCGCCAGCGCCTCTCCTACGCCGGGCCGAGCATGCTCAACCAGGTGCCCAGCGGCGACGGCAACCACGTGGCGCTGATCAGTGGCGCGGACGCCACGCGCTTCCTGCTGCCGGTGTTCGGCCGCCATCGCTCGCTGTCCATCGACGACGACGCGGACGCCGACCAGTTGCTCGGCTGGGTCGAGCTGGAACTGTCCCATCACGGCACCCTGCTGCGCGGCTACCGCAGCCTGTTCGCCAGCCTGTTGCTGATCGCCACCGGGCTCGCGGTGACCGCGCTGCTGGCGGTGCGCATGGGCCGCGCGATCAACGAACCGCTGCGGCAGATCAAGCTCGGCGTCGCCCAGCTCAAGGAAGGCCGCCTGGAAACGCGGCTGCCGGCCCTGGGCAGCCACGAGCTGGATGAGCTGGCCAGCGGCATCAATCGCATGGCCGAGGCCCTGCAAAGCGCCCAGGAAGAACTCCAGCACAACATCGACCAAGCCACCGAGGACGTCCGGCAGAACCTGGAAACCATCGAGATCCAGAACATCGAACTGGACTTCGCGCGCAAGGAAGCGCTGGAAGCCAGCCGGGTGAAATCAGAGTTCCTGGCCAACATGAGCCACGAGATCCGCACGCCGCTGAACGGCATACTCGGCTTCACCAACCTGTTGCAGAAGAGCGAGCTGACCCCGCGCCAGCTGGACTACCTGTCCACCATCGAGAAGTCCGCCGACAGCCTGCTGGGGATCATCAACGAAATCCTCGACTTCTCGAAGATCGAGGCCGGCAAGCTGGTGCTGGAAAGCATCCCGTTCAACCTGCGCGACCTGATCCAGGAAACCCTCACCATCCTCGCCCCGGCGGCCCACGACAAACAGCTGGAGCTGGTCAGCCTGGTGTACCGCGACACGCCGCTGCAACTGGTCGGCGACCCGCTGCGCCTGCGCCAGGTGCTGACCAACCTGCTGAGCAACGCGATCAAGTTCACCCGCGAGGGCACCATCGCCGTACGCGCCATGCTGGAAAGCGACAGCGACGAGGATCGCGCGCAGTTGCGCATCAGCGTGCAGGACAGCGGCATCGGCCTGAGCGACGAAGACCTGCGTGCGCTGTTCCAGGCCTTCAGCCAGGCGGACAATTCGCTGTCGCGCCAGGCTGGCGGCACCGGGCTCGGGCTGGTCATCTCCAAGCGCCTGATCGAACAGATGGGCGGCGAGATCGGCGTGGCCAGCACCCCGGGCGAGGGCTCGGAGTTCTGGATCAGCGTAAACCTGCCACGTGCCCGCGACGATGCCGACGACCTGCCCCGCGCGCCCCTGGCCGGGCGCCGCGTCGCCTTGCTGGAAAAGCACGAACTGGCACGCCAGTCCCTGCAGCATCAATTGGAGGACTGCGGACTCGAAGTGCTGCCGGCGGCGAACCTGGAAAGCCTGCTCGACGCGGTGGCCGGCGCACGCCACAGTGGCCGTCCGATCGACCTCGCGGTGCTCGGCGTGACCGCCCACGAGCAACCGCCGGAGCGCCTCAGCGAGCGCATCTGGGACCTCGACCGGCTCGGCTGCAAATGCCTGGTGCTCTGCCCCACCACCGAGCAGTCGCTGTTCCATGGCGTCCTGCCGGACGGCCACAGCCAACTGCAGTCCAAACCCGCCTGTACCCGCAAGCTGCAACGCGCCCTCGCCGAACTGATCAGCCCGCGCCAGCCGAAGTTCGAGCCCAGCCCGATGCCGCAGAACAGCCGCGCGCCCCGCCTGCTCTGCGTCGACGACAACCCGGCGAACCTGCTGCTGGTGCAGACCCTGCTCAGCGACATGGGCGCCCAGGTGCGCGCGGTGGACAGCGGCGCGGCGGCCCTGGAAGCGGTGGAACGGGAGGATTTCGACCTGGTGCTGATGGACGTGCAGATGCCCGGCATGGACGGCCGGCAGACCACTGAGGCGATCCGCCGCTGGGAGGAAAGCCACGAGAGCGGCCCGGTGCCGATCGTCGCGCTGACCGCCCACGCCCTGGCCAACGAGAAGCGCGCCCTGCTGCAAAGCGGGATGGACGATTACCTGACCAAGCCCATCAGCGAACGCCAATTGGCCCAGGTGGTGCTCAAGTGGACGGGGCTGTCGTTGCACCAGCACGGCCAGGAGCGTGCCGGTGAACCGGCGATCAACCCCGGCCTGAGCGTGCTGGACGCCGACGAGGGCCTGCGCCTGGCCGCCGGCAAGGCCGATCTGGCGGCCGACATGCTGAGCATGCTGCTCGCCTCGCTGGAGGCCGATCGCGAGGCGATCCGCGACGCCCGCGACAGCGGCGACCGGGTCGCGTTGATCGAGCGGGTTCACCGGCTGCACGGCGCCACGCGGTATTGCGGCGTCCCGCAACTGCGCGCCGCCTGCCAGCGCAGCGAAACCCTGCTCAAGCAGGAAGACCCGGCGGCCGCCCCGGCGCTGGACGAACTGGATGCCGCCATGCTGCGCCTGGCGAGCGAGGCGCAGGCACCGGTCGGCTGAACCGGATTTCGCTCGGCCGCTTCGGCTAGGCTGTGTCGCTACCGACAAGCGAAAGGAGATCGGCCATGCGCATCATGTTGTTCAGTAGCCAACGCTACGACCAGGAGAGTTTTCTTGCCGGCAACGTCGGCCACGCCTTCGAGCTGAATTTCCAGAACGCCCGCCTGGACTTCGACACCGCCGCCCTCGCCGAGGGCTATCCGGTGGTCTGCGCCTTCATCAACGATGATCTCAGCGCGCCGGTGCTGGAGCGCCTGGCCGTGGGCGGCACCCGGCTGATCGCCCTGCGCTCGGCCGGCTACAACCACATCGACCTGATCGCCGCCCGCCGCCTGGATATGGACGTGGTGCGGGTGCCGGCCTATTCGCCCTACGCGGTGGCGGAACACGCCGTGGCGCTGATCCTGGCGCTGTCGCGGCGCCTGCACCGGGCCTACAACCGCACCCGCGACGGCGACTTCAGCCTGCACGGGCTGATCGGCTTCGACCTCCGCGGCAAGACCGTCGGCGTCATCGGCACCGGCCAGATCGGCACGGTCTTCGCGCAGATCATGGCCGGGTTCGGGTGTCGCGTGCTGGCCTTCGACCCGCAGCCGAACTCGGCCCTGCTCGCCCTCGGCGCCGAATACGTCGAGCTGGACGAGATGCTCGCCGCCTCCGATATCCTCAGCCTGCACTGCCCCTTGCTGCCGGCCACCCGCCACCTGATCGACGCCGCACGGCTGCAACTGATGAAGCGCGGCGCCATGCTGATCAATACCAGCCGTGGCGCGCTGGTGGACGCGCCGGCGCTGATCGAGGCGCTGAAGAGCGGGCACCTGGGCTACCTGGGCCTCGACGTCTACGAGGAAGAGGCCCAGTTGTTCTTCCAGGACCGCTCCGACCTGCCCTTGCAGGACGATGTGCTGGCCCGCCTGCTGACCTTCCCCAACGTGGTGGTGACCGCCCACCAGGCCTTCCTGACCCAGGAAGCGCTGGAGGCCATCGCGGCCACCACACTGAACAACGTGGCGGCCTGGAGCGCCGGGCAACCCTGCAACCAGGTCGTCGCCTAGGCCGTGTTAGCATGCCCGCTCTTTTCCGGCCGACCGCTCCGGCGGCGGCCGTTCCGATCCGCCGGTGCCGCGCGCGTCCTCGACGCGGCCCCCGTACCACACGCCGCGTTCCGAGGCGGCCAGGAAGCGTCATGGTCGAACACGATTTCCGCTACAACCTGCTCAACCCCGCGCATACCCTCAACGAATGCCGCGCCCTGGCGCCGGGCCGCTACCAGGTGACCGGCGCCGGCGGCTCGATCCAGGCCGGCGACACCCTGCTGGTGAGCCTCAAGGGCAGCCGCGACCTGCACATGCGCTTGCAGGTGGAGAAGGTACGCCACCTGATCAACCCGCCCGGCCAGTGGCTGGCGGTGGCCAAGGGGCCGGTCTTCCGCGAGCTGGCGATCCATCGCTGGCAGGTCGAGTGCGACGGCTGCGCCCGCACGCTCGAGCTGGAATTCGCCGTCGACGCCAGCCTGGGCGAGCGCGCACGGGCACCGGCCGCCGAGGCACGCCTCGCCGAACTGGGCTGGCGCACCGCCGAAGGACGGCACGTCTGCCCACGCTGCCGCCAGGAGCACGCCGCATGAAACCTTGGCTCCCCCTGACCGCCTCGCTGCTCGCCCTCGGCGGCTGCGCCAGCGAGCCCGAAAACGTCCTGGAGCGCGAGACCGCCTACCAGGTGGAATGGATCGGCGAGCGCCCGCTGGTGGAACGCAGCCACCTGACCCTGAACCTGGGCGAAGACGGACGCGCCTATGGCAACGCCGGCTGCAACCACTGGTTCGCGCCCTATACCCTGGAAAACGACAGCCTGCGCTTCGGCCAGACCGGCAGCACGCGGAAACTCTGCTCGCCCGCGGTCATGGAACAGGAACAGCGTTTCCTCGACGCCCTGGGCCAGATCCAGCGCTGGGACGTCTCGCCGTTGGGCCAATTGCGCCTGTGGCCGGCCCACGGCAAGCCGATCCGGCTGCTGCCGGAACAGGGCTGATCCCTCGCCCGCTCAGTCGAACAGTTCCAACTGCTGGTAGTGCCCGCGCAGGTCGAGCAGGCGCATGCCGATGCCGACCAGCCGGACCGGCTTGTTGCCGCGGGCGAACGCGGCGCCGAGCAACAAGCGGTAGCTGTCCAGGTCGAGGCCCGCGCCGGCCTGCTCCAGGGTGGTCTGGGTGAAGTCGTGGAACTTGAGTTTGACGAAGGGCTTGTCCGCCCGATAACCGTCGTCCAGCCGCGCTCGCCGGGTGCTCAGCGCCTCGTACAACTCGGGCAGTTGCGCCAGGCAGGCGGGCAGGTCCGGCAGGTCCTGGTCGTAGGTGTTCTCCACGCTCACCGACTGGCGGCGGCTGTCCACCTGCACCGGCCGCTCGTCGAGCCCGCGTGCCAGGTTCCACAGGCGCTCGCCGAAACTGCCGAACTCGCGCAACAGCGCCAGCTTGTCCCACTCCCTCAGGTCCGCGCAGCTGCGGATGCCCTGGCGCGCCAGCTTGTCGGCGGTGACCTTGCCGACCCCGTGCAGCTTGCTCACCGGCAAGGCGGCGACGAACGCCTCGATCTCGTCCGGCTTGATCACGAACAGCCCGTTGGGCTTGCGCCAGTCGCTGGCGATCTTGGCCAGGAACTTGTTCGGCGCCACCCCGGCCGACACCGTAATGCTCAGGTCCTGCCAGACCCGCCGGCGAATGTCCTGGGCGATGC
Source organism: Pseudomonas sp. RIT-PI-AD (assembly GCF_025642785.1). Classification (GTDB taxonomy): domain Bacteria; phylum Pseudomonadota; class Gammaproteobacteria; order Pseudomonadales; family Pseudomonadaceae; genus Pseudomonas_T. The sequence goes on from NZ_JANZKU010000004.1 coordinate 127,731, forward strand.
GCGTGGCGCTGCCGGCGAAATGCGGCGTGGCGGTCACGTCGAGGAAGGCCTCGTCCAGCGACAGGGGCTCGATGACTTCGGTGTAGTCGCGGAAGATCGCCTGGACCTGCCGCGAAACCGCCTTGTACACCTCCATGCGTGGCCGCACGATCAGCAGGTCGGGGCAGAGCTTCAAGGCATGTCCGGACGGCATCGCCGAGCGCACGCCATAGGCGCGCGCCTCGTAGTTGCAGGTCGCGATCACCCCGCGCCGATCGGCCGAGCCGCCCACCGCCAGCGGCCGATTCGCCAGGCGCGGGTCGTCGCGCATCTCGATGGCCGCGTAGAAACAGTCGCAGTCGATATGAATGATCTTTCTTTGCGTCATGGCGCCCCGAGCATGGAAATCGGCCTGTGCTGCGTGCATTTGCCTCCGGCGCGGCGCAGCCTCGGCCATGATATCCGCTGCGCCGTCTTTTGCCCCTTCGCGAAACGCCGTCGCAGGCGGGAGCTCCGGGTCGGCCGCCGAACGGTCGGAGCGGCGTGGGACGGCCGCCTACCGGCCCAACCCCAGGGCCAGGCCCAGGCCGATCGCCAGCAGCATCAGCAGGCTGGGATAGAAGGTGAGCGCGAACCCCAGGGCGCGCGCCGGCGCGCCGCGGGCGTAACCGCGCCAGAACAGAATCCGCCCGAGCAGGAACAGCACCGCCGCCACGGCGACCGCGCCCTGCCAGCGGGGCGGCATCGCCACGGCCCAGAGGCCATGGGTACACACCGCCAGGACGACCTGTTCGAGGGTGTTCTGCAGGCAGGCCTGGTAATGTCGGACGCGATCCGAACCCGCGCTCATCCCACTGCCCTCGATATCCTCGGGTGTGACGAAACGATGGCGAGCGATCAGCGCGATACCGCCCGCCAGGCAGGCGATCACCAGGAAATCCCAGCGCAGTGCGGCAGCCAGCCGAGCGGGGATGTCCGGGGACGAGGGCGCCCCGGCCGGCATCGCCAGGATGGCCGAGGCAAGCGCGATCACGCTGATGGCCAACCCCAGCAGCATACCGTCGAGGACGCCGCGCTGTTTTTCGCTCAAGGGCATGGAGCCTCCGAGGGATACCACCGGTATGCGAGCGCCTGCCGCCCCGGGCGATCCCGGGTGCCCTGCATCTCGCCCGGCTGCGTCGGAATGGATGAATAGCGGGCGTGCTTATCATCCTTTCGTCTACCGGCGCCAGACCCTCCGACAGGCGGCACGCAGGTACATGAAACTGACCCGCGACCTCCTGTCAAACAGGCATGAGCTTTCCGAACCTGAATGATCAACGCTTCGCCGCCTTTCGCTTCGTGACGAACGGATTGTCGCTGGCCGAGCATATTCATGTCCGTATCGAGCACACCGGCGGGACCATGGTGGAAATGGTGCTGTACCAGAAAGGCAGGGCCACCCGCTTCCTGGTTCCGCAGATGAAGCTCAACGATGCGGTGGAACTGCGCAAGGCCATTCTGAAGATGAGCCAGGCTCCAGATATCGACGACGACTATCAACCCAGCCTGAGCAAGATCACCGAACCCCCGATCAACGATCCGGTTTTCTAAAGGACGGCGCCATGCTGGAACTCGAACGACACCTGTCCCATGGCCTCCCGCGCCACTGTCAGTTGACGGTTCTCAGGCAAGGCTCACGCACCGAGATCACCGTGCGTGACTGTCTCGCCGACAGCATCGTCCGGCGCGCCCTCAACGACCGCCATCTCTCCAACGACGACTTGCTCATGACCTTGATCGACGACGTGGTTCGCGAAGTGGACAAGAAGCGCCACTGAACGCCGCAACCCGATGAAAACCCTTCCTCCGCGAAACTAATATCGCCGCCCGCGCTCCTAGGTTCTGTCCGACAATCCGGCCTTCCATTCGACCGTGAACGAACGCTCACGCAGGGTGGTCGCTTTACCCCGGAATACCTCGTTGACCCCGGAAACCCGCCAGCCCCGCGCCACATCCTTCACCACTCAGGACATCAGCTTTGAACACAGACGACCTTCGTTCCCAGGACGCCCTTTCGCCCTACGACGCACCGGAGCAGACGCTGTTGATCGTCGAGGACGACAACAGCATCCGCCTGCTCCTGGTGGAGATGCTGGCCGACCTGGGCTACCGGATCGTCGAGACCGCCAATGCCTTCGAGGCCTTGCAGGCACTGGAGGGCGAGGAGCCGATCCACCTGATGATGACGGACATCGGCATGCGCGGCATGAACGGCATGGTGCTCGCCGAAACGGCCCGGCAACTGCGCCCCGGGCTGCCGGTGCTGTTCATCACCGGCCACGCCCACGACGGCGATATCGTCAACCGGCAATTCGGCAACGGCACCGAGATCATCTTCAAGCCCTTCAGCATCGATGCCTTGGAAGAAAAAGTCCGCACCATGCTGCGCCGCTGAACCGGATCCTCCGGCGCGGGCGCCGCGGCGCCCTCTTCCACGGGCCCATCGCCCGGCCATGCCGTCCGCGCCGGGGCCAGGCCGCCCAGCGGATCATCGCCGGAACATGTGAAACCTCCGGGTCCGTCGCAAGGCGGCCGCGGTCCATGAACTACTCGGAACTTCCCTCGAATCTCCCGTTTCTCACCTAGAGAAGACGCTACGCGTCCAACAACAACGAGCAGCAGCTCGGGAGAAACGCCATGAACGTGGAAATTGACGCACCCAACGACTCCTGCACCTTCGTCGTAGAAGGCAACCGCTATCCGCGAGCGATTTCCTCGCTGGTGATCACCACCGATCCGGAAAAACGCATGTCGGTGATCGATTTGCCGGAAACCCGGGTTTTTCTCAATGAACAGGACGCCCAGCAATTGATCGGCGCCGGTGCCAAGGACGACCGTTCCAACGTGATCACCGACGACCCGGACAATTGAAATTGCACGTGCAAAAGCGCCCGAATGCCCCGCCGGCTATGGGCTGGAGCCGATTCGGCCGCTTCGCCGGCGCTGTAAATAGTTGAAGAGAAAACACTTTTTCTCAGGAAAGTGTTGACAGGGGTTGGTTTTTCGCTAGAATGCCGACCCACAGACGCGGGATGGAGCAGTCTGGTAGCTCGTCGGGCTCATAACCCGAAGGTCGTCGGTTCAAATCCGGCTCCCGCAACCAACGTTGTAGTCATCGGCCCCGACCGCCCCAGGCAGTCGGGGCCGATTGCTTTCCGGGATCCTTTCAGCGCAACGCGAAGGCACCCAAGCCGCCGCGCCTCTTCGCCCGGTCGCTCACCCTCTTCCCGTTTCTCGGGTCCGGGCTTTAGCGCTCCCAGCGCTTCGCCGCCTGCTGGTCGCTACCACGCCCCTCCACCCAGCAGGAACCCTCCGGGGTCTCTTCCTTTTTCCAGAAGGGTGCGCGGGTTTTCAGATAATCCATGACGAACGCACAGGCCTCGAAGGCCGCCTGGCGATGGGCGCTGGACACCCCGACGAACACGATGGGCTCGCCCGGGGCCAAGTGACCGACCCGGTGCAACACCCGCAGACCCAATAAAGGCCAGCGGCTTTCCGCCTCTTCGACGATCGCCGCGAGGGCCTTTTCGGTCATCCCTGGATAATGTTCGAGGAACAGGCCCGCCACCTCGCGCCCCTGGTTGAAATCGCGGACGTAGCCGACGAAGCTCACCACCGCGCCAATCCCGAGCTGGGCGGCGTGCAGGGCATTCAGCTCGACGCCGGGATCGAACGGCGCTTCCTGGACCTGGATGCTCATCTCAGCCGCCGGTCACGGTGGGGAAGAACGCGATCTCGTCGCCATCCTCCAAGGGCTCGTCCAGGGCGCAGAGTTCCTGGTTGCGCGCGCACATCAGCCCCGCCTCGCCGAGCAGCGCCCATATGCCACCCCGCGCCAGCAAGCGCTGGCGCACGTCGTCCAGGCGCTGCAGCCCGGCGTCCCAGGCGAACTGCTCGCCGTCCAGCCCCAGCGCTTCCCGATAACGGGCGAAATACTGCACCCGGATCATCGCGGCGCCTCCGCGTCCGCCTGGTAATCGCCGCTCTTGCCGCCCCGCTTCTCCAGCACCCGCACCCCCTCGATGATCATCCCGCGATCCACTGCCTTGCACATGTCGTAGAGGGTCAGGGCCGCGACGCTGGCAGCGGTGAGGGCCTCCATCTCCACGCCGGTCTGCCCCGACAGCTTGCAGCGGGCGAGGATGCGCACGCTGTCCTCGCCCTCGGCGTGGAGTTCCAGCTTGATGCTGGTGAGCAGCAGCGGATGGCACAGCGGGATCAGTTCGTGGGTCTTCTTCGCCGCCTGGATGCCGGCGATGCGCGCGACAGCGAACACGTCGCCCTTGGGATGGCCGCCCTGCTGGATCATGCGCAGGGTTTCCGGGCGCATGCGCACCCGCGCCTCGGCCGCCGCCTCGCGGAAGGTCACCGCTTTATCGGTGACATCGACCATGTTGGCACGGCCTTGGGAATCGAGATGGGTCAGCACAACGTAGCTCCTCCGACGGCGGGCGATCGCCGCCCGCCAGCGGATTGTATACAGCGTCCGGCGCCCCCGCCCAGCCGCCGCGACGCCCGCCGGACGACGGGCGTCCGGCGCGGCCTACATGTGCGCCTCGGCGTATTCCGCCAGCACCGAGCGCGGCACGCCTTGCAGGGCGATGTGCACGCCGTGGGGAAAGTCCTTGAAGCGCTCGGTCAGGTAGGTCAGGCCCGAGCTGGTCGCGGACAGGTAGGGCGTGTCGATCTGCGCCAGGTTGCCCAGGCAGATCACCTTCGAGCCGCTGCCGGCGCGGGTGATGATGGTCTTCATCTGGTGGGGGGTGAGGTTCTGGCATTCGTCGATGAGGATCAGGCTCTGCTGGAAGCTGCGCCCGCGGATGTAGTTCAGCGATTTGAACTGCAACGGCACCTTCTGCAGGATGTAGTCCACGCTGCCGTGGGTGTTCTCGTCGTCCATGTGCAGGGCTTCGAGGTTGTCGGTGATCGCCCCCAGCCAGGGCTCCATCTTCTCCGCCTCGGTGCCCGGCAGGAAGCCGATGTCCTGGTCGAGCCCCTGCACGCTGCGGGTGGCGATGATCCGCCGGTAGCGCTTGCTGACCATGGTCTGCTCGATCGCCGCCGCCAGCGCCAGGATGGTCTTGCCGGAGCCGGCCGCACCGGTCAGGTTGACCAGGTGAATGTCCGGATCGAGCAGCGCGAACAGCGCCAGGGCCTGGTAGATGTCGCGGGGGCGCAGGCCCCAGGCTTCCTGGTGCAGCAGGGGTTCCTGGTGCAGGTCGAGGATGATCAGCTCACTCTGCTCGATGCCCTTGACCCAGCCGACGAACCCCTGCTCGTCGAGGATGAACTCGTTGACGTGGACCGCCGGCAGGTTGTCGGTGAGCTGCACCCGGTGCCAGGTGCGCCCGTGGTCCTGGCGGGTGTCCACCTTGCTCACGCGCTCCCAGAAGGAGCCGTTCAGGGCGTGGTAGCCACGGGACAGCAAGCTGATGTCGTCCACCAGCTGATCGGTGTGGTAATCCTCGGCGGCGATGCCGCAGGCGCGCGCCTTGAGGCGCATGTTGATGTCCTTGGTCACCAGCACCACGCGCTCGCCGGGGAAGCGGCTACGCAGCTCGACCAACTGGTTGATGATCCTGTTGTCGTTCAGGTGCTCCGGCAGCCAGGTGACCGGCTCGGCACGCTTGCTCATGAGGATCGACAGGTTGCCGCAAGGTCCGCTCTTGCCCCGCTGGATCGGGACGCCCTGCTCCACCTCCTCGGGTTCCGCGGCGCCCAGTACGTGATCGATCAGACGGATCGCCTGGCGGCACTCGGCGGCGACGCTATGTTTTCCGGACTTCAGGTTGTCGAGTTCCTCCAGCACGGTCATCGGGATGGCGACGTGGTGTTCCTGGAAATTCAGCAAGGCGTTGGGATCGTGGATCAGAACGTTGGTGTCGAGAACGTAGAGGGTGGGCTGGGTAGGCCTGGCGCGTCCTTGATCATCCATACAGGGTCACCTTCTTATCGGAGCCTGGCGACGGAATGCCGGTACGGCGCTCCGCCACGGGGTGAACCACCGGACCGGCAGGCGCGGGGAACGCCTGACGGACCATGGGCCGGCGCGAGCTCCAAGGGGACGCATCGACACCGACACTCGAACCAGCGCAAACGGGAAGCGGGCCGGGGCCGCCACCTGTCCGCAGGTTTCGGCGGTCTAGCTTGGTAAATACCGTAAAAAAGATGACGGAAAAAAGTACTTTTCGTCATCGTCCCGGTTTTTTTCTCGGCACGACGAATCACCTTGGCGGCGACCCGGCCGACGGCTAGTGTTAGGAGTCCTGCCCCCGAGCCCTCATCTCCCTGCTCGGCCCGCCGTTACCGGTAGGCGTGACAATCCAGCCACTCCACGCCGTTGCCCCGGTTGGCCGCCAGCAGGCGCGGCACCGCCTCCGCCGCCTTGGCGTGGATATCGTGGAACAGCACGATGCCGCGCCGCCAGAGCAGCATCAGCGTCTGCACCCGTTGCGCCGCGGCCTCCGCGCCCATGGCGCGGCTCCAATCCTGGGAGTCGATGTTCCACAGGGACACGCGGATACCCTGGGCGGCGAAGAACGGCGCGGCATCGGCACGGCGCTGGCCATAGGGCGGGCGGAACAGCGGCCGGTAGGCGTCGTCCCCCAGGGTCTGGCGGATCAGCGCCGCGGTACGGGTCACCGAGCCCTGCCAATCGGTCCACTGGGCGTGGGACTTGTGCTCCCAGCCGTGGGAAGCCACGCACTGCCCTTCGTACACCTGGCCGAGGGCCTGGGCCGAGGTCTTGGTCGCACGGGCCTGCAGATTGCCGCCGAGCACGAAGAACATCCCGTGGAGGCCCTCGCGGCGCATCAGGGCGGCTACCGCATCGGTCTGGCCGCCCACGGCGGTGGGACCGTCGTCGAAGGTCAGCAGGAAGCGCCGGTCCGGCAGTTCGTCGCCATTGTGCTCGTCGGCCTGGAAGCGCTCGATCTCGCTGCTGATCCGAGGGAACAGCGCCGCCAGCCGGAGCTGCTCGTCGAGATAGGTCTCATGGAAGCTGCGGCTCGCCTCGGCCCAGCGGGCATAGGGCGAATCGGCGGCGACGGTGAAACCGGCCGCCTGCTGGCGCAGCGCGCCAAGGTCCGCCACTGCCGGGCAGAAGGCCGCGCCGGCGCAGTCGTGGGCCGCCAGCCGGTAGTTCTCCAGCAGGCGCCGCCAGAACCGCTGGCTCACCGCCTCCACCGAGGAGCGCTCGACCTGCTTCACGCCGAGGCGCTGTTTCAGCGCGGCGTCGTCCAGGGCTTCGCTGGCCAGCAACGCCTTGCCGAACATGAGGATTTCCGCACGGGATGCCATATCGAAACCGGCGGGCGTATCCAGCCGCTCCGGCCAACCGCTGCGATCGATGGTGGCGAAGACCATCGGGCCCGCCGCCTGGAGCGACGCAGGCACCAGCGTGACGGCCGCCAGCGCGAGACCAGCGAACCAGGAAGCTCGCGGCCAGGCGCCGAGGCACGAACGAATCGACATGAAAAAGACACTCCTGAAAGAACGAAAAACGCGCCCAGGTGGGCGCGTCGAGGAAGCTGGCCGGCCAACCGCGCCGGCCACGTGCATCAGCGGTTCTGCACCCGCTCGATGGCCTTGTCGTAGACCGGATTGGCCTTTTCCTGTTTGGCCAGGCGGTAGTGCTGCAAGGCATCCGCGTATTGGCCGGCCGCTTCATAGATCCGCGCGATGTTGTAGTAAGAGCTGGCGCGTACGCTGTTGGCGCTGGCGCCGCTGGCCAGGGCGATGGCCTTGCGGTTGGCCCAGATCGACTCGGCGGTGCGCCCGGCCTTCTGGTACGCCAGGCCGAGGTTGCTGTAGGACTGCCCGTAGCCATCGTTCAATTCGATGGCCTGCAGGTACAGCGCGATGGCCTCGTCGAGCTGGCCGGCGTGGTAGGCGGCCTCGCCTTTCTGGTTGAGCGTGCGGGCATCGCTCTGCGCACCGGCGCCGACCACTTGGGCGGCGACCGCACGGCTGTCGTCGAGCATCGGGGTGATCTCGCCGAGCACCGCGTTGGGGTCGCTCACCTCGCTGCCCTCGAAGCCGTTGATGTCCTGGAAGTCGCCGGAGGCGGTGACCCGGAACACGGTCCACAGGTTGCCGGCACGGCCGCGGGGCACGTAGTAGGTGCGCACCAGGGACTGGCCGATGTAGACGAACACCTTCGCCTGGCTGTTGGCCAGGTCGTGGGAGCCCGGGTTGTTCATGTTGGTGAAGTCGTGCACCGCATAGACGTAGGACTCGCCGAAGCGTTTCTTGCGCAGGGTGATGGTCTCCGGGCCGTAGCTGTCGATGTCGTCCACGTCCAGGTCGGCGTCCGCCCCTTCCTTGTGATCGAAGTACACATGGTTGCCCGGGTAGGCGACGTGCGAGTCCAGGTCGTTGGGCGTCGCGCCCCAGGTGAGCACGATGCGCATCCCGTCGAGGTTGCGCATCACCGGGCTGAGCGCATAGGTCATGCCCTTGCACGGGCATTTCACCACCAGGTTGGAATAACCGTCCTTCTTGATGATGAGCAGGTTCGAGGCGTCGTCGGCGAAGTTCGCGTCGAGAGTGACCGCGCCCTGGGCGTCGGTCTTGCCGACCAGGCTCTGCGCGCCGTTGCGCTGCAACAGCACTTCGGCGCCGGCGATCTTCTCATCCTTGACCACCGCGCTGAGCACTTCGAGGGGCAGCGGATCGGCGTGGGCGCAGAGCGCGGTGGAGGTGAACAGCAGTGTGGCGAGCCAGCGGGAAACAGGCGCTTGCATTGCAACCTTCCTGAATGGGGATGCGAGTGGGGGAGGAATCGATGGGGTGCGCAAAAAACGCGCGGCGACTATAGCGAAAGGCCATTAAAGCGCAACAGCGGACTCGCCGAGCTGCCAAGCGCTCGGCATTTTCCCTGGAGGGCCTCCGTCGCCACCGCCTACAATCGCCGCCAACGCCTCCAGGAGCCGACCGCCATGCTGATGGTGATTTCCCCCGCCAAAACCCTCGATTACGAAACCCCACCGCGCATTTCCCGCTACACCCAGCCGCAACACCTCGACCAGGCGAGCCAGTTGATCGAGCAACTTCGCCAGCTCAGCCCGCGGGAGATCGGCGAACTGATGCACCTGTCCGACAAGCTGGCCGGGCTCAACGCGGCGCGCTACGGCAGTTGGACCCCGGACTTCACCCCGCAGAACGCCAAGCAGGCGCTGCTGGCCTTCAAGGGCGACGTCTACACCGGCATGCAGGCGGAGGATTTCGACGAAGCGGACTTCGCCTTCGCGCAGCGCCACCTGCGCATGCTCTCCGGCCTCTACGGCATCCTGCGCCCCCTGGACCTGATGCAGCCCTATCGCCTGGAGATGGGCACCAAGCTGGCCAACCCCCACGGCAAGGACCTTTACGCCTTCTGGGGCGACCGCATCGGCCTCTGGCTGAATGAGGCGCTGGCCGAGCAAGGTGACGACGTCCTGCTCAACCTGGCGTCCAACGAATACTTCTCCGCGATTCGTCGCCCGGTGCTGTCCGCCCGGGTGATCGATACCGAGTTCAGGGATTTGAAGAACGGCCAGTACAAGATCATCAGCTTCTATGCCAAGAAGGCCCGCGGGCTGATGGCGCGGTTCGTGATCAAGGAGCGCGTCACCGACCCCGCCCAGCTGAAGACCTTCGATCTCCAGGGCTATCGCTATTCGGCCGCGGATTCGAAACCGGACAAGCTGGTTTTCCTCCGCGATCAGGCCGCCTGAGCCCCAGCGCCCGCACGCGTTTCGCCTCCGACCAGGATGCGAAACGCGTCACGAAAATCCGCTTTATTATTGTCGGACAATTCCAACGCCCCCTCGCTTAACTCGCGAAGTTACTCTCCCCCAACTTCCGATTTATCCAGGGTTTCGCCCCGCCGTGCCATCAAACTGCGACTACCTAACTAAAGTTTTAAAGTGTCGACCCGTGCAAAAACAGGACGAACGGTTTGAACTATCATTTTTCAGGGCACTCCTACAGCCCGGAAACAATACTTCTTCGCGCCTGCATTCCGCGTGATACCAAACTGCCTCTATCATCGAATACGTTCGAGGGGCGATTGCAACTTCATGACAGTAACCGGGCATTCGGGAGAACGTTTTAAAAAACCTGACCTACCGATCCAAATCCAGGAGCTAGAGCCATCGGCGCTCAACTCCTTAACCCAAGGGCATGCGTTAATTAAAAGCCCATTCAGGCACACTTATTTGAGTGCCCCTTATTTCTTATGCCTGCGCCCTGCAAACTTATTTGTATAAATAAGTTCGCTGGCTAAACGGATGTGGCCGTAAAACGCCACTTAATTAAGAGTACCAATGGAAGAGGTGAACACGATGCGTATAAGCATCTTTGGTTTGGGCTATGTCGGTGCAGTCTGCGCCGGCTGCCTGTCGGCACGCGGTCACAATGTCGTGGGCGTAGATATCTCCGCGAACAAGATCGACCTGATCAATCAGGGCAAATCGCCGATCGTCGAACCCGGCTTGGAAGAACTGCTGCAAGAGGGTTTGCGCACCGGTCGTCTGCGCGGTACCACCGACGTTGCCGCTGCCGTTCGCGAGACCGATGTTTCCTTCATCTGCGTGGGCACGCCGAGCAAGAAGAACGGCGATCTCGACCTCGAATACATCGAATCCGTCTGCCGTGAAATCGGCTTCGTCCTGCGCGACAAGCAGGAGCGCCACACCGTAGTGGTGCGCAGCACCGTACTGCCGGGCACGGCCAGGAACGTGGTCATCCCGATCCTCGAAGACTGCTCCGGTAAGCGCGCCGGCATCGACTTCGGCGTGGCGGTGAACCCGGAGTTCCTCCGCGAGAGCACCGCGATCAGCGACTACGACTTCCCGCCGATGACCGTCATCGGCGAATCCGACACCGCGGCCGGCGACGTGCTGGCAGCGATCTACAGCGAACTCGACGCGCCGATCATCCGCAAGCCGATCGAAGTCGCCGAGATGATCAAGTACACCTGCAACGTCTGGCACGCCACCAAGGTCACCTTCGCCAACGAGATCGGCAACATCGCCAAGGCGGTCGGCGTCGACGGCCGCGAAGTGATGGACGTGATCTGCCAGGACCACAAACTCAACCTGTCCAAGTACTACATGCGTCCGGGCTTCGCCTTCGGCGGCTCGTGCCTGCCCAAGGACGTCCGCGCCCTCAATTACCGGGCCGGCCAACTGGACGTGGAATCGCCCCTGCTCGGCTCGCTGATGCGCAGCAACTCGGCGCAGGTGCAGAAAGCCTTCGACATCATCTCCAGCCACGACAAGCGCAAGGTCGCCCTGCTCGGCCTGAGCTTCAAGGCCGGCACCGACGACCTGCGCGAAAGCCCGCTGGTGGAACTGGCGGAAATGCTCATCGGCAAGGGCTTCGACCTCAGCATCTACGACCGCAACGTCGAATATGCGCGGGTCTACGGCGCCAACAAGGACTACATCGAGTCGAAGATTCCCCATGTGTCCTCGCTGCTCAACAGCGACCTGAAGCACGTCATCGACAACGCCGACATCATCGTGCTGGGCAACAGCGACGAGCAATTCGCCTCGCTCGCCCAAAAGACACCGGACGGCAAGCGAATCGTCGATCTGGTCGGTTTCATGCCTCACGCCGCCGTAGCCGGCGCGGAAGGTATTTGCTGGTAATTCCTAGCTCCTGCCTTTAGCCGTTAGGTCCCCCGGGTGCGCGCTCGCGATGCGAGCACGTCGACCCGGGTGTGGCCGGAAATTAGATGGATATGGTCATGCACACGCTAAAGTCCGGCCTCAACGAGGCTGCAGGGTGGCTGTTCTACCTCACATTGCTGATGCTCCTGGCGCTCGCGCTGCCGAGGACGATCTTCGATCCCGACTCGAAGAACTTCATCTTCCTGATCGGCATCGTCGGCATCTGGCGGTATTCCATGGGCGCGCTGCACTTCCTGCGCGGCACCCTGTTCCTCTACGTCGTCTACCCCTACTACCGCCGCAAGCTGCGCAAGCTGGGCAAGGCGACCGACCCGTCGCAGGTCTTCCTGCTGGTGACCAGCTTCCGCATCGACGCCCTGACCACCGCGATGGTCTACCGCTCGGTGATCCAGGAAGCCATCGAGTGCGGCTACGACACCACGGTGGTCTGCTCCATCGTCGAGCTGTCGGACGAGCTGCTGATCAAGAACCAGTGGGCCAAGCTGAATCCGCCGGAGCGGGTGAAGCTGGACTTCGTGCGCATCCCCGGCACCGGCAAACGCGACGGCCTGGCCTATGGCTTCCGCGCCATTTCCCGGCAGTTGCCGAACCCCGATGCGGTGGTGGCCGTGGTCGACGGCGACACCGTGCTGGCGGAAGGCGTGGTGCGCAAGACCGTGCCCTGGTTCAAGCTGTTCCCCAACGTGGGTGGCCTGACCACCAACGAGTTCTGCGAAGTGCGCGGCAGCTACATCATGAGCGAGTGGCACAAGCTGCGGTTCGCCCAGCGCCACCTCAACATGTGCTCGATGGCCCTGTCCAAGCGCGTACTGACCATGACCGGGCGCATGTCGGTGTTCCGCGCCGCGGTGGTCACCGACCCCGAGTTCATCGCCGACGTCGAGAGCGACCACCTGGAACACTGGCGCCTGGGGCGCTTCCAGTTCCTCACCGGCGACGACAAGTCCAGCTGGTACAGCCTGATGCGCCTGGGCTACGACACCTTCTACGTGCCGGACGCGGCGATCAACACGGTCGAGCACCCGCCGGAGAAGAGCTTCATCAAGGCCAGCCGCAAGCTGATGTTCCGCTGGTACGGCAACAACCTGCGGCAGAACTCGCGCGCCCTGCGACTCGGTATGCGCCGCCTCGGCCTGTTCACTTCGGTGGTGCTGTTCGACCAGCGCGTATCCATGTGGACCAGCCTGCTCGGCCTGGCCGTGGCGGTCATCGCCAGCTTCAAGTACAGCATCGCCTACCTGCTGGTCTACCTGCTGTGGATCGGCCTCACCCGGCTGATCCTCACGCTGCTGCTCAGTGTCACCGGCCACCGCATCGGCCCGGCCTATCCCGTGATCCTTTATTACAACCAGATCGTCGGCGCCATGGTGAAGATCTACGTGTTCTTCCGCCTCGACCAGCAGTCCTGGACGCGCCAGAACACCAAGCTCGACCGCGGTCTGGCCAGCTTCACCCAGCTGTTCAACACCTGGTCTTCCCGTGCAATGACTTTCTCCGCATCCAGCGTATTCGTCGCCACGCTGATGGCGTTGGTGTGAGCGACAACCCGAACAGGAAATTGAAACCATGAATACAGCCGTCAACGTCAACGTGGTGCACGAAGCCGAAGCCCAGCGCCAGCACGCCCGGGTACGCATCCCGGCCAAGGTGGTCTACCCCGGCCCCGACCGACAGCCGATCGAACGCTCGATCCGCGACCTGTCCGCCGGTGGCTTCAGCTTCGACCTGGACAAGAACAAGGCCCAGGTCGGCGACTTCCACCAGGGCCGCCTGCAATTCCAGCTGGATGGCATGGACCTGGGCATCGACGTGGAATTCCAGGTGCGCGCGGTCGACCTCGACAACGGTCGCGCCGGGTGCCAGTTCCACAACCTGCGGCCGCGGGAGATCGCCACCCTGCGCTATCTGATCAGCGCGCACCTGAGCGGCGAGATGATCAGCGTCGGCGACCTGCTCAACACCCTGCAACGGGAAAACTTCACCAAGCCGCGCAAGAACTCCAGCGGCAGCGGCATGGATACCTTCGGGCGGATCAAGGCGGTAGGTTTCAGCCTGGGCATCTTCCTGGTCGGGGTGGCCGCCTTCGGCTACATCTTCAAGTCCATCTACGGCCTGTACTTCGTGACCCACGCCGAATCGGCGCAGATCAGTGTGCCTGGCCTGCAGGTCACCATGCCCCGCGAGGGCACTGTGCAGAGCCTGGTGCCGCTCGGCGGCATCGTCGAGAAAGGCGCGCCCATCGCGTCCTTCTCGGCGACCATGCTGGAAATGCTCAAGGGCCACCTGACCGAGGAACAGCTCGATCCGGACAACATCGAGCAACTGTTCGGCCGGCAGATGAAGGGCACCCTGACCAGCCCCTGCACCTGCAAGGTGACCCAGCAACTGGTCGCCGACGGACAGTTCGCCAGCAAGGGCGCGGCCATCTTCGAACTGGTGCCCCAGGACGTCCAGGCCACCATCGACGCGCGCTTCCCCTACAGCGACTTCTCCCAGACCACGCCGGGCACCCGGGTCAGCTTCCAGATCGCCGGCGAAGCCGAGCCGCGCTTCGGCAAGATCCTCAGCAGCAGCCTGCAGAACGGTGGCCTGTCCTCCGACATCCGCGTGGTCATTCAGCCGGAAACCGCGCTGAACGGCAGCCTCGCCGGGCAGCCGGTGGAAGTGCGGATCGACCACGGCCCTTCCTTGGGGCACCTGTTCGACAAGGCTGTGGCTGCGGCTCGCTGAGGGGAATGCCGTGACTAACCGACCCCCCCTGCTGCTGCTCGCCCTGGCCATCGGCCTGGCCGGCTGCAGCGGCCTGCCCGACCAGCGCCTGGCCAACGAAGCGCTCAAGCGCGGCGATACCGCCACCGCGGAGCGCAACTACCGCCAGCTCGCCGAGCTGGGGTACGTCAACGCCCAGGTGGGTCTCGCCGACCTGCAGGTGGCCAGTGGCGACCCCGAGCAACTGCGCGAGGCCGAGCGCACCTATCGCCAGGCGGCCGACCAGTCGCCGCGCGCCAAGGCCCGCCTCGGCCGGCTGCTGGCGGCCAAACCGGATGCCACCGATGCCGAGCGCCGCGAGGCCGCGCAACTGCTGGAAGGCGCCTTCGGCAGCGGCGAGCAGAGCAGCCTGATGGCGCTGGTGGTGCTGTACATGCAGAACCCGCAGAGCTTCCCCGGCGTCGACGTGCAGGCGCGCATCGCCGCCTGGCGCGCCGCGGGCTACCCCCAGGCCGACCTGGCCCAGGTGCTCTTCTACCGCACCCAGGGCACCTACGACCAGCACCTGGACGAGATCGAAAGCCTCTGCGAGCGGGCCCTGGCCCAGGCCGACGTCTGCTACGTGGAATTGACCACGGTGTATCAGAAGCGCGCGGCCGATACGCCCCAGGTCGAGGAAAAACGCAACGCCCTGCTGGAACGCATGACGGCCGGCTACCGCAGCGGCAGCGTCCCGGCGCAACGGGTCGATTCGGTGGCGATGGTCCTGGCCGATGCGAGCCTGGGCAAGCCGGACGAGAACGCGGCGCAGAAAATCCTCGAGGAAATCGCCCCGGCCTACCCGGCCTCCTGGATCAGCCTGGCGCGGCTGCTCTACGAGTACCCGGAACTGGGCGACATCGACAAGATGATGGAGTACCTGGAGCACGGCCGCGCCGCCGACCAGCCACGCGCCGACCTCTTGCTCGGCAAGCTCTACTACGAGGGCAAGCTGCTGCCGCTGGACCCGCAGAAGTCCGTCGAGCACCTGCTCAAGGCCGCGCCCACCGAACCCAGCGCGCACTACTTCCTCGGCCTCATCTACATGCGCGGCTACCTCGGCGACATCGACCCGCCGAAAGCCCTGGAGCACCTGCTGATCGCCGCCCGCGGCGGCCAGATCAACGCCGACTACGCCCTCGCGCAGCTGTATTCCCAGGGCAAGGGCTTCGTGCCCAACCCGGTCTACGCCTACGTCTTCAGCCAGCTCGCCCTGCCGAAGAACACGCCCCAGGCCACCGAGCTGGCGCAGGGCATCGATCAACAACTGCAACCGGCGGACCGCGCCCAGGCCGAGCGCCTGCTGCGTGAGGAACGTCAGGCGCGCGGCAGCGCCTGGCAGCTCGAGTCCCCGCTGCAAGCCATGCAGACTCAATAGGAAGCACGATGAAACTGAAACAGTGGATCGGCACCGGCCTCGGCCTCGGTTTCTCGCTGATGGCGGGCACTTCGCCGCTGGCGGCGGATGCCCCTGAGAAGAACTTCGGCATCGACCTCAAGCTCACCGGGCAATCCGAGGACGACCGCGACCTGGGCACCCGCGAAGGCGGCGACGTCAACGGCTTCGGTATCGACCTGCGGCCCTGGGTCTACGGCCAGCGCGGCCAGTGGAGCGCCTTCGCCCTCGGCCAGGCGGTGGCCTCCACCGACATCGTCGAAACCGACACCCTGGAATCCAACGACCTGGACGCCGATTCGGACAACGGCGGCCGCCAGCCGGAAAAGAACTACCTCGCCCTGCGCGAGTTCTGGGTGGACTACGCCGGCCTCACGCCCTACCCGGGCGAGCACCTGCGCTTCGGCCGGCAGCGTGTGCGTAACGACGACGGCACCTGGTGGGACACCAACATCGAGGCGCTGCACTGGAGCTTCGACACCACCCTGCTGCGCGCCGACCTCGGCGCCGCCCAGCGCTTCAGCGAATACCGCACCGACCTCGACGAGCTGGCGCCCCAGGACAAGGACCGCCAACACCTGTTCGGCGCGGTCTCCACGCAATGGACCCCCGGCCACTGGGTGGGCCTGAAAGGTCACTACAGCCACGACGACGGCCATCTGCCAAAGGTCGGCGAGCGCATCGACGACCTCAGCAAGACCTACACCGGCGACCTCACCTGGCTCGGCCTCGAAGCCAGCAGCGACGCCTTCAACCCGCGTTCGCCGCAGCCGCTCAACTACTGGGCGAACCTCACCTGGCTGACCGGCCAGACCGACGCCATCAGCCAGGGCGTGATCGACGACCGGCGGGTCGCCACCGATCGCCACGACAGCGACGTCAACGCCTGGGCCCTGGACCTCGGCCTGCGCTGGAACCTCGACGAGCAGTGGAAGGTCGGCGGCGCCTATGCCCGCGGCAGCGGCGGCGGCGACGAGGACAACTCGAAGCAATTCGTGCAGACCGGCCTGGAAAGCAACCGCTCCAACTTCACCGGCGTCGAGTCCCGCCTGCACCGCTTCGGCGAGGCCTTTCGCGGCGAGTTGAGCAACCTGCAGGTGGCCACCGCCTTCACTTCCTGGAACCTGCGCGAAGACTACGACGCCAGCCTGGTCTACCACCGTTTCTGGCGCCTGGACACCGACCAGGGCGTTGGCGACGGCGGTATCACCGCGACCCTGGAGGACGGCGAGAAAGACCTCGGCCAGGAAGTCGACCTGGTGGTGACCAAGTACTTCAAGCAGGGCCTGCTGCCGGCGTCGATGAGCGAACACCTCGACGAGCGCTCGGCGCTGGTACGTTTCCGCGGCGGCCTGTTCAAGCCCGGCGACGCCTACGGGAAACAGGCGGACTCGCTGATGCATCGCGCGTTCGTCGACTTCATCTGGCGCTTCTGATGCGTCCATCGCCCAAGGAGAACTCGCGATGAAACCTCGCATCGGTACCGGCCTGTTGTACGGCGGCATGCTGTTCGGCGCACTGCAATTGGTGGCGCCCCTCAGCCAGGCCGCCGAGCCGGCCAAGGAACTCAAGCCGGTCAAGAACTACACGGTGACCAGCGCGCCGACCGACCAACTGGAGTTGCCCGCGCCCACCCTGCCCGACCTCAGCGGCTATACCCGCGAGGCGGTGGCCGCCAAGGTCGACCGCCGCCAGGCCGGCCACGCCAGCCTGCGGCGCATGCTGCAGCAGGACGCGCTGAAGGACTTCATCGGCGGCGACGAACGCCTGCGCGAATGGGTGACCCGCCAGCGCGGCATGCCCCAGGCGATCTTCATCGAGGGCGGCTACATGACCCTCGCCGACCTCGCCCGCCAGGTGCCCAAGGAGCAGTTCCGCGAGACCGCGCCGGGCGTCTACCTGGCGCGCCTGCCCATCGTGGTGGCCCAGGGCGCGACCCTGGACGTGAACAAGAACGTCAAGGAACTGCGCCTGTCCCAGGACCGCGGGACGTTCCTGGTCAACGACGGCATGCTGTTCATCACCGGCACCCGCCTGACCGGCTGGAGCGAGAGCAAGAACACGCCCTCCACCTTCCAGAAGCCCGACGAGTTCCGTCCGTTCCTGGTGTCCTGGGGCGGCAGCGAGCTGTACATCGTCGACAGCGTGGTCGCCAGCCTCGGCTACAGCAACAGCAAGTCCTACGGCATCAGCATCACCCAGTACACGCCCGGCATGCACGAGCGCCTGAAGCGCAAGGCACCCACCGGCTGGCTGCTCAACTCCGAGTTCGTCGACACCTGGTACGGCTTCTACTGCTACGAGGCCGAAGACGTGGTGATCAAGGGCAACACCTACCGCGACAACATCGTCTACGGCATCGACCCCCACGACCGCTCGCGCCGCCTGATCATCGCCGACAACACCGTCTACGGGACCAAGAAGAAGCACGGCATCATCCTGTCCCGCGAGGTGGACGACAGTTGGATCATCAACAACCGCACCTACGACAACAAGCTCTCCGGCATCGTCATCGACCGTAACAGCGTGAACAACCTGGTCGCCTACAACGAGGTTTCGCGCAACCACTCGGACGGCATCACCCTCTACGAGAGCCCGAACAACCTGCTCTGGGGCAACCAGATCTTCAACAACCGCCGCCATGGCATCCGCGTGCGCAACAGCGTGAACATCCGCCTGTACGAGAATATCGCCGCGGCCAACGGCCTGACAGGCATCTACGGGCACATCAAGGATCTCTCGGACACCGACCGGGACATCGAACTCGACCCCTTCGACACCGAAGTCTCGATGATCGTGGTGGGCGGCAAGCTGGCCGCCAACGGCTCGTCGCCGCTGGCCATCGACTCGCCCCTCAGCGTGGAGCTGTACCGCGTGGAAATGCTGGCGCCGACCAAGAGCTCCGGCATCAGCTTCGCCGGCGTACTCGGCGAGAAACAAGAACAGATCCTCGACTTGATGGTGCGCCGCAAGCAGGCCGTGCTCATCGACCCGGTGGAAAGCCAGGTTCAACTCCAGGACTGAGGAGCAGGATTCCCCTATGCACGTATTTTCGATCAAACGCCTCGCCGCTTCGCTGACCGGCGCGGCACTGGGCGCCACCCTCGGCGCCGGGCTGCTGGCGGCGAGCGCCGGCGTGCAGGCCGCGCCACTGTACGACGTGCAGCGCACCGGCCCGTTGTGCGCCGCCGCGCAGGACCCGAAGTCCTACGACACCAAGTACCTGAGCTTCTTCGCCAGTCTGGTGCAGGCACAGGGCGACTGGCTGTTCCGTAGCCGCTACGACCTGCGCACCGACTTCGGCACCACGCCCTACGGCTTCAGCGAATTCAAGCGCCTGCGCGATGCGCTCAAGCGCAAGGGCGTCGAGCTGATGGTGGTCTATCAACCCACCCGCGGCCTGGTCAACCGGGAAAAGCTCCCCGCCGGCGAACGCGAGAAATACGACTACGAACTGGCGCGCAAGAACTACCTGAAGACCGTTGAGGACTTCCGCAAGACCGGCATCTGGGTCACCGACCTCTCGCCGCTGTTCGACGAGAAGGGTGTCGATACCGACTACTACTTCAAGGCCGACCACCACTGGACACCCATGGGCGCCGACCGCACAGCCAAGCTGGTGGCGGAAACGCTCAAGCAGATTCCCGGCTACGACGAAATCCCGAAGAAGGAATTCGCCAGCAAACGCGTCGGGCTGCTGGCCAAGCCGGGCACCCTGCACAAGACCGCCGCCCAGCTCTGCGGCACCAGCTACCCGGTGCAGTACGTCGACCGCTACGAGACCGAGCCGGTGGGCGAAGCCGGCGGCGACAGCCTGTTCGGCGATGACGCCGACCCGCTGATCACCCTGGTCGGCACCAGTAACAGCGGCCCGGCCTACAACTTCGGCGGCTTCCTCGAACAGCACACCGGCGCCCAGGTGCTGAACATGGCGGTCAGCGGCGGCGGCTTCGACAGCGCCATCCTGCAGTACATGAGCAGCAAGGAATTCCACGAGCACCCGCCGAAGATCCTCATCTGGGAGTTCGCCACCCACTACGACATGGCGCAGAAAAGCTTCTACCGGCAGGCGGTGCCGCTGGTGGACAACGGCTGCGTCGGCCGCGAGGCGGTGATGAAGAACAAGGTCACCCTGCACAAGGGCGCCAACGAGGTGCTGGTCAACGGCAAGGACAAGCTGCGCACTTTGCGCGGCGGCGACTACCAAGTCGACCTGACCTTCAGCGACCCCACCGTGCACGAATCCAAGGCGACCATCTGGTACCTCAACGGCCGCCGGGAAAACTTCAAGATCGAGCAGAGCGACCGCGTCGACACCGGCGGCCGCTACGTCTTCGAACTGCGCAACGACGAGGACTGGGCCGACCTGAACATGCTCGCCCTGGAAATCGAGGGGCCGGAGGACATGCCCGCCAACCTCAGTGTCCAGGCCACCCTGTGCAAGCGCCCGGTTCCCGCCGGCGCGGCACTGACCGCACGAGCCGAGTGAGGAAAAGATGATGCATAACGCCACCCGTCTGTTACTGCCCTGCCTGCTCGGCGCCCTTTGCAGCGCGCCGGCCCTGGCCGGCCTGGCGCCGCCGGCCGGCTATTACGCCAAGGTGGAAACCAAGGCCGAGGGCGGCAAGGCCAAGGCGGCCTCCGCCCAGTTGGAAGGCGTCCAGACCTGCCCCACCGCGCCCAAGCCCTATACCGCCAAGCTGGAGTTCCGCAGCAAGTACGAAGGTTCGGACAAGGCGCGCGCGACCCTCAACCCGGTTTCGGAAAAAGCCTTCCGCGACGCGACCCAGGACATCACCCAACTGGAGCGCGGGGTGAGCAAGATGGTCACCCAGTACATGCGCCAGGGCGATCCGCAGCAACTCGACTGCGCCCTGCAGTGGATGAACGACTGGGCTGCGGCCAACGCCCTGCTCAGCACCGAGTTCAACCATACCGGCATGTCCATGCGCAAATGGGCCCTGGGCACGCTGTCCTCGTCCTACCTGCGGCTGAAGTTCTCCGAATCCCGTCCGCTGGAAGCCCATCGGCAGCAGGCCGAGGCGGTCGAAGTCTGGTTCGGCAAGCTGGCCGACCAGGTGGTGCAGGACTGGGGCGACCTGCCGTTGAAGAAGGTCAACAACCACAGCTACTGGGCGGCCTGGTCGGTGATGGCCACCTCGATCGCCCTGGATCGCCGCGATCTGTTCGACTGGTCGGTGCAGCAGTTCCGCACCGCCGCCGCCCAAGTGGACGCGGAGGGCTACCTGCCCAACGAGCTCAAGCGCCGCCAGCGCGCCCTCGCCTACCACAACTACGCCCTGCCGCCCCTGGTGATGATCGCCGCGTTCGCCCAATCCAACGGCGTCGACCTGCGCGAGGAGAACCACCAGGCCCTCAAGCGCCTGGCCGAGCGCGTCATCGAAGGGGTCGAGGACCAGGACGATTTCGACAAGAAGGCCGGCAAGGACCAGGACATGGAAGACCTGAAGATCAAGAACAAATACGCCTGGCTGGAGCCCTATTGCGCGCTCTACGCCTGCAACGAGGATTTCCGCGAGCGCAAGCGTTCGATGGAACCGTTCAATTCCTTCCGTCTCGGCGGCGCCGTCACCCAGGTCTTCGCGCCGCAGGAACAGAAGAAAGGCGGCTGACCGCTGCCGGTCGCCCAGCGGCGCACCGGACGCTCGACCGCCACAGCCGGTTTGCAGTACGCCCCGGGAGGGGAAAAGGGTGGGCCTCGAGAGGCCCTGAAACTTAGCGTTTATTGGAGAAACGCGGATGGTCTTTTCATCCAACGTGTTCCTGTTCTTGTTCCTGCCGGTCTTTCTCGGCCTGTACTACTTGAGCGGAACCCGCTATCGCAACTTGCTGCTGCTGATCGCCAGCTACGTGTTTTACGCCTGGTGGCGCATCGACTTCCTCGCGCTGTTCGCGGCGGTCACCCTGTACAACTACTGGATCGGCTTGCGCATCGGCGCCGCCGGCGTGCGCAGCAAGAGCGGCCAACGCTGGCTGATCGCCGGGGTGACGGTCGACCTCTGCGTGCTCGGCTACTTCAAGTACGCCAACTTCGGCGTGGACAGCCTCAACGCGATCATCACCTCGTTCGGGCTGGAACCCTTCATCGTCACCCACATCCTGCTGCCCATCGGCATCTCCTTCTACATCTTCGAGTCGATCAGCTACATCATCGACGTCTACCGCGGCGACACCCCGGCCACGCGCAATCTGATCGACTTCGCTGCCTTCGTGGCGATCTTCCCGCACCTGATCGCCGGCCCGGTGCTGCGCTTCCGCGACCTGGTGGACCAGTTCAACCATCGCACCCACACCCTGGACAAATTCTCCGAAGGCTGCACCCGCTTCATGCAGGGCTTCATCAAGAAGGTGTTCATCGCCGACAGCCTGGCGCCGGTGGCCGACCACTGCTTCGCCCTCGCCGACCCCACCACCGGCGATGCCTGGCTGGGCGCCCTGGCGTACACCGCGCAGCTGTACTTCGACTTCTCCGGCTACAGCGACATGGCCATCGGCCTGGGCCTGATGATGGGCTTCCGCTTCATGGAGAACTTCAACCAGCCCTACATCAGCCAGTCCATCACCGAGTTCTGGCGGCGCTGGCACATCAGCTTGTCCACCTGGCTGCGCGACTACCTCTACATCAGCCTCGGCGGCAACCGCGGCAGCACCTTCCAGACCTATCGCAACCTGTTCCTCACCATGCTCCTCGGCGGGCTGTGGCACGGCGCCAACTTCACCTACATCATCTGGGGCGCCTGGCACGGCGTCTGGCTGGCGATCGAGCGCGCCCTGGGCGTCAACGCCGCGCCGAAGACCCTGCGCCCGCTGCGTTGGGCCTTCACCTTCCTGCTGGTGGTGATCGGCTGGGTGATCTTCCGCGCGGAAAACCTGCACGTGGCCTGGCGCATGTACGCCGCCATGTTCAGCTTCGGCGACTGGCAGTTGTCCGAGCTGAACCGCGGCCAGTTGACCAGCCTGCAAGTCGCCACCCTCGCCCTGGCCTACGTGGTGATGGCGGTCTGCGGCGTACTGCAGTTCTATTCCCGTCCGCTCACCGGCGCGCCCAAGGCCAAGGCCAGCGACGAAGTCCAGGCCAACGGCCCGGCCAGCGCGCAACCGCGCACGCCACGGGAAGTCCAGGCCGATCCGGCGGCGATCGCCTATTCGCCGAACGGCACGCTGGTCTACCAGCAGGCCTGGATCTCCCAGTTGCCGATGCTCGCGACCCGCGTCGCCCTGCTGGCGCTGTTCGCCGCCTCGGTGCTGAAGCTCTCCGCGCAGAGCTTCTCCCCCTTCCTCTACTTCCAGTTCTGAGGTGCCGACGATGAGCAGAACCCAGCACCTGATTTACGTCCTCGCATTCGCCTGCATGCTCCTCGCGCTGAGCCTGTGGTCGCTGAAGGGCCTCTACAGTTTCTCCGCCGCCGCCGAGACCACGCTGCTCGACGGCAAGCTGGCCCATAGCCTGGAGAAACACTACGACGCGGAATTCCCGATCAAGCAGTTCGGCACCAACGTCTGGGCCGCGGTGGACTACGGCCTGTTCGGCGAGGGCCGCCCCGGCGTGCTGATCGGCGAGAAGGGCTGGCTGTATTCCGACGAGGAGTTCAAGCCGGTGGCCGACGGCGCCCAGCACCAGCGCGACAACCTGGCGCTGATCCAGGGCGTCCGCGACGAACTGGCGAAGCACGACGTGCGTCTGCTGCTGGCCATCGTCCCCGCGAAGTCGCGGCTGTACCCGGAATACGCCGGCGACAACCGCCCGACCGCGTCCTACCTCACCCTGTACCAGCAGTTCCGCGACAACGTGCGCCAGGCCGGCATCCTCGCGCCGGACCTGCTCGGCCCGCTGGAGGAAGCCAAGAAGCAGGGCGAAGTGTTCCTGCGCACCGACACCCACTGGACGCCGCTGGGCGCCGAGGTGGTGGCGCGCGAGCTGAGCGAGACGGTGCAGCGCAAGGTACCGCTGCGCGGCACGCCGCAGCGCTTCGTCACCGAGGCGGTCTCCACCCAGCAGCACAAGGGCGACCTCACCAGCTTCCTGCCCCTGGACCCGCTGTTCGCCGAGCTGATGCCCGCCCAGGACCAGTTGCAACAGCGCGAGACCCGCGCCCTGGAGGATTCGGACGGCGGCGATGCGCTGTTCGCCGAGTCCGACATGCCGGTCACCCTGGTCGGCACCAGCTACAGCGCCAACCCCAAGTGGAATTTCGCCGGCGCCCTGCGCCAGGCCCTGCAACGCGACCTGAGCAACCACGCCGAGGACGGACACGGGCCGATCCTGCCGATGCTCAAGTACCTGCAAAGCGACGAACTGAAGAACGCCGCGCCGCAGTTGGTGATCTGGGAGTTCCCCGAGCGCTACCTGCCAATGGCCAACGACCTCAGCGAATTCGATCCGGCCTGGATCGCCCAGCTGAAAGCCTCCCCCACCGAACAACGTCTGGTCAGCCGTGCGACCGACGCTGCAGGCACACCCACCCGGTGATGCCCTGACAAAGGGCTGAAGCCCACAACATGGAGATACACAGATGACACAGAAGACTCGAACCACCACTCCCCGCTGGATCGCCCCAGCCGGCGCATTGCTGATCGGCCTGATGTCGCTGCATGCCCAGGCGGGCGAAGGTGGCCTCTACGGTCCGACGGCACCCAAGGGCTCGGCCTTCGTGCGCGCCTATAACGCGGGCAACGGCGAACTGAGCGTCAACGTCGGCAACACCGCGCTGAACGACGTCGCACCGCTCGGCTCCAGCGATTTCAAATTCCTCCCGGCGGGCAGCTACAGCGCCAAGGTCGGCAACCAGACCCTGCCGGTCAAACTGGACGCCGACCACTACTACACCCTGGTCGACCAGCCGGGCGTCGCGCCCAAGCTGGTGGAAGACCCGCCGTTCAAGAACAAGCAGAAAGCCCTGGTGCGGGTGCAGAACCTCACCGACAGCAAGCTGACCCTGAAGACCGCCGACGGCAAGACGCCGGTGGTCGAGGCCGTGGCGCCCCAGGGCCGCGGCGAGCGCGAGATCAACCCGGTCAAGGTCGGTCTCGCCCTGTTCGACGGCGACCGCAAGGTCAGCGACCTCAAGCCGGTCACCCTGCAACGCGGCGAGGTGGTCTGCCTGTACATCACCGGTAGCGCCGGCAAGCTCTCGCCCGTGTGGGTGAAACGTCCGGCCGCCGAAGGCTGATCCGGCGCCGACAGGCCCGGTCGTCCCCATCGGGACAGCCGGGCGATCCATTGATTCGCCAGCACCGCTCGCTCGACGGGCGGTCTCCAGGGAGAAACCAGCATGATTCCAGTCATCCTTTCCGGCGGTAGCGGTTCGCGCCTCTGGCCCCTTTCGCGCAAACAGTTTCCCAAGCAGTTCCTCGCCCTCACCGGCGACCAGACCCTGTTCCAGCAGACCCTGCAACGCCTGGACTTCGAAGGCATGCAGCCGGCGGTCCTGGTGGCCAACAAGGAACACCGCTTCATCGTCCAGGAGCAACTCGATCAGTTGGACCTGAAGGCCCAGATGCTGCTGCTCGAGCCCTTCGGCCGCAACACCGCGCCGGCGGTGGCCATGGCCGCCATGCAACTGCTCGCCGAAGGTCGCGACGAGCTGATGCTGGTATTGCCCGCCGACCACGTCCTGGCCGACCAGCGCGCCTTCGAAGAGGCCCTGGCCGTGGCCGCCACCGCCGCCGAGAAAGGCGAGCTGGTGCTGTTCGGCGTGCCCGCGAGCAAGCCGGAAACCGGCTACGGCTACATCCGCGCCAGCCAGGAAGAAGACGCCGACCTGCCCCAGGGGGTCAGCCGCGTCGCCCGCTTCGTCGAGAAACCCGATGCCGAGCGCGCCGCCGAATACGTCGCCTCCGGCGATTACTTTTGGAACAGCGGCATGTTCATGTTCCGCGCTAGCCGCTTCCTCGACGAACTCAAGCGCCACGACGCCGACATCTACGACAACTGCCTGCTGGCGCTGGAGCGCAGCAGCCACGACGGCACCCAGATCGACATCGACCCGGCCACCTTCGCCTGCTGCCCGGACAACTCCATCGATTACGCGGTGATGGAAAAGACCCAGCGCGCCTGCGTGGTGCCGCTCAGCGCCGGCTGGAACGACGTCGGCAGCTGGTCGTCGATCTGGGAAGTGCACGACAAGGACGAGCATGGCAACGTCACCCAGGGCGACGTCATCGTCCACGACAGCCGCAACTGCCTGGTCCACGGCAACGGCAAGCTGGTCTCGGTGATCGGCCTCGACGACATCGTCGTGGTGGAAACCAAGGACGCCATGATGGTGGCCCACAAGGACCGCGTGCAGGACGTCAAGAAGCTGGTCAACGAGCTGGATGCCCTGGATCGCCCGGAAACCCAGAACCATTGCGCGGTTTACCGCCCCTGGGGCTCCTACGACTCGGTAGACATGGGCGGCCGCTTCCAGGTCAAGCACATCACCGTGAAGCCGGGCGCGCAGTTGTCCCTGCAGATGCACCACCATCGCGCCGAGCACTGGATCGTCGTCTCCGGGACCGCGCAGGTGACCTGCGACGACCGCACCTTCCTGCTCACCGAGAACCAATCCACCTACATCCCCATGACCGCGGTCCACCGCCTGAGCAACCCCGGCAAGATCCCGCTGGAGATCATCGAGGTACAGTCCGGCAGTTACCTGGGCGAAGACGATATCGAGCGCCTGGAAGACGTCTACGGCCGCGACACGCCGCAGCCGACCCGCGTGCCCACGCCCGCGGCCACCCGCTAGGCCCACGCGGGGGCATCCGGACGACGCCCCCGATCCCGGCGGCCACGCACCCGCGTGGCGCCGGGCCATCGCCCTTCTTCCCCCCATCGAGGGGCTGCCTGGCCGTCGTACCAGCGGCGACCGGGGGTTGCGTTCCATCGGGATCGCGCGCGGCCTGGCGGCTTCGACGCGATCCCGACACGCGCGACTTTGTGTAGGATGACGCCCTCTGTCCACGAGGGTGTTCCATGGTTTTCGCCTCCCCTTTCACCGGTACCGGCCCATGCTGATCGGCGGCGTGCTCGCCATCACCTGGCTGATCCTGCTGCTGCGCTACCCGGCCAAGGCGCTGCCGGTTTCCCTCGCCGCGGTGCTGGGCATCGGCCTGATCGCCGCCTGGGTGCTCTGGCAGGAGCATCGCGAGGCCGTTCAAATGGCGCGCCTGGACCTTCGCCTGGATTACGCCCCCGAACGCTGCCCCGCCGACCGGCCGCTGGCCATGGCGATCCGCAACGACAGCGGCGCCACCCTGTTCGAACTCGCCTGGCAGGTGCGGGCCTACCGCCCCGGCGACACGCTCAACCTGGCGGAGACGCCCTACGACGCGCCCCGCTACCTCGGCCCCGGCGAAATGCGCCCCGGCGCCGCCTGGCAGGACTGCCTGCCGCTGCCGCCGTTGCGGCCGGGTTATCGCGCCAGCTCCCTGGAGTTCCGCGTCGAACACGTCCAGGCGCGCTTCGCCGACTGATCCCGGCGCGGAGCCGGCCGCCCGAACCAGGCTGCTGGCGCGGCGCGAACCCTGGCGCAGGCCCCCACCGTCTCGGCGCGTGGCCTCCGGCTCGGAAAGCAACGTGCGTCGTCGGCGCAAAGCCCCTATCCTGCCCGCATCACGTGTCCAGGCCCGCCGCCATGTCCGATCCGACCTCCCCCGCCCTCGCCCGCTACGCGTTCGCCGCCGTCGGCGCCGTGGTGCTGTTGAACCTGCTGCTACGCGCCTTCGTGCGTCTCGGCGGGGTGCTGGCGACCTTCTGCATCGCCGCGCTGGTGGCCGCCGGCCTGGCCCTGTGCTTCCGCCTGCGCACGAAACGCCCGCCACGGCCCGGCGAGCGCTGGCGCATCGTCCTGCTGTACGGCGCGCTGCTCGGCGTGCTGTACCTGATCCTGCTCGGCATGATGTTTATGCAGGAAGCGCCAGGCCCCATGGGCACCCTGCTGTTCCTCCTGCACTACCTCTGCTACCCGCTGCTGGCGTACCTGTTCCTCGCCGAACGGTTCTTCAGCCAGGCCGGCCGCTGACGGCGTCGTCATTCCCTCGAGGCGTTCCGGGCGAGCGAGCGCAGCCCGCTCCGGCGTCACGCCGGTGTGGCCGCCTGTGTCAACCCGGTATCCTGGCGGCTTTCGGTCCCCCGGCCCGTTCTCCCACCGGAACATAATCCCGATGCTCAAGACGCTCGCCGTCGGCAATTACCGCTCGATCAACCGCCTGGTGCTGCCGCTGGAACGGCTCAACCTGATCACCGGCCCCAACGGCAGCGGCAAGTCGAACCTGTATCGCGCCCTGCGCCTGTTGGCGGAAACCGCCCAGGGCGGGGTGGTCAACGCATTGGCCCGCGAGGGTGGCCTGGAGTCGACCTTCTGGGCCGGCCCGGAGCGCCTGTCGCGGCGCATGCGCAATGGCGACGTCCCGGTGCAGGGCGGTCCCCGCCAGGCGCCGATGCGCCTGCGCCTGGGCTTCGCCGGCGAGGACTTCGGCTACGCCATTTCCCTGGGCCTGCCCGAGCCGTCCCGCTCGGCCTTCGCCCTGGACCCGCAAATCAAGCGTGAAAGCATCTGGGCCGGCCCGAGCTATCGCCCGGCGTCGCTGCTGGTGGATCGCGCCGGCGCCCTGGTGCGCCGGCGCGAAGGCCGTGGCTGGAAGGTCGCGACGCAGCACCTGCCGAGCTTCGACAGCCTGTTCGACCCGATCGGCAAGGACCCGGGCTGTCCCGAGGTGTTCCACCTGCGCGAGACCCTGCGCGGCTGGCGCTTCTACGATCACTTCCGCAGCGATGCCGAGGCACCGGCGCGCCAACCGCAACTGGGCACTCGCACCCCGGTGCTGCACCACGATGGACGCGACCTCGCCGCGGCCTTGCAGACCATCCGCGAGATCGGCGACGGCGAAGCCCTCGACGAGGCCATTGCCGATGCCTTCCCCGGCGCGCGGCTGCGGATCGATGCGCAGGCCGGCGGGCGCTTCGCCGTGGAGTTGCACCAGGAAGGCCTCCTGCGCCCGCTGTCCGCCGCCGAACTGTCGGACGGCACGCTGCGTTACCTGCTGCTGGTGGCGGCGCTGCTCACCCCGCGGCCGCCGGCGCTGATGGTGCTCAACGAGCCGGAAACCTCCTTGCATCCGGATCTGTTGCCGGCGCTGGGCCGCCTGATCGTCGCCGCCTCGGCGCACACCCAGGTCTGGGTGGTCTCCCACGCCAGCCGGCTGATCGCCACCCTGGAGCGGCATCCCGGCTGCAACGCCATCCACCTGGAAAAGACCCTCGGCCAGACCGCCGTGGGCGGCCAGGGCCTGCTGGACGAGCCGCCCTGGCACTGGCCGGACTGAACAGCGCGCCGACGGCGGCTCAGGGGCTGCCGGCCTTTTCCACGACCAGGATGCGCGCCTCGCCCAGGGGATGGGCGACGTGCTCGCAGCCCGCACCGGCATAGAACAGGTCGCCGCCGCGCAGCAGCACCCGATGCTCCCGACCCTGCTCGCGGTAGAACATCTCCACCTCACCATCCAGCACGACGAATACCTCGCATCCGTCGTTGACGTGCCAGACGTAGGGCCGATCCGTCCAGTGCAGGCGCACGCTGGCATTTTCCAGGTGGGCAATGTCCAGCGCGTCCCAGGCCCGCTCCGCGGTGAACTCACGACGTCGAACGACTTTGATATCGGACATGCAGCACCTCGGGTGGTCAGCCGCACCGGCCGCCCGTCCGTTGCCGAGGGCTCGCCGGTACCGGCCGCTGACGCGTGGGATCGAATCGCTCGGAAAGACTCAGAAGACGACGGAAAGCGGTGAGCGGAAACCGTGACTCGCCATAGCCTGGCGTCACTTGGAGGGAGTGTCGATGACAGCGAGCAGGCGATATCCGGCCAGGGCCAGGGCGAGGCATGCGCGCGCCCTGCGCTCGGCGATTCGGGGCGTCCGATCCTCGACCGCACGGCCGCGACCGGAGCGCCCTCAGTTGGGCTCGTTGGCCGCCGGCTTGCTGATTTCGTCGAGGCAGGAAATGCCCTGGCCGCGGTCGATGGCCAGGCCGAAGCGAATGCTCTGCACCACGCGCTGCAACTGCTGCTCGTCGCTCAGTTGTTCGCCGCTGAGGGCACGCCGGGCGACCGCACCGTGCTCGTCGTAGAGGGTGAGCGTGAGACTGCCGTCCAGCCGCTCGATGCTGAAACGCACCTGCAGCTCATCCTTGAACGAGTCGCTGACGAATTTGAAGGGATTGTCCATATCGCACCTGGTGGATGGGGCTGTCTGCTGCAGATGACCAGCAAGGCCCACGCCAGGTTCTGCGCACACCCGTCTCCATGTCGTCATTGGGACGGCCCGTGTCGTGGCGCGACGCCGGCGGGCAAGGATGGTGCGTCGCACGCACCGACACCGGTCATGCATCGCGCCCGCCGGAAGCGCGTGCGAACCTGCGCGAGGGCGAACAGGCCGGCGCTTAGCGGTATTCCGGCAATCGACATTCCGAAACGGCATTTCCATCCGCGAAAGTGCCCGTGGCAAGATCGCCGGCGAGCAAGGAAGCGACACGCTGACAGAACGGCCAGTGGCCAGCAGCCGTTCGTCCTGGACGGACGAACTTGCGCGAAGCCTGCCGGTCCATCCCCCATAGCCTTATTTCGCAGGACGCAGTCATGTACAACCCTTTCCAGTTACTCAGCGAAGCGTTCCAGGCGGATTACCGGGTCAATTTCAGCCTGGAAAGCATGGCCGGCGACATCATGCTCACCCTCGCCGACGACCAGGGCGTCGTCGCCCGCCGCCTGATCAGCGCGGAACAGCGCAACAACCCGCAGCGCCTGCGGCGGGTCATCGACAGCCTGCGCGATGGCATCGCCCAGGGTCGCACGCCCTCTACCCGCACCCTGCTGGCGATCAGCAGCGGCGGCCAGGTCTCGTCCCACGGCGCCCGGCAACCGGGTCGCGTCAGCGGCCGTGGCGTCGCGGCGCTGTCCGTCGGTATCTGATCCTGAAACTTCGCCCGCCGCTGCTCACGGCGGGCTCGTGCTCTGCGTTTGACGCCGTCGTTTTAGATACGACCCGGTTCATATCGGGCCTTCGACGCATCCTGCCCCATGGGCACACCGCCAAACCCTTACTCACGCGTGGATTAATGCGGACGCCATGGCGTACTCCCGCACTCGATTCATATCGCGCTGACGATGCGCAGTTGCCAACGACATATTGGCTGGAAAGTACCTGGCCGCTGTTTCAGCAGAACCGGATACCCCTGTTCTCCAACTGCGAAAGCAATGGAACGTGCGCCGCGACGATGTTCGCGTCATCCTTCCGATTTGTCTTTCACCGAAGGGTATTTCGACGAAGCGAAACGAACGACCAGGATCGCGAAGGCCAGCAAGAGTATTCCTCCACACAGGTAGATGATGCCCAGGTCCGGCGCGTTATGGTGGGAAACATCGCCGATCAATAGCCTCGTCAATGCCGTGATGGCGACATACAGCAAGAACCTGATCGGCATATGGTTGGTCTTGAAATAAATCCCGACCATCGCCCCCAGTTCCAGGTAGATGAAAAGCAGCAAAACGTCGTCGACGCTTACGTTTCCTTTCTGAAGCATGCCGATGAAGGTCAGCACCGCTGCATAAGCGGTTATCGCGCCGATACCGAACAGTGCCAGGTAGTGGAAAGCCTCCACCGCGAGATTGCCCAGGGCATCCGCATTCGCATGCAAGTTCTTGCGCAGCTTCTCAGCCCATTTCAATTCCGTCATCGCGTACTACCTTACGAAAATAGCCGAACACAAGCAGGCGCTTTCACCCGTCGAATCGCTTCCAGCGCGCCAAGACCCGGCACCCGTCGATACAGCACCCGGCGCTAAGACGGCGCCGATACTTGCTCCCGGATACGTCGGTAAGGCACATCCGTTCCACCGCCTCGCGTGAAACTCCGCAGCGCGCGCCACGCAGTGGGCGCGATCATACCCTGCGTCATGCAGATTGCAGTCCAGGTGGCGAACCCGGCGGGTCGAAAGGCTGGACAGGGAGCGCATGCTTCCGTCTTAATCGGCAACGCTCCGCCGAAGCAAGGAAGCCTGCTGTCGTGCGACGGAGCCCCGCCCTTTTCCGGAGAAACCGACATGACCACCACCCTCAGTTCCCCGATCGCCGCCATCCGCGTGCGCCGCCGTTTCCTCGTCAGCGCCCTGGCGCTCGCCAGCGGCGTGAGCCTGGCGTTCGGCCCCGGCGCCGAAGCCGCACCGGTCGCCCAGCAGAAGACCCAGGTGCCCGGCTACTACCGGCTGGCCCTGGGCGAATCGCAGGTCACCGCGCTCTATGACGGCTATACCCGCCTCAACGCCCAACTGTTGAAGGGTGCCAGCGGCGAAGACATCCAGCGCCTGCTGGCGAAGCTGTTCGTCGACAGCCAGAACGGCGTGCAGACCGCGGTCAACGCGTTCCTGATCAACACCGGCAGCCGTCTGCTGCTGGTGGACACCGGCGCGGCGCGGTGCCTCGGCCCCAGCCTGGGGCACATCCAGGCCAATTTGAAGGCCGCCGGCTACGCTGCCGAGCAGGTGGACGGGGTGCTGCTCACCCATCTCCACCCCGATCACGCCTGCGGTCTGCTGGATGCGTCCGGCGCAGCGGCCTTTCCCAACGCCGAGGTGTACGTGTCCGCCGAAGAAGCCACCTACTGGTTGTCTCCGGAAAGCCGTACGCAGGCGGCGCCGGAAAAACAAAAACTGTTCCGCATGGTCGCGGACGCGGTGGCGCCCTATGAAAAAGCCGGGCGCCTCAAGCGCTTCGATGCGGCCGGCGAGGTGCTGGCGGGCATCGGCGTGAAGCCCTTGCCCGGCCATACGCCGGGGCACACCGGCTATCTCATCGGTTCGGGCCCGGAAAAACTGTTGCTGTGGGGCGACGTGGTGCACAGCCACGCCACCCAGTTCGCCCACCCCGAAATTTCCATCGAGTTCGATTCGGACGGCGCCCAAGCCATCGAGAGCCGGAAACGCATCCTGAGCGAGGCCGCCAAGGAACGCCTTTGGGTCGCCGGTGCGCATCTGCCCTTCCCCGGTATCGGCCACGTGCGCAGCGAAGGCAGCGGCTACGCCTGGGTACCGGCGGAATACGCGCCGCTGGAGCCTTGACCCCAAGGCCCTCGCCCCGTCGGTCAGCGACCCTGGGCCGGCGGGGTAGCCAAACCGGAAACATCGTCTCTATACTGTACATGGATACAGTAACCCAACGTTTCAAAGGTATGAGGTGATGAATGGCCGTCGAAGTGGTGTACCGCAGCAGCCGCGATCCGGAGCGCTTGTTCATGGATAAGAACGAAGCCGATCGCTACGACAAGATGCTGGAGTTGGCCGAAAGCCTGGCCGGTGTGCTGCACACGGCGGTGCCGTCCCTCAACGAACAGCAGGTGGAAGAACTGGGCATCTTCATGGCGAAGAACCGCGACATCTTCGCCCGCGCCTTCAAGAATCAGCCGGACGCGCTGGCCGAGCTCGGCGGCAGCGAGGGCTGAGGTCCGCGGCGTGGCGAAGGGCTCCGCAGGGTAGAATCAGGATTCCGGTACCGCCGGGCCTTCCAAAAACAACAATCAACCGCCCCGTATCCAGCCTGAACATGACAGAAAAAAAATCACCCCATAACGGCCCCGGCCGTCCCAAGGACCTGGCCAAGCGCGCCGCGATTCTCGATGCGGCGCAATGCCTGTTTTTGCGCCACGGTTACGATGGCAGCAGCATGGACGCCATCGCCGCCGAGGCGGGTGTGTCGAAGCTCACCGTGTATAGCCATTTCACCGACAAGGAGACCCTGTTCTCTGCCGCCGTTACGGCCAAATGCCAGGCGCAACTGCCCGAACTGCTGTTCGAATTGCCACCGGATGCCTCGGTGGAACGGGTGCTGCGCAACATCGGTCTGCGCTTCAATACGCTGATCAACACCCCCGAGTCGATCGAGCTGTATCGGCTGATGATGACCCTGGCCAGCCAGAACCCCAAGCTCTCCCAACTGTTCTTCGAAGCCGGACCGCAGTCGGTTCACGACGAGATGGAGGGCCTGCTGCGCAAGGCCGACCAGGCGGGCGTGCTACGGATCGCCGAGCCGGCGCGGGCCGCGGAGCACTTCCTCTGCCTGATCAAGGGTGCGCACAATTTCCGCCTGCTGGTGGGGTGCTCGCAAGCCATGCGGGAGGGCGACGCGGAGCGCCATGTGGACGAAGTCGTCGAGCTGTTCGTGCGCGCCTACCGCGTATGAGCCAGGCGCCGGCTCAGGGCTTGTCGAGGGCCTTCTTCGGGTAGATGTCGTAACGGCTGGACTTGCCCTCCAGGGCATAGCCGGGCTGACGTCCGGCCACCGTGGGCGCCTTGCGCGGGCGCTTCACCACCACGCGATGGCTGGCCAATGCCAGGGCCGCCTCGAGCAGCGCCGGCGCGTCTTGGTCGTCGCCCACCAAGGGACGGAACAGGCGCATTTCCTTCTTCACCAAGGCACTCTTGTCGCGGTGGGGAAACATCGGATCGAGGTAGATCACCTGGGGCGGCAGGTCTTGCCAGGCGCCCATCAGGGCGATGGCATCGCCCACCCGCAGGCGCATGCGCGCGACGATGGGCGCTACCTCGGCGTTGCGCGCGGCCCGGGCCAAACCATCCTCCAGCAACGCGGCGATCAATGGCTGGCGCTCGATCAGGGTCAGCTCGCAGCCCAGGCTGGCGAGGACGAACGCATCCTTGCCCAGCCCCGCAGTGGCATCCAGTACCCGCGGGCGTACGCCCGCCTGCAAGCCCACCGCCTTGGCGATCATTTGTCCGCTGCCGCCGCCATAGAGCCGCCGGTGCGCGGTGGCCCCTTCGACGAAATCGACCCGCACCGGCCCCGGCGCGCCCGGCCCCAACTCAGTCAGTTGCAAGCCGCCATCGCCCAGTTGCAGGGCGAAATCCGCCTCCCGCGCGCGCGCCAGGCCGAGACGTTCGGCCCAGGCGGCGAGGTCGCGGGCATAGAGGGGATCGAGGGGTTCGGCACGCACGCGGGCGGGCTGCTGGCTATCGCTCATCGGTGGAGGACACTCGTTCTTTCGGGATCGACCGGCGCGCCGGCCAGGTTCATCCGCGGCATTCTGCCAGAGCCGTGGGCCGGGCGCCGCATCGCGCTCAGCGACACATGCGCAGCGTACCCATGTCGACGTGGAAATGGTCGCGGTGGGCGGCGTTGTAGTCCGGGCCCAAGGTGAGATTGAACGGGCCGCAGGCCGCGTCGTGCACCCGGCGCAGGAACCGCGCCGCGTCGCCGGAACCCTTCCAGTCGCGGGCCACACTGATGCGCCGGCCATCGCGCAGGCGGAAGGCGGCGATATCCAGGGCGTTGGCCGAAGCGTGCTGGCTGCGCCAGCGGCTGTTGGCGATGTTGCGGCAGGCGAAGCTGCCGAGATGCTCGACGCGCACCACCGGCTGGCCATAGATCGCCTGGGCTGCCGGTTGCAGACCATGGACCTCGAACAGCGCATAGGCCGCGGCCAGCGGGCAGGTGGCGAGAAAGCTGCTGCTGAACGCCGCCTGCGAGCCTTTCACCCGCACGCCGTCGTGCACCGGGCAACCGGGGCTGGGAACGCTGTCGGCGACCAGGCTGAAGCTCAGCGGCGAGGTGCGCAGCGCCTGCGCGCAGCGCTGCGGATCGCCTTGCAGACGCCACAGCTTGAAACCGGTGAACAGCCCGGGCGTTTCGCGGATATCCAAGGTGGCCCAGGGATTCCAGCGGTCAGGTACCGTCAGCCAGCCCTGGTACACCGCCAGAGGCACGCCGAGCAGCAGCCCCAGCGTGCCGGCGAACATACTCCGGCCCAGGCGCACGCCCATCGGGCTCAGTCGAACAGATCGTTGATGCGGTCGAACGGCATGGCCGATGCGGTCGCGTCCAGCCGGCGGGTCTGGGCGAGGCCCTGCGCCGCCTCGAAGAACGCGCCGTAGGCGACCCGGGCCAGGTTGGAGCCGAGGCTGACGCGCTTCACGCCCAGCTCGGCCAGTTCGTCGAGGCTCAAGCGCAGCGCCGGCGAGCCGACCAGTACGTTCACCGGCCGCGGCGCCACCGCGCGCACCACCGCCTCGATCTCGGCGCGCTGGGTCAACCCAGGCGCATAGAGCACGTCCGCGCCGGCCTCGGCGAAGGCCACCAGGCGGCGGATGGTATCGTCCAGGTCCGGGCGGTCGTGCAGGTAGTTTTCCGCGCGCGCCGCCAGGGTGAAGGGAAAGGGCAGCTCGCGCACCACGGCGACGGCCGCGCGGATGCGTTCCACCGCGAGTTCCAGGGGATAGATAGGCGCATCGGCGCGGCCGCTGGCATCCTCGATGGAGCCGCCCACCAGGCCGGCTTCAGCGGCCAGGCGCAGGGTTTGCGCACAGGCCTCGGGATCGTCGCCGAAGCCGTTCTCCAGGTCGGCCGCGACCGGCAGCGGAGTGGCCTCGACGATGGCACGGGCGTTGGCCAGGGTTTCCTCGCGGCTGACCGCGCCTTCCGCATCGCGTCGGCCCAGGGAGAAGGCCAGCCCGGCACTGGTGGTGGCAAGGCCCTCGAAGCCCAGATGGGCGAGCATCTTCGCCGAGCCGGCGTCCCAGGGGTTGGGCAACACGAACAGACCCTCACGCTGGTGCAGGGCTTGAAAAGCGGCGCCGCGCGCCTGCAGAGAAACCATGGCTTACCTCCGTGATAGATCCGCGCACACTAGCCCAGATCACCGGACCGCGGTAGTCATGCACCTCAGAGCAGGTCGAGTTGCTCCGCCGGCGCGGACTCGGCGTCGTGACGAAGGCTGGCATACGCCAGGGGTGGCAAGCCCGGCAAGCGCTGGCCGAGCGCCGCGTGAAAACGCTGCGCCTGGGCCGCCGCCAGGTGGTTGTCCGGGGTGTGCAGGAACACATAGGGCGTGAGCCCCCGCTCGATCCAGGCCGCCACCTTGTCCAGCCAGGGGTCGAGGTAGACGGCGTTGGCCTCCAGATCGGGACCGCCGATGAAGCGGATCTGCGGGCTGTCGCTGAGAGCGGCCGGACGTACCGGGATACGCGGCTTGCGGGACTGGGCATGGCGCACCGCCGGCGTGTCGTCGGTGCAGGCGAACAATGCCCGGGAATCGAGGCAGATGCGCTCGACGCCGCGCTCGCGCAACAGACGGTTGAGCAGCCTCTCTTCCTCGCCCTTGGCGAAGAACGCCGCATGCCGCACTTCCACCGCGATGCGCCGGCTGGAGAACGCATCCAGCCAGGCCGCCAGCTCCGCCAGGCGCTCGGGGCCGAAGAACGCCGGCAACTGCAGCCACAGCGGCGCGACCCGGGGCCCCAGCGGGGCGAGCAGGTCGAGGAAGGCGCGGGTGGCGTCGAATTGCTCGCGCAGGTCGCCCTCGTGACTGATGTCCCGGGGCAGCTTGGCGCAGAAGCGGAACGTCTCCGGCATGACGTCCGCCCAGCGTTGCAGAGTGGCGGGCGCAGGCCGGGCATAGAAGGTGGTATTACCCTCGACGGCGTTGAACGCGCGGACGTAATGGCCGAGGGTCTCGGCGGGACGCAGGTCGCCCGGATAGAAACTGCCGCGCCAGGCCGGCTCGTTCCACGACGGACACCCGAGGTAATAAGGCAACGGCGGCATCAGGCGTAGAGATCGAGCCCCATCAGCTGTGGGGCATCCATTTCCTCGTCGAGCAGGCGCGAGGTGGAGCCGTAGCTGGCCAGCGCCTGGGCGGCGCGATTGCTCAGGGAGCGGGAATTGCCGGCGTAGTCCTGGGCGCGCACCGGCAGGCTGTCGCTGCTGGCGTTGTTGGCCTGGACGCGACGCAATTGCGGAGTGGTTTCGAGGCCCTGGGTGGTGGAGGGGGTAGCGGGCTGCTCGCGGCGTGCTTCTTCCTCGCGCTGGACTTCGCGATAGGGCGTGACCGCGGTTCCCGGTCGGGAAGCGCGGTCCAGCGGATAGGAAGAGGTCAGACCGTCGATACGCATTGATCAGAGCTCGGCAGGAATGTTGGCAAATTTAGCGGCGCAGGGGGCGCTTGGCAATTGCGCGACGGCGGAAGCGCCCTCTGGACTGACAGAAGGTGTCACGGCGCCTTTTTCGGGGTCGCGACGCTGTCGCGCAGGTACACCGGCTGGGCCTCCTCGGCGGGCAATGCCTCGCCTCGCGTCCAGGCATGCCGGGCCAGACTCAGCAGGTCCTCAGCGTGGGGCAACAGCGTGCCATCGCGGCCCGCCACCGTGCTCGGCAAGCGCTCGCCGAAGGTGCCCCAGCCGGTGCCGGCGCCGAACCAGTCGCCCGTCGCGTCCGCCGGCAAGTGGGCCCGTTCCGGCGGCAGGACCGCTTCCTCACCGGCCAGGCGCATCTCTTCGGCCTCCAGCCGATAGCACCCCCAGTACACCTCGTCCATCCGCGCATCGATAGCCGTCGCGACCTGCCGGGCACCCCGCTCGCGCCAAGCGCGCTGCGCCAGCGCCGCCAGGTTGGAAACCGGCAACACCGGCCGCTCCAAGGCGAAGGCCAGGCCCTGGACCACCCCGACCGCGATGCGCACGCCGGTGAAGGCACCGGGCCCGCGGCCGAAGGCGATGGCATCCAGCGCCGCCAGCCCTATGCCGGCCTCGGCCAACAGTGTCTGGATCATCGGCAACAGTCGCTGGGCGTGCAGGCGCGGGATCACCTCGTAATGGCTGAGCACCCGGCCATCGTGCAGCAGGGCGACCGAGCAGGCTTCGGTGGCGGTATCCAGGGCCAGCAAGGTGGTCATGAGGCGTGTCCGGCGGCGAAAAAAGGCCGGCGATTGTAGCAGGTCGGAGCGGGGAAAAAGGATTTCGGCGGGTGGCCGGCGTCGCGCGCGACAGGCGCGGCGGCGGCGCCCAGCCTTGGATGCTGGCTGGGCGGACGGCCGGCTCAGTCGAGCGCGGCGAAGACCTTGGCGGTGATCTGTTCCACGGAGCCGACACCGGCGACGGCGCTGTACTTCGGCGTGCCCTGGGTGGCGGCGAGCTTCTGGTAGAAATCCACCAGCGGCTTGGTCTGCGAGTGGTAGATCGACAGCCGATGGCGCACGGTGGCTTCCAGGTCGTCTTCGCGCTGCACCAGGTCCTCGCCGGTCAGGTCGTCCTTGCCGGCGACCTTCGGCGGGTTGTGCTCGGTGTGATAGATGCGGCCGGAGGCCGGGTGCACGCGGCGACCGGCGATGCGCGAGACGATCTCCTCGTCGTCGACGGCGATTTCCACCACGTGATCGATGTCAACGCCGGCATTCTTCAGCGCTTCGGCCTGGGGAATGGTGCGCGGGAAACCGTCGAAGAGGAAACCGTTGGCGCAATCCGCCTGCTGGATACGTTCCTTGACCAGGTCGATGATGATGTCGTCGGACACCAGGCCGCCGCTGTCCATCACGCCCTTGACCTTGAGCCCCAGCGGGCTGCCGGCCTTGATGGCGGCGCGGAGCATGTCGCCCGTGGAGATTTGCGGAATCGCGAATTTCTCGGTGATGAAGCGAGCCTGAGTACCTTTGCCGGCACCGGGCGCCCCCAGCAGAATCACGCGCATCGATGTGCTCCTCAAAATGGTTGGAAACCGTCGGATTCGCCTCGTGGGGCCAATCTCGCTATGGGTCCTGGCGGCGTCGAACGGCCAAAAGGTTGACCAAGATACACAGCGCACCCACCCCGCACAAGCCGCCGAAAGTTGGAGGGAACCGGCCCTCAGCCGGTGTTGCGCAAGCCCGCCGCGATCCCCGCAACGCTCACCAGCAACGCCTGTTCCAGAGGGCTGTCGGCCCCCTGCTCGACCCGTCTGGAACGGGCCAGGAGCTCCGCCTGGAGCAGGTGCAGCGGGTCCAGGTAGGTGTTGCGCACTTCGATGGACTCGCGGGTCTCGGGATTGTGGGCGAGCAGCTCCGACTGATCGGTCAGCCTCAGCATGGCGGTAGTCACCTGCGACAATAGGTCGCGTAACTGTTCGCCCAGGAGCAGCAGCTCGGGCTCCACCAGGCGCGCGTCGTAGAGGGCGGCGATATTGCCGTCGGCCTTGGCCAGGACCATCTCCAACATGTCGATCCGCGTGCGGAAGAACGGCCAGCCCTCGCGCATGCGGCGCAGCAGTTCGCCTTCGTCGCGGGCCTCGGCCTGCGCCAGGGCACGCTCCCAGCCGAGCCAGGCCGGCAGCATCAGGCGGGTCTGGGTCCAGGCGAAGATCCACGGGATCGCCCGCAGGCTTTCCACGCCGCCGCTGCGGCGCTTGGCCGGACGGCTGCCCAGGGGCAAGCGCCCAAGCTCCTGCTCCGGGGTGGCCTGGCGGAAATAAGCGACGAAGCGCGGATGCTCGCGCACGATGTCCCGGTAACCGGCCAGGCCATCGGCGGCCAGGCGGTCCATTTGCTCCCGCCAGGCCGCTTCGGGCGCCGGCGGTGGCAGCAGGGTGGCCTCCAGCACGGCGGCCAGGTAGAGCTCGAGGTTCTGCTCGGCGATCGCCGGCAAGCCGAATTTGAAGCGGATCATCTCGCCCTGCTCGGTGGTGCGGAAACGTCCCCGCACCGACCCCGGCGGCTGCGAAAGGATCGCCGCGTGGGCGGGGCCGCCACCACGGCCGACCGTGCCGCCACGGCCATGGAACAGCAGCAGCTCGACGCCATGCCGCGCGCACACCTCCACCAGGGTTTCCTGGGCGCGGTACTGCGCCCAGGCCGCGGCGGTGGTGCCGGCGTCCTTGGCCGAATCGGAGTAGCCGATCATCACTTCCTGCGGCCCGTACAGGCGGGAGCGGTAGCCCGGCAGGCCGAGCAAGGCATCGATGGCCGGACCGGCGTTATCCAGGTCGGCCAAGGTCTCGAACAGCGGCACCACGCGCATCGGCCGCTGCAACCCGGTCTCCTTCAACAACAGCAACACCGCGAGCACATCCGAAGGCGCGGCGGCCATGGAGATCACATAGGAGCCCAATGATGCCGCCGGCGCTTCGGCGATCACCCGGCAGGTGGCGAGGACCTCGGCGGTGTCCGCCGCGGGTTCGAAATGCGTCGGCAGCAGCGGCCGCCGGCTATCCAGTTCGGCCAGGAGGAAGCGCGTCCGCGCCGCCTCGTCCCAATCGGCGTAGCGGCCGAGGCCCAGGTATTCGGTGATTTCGCTGAGGGCGGCGGCATGCCGCCCAGCATCCTGGCGAACGTCCAGGCGCGCCAGGAACAGCCCGAAGGTGGTGGCGCGGCGCAGGCAGTCGAGCAGTTCGCCGTCGGCGATCACGCCCATGCCGCAGGCGTGCAGCGAGCGGTGGCAAAGCTCCAGCGGCTCGATCAGTTCGCGGTTGTCCTGCAACACCGCGGTGTCGGGCAGGCTCTCTTCGCGCAACGCCGCCTCGGCCCAGGCGCGGGTGGCGTGCAGGCGCATGCGCAGTTGTTTCAACAGCGTCCGGTAGGGCTCCGGGTGCACGCCGACGGACAGACGCAACTCGTCGCTGGCCTGGTGCATCGACAGCTCGCCCGCCAACCGGTCGATGTCGCGCAGGTACAGGTCGGCCGCCATCCAGCGCGCCAGCAGCAAGACCTCGCGGGTGGCGGCGGCGGTGACATTGGGATTGCCGTCGCGGTCGCCGCCCATCCAGGAGGCGATCCGGATTGGCGCCGCCTGCAGAGGCAAGCGCTGCCCGGTGGCGGCCTGGAGCACCTGGTCGGTATGCCGCAGGACGTTGGGCAGCGCGTGCCAGAGCGAATGCTCGATGACCGCGAAGCCCCACTTGGCCTCTTCCACCGCAGTGGGCCGGTGCCGACGGATTTCTTCGGTATGCCAGGCCTCGGCGATCAACCGTTGCAAGCGCTGGCGCACCGCCAGCCGCTCGCCCTCGGTCAGGTCGAGGTGGTCCTGATTGCCCAGTTCGGCGGCGATGGCATCGTATTTCTGGATCAACGTGCGCCGTGCGACTTCGGTCGGATGGGCCGTGAGCACCAGCTCAATATCCAGCCCGGTGACCTGCTCGGCCAGCTCGGGCGGGGCATGGCCGGCCTGTTTCAGCCGCTCCAGCAACTCGCTCAACACACGGTTCTCGAAGGGTTCGGGCTCGTCGGGCCGGCGCCGACGGATGTGGTGGTATTGCTCGGCGATGTTCGCGAGGTTGAGGAACTGGTTGAACGCACGGGTCACCGGCAACAGTTCGTCCTCGCCGAGTCCGTCGAGGCTTTCGGTGAGCTGGCGCTGGCCTTGCGCGGACCCCTGGCGGGCGGTCTTGGCGCCCTTGCGTATGCGCTCGATGGTGTCGAGGAAGGCGTCGCCGTATTGGCTGCGGATGGTTTCGCCGAGCAGTTCGCCCAGCAAGTGCACGTCCTCGCGCAGGCGCGCGTCGATTTCCATCATGGCTGACTCTCCGTTCGGGCTGTGCTTTTCAGAGTGTCGTCGCGGCCGGAAGTTACAGGCGCGTCACCGGGGAGACGCCTTGGGTCGCGGCTGCGACCGACAGCCGCACCCTCTATTAAAGCGGACGAGCAGATGGGGCACTGCCCAGGCGGCTCGAACCCTCCCACGCGCGCCTTTCTCGTGGGCCTTAAACAGGGGTGCAGCGGGGCATCCCGGGGGCCAGACAAAGCCCGACGCCATCCGGGGCACAGCGGCCAATCGCCATCCATGGGGAAAAGTATTGAACATTTGCAAACGACGACCGGTC
Source organism: Pseudomonas sp. RIT-PI-AD (assembly GCF_025642785.1). Taxonomy (GTDB): domain Bacteria; phylum Pseudomonadota; class Gammaproteobacteria; order Pseudomonadales; family Pseudomonadaceae; genus Pseudomonas_T. The sequence goes on from NZ_JANZKU010000004.1 coordinate 170,196, forward strand.
ACACCCAATACGTCGAGGCACCAACCATGTACTTGAATCAGGTGCCTATTACCGCTGATTTTCCTTGATCTCGCGGCATATTGCGTGATTCGGGCAGCAATGTTTTTCAGGAAAAATCCCTAATGGAGCCGATACCCATGAAGACATCCCTCTCTACCCCCGCCCACTCGCTTCGTGGCTTCAAACTGGCTGGTCTCGCGCTGGGAAGCAGCCTGGTTCTGGCAGGTTGCGCCGGCAATCCCCCCACCGAGCAATTCGCCGTCACCAACACCGTGGTGAAGAGCGCCGTCAGTGCCGGCGCCACCGAATATGCCCCGGTTGAAATGAAGACGGCCCAGGACAAGTTCAACCAAGCCGAAATGCAGCTCCACGACAAACACTACGACGAAGCGCGTCGCCTCGCCGAACAGGCCGAGTGGGATGCCCGCGTAGCGGAGCGCAAGGCGCAGGCGGTCAAGGCCGAGAAGACCCTGCAAGACGCCCAGCAAGGTGTCCAGCAGCTGCGCGAGGAAGGTTCGCGGGCGCCGATCATCATCAACAATTGAGTTCGACCGCCGTCACGACATTTTTCGAAAGAATAAGGACGATTCGTCATGCATAAATACATCGCCATTCCCGTTCTATCCGCTCTCAGCCTGGCCCTGGTGGCTTGTGCCTCCAAGCCCAACCCCAACCTGGAGCAGGCGCGCAGCAACTATTCCGCCCTGCAGAGCCAGCCGCAGGCCAACAGCCTGGCCGCTCTGGAGACCAAGGAAGCCGGCGACATGCTGTCCCGTGCCGAGCAGGCCTACCGCGACAAGCAGAAAGAAGCCCAGGTCGACCAGTTGGCCTACCTGACCAACCAGCGCGTACAGGTCGCCCAGCAGACCATCAAGCTGCGCACCGCCGAGAACGACCTGAAGAACGCCGCCAGCCAGCGTACCCAGGCGCAACTGGATGCCCGTACCCAGCAAATGAACGTGCTGAAGAACGAGCTGCAAAACCTCAAGCCGCAGCAGACCGATCGTGGCGCGGTGATCACCCTGGGCGACATGCTGTTCGAAGTCGACCGTGCCGAGCTGAAACGCAGCGGCCTGGCCAACGTCCAGCAACTCGCCACCTTCCTCAGCCAGCATCCGGAGCGGATGGTCGTGGTGGAAGGCTTCACCGACAGCACCGGCACCGTCGAGCACAACCTGCGCCTGTCCCAGGCCCGGGCCGACTCCGTGCGTCGCGCGCTGGTCTCGATGGGGGTTTCGCCGCAACGCATCACCACCCAAGGCTTCGGCAAGGACTACCCGGTGGCGGACAACAACACCGCCAGCAACCGGGCGCTCAACCGTCGCGTGGAAGTGACCGTCTCCAACGGTCCGGACCCGGTCGCCCCGCGTGGCCCGCGCGTTCTTCAATAACGCTGCTCGCCTCATGAAAAAGCCCGCCTGGTGCGGGCTTTTTCATGCCTGGCGTTCGGCTAGTGGGCGTCCAGCAGGCGGCGGTAGAGGGTCGCCATCTCGGCGGAAAAGGCCACCAGCACGGCGCGTTGCAGCGAGCTGCCCGCCGGCCGCCGGCGGGTCAGCGCCGCCACGGCGATGGTCGCGGCCTGTTCGAGCGGATAGCCGTAGACGCCGCAACTGATGGCCGGAAAGGCGATGCTGCGTACACCAGCGGATTCCGCCAGCGCCAGGCTGTTCGCGTAGCAGGCGGCGAGCAGGGCCGGCTCGCCCTGGGTACCGCCCTGCCAGACCGGGCCTACGGTGTGGATCACATGGGCCGCCGGCAGCGCGAACCCCGGGGTGAGCTTCGCCTGGCCGGTGGGGCAGCCGCCCAGGGTCCGGCAGTGGTTCAACAGCTCCTTGCCGGCAGCACGGTGGATCGCGCCATCCACGCCTCCCCCGCCCAGCAGCGAGGCGTTGGCCGCGTTGACGATCGCGTCCACCTGCAACCGGGTGATGTCGCCCTGCCAGACCTCGACCTGCATATCACGCCCTCATTGTTCGACTTGCGGGGTGTCCTGGCCGACGCAACGGACCGCCTGCTTGCGGTTGTCCACCAGTACGCCGGACAGGCCTTTCTGCTGGGTATCGAACAGCACCAGCACGCCATCCATGCACTGCGCCATCTGCGCGGCGGGTTGCAGGGAGATCTTGTAGTCCTCCCCCGGCAGGGTCTTCAGCATGGTGAATTCCGCCAGCAGGAGGGCGTCTTCCTCCTTGGCGAAATGCAGGTAGCCGTAGTACCAGAGCACCAGCACGGTGCCGAGGATACTGCAGATACCGGTGACGATCAGCGGAAGGGGATTGCGTTCGCTCATTGGGGATTCTCTGGGTTCGGGACTTCAGCCAGCCGGCGCAGGCCGACGAAACCGCGTGGGTCTTCGAGGTAGCGCAGCATCACTTCGCGCCAGACCGGGTCGGCGAAGGTCTGCACATGCCCGCCGCGGGTCGGCTGGAACACCCGTGGCGGCGGCGCAGCTTGATACAAGCGCACGCCGTTGGAAAGGGGCACCACGGCGTCGTCGAGGCTGTGGTAGATCAGCATCGGCAGCCCGGCGACCCGCGGAATGGCGTCGAGGGCGCTGTCGCCATCGGGTACCAGCCAGGACAGCGGCACTTGCAGCGGCCAGGTTAGCCAGCTGCCGCCGAGGGTGTATTGCGCCACGTCACGGTAGCCGGCGGGCACCCCGTCGAGGACCAACGCCTTCAGCTCCTGGCGACGCTGCGGATGCTCCGCCAGGTAATGCAGCGCCAGCGCGCCGCCGAGGCTCTGGCCGAGCACCACCCTCGGCCTGTTCCGGGTCTCCGGCGCCTGGTCCAGCCAGGCGAAGGCCGCATCGATATCCTGATAGACACCGGGCAGGCCCGGCTCCCCCGCGGACAACCCATAGCCACGGTAATCCAGCATCAGGACCTGGTAACCCTGCTCCGGCAGCCACCAGCTGCCGCCGAGGTGCATGGCCAAGTTGCCGCCGTTGCCGTGCAGGTGCAGCACGGTGCCTTTCACCGCGACGCCGGCCTTGGCCGGCAGCCACCAGGCGTGCAAGCGGGTACCGTCGGCGGCGACCAGGTAGAGGTCGCGGTATTGCAGCCCGGCCCGTTGCGGGGTGAAGGGCTGGCCGGGCTGGGGATAGAACAGCAGCGAACTGCATGCGCTCAGCGCGAGCCCGAGCATCAATGGCAGGATGGCGCGGAACAGGCGAGTCATGCCGCCTCCTCCGTTCCCGGGATGCGCAGGCAGCGCGCCGCTCCCAGGCACCGCCGGCAGGCTCGCCCGGCCTTCCGTCGACCGGCAATGGGCGGCAGCGCCAAGCCGATCATCGGGGGCCTGGGGATCGCGAAGGCGCTCCGTCGGCCGTGCTCGTCGTTCGAATACCGAGTGTTCCATGCATGGCTCGCTGTACGGTGTGGAAACGCCCCTGGACACGGGGCGGCACAGTGTCCACCGCCCGCCGGTGCACCGCTAGAGGATGTTGGCGTAGTCCGCCTCGATGCGGTCCAGGCTGAGGTGATTGAGGAAGTTGGAGAAACACATCCAGGCGGACAGGGCGTTGAGGTCGCGGAATTGCGCCGGCAGGTACTTCGGCGGCACCACCAGGCCTTCGTCCACCAACTGGCGCAAGGTACGCATGTCCTCCAGGGTGGTCTTGCCGCAGAACAGCAACGGGATCTGCTCCAGCTTGCCCTTGCGCACCGCGAGCTGGATGTAGTTGTAGATCATGATGAAACCCTTGAGGTACGACAGGTCCTTGGTGAACGGCAGGCCGTCGGGCGCGGCGCCGCGGAACACCCGGCTGGCGTTGCCGTAGGCGTCCTCCAGGCCGTAGCCCTGGTCGAGGAAGAAGCGGTGAACCTCGAGGAAATCGGCGCCCTCCTCTGCCATGTGGATCGCGCGGGTGCGGTTGGTCAGCTTGCGCAGGCGCGTCGGGTAGGAGGCGAAGGCGATGACCTCCATCAGGATCGCCAGCCCCTCCTGGGTCACGGTGGAGGACGGCGGCCCCTTGGCGAGGAAGGTGCAGATCGGCTGGGCCAGCCCGTTCAGGGTGGTGCCGACGTGCACCAGCCCCTCGTGAACCTCCAGGGCGCGCACGTCGCGCTCGTTGAACAAGGCATCGGCGCGCACCTTGATGTAGTCGGCGCCGGCCGCCGCGTCGGCGACGATACCGTCGGACTCGAAGACCCGGATGGTCCCCTCGCCCTCGCCGAACACCTGGCTCAGCCGGCTTTGCAGCATGGCCACGGCGTCCTTGGCGGTCAGCGTCTTGGGTTCGTCCTTGAGGTCGCCGCGCCCGTCGATGTTGTTCAGGTAGTCGGAGAGCATCAGGCCGAGGTCCGCCAGGGTCGGGTCGCCGGCGTGGAAGGCATCCGAGGCGGCGCCGTAGAGCTCCTGGGAAATCAGCCCGAAATCGGCGGTCCCGCGCGCTTCGAGCATGCGGATCACCATGCGGTATTCCTTGCACATGCGGCGCATGATCTGCCCGACCGGATTGAACTGGCCGAGCTGCCGGGTGATGTCCCGCTCGATGTTCTGGAATTCCAGCTTTTTCGCCGAGGAATCGAAGGCCAGCGGCCGGCTTTCGTAATAGGCGCGGTCCACCGCCGGCAGGCGGGCACCCTGGGCCTGGAGGAAGGCGTTGCGGACGCCGTCGTCCCACTTCACGGCGTCCAGGATGCGGATCGGGGTCTGCGCCAGGACGATGCGGTCGGACAGGGCGCGAATGATCTGGTGGTAATCGTTGCTGACAGTGCGTCGCGTCATCGGCGCCTCATGGGGTGGCGCGCCAGTAATGCGCGGCCAGGGTGAATGCATCGGAATTGGCCGGGTCGTCGAGGTAGGCGAACAGCGGCTGCAGCGGCCCCCGGAACCACAGGCCCTCGCCCGGGGCGTCGGCGCCGGGAACGGCGCCCAGGCGCCCCTCCGAGAGGGCCTGGCGCAGGCGCGCCACATCGAGACTGTAGATCAGCAATTCGCCGGCCGCGCTCAGTTCGAAGCCGCCGAGCAGATAGCGGCCGGCGTCGCCTTGCGGTAAGCGCGCGGAAAAATACCAGCGCTCGCCATGCCGGGCGACAGTGAAGTCGAAGCGCCCGTTGTCGGTGGCCGGCGCCTTGGAAGCGGCAGGCCCCTGGCGGGTGAAGTGCGCACGGTAGCGGTTGTCGCCGATCCGCTCGATGCGCAGCAGGCGGGTGTCGCCCCAGTCATCGACGAGCGTCCAGTCGCCGAGCAGGGCGGCGGGCGCGGCGGTGACGGGGGGAAGGGTTTCGTCGAAGGTGACCAGGCAGCCGCCCAGTACCAGGGATAGCAGAGCGATGCACAGGAACCGGACATTCATAGGCGCTCCTCGGGACGCATGGTGCGCCGGATGACCTGCCCGCGTTCAGAGACCCATCATCAAGTACAGATAGCGCCTCAGGACAACCCGCATTTCGTCGGCGTCCAGGTTGTCCTCGCCGTCGAGCAGGGCCTGATATTCCATCTGCAAGACGATGGCGGTCAAGACCTTGGCATCGGCCGTGGGCTCGTCGGTGCCGAGAATCCGGAAGAAATGCTCGATGCCGCGATAGAGGATCCGGCGATAGGCGTCGGCCAGTTCCCGCAGGTTCGGGTTGATCAGCACTTCCTGGCGAAACGCCTGCTCGGCCAGCAGCATCGCCCGGTTCTCCGCCACCTGGCCGCGCACGTAGCCGATGGCCATTTCGACGATCCGATCGGTGAGCGACTGGCGGGTCGCCCGATCGGTGCCGCGGGCCTGGGCGAACACCTGCAGGTCACCTTCGATGTGCGTCCAGAAGACACTCATGTTCTCCGCGCTGCGCTCGACGAACTGGGCGAAGGTGTCGGTGATCAGGTCGTTGATGTCCTTGAAGTAATAGGTGGTCGCCGAAAGCGGTACGTTGGCCTCGGCGGCCACCGCCCGGTGCCGCACGGCCCGCACGCCATCGCGCACGATGATGCGCATGGTGCTGTCGAGGATCGCCTGGCGGCGCTGCTCGCTGCCGAGCCGGCTGGCCTTGCGGCCCTGATACTTCACACTCTCGGCAACCGCCCCGGCCACCCGGGCTGCGCTTTCGTGATAGGGCTTTTCATTCAAAACGCGCACTCCTGCGTTACGACGAAGCGCAACCGTCCGTTCACCGCGCGAACGCGAAAGGAAAAACCGCCAATCGGGAGGGTGATTTCCTGCCTCGCGAACCCTCGGGCACGGAGGCCAACGAAGGCGCCTCTCCGCCTGGACGCTGCCCGAGCATTAAATCACCAAAGGGCCACCATTGGTGCTTGAACTTTAGTCCTAGAAACCCCTGGCGCATTCGCGGCAGGGCCGCGAGCGCCGGTGCCGTGGCCTTTCGCCGGGCAAAAAAGAACCGCCACGCGGGCGGTTCCAGGGATGACGCGAACAGCGCCCGGGCTAGGCGGGACGCATGTGCGGGAACAGGATGACGTCGCGGATCGATGGCGAGTCGGTCAACAGCATCACCAGGCGATCGATGCCGATGCCTTCGCCGGCGGTGGGCGGCATGCCGTACTCCAGGGCGCGGACGAAGTCGGCGTCGAAATGCATGGCTTCGTCGTCGCCGGCATCCTTGTCCGCCACCTGGGCCATGAAGCGCTCGGCCTGGTCTTCCGCGTCGTTCAACTCGGAATAGGCGTTGGCGATCTCGCGGCCGCCGATGAACAGCTCGAAGCGGTCGGTGACGCTGGGGTTGCGGTCGTTACGCCGAGCCAACGGCGAGACCTCGAAGGGGTACTGGGTGATGAAGTGCGGCTGCTCCAGCTTGTGCTCCACCAGCTCCTCGAAAATCATCACCTGCAGCTTGCCCAGGCCCTCGAAGCCCAGCACCTTGGCGCCGGCCTTCTTGGCGATCTCGCGGGCCTTGTCGAGGTCGGTGAGGTCGGCCGCGGTCAGTTCCGGGTTGTACTTGAGGATCGAATCGAATACCGACAGCCGCGCGAAGGGCTCGCCGAAGTGGAACACCTTGCCCTGGTAGGGCACGTCGGTGCTGCCCAGCACCGCGAGGGCCAGTTCGCGGAACAGCTCCTCGGTGAGGTCCATGTTGTCCTCGTAGTCGGCGTAGGCCTGGTAGAACTCCAGCATGGTGAATTCGGGGTTGTGCCGGGTCGAGACGCCTTCGTTGCGGAAGTTACGGTTGATCTCGAACACCCGCTCGAACCCGCCGACCACCAGGCGCTTGAGGTACAGCTCCGGGGCGATGCGCAGGAACATCGGCATGTCCAGCGCGTTGTGGTGGGTCTCGAAGGGTTTCGCCGCGGCGCCGCCGGGAATCGTCTGCAGCATCGGCGTTTCCACTTCGAGGAAATCGCGCTCGGCGAGGAAGCGGCGGATGTGCGCGATCACCTGGGACCGCACGCGGAAGGTCTGGCGCACCTCGTCGTTGACCATCAGGTCGACGTAGCGCTGGCGATAGCGGGTTTCGGTGTCGGTCAGGCCGTGGTGCTTGTCCGGCAGCGGCCGCAGCGACTTGGTCAGCAGGCGGACCGACTCCATGTGCACGTAGAGGTCGCCCTTGCCCGAGCGCGCCAGGGTGCCCTCGGTGGCGATGATGTCGCCCAGGTCCCAGTGCTTGATGGCCTCGAGGGTCTCGGCCGGCAGTTTCTTGCGGTCGACGTAGACCTGGATGCGCCCGCTCATGTCCTGGATGACCATGAACGCGCCGCGGTTGAGCATGATGCGCCCGGCCACCTTGACCTTGATCCCCGCCTCCTCCAGCGCTTCCTTGGTCTTGCCTTCGCAGCGCTTCTGCAAGTCTTCGCAGTAGCTGTCGCGGCGGAAGTCGTTGGGGAAGACGATGCCCTGGGCCTCGCGCAGGCCGGCCAGCTTCTCCTTGCGCTGGGCGATCAGCTTGTTCTCTTCCTCGTGCAGGGCTTGCGGGTTCAGCGGTTGTTCGCTCATGGTCGTGTGTTTTCCGTCATGGGTGCGCTCGGGCGCACCGGTCTTCAAGCGGTGGAACCGCCCTCCCCGCCGCCAGGCGCGACGGAGGGCGCGGGTATCAGAGCCCTTGTTTCAGGCTGGCCTCGAGGAACTCGTCGAGGTCGCCATCGAGCACGGCGTCGCAGTTGCTGTTCTCGATCCCGGTGCGCAGATCCTTGATCCGCGACTGGTCGAGCACATAGGAGCGGATCTGGTGGCCCCAGCCGATATCCGACTTGGAGTCCTCCAGGGCCTGGGAGGCGGCGTTGCGCTTCTGGATCTCCTGCTCGTACAACTTGGCCCGCAACATCTTCATCGCGGTGTCCTTGTTGGCGTGCTGGGAGCGCTCGTTCTGGCAGCTCACCACGGTGTTGGTGGGCACGTGGGTGATACGCACCGCGGAGTCGGTGGTGTTGACGTGCTGGCCGCCGGCGCCGGACGAGCGATAGGTGTCGATGCGCAGGTCGGCCGGGTTGATCTCGATCTCGATGTTGTCGTCGATTTCCGGCGACACGAACACCGCGGTGAACGAGGTGTGGCGGCGGTTGCCGGAGTCGAACGGGCTCTTGCGCACCAGCCGGTGCACGCCGATCTCGGTGCGCAGCCAGCCGAAGGCGTACTCGCCCTTGATGTGCAGGGTGGCGCCTTTGATCCCGGCGACCTCGCCGGCGGACAGCTCCATGATCTGGGCGTCGAAGCCGCGCTTGTCGGCCCAGCGCAGGTACATGCGCAGGAGCATGTTGGCCCAGTCCTGGGCCTCGGTGCCGCCGGAGCCGGCCTGGATGTCCAGGTAGGCGTTGTTGGCATCCATCTCGCCGCTGAACATGCGGCGGAATTCGAGTTTCTCGAGGATGCCGCGCAGGCGGTCGACTTCGCTGGCGACGTCGTTCACCGCGCCTTCGTCGTTCTCCTCGACCGCCATGTCCAGCAGGTCGCGGGAGTCGGCGAGGCCGCCGTGCAGGTCGTCCAGGGTCTCCACGATCAGCGCCAGTTGGGCGCGCTCGCGGCCCAGGTTCTGGGCGTACTCGGGGTCGTTCCAGACGTTGGGGTCTTCCAGTTCGCGGTTGACTTCGGTCAGGCGATCACGCTTCTGATCGTAGTCAAAGATACCCCCGAATGGTCTGGGTACGTTCGGAAAGGTCCTTGATGCTGTTGAGGATCGGGTTGATTTCCATGGCGGGCGGTACTCGCGGGCAAACGTTCGGAAAAGCCGGCGAGTATACCCCAGTCACCGCCGCCTGGCAGCCCGCGGCGAAGGCCGGCGGGCACCCCGCCCAGGCGGCGCCCGGCGCCGACGGAGCCCGTGCGGGAGAGCGTCTTCAGCGCACCTCGGGCTGGGCCCGCATCTGGGTTTCCAGTTGCTGCTTGAGCGACGGATCGAGCTTCAACTGGCGGGCCAGCTCGTCCAGGTAGGCGCGCTCCATGAAGTGCTCCTCGTCCACCATCATCAGGCTGGCCAGGTAGACCTCCGCCGCCATTTCCGGGGTGGTCGCGGCGCGGGCGACGTCGGCGGGATCCAGGGGCTTGTCCAGCTCCCGCTCCAGCCAGCCGCGCAGCTCGGGATCGGCGGTCAGTTTGCCGAGCTCCTCCTCGATCAACCGGCGCTCCTGCGCGTCCACGTGCCCGTCCGCCTTGGCGGCCGCCACCAGCGCCTTGAGGATCGCCTGACTGTGGCGCTCGGCCTCGGCCGGCGGAACGCGGTCGAGGGTTTGCGGAGCGCCTTGCGGCGCGTCCGCCTGCTGGGCCTGCCAGGTGCCGTAGGCCTTGTAGGCCAGCACGCCGAGCGCGGCCAGGCCGCCGTAGGCGATCGCCTGGCCACCCAGGGCACGCACCCGCTTGTTGCCCAGCAACAGGCCGAGCGCCCCGGCGGCGAGGGCGCTGCCGCCGGCGCCCTTCAACAGGCCGCCCGCGTCCGCGGCGCCCGGCTTGCCGCCGAGCAAATCGCCGAGGGCGTCGCCCAGGCCGCCGCCGGCCTGCCCCGACGCTTTGCGTTGCATCATGTCCTGACCGGACTTCAACAGGTGTTCGAGCAATCCTCGGGTATTCATCAGCGCACCTCCTGACGGGTCGCAATAAAGGTCGACCGACTGTAGCCCGGCGTTTCCCGCACGGGTCACCGAGAGTGCTTCGACATATTGCTGCGCACGTCGCCCGCACCACCCCATTGCCCTCTAATAAATAGAAGGCATGCGGCCATTTTCGACAAAGCGCCGCCGCTGGCGGATCATCGGCGGGTATTCAGCCTCCCGGACGCGCTCCCCTATGATGACCCTGCGCCAAATCCGCCACTTCATCGCCGTCGCAGAAACCGGCTCGATTTCCGCCGCCGCCCAGGCGGTCTTCATTTCCCAATCGACCCTGACCCTGGCGATCCAGCAATTGGAGGAGGAGATCGGCGTCAGCCTGTTCAACCGCCACGCCAAGGGCATGTCGCTGACCCACCAGGGCCACCAGTTCCTGCGCCAGGCGCACCTGATCCTGGCCACGGTGGATAACGCCAAGCGCAGCCTGCAGCAGAGCACCGACCAGGTGGCCGGCCACCTCACCGTCGGCGTGACCAGCCTGGTGGCGGGCTACTACCTGGCCGACCTGATCACCCGCTTCCAGCGCGCCTACCCCAACGTGGAGATGCGTGTGGTGGAGGACGAGCGCCCGTACATCGAGCACCTGCTGGTCAGCGGCGAAATCGACGTGGGCGTGCTGATCCTCTCCAACCTGGAGGACCGCCATGCGCTGCAGACCGAGGTCCTCACCCATTCGCCCCAGCGCCTCTGGCTACCGGCGCAGCACCCCTTGCTGGAGCGCGACAGCATCGGCCTGGCCGACGTCGCCGGCGAGCCCCTGATCCAACTGAACGCCGACGAAATGGGCCTGCACAGCCAGCGCGTGTGGAGCCGCGCCGGCCTGGCGCCCCACGTCACCCTGCGTACCGCGTCGGTGGAAGCGGTGCGCAGCCTGGTGGCGGCGGGGCTCGGCCTGTCGATCCAGGCGGACATGGCTTATCGGCCCTGGTCCCTGGAAGGCGACATCATCGAGGCGCGCACCCTGGTCGACCTCGGCGACACCCTGGACGTCGGCCTGGCCTGGCGGCGCGGCACCGCGCGACCGGCGCTGGTCGATCCCTTCCTCACCGTGGCACGCGAACAACCCCACGCCCGCAAGCTTTCGATTTAATCGAAGGCTGCTTTCGGTATTTAGAATTTGTCGCCCTCACCCACCGGACCTTAGGCTGCCTCTTCAAGAGGAGCGGTCCGGCTCAACGCCAGGAGACGCCATGACCCGCCCCGATGACATTCCCGCAGAGAGACGCCCGACGATGCCCGCCCCTGCCTCCATACCCGCCCTGCCCCGCGACCTGTTGATAGGCGGCCGGCTGGTGCTAGGCGAAGGCCCGACCGAGGCCATCGTCAACCCCGCCACCGGCGAGTTGCTCAGCGCTTTGGCCGAGGCCTCCCTGGACCAGGTGGAAACCGCCGTGCTCGGCGCCCAGCGCGCCTTCGCCGGTTGGTCGCGGACCACCCCGGCGCAACGGGCCACCGCCCTGCTGGCCATCGCCGATGCCATCGACGCCCGCGCCGACGACCTCGCCCGCCTGGAAGCCCTGAATTGCGGCAAGCCTTTCCACTTGGCGTTGCAGGACGACCTCCCCGCCGCCTCGGACGTGTTCCGCTTCTTCGCCGGCGCGGTGCGCTGCCAGCAGGGCCAGCTCGCTGGCGAATACGTGCCCGGCCACACCAGCATGGTGCGCCGCGACCCGGTGGGCGTGGTGGCGTCCATCGCCCCCTGGAACTATCCGCTGATGATGGCCGCCTGGAAGATCGCGCCGGCGCTGGCGGCCGGCAATACCCTGGTGTTCAAGCCCTCGGAACATACGCCGCTGTCGATCCTGGCGCTGGCGCCGGTGCTGGCGGAGATCCTTCCTCCCGGGGTGATCAACATCCTCTGCGGCGGCGGCGATGGCGTCGGCAGCCAGTTGGTCGGCCACCCCAAGGTGCGCCTGGTGTCGCTCACCGGCGATATCGTCACTGGCCAGAAGATCCTGCAAAGCGCTGCGCGCACGCTGAAGCGCACCCATCTGGAGCTGGGCGGCAAGGCGCCGGTGATCGTCTGCGACGACGCCGACCTCGACGCGGTGATCGAAGGCGTGCGCACCCACGGTTACTACAACGCCGGCCAGGACTGCACGGCGGCCTGTCGCCTGTACGTGCAGGCCGGTATCCACGACCGCCTGCTCGGCCGCCTCGGCGAGGCGGTGGCCAGCCTGCGCTTCGCGCAACGACGCGACCAGGACAACGAAATCGGCCCGCTGATCAGTGCGCGCCAGCGCGACCGGGTGGCCAGCTTCGTCGAGCGGGCGTTGAGCCAGCCGCACATCGAGCGGATCACCGGCGCCGCGGTGCACTCCGGCCCCGGCTTCTATTACCAGCCGACCCTGCTCGCCGGATGCCGGCAGAGCGACGAGATCGTCCAGCGCGAGGTGTTCGGCCCGGTGGTCACCGTCACCCGCTTCGACGAACTGGAGCAGGCCGTGGAATGGGCCAACGATTCCGAATACGGCCTGGCGTCCTCGGTGTGGACGCAGAACCTGGACAAGGCGCTGCAGGTCGCCGCGCGCCTGCAATACGGCTGCACCTGGATCAACACCCATTTCATGCTGGCCAGCGAGATGCCCCATGGCGGCCTCAAGCGCTCCGGCTACGGCAAGGACCTGTCCAGCGATTCGCTGCAGGACTACAGCGTGGTGCGCCACATCATGGCGCGCCACGGCTCCCTGCCCTGAGACATCCGCGGGCGCAACCCGCGGACACGACAAGAAAAAGCAGCACGCCAACCCTTCACTGCCCGCCACAACAACTTCAAAGGAGCGGCCGACACCATGCCCGATTGCCCGCGGTTACCGACGCGACTCGCCCCCATTCCCTGCCTGGACGACCCGAGGAGGTCCTGATGAATTTCCAATTCCTGCTCCCCACCCGGATCATCATGCAGCCGGGGCTACGCGCCCGCACCGGTGAACACCTGCAGCAGCTGGGCCTGAAGAAGGTGCTGATCGTCACCGATCCCGGCGTCAAGCGCGCCGGCCTGCTGGATGCCATCTACCGCAGCCTGGAACAGGCGGGCATCGCCTACGCCGAGGTCAGCGACGTCAAGCCGAACCCGCGCAGCGAAGACTGCAACCTGGCGGCCGACCTCTATCGCGGCAAAGGCATCGAGGGCCTGCTGGCCGTCGGCGGCGGCAGCGCCATGGATGCCGCCAAGGCGATCAGCGTGCTGCTGACCCACGAAGGCCGCGTCGAGGACTACGAAGGTGCGTTCACCCTGCAACGCGATGTGCTGCCGATCGTCGCGCTGCCGACCACCGCCGGCACCGGCAGCGAAGTGACCTTCTTCTCGGTGATCACCGACACCGTGCGGCACTTCAAGATGAGCCTGCTGGACTATCGCATCGGACCGGTGATGGCCCTGCTCGACTCCGACATCACCGCGACCCTGCCGGCGCCCATCGCCGCCAGCACCGGGATGGACGCCCTCACCCATGCCATCGAGGCCTACACCGGCAAGCCGGCCAACCCGATCAGCGACGGCCTGGCGCTGCACGCGATCCGCCTGATCAGCCGCTACCTGCTGCCGGCGGTGAGGGACGCCGACAACCGCGAGGCCCGCGAACAGATGCTCATCGCCAGCCTGATTGCCGGCATGGCCTTCGGCAACGCCGACATCGCCAGCGTGCATTGCATTTCCGAGGCCATCGGCGGCCTCTACGACACGCCCCACGGTGTCGGCAACGCGATCTTCCTGCCGTTCGTCTTCAGCCACAACCGCGATGCCGACCTGCAACGCCATGCCGACGTGGCCTACGCCCTCGGCGTGGACCCGACCCTGGACGCCGCGACCGCCGCGGAGAAGGCCGTCGAGCGGCTGTTCGAGATGAGCCGCGAACTGGGCATCCCACGCTTCGGCCAGGTACCGGGGGTGCGCGAGCAGGACTTCGCGCTGATCGCGGAGAAATCCAAGAGCAACATTTCCGATGCCAGCAACGCCAAGCCGATGACCCACGAGAGCTACCTCGCGATCATCCGCGAGGCCTACCACTACACCGCGTAGAGACGACAACAATGACAATTCATGTCGATACACAGCACCTCAAGAGGACCCTCGGGCCGGTTTCCGTGGTCCTGTTCGGCCTGGCGTTCATCGCCCCGCTGATCGTCTTCGGGACCTACGGGGTCATCGCCCAGGCCAGCCAGAACACCGTCGCGCTGTCCTACGTGGTGGCCTCGGTGGGCATCATCTTCACCGCCCTGAGCTATGGGCGGATGGTCCGGGTATTCCCCGCCGCCGGTTCGGCCTACACCTATACGCGCAAGATGCTCAATGCCAACTTCGGCTTCATGGTCGGCTGGGCGGCGCTGCTGGATTACTTCTTCATCCCGATGCTGATCTGGCTGCTGGGCGCCAGCTACCTCAACGTGGCCTTCCCCGAGGTGCCGCAGTGGTGCTGGATCACCGGGTTCATCGTCTCGACGACGGTGCTCAACATCCTCGGCATCCAGATCGCCAACCGCTTCAACATCATCCTGATGGTGGTGCAGCTGTCGATCATCGCGGTCTTCATCGCCCTCTGCTGGCACTACGTCTCGGCGGCCAACGGGCCGGGCGGCCTGCTCTCGGCCAAGCCGTTCTTCAACGCCGAGGTGCCGTTCGCGGCGACCATGGCCGGTGCCGCCATCGCCGCCTATTCGTTCCTCGGCTTCGATGCATTGTCGACCCTCAGCGAGGAAACCCTGGAGCCGAAGAAGACCATCCCGAAAGCCATCCTGCTGGTGGCGCTGATCGGCGGCGGCCTCTACGTGACCTCGGCCTACTTCATGCACCTGGCCCACCCGCAGGCGGTATTCGAGAACATCGACGGCGCGGCCTTCGAGATCGCCAAGATGATCGGCGGCGACCTGTTCTTCAGCGTGGTGCTGGCCGGCATCATCCTCGCCCACTTCGCCGCCGGGCTGTCGTTCCAGGCCAGCGTCGGGCGTCTGATGTTCGCCCTCGGCCGCGACCACCTGCTGCCGCAACGGGTCTTCGGCTACCTGCACCCGCGCTACAAGACGCCGGTGTTCAACATCATGCTGGCCGGTGCCTTCGGCCTGGTCGGCTTCGGCCTGACCATCGCCACCGCCACCTCGCTGGTCAACTTCGGCGCCTTCCTGGCCTTCACCTCGGTGAACCTCTGCGCGCTGAAACTGACCTTCGACCGCAGCGTTGGCGACCGCCCGGGCGTGCTGCGCGGCATCGTCTGCCCGCTGGCGGGTGCCATCACCTCGGGCTGGATGCTGATCAGCCTGGACAAGGACGCCCTGATCCTCGGCAGCCTGTGGTTGCTGGCGGGCCTGGTCTACCTGTGCTGCATGACCCGCCTGTTCCAACGCCCGACCCCGGAAGTGGCGGCCTGAGGCCGTCCGCCTCACGCCCGCCGACGCGGCGGGCGCGAGGCGGCATCGCGGTCGCCGCATTCTCTCCGCCTCCGGCGGACCTTCACCCATCGCCCAGACGAGGCCCCCATGCAAACCAAACTCCTGATCGACGGCCGCCTGGTCGCCGGCGAAGGCGCACGCCAAGCCATCCTCAACCCGTCCCTGGGCACGACCCTGGTGGACATCGCCGAAGCCAGCGGCGCCCAGGTGGATGCCGCGGTGCAGGCCGCCGAAACCGCCTTCGACGGCTGGTCGCAAACCCCGCCGAAGGATCGCGCGCAACGCCTGCTGGGGCTCGCCGACCTGATCGAGGCGAACGCCGACACCCTCGCCCGTCTGGAAGCGGACAACTGCGGCAAGCCCTACGCCAACGTGCTCAACGACGAGATCCCGGCGGTCGCCGACGTGTTCCGCTTCTTCGCCGGCGCCAGCCGCTGCCTGAGCGGTTCCGCCGCCGGCGAGTACCTGCCGGGGCACACCTCGATGATCCGTCGCGACGCGATCGGCGTGGTCGCCTCCATCGCCCCCTGGAACTACCCGCTGATGATGGCCGCGTGGAAACTCGCGCCGGCGCTGGCGGCGGGCAACACGGTGGTACTGAAACCGTCGGAGCAGACCCCGCTGACCGCGCTGAAACTGGCCGAGCTGGCCGCCCCGCAACTGCCCGCCGGCGTGCTGAACGTGGTCTTCGGCCGCGGCGCCACCGTCGGCAATCCGCTGGTGAACCATCCGCAGGTGCGCATGGTGTCCCTCACCGGCTCCATCGCCACCGGCTCCCACATCATTTCCAGCACCGCCGACAGCGTGAAACGCCTGCACATGGAACTGGGCGGCAAGGCGCCGGTGATCGTCTTCGACGACGCCGACCTGGACGCGGCCGTCGAGGGCATCCGCACCTTCGGCTTCTACAACGCCGGCCAGGACTGCACCGCGGCCTGCCGCATCTATGCGCAGAAAGGCATCTACGAGCGCTTCGTCGACAAACTGGGCGCCGCAGTCGCCAGCCTGAAGATCGGCCTGCAGGACGACCCGGCCACCGAACTCGGCCCCCTGATCACCGAACAGCATCGCGAGCGCGTCGCCGGCTTCGTCGCGCGCGCCAGCGCGCTGCCGCACATCCGCGTGGTCACCGGCGGCAAGCCGGTCGACGGTCCGGGGTTCTTCTTCCAACCCACGGTGCTGGCCGGCGCGCGCCAGGACGACGAGATCGTGCGCCGCGAAGTGTTCGGCCCGGTGGTATCGGTGACCTGCTTCGACGACGAAGCCCAGGTACTGGCCTGGGCCAACGCGTCCGACTATGGCCTGGCCTCGTCCGTCTGGACTCACGACCTGGGCCGCGCCCACCGCCTTGCCGCGCGCCTGCAATACGGCTGCACCTGGGTCAACACCCACTTCATGCTGGTCAGCGAGATGCCCCACGGCGGCGTGAAGCAATCGGGCTATGGCAAGGACATGTCCATGTACGGCCTGGAGGACTACACCGCGGTGCGCCACGTCATGTTCAAGCACTGAAATACGC
The DNA here is from genome assembly GCF_025642785.1 of Pseudomonas sp. RIT-PI-AD. GTDB lineage: Bacteria > Pseudomonadota > Gammaproteobacteria > Pseudomonadales > Pseudomonadaceae > Pseudomonas_T. Next base: position 187,081 of record NZ_JANZKU010000004.1, read on the forward strand.
CTCGCGTTTTCGCCCTGGCCGGACCGGGTTTCCGAACCATGGGCGAACGCGGATGCTTTTTCCGAGGCAAAAAAACGGGCCCCTGCGGGCCCGTTTCCTCGGGTGGAACGATGGATCACGCCCTTACAGCGAAGAGTTCGGGCAGGTGACGCCGACTTGCTGGAACGCGCTGACCACATCGGCGGAACCGTAGCTGCGGTTCTGCGCGGACTGGATCACGCCACACGCGCCTTGGTTGAAGGTGGAGTTCTCGGTCCAGTAGAAGCGGTTGGCATCCACGAACACTTCGAACGCCTTGCGGGTGTTCCAACCGGTTTTCTTCGCCAGCAGGTAGAAGGCTTTGTTGTAAACGCCGCTGGACAGGTGCACGTCGAGGCCGCTGCGGTACTTGGACGCGTGCTCGATGGAGCGACCGTCGCGGGACGGCGAATCCATGTAACGCAGGGCGCCTTGGCCCTTGAAGATGTCCGCGCCTACCAGCCAGTCGTTACGACCGTTGCGCATGTAGTACTCGGCCGCCTCGCCCGCCATGTCGGAGAAGGCTTCGTTCATGCCGCCCGACTGCCCGCTGTAGACCAGGCCGGAGTTCTGCTCGGTGAAGCCGTGGCTGATCTCGTGCGCGGTCACGTCCAGTGCCACCAGCGGATAGAAGCGCGAGCCGCCGTCGCCGAAGTTCATCGAGCTGCCGTCCCAGAACGCGTTCTCGTAGTTGCTGCCGTAGTGCACGTGCATATACAACTTCTGGCTGATCGGGCGCAGCCCGCCGAACCAGTTCTTGTACAGGTTGAAGACCACGCCGCCGAAATAGTGGGCGTCGTTCAACGGCGAGTAGGCACCATTGATCTGTTTGTAGTCGTTGTAGGGGCAGGCGAACTTGAACGGGGTGTTCAGCGAGGTGTTCTCGCTGCCGTTCAGGTTGACGGTGATCACATCGCCGCTGTTCATCTTGCAATCGCTGGTGACGGTCAGCGAGCCGTAGTCGGTGCCATAGACGTAGCGACCGGTCTTCTCGTTGCCGCCGGGACCGCTGGCCTGGGCATGGTTCAAGCCTTCCCACTGCTCCAGCACCGTGCCGTCGTTGGCGTTGATGATGAAGAAGGGACGGGTCGGCTCGTCGCCGGGCACGAAGTAGGAAACGACGTAGGCCAATTGCGCGACCTTCTGGTCGTTCAGGCGAACCACCAGCTCGGTCTTGTCGTTCAGGGTGGTACGGCCCTGGGCTTTCAGGCTCTTGGCTTGGCTCAGCGCCTGTTCGGCGGTGAGGGTCGGCTTGGTGCTGGCCACCAGGTCGGCACCGATGTTGGCGACGAAACGGCCGCTGCGGACCGGTTCGCTGATGGATTTCTGGTTACCGCTACCGCTGACTTCGGTGATGCTTTCACCCCAGATGCGTACACCCTTGTAGTACTGCTGGTAACGGGTGACCACCTTGCCCCCGGGCACCGCGCCGGTACGCAGAGGTTTCAGATCGCTTTCGCCCGCGCCGAGCTCGGCACGCAGGTCGGATTTACCGACGACGGTGCGCTTGCTCTTGAGCTGGGAGACATCGATCAGATCGGCCGCGAAAGAGACGGCCGGAAGGGTGAGAGAGGCCAGAAAAACGGCCTTTGTGGCGAAATTCCTCTTCATCGACATGCTTCTCCTGATTATCGGAGCCGGAGGATATCTTCGGCTTCCATCCCGCCGCCTTTTGAGCATCTGGCGGGAATTCCTTAGCCCGGACTGTTTGCTCGCTACCTTGCGCAGCCCTGGCCTCATGGGGAGGAATGTATAGACAGACGATTTTCGACACGCAAAGCAAATCGGTGGCTTCGACACATCTCTGAAACAAAACCAACCTAAAGTTAGGGATGGCACTTTGGACTGCTCTGCATTCTGCCAGCAGCTGGGTTCGAAAACGGAGAATGCCGCTGATCGCGGCGTTTCGCAGAAGATGGTCGCACTATCGCGCGGCCAGATGGGACACCAGCAGTTGAACGCTCTCCTGGCCCCGGTACTCGTTGACGTCCAGCTTGAACGCCAGTTCGGCCCAGCGCACGGTGGGGTTGGGCCAGACCTCGCGGTCTATGTTGAACGCGATCCCGTCCAGGGTCAGGCTGCCGCACTCGCTCTTCAATACCAGCTTCAGGTGACGTTCACCCACCAGGCGTTGCTGCACCAGTTGGAAAACCCCGTGGAACATCGGTTCCGGAAAGTGCTGGCCCCAGGGTCCCGCGTGGCGCAGCGCGCGCGCCAGCTCCAGATGGAACTCCTGAATGCTCAGGCGGCCATCGGACAACAGCCGGCCGCTCAGGTCTTCCTCGGCCAAGTGGCGCCGCGCTTCGGCATCGAAGGCCGCGGCGAAGGCGCCGAAATGCTCCACCGGTAGCGACAGGCCCGCCGCCATCGCGTGGCCACCAAACTTACTGATCAACCCGGGATGGCGCGCGGCGACCGCGTCCAGGGCATCGCGCACATGGAAGCCCGCCACCGAGCGCGCGGAGCCCTTGAGCATGCCGTCGCCGGCATCGGCGAAGGCGATGGTCGGCCGGTGGTAACGCTCCTTCAGGCGCGACGCGAGAATGCCGATCACCCCCTGGTGCCAGTCCGCCTCGAACAGGCACAGGCCGAAGGGCAGGCTCTCCAGCGGCAGGTCCTTGAGTTGCGCGAGGGCTTCGCGCTGCATGCCCTGCTCGATCACCTTGCGATCCTGGTTGAGCTGGTCCAGTTGCACCGCCATGTCGCGGGCCAGGGCCTCGTCCTCGCACAGCAGGCATTCGATGCCCAGGGACATGTCGTCCAAGCGCCCCGCCGCATTCAGCCGGGGGCCGAGGATGAAGCCCAGGTCGGTCGAGGTGATCTTGCGGAAATCCCGCCCGGCGACGTCCAGCAATGCGCGCAGACCGGGCCTGGCGCGTCCGGCACGGATTCGCGCGAGGCCCTGGTGCACCAGGATGCGGTTGTTGGCGTCCAGCGGCACCACGTCGGCGACACTGCCCAGCGCCACCAGGTCGAGCAGCTCGGCGAGATTGGGCTCCGCCAGGCCGGCGCGGGCGAACCAGCCGAGGTCGCGCAGGCGCGCGCGCAGGGCCAGCAAGACGTAGAAGATCACCCCGACACCGGCCATCGCCTTGCTGGGAAAGCCGCAACCCGGTTGGTTCGGGTTGACGATGGCGTCCGCCGCCGGCAACTCCGCCCCGGGCAGGTGGTGATCGGTGACCAGTACGCGCAGCCCGGCGGCCTTGGCGGCCGCTACCCCGTCGAGGCTGGAAATGCCGTTGTCCACGGTCACCAGCAACTGCGGCTCGCGCTGCAGGGCGACCGCGACGATCTCCGGGGTCAGCCCGTAGCCGTACTCGAAGCGGTTCGGCACCAGGTAATCCACCGCCGCCGCGCCCAACTGGCGCAGCCCGAGCATCGCCACGCTGCTCGCGGTGGCGCCGTCGGCGTCGAAATCGCCGACGACGAGGATGCGCTCGCGGCGCTCCAAAGCGGCGACCAGCAGCTCGACCGCCGCGTCGATGCCCTTCAACTGCCCGTAGGGGATCAAGCGCGCCAGCCCCTTGTCCAGCTCGGCGGCGGACCGCACGCCGCGGGCGGCGTACAGGCGGGTCAGCAGCGGTGGCAGGTCGCCCAGGTCGGGCAAGGTGGCGGGCAAGGGGCGGCTTTCGATTCGCATTGACTCTCTACTCGGGTACGGCGTGCCTCCGCGGATCGGCGCAGGCGGGGGAAGGCGACTCAGCGTTCGCCGAGCAACCACTCCACGGGGACTTCGTGCTGGCCGCGCTCGTCGGTGACGAACAGCGTGCCTTCGCTGACCATGACGCTCCAGTTCAGGCTGCGCGGCAGGTCGCGGGCCAGTTCCTGCAACGCCTCGGAGGGCATCCCGGCGATGTTGACGTTCTTCAGGGTCTTCACCGCGTCGACCACCTTGCCGGTCCAGACCCGCAGGTTGCCATAGCTGACCACGCTGACCCGCTCGGCGCGGCGCGAGCACCAGGTGATGCGCTCGGCATCCGGCTGGCCCACTTCGATCCAGTGCAGCACGCGGCCGTCCAGGCTCTTTTCCCACAAGGCCGGCTCGTCGACGTCCGACAGGCCGCGGCCGAAGGCCAGTTGCTCGTGGTACCAGAGGACATAGGCCAGCAGGCGCACGACCAGGCGCTCCTCGGTCTCCGACGGATGCTTGGCGACGGTGAAACGCAGGTTTTCATAGACCCCGCGGTCGAGATCGGTGAGGTTCAACTCGATTTTGTAGGGGGTGGCTTGCAGCGCCATTGGACTCACCGGCAGAACGAAAGAGGCGGCAAGTCTAGCGCGAAAGCGCCCGCAGAACGACCGGCGCGGCCGTCCGGCGACGGCCAGGCGCCAGCCCCTCCAGAGGGAACGCGGCGCGGTGCCGCAAAGTCCGCCGCCCCTGCGGTCTTGCCCTCCGCATACCGCAGAGCGGCGGCCGATCCATGCACGCGTGGCAGGCTACGGGACGCTTTCGCCCGGGTCGGATCGCTCGTCGCCGAACCCGCGCGCGGCCGACCGTCCAACGCCAGCGGGAATCCGGAACGGGTCCGCATGACCCGGCATTCCCGGCCTGGATAAGCCGCTGCAGCGATTTGCCCGCCGCGCGGGAGCGGCTAGGGTTGAGCTTCCGCTCATTTCGAGGAGTCACCATGCACCCTTACTTCAGCTTGCAGGGCCGCACCGCCCTGGTCACCGGCGGCACCCGTGGCGTCGGACGGATGATCGCCCAGGGGCTGCTGGAAGCCGGCGCCCGGGTCTTCATCTGCGCCCGGCATGCCGAGGCCTGCGAACAGGCGGCCCAGGAGCTGTCGGCCCATGGCGAGTGCACCGGCATCGCCGCCGACCTGTCCAGCGAAGCGGGCGCGCAGGCCCTGGCCCGCGACCTGCAAGAACGCCTGGAGCGCCTCGACATTCTGGTCAACAACGCCGGCACCACCTGGGGCGCGCCGCTGGAGGAGTATCCGGCGAAAGGCTGGGAGAAGGTCATGCAGCTCAACGTGACCTCGGTGTTCAGTTGCATCCAGCAATTGCTTCCCCTGCTGCGCAAGGCCGGCGGCGCGGAGAATCCGGCGCGGGTCATCAACATCGGTTCGGTGGCCGGGATCACCGCCATGGGCGAGCAGGCCTACGCCTACGGCCCGAGCAAGGCGGCCCTGCACCAGTTGTCGCGGATGCTGGCGCGGGAACTGGTGGGCGAGCACATCAACGTCAATGTCATCGCCCCCGGCCGCTTCCCCAGCAAGATGACCCGCTTCATCGCCGACGACCCAACCGCCCTCGCCGAGGACACCGCGCTGATCCCGATGAAGCGCTGGGGCCGCGAGGCGGAGATGTCCGCCCTCGCCGTCGCCCTGGCCAGTACCGCGGGCGCCTACATGACCGGCGCCGTCATTCCCCTGGACGGCGGTTTCCACCTCTGATCGGGTAACATGGCGGCGCCCTCCCCCGACCGCGCCGCCATGACCCATACGGTTTCCCCCATCGGATTCGTCCGTTCCTGCTTCAAGGAAAAATTCGCCATCCCGCGCCAGCCGCACCTGGCCCCGGCCGCACGGGGCGTGCTGGAACTGCTGCCGCCCTTCGACCAGGCGGACGCGCTGGACGGCCTGGAGCAGGTCAGCCATATCTGGCTGCTGTTCCTGTTCCATCGGGCGCTGGAGGACAAGCCGCGGTTGAAGGTGCGGCCGCCGCGCCTGGGCGGCAACCGCAGCCTGGGGGTGTTCGCCACCCGCTCGACCCACCGGCCGAACGGCATCGGCCAGTCGGTGGTGCGTCTGGAACGGATCGAGCCAGGCAAGCTCTGGCTGGCCGGGCTGGACCTGCTCGACGGAACGCCGGTGCTGGACATCAAGCCCTACGTGCCCTACGCGGATCGCCTGGCGGATGCCCGCAACGGCATCGCCGAGCAGGCGCCGAGCCCGATCGCGGTGGACTGGCACGGGCCGGCGCTGGTCGAGGCTCGGGCCCACGCCGAGCGCCTGGCCGAGCCGCTGGTGGAACTGATCGAGCAATGCCTGGCCCAGGACCCGCGGCCGGCGTACCAGGTGCCCTCGCCCGAGCGCCGCTACGGCACGCGCCTGTGGGACGTGGACGTCCGCTGGCACTACCCTCGCCCCGACCTGATCCGCGTACTGGAGGTGACGCGCCCCGCCTGAGGCCCCGAGCGCCAGCCCAGAAAACGAAACCCGCCTGGAGGGCGGGTTTTCGCGGGCATGCCGGGCTTGCCGCCGGTCACTTCTCGACGAAGGCACGCTCGATCAGGTAGTCGCCCGGCTCGCCCATGCGCGGGGAGATTTTCAGCCCGAAGCTGTCCAGCACTTCGCTGGTTTCGTCGAGCATGCTCGGGCTGCCGCAGATCATCGCGCGGTCGTCCTGCGGGTTGATCGGCGGCAGGCCGATGTCGGTGAACAGCTTGCCATTGCGCATCAGGTCGGTGAGACGACCCTGGTTGCGATAGGGCTCGCGGGTGACGGTGGGGTAATAGATCAGCTTCTCGCGTACCGCATCGCCGAAGAATTCGTTCTGCGGCAGCGCCTCGGTGATGAAGCGCTCGTACGCCACTTCGTTCACGTAGCGCACGCCGTGCACCAGGATGACCTTCTCGAAACGCTCGTAGGTCTCCGGGTCCTGGATCACGCTCATGAACGGCGCCAGACCGGTGCCGGTGCTGAGCAGGTAAAGATGCTTGCCCGGCAGCAGGTCGTCGAGGACCAAGGTGCCGGTGGGCTTGCGGCTGACGATCAGCGGGTCGCCCACCTGCAAGTGTTGCAGACGCGAGGTGAGCGGGCCGTCCGGCACCTTGATGCTGAAGAACTCCAGGTGCTCTTCATAGTTCGGGCTGGCGATGGAATAGGCGCGCAACAGCGGACGCCCCTCCACCTCCAGGCCGATCATGACAAACTGACCGTTCTCGAAGCGCAGCCCCGGATCGCGAGTGACCCTGAAACTGAACAGGGTATCGTTCCAGTGATGGACGCTGAGAACGCGCTCGGTCGCCAGTTTGCTCATGGTTGCGGATGCTCCTGAAAAGAATCGTCTGTGCCGTCGGCAGAAGTGCGCGGCATTTTAGTGGCCCTGAAAATATCTGTTAAGTGAATTATCAAGATATAGGTAATAGGTTATATCGATATGCGTTTCACCCTTCGCCAACTCCAGGTGTTCGTCGCCGTCGCCCAGCAAGAGAGCGTTTCCCGCGCCGCGGTATCGCTTTCTCTCTCTCAGTCGGCAGCGAGCACCTCGCTGACCGAGCTGGAGCGGCAATCCAATTGCCAGTTGTTCGATCGCGCCGGCAAGCGGCTCAGCCTGAACGCCCTGGGCCAGCAGGTGTTGCCCCAGGCCGTGGCCCTGCTCGACCAGGCCCGCGAGATCGAGGACCTGCTCAGCGGCAAGAGCGGCTTCGGCTCCCTGGCGGTGGGGGCGACCCTGACCATCGGCAACTACCTGGCGACCCTGCTGATCGGCGCCTTCATGCAGCGGCACCCGGAGAGCCAGGTGAGCCTGCACGTGCAGAACACCGCCAACATTGTCCAGCAGGTCGCCCACTACGAACTTGATCTGGGTCTGATCGAAGGCGATTGCCAGCACCCGGAAATCGAAATGGAACGCTGGGTGGAGGACGAACTGGTGGTCTTCTGCGCCCCCCGGCATCCACTGGCGGCCCGCGGCGAAGCGACCCTCGACGAGTTGATGGGCGAGGCCTGGATCCTCCGCGAGAAGGGCTCGGGCACGCGGCTGACTTTCGACCAGGCGATGCGTCACCACCCCCACGCGCTGAACGTCCGCCTGGAGCTGGAGCACACCGAAGCCATCAAGCGGGCGGTGGAGTCCGGCCTGGGGATCAGTTGCATCTCGCGCCTGGCGCTGCGCGACGCGTTCCGTCGCGGCAGCCTGGTGCCCCTGGAAACGCCGGGGCTGGACCTGCGCCGGCAGTTCTACTTCATCTGGCACCGGCAGAAATACCAGACCGCGGCGATGCGCGAATTCCTCGAGCAATGCCGGGAACTGACGGTGGGCGTCAGGCGCAGCGACGAGATCGTCCTGCCGCCCATCGCCTGATCAGCCCAGCAGGATGGTCGCCCAGACCGCGGCGATCAGGGTCAACGCCACCAGTTGCGCCGCGCTGCCCATGTCCTTGGCATTCTTCGACAGTGGATGGCGCTCCAGGGAAATGCGATCGATGGTCGCCTCCACCGCGGAATTGAACAGCTCGACGATCAACGCCAGCAGGCAGGCGGCGATCATCAGCGCCCGCTCGCCCCGGCTGACCTCGAAGCAAAACGCCAGGGGGATCAGGACCACGTTGAGCAGGACCAGTTGGCGGAAAGCGGCCTCGCCGGTGAAGGCGGCCTGGAGACCGTCGAAGGAATAACCCGTGGCGTTGAGAACGCGTTTGAGGCCGGTCTGGCCCTTGAATGGCGACATGGAAGAGGACTGTGCTGAGAAAAATGGCGGCCAGCTTACCCGGCCGAAGCTGAAAGGACCGTGAAAACTCAGGCCGACAACGAGGGAATCGATTCCAGTTGCTGGAGCAGCAGTGCCGCCTGGGTGCGGGTGCGTACGCCGAGCTTGCGGAAGATCGCCGTGACGTGGGCCTTGATGGTGGCTTCGGAGACCCCGAGTTCGTAGGCGATCTGCTTGTTCAGCAAACCGTCGCAGACCATGGTCAGCACGCGGAACTGCTGTGGCGTCAGGCTCGACAGGCCGGCGCTGGCGGCCTTCGCCTCGGCGGACACCTCGGCGTTGGCCTGCAACTGCGGCGGCCACCAGGTATCGCCGTCGAGCACCGCGCGCACCGCCGCCTGGATGACCTCCAGGGCGCTGGATTTGGGAATGAAGCCGCTGGCGCCGAACTCCCGGGCACGGGCGAAAACCGCCACGTCCTCCTGGGCCGAGACCATCACCACCGGGATCTGCGGATACTGCCCGCGCAGCAGCACCAGCCCGGAGAACCCGTAGGCACCGGGCATGTTCAGGTCGAGCAGCACCAGGTCCCAGGCCGGGTTCTCGCCGAGGCGCTGCTCCAGCTCGGCGATGCTCGCCGCTTCCACCAGACGCACATCCTGGCCCAGCCCGAGGGTGAGCGCCTGGTGGAGCGCACTGCGGAACAACGGGTGATCGTCGGCGATGAGAATTTCATAGGCGGCCATGAGCATATCCTTGTTCTTCTGGGCCCTTAGGCTGTGCGAGACGGCAGCGGGCCCGGGCGTGTCGCCGGGCGCGGCCGCTTCGCGCAGGCCTAGACGGCGCCCAGCATGCCGAGCGCGAGCGGGGTGGTCAAGTTCGCCGCTTTACGGCAAAGTCTCGGCTTTTTGCCGTCGAGGACACCATGGGAAGCCAAGCCCTGCGCGCCGATCTGCTGATGCTGGTCACCGCTCTGATCTGGGGAAGCGCCTTCGTCGCCCAGCGACAGGGCATGGATGCCATAGGCCCCTTCCTCTATACCGGCCTGCGCTTCGCCCTGGCGACCCTGGTCCTGTTGCCCTTCGTGCTGCGGCGTCCGGCCGACGCCCCCAAGCCCCCGCTGCACCGCGGCATCCTCCTGGGCGGGCTGGCGATGGGGCTGGCGCTGTCCCTGGGGATCAACCTGCAACAGGTCGGCCTGCTGTTCACCAGCGTGACCAACTCCGGGTTCATCACCGGGCTCTACGTGATCGTCGTTCCTCTGCTGGGCCTGCTCATCGGTCAGCGCACCGGCCTGGGTACTTGGCTGGGGGCGAGCCTGGCGGTGGTCGGCATGTTCCTGCTCAGCGTGGGCGAACACTTCCAGGTGGCGTCGGGCGACTGGATACAACTGGCCGGCGCTTTCGTCTGGGGCGTGCACGTGCTGCTGGTGGGGTTCTTCGCCCGACGCCACGATCCGCTGCGCCTGGCCCTGCTGCAATTCGCCACCTGCGCGGTGGTCAGCCTGCTCCTGGCGGTGTGCTTCGAGGATATCCAGGCCAGCGCCATCCGGGCCGCGACCCCGGCGATCCTCTATGGCGGGCTGCTCGGCGTGGCGGTCGGTTTCACCCTGCAGGTCATCGCGCAGAAACACGCCATCGCCTCCCATGCGGCGATCATCCTGTCGCTGGAGGCGGTGTTCGCGGCCATCGCCGGCGCGCTCGTGCTGGGCGAATCGCTGCATCTGCGCGGCTATGTCGGCTGCGCGCTGATGTTCGGCGGCATGCTGCTGGCTCAGCTCTGGCCGAAGAAGGCGCTGCCGCTCCCGGCCTGAACTCAGAGGAAGTCGCGCAAGGCGCGGTGCGACGGACTGTCCTCGTCCAATGGCAGGGCGTGCTTGGCGCCCAGGTAATGCTCGGTGAACGCATCCAGGTAATGCCCGAGCGCCGCGGCCGCATCCCGGTCCCCCGCCAGCTCCAGGCACAGCGCCGCCACTTCCGCGGTGCACAAGTGATCATCGCGGGTGGAACGCCGCAAGCGATAGCGCGACACCTGCTCGGGTAGCAGGCTGAGCACCGGAAAACGCTCCAGGTAGGGACTCTTGCGGAACATCTTGCGGGCTTCGCTCCAGGTGGCATCCAGCAACACGAACAGCGGTCGCTTGCCGGCGGGCATCGGCGCCACCTGGTTCACCACGCGCCCGGCCGCCACGTATTCCCCGGGGAACACCACATAGGGCTGCCACTGCGGATCCTCCAGTAGCGCGAGCAGCGCGGGATCGACCTCGGTGCGTGCCCAGCCGAACGCCGCCGTGTCCGCTACCACGTCCGCGATCAGCCATCCCGTATTGCTCGGCTTCATCGGCTCGGCGTCATACATCAACAGGCACATGGCCGACTCGGCGACCACTTTCGGCCGCCAGGCACACAAGCAGTAACCCGCCTGCAAACGACATTGCGGGCAGCGCGGCGCCCGGGAACCACGGGCGACGAACGGGCGGGTGCTGCGGGCCAGGCGCGTGGCCCGCAAGCGTGCGACGGCGTGGCTCATGGGAAGCGCCTGACGCGCGCGGAAACCTGGGCGGCCCTTGAAGGGAATGGGGCGAACGCCGGGCGGTGTCGGGGAAGAAACGCGAAAACAGCGGAGATCACGATAAAGCGGACTCGCAACGAATTGATTCGGCAGTCTATCAGAGCGCCAGACCGCATCCTTGGCAGGCCACGGGTAGCCGTGGCGATGACGCTTCGGGGAGAATGGCGCTTTTCGCGGGCCGGCGAACCCGAAACGCCCTCGCCGGTCAAAGCGGACTCATCTCGCTGGAGAAGCCCATGTCACGCCTCATCGCCCTGTTCCTCTGTTCCGCCCTGCCACTCAGTCTCCACGCCGCTTCGCTCAAGGATTACGAACTGACCCAGATGCTGGAGAAAGTGGCCCGGGAAAGCAGCGTCGGCACACCGCGGGCGATCAACGAGGACATCCTCGACCAGGGCTACACCGTCTCCGGCAACGAGCTGATCAATCACCTCAGCGTCCGCGAGGCCCACGCCACTCAGATGCGCAGCAACCCGGACGCCGTACGCAAGCAGCTTACCGCCAGCGTTTGCCACAACAACGGCTATCGGCAATTGCTCGCCCGCGGCGCGACCCTGCGCTATGACTTCACCGAATACAAGACCAACCGCTCGGTCACCAGCGAACGCTTTGCCAAGGCGGACTGCGGACTCAAATGATCCGCGCGGGGTTCCGTACGAGGGCGTGCCTGCGTATCGGCGATGCTCGCCAAACCGGTTCGAAAGGCTTGTTTGCCGTTCGCAAACCTCGTCCTCTGAGCGTTTTTTGCCTGGCCTGCGCTTCGCGCAACGCTTTTCGTACAAAACCTGAGTCACCAGGGAATCGCCGACCCACCCTCGACAGCGGGGTGGATCGCCGGCTCGGCCGTCTCCTTCGCGGCGCCCTTTTTCTCCCCCAGGGTTCGCCTTCCCCACGTCACGGAAGGCTGGGCACCGCGTCCGCCCAAGGCGCTGTCCGAAAACTGCCCACGCCCGGTGACTTTTCGCGCAGCGCTTAGGCGATGGGCTTGATTCACCCGGCGCGATGCCGGATCGAGCCATATCGGGTACGCTCTGGGCGTGATTCGAGAAAGGAGAACACCATGCCCCATCAGCCAGACGATTATCTGGAAAGGCACTTCAAAAGCAGCGGCATCGATCTCGCGCAGAAAGTCGACGAACTGCTCAAGCTGACAGTCCCCGGCGGCAGCCTGAACAACACCCTCTATCGCGACATGCTGGTTACCATCGTGCGGATGGCCCAGGCGGACCGTAACCGCTGGGACGCCAAGATCATGTTGCAGACCCTCCGGGAAATGGAACGCGCCTTCAGCGCGCTGGAACAATTCAAGCGCCGCCGCAAGGTCACGGTGTTCGGCTCGGCGCGAACCCCCGTCGAACATCCGCTGTATGCCCTCGCCTGCCAACTGGGCAGCGAACTGGCGAAACGCGAGCTGATGGTGATCACCGGTGCCGGTGGCGGCATCATGGCGGCGGCCCATGAGGGCGCCGGTCTCGACAACAGCCTCGGGCTGAACATCACCCTGCCCTTCGAGCAGCATGCGAATGCCACGGTCGAAGGCACCGAGAACCTGCTCTCGTTTCACTTCTTCTTCGTGCGCAAGCTGTTTTTCGTCAAGGAAGCCGACGCCCTCGTGCTGTGCCCCGGCGGTTTCGGGACCCTCGACGAAGCCCTCGAGGTGCTGACCCTGATCCAGACCGGGAAAAGCCCGCTGGTGCCAGTGGTGCTGCTGGACGAACCCAACGGCAGCTATTGGCAGGACGCCCTGGGCTTCATGCGCCGCCAGCTCGAAGACAACCGCTACATCCTGCCGAGCGACCTGAAGCTCATGCGCCTGGTGAACAGTGCGGAAGAGGCCGCGGAGGAAATCAGCCAGTTCTATCGGAACTTCCATTCCAGCCGCTGGTTGAAGAACAACTTCGTGGTCCGGATGCATCACGCCTTGAGCGAAGCCGCGATCGCCCAGCTGGACGAACATTTCGCGGATCTGTGCATGAGCACCGGTTTCACCCAACAGGCCTACAACGAAGCGGATAAAGACGAACTGGAATTCGCCGAGCTGACGCGGCTGATCTTCGCTTTCAATGGCCGGGACCACGGTCGACTGCGCGAGCTGATGGACTTCATCAATCTGCCGGAGAATTGGGCGAAGCCCGCCTGAAACCGGCACTCTCCACCGAGCGACTTTCGCCATGCGCCACGCGCATGGCGTCAGCGCGAGCCGTTTCTCAGCTCAATCGTCGGTAACACCGCGCAAGAGACGCCCGATCATGTCCATCGGGTAACCCCGGTACGCGAGAAAGCGCCCCTGCTGAGCGCGCGCCTTCGGATCGGTCGGCAAGCGGCCGCCGAATCTCCGCTCCCAGAGCTCGCGCAACTGCGCGCTCCAATCGACCTTCACCTCACGCAGAGCCTGCTCCACGGCCTCGCGAGCCAAGCCGCGCTGGCTCAACTCCTCGCGGATACGCATCGGGCCGTATCCATTGCGGGCGCGGCTGCCGACGAAACTCTCCAGATAGCGAGCCTCGCTGAGCAGCCCTTCTTCCGCCAGCCGGTCGAGCGCGGCCTCGATGAACTCGGCCGGCGCACCGCGCTTACGCAGCTTGCGGGCGAGCTCGACGCGACCGTGCTCGCGACGGGCCAGTAGATCCATGGCAGCCCGGCGCACCGCGGCCGGGCTGTCGAGCACGACGGGCACGAAAGATCCGCTCAGAGATCGGCGTCAGCCAGGTCGTCGGCCGTGGGCGCCGCGGCCGAAGCCTTGGCACCGCCGGAAACCACCAGCAACTTTTCGCGGATGCTCGCCTCGAGGGTGTTGGCCACTTCGGGGTTGTCCTCGAGGTATTTGGCGGAGTTGGCCTTGCCCTGGCCGATCTTGCTGCCCTGGTAGCTGTACCAGGCGCCGGATTTCTCGAGCAGGCCCAGTTGCACGCCCAGGTCGATGATCTCGCCGTTGCGGTAGATACCCTTGCCATAGAGGATCTGGAACTCGGCCTGGCGGAACGGCGGCGCCACCTTGTTCTTCACCACCTTCACGCGGGTTTCGCTGCCCACTACTTCCTCGCCTTCCTTCACCGCGCCGGTCCGGCGGATGTCGAGGCGTACCGAGGCGTAGAACTTCAATGCGTTACCACCGGTGGTGGTTTCCGGGCTGCCGAACATCACGCCGATCTTCATGCGGATCTGGTTGATGAAGATGACCAGGCAGTTGGCGTTCTTGATGTTGCCGGTGATCTTGCGCAGAGCCTGGGACATCAAGCGGGCCTGGAGACCGACGTGCATGTCGCCCATCTCACCCTCGATCTCCGCCTTGGGCACCAGGGCCGCCACCGAGTCGACGATGATCACGTCGACCGCGTTGGAGCGCACCAGCATGTCGGTGATTTCCAGGGCCTGCTCGCCGGTGTCCGGCTGCGAGACCAGCAGGTCGTCGACGTTGACTCCGAGCTTGCCGGCATAATCCGGGTCGAGCGCGTGCTCGGCGTCGACGAAGGCGCAGGTGGCCCCCTGCTTCTGGGCCTCGGCGATGACCGACAGGGTTAGGGTCGTCTTGCCGGAGGATTCCGGACCGTAGATCTCGACGATCCGGCCCTTCGGCAAACCGCCGATGCCCAGGGCGATGTCCAGCCCCAGGGAACCGGTGGAAATGGCAGGGATCGCCTGGCGATCGTGATCGCCCATGCGCATGACGGCGCCCTTGCCGAATTGACGCTCGATCTGACCCAAGGCCGCAGCCAAGGCGCGCTTCTTGTTGTCGTCCATATAAGTCCTCTCGTGTTCAATTGGGCCTGGCGGCCATCAACAACTGTATAAGTAGCCAGTATTATTCCACAGGCTCCCTCGCGCGCCTACCCCTGCGAAGGATTTTCTCCCGCCGTCAATCGGACCAACCCTATGAGCGCGGCGATCACCGTTTGGTGCCGTACCTCGTCGCGGTCCCCCAGGAAGCGTCGGCACAGGCTGTGAACGCGCTCACCGTCGCCCCAGGCCAGCCATACGGTCCCAACCGGCTTCTGTGCGGAGCCGCCCGCGGGTCCGGCGATACCGCTGACCGCTACCGCGAAGCGTGCGCCGCTCGCGCGCTGTGCGCCACGGACCATGGCCTCGACCACCTCGCGACTGACCGCGCCGACCGTCTCGAAGAGTTCGCCGGGCACGCCCAACTGTCGGGTCTTCTGTCCGTTGGAATAGGTCACGAAGCCGGCCTCGAACCAGGCGGAGCTGCCCGCGATCCGGGTGATCGCCTCGGCGATGCCGCCCCCGGTGCAGGATTCGGCCGTGCTCACCTGGGCGCTCAGGCCCGCGAGGCCCTCGCCCAGCCTGCCTGCGAGAGAAGTAATTTCATCGATCGGCATCGCTGCTCCTGAAATTAATGGATGGACCGGCTGGCGGCCCGATGGGCACGGCATCGGGCTGAACTTTGCCCGCCGACCGCGATTCTATCGGTTACGTCCCTATCAGGAGTGAACCCATGAATCACGAAGAACGCCGCGTGAATCCTTCAGCTTCGGAAGATGCCGTTTCCGTGACCGAAAGCGTAGTCCGGCCCAATCCCGCCACCGAAACCGTGGACAAGGTGATCACCCCCGAATCCTTGCGCAAGCAGGAGGCGCAGAACGAAGCGTTGCGGCAGAAGGCACGGGAAACCGAGCGCCTGCTGAACAAATAGACAGTCGCCGCCGATCAAATAAGGCAACTCTTCAGCTTTGGTTGGTCCCCATCAGCGCATGAGGAAGAAGGCCTGGCGGTCCTGCTGGCAGGCTGCTTCCTGGGAACTGCGCGGCGATATGGCCTCCTGGGAAAACTGCAGGGCCCCGGCCACCGCGATCAGCAAGAAGAGATAGGGCGCCAGCACCAGCAGGGTGCCGCGGATGGAGGCAGCGGGGCCATAGAGGACCCGGGTTCGCCAGAGCGCCTTTCGACCCGACGGCGGATAACGTCCTTCAGCCAGCACCGCCAGGCCCTGCCGCACGGTGACCACCGCAACGACCAGACTGCCGAAAATCGGGATGCCCACGAAAAACCCCGCCCAGAAGATCGCGGCACTGGAGCTCTCGGGCGTCAGGCAATCGGTGTGATCGAAGTAGAAATGCAGCCAGGGCGCTACCCAGACCTTGATGCCCACGACGAAGGCGGCGATCAGGCCACCATAGAGCAGCAATAACCGCAGGCGCTCGGACGCGGTATAGCGCTCCGCGAAGACGTCTGGCTCGTTCACGACGCCGAACTCCGCTTCGGCCCGCCGACGAGCTGTGGAAAACCGCATACGTTGATACAGCGAATGACCGCGGTCGCGCGGTACATCTGTTCGAGGCAGTCCATGCACCCTCCCTGGTTCGACTGCCGACTTTAGCATTTTGCGCACATTCGGGCGAAAGCTAATCCGTCGCACCCTCTCGCCCGCTCCGTGACTTACGGGGAGGGAGCGACAGACGCGTCGTCGCCGGCCTTATCCTTCGTCTTGCCTGGTTTGGCCGCGTCGGCATCGTGCCCGCCGTTGTTGCGGGTCGAGTCAGGTACCGCCGTGCTGCCCTGAGCGCTGGAGGCAGCCCCGGACTCGACGCCCGAGCTGGGATTGGTACCGGTTCCCGCGCCATTGGTGACATTGCCGCTGCCGGTATTGGTGCCTGCCCCCTGCCCGGAGGCCGGGCCGGTCGCCGAGCCACCGGCGAACGCGGGCGATGCCAGCAGGACCCCCATCAATAAAGAAACCGCGCCTTTAGGGTTCATCGTTTTTCCTCGTCGGTCGTTCATTTCATGCCCAAACGCTTGCGCATATCGGCGGTGATGCTCTGGCGAGTGGTCTTGAAGTCCGCCCAGGGATCGTCGTCGCCCAGTTCGTCCAGCCGCTCCATCAGGTTGCGGATCGTCCACAGGTTGGCGCCCTTGAGTTCCGCCAGTTCCTCGAGATAGAGCGGCACGGAGACCGGCAGCCCCTCCCTGGCGCGGGCCGAATAAGGCGACACGGTGCTGGCGCCCCGGCTGTTGCGCAGGTAATCGATGAATATCTTGCCGACCCTGTTCTTCGGCCCGAGGATCGCGGTGAAACGGTCCGGCATCAGCTTGGCCATGTACTGGGCGATGGCCTGGCTGAACGCCTTGACCGGCTCCCAGCCCGCCCGCCGGGTCAGGGGCACGACGATATGGATGCCCTTGCCCCCGCTGGTCTTGATGAAAGCCTTGAGGCCGATCTCGCCCAGCAACGTCAGCGTCAGTTGCGTGGCCTCCACCATATGCTTCCACGGCAGGGCCGAGTCGGGGTCGAGATCCAGGACGAAGCGGTCGGGCTTCTCCAGGTTCGGCGCCGTGGCATTCCAGGTGTGCAACTCCAAGGTGCCCATCTGCGCGGCCCCCACCAGGGACTCGGCGGACTCGATGACCATCAGCGGCGGATGTTCGGGATCCAGGGCGGGATCGAGCTGGGTGATGAAGGGAATGCTCAGCTTGGCCGCATGCTTCTGGAAGAACAGCTCCCCGGTGACGCCTTCGGGCCCGCGCACCAGCGCGACCGGACGATCCTCCAGCCAGGGTAGGGCCCAGGGTGCGATGCGCCCGTAATATTCGGCGAGCTCCAGTTTGGTGATGCCCGAGCTCGGGTCGATGATGCGTTCGGGGTGGGTGATCTTGATCGTGCTGTGAGCGACGGGCGTTTCCACGGGTTTGGCCTTTTTCTTGGCGCCTTCGCGCGCCTTCGACGCCGGCTCGGCGGGGGGCGGCTGGATAGCGCGTTCAGGGGTGATGGCATCCGCCGGCTTGTCGGTGCGCAGGCCATGGAAGACCGCCTGGCGCACGATGCCCTCGCGCGTCATCTCCGCGTAGGCCACCTCGCAGATCAGGGTGGGCTCCAGCCAATGCACGCCCTTGGCCTCGAAACCGGTCGGTGGATTGACCACCGCGGGTTTTCCCGTCTCCAGGGGTTCGAGTTTCTGGTGCAGGCTGCGCAAGGAGGTGGCGCTGAAGCCCGTGCCGACCTTGCCGGCGAAGCGCAATTCACCGCTGTCCCGGTCGTGCAGGCCAAGCAGCAGGGCACCGAACGACGTCCGGCTGCCCTTGGGCTCGCTGTAGCCGACGATGACGAACTCCTGGCGCTGCTTGCACTTGAGTTTGATCCAATCGGCATTGCGTTTGGGCGTGTAGGGACTGCCCAAGCGTTTTCCGATCAGGCCCTCCAGCTTCATCTGGCAAGCGCTGGTGAGCACGCTCTCGGGGTCCTCGGTGAAGTCGGCGGAGTAACGCAGAAACGGGCTGTCGACCGGCTCGAGGACCGTAGCGAGCGCCGCGCGCCGCTGCTCCACCGGCAGTGCCCGGAGGTCCATGCCGTTCAGATACGGCATGTCGAACAGGTAATAGACGATCCGCTCGCTGTGATTCACCTCGAAGGCATTCTGCAAGGCCTGGAAATCCGGCACGCCCTCCTCGTCCGTCACCACCACCTCGCCATCCAGCCAACCCGACCGCAGGCCCAATGCGGCGATGGCCTTGGCCTGGCGCGGCATCTTCGCCGTCCAGTCATGCCCGTTGCGGGTGAACAGGCGAACCTCGCCTTCCTCGATACGCGCCAAGATCCGATAGCCATCGAACTTGATTTCATACACCCACTCGCCTTCCGGCACCGACTCCACCAGGGTCGCCAGTTGCGGCGAAAGACTCGCGGGCAAGTCGGCCGCCCTGGCGCCTTCGAGCCGCTGTGAATCGGCTTGCTTCGGCTTGCGCTTGGCGGACGCCGGCGCGGACTTCGCCGCGGTCTTGCCGCCGCGCGGCCGCGGCACCAGGGTGCGATCGCTGACCACACTGTCCGGCCGCTCGACCAGCACGTCGTATTCGCTCTCCGGCCGCGCCTGGTCGTCCTTGGATTTGATCAGGAACCACTGTTCCTTCTTGCCGGCCAAGTGGGTGCGCACCAGGTTCCACAGGCCGGAAAGCTTTTCCCCCTTGAGCTCGAACTTCAGACGACCCTTGGCATAGGCCGCGCCCGGCTCTTCCTGGGGGATCCAGATGCCGCGATCCCAGACGATGACGTCGCCGGCGCCGTAGTGGCCCTCGGGGATATGGCCCTCGAAGGAGGCGTAATCCAAGGGGTGATCCTCGACGTGCACTGCCAGTCGCCGCACGCGGGGATCCAGACACGGGCCTTTAGGAATCGCCCAGCTCTTTAGAGTGCCTTCGAGCTCCAGGCGAAAATCGTAATGCAGATGGCTGGCATCGTGTTTCTGGATGCAGAACTGCAGTGCATGGGGTTCGGTCCCGGCCTTGCCGCGACGCGTCGTCGCGCCGCCAGGTTCGGGCGTCGCGGAAAAATCGCGTTTGCGATTGTACTCGTCCAGTGCTTTGGCCATGACAGACTCCGACAGGAATGCCTGAGCAATAGAACGGCCTTATCAAACGGGGGTTCAGGGTAATCGACGGAGGGAACGCATACCGACGCCCGATTTCGAAGGCTCATACACATGAACGGCGAGCTCACATGGAATTCATCGATCTGCTTCAATGGCCCGCCATGCTGGTCACCATCGTGGCCGCCTGGCTCATAGGGTCTCTGTCCAAGCAGCGCCGCACGACCGGATTCTGGTGTTTTCTATTCAGCAACGCACTTTGGATAACCTGGGGTTGGCATGATCAGGCTTATGCCTTGCTCATTCTGCAAGTTTGCCTGGCGGTATCCAATATAAGAGGGCTGATCAAGAATCACAGCGAAGTGAAATAAGCGCACGCGTATTAGCGTTCGAAAAAAGAACGCCAATAATGAACCGGGACGTTCGCTTAGAGTTCGTCGGGAATAAAGAGGGATATATGCGAGAAATTCAATCAGCGGGGCGGCATCGCGTGGGCGATGCCTGCCTCGGGAGGGTTCAACCCTTAGTGTTTTCCGCCTTTGCGACCGGCTTCGGAAGCCTTGTCACGATCATTGGCGAAGTTGCTACCTTGGCTGCCACTGGCATTTCCACCCTTGCGGCCAGCTTCGGAAGCTTTTTGACGGTCGTTGGCGAAGTTACCTGGGTTATTGCTGTTGCTGTTAGCCATGTTTCCTCTCCTAGACTGAATGCAAGGCTTGATTGCCTCACGGAAGTTATGAAAGAGAAAAAATGGGATAGTTCTCGGGCCTCGACGAACGGCTGATAGCGCAATGCCAGTTAATTATGCGAATCGGCGATATAAGAACGCATTCACGGACGTGCATATAGGGGATTAATACCCAGTAGGTTTCTATATAGGCGGAATGACATTACCGGTCATGGGCCTCGCACTGCCCTGTGCATTTCATAAAAAACCCGGCATACGCCGGGTTTTGGGTCTGACGGGTCGCCCCGATCAGCGTGCGTCTTGGGCCAGATTCCGCGACTGCATCGAGGCACGCTGATGCAAGGAAGGAAAGCGGGTTTGCAGGCGGTCGATACGGCGATGGCCGTAGGCGCCAGCGTTGGTCGGTACGTAGGTCGGCAGATGGGTACGGACTTGGCTTTGCAGGCCATCGATCATCGGGACTTCGCCGGCTTCCTGATGAAGGTCGCGGCGAATCGCGCTGATGATCCACTCGGTACGCATCTGCAAGCCGGAATTGGGAGAAGGAATAACCCGTTGGATCATTTCGCCTTCGCACATCAGGGTGAGGAGCTGCGAGCCATCCGGGCGCTTGGAGGCGCTGACAGTGTGCTGAGGGAAGGCGGCTTGGATTTCTTGGATATCGACAGTCATTGGGTGAGCTCCGTTTTTTTAGCGTCTGCTACCCATAGAGCAGGGTTCATGCCAAGCGTGTGTTTATCGCCAAACCCAGCAAATACGCGGCTTTCCGCTTTCGAAAAATTTCCCTTACACATGCAGATTGCAGGACGGGGGGATTTTGACCATGCAGTTTGCAATGTCATGCCGTTCGGGCTCTTCCACGCTGATCAAATAGTAGGCAACGAACTCATTCAGCCCCGAACGAGCGGTTTTTATCGCAGGAACCGCCCCTTCGGCCCGGGCTCCAATGCTCGCATCGCCCTGCAAGCCCTCGCTGGACATGGAACACGGTTATGGATGAACACGACGAGCTGAGAAGCCGGGATTACCCGGTAAACGAAGACATGCCGTTCCAGCGGAAGATCTGGGCATTCGAACGAATCGGCTGGTACGGCCTGTGCCTGATGGTGCTGCTGACCCTGGCTGGCCTGTTTTCCCGGGGGCCGCTGAGCTGGGCCGCGGTGGAGGTGAAGGGTGGCGCCGCACGCCTCGAGTACGACAGATTCATGCGCAACGGCGCGAACACCACCTTTACCCTGGACGTCCGTCAACTCGGCGCCAGCCACAACGTGGTGACGCTGACGGGCGAAGCGCTCGACGTACTCGCGTTGGATAGCATCCAGCCTCAGCCCGAATCCATGCGCAGTGAGGTCGACGGCCTCGAGCTGACCTTCAAGGCCGATGCCAACGGTCATACGCGCGCCAACCTGAGCCTGCGCCCCGACGGCGTCGGCCTCCTGAAAGCACGCCTGGGCGCGAATGGCCAGACCGCGCCTTTCTGGGTTTTCATCTACCCCTAGGAACGCCCCATGGACTCCGTATTACGCGCCGCAGCGATCTATCTGGCCCTGATGATTCTGTTCAAGGTGGCGGGGCGTCGCTCGCTGTCGGACCTGACCACCTTCGACCTGGTGTTGCTGATGATCATCGGTGAAGCGACCCAGCAGGCTCTGCTGGGGGACGATTTCTCGGTGATCAACGCGGTCCTGGTGATCGGTACCCTCATCACCATCGACGTGGGCTTCTCGCTGATCAAGACCCGGTCCTATCGCTTCGCCACTTTGCTGGAAGGCTCGCCCACGGTGCTCATCGAGAACGGGCGGGTGCTGGAAGGCAGGATGCGCGAATCGCGCCTGCGCCTCGAAGACATCATGGAAATCGCCCGGGAAAGCCAGGGCCTGGAGCGCGTGCAACAAATCAAATTCGCCATCCTGGAACGCAACGGGAAGGTCTCGATCATCCCGGCCGAGTGAGCGAAGCCGCCGGTCGCGAGGCCTCCGTTCCACACGAACTTTTATTTCGTCGCCAGGCTCACAATCGACGTACTCCCTTGAAGAAGTCCTTTGGCTGCCGCACTCCGGCAGCTTTTTTTATCCCCGCGATTTTCTCTCGCCGGCCGTGACACCGCGCGGATGCCCGACGCGGGCTGGCGAGGCAGCGCCATTCAGCCAGAACTGAGTGACAAAAACCTCGCGGGTCCTCTGCGCAAGCGAGGTAATATTGGTCGCTTTCCAGCCTCCCCTTCAGTCGATAAAGCTAAGTTATTGAATGGAAAGCCTTTCTGATCACACCCCGATGATGCAGCAATACTGGAAGCTGAAGAACCAGCATCCGGACCAGTTGATGTTCTACCGCATGGGCGATTTCTACGAAATCTTCTACGAGGATGCGAAGAAGGCCGCCAAACTGCTCGACATCACCCTGACCGCGCGGGGCCAATCGGCTGGCAAGTCGATTCCCATGTGCGGCATCCCCCATCATTCCGCCGAAGGCTACCTGGCGAAGTTGGTGAAGCTGGGCGAATCGGTGGTGATCTGCGAGCAGATCGGCGACCCGGCGACCAGCAAGGGTCCAGTGGATCGCCAGGTAGTGCGCATCATCACGCCCGGCACCATCAGCGACGAGGCCCTGCTGGATGAGCGCCGCGACAACCTGCTGGCGGCGGTACTCGGCGACGAACGGCTATTCGGCCTGGCGGTCCTGGACATCACCAGCGGTCGATTCAGCGTGCAGGAGATCAAGGGCTGGGAAAACCTCCTGGCCGAGCTGGAACGCCTGAACCCCGCCGAACTGCTGATCCCCGATGATTGGCCCCAGGGCCTGCCGGCGGAGAAACGCCGTGGCGTGCGCCGGCGCGCACCCTGGGATTTCGATCGGGACAGTGCGCACAAGAGCCTCTGCCAGCAGTTCGCCACCCAGGACCTCAAGGGGTTCGGTTGCCACGAGTTGACCCTGGCGATCGGCGCCGCCGGTTGCCTGCTCGGCTACGCCAAGGAAACCCAACGCACGGCGCTGCCACACTTGCGCAGCCTGCGTCATGAACGCCTCGACGACACGGTGATCCTCGACGGCGCGAGCCGCCGCAATCTCGAGCTGGACGTCAACCTCGCCGGTGGTCGCGACAACACGCTGCAATCGGTCGTCGATCGCTGCCAAACCGCCATGGGCAGCCGGCTGCTGGGACGCTGGCTGAACCGGCCGCTGCGCGACCGCGCGATACTGGAAAGCCGCCAGGACTCCATCGCCTGCCTGTTGGAAGGCTATCGCTTCGAAACCCTGCAACCGCAGTTGAAGGAGATCGGCGACGTCGAGCGGATCCTCGCCCGGATCGGCTTGCGCAATGCGCGCCCACGCGACCTGGCGCGCCTGCGCGATGCCCTGGTCGCGCTGCCGCACTTGCAGGAAGCCCTGCGCCCCCTCGAGACCCCGCACTTGGTGGGCCTCGCCGAGAGCATCCGTACCTATCCCGAACTGGCGGATCTGTTGCAGCGCGCGATCATCGACACCCCTCCCGCGGTCATCCGCGACGGTGGCGTGCTGAAAGCCGGCTACGATGCCGAACTGGACGAACTGCTTTCCCTGAGCGAGAACGCCGGCCAGTTCCTGATGGACCTGGAGGCCCGCGAGAAAGCCCGCACCGGCCTGCCCAACCTCAAGGTCGGCTACAACCGCATCCATGGCTACTTCATCGAGCTGCCACGGGTACAGGCCGAACAGGCACCGGCCGACTATATCCGCCGCCAGACCCTGAAGGGTGCCGAGCGCTTCATCACGCCGGAGCTCAAGGCCTTCGAAGACAAGGCCCTGTCGGCCAAGAGCCGGGCGCTGGCGCGGGAAAAGATGCTGTACGAAGCGCTGCTGGAACGGCTCATCGGGCACCTCGCACCGCTGCAGGACACGGCGGCGGCGCTGGCGGAACTGGATGTGCTGAGCAACCTGGCCGAGCGCGCGCTGAACCTGGACTTCAATCGACCCCGCTTCGTCGACGAACCCTGCATGCGCATTCACCAAGGCCGTCACCCGGTGGTGGAGCAGGTGCTGGACACGCCTTTCGTGGCCAACGACCTGTCCCTGGACGACGACACGCGGATGTTGATCATCACCGGCCCGAACATGGGCGGTAAGTCGACATTCATGCGCCAGACCGCGCTGATCGTCCTGCTGGCCCACATCGGCAGCTTCGTGCCGGCGAAAGCCTGCGAGCTCTCCCTGGTCGACCGGATCTTCACCCGGATCGGCTCCAGCGACGACCTGGCCGGCGGTCGCTCCACCTTCATGGTGGAGATGAGCGAGACCGCCAACATCCTGCACAACGCCAGCGAACACAGCCTGGTGCTGATGGATGAAGTGGGTCGTGGCACCAGTACCTTCGACGGGCTTTCCCTGGCCTGGGCGGCGGCGGAGCAATTGGCCCGGCTGCGGGCCTACACCCTGTTCGCCACCCATTACTTCGAGCTGACCGTATTGCCGGAGAGCGAACCGCGGGTGGCCAACGTGCACCTCAACGCCACCGAGCACAAGGAACGGATCGTCTTCCTGCACCATGTGCTGCCGGGACCGGCCAGCCAGAGCTATGGCCTGGCGGTGGCCCAGTTGGCCGGGGTGCCCAATCCGGTGATCGCCCGCGCCCGGGAACATCTGGCGCGCCTCGAGACCACCAGCCTGCCCCACGAACCGCCGCGCAGCGAGCCGGGCCAGCCCAGGCTGCCGATGCAGAGCGATTTGTTCGCGAGCCTGCCGCACCCGGTTCTGGAAGAGTTGATCCGGATCAATCCCGACGACTTGACACCGCGAAAGGCACTGGAGCTGTTATATGCATGGAAGCTGCGAATCTAACGACGCCGTCCGCAAGCTGCTAGAATCGCGCGCGCTTTGGTAGGCCTGACATCGACCGGACATCGGAATGTGGTCACCGAGCCATGGAAAGGGCTTTGAACCGAGCCTTTCCAAGCCGCCCTGAGGAGAAAATTAGAAATGACCTTCGTCGTCACCGACAACTGCATCAAGTGCAAATACACCGATTGCGTGGAAGTCTGCCCGGTGGACTGCTTCTACGAAGGCCCCAATTTCCTGGTCATCCATCCCGACGAGTGCATCGACTGCGCCCTTTGCGAGCCGGAATGCCCGGCCCAGGCGATCTTCTCGGAAGACGAGGTGCCGGATAACCAGCAGGAGTTCATCGAACTGAACCGCGATCTCGCGGAAATCTGGCCGAACATCACGGAAAAGAAAGAATCCCTGCCGGATGCGGAAGAGTGGGATGGCGTGAAGGACAAACTGAAACATCTGGAGCGTTAACCGCTCCGGAAAGTCGAAAGCCCGCTGACGCGGGCTTTTCTTTGGGCAAAAAAAAGGGGCGGTGTTACCCGCCCACTCTTTTGTCCCTACTCCCTTATTTTCCCTATCATCGTCCTGATGAGTCGCATCCTGCGACGTTCCTTACCAGAGTCCTTTCCGGTTGCGTCATTCCCTGTACGCAGGAGTGATATTAACGATTCCCCAGACCCCGGCAACGGGGTCCAAAGGACGGGATGGGCGCCCCCAGGAAAAGTGCCCTTCATTTTTTTATATAAGAAACAACTACTTGAGCGAAAGCGTCACTCGAAATGCCTGTTTTCCCAGCCTTATCGACCGCTTCTCTTACAGCACCTGTAAGCAATGACTTACGCAGGACTACAGCAATGGGCCGGATTGGAACATGCGCGGCAAGCGAAACACCCGCACTTTCTGATTACCTGTGGACCGATAACGAAAAAGCCCGGCATCAAGCCGGGCTTTTTCTATCCAGTGCGCGCTATTGAAACAGCGCGTCGCTGGAAAGACCGTTTTTCTCCAAGATCTCCCGCAAGCGCTTGAGCGCTTCCACCTGGATCTGCCGTACCCGCTCCCGGGTCAGTCCGATCTCCTGGCCAACCTCTTCCAAAGTGCAGCTTTCATGGCCGCGCAAACCGAAACGGCGCACCACCACTTCACGCTGCTTGTCGGTCAACTCGGACAGCCACTGGTCGATGCTCTGGCTCAGGTCATCGTCCTGCAAAAGTTCGCAGGGATCGGTCGGCCGGTCGTCGGTCAGGGTATCCAGCAGCGTCTTGTCGGAGTCCGGCCCGAGGGACACATCCACGGAAGTCACCCGCTCGTTGAGGCCCAGCATGCGCTTGACCTCCTCCACTGGTTTCTCCAGCAGATGGGCGATTTCTTCCGCGGAGGGTTCGTGGTCGAGTTTCTGGGTCAACTCGCGGGCTGCGCGAAGGTAGACGTTGAGCTCCTTGACCACATGGATCGGCAACCGGATGGTCCGGGTCTGATTCATGATCGCGCGTTCGATGGTCTGGCGGATCCACCAAGTGGCGTAGGTGGAGAAGCGGAAGCCGCGCTCCGGATCGAATTTCTCCACTGCGCGGATCAGCCCCAGATTACCTTCCTCGATCAGATCGAGCAGCGACAGACCGCGATTGACGTAGCGTCGGGCGATCTTCACCACCAGGCGCAGGTTGCTTTCGATCATGCGTTTGCGACCCGCAGGGTCGCCCTTCTGCGCGAGCCGCGCGAAGTGCACTTCTTCTTGGGGGGTCAGGAGGGGGGAAAAGCCGATTTCGTTGAGGTAAAGCTGCGTGGCGTCGAGCGCTCGCGTGTAATCGATGTACTTGTGCTGCTTGAGTGAGTTGGCGCTCTTGGATTTGGTTGCCGGAGGAAAGACTTCCTCATTCAATACCTCGTCCATGACGATATCGGGCTCCATGAGGAGCATCTCATCGTCGACGTCAAACTCCGGCGCTACTTTGTCGAGTGCCATTGTTATTGTCCCGTGCTGAGTTCGACAACAAGCCCTGGTGGGACCCATTCCTTGGTACCCCTGAGCCAGTTCCTCCCACGCCGGGTGACGGCTGGGCCGCAGTCAACGTCGCGGCAGATATTGCAGAGGGTCTACGGGTTTACCCTGACGGCGAATCTCGAAGTGAAGTTTCACCCGGTCTGTGCCCGTCGATCCCATCTCGGCAATGTTTTGCCCGGCCTTGACCTGCTGTCCCTCCCTCACCAGCAATCTACGGTTGTGTCCGTAGGCGCTCACGTAGGTATCGCTGTGCTTGATGATGATCAGCTCGCCGTAGCCCCGCAATCCACTGCCGGCGTACACCACTGTCCCATCAGACGCAGCTAAAACAGGCTGTCCTAATTCCCCGGCGATATCAATGCCTTTATTCAAACTTCCGTTTGAGGAAAATCGGCCGATCAAAAGGCCGCTCGACGGCCATGCCCAGCCGCTCGAGGAGCGAACGCCAGGCGTTGCCGGAACCGCCGTCGGGGTTGGCGGAGTCACCACCGGAGCCGGGTTCTGGCCGGGTGAAGATTTGGGCGGCAGCGGAACCACGGTCGTGGTTCGGGTCGAGGAACCGCTGGGCGAGGAACTGATGACCACCGGGGTCGAAACGGGTGCGCCCGCCGTGACCGGCGCGCCGTCTTGCGCGGTGCCGCCGTCGAACCGGATGCGCTGCCCTGGACGGATGACATAGGGAGGGGCGATGCGGTTGCGCGAGGCCAATGCTTTCCAGTCCCAGCCGTAGCGGAAGGCGATCGAGTAGAGGGTCTCTCCGCGCTGCACGACGTGCTGGCCGCTCGTAATGGGGACGCGCTTCTGCACCGGGTTGCCGTTGCGGTCGACGACCTGGACGCCTTCGCGCGGCGTGCTGCTGCAACCGGCGAGCAGACCGCTCAATGCGATGGCCAACAGCAGGCAATGCCCGGGTGTACCGACGTGAAAGCGCTGCCTAAGGGCCGTCAGGCTCACTCCACTCCCCTTTTCTCTAATCAAAGTGCGGCCTATTGTGCCGGAAAACTGGCGCGTCGCCAGCGGCGGTAGCGATCTAGACCGCAAAGCGGGCAAATGATCGTCACGCCACCGGGCCGTTGAGCAGGGGGACGAAACGTACGGCGTCCAGCACGTGCCGGGAAAACCCTGCGGCTTCGCGAACGATCAGCATCAACTGCTGCACGTCGCCCGCGCCCACCGGTATCACCATGCGTCCGCCCGGCGCCAGTTGCTCCAGCAGGGCCTGGGGTACGTCCGCGGCGGCGGCGGTGACGATGATGCCGTTGTACGGCGCCAGGGCGGGCCAGCCTTCCCAGCCGTCGCCCCAACGGAACACGACATTCCGCAGCTTGAGCTCCACCAGCCGTTCCTTGGCGCGGTCCTGCAGTTTCTGGATGCGCTCGACGGAGAACACCCGCTCCACCAGCTGTGCCAGCACCGCGGTCTGGTAACCGGAGCCGGTACCGATTTCCAGGACCTTGTCCAGCGGACCGGCCGCCAGCAGCAACTCGGTCATGCGCCCGACCATATAAGGTTGGGAAATGGTCTGGTTATGACCTATGGGCAGTGCCGTGTCTTCATAGGCCCGATGGGCCAGCGCCTCGTCGACGAACAGGTGGCGCGGCGTGCGCCGGATGACTTCGAGCACCCGGGCGTTCGACAAGCCTTCGTCGTACAGGCGCTCGATCAAGCGTTCGCGGGTGCGTTGCGAGGTCATGCCGATCCCGCCACGCAGCAAATGGTCCTTTTCACGCGCCATCAAAGCAGGCCCTCCAGCCAGCCATCGAGGCTCGAAAAAGCCTCGTTGAACGTTCGATCGAGTTTCAGCGGGGTAATGGATACATAGCCCTGCAGGACCGCATGGAAATCCGTGCCGGGACCGGCGTCGTCGCCATCGCCGGCGGCGGCGATCCAATAGCCCAGCTTGCCACGCGGGTTGACCAGGGTGACGGGGCGCGCGGCCCGCGCCCGGTGCCCGAGACGGGTCAGTTGAACGCCCCGGATGCGCTCCAGGGGTAGGTTGGGAATGTTGACGTTGAGCACGGTGCGCGGCGGCAGATCCAGCCGGTCGTGGGCCGCCACCAGCTTGCGGGCGAAATGGGCGGCGGTCGCCAGGTTGTCCGGCTGCCGCGACAGCAGCGAGAACGCGAACGCCGTGCGGCTGAGGAAGCGCCCTTCCACCGCGGCGGCGACGGTGCCCGAATAGAGCACGTCGTCGCCCAGGTTGGCGCCCATGTTGATCCCCGCCACCACAATGTCGGGCGGCGTTTCCAGCAGGCCGTTGATACCCAAATGCACGCAATCGGTCGGCGTGCCATCGAGGGCGATGAAGCCGTTGGCCAGGTAGTGCGGATACAACGGACGATCGAGCGTCAACGCGCTGCTCGCGCCGCTCCGGTCCTGATCCGGGGCGATCACGACGCACTCGTCATCGGCCGCCAGCGCGTTGTAAAGCGCGGCGAGGCCCGGGGCGTTCACCCCGTCGTCGTTGGCGATCAGAATACGCATGGGTTTTCCATCGGTTCCGCCGGCAGCAGGTCCACGAGCTCACGCACCACCACGGTGGCGAAGCAACCGGCCGGCAGGACGAATTCCAGTTGCAGAACATCGAGCTCGGGATAATGCCACGTCAGCTTGCCGATGGGGAGGCGCAGAATGCGTCGTTCCTGGCTCATGTCTGCGCTGGCCAGCCAGGCGGCGAGGCCGGCCTGTTCCTCGGCGAGCGCCTGTTCCAGGGCCTGGATGGAACTGCCCGCAGGACTCGGCCCGGCGCCCCACAGCGGGCCGGTCGGGTGCAGGTCGAGCACCGCCAGGCGCGGGTCCTGGCATTCCGCCTCGCCGGCCATGAAGAAGCTGCGGCTATCGGTGAAGGCCAGCAGGTCGCCGAGTTCGGCGCGGTTCCAGTTGCCCGCCTCGACGCGCTTCGCCAGGACGCGGTTGAACAGGTAGCTGCGCGCCGCGGAGAGCAGCCGGGACCGCAGGTTGCGCGATTCCGGCAACTCGCCGCGTTGGGCGAAGGCCAGGGCGTCGATTAGGTTGCCGCCGCCGAAGCCGAACCGCTGCAAGCCGTAGTAATTCGGCACACCTTGGCTGGCAAGGCCTCGCAGGCGCGCGTCCAGCGCTTCGCGCTCGCCGCTCAGCGCGGTGAGGCGCAGGGTGAATCCGTTGGCGGCATGGGCGCCGCGTTGCAACTTGCGGCTATGCCGGGTGCGCTGGAGGATACGCAGGCTGTCGTTTTCCGCCGCGGCCAGATCGGGATCGGCCTTGCCCGGCAGGTGCAGGCTGAACCACTGTCGGGTCAGCGCCTGGCGATCCTTCAGGCCGGCATAGCTGATGCCGCGCAAGGGCACCCCGGCAGCGCGGGCCAGGCGGCGGGCCGCCTCCTCGGTATTGAGGCCACGCTTTTCCACCCACAGCCAGAGGTGTTCGCCGCTGCCGGAGAGGGGAATGTCGAGCACCTCGTCGACCTGGAAGTCCTCGGCGCTGGCTTTCAACCGCGCCCGCCCGACCGGGCCGCCGTGGGCGCAAGGGCCGAGCAATTCGAGTTCGTTCATTGCGGCAGCAGCAAGGCGACGGCATGCACCGCGATGCCTTCCTCGCGCCCGGTGAAGCCGAGCGTTTCGGTGGTGGTCGCCTTGACGTTGACCTGGTCGAGTTCGACCTGCAGGTCGGCGGCGATCGCCGAGCGCATCGCGCCGATATGCGGCGCCATCTTCGGCGCCTGGGCGACGATGGTGGCGTCGACGTTGCCGACTTTCCAGCCCTTGTCGACCACTCGTTGCAGCACCTGACGCAGCAGTGCGCGGCTGTCGGCGCCCTTGAAGCGCGGATCGGTGTCGGGGAAATGCCGGCCGATATCACCCAGCGCAGCCGCCCCGAGCAGGGCGTCGCTCAGCGCGTGCAGCAGCACGTCGCCATCGGAATGGGCGATCAGCCCGAATTTATGGGGAATCCGCACGCCGCCGAGGGTGATGAAATCACCCTCGCCAAATCGGTGCACATCGTAGCCGTGGCCAATACGCATGGAGAACCTCCCTGGAAAAGTCAGCCCGCGATTCTAAAGGAAAGCGCGCATGCCAGTGCGGCAGCCTTACGAAAGCGGTCGTCGGCCCCCTCTAAAATGTAATCCTTATCATTAGTCGGTCATCGAGCGTGCCATGACGGAACTGAACGGCCTCAGGGAGCACCTCGACGGCGTCTATCGACAGCACCACCGCTGGCTGCAGAGCTGGCTGCGCCCTCTATACCCGCTACAAACTTAGAGGGCCGCTGGATCGTTTCACGGTCGGGGGAGGCACGCGCTGGCAAAGCGAGGGCTGGCAGGTATTGAACAACCGAGGCAAGGGTATCCGGGAGAAATTCTCCCAGGATCCGTACTGGCTGGTGGATGTAATGGCCCGTTACCAGATCAGTGAATATCTGTCGGCCACGCTCAACGTCTACAACCTGTTCGACAAGAAGTACTACACCAACATCGGCTTCTATAACTCCGCCTACTCGGGCGACCCACGCAACGTCATGCTGAGCACTCACTGGAACTTCTGACGCCGAAGCATGCAGGGGGAAAAGCTGCGAAGCGTTTTCCACCTTTGCATTCCGACCCTTCCCGACCGCCCTCGAGAGCGATGGCACAGCCACTCGCCCCAAGTGAGTCACCGTAGGGTGGATGACGCTGTTCTCATCCATCGCCAGCCTCGGCGGTAAGGTCGGGTGGCGGCCGATGGAGTGTCGGCAAGGTGGAACCCGTCCGGTGGATCGATGAGGCGCGATCCACCCTACGGAAGCGCGGTGCCACTGTCGCGGGATCAAGGGGTGTTTCCATTCAGCGAGCGGCGGCGCAACCACTCGATCCAGGCGTTTCACCGTAGGGTGGATGACGCCTTCCTCATCCACCGTCGCGCCTCGGCGGTGAGGTCGGGTGCTGGTCGATGGAACGTCGGCCAGATTGGAGCCCCGACCGATGGATCGGTGGAGCGTGATCCACCCTACATGCACCTACAACGTACCGTCGTAGGGTGGATGACGCCTTTCTCATCCACCGTCACGCCTCGGCGGTGAGGTCGGGTGCCGGCCGATGGAGCGTCGGCCAGATTGGAGCCCCGACCGGTGGATCGGTGGAGCGTGATCCACCCTACATGCGCCCCGCAGTGGTGGGGGTGGCAGTTGAGGGGCTGGGAAAAAATCTCTCAGCCGTTGAGTGCCTTGGCGTGGTGGCGCAGGTGGTCGTCGATGAAACTGGCGATGAAGTAATAGCTGTGGTCGTAACCCGCTTGCAGGCGCAGTTGCAGCGGGTGCGACGCCGCGGAGGCGGCGGCCTGGAGGGTTTCCGGCTTGAGTTGAGCGACCCGGAAATCGTCGCGGTCGCCCTGGTCGATGAGGATCGGCAGCTTTTCCGCAGCATCGGCGATCAGCACGCTGGCATCCCACTCGCGCCAGCGCGAGCGGTCTTCGCCCAAGTAGGCAGCGAAGGCCTTCTCGCCCCAGGGGCAGTTCATCGGATTGGCGATTGGCGCGAACGCCGATACCGAATGATAACGACCGGGATTCTTCAGCGCGCAGATCAAGGCGCCGTGTCCACCCATGGAGTGGCCGCTGATGCCGCGCCTGTCGGAGACGGGGAAGTTGGCCTCGATCAACGCCGGCAGTTCGTCGACCACGTAGTCGTACATCCGGTAGTGCCGGGCCCAAGGCTGCCGGGTGGCGTTGAGGTAGAAGCCGGCACCGAAGCCGAGGTCGTAGGCGCCCTCGGGATCGTCCGCCACGCCCTCGCCCCGCGGGCTGGTGTCCGGCGCCACGATGATCAGACCGAGTTCGGCCGCCAGGCGGTGCGCGCCGGCCTTCTGCATGAAGTTCTCGTCGGTGCAGGTCAGCCCCGACAGCCAATAGAGCACCGGCAAGGTAGCGTCCTGCTCGGCCTGGGGCGGCAGGTAGACGGCGAACACCATGTCGCAATCGAGCGCGGTGGAGCGATGGCGATAGCGCTTGTGCCAGCCGCCGTGGCTCTTGGTGCTTGAAACGATTTCCAGGGTCACGTGAAACGCCTCCTACGTAGGGTGGAAAACCGCGAAGCGTTTTCCACCAATCAAGGTGGACAAGCGGCCGGTCGGCCGCGTTGTCCACCCTACGGATCAGTAGTGAATGACGGTGCGGATGCTCTTGCCTTCGTGCATCAGGTCGAAGGCTTCGTTGATCCGCTCCAGGCCCATGGTGTGGGTGATGAAGGTGTCCAGCGGGATTTCGCCGCGCTGGGCCTTCTCGACGTAGCTCGGCAGTTCGGTGCGGCCCTTCACGCCGCCGAAGGCCGACCCGCGCCAGACGCGCCCGGTGACCAGCTGGAACGGGCGGGTGCTGATCTCCTGGCCGGCCCCGGCGACGCCGATGATCACGCTCTCGCCCCAGCCCTTGTGCGCGCACTCCAACGCCGCGCGCATCAGTTGCACGTTACCGACGCACTCGAACGAGTAATCCACCCCGCCGTCGGTGAGTTCGACGATGACCTCCTGGATCGGCTTGTCGTAGTCCTTCGGGTTGACGAAATCGGTGGCGCCCAGCGCTTTCGCCACTTCGAACTTGGCCGGATTGATGTCGACGGCGATGATCCGCGAGGCCTTGGCCATCGTCGCGCCGATGATCGCCGCTAGGCCGATGCCGCCCAGGCCGAAGATCGCCACGCTGGCGCCCGCCTCCACCTTGGCGGTGTTGAGCACGGCACCGATGCCGGTGGTCACGCCGCAACCGAGCAGGCAGACCTTTTCCAGTGGCGCCTCCTTGGGAATCACCGCCAGCGATACTTCCGGCAGCACGGTGTATTCGGAGAAGGTCGAGCAGCCCATGTAGTGATAGATCGGCTGGCCTCGATAGGAGAACCGCGTGGTGCCGTCCGGCATCAGGCCCTTGCCCTGGGTGGCGCGCACGGCACTGCACAGGTTGGTCTTGCCGGATTTGCAGAATTTGCACTGGCGACATTCGGCGGTGTACAGCGGAATCACGTGGTCGCCGACGGCGACGGAGGTCACGCCCTCGCCCACCGCCTCGACGATGCCCCCACCCTCATGGCCGAGGACCGCCGGAAACACGCCCTCGGAGTCGGCCCCGGACAGCGTGTAGGCGTCGGTGTGGCAGACCCCGGTGGCGACCATACGCACCAGCACCTCGCCTTTCTTCGGCGGCTCCACGTCGATTTCGACGATCTGCAAAGGCTGGTTGGCTTCGAAGGCGACGGCGGCGCGCGACTTGATCATGGAGTTCTCCGGGGCATTTTCGAAAGATGCCGAAGTGTAGTTCATTGCCAAATGACGAATAATCCGCCACGAGGCAAAACATTGATGTCATTCAGGGACAATCCACTGACTGGCTGACGAGGAGAACGCCACATGAGCCGATGGGAAGGTCTGGACGAGTTCGTCGCGGTCGCCGAAAGCGGAGGCTTCGGCACCGCCGCCGAGCGCCTGGGGCTGTCCTCATCCCACGTCAGTCGACAGATCGCCCGCCTGGAAGAACGCCTGCAAACCCGGTTGTTCTATCGCAGCACGCGGCGCGTCGCCCTCACCGAGGCCGGCCAGACCTTCCTGCAGCATTGCCAACGTCTGCAGGACGCCCGCGAGGAAGCGCTGCGCGCCATCGGCGACCTCGCCGCCGAACCCAAGGGCCTGTTGCGCATGACCTGCGCGGTGGCCTATGGCGAACGCTTCGTGGTACCGCTGGTGAACGCCTTCATGGCGCGGCACCCGCAACTGCGCGTGGATATCGAATTGAGCAATCGACCGCTGGACCTGCTCCACGAAGGGCTGGACCTGGCGATCCGCCTCGGCCGTCTGCCGGACTCCCGGCTGGTGGCCACGCGGCTGGCGCCGCGGGAGATGTACCTGTGCGCCTCGCCGGCCTACCTGGAAGGCTATGGCCGGCCCCACAGCCTGTCGGAACTGGCCCGGCACAATTGCCTGGTAGGCAGCAGCGACAGCTGGGCCTTCCGCCAGGGCGAACGGGAGATCGCCCTGCGCGTCCAGGGCAACTGGCGCTGCAACAGCGGCCAGGCGGTGCTGGACGCCGCCTTGCGCGGCTTCGGCCTGTGCCAGTTGCCGGACTATTACGTGCTGGAGCACCTCCGCAGCGGCGCGCTGGTCTCCCTGCTGGAACAGCACCGACCGCCGCATACCGCGGTGTGGGCGCTGTACCCGCAGCAGCGGCACCTGTCGCCGAAGGTCCGGCAATTGGTGGATAGCTTGAAGGCAGGGTTGGCGGAACGTCCCGAATACCGGCCGTGACCGGGCTTCAGTGCTTGCCGGCCCAGCGCTGGCGCAGCCAGTCGAGGTCTTCCGGGCGCGTGACTTTGAGGTTGTCCGCGCGCCCCTCCACCAGCCTGGGGGCCTGCCCGGCCCATTCGAGGGCCGAGGCTTCGTCGGTGATCGCCACGTCGGCCACCAGGGCATCGGCCAGGGCGCGATGCAGGGCGCCGTGGCGGAACATCTGCGGGGTGAACGCCTGCCAGATCACCGCGCGGTCCACGGTTTCCTCGACCCGGCCGTCCTTGCCCGCGCGTTTCAAGGTGTCCCGGGCCGGCACCGCCAGCAGGCCCCCGACCGGGTCGTCGGCCAGTTCACCGAGCAGCAGGTCGAGGTCGAAGCGCGACAGGTTCGGCCGCGCCGCATCGTGCACCAACACCCAGTCCTCGTCGCCGGCGCCCAGTTCGGCCAGCCGTAGCAGGCCGGCGAGCACCGAATCCGCTCGCGCGGCACCGCCGGTTGCCCGTTGGATGCGCGGGTCGCGAGCGCAGGCGAGGCCCGGCCAATAGGGATCGTCCGGCGCCAGGCAGAGCACCAGGCCCCGCAACCCGGGGTGGCCGAGGAAACATTCGAGGGTGTGTTCGAGCAGGGTCCGTCCTGCCAGTTCGAGGTATTGCTTGGGGCGGTCGGCGTGCATCCGCGAACCGATGCCGGCAGCGGGGATCACCACCCAGAAGGCGGGGCCGGAACGGTCGCTGGCGTTCATTCGGCCAACTGATAGAGGGTCTCGCCCTCCTTCACCATGCCCAGCTCGTGACGGGCGCGCTCTTCCACGGTCTCCATGCCCTTCTTCAATTCCAGCACTTCGGCTTCGAGGATCCGGTTGCGTTCCAGCAGCCGCTCGTTCTCGCCTTTCTGGTCGGAAATCTGCTGCTTCAGGTCGGACACCTGCGCAAGGCTGCCGGCGCCCACCCACAGGCGATACTGCAACCCCGCCAGGAGCAGGATCAGCACGACGAACAACCAGTAAGGGCTACGCATGGTTCAAGGCAAGGTCACGACGAAAGGGTGGAACGGAAGGACGCCGCGCGTCGGATGCGCCATCGGCCCTCGGCCGGCGGCACCGACGAAAAGGGGCGACTCGCGCCGCCCCTCTTTTAGCACGTGCCTGTCAGCCACGGAACTCGGCGCGGCCACGGTAAGTCGCTTTTCCGCCCAATTGCTCTTCGATGCGCAGCAATTGGTTGTACTTGGACACACGATCGGAGCGGCACAGCGAGCCGGTCTTGATCTGCCCGGCAGCGGTACCGACGGCCAGGTCAGCGATGGTCGAATCCTCGGTTTCGCCGGAGCGGTGGGAGATCACCGCGGTGTAGCCGGCGGCCTTGGCCATCTGGATGGCCTCGAGGGTTTCGGTCAGGGAGCCGATCTGGTTGAACTTGATCAGGATCGAGTTGGCGATCTTCTTGTCGATGCCTTCCTTGAGGATCTTGGTGTTGGTCACGAACAGGTCGTCGCCCACCAGTTGCACCTTGTCGCCCAGCTTCTCGGTGAGCACCTTCCAGCCGGCCCAGTCGGACTCGTCCAGGCCGTCTTCGATCGAGATGATCGGATAACGGCTGCTCAGGCCCGCCAGGTAGTCGGCGAAACCGGCGGCATCGAAGCTGTGGCCTTCACCGGCCAGGTCGTAGATGCCGTCCTTGTAGAACTCGCTGGCCGCGCAATCCAGCGCCAGGGTCACGTCGGTGCCCAGGCTGTAGCCGGCATTGGCCACCGCTTCGGCGATCGCCGACAGGGCATCCTCGTTGGAACTCAGGTCCGGCGCGAAGCCGCCTTCGTCGCCCACCGCGGTGCTCAGGCCTCGGGCCTTCAGCACGGCCTTGAGGTGATGGAAGATTTCCGCGCCCATGCGCAGCCCGTCGGCGAAGGTCTTGGCCCCTACCGGCTGGACCATGAATTCCTGGATGTCGACGTTGTTATCTGCGTGCTCGCCGCCGTTGATGATGTTCATCATCGGCACCGGCATGGAGTAGACGCCCGGTGTGCCGTTGAGGTTGGCGATATGCGCGTAGAGCGGCAGGTCCTGGTCCTGGGCGGCGGCCTTGGCGGCGGCCAGGGATACGGCGAGGATCGCGTTGGCGCCCAACTTGCCTTTGTTCTCGGTGCCATCCAGCTGGATCATCGCGCGATCCAGTTCGGCCTGTTCCACCGGGTCCTTGCCCAGCAGCAGGTCGCGGATCGGGCCGTTGATGTTGGCCACGGCCTTCAACACGCCCTTGCCCAGGTAACGGCTCTTGTCGCCATCGCGCAGTTCCAGCGCTTCACGGGAACCGGTGGAGGCGCCGGAGGGCGCGCAGGCGCTGCCGACGATACCGTTGTCGAGGATCACATCGGCTTCCACGGTAGGGTTGCCGCGGGAGTCGAGAACCTCGCGCCCCTTGATGTCGACGATCTTTGCCATTCTTGTTAGCACTCCAAAGGTTGACGAAAAATGCTGCGGTCCGGAATGGGAAACCGTCGGCGCCGGGTAGGAAAGAACCGGCAGACCGGGACCGACGGCCGCCCGGCGCGAGGGCCGGGTCGGATGCGTGGGGCACTGTACCGGAGAAAGCCCGGTTCAGGCAGTCTCGATCGGCGGAAAGCTCTTGACCAGATCGTCCAGGCGCTTGAGCTGTTCGAGGAAGGGCTCCAGCTTGTCCAGGCGCAGGGCGCAGGGGCCGTCGCACTTGGCCCGCTCCGGATCCGGATGGGCCTCGAGGAACAGTCCCGCCAGACCCTGGCTCATGCCGGCCTTGGCCAGGTCGGTGACCTGGGCACGGCGCCCGCCGGCGGAATCGGCGCGCCCACCCGGCATCTGCAGGGCATGGGTGACGTCGAAGAACACCGGGTATTCGAACTGCTTCATGATGCCGAAGCCGAGCATGTCCACGACCAGGTTGTTGTAGCCGAAGGACGAACCGCGCTCGCAGAGAATCAGTTGGTCGTTGCCCGCTTCCTCGCACTTGCGCAGGATGTGCTGCATTTCCTGGGGCGCGAGGAACTGGGCTTTCTTGATGTTGATCACCGCGCCGGTCTTGGCCATCGCCACCACCAGGTCGGTCTGCCGCGAAAGGAAGGCCGGCAGTTGGATGATGTCGCACACGTCGGCCACCGGCTGCGCCTGGTGAGGCTCGTGGACGTCGGTGATCACCGGCACGCCGAAACTCTTCTTCACCTCTTCGAAGATCTTCATGCCCTCTTCCAGGCCAGGGCCACGGAAGGAGGTCACCGAGGAACGGTTGGCCTTGTCGAAGCTGGCCTTGAACACATAGGGGATGCCGAGCTTGTCGGTGACCCGCACGTATTCTTCGCAGGCGCGTAACGCCAGGTCGCGGGACTCGAGGACGTTGATCCCGCCGAACAGTACGAAAGGCTTATCGTTGGCGATCTCGAGGCTGCCGACGCGGATGATCTTCTGGGCCATGGGTTACGCCTTCTTCGCTTTTTGCGCCAGGGCGGCGTTGACGAACCCGCTGAACAATGGATGGCCATCGCGCGGCGTGGAGGTGAATTCCGGGTGGAACTGGCAGGCGACGAACCAGGGATGCTCGGGCGCCTCGACCACTTCCACCAGGGCGCCATCGCCGGAACGGCCGGTGATCTTCAGGCCGGCCTCGATCAGTTGCGGCAGCAGGTTGTTGTTCACTTCGTAGCGGTGGCGGTGACGTTCGACGATCACTTCCTTGGCGTAGCAGTCATGCACCCGCGAACCGCTTTCGAGCTGGCAGTCCTGGGCCCCCAGGCGCATGGTGCCGCCCAGGTCGGAGGCTTCGCTGCGAATCTCCGTGGTGCCGGCCGCGTCCTGCCATTCGGCGATCAGGCCGACCACCGGATGGCCGCTGGCCTTGTCGAACTCGGTGGAGTTGGCGTCCTTCCAGCCCAGCACGTTGCGGGCGAACTCGATCACCGCGACCTGCATGCCCAGGCAGATGCCCAGGTAGGGAATCTTGCTCTCGCGAGCGTACTGCACGGTGGAAATCTTGCCTTCCACGCCGCGCAGGCCGAAGCCGCCGGGTACCAGGATGGCATCGACGCCCTCCAGCAGGCCGGTTCCGCGGTTCTCGATGTCCTCGGAGTCGATGTAGCGCAGGTTGACCTTGGTGCGGTTCTGGATGCCGGCGTGGCTCATCGCCTCGATCAGCGACTTGTAGGCGTCCAGCAGCTCCATGTACTTGCCGACCATGGCGATGGTGACTTCCTTCTCCGGGTTCAGCTTGGCATCCACCACGCGTTCCCATTCGGAGAGGTCGGCACCGCCGCATTGCAGGCCGAAACGCTCGACGACGAAATCGTCGAGGCCTTGGGCGTGCAGCACGGAAGGGATCTTGTAGATGGTGTCGACGTCTTCCAGGGCGATGACCGCGCGCTCTTCGACGTTGGTGAACAGGGCGATCTTGCGTCGCGAGGACAGGTCGATTTCGTGGTCGGAGCGGCAGATCAGCACGTCCGGCTGCAGGCCGATGGAGCGCAGCTCCTTCACCGAGTGCTGGGTCGGCTTGGTCTTGGTCTCGCCAGCGGTGGCGATGTAGGGCACCAGGGTCAGGTGCATCAGCATGGCGCGCTTGGCGCCGACTTCCACGCGCAATTGGCGGATGGCTTCGAGGAACGGCTGCGACTCGATGTCGCCGACCGTGCCGCCGATCTCGACCATGGCCACGTCGGCGTCGCCGGCGCCCTTGATGATGCGCCGCTTGATCTCGTCGGTGATGTGCGGGATCACCTGGATGGTGGCGCCCAGGTAATCGCCCCGGCGCTCGCGGCGCAGCACGTCTTCGTAGACGCGGCCGGTGGTGAAGTTGTTGTTCTGGGTCATGGTCGTGCGGATGAACCGCTCGTAATGGCCCAGGTCGAGGTCGGTCTCGGCGCCGTCATGGGTGACGAACACCTCGCCGTGCTGGAACGGGCTCATGGTGCCCGGATCGACGTTGATGTAAGGGTCCAGCTTGAGCATGGTGACCTTCAGGCCCCGCGCCTCCAGGATGGCCGCCAATGAAGCCGAGGCGATGCCTTTCCCCAATGAAGAAACAACACCGCCCGTGACGAAGATGTAGCGCGTCATGAAAAACCCTAGAAGTCTGCGTTTAGGCGGTCAGCGCCGCCAGGAAACTGAAGTCGGGCCGGAGCCCTCGATTACGGACAACGCCCTGGGACGTCGCCGGCAATGCACGCCACTGCCGAATCCGTGGGATTCTGCAGAAGCGTAGTAAGACGGGAGCGTAGTCTACCCGCAATGCCCCCTCAGCTCAAACTTCATCGCCGCGCGGAGGCGTCCAGCGAAGGCGCGCTGCCTCGCCAGGCACGCGGTCCAGCCCAGGCAGATTGGCCACCGCGAGCAGGCGGCCGTCGCGGTAGAGCAGCGGCAAACGACCACGGACGAAGGCCGGCAGCCCCGCTTCGTTGAGCAGGCGTTTGAGGTCGCGGCGACCCCGTCCGGGCAAGTCGAGGCGCTCGCCGCCGAGCCGATAGCGGACCTCCCAGGGACCGGCTGGCGCGTCCCCCTGCCAGCTCAGCGCGCCGTTGCCGGGCAGGCTCAGGCGCGCCTGTTCGCCCGGCCACGCCTGGGGCGCGGGCGGGTCGTTCGACCAGGGGCCTGCCAACCACCATAACCGTCCGTCGGACCTGTGCAGCGCGCCCCGAGCCAGACGCCAAACCGGCGCGGCATCCGCTGCGGCATCGCGCAAATCGTCCCAACCGGCCCAGTGATCGCTGTCGGGCAAAGGGGTGAAGGCCGCCAGCCAATGGCGCAGCGCGTTGCGCTGGCGTGCCGGCGTCAGCGTCGCCAAGGGCGCGAGCGGCAACGACGGCAGCTCCAGCCAAGGCCAGCGGGAAGGCTGCCGGGCAGCCTCGAGATCCAGTCGCGCCAGCTCGCCCAGCAGCGCTTCGGCTTCGCGCAAATGGGCCGCGCTGCGCGCCAGGCTGGCGGAGACCCGCGGCCAGCGCGCCTGCAACAGCGGCAACACCTGGAGGCGCAGGTAATTCCGCGACGGCTGCGCGTCCTGGTTGGAAGGATCCTCCACCCAGTCCAACCGATGGGCACGGGCATAGCGCTCCAGCTCGCCTCGGTCGACGTCGAGCAGGGGCCGCATCAGGACTCCCCGCCCCAGGGGCCGTGACGTCGGCATCGCCGCCAGTCCACGCACCCCGGCCCCGCGCAGCAAGCGGAACAGCAGAGTTTCCGCCTGATCGTCGCGGTGCTGGGCGGTGAGCAGAAGCTCACCGGGTGCCAGCGCGGCCTCGAACGCGCCATAGCGGGCGACACGCGCCGCCTGTTCGAGGCTGGCGCCCGGGGTTACGTCGACGCGCATCACCCCCAGGGGTACGCCCAGGGCCGCGCACACCCGCTCGCAATGCGCCGGCCACGCCTCGGCGGCGGCTTGCAGGCCGTGCTGGACGTGCAGGGCGGACAGCGGTGGGTAAGAGTCCCGTCCGGATTGATTGGCCAACAGGTGCAGGAGCACGGTGGAGTCCAGCCCCCCACTGAAGGCGACCTTCCACGCAGGCGCCGCGCGCCAGGGCGCAAGTTTCTCCAGCAGATGCGCCGCGAGACTCATGGACGTGGAGAACGGCAGGGGCAGGAATGCATCGAAGGCCGGCGGAGGCGAATCGACGCCGGCATCGAGAGAGGCCGGCGTCGAGACCGGATCAAGGCGCGCCGTAGCTCATCAGGCGGTCGTAGCGGCGAACCAACAGCGAGTCGATGTCCAGCTCGCGCAGGTGGGCGAGTTGCGCACCGAGTTCCTCGCGCAGGGATTCGGCCATCGCCGCCGGGTCGCGGTGCGCGCCACCCAGGGGTTCGCCGATCACCTTGTCGACGATGCCCAGGCCTTTCAGGCGCTCGGCGGTGATGCCCATGGCCTCCGCCGCGTCGGCGGCCTTCTCCGCGGTTTTCCACAGGATCGAGGCGCAGCCTTCCGGGGAAATCACCGAATAAGTGGAGTACTGCAGCATGTTCAGGCTGTCGCATACGCCGATCGCCAGGGCGCCGCCGGAACCGCCCTCGCCGATCACCGTGGCGATGATCGGCGTCTTCAGGCGCGCCATCACCCGCAGGTTCCAGGCGATGGCCTCGCTCTGGTTGCGTTCTTCGGCGTCGATGCCGGGATAGGCGCCGGGTGTATCGATGAAGGTCAGGATCGGCAGCTTGAAGCGTTCGGCCATCTCCATCAGGCGGCAGGCCTTGCGGTAGCCTTCCGGCCGCGGCATGCCGAAGTTGCGCCGGACCTTCTCGCGGACTTCGCGGCCCTTCTGGTGGCCGATCACCATCACCGGCTGATCATCCAGGCGCGCCACGCCGCCGACGATGGCGGCGTCGTCGGAGAAGTGCCGGTCGCCGTGCAGCTCGTCGAACTCGGTGAAGAGGTGCGAGATGTAGTCGAGGGTGTAGGGGCGCTTGGGGTGACGCGCGAGCTGGGCGATCTGCCAGCTGCTGAGGCTGCCGAAGATGCTTTCGGTGAGGGATTTGCTCTTGTCCTGCAGGCGGGCGATCTCGTCGCCGATGTTCAGGGCATTGTCGTTGCCGACCAGGCGCAACTCTTCGATCTTGGCTTGCAGGTCGGCGATCGGCTGTTCGAAATCGAGGAAATTCGGGTTCATAGGCTTCCGTCGTGCACGTGGGGCCAGGCGGCTGGTTCCATTGGACGCCCTACCTTACGGGATCGGGCGACCAGGGTCGAGCTGACTCAGGGTCTTCGACCGGCGAGCGCCGCGTCGATTCGGCGCGCCGGCGATTTTCTCGCTACGCGGCGACCGGGCACTCGCAGGCGAGCGCCGGCCCCTTTCAGCGGTAGTGGAGGAAGACGTTGTCGCGCCCGAACTGGTCACGCAATGCCTGGATCAGGCTGTCGGCCGGCTCGACCCGCCATTGCTCGCCGAATTGCAGCAAGGCGCTGGCGTCGCTGCCACGGTATTCCAGGGTGATCGGGCAGGCGCCGCGGTGGCGACTGAGCAATTCGCCCATCCAGCGCAGGCGGTCGCCTTGCAGCGCGCGGTTGTCCAGCTTCATCCGCAGGCTGTCGGCGAGGCCGGTGCGCGCCTCCTCCAGGCTCATCACCCGCTTGGCGCGCAGGCGCAGGCCACCGGAGAAATCGTCCAGGCTGACCTCGCCTTCGACCACCACCAGGGTATCGGTCTGCAGCAGAGCCTGGGCGGCATGGAAGGCCTCCGAGAACAGCGAGGCCTCGATGCGACCGGAACGGTCGTCGAGGGTGACGAAGCCCATCTTGTCGCCCTTCTTGTTCTTCATCACCCGCAGGTTGACGATCAGCCCGGCGACGGTCTGGGTGTCGCGGGCCGGCTTCAGCTCGACGATGCGCTGGCGGGCGAAGCGGCGCACCTCCCCCTCGTATTCGTCGATGGGATGCCCGGTGAGGTACAGGCCCAGGGTGTCCTTCTCGCCCTTGAGGCGCTCCTTGAGGGTCAGCTCGCGGACCTTGCGATGGTTCGCGTAGACGTCCGCCTCGGGCTCGGCGAACAGGCCGCCGAACAGGTCCATGTGGCCGCTGTCGTGGCTGCGCGCGGTCTGCTCGGCAGCGGCGATGGCTTCTTCCATGGCCGCCAGCAGGACCGCGCGGTTGAGGTCCACGCTGGCCTGGTAGGCCTTCGGCTCGTCATGGTAGTGCGGGCCGAGGCGATCCAGGGCGCCCGAGCGGATCAGCGCCTCGAGGGTGCGCTTGTTGATGCGTTTGAGATCAACCCGGCTGCAGAAGTCGAACAGGTCCTTGAAGGGCCCGCCCTGCTCGCGGCACTCGGCGATCGCCTCAACCGGCCCCTCGCCCACGCCCTTGATCGCGCCCAGGCCGTAGACGATGCGGCCGCCGTCGTTGACGGTGAACTTGAACTCGGAAATGTTCACGTCCGGGGCATCGATGCGCAGCTTCATGCTGCGGCATTCCTCGATGAGGATCACCACCTTGTCGGTGTTGTGCATATCCGCGGAAAGCACCGCCGCCATGAACGGCGACGCATGGTGGGCCTTCAACCAGGCGGTCTGGTAGGAGACCAGGCCATAGGCGGCGGAGTGGGACTTGTTGAAGCCGTAACCGGCGAACTTCTCCACCAGGTCGAAGATGTTGCCCGCCAGGTCCGCGTCGATGCCGTTGTTCGCGCAGCCCTCGATGAAGCCGCCGCGCTGCTTGGCCATTTCCTCGGGCTTCTTCTTGCCCATCGCGCGCCGCAGCATGTCCGCACCGCCGAGGGTGTAGCCGGCCATCACCTGGGCGATCTGCATCACCTGTTCCTGATACAGGATGATGCCGTAGGTGGG
Organism: Pseudomonas sp. RIT-PI-AD; assembly: GCF_025642785.1. Classification (GTDB taxonomy): domain Bacteria; phylum Pseudomonadota; class Gammaproteobacteria; order Pseudomonadales; family Pseudomonadaceae; genus Pseudomonas_T. Next base: position 231,359 of record NZ_JANZKU010000004.1, read on the forward strand.
CGCGAGCACCGGCTTCAGGCCGTCGTACTGGTAGTCCGGGTGCGGGTAGGCGAGCGGCGCGCGGCCGTGCTTGCGGTTGATAAAGTCGTCCACCATGCCCGATTGCAGCGGGCCCGGGCGGAACAGCGCCACCAGGGCGATGAGGTCTTCCAGGCAGTCCGGCTTGAGCTTCTTGATCAGCTCCTTCATGCCGCGGGATTCCAGCTGGAACACCGCGGTGGTTTCGGCCTTCTGCAGCAGGTCGTAGGTTTTCTTGTCGTCCAGCGGGATGAAGTCGATGTTCAGCGGTTCCAGGCCTTTCTTCGCCTGTTCGCGGTTGATCGTCTCCATGGCCCATTTGATGATGGTCAGGGTGCGCAGGCCGAGGAAGTCGAACTTCACCAGGCCCGCGGCTTCCACATCGTCCTTGTCGAACTGGGTCACCAGCCCGCCGCCCTCGTCGTCGCAGGCGATCGGCGAGAAGTCGGTGAGCTTGGTCGGCGCGATCACCACGCCGCCGGCGTGCTTGCCGGTGCCGCGGGTGATGCCTTCCAGCTTGAGGGCCATCTCCCAGATTTCCTTGGCGTCCTCGTCGACGGCCAGGAAATCCCGGAGCATTTCTTCCTGGGCGTAGGCTTTCTCCAGGGTCATGCCGACTTCGAAGGGAATCATCTTCGACAGGCGATCGGCGAGGCCATAGGACTTGCCCTGCACCCGCGCCACGTCGCGCACCACCGCCTTGGCCGCCATGGTGCCGAAGGTGATGATCTGGCTGACCGCGTTGCGCCCGTACTTCTCCGCCACATAGTCGATCACCCGGTCGCGGCCGTCCATGCAGAAGTCGACGTCGAAGTCGGGCATGGACACCCGCTCGGGGTTGAGGAAGCGCTCGAACAGCAGGTCATAGGCCAGCGGATCGAGGTCGGTGATCTTCTGCACGTAGGCCACCAGCGAGCCGGCGCCCGATCCCCGGCCGGGGCCTACCGGCACGCCGTTGTTCTTCGCCCACTGGATGAAGTCCATCACGATCAGGAAGTAACCGGGAAACCCCATCTGGATGATGATATCCAGCTCGAAATTCAGCCGGTCGATGTAGACCTGCTTCTTCGCCTCGTAGTCCGAGGTGTCCCTGGGCAACAGCACCGCCAGGCGTTCCTCCAGGCCGTCGAAGGACACCTTGCGGAAGTACTCGTCCATGGTCATGCCCGCCGGAACCGGGAAATCCGGCAGGAAGTGCTTGCCCAGGCGCACGTCGATGTTGCAGCGCTTGGCGATCTCCAGGGTGTTTTCCAGCGCCTCGGGCAGGTCGCTGAACAGCGCCTGCATTTCCTCGGGGCTCTTCAGGTATTGCTGGTCGGAGTAGGTGCGCGGCCGACGCGGGTCGTCGAGGGCGCGGCCCTCGCCGATGCATACGCGGGTCTCGTGGGCCTCGAAATCCTCCTGCATGATGAACCGTACATCGTTGGTGGCCACCAGCGGCACGCCGGTGCGATCGGCCAAGGCCACGGCAGCGTGCAGGTGTTCTTCGTCGTTGACCCGTGCCGTACGCTGGACTTCCAGGTAGAACCGCTCGGGAAACACGGCCTGCCACTCGGCGAGCAAGGCTTCGGCCAGTTCCATCTCGCCATCCAGCAAGGCGTGCCCGATCTCCCCCTCCTTCGACCCGGACAAGGCGATCAGCCCCGTTGCGGCGGACTTCACCCAGTCGCGCTCGATGATCACTTCGCCGTTGCGCTGCCCTTCGATGAAGCCGCGGGAGATCAGCTCGGTCAGGTTGCGGTAACCCTCCGCGTTCATCACCAGCAGGGTCATGCGGGTCAGCGGGCCGTCCTCGTTACGGCTCGCCAGCCACAGGTCGGCGCCGCAGATCGGCTTCACCCCGGCGCCCATGGCGTTCTTGTAGAACTTCACCAGCGAACACATGTTGCCCTGGTCGGTCACCGCCACTGCCGGCATCTTCGCTCCCGCCACCGCCTTGACCAGCGGCTTGACCCGCACCAGTCCATCGACCAGGGAATATTCGGTATGCAGGCGGAGGTGAACGAAGGAAGCGGTCATGCGGAACCCTTGCGCAGCGGAAACGGCGAGGCGCGATTGTACCGGGACGGGTTCGAAAGCTACAGGCTGGCGGTCGCAACGGGGGCCGTCGCGAGGAAGGGCACAGAGGATTCAGGGCGAGCCGCCCGGCCTCAGGGCAGCGTGACCGCCATGCCGTTGAACGACAGGTAGGCCTCGCGCACCGGTGCGAAGGAATGCCGGTGGATCGGGGTCGGCCCCAGGCGCTTGAGGGCGTCCAGGTGCTGGGGCGTGGGATAGCCCTTGTGGGCGGCCATGCCGTAGTCCGGGTAGAGCAGGTGCATCTCGCCCATTTCCCGGTCGCGGCTGACCTTGGCCAGGATCGAGGCGGCGGCGATCGCCGGAACCTGGCTGTCGCCCTTGATCACCGGCGCGCTGGGCACCGCCAGCTTCGGGCAACGGTTGCCGTCGATCAACGCGAGACGCGGCAGGACGCTGAGCCCCTCGACCGCCCGCTGCATCGCCAGCATGGTGGCGTGGAGGATGTTCAGGCGATCGATTTCGTGCACCTCGGCACGGCCCACGAACCAGGCCAGGGCCTTTTCGCGGATTTCCTCGAACAGGGCTTCGCGCCGGGCCTCGCTGAGCATCTTCGAATCGTTGAGCCCGCGGATCGGGCGCGCCGGATCGAGGATCACCGCGGCCGTGACCACGGGGCCGCACAGGGGGCCGCGACCGACCTCGTCGACACCTGCCACCAGTTCTTCCACCAGGGCGAAATCCAGGCCCATCTGCATCAGCGTTCTCCTACCAGGCTCAACACCGCTTCCGCGGCCTGTCCGGACGCATCCCGGCGCAAGGTGCGATGGATGGCGTCGAAGGACTCGGTCTGCCGCGAAGGCTCGTCGAGCAAGGGTAACAGGGTTTGTGCCAGGGCTTCCGGCGTCGCGGCATCCTGGATCAGCTCGGGCACCAGCAACCGGCCGGCGAGCAGGTTGGGCAGCGAGACGTACGGGCTTTTCACCAGACGCTTGAGAATCCGGTAGGTCATCGGCGCGACGCGGTAGGCCACCACCATCGGCCGCTTGTACAGCAAGGCTTCGAGAGTCGCGGTGCCGGAGGCGATGAGGACCGCGTCGCACGCCGCCAGCGCGTCATGGGAACGGCCGTCGAGCAGGGTCAGCGGCAGGTCGCGACCGACGAGCATCTGCTCGATCTGGGCGCGCCGCGCGGCATTCGCGCAGGGCAGCACGAAGCGCATGTCCGGACGCGCCCGCAACAGCCGCTCGGCGCTGTCCAGGAACAACGCCCCCAGCCTCGCCACCTCGCCACCGCGACTGCCGGGCAACAGGGCGACCACCGGGCAATCCAGGCGCAGCGCCAGGCGCTCGCGGGCCGCGTGGCGATCGGCCTGCAGCGGGATGGTGTCGGCGAGGGGATGCCCGACGAAGCGCACCGGCACCAGGTGCTCGTCGTAGAAGCGCGCCTCGAACGGGAACAGGGTCAGCATCATGTCGCAGGCGTCGCGGATCTTCAGCACACGCTTCTGCCGCCAGGCCCATACCGAGGGACTGACATAGTGCAGCGTGCGAAGCCCGGCGCGGCGCAGGCACAGTTCGAGGTCGAGGTTGAAGTCCGGCGCATCGATGCCGATGACCGCGTCCGGGCGCGCGGCGATCAGCGCGTTGATCAGGCGGCGACGCCTGACCAGCAGTTCCGGAAGACGCCCGAGCACCTCCACCAGGCCCATGACGGACAGGCGCTCGAGGGGGAAATAGGAGGAAAGGCCTTCGGCCTGCATCAGCGGGCCGCCGACGCCGAGGAAGGATACGTCCGGATGGCGGGCTTTCAGGGCCTGCATCAGGCCTGCGCCGAGGATGTCGCCGGAAGCTTCGCCAGCGATCAGGGCGATGCGCAATGCCTTGCCCATGGGGTCAGCGGGTGATGCCGCGGGTGGACGTCTGGATGGAGTCGCGGAATACCGCGACTTCGGGGAACTGCAGGGCTGCCTCGGTCAATTCGGCCAGGGCCTGCTCGACCATCAGCCCCTGGCGGTAGACCACCTTGTAGGCGCGTCGCAACGCGTGGATCGCCTCGGCGGAGAAACCGCGCCGGCGCATGCCTTCGAAATTCATGCTGCGGGCTTCGGCCGGGTTGCCGAAGACCGTGACGTAGGCCGGAACGTCCTTGCCGATCGCCGTCCCCATGCCGGAAAAGCTGTGGGCGCCGATGCGGCAGAACTGGTGGACAAGGGTGAAGCCCGACAGGATGGCCCAGTCGTCCACGTGCACGTGGCCGGCCAAGGCGGTGTTGTTGACCAGGATGCAGTGGTTGGCGATGACGCTGTCGTGCCCGATGTGGACGTAGGCCATGAACAGGTTATGGTCGCCGATCGTGGTCTCGGCGCGGTCCTGGACGGTGCCCCGGTGAATGGTCACGCCTTCGCGGATGGTGTTGTGGTCGCCGATCACCAGGCGGGTGGATTCGCCCTTGTACTTGAGGTCCGGGGTGTCCTCCCCCACCGAGGAGAACTGGAAGATGCGGTTGTGCTTGCCGATACGAGTGGGGCCCTTGACGATCACGTGCGGGCCGACCACGGTCCCCTCGCCGATTTCCACATCGGGTCCAATGATCGACCAGGGGCCGACCTGAACGCCATCCGCCAGCTTTGCCGACGGATCGATGATGGCGCGAGGGTCAATCAAACTCATAGTTTGCGTTCCGCACAGATGATTTCCGCCGAGCACACCTCTTTGCCGTCGACGCTGGCCTGACACTCGAACTTCCAGATGCTCCGCTTGACGCTGATGAAGGACGCCTCGAGGATCAGTTGGTCGCCGGGCAGGACCGGCTGGCGAAAGCGCAGCTTGTCCGAACCCACGAAGTAGTACAGGGTGCCGTCCGCCGGTTTCACGTCGAGCATCTTGAAGCCGAGAATACCCGCCGCCTGGGCCATCGCCTCGATGATCAGCACGCCCGGCATGATCGGGTGCTCGGGAAAGTGCCCGTTGAAGAACGGCTCGTTGATGCTGACATTCTTGTAGGCGCGAATGCGCTTGCCTTCGACGTCGAGGTCCACCACCCGATCCACCAGCAGGAAAGGATAGCGGTGCGGCAAGTATTCGCGAATCTCGTTGATGTCCATCATGTCCGGGGAAGCCTGTATAGAAAGATAGAAACGCGCGACAGCACGAGGCGTTGCGCGTCAAGACGAAGCGGGGCGGCGGCACAGACCGGCCGGAGCAATCCGGCAGGGGCCGACACAATACGGGGAATCAGGCATCAGATGAGGAATCCGCCTCCGAGGTCACTGCGGCCAAGCGCTTTTCCAAGTGCTGCAGACGCTTCGCCATGTCATCCAGCTGGCGGATGCGCGCGGCGCTTTTCCGCCACTCGGCCGCCGGCTGCATGGCGGTTCCCGAGGAATAGGCGCCGGGCTCGCTGATCGAACGGGTGACCATGGTCATGCCGGTCACGAAGACGTGATCGCACAATTCGATGTGCCCCACCAGCCCGACCCCGCCAGCCAGCATGCAATGGCGGCCGATCTTGGCACTGCCGGAGATGCCCACGCAGGCGGCCATGGCCGTGTGGTCGCCGATCTGCACGTTGTGCGCGATCATGATCTGGTTGTCCAGCTTGACCCCATTGCCGATGACGGTGTCAGCCAGGGCGCCGCGGTCGATGGTGGTATTGGCGCCGATTTCCACATCGTCGCCGATGAGGACGCCACCGATCTGGGCGATCTTCTGCCAGACGCCTTTTTCGTTGGCGAACCCGAAGCCCTCGCCCCCGATCACCGCGCCGGACTGGATCACCACCCGCGCGCCGATGGTCACATCGTGATAGAGGGTGACCCGCGGGGCCAACCAGCCGCCCTCGCCTATTTGGCTGCGGGCGCCGACGACGCAATGGGCGCCGATGGTCACCCCGGCACCGATGCGGGCACCGGCCTCGATGACCGCGTAGGCACCGACACTGGCGCTGGCATCCACCTGGGCGTCGGCCGCGATCAGCGCCGTCGGATGAATTCCGGGCCGCGCCTGCGGCTTGGCATCGAACAGATGGGACAGCTCGGCGTAGGCCAGATAAGGATTGTCCACCACCAGCGCGCTGCCGTGAAAGCCTTCGGCATCGGCAGCGGTCAGCAGGACCGCGGCGGCACGGGTATCGGCGAGAAACTTGCGGTACTGGGGATTGGCCAGGAAAGACAAATGGCCAGGGCCCGCCTCCTGCAAGGTGGCGAGCCCTTCGATGCGCACCTCGGCATCGCCCTGCAGGCGACCGCCGAGGCGTTCGGCCAGTTGGCCGAGGGTGAAAACCATCGCGCTCATGATCAGCGCAGCTGGTTCATGCGCTCGATGACTTGGCGGGTGATGTCGTACTGCGGCTTCACGTCGACCACCGCACCGCGCTCCAGCACCAGGTCATAGGAACCTTTCTTCAACACTTCCTCGACGGCCTTGTCCAGCTTCGGCTTGAGCTGCTTGAGCATGTCGCGATCGGAAGCGGCCTTGGCCTCGTTGAGCTCCTTGGACTGGAACTGGAAGTCACGCGCCTTCTGCTTGAACTCGAGCTCGAGGCGTTCGCGCTCGGCCTGCTGCATCTTCTCGCCTTCCTTGGATACGCGGTCCTGGATGCGCTTGGCATCGCTTTCGAGGGTTTTCAACTTATTCAGCTGCGGGCCGAATTTCTTCTCCGCATCCACGGCATATTTCTTCGCCGCATCGGATTCCAGCAGCGCCATCTGGTAGTTCAGCACGGCGATCTTCATCTCGGCGAAGGCCGGATTCGCCAGCAACACGGCGCTGAACAGGACGAGTTGGGTCAACTTACGCACAATGGCACTCCTGCAACAAATACTGTTGCCTGTATCGACGATCGAAGGATCAGAAGGTTTGGCCCAGGGAGAACTGGAATATCTGCGTATCCCCGTCGTCCGGTTTCTTGATCGGCATGCCCAGGCTGAAGCTCAAGGGCCCCAGTGCGGTGATCCAGGTCAGGCCGACGCCTACGGAACTGGCCAAATCGCCAGCGTTCAAGCTACTGCAATCCTTGGCACCGGACGGGCAACTGGTGTCGAAGACGTTACCGACGTCCCAAAACAACACCGTGCGCAACTGGCGCTGATCTTTGACGAACGGCAGCGGGAAGAGCAATTCCACGCCGCCTTGAACCAGCACGTTGCCGCCGAAGGACAACGGGTCCTGGTCGGGGTCGGTGCAACGCCCCTTGGAGTCACACTGCCCCGAGGGCAGTCTCCCATTCGGACCATAGGCGACGCTGGGCGTGCTGCGGGGACCGAGGGTGCTGTCCTTGAACCCGCGCACCGAGTTGAAACCGCCGGCGTAGTAGTGCTCGTAGAACGGCAGCTCGGAAGTGGAACCGAAACTATCGCCATAGCCGAGCTCAGTGTGGAAGCGCAGCGAGGTGGTCTGGGTCAGAGGGGCGAAGATCTGACCGCGATAATCGAGCTTGTAGAACGACAGGTCGCTGCCCGGAACCGTGGTTTCGAACACCAGGCTCTGGGAATGGCCGCGCGTGGCCATCACGCCCTTGTTCAGGGTCGACTCTGACCAACCGGCGGAGGCCTTGAAGTTCAGGTAGCTGTCGCCTTCGTTGTCGATGAAGTCGTAGATTTCGTTGACGGTGTAGCGACCGGTGTCGATGCTGTCCTGCTGGGCACTCAAGCCGAAGGTCAGGCGCGACGTTTCGCTGATCGGATAACCGACGTTGACCCCCGCACCCAGGCTGTTGACCGAGTAGCTGGAGATATCGACATCCAGATCGTCATAGTCGGTTTTGCGGTAGAAGGCGTTGTAGCCAAGGCTGACGCCATCGACGGTCCAGTAGGGATCGACGAAGCTGAAGTTGTAGCGGCTCTGGTATTCGCTGCGGGTGAGGCCGATGCTCACCTTGTTGCCGGTACCGAGGAAGTTGTTCTGGCTGATCGAACCGCCGAGGATCAGGCCTGCGCTCTGGGCGAAGCCCACGCTCGCGGTGATGGAACCGGACGGTTGTTCCTCGACGCTGTAGTTGACGTCGACCTGATCGTCGGAGCCCGGTACCTGCGGCGTCTCGACGTTGACTTCCTTGAAGAAGCCCAGGCGCTCCAGGCGCGTCTTGGACTGGTCGATCAGATAGGTGGAGGCCCAGCCGCCCTCCATCTGGCGCATCTCGCGACGCAGCACTTCGTCTTCGGTCTTGGTGTTGCCGCGGAAGTTGATGCGGTTCACGTACGCCCGCTTGCCCGGGTCGACGACGAAGGTCAGGGATACGGTCTTGTCTTCGTCGTGGGGCTCGGGTACGCCGTTGACGTTGGCGAAGGTGTAGCCCTCGTTGCCCAGGCGGCGGGTGATCAGCTCGGAGGTGGTGGTCATCACCTTGCGCGAGAACACTTGGCCCGGCTTGGCCAGCAACAACCCCTTGACCTCGTCTTCCGGGACCTTGAGATCGCCGGAGAGCTTGACGTCGCGCACCGTGTACTTCTCGCCTTCGGCGATGTTCACGGTGATGTAGACGTGCTTCTTGTCGGGGGTGATGGATACCTGGGTCGAGGAAATATCCATATTGATGTAGCCGCGGTCGAGGTAGTAGGAGCGCAGTCGCTCCAGATCGCCGGACAGCTTTTCGCGAGCGTACTTGTCGTCGTTCTTGAAGAACGACAGCCAGTTGGTGGTCTTCAGCTCGAACAGGCCATTCAGGTCTTCGTCGGAGAAGACCGTGTTGCCCACCACGTTGATGTGCTGGATCGCCGCCACCGTGCCTTCGTTGATGTTGATCTTCAGCGCGACGCGGTTGCGGGGCTGAGGAATCACCTCGGCATCGATCTCGGCGGAATAACGACCCTGCGCCACGTATTGGCGCTGCAGCTCGTTACGAACCCCTTCGAGGGTGGCGCGCTGGAAAATCTCGCCTTCGGCCAGGCCCGATTGGTTGAGGCCCTTGAGCAGATCCTCGCTGGAAATCGCTTTGTTGCCTTCGATTTCGATGCTGGAAATAGACGGCCTTTCCACCACGCTGATGACCAGGACATTGCCATCGCGGCCGAGCTGGATGTCCTGGAAAAAGCCTGTCTTGAACAGGGAACGGGTAGCGTCCACCAGGCGGCGGTCGTCAGCCTGTTCGCCGACGTTGAGTGGCAGGGCACCGAACACGCTGCCGGCGGAAACCCGCTGCAGGCCGTTTACACGGATGTCGGAGATGGTGAAGGACTCGGCGTGAACCTCAGAGATCATGAGTGCGGCAAGCACCGCAGGTAGCAGCAGGCGTTTCATGAGGTCCTTTTTTCCAACGGATTATAAGGAATCCGCCGACACAGCGCGGCGGACTCGGAATTCGGCGTCACGTTACAGACGACTCAGATCGTTGACCAAGGCGAGCAACATCACCCCAACGACCAGACTGATGCCGATCTGCACACCCCAGGCCTGCACTCGCTCCGACACCGGACGTCCACGCGCCCACTCGACCAGATAGAACAGCAAATGCCCCCCATCGAGTACGGGGATCGGCAAAAGATTGAGCACTCCAAGGCTTATGCTCAGGTAGGCGAGGAAATTCAGAAACTCCCCTACCCCGGACTGGGCTGAAGCGCCCGCCACTTTAGCAATGGTTATCGGCCCACTCAAGTTTTTTACCGAGAGCTCGCCGAGCAGCATTTTCTTTAGGGAATCCAGGGTTAGCACACTCATGGACCAGGTTCTGGAAAAGGCTTCCCCCAGCCCGTCCAGAATGCCGAAGCGTACCTCGCGGATCATTTCCGGCGGCCACTCGACCATCTGGGGACCCGCCCCCAGGTAGCCGCTGCGAGCCTTGCCCTCGCCCCGGGCACTCAGGGTCACCGGTACGTCGAGGCGCTGGCCGGCCCGCTCGATGCCCAGCGTAACGGCGGATTCGGGCCGCGCGCGCAGCCACTCGACCAACTGCTGCCAGTCCTGAACGGCCTGGCCGTCCAGAGTCAGGATGCGATCTCCAGGCGACAGTCCGACCGCTTCGGCCGGGCTGTCGGGGGCGATTTCGGCGAGCACCGCGGGCATCGCCGGGCGCCACGGGCGTATCCCCAACGAACCGATCGGATCCGGCTCCTCTTCACCCTGCAGCCAATCCTTGACCTCGACCCGGTGCAGGGTTTCCACGGTGGAGCCCTTTTCGAGCACGCTGAAATCGAGGGTGCCGCTTTCGCCGAGACGACGCACCAGTTGCAGATTCACCGCCGACCAGCCACTGATCCGCTTGCCATTCACCGCGACGATTTCCTGATCGGCGGCGAGCCCGGCTTCCGCCGCGGGGCTGGCGGGCTGGACCGAACCGATCAGCGGGCGCAGTTGCTGGCTGCCCAGCATCGCGAGGACCCAGAAGAAGAGCAACGCCAGTAGGAAGTTGGCGATGGGCCCGGCGGCGACGATGGCAATGCGCTGGCCGACGGTTTTCCGATTGAACGCCTGATCGAGCCATTCGGCAGGCACTTCGGCCTCGCGCTCGTCGAGCATCTTGACGTAGCCGCCCAGGGGAATCGCGGCGAGGACGAATTCGGTGCCCTGGCGGTCGTGCCAGCGCAACAGCGGCCGCCCGAAGCCGACGGAGAACCGCAGCACCTTCACGCCGCAACGGCGAGCGACCCAGAAATGCCCGAACTCATGGAAGGTGACCAGCACGCCGAGCGCGATCAGGGTGCCGAGAATCATGTAAAGCGTGGTCATCGTAATCCTCCGGAACCAAGGCCCGACCGATCAGCCGGCATGGCGCATCAGCCATGTCCGCGCCGCGGCGCGGGCGCACTCGTCGACGGCCAGCACCGCCTCGAGGCTATCCAGCGGCTGTACCGGCTCGCGGGCGAGAACGTCGTCGATGATACTCGCGATTTCGGTGAAGCGGATGCGCCGCTCCAGGAAAGCCGCGACCGCCACTTCGTTGGCGGCGTTCAGCAGGGCCGGCGCGCTGCCGCCACACTCGGCGGCCTGGCGGGCCAGACGCAGACAGGGAAAGCGCTGTTCGTCCGGGGCCTGAAAGTCCAGGCGCCCGATGGCGAACAAGTCGAGCGGCGACACCCCGGAGTCGATCCGCTGCGGCCAGGACAGAGCGTGGCTGATCGGCGTGCGCATGTCGGGGTTGCCCAGTTGCGCCAGCACTGAACCGTCCACGTAATCCACCAGGGAGTGGATGACGCTCTGCGGATGGATCACCACCTCCACCTGGGAAGGCCGCGCGTCGAACAGCCAGCAGGCTTCGATCAGTTCCAATCCCTTGTTCATCATGCTGGCGGAGTCCACGGAGATCTTCCGTCCCATGGACCAGTTGGGGTGGGCGCACGCCTGTTCGGGCGTCACCGCGGCGAGTCGCTCTGCCGGCGTCTCGCGGAAGGGGCCGCCCGAGGCGGTCAGCAGGATGCGGCGCACGCCGACCTGCCCCAGGCCTTGGGCGTAGTCGCCCGGCAGGCACTGGAAAATCGCATTGTGCTCACTGTCGATGGGCAACAGCAGCGCACCGCTGGTACGCACGGCCTGCATGAACAGCGCGCCGGACATCACCAGGGCTTCCTTGTTGGCCAGCAGGATGCGCTTGCCGGCCTGCACGGCCGCGAGGGTCGGCTTGAGGCCGGCCGCGCCGACGATGGCCGCCATCACCGCGTCCACCTCGGGGTGCGCCGCCACCTCGCACAACCCGGATTCGCCCCAGAGCACCCGGGTCGACAATCCGGCGCCGGCGAGCGCGTCCTGCAGGCGACGCGCGGTCTCGGGCTCGGGCACCACGGCGAAATGCGGCCGATGGCTCAGGCACAGCGCCTTCAACTCGTCCAGACGGCTGAAGCCGGTCAAGGCGAAGGCCTGATAGCGTTCCGGATGGCGGGCGATCACATCCAGGGTACTGAGGCCGATGGAGCCAGTGGCGCCGAGTACGGTAATCCGTTGGGATCGGGTCACGGATGGCCCCAGCCCGCGAGCCAGAGCAGCATGGCGAACACCGGAATAGCCGCGGTCAGGCTGTCGATGCGATCGAGCACCCCACCGTGGCCGGGCAGCAGGTTGCTGCTGTCCTTCACCCCGGAACTGCGCTTGAACATGCTTTCGGTGAGGTCGCCGACCACGGAGATCGCCACCACCACCGCGGCGCCCCCGAGGCCGAGCACGAATTGCCCGACGCTCCAGTCGCGGTAGAACCCCACCGCGGCCGTGATCAACAGACTGGTCAGCAGGCCACCGATCATGCCTTCCCAGCTCTTGCCGGGGCTGACCGCCGGGGCCAGCTTGCGCCGCCCGAACGCCTTGCCGGAAAAGTAGGCGCCGATGTCGGCCGCCCACACCAGCACCATCACCGCCAGGATCAGGCCATTCGCCAAAGGCCACTGCTTGAGCAGAACCAGGCCCTGCCAGGCCGGCAGCAGGATCAACAGACCGATGAAGGCCTTACCCGGAAGCCCACCCCAGAAGCGGCTGCTGGCGGGATAGCCGAGCACCAGCAGGATCGCCACCAGCCACCAGCACAGGCCCGCGACCAGCAGCCAGGGAGCCAGCGCCGGCTGGGCGTGGATCAGCGCCAGCAGCAGCGCCACCAGCACCGCGTAAGCCACCCGCGCCGGTTGTGCCGCCAGGCCCGCGAGGCGCGCCCATTCCCAGGCCCCCAGCGTGACGACCAGGCCGATGAACAAGGCGAAGGCGATGCCGTCGAGCCAGAAGAACCCTGCCAGGGCGATGGGTAACAGCACCAGCGCAGTGATGACACGTTGCTTCAACATTAGACGCGGGCCTCTGCATCGATTTGTTCGCTGGTCTTGCCGAACCGGCGCTGGCGCATGGAGAAATCGGAAAGCGCCTTGCGCATGGCGTCATGCTTGAAATCGGGCCAGAACAGATCGGAGAAATACAGCTCGGCATACGCCAACTGCCAGAGCAGGAAGTTACTGATGCGGTGCTCGCCGCCGGTGCGGATGCACAGGTCGGGAAGCGGCGCCTCGGCGGTCACCAGGCAGCGCTGCAAGCGCTCCGCGCTGATGTCCTCGGGCTGCAGACGGCCTTCCTGCACTTCGCGGGCAAGGCGCTGGGCGGCCTGGGTGATGTCCCATTGCCCGCCATAATTGGCAGCGACCTGCAGGACGAACCGGTTCTGCGCCGCGGTCATGGCCTCGGCATCGGCCATGGCGGCCTGCAACTCCGGGTGGAAGCGCGAACGGTCGCCGATGATGCGCAGACGGATGCCGTTCTCGTTCAGACGACGCACTTCTCGGCGCAGCGCGGAAAGGAACAGCTCCATCAACGCGCTGACCTCGTCCGCCGGGCGCTGCCAGTTCTCGCTGGAAAAGGCGAACAGGGTGAGCACTTCGACACCGGACTCGGCGCACACCTCGATGACCGCGCGCACCGCGTCGACGCCGGCCTTGTGCCCGGCCACGCCAGGCAGCAGGCGTTTCTTCGCCCACCGGTTGTTGCCATCCATGATGATCGCCACATGGCGCGGCACGACCGGCGGAGCGCTTTTCCGTTGACTCTTATCCATGACGCATCCGGGCCGTCAGACGGCCATCAGGTCCGCTTCCTTGGCTTCGAGAGCCTTGTCGGTCTCAGCGACGTACTTGTCGGTGAGTTTCTGCACCTCGTCGGCCGCGCGACGTTCCTCGTCCTCGCTGATCTCCTTTTCCTTCACCAGATCCTTGAGCTGGGCCAGGGCATCGCGACGGATATTGCGCACGGCGACCCGGGCGTGCTCCGCCTCGGCACGCGCCTGCTTGGTGTAGCCCTTGCGGGTTTCCTCGGTCAGCGCGGGCATCGGCACGCGGATGACGGTGCCGGCGTTCGAGGGGTTCAGCCCCAGGTCGGAGGTCAGGATGGCCTTCTCGACGGCGGCGATCATGTTCTTGTCGAACACGCTGAGCTTGAGCGTCCGGGAATCCTCGACCGAAACGCTCGCGACCTGGTTCAGCGGGACCAGGTCGCCGTAGGCGGGAACGCGTACGCCGCCGAGGATATCCGGGTGGGCACGGCCGGTGCGGATCTTGGCGAAGGCGTGACCCAGCGACTCGAGGGTCTTCTTCATGCGTTCCTGAGCGTCTTGCTTGATCTCGTTGATCATTGTCCGTCTTCCTCGATCAGAGTTCCTTCCGCGCCGCCGACCACGATGTTCAGCAGGGCGCCCGGTTTGTTCATGTTGAAGACCCGCAACGGCATCTTCTGGTCGCGGCACAGGCAGATCGCCGTCAGGTCCATGACGCCCAGCTTGCGGTCCAGTACCTCGTCGTAGGTCAGGTGCTCGAACTTCTCGGCGTTGGGATCCTTGAACGGGTCCGCGGTGTACACACCATCCACCTTGGTGGCCTTCAATACCACATCGGCGTCGATTTCGATGGCCCGCAGGCAAGCGGCGGAGTCCGTCGTGAAGAACGGGTTGCCGGTGCCGGCGGAGAAGATCACCACTTCGCCACTGCCCAGGTGCCGCATCGCCTTGCGTCGATCGTAGTGGTCGGTCACGCCGACCATCGAAATGGCAGACATTACCAACGCCGGGATGTTCGAGCGTTCGAGCGCATCGCGCATGGCCAGCGCGTTCATCACGGTGGCGAGCATGCCCATGTGGTCGCCGGTGACCCGGTCCATGCCGGCGGCGCTCAGGGCGGCGCCGCGGAACAGGTTGCCGCCGCCGATCACCAGCCCGACCTGCACGCCGATACCGACCAGTTGGCCGATTTCCAGGGCCATGCGGTCGAGGACCTTGGGATCGATGCCGAACTCTTCCGCCCCCATCAGGGCCTCGCCGCTGAGTTTGAGCAGAATGCGTTTGTAGCGAGGTTGGCGACCACTCACCTGCTGAGCCATTGCGTGTCTCTCCTGCGGCGTGAAATTAGCGGAGCCCGAAGCTCCGGCGGTTGGCGCACGGGGCGCATGGCGACGAATGCGGCGGCCGCCACGGAAGCCGGCCCGAATCGGCTCCCCAATTTGACGAAGAGGCCGCGCGCGTGAGCGGGCAGCCTCTTCCGGGCGACAGTGCGGGACTGCCTTGACTTACTGCTTGGTCGCGGCGACTTGGGCAGCCACTTCGGCGGCGAAGTCGACTTCGGCCTTCTCGATGCCTTCGCCCACTTCGTAGCGCACGAAGGAAACGATCTCGGCACCGGCCTTCTTGGCCAGGTCGCCGATCTTCACTTCCGGGTCCTTGACGAACGGCTGCTCGACCAGGCTGGCTTCGGCGAGGAACTTGTTGATCCGGCCCTTGACCATGTTCTCGACGATGTTTTCCGGCTTGCCGGCGATCTTGTCGGCGTTCAGGGACAGGAAGATTTCCTTTTCCTTGGCGACCGCTTCCTCGGAAACCTGCGACGGGTCGAGGAATTGCGGGTTGCTCGCCGCCACGTGCATGGCGATGTCGCGGGCCAGTTCGACGCTGCCGCCCTTCAGGGTGACCAGCACGCCGATACGGTGGCCGTGCAGGTAGGAACCCACCACGTCACCTTCCACGCGGGTCAGCCGGCGAATGTTGACGTTCTCGCCGCACTTGGCCACCAGGGCTTCGCGGGCGGACTCTTGCGCCGCGATCAGCGGAGCCGCATCGGTCAGCTTGTCGGCGAAGGCTTTTTCCACGCTGTCGGCGACGAAGGACTTGAAGTCGTCCTGCAGCGCCAGGAAGTCGGTCTGGGAGTTGACTTCGATGATGACGGCAGCCTTGTTGTCGCCTGCCACTTTTACGGCGATGGCGCCTTCGGCGGCGATGTTGCCAGCCTTCTTGGCGGCCTTGATCGCACCGGCTGCACGCATGTCGTCGATGGCTTTTTCGATGTCGCCACCGGCGGCCGCCAGGGCTTTCTTGCAATCCATCATGCCCTGACCGGTGCGCTCGCGCAGTTCTTTAACCAGGGCTGCAGTGATTTCTGCCATGTTCGCAATCCTCTTGAAGGTGTTCTCGACCATTCCACCCGGCGGGCCGGGTGCTTCAATATCCAAGGTGGCAAAAAGGGGGCTTAGCCCCCTTTTTGCTCACCGGCTAACCCGTGGCGACCCGGCCTCAGCCTTCGGCGGCCTCGGGCGCGGCAGCGGCTTCTTCGACGAACTCGTCGGCGCCGCCGTTGGCGTTCTGGCGACCTTGCAGCACGGCATCGGCCATAGCGCTGAGGTACAGCTGGACGGCGCGGATGGCGTCGTCGTTACCCGGGATGATGTAGTCCACGCCTTCCGGGCTGCTGTTGGTATCGACGATGCCGATGACCGGGATGCCCAGCTTGTTGGCTTCGGTGATGGCGATGCGCTCGTGGTCGACGTCGACGACGAACAGCGCGTCCGGCAGACCGCCCATGTCCTTGATGCCGCCCAGGCTGCGATCCAGTTTTTCCAGGTCGCGGGTGCGCATCAGGGCTTCTTTCTTGGTCAGCTTGGCGAAGGTACCGTCCTGGGACTGAGTCTCCAGGTCGCGCAGGCGTTTGATCGAAGCACGAATGGTCTTGTAGTTGGTCAGCATGCCGCCCAACCAGCGATGGTCGACGTACGGCGAGCCGCAACGGGACGCTTCTTCGCGGACGATCTTGCCGGCGGAGCGCTTGGTGCCGACGAACAGGACCTTGTTCTTGCCTGCGGCGAGTTTCTCAACGAAGGACAGCGCCTCGTTGAACATCGGCAGGGTTTTTTCCAGGTTGATGATGTGGATCTTGTTGCGCGCGCCGAAAATGTACTTGTCCATTTTCGGGTTCCAGTAACGGGTCTGGTGGCCGAAGTGCACACCGGCCTTCAGCATGTCGCGCATGTTGACTTGAGACATTTCAATTCCTCGAATAAGTCGGGTTAGGCCTCCACGCATCCCAATATCCAACCCTTCCGGGCACCCAGGATATCGTGTCGATGCATGTGTGGGTTAAGGCTTCCGGGCGACAGCCCATGAAAGCGGCGCGTTTTATACCACAACCTCGCCGGCCAGGCTAGCGGCCGAGCGAGTCGCTCGGCGCCCGACGCGTCGGCGCGACGCCGGTGGGGGAGCGCCTGCAGCCGCCCGGCAGCTTCTGCTAGAATCGGCCCTCACCGTTTTTTGCCTTGCGCCCGCGCGCGCCTTCCAGAGAGTCCGCATGACCGTCACCATCAAGACGCCCGAGGAAATCGAAAAAATGCGCATCGCCGGCCGTCTGGCCGCCGAAGTGCTGGAAATGATCGGCGAGCACGTCAAGCCGGGGATCACCACCGAAGAGCTGGACCGCCTCTGCCACGAGCACATCGTCCAGGTCCAGCAGGCCATTCCCGCGCCGCTCAACTACGGTGGCGCGCCGGGGCGCATGCCGTTCCCGAAATCCATCTGCACCTCGCTCAACCACGTGGTGTGCCACGGCATCCCCAACGAGAAGCCGCTGAAGGACGGCGATGTGATGAACATCGACGTCACCGTCATCAAGGACGGCTACCACGGCGACACCAGCAAGATGTTCATGGTCGGCAAGGTGCCGGAATGGGCGGAAAGGCTGTCCCACGTCACCCAGGAGTGCCTGTATAAAGGCATCGAAGTCGTTCGGCCGGGCGCGCGCCTGGGCGATATCGGCGAGGTGATCCAGAAGCACGCCGAGAAGAACGGCTTTTCCGTGGTGCGCGACTACTGCGGGCACGGGATCGGCCGGGTGTTCCACGAAGAGCCGCAGGTGGTCCACTACGGCCGCGCCGGCACGGGCATGGAACTGCGCGAGGGGATGATCTTCACCATCGAGCCGATGATCAACCAGGGTCGCGCGGAAACCCGCCTGCTCGGCGACGGCTGGACCGCCATCACCAAGGACCGCAAGCTGTCGGCGCAATGGGAGCACACCATTCTGGTCACCGCCACGGGCTACGAGATCCTCACCCTGCGGAGCGACGACACGTTGCCGCGCACCTCGGCCTGAGGTCGCGGCGGCGCCATTCCCCGGGCTCGACCGAGCCCGGCAGCGATACCCGAGCGAGGAAGGCAGCATGCCGCAGATGGATCCGGAGTTGTTCGACCGCGGCCAGTTCCAGGCGGAACTGGCCCTGAAATCCAGCCCCATCGCCGCGTTCAAGAAGGCCATCCGCCAGGCCCACGACGTGCTCGACGCGCGCTTCGCCGAAGGCCGCGACATCCGCCGCCTGGTGGAGGACCGTGCCTGGTTCGTCGACCAGATCCTGCGCGCGGCCTGGGCCCGTTTCGACTGGAGCGCCGACGCCGAGATCGCCCTGCTGGCGGTCGGCGGCTACGGCCGCGGCGAACTGCACCCCTACTCCGACATCGACCTGCTGATCCTGCTGGACGGCGGCGACCACGAAGTCTTCCGCAGCGCCATCGAGGGCTTCCTCACCCTGCTCTGGGACATCGGCCTGGAGGTCGGGCAGAGCGTGCGCTCGGTGGCCGAGTGCGCCGAAGAGGCGCGCGCCGACCTGACGGTGATCACCAACCTGATGGAAAGCCGCACCATCGCCGGCCCGGAGCGCCTGCGCCTGCGCATGCAGGAGGTCACCGGCGTCGAGCACATGTGGCCGGGGCGCGAGTTCTTCCTGGCCAAGCGCAGGGAACAGAAGGCCCGCCACGCCAAGTACAACGACACCGAGTACAACCTGGAGCCCAACGTCAAGGGTTCCCCCGGCGGACTGCGGGACATCCAGACCATCCTCTGGATCGCCCGCCGGCAGTTCGGCACGCTCAACCTGCACGCCCTGGTCCAGCGCGGCTTCCTGGTGGAAACCGAGTTCAGCATGCTCGCCTCCAGCCAGGAGTTCCTCTGGAAGGTGCGCTATGCCCTGCACATGCTCGCCAAGCGGTCCGAGGACCGCCTCTTGTTCGACCACCAGAGCCGCATCGCCAGCCTGCTCGGCTACGAGGACAACGACGCCAAGCTGGCCATCGAGCGCTTCATGCAGAAGTACTACCGGGTGGTGATGGCCATCTCCGAACTGAGCGAGCTGATCAACCAGAATTTCGACGAAGTCATCATGCGCGACGGCGAGCCCGGCCCGGCGAAGCCGCTCAACAGTCGATTCCAAGTCCGCGACGACTACCTCGAAGTCACCCACGCCAACGTCTTCAAGAGAACGCCCTTCGCCATCATGGAGATCTTCGTGCTGATCGCCCAGCACCCGGAGGTCAAGGGCGTGCGCGCCGACACCATCCGCCTGCTGCGCGACAGCCGGCACCTGATCGACGACGACTTCCGCCGCGACATCCGCAACACCAGCCTGTTCATCGAGCTGTTCAAGTGCACCCAGGGCATCCACCGCAACCTGCGGCGCATGAACCGCTACGGCATCCTCGGCCGCTACCTGCCGGAATTCGGCCACATCGTCGGGCAGATGCAGCACGACCTGTTCCACATCTATACGGTCGACGCCCACACCCTGAATCTGATCAAGCACCTGCGCAAACTGAAGTGGCCGGAACTGGCGGAGAAATTCCCCCTGGCGAGCAAGCTGATCGATCGCCTGCCGAAGCCGGAGCTGATCTACCTGGCCGGCCTCTACCACGACATCGGCAAGGGCCGTGGCGGCGACCATTCCGAGTTGGGCGCGGTGGATGCCGAGGCCTTCTGCGCGCGCCACCAGTTGCCCGCCTGGGACAGCCGGCTGATCGTCTGGCTGGTGCAGAACCATCTGGTGATGTCCACCACCGCCCAGCGCAGGGACCTCTCCGACCCCCAGGTGATCTTCGACTTCGCCCGCCTGGTAGGCGACCAAACGCGCCTGGACTACCTCTACGTGCTCACCGTCGCCGACATCAACGCCACCAACCCCAGCCTGTGGAATTCCTGGCGCGCCAGCCTGCTGCGCCAGCTGTATACCGAGACCAAGCGGGCCCTGCGCCGCGGGTTGGAGAACCCGCTCGATCGCGAGGAGCAGATCCGCCAGACGCAGACCTCGGCGCTGGACATCCTGGTGCGCAACGGCACCGACCAGGACGACGCCGAGCAGCTCTGGTCGCAACTCGGCGACGACTATTTCCTCCGGCACACCGCCAACGACGTCGCCTGGCACACCGAGGCGATCCTCCAGCACCCGGCCGGCAACGACCCGCTGGTGCTGATCAAAGAAACCGCGCAGCGGGAATTCGAGGGCGCCACCCACATCTTCATCTATGCGCCCGACCAGCACGATTTCTTCGCCGTGACCGTGGCCGCCATGGACCAGTTGAACCTGAACATCCACGACGCCCGGATCATCACCTCCACCAGCCAGTTCACCCTGGACACCTACATCGTGCTGGACGCCGACGGCGATCGGATCGGCGACAACCCCGCGCGCATCAAGGAAATCCGCCAGGGCCTGATCGACGCGCTGAAGAACCCGGACGACTACCCGACGATCATCCAGCGCCGGGTGCCGCGCCAGCTCAAGCACTTCGCCTTCGCGCCGCAGGTGACCATCTACAACGACGCGCAGCGGCCGGTGACCCTCATCGAGGTGATCGCCCCGGATCGTCCCGGCCTGCTGGCGCGGATCGGGCGGATTTTCCTCGACTTCGACCTGTCGCTGCAGAACGCCAAGATCGCCACCCTCGGCGAACGGGTGGAAGACGTTTTCTTCGTCACCGACGCCCACAACCAGCCGCTGTCCGACCCCGAGCTCTGCACCCGCCTGCAGGCCGCCATCATCGAGCATCTGTCCCAGGCCAACGGGCAGACGGTCGAGCTGTCGCGGATCGGCATTTGAATACGCCGGCGCCGCACCGGCGCCAGGCCCGCAGCCGCGGACGAGAGGAATCCCGATGAACCGCATCCTGAACCAGTTGCAGCCCTACCCCTTCGAGAAGCTCCGCGCGTTGCTGGCCGAGGTTCGCCCCCCGGCGGACAAGCGCCCCATCGCCCTGTCCATCGGCGAGCCCAAGCACCCCTCGCCGGATTTCGTCGCCGAGGCTCTGGCGGCGAACCTGGACCAGATGGCGGTCTACCCGACCACCCTCGGCCTGCCCGCCTTGCGCGAGGCCATCGTCGCCTGGTGCGAGCGTCGCTTCGGCGTGCCGAGCGGCTGGCTGGACGCCGCGCGCCACGTGCTGCCGGTGAATGGCACGCGGGAGGCGCTGTTCGCCTTCACCCAGGCGGTGGTGCAACGCGACGCCGACGGCCTGGTGGTCAGCCCGAACCCCTTCTACCAAATCTACGAAGGTGCCGCCCTGCTGGCCGGCGCCACCCCGCACTACCTGCCGTGCCTCGCGGAAAAGGGCTTCAACCCGGATTTCGACGCGGTGCCGACGGACGTCTGGCGGCGCACCCAAATCCTGTTCCTCTGCTCGCCGGGCAACCCCACCGGCGCGCTGATTCCCCTGGACGTGCTGCGCACGTTGATCGCCCTGGCCGACGAATACGATTTCGTGATCGCCGCCGACGAGTGCTACAGCGAGCTGTATTTCGACGAGGATGCGCCGCCACCGGGCCTGCTCAGTGCCTGCGCGCAACTGGGCCGCCGCGATTTCAAGCGATGCGTGGTGTTCCACAGCCTGTCCAAGCGTTCCAACCTGCCGGGGCTGCGCTCGGGCTTCGTCGCCGGCGACGCCGAGATCCTCAAGGCCTTCCTGCTCTATCGCACCTACCATGGCTGCGCGATGCCGGTGCAGACCCAGTTGGCGAGCGTCGCCGCCTGGAACGACGAGGCGCACGTGCGCGCCAACCGGACGCTGTATCGGGAGAAATTCGCCGCGGTGCTGGACATCCTCGACGGCGTGCTGGACGTCCAGCGCCCGGATGGCGGTTTCTACCTGTGGGCGAAGACGCCCGGGGACGACACCGCGTTCGCCCGCGACCTGTTCGCCCGCGAGCACGTCACCCTGGTGCCCGGCTCCTACCTGTCCCGTGAAGTGGACGGGGTCAATCCCGGGGCCGGCCGCGTGCGCATGGCGCTGGTGGCGCCCCTGGCCGAGTGCGTCGAGGCGGCCGAGCGGATCAAGGCCTTCGTGCGGGCGTGAGCGACGGGCGATGCCGGCGCTCAACCGCGCTGCTGCATCGCCTCGCTGATGTCCAGTTCGCGCAGGATATCGCGCACCACGTCGTCGTCGATCAGGTGCTCGCGGCGCAGGCGATAGAGTTCCAGTCGCTGGGCGCGCAGGGCCTGTAGCCGCAGGCGCTGCTCCAGCCCCTGGATGGTGCGGAACTTCGCCTGGCCCTCGCCGGAATCGCTGGTGTCCAGTTGCTTGCGGTATTCGGCCATGATGTTCGCCTTCACCTCGGCGGCCAGCGCGGCGGCCTCCACGTCCTCGGAGCGGTCCTCGTTCTGCGCTTCCAGCGCGCGGATCGCCGCGGCTGCGGTCTTGCGCCAGATCATCCGCCGCTCACGCTCGCGCCATTCCTCGTCGTCCGGCGGCAAGCCGCGCAACAGCAGCGGCAGGCCGATGCTGGCGACCAGCAGGGACAGCAGGATCACCCCGGCGGCGATGAAGATCAGCAGGTCGCGCTCGGGAAACGCCTCGCCATTGCCCAGCAACAGCGGCAGCGACAGCACGCCGGCCAGGGTCACCGCGCCGCGCACCCCGCTCAGCGACAGCACCACGGTGATGCGCATGTACGATTGCCCGGAAAAACGGCTGGGCCGGCCGCGCCACTCGCGTACCCGCGCCGACAGGCGCCAGTAGCCGTACATCCACAGGAAGCGCAGCAGCATCAGCACCAGGAAGATCGCCAGCACCTCGACGAACAACAGCGCCGCGGTCGACCACAGCTGTTCGCTGTGGCGGGTCGCGGCCTTGACGATATCCGGCAGTTGCAGGCCGAGGAGCAGGAAGATCAGCCCATTGAAGGCGTATTCGAGCATGGCCCAGACGCTGTGGTTGAGCAGCCGGGTGGCGGTCTGCCGGGGCAACAGATCGACGCGGCTCTGCATCATCCCGGCGGCCACCGCCGAGAGGATGCCGGATACGCCCAGGTGCTCGGCCGCCACGTAGGCGGCGAACGGCAGCAGCAGCATGAACACCACGTGGGTCGCGGGATCGTCCCAGCCGCGCCCGATCATCCAGGCCCGCACACGGCCGACCAGCGCGCTCAGCAGCAAACCGACCACCAGTCCGCCCAACGCCACCAGGACGAAGGTGAAACTGGCATCGCCGAGGGAGAACACCCCGGTCAGCGCCGCGGCCACGGCGAATTTGAAGGTGACCAGGCCCGACGCATCGTTCATCAGCGCCTCGCCTTGCAGCACGTGCATCAGGCTGCGCGGCAGGCGCCCCTGGACGATGGCCGAGACCGCCACCGCGTCGGTGGGCGACAGCACCGCGGCGAGGGCGAAGGCCGCCGGCAAGGGGATGCTCGGGATCAGCAGGTGGATGAACCAGCCGGCGCCGAGCACGGTGAACAGCACCAGGCCGAACGCCAGGGTCAGAATCGGCGTGCGAAAGCGCCAGAATTGGCCTTTCGGCATGCGCCAGCCGTCGACGAACAGCAGCGGCGGAATGAACAGCAGAAGGAACAGCTCCGGGTCCAGGCGCACGTGCAGGCCGAACGCCGGCAGCGCCAGCAGCGCCCCGACGACGATCTGGATGATCGGCAAGGGCGCCGGAATGAACTGTGCGGTGAGCCGAGTACCCCCGACCACCAGCAGCATGATCAGGATGGTGTAGAGGAGTTGCATGCGGAAGTATCCATCGAAAGCGGAACGGCCAGGGCGGCGTCACACCGCTGAGCGATTGACAGTCTACCGGGCAAAATGCTCCGGCGCGGCGCTCCCCTCGCGGTCTTTTTCATCACCGGGCCCCACGCGCGAGCTCTTCCCGGGCCATGCCGCGCCGGGCTTTCCGGCGCGGTCCACGGAACCGCTTGGCTGCGCAGGCGAGGCGTCGCCAGGGGCGCGACGGCTGCTCGGCGAGCGTCCCGCTGGCGATCTCCGGGCGGCCCATGGCCGCCTCGCCCGCAATCCGGTTATGGTTACGCCCTTGCCGGCGGCCCATCCGTCATTCACCGAGCGAGCACGATGATCAAGCGGGAAATCTCCATAGGCGACACCCGGTATCTCCTGGAAGGCGATGAGGACTACCTCGGCCGCATGCCCGAGGACTTCGAGAGCGACACCGTGCGCCTCATCGAGGCGCTGGTGGACCCCGCCCGGCCGAACGTCGACGTGGGCGCCAACATCGGCCTGACCAGCCTGCTGATCGCCCGCCTCGCCCCCTTGCGAACGCTCATCGCCATCGAGCCGGTACCCGCCGCCTACGCCTGCCTGGAGCACAACCTGGCCAGGGAAAACGTGGAGTTGCTCAACGTCGCGGCCGGCCGTGAACGCGGCTCGGTCTCGATGTACGTCGACCAGCGCAACCTGGCCACGTCCTTCATCGCCGACGTGGGAACCGACGGCGCCTATGCCATCCCGGTGATGACCCTGGACGAGATCCTCGGCGAGCGCGACGTCGGCTTCGTCAAGATCGATGTCGAAGGCTTCGAGCTGGAGGTCCTCGCCGGTGCTCACGCGACGCTGGAACGTTGCCGGCCGCTGGTCATGCTGGAGATGAACCACTGGTGCCTGAACGTGTTCCGGCGCATCGCCCTGCCGGATTTCCACGAGCGCCTGCTGGACATCTTCCCCGTCCTCTATGCCCTCGAGCAGGGAGAGGCGGTGGAGTTCACCCGGGAGAACGCGGGGCGCATCTTCGAAGCCCATATCCTTGGCGGAATGAAGTACATGAACCTGGTCGGCGGCTACGACAGGGCCGACCTGGAAGATCGCCTGTCCCGCTACCGCGCGGCCCACCGGCAATAGTGATCGGCCTTTACCCGAGGCGCGCGCGGCTACCGGCCCTGGCGGGATACGCGTCGGTCCGGTGCCGGCTCACCGCGGCGCCACGCCGGGCATGCCTGCCGACGACGACACGGCACCGAACGGGCAACGGCCCGTCACGATGGCCGGCAGCGGCGCGGGAATCGACGTGGCATAATTCTGCAATCGTTTCGCGGGACTATTGAGGGAGTTTTGGGGGCGTATCGCCACCCTTTTAAAATCAATGGCTTACATTCTCTATGGCATCAAGGCCTGCGACACCATGAAGAAAGCCCGCACCTGGCTGGATGCCCAGGGCGTCGAATTCGTGTTCCATGACTACAAGAGTGCCGGTATCGACCGTCCCAGGCTGGAGAAATGGTGCGCCGAGCAGGGTTGGGAAACCCTGCTGAACCGCGCCGGAACCACCTTCCGCAAACTGGACGAGGCGCAGAAACGCGACCTCGACCAAGACCGCGCGATCGACCTGATGCTCGCCCAGCCGTCGATGATCAAGCGACCGGTGCTCGAACTGGGCGACCGGATTCTGGTCGGCTTCAAGCCCGAGCGCTACGCCGAGGCCATCGCCCACTCCTGACCCTACCCGGCGCGCGGTAACGAGTCGTCCGAAGCACGACCTCCGCGACTGCCCGACTTCAGCACGAGGATTCCCTATGTCCACCCCCCTGTTCAGCCTGGCCTTCGGTGTCGGCAGCCAGAACCGCCAAGGCCAATGGCTCGAAGTGTTCTACGCGCAACCCCTGGTCGCCCCGAGCGCCGCCCTCTGCGCGGCCGTCACCGAGATACTCGGTCACGAGGGCAGCAATCAGGCGATTCCCTTCAGCACCACCCAGGCCGCCGAGCTCGCCACGGCCCTGCGCGACATCGACGCGGCACAAGCCTCCCTGCTCACCCGGCTCGCCGAGAGCCACAAGCCGCTGGTGGCGACCCTGCTGGCGACCGATGGCGCGCTGACGTCCACCCCCGAGGCGTACCTCAAGCTGCACCTGCTGTCCCATCGCCTGGTCAAGCCGCACCAGCTCAACCTCGGCGGGATCTTCCCGCTGCTGCCCAACGTCGCCTGGACCAGCCACGGCGCCATCGACCTGGCCGAGCTGGCCGAGCGCCAGCTGGAGGCGCGCCTGAAGGGCGAATGGCTGGAAGTCTTCTCGGTGGACAAGTTCCCGAAAATGACCGACTACGTGGTGCCGTCCGGCGTGCGCATCGCCGACACCGCGCGGGTGCGCCTCGGCGCCTACATCGGCGAAGGCACCACGGTGATGCACGAAGGCTTCGTCAACTTCAACGCCGGCACCGAAGGCCCGGGCATGATCGAAGGCCGGGTCTCGGCGGGCGTGTTCGTCGGCAAGGGCTCGGACCTGGGCGGCGGCTGCTCCACCATGGGCACCCTGTCCGGCGGCGGCAACCTGGTGATCTCGGTCGGTGAGGGCTGCCTGATCGGCGCCAACGCCGGCATCGGCATTCCCCTGGGCGACCGCAACATCGTCGAGGCCGGCCTGTACATCACCGCCGGTACCAAGGTCGCGCTGCTCGACGAGCAGAACGCGCTGGTCAAGGTGCTCAAGGCCCGGGACTTGGCCGGTCAGCCGGACCTGTTGTTCCGCCGCAACTCGCAGAACGGCGCGGTCGAGTGCAAGAGCAACAAGACCGCCATCGAACTGAACGAAGCCCTGCACGCGCACAACTGACCGACCGGACGGGCGCCCCGGCGCCCGCCTTCTGGAGATCGCGATGTCCCTGCACGCCCCCTGGCGGGCCGACTTTCCCGCGCTCGCCGCGCTCGAGGCGGAAGGCCAGACCTACCTGGACAGCGCCGCCACCGCGCAGAAACCCGAGGCCGTCCTGCAGGCGCTGGACGGCTATTACCGGGGCGGCAGCGCTAATGTGCACCGCGCCCAGCATGTTCCCGGCGAACGCGCCACCCGCGCCTACGAAGCGGTGCGCGCGCGTACCGCGGACTGGCTGAACGCCGGCGACCCGGCGCGGATTGTCTTCACCCGCGGCGCGACCGAAGCCTTCAACCTGCTCGCCTATGGCCTGGAGCCCTGGTTCCAGGCGGGCGACGAGATCGCCGTCAGCGCCTTGGAACACCACGCCAACCTGCTCCCTTGGCAACGCCTGGCGCTGCGCCGCGGCCTGCGCCTGGTGGTGTTGCCGGTGACCGCCGAAGGCTTGATCGACCTGCAGGCCGCGGGCGAACTGATCGGCCCGCGCACCCGCCTGCTGGCGGTCGCGCAGTTGTCCAACGTCATCGGCCGCTGGCAGCCGCTGGAAGAATTGCTCGCCCTGGCTCGCGCCCAGGGCGCCCTGACCCTGGTGGACGGCGCCCAGGGCATCGTCCACGGCCGACCCGACGTCTCGGCCCTGGGGTGCGACTTCTACGGGTTCTCCAGCCACAAGCTGTTCGGCCCGGACGGCGTCGGCGTGCTTTACGGCCGCGCCGAAGCCCTGGAGCGCCTGCAACACTGGCAGTTCGGCGGCGAAATGGTGCGCCGGGCGGACTATCACAGCGCGGACTTCCACCCCGCGCCCCTGGGCTTCGAGGCCGGCACGCCGCCCATCGCCGGGGTGATCGGCCTGGGCGCCGCCTTGGACTACCTGGGCGGGCAGGACCCGGCGGCGCTGGTCGCCCACGAACACGCGCTGCACGCCCACTTGATGGCCGGGCTGCGCCAACGCGAGGGGCTGCGCATCCTCGGCGAACCGCGGGTCGCCCTGGCCAGCTTCCGCGTCGAGGGCGTGCACCATGCCGACCTCGCCCAGTTGCTTGGCGAACAGGGAGTCGCCGTGCGCGGCGGCCATCACTGCGCCGCGCCCTTCTATCGGAGGGTCGGCTGGGACGGCGCCCTCCGTGTCTCGCTGGCGCCCTACAACGACGGCGCCGACCTCGAGCGCTTCTTCGCCGCGCTGGACGCCGCCCTGGAGTTGCTGCGATGAGCCTGCCCGCCGCGGCCGATGCCGCCCTCGCCGCATTCTCCATGGCCGGCGGCTGGGAACAGCGGGCGCGCCTGCTGCTGCAATGGGGCGAACGCCTGGAACCGCTCGACGAAGCCGAGCGCTGCGAAGGCAACCGCGTTCAGGGTTGCGAGAGCCAGGTCTGGCTGGTGGCCGAGCGCCGCGACCAGGGCTGGCATTTCCGCGCCGCCAGCGACGCACGCCTGCTGCGCGGCCTGCTCGCGGTGCTGCTGGCGCGGGTGGAAGGCGCAGGCCCGGCGGAGCTGGCGGCCCTGGACCTCGGCGACTGGTTCGAGCGCCTGGGCCTGCAACGCCAACTGAGCCCGTCCCGCAGCAATGGGCTGCACGCGGTGATCGCCCGCATGCGGGTCCTCGCCGACACCTGAAGCGCGCGTCGAGGCCCAGGCCCGTGCGCCGGCCCGGTCGAGCGCAGGAACCGCGAAGACGGATGCGCAGTCGGACCTCTAGAACCCCGCTTCAGAGGTCACCATGGCAGATATCCGCATCGGTATTTCCGGTTGGCGCTACGCCCCCTGGCGCGGGGTGTTCTACCCGGACAAGCTGCGCCAAGCCGATGAACTGCAGTACGCCTCGCGCGCGGTCGGCAGCATCGAGATCAACGGTTCCTTCTATTCCTTGCAACGCCCCGAGAGCTACGCCCGCTGGTTCGACGATACGCCCGACGACTTCGTCTTCAGCATCAAGGCGCCCCGCTACATCACCCACATCCGCCGCCTGAACGAGATCGAAAAGCCCCTCGCCAACTTCCTCGCCTCGGGTGTGCTGCGCCTGCGTCAGAAGCTCGGCCCGGTCCTCTGGCAATTCCCGCCCAACTTCCAGTTCGATGCTCAACGTTTCGAGGCCTTCCTGCGCCAACTCCCTCACGACACGGAGAAGGCCCTGGCCATCGCCCGCGGACACGAGCCGCGGATGGAGGGGCGCACCCACCTGGCCATCGACCAGCCACGCCGCCTGCGCCACGCGGTGGAAATCCGGCACGCCAGTTTCGAGGACCGCGCCTTCGTCGACCTGCTGCGCGAACACGACGTCGCCCTGGTGGTGGCCGACACCGCCGGCAAGTGGCCCCTGAAGGAGGACGTCACCAGCGACTTCGTCTACATGCGCCTGCACGGCGAAGAAGAGCTCTATGCCAGCGGCTACACCGATGCGGCCCTGGCCGACTGGGCCCGGCGGATGAAGGCCTGGAGCGAGGGCACCCAGGTGGACGACGCCCGGCTGATCGTCGAGCGCAAGCCGCCGTCGCGCAAACACCGCGACCTCTACTGCTATTTCGATAACGACATGAAGGTCAAGGCGCCCTTCGACGCCGGCAAGCTGGCGGCCTGCCTGGGGCTGACCGAGGCCCCGGCGCCGCTAGCCGAACGCGCCGCCGAAGCCGACCGCCTGATCGCCGCGCGCGGCGGTCCGAAACGCAACCCCTCGAAACCGAGGAAACCGAAGAGCAAGCAGTAACCCCCGGGGAAGCCTGCCGCGCGGGCCACGGAGGCTGTCACGGCACCTGCAAGGCCCATCCTCAGGACGGGTGGCACCGGCCCGTCGGGACGGTGCGCTCGCGCCCGTCCATACCCGGACGAACTACGCCGCCGACCTCAGCCGATCGCCCCGCTCCCCCTGCGAGACCTATCGACAGCGGCCCGGCGCCGACCGCCATGGGTCGCCTGCCTCGATCGAGTTCGCTTCACTGCGCCGCGCGCTCCGACGGCCGCCGCGCGCCGGCCACCAGTTTATCCACCGCCTTGGCGGCGGCGGCCATGCCGAAGGTGGCGGTGACCATCATCACCGCGCCGAAACCGCCGGCGCAGTCCAGTTTCACCCCTTCGCCGACGAAGGCCTTCTGCTGGCAGACGCCACCCTCGGGCGTCGGATAGCGCAATTGCTCGGTGGAGAACACGCAGGGCACGCTGTAGTGGCGGCCCGGCGTACGCGAAAAGTTGTAATCGCGGCGCAGGGTCGAGCGCACTTTCGCCGCCAGCGGGTCGTTGAAGGTCTTGTTCAGGTCGGCGACCCGGACCTGGGTCGGATCGATCTGCCCACCGGCGCCGCCGGTGGTGACGATCTGGATCTTGCGCCGCTTGCACCAGGCGATCAGCGCCGCCTTGGCGGCCACGCTGTCGATGCAGTCGAGCACGCAGTCGAAGTCCTCGGTGATGTGCTCCGCCATGCTTTCGCGGGTCACGAAGTCCGCCACCGCGCGTACCTGGCAGGCCGGGTTGATCGCCCGGATGCGCTCGGCCATCACCTCGACCTTGGCGCGGCCCACGTTGCCCTGTAGCGCATGGGCCTGGCGGTTGGTGTTGCTGACGCAGACGTCGTCCAGGTCGAACAGCGCCAGCTCGCCGACCCCGGAGCGCGCCAGGGCCTCGGCCGCCCAGGAACCGACGCCGCCGATCCCCACCACCGCCACCCGCGCCTGCGTCAGCCGCCGCAGGCCGTCGCGCCCATAGAGCCGGGCGATGCCGCCAAACCGTTGTTCGTCCACACTGGCCATCCGCCGCACTCCCGATGAAAACGCCCGGCATTATAAGGATGCCGGCGCGAGGGTCACCCCGCGCCGACCACCGCCGCCGACGAACTTCCCGGGCGCGTCGCGGACAAATCCTGCAAGGCTCCGCAGCGCCCATATCCGGGTGGCCGTGGAACCTATACAGTCCAAGACCCGCGGAGTAGCATGCGCGCCGACCAGCGCCATGCTGGGCCTATCCCCGTTCCACGCATCGGAACCTGACACGTCTATGCCAACGCATAAATTCGGACTCAATCTGGTGGTGTTCGTGGCGATCGCCGCGTTGTTCACCGGCATCTGGGCGCTCTACAACCGTCCGGTCAGCGCGCCTGCCTGGCCGGAACAGATATCCGGCTTCTCCTATTCGCCGTTCCGCCAGGGCCAGAACCCGCAGCAGAACATCTACCCCGACGACCAGCAGATCCGCCAGGACCTGGAGCTCCTCAGCAAGCACACCGACAGCATCCGCATCTACTCGGTGGACGGGACCCAGGCCGATATCCCGCGGATCGCCGAGGAGTTCGGCCTGCGAGTGACCCTGGGCATCTGGATCAGCACCGACGAGGCGCGCAACGAGCGCGAGATCGCCAAGGCCATCGAGATCGCCAACGACTCCCGCAGCGTGGTGCGCGTGGCGGTCGGCAACGAGGCGCTGTTCCGCCGCGAAGTGAACACCAAGCAGCTGATCGGCTACCTGGACCGGGTACGCGCCGCGGTCAAGGTGCCGGTCACCACCTCGGAACAGTGGCACATCTGGGAGGAATACCCGGAGCTGGCCAATCACGTCGACCTGATCGCCGCGCACGTGCTGCCCTACTGGGAATTCGTGCCGATGCAGGCCTCCACCCAGTTCGTCCTCGACCGCGCCCGCGACCTGAAGAAGCTCTTCCCGAAGAAACCGTTGCTGCTGTCCGAAGTGGGCTGGCCGAGCAACGGCCGCATGCGCGGCGGCGCCGACGCCTCCCAGGCGGACCAGGCGATCTACCTGCGTACTCTGGTGAACAAGCTCAACGCCCAGGGCTACAACTACTTCGTCATCGAAGCCTTCGACCAGCCGTGGAAAAGCGGCGACGAAGGCTCGGTGGGCGCCTACTGGGGCGTATACAACCTGGACCGCCAGCCGAAGTTCGCCTTCAGCGGACCCATCGTGGCGATCCCCCAGTGGCGCCTGCTGGCCATCGCCTCGGTGGTCATGGCGTTGCTCGCCCTGACCCTGCTGCTGATCGACGGCAGCGCCCTGCGCCAGCGCGGGCGGACCTTCCTCACCTTCGTCGCCTTCGCCGGCGGCTCGGTGCTGGTGTGGATCGGCTACGACTACAGCCAGCAATACAGCACCTGGTTCAGCCTGACCGTGGGCATCCTCCTGGGCATCGGCGCACTGGGCGTGTTCATCGTCCTGCTCACCGAGGCCCATGAGCTGGCCGAGGTGGTCTGGGTACACAAGCGACGCCGCCCCTTCCTGCCGGTAGTGGGCGACAGCACCTATCGGCCCAAGGTCTCGGTGCACGTGCCCTGCTACAACGAGCCGCCGGAGATGGTCAAGCAGACCCTCGACGCCCTGGCCCACCTGGATTACCCGGACTTCGAAGTCCTGATCATCGACAACAACACCAAGGACCCGGCGGTGTGGGAGCCGGTGCGCGACTACTGCGAACAGCTCGGGCCGCGCTTCCGCTTCTTCCACGTCGCGCCGCTGCACGGCTTCAAGGGCGGCGCGCTGAACTACATCCTGCCGCACACCGCGCCGGACGCCGAGGTCATCGCGGTGATCGACTCGGACTACTGCGTCGACCGAAACTGGCTCAAGCACATGGTCCCGCACTTCGCCGACCCGAATATCGCCGTGGTGCAGTCGCCGCAGGACTACCGCGACGACAAGGAAAGCCTGTTCAAGAAGCTCTGCTACTCGGAGTACAAGGGTTTCTTCCACATCGGCATGGTCACCCGCAACGACCGCGACGCGATCATCCAGCACGGCACCATGACCATGATCCGGCGTACCGTGATGGACGAGCTGAGGTGGGCCGACTGGACCATCTGCGAGGACGCCGAGCTCGGCCTGCGCGTGTTCGAGAAGGGCTACTCCGCCGCCTACGCCTACGACAGCTACGGCAAGGGCCTGATGCCGGACACCTTCATCGACTTCAAGAAACAGCGCTTCCGCTGGGCCTACGGCGCCATCCAGATCATGAAGGGCCACGCGCGCAGTCTGCTGATGGGCAAGGGCTCGGAGCTCAAGCAGGGCCAGCGCTATCACTTTATCGCCGGCTGGCTGCCCTGGATCGCCGACGGCATGAACATTTTCTTCACCCTAGGCGCGCTGCTCTGGTCGGCGGCGATGATCATCGTGCCGACCCGGGTCGACCCGCCACTGCTGATCTTCGCGATCCCGCCGCTGGCGCTGTTCTTCTTCAAGGTCGGCAAGATCGTGTTCCTCTACCAGCGCGCGGTGGGGGTCAACCTCAAGGACGCCTTCTGCGCGGCAGTGGCCGGCCTGGCGCTGTCCCACACCATCGCCAAGGCGGTGCTCTACGGGTTCTTCACCAAGAGCATCCCGTTCTTCCGCACGCCGAAGATGGCCTCCAACCACGGCATCCTGGTGGCCCTGGCGGAAGCCCGCGAAGAGGTGTTCATCATGTTGCTGCTGTGGGGCGCGGCGGTGGGCATCGCCATCGTCCAGGGCCTGCCGAGCAACGACGTGAAGTTCTGGGTCGCCATGCTGCTGGTGCAGTCGCTGCCCTACCTGGCCGCGCTGATCATGGCGCTGCTCTCGTCGCTGCCGAAGCCGCTGGAGACCCCGGAGCCGGCCGCGGCCTGATCCTCCGCGCATCGACCGACGGCGGCCCCTTGGCCGCCGTCGTCGTTTTCGCCCGGCGAAAGCGCTCGCGGGCTTCCGTCGGCGCACCCAAGCCTTGCTAGAATGACCGCCCCCGACCGCACGCTGGAGCCGTCATGCCCGCCGTTTCCCCCGCCCTTTCGCCGACCCTGGAGCTGGCCTGCCGGCTGATCGACCGTCCCTCCGTCACGCCGCTCGACGAAGGCTGTCAGGAGCTGATGATCGCGCGCCTGGAGGCGCTGGGCTTCGCCATCGAGCGCATGCGCTTCGAAGACGTCGACAATTTCTGGGCCACCCATGGCAGCGAAGGCCCGGTGCTGTGCTTCGCCGGGCACACCGACGTGGTGCCCACCGGCCCGCTGAACGCCTGGAAGCAGCCGCCGTTCCAGGCGCATATCGATGAGCAGGGCATGCTCTGCGGTCGCGGCGCGGCGGACATGAAGGGCAGCCTGGCGGCGATGATCGTCGCCGTGGAGCGCTTCGTCGGCGAATACCCGGCGCACAAGGGCGTGATCGCCTGGCTGGTCACCAGCGACGAGGAAGGTCCGGCCCACCATGGCACCAAGGCCGTGGTCGAACGCCTCGCCGCGCGCGGCGAGCGCCTGGACTGGTGCATCGTCGGCGAACCCTCGAGCACCGCGCGGGTCGGTGACATCGTCAAGAACGGCCGCCGCGGCTCCCTGGGCGGAACCCTGACGGTCCGCGGCGTACAGGGCCACGTGGCCTATCCGCACCTGGCGAAGAACCCCATTCACCTGGTGGCGCCGGCCCTGGCCGAACTGGCCGCCGAGCATTGGGACGACGGCAACGCGTTCTTCCCGCCCACCAGCTTCCAGGTTTCCAACCTCAACGCCGGCACCGGCGCCACCAACGTGATCCCGGGCGAACTGCAGGCGCTGTTCAACTTCCGCTTCTCCACCGAGTCCACGGTGGAAGACCTGCAGCGGCGGGTTCGCGACATCCTCGACAAGCACGGCCTGGACTATGGCGTGGACTGGGCGCTGTCGGGCCTGCCCTTCCTCACCGAACCCGGCGAGCTACTCGACGCGGTGTCCGCCAGCATCCACGCCGTCACCGGCCGCGAAACCACCCCCTCCACCAGCGGCGGCACCTCGGACGGCCGCTTCATCGCCACCTTGGGTACCCAGGTGGTGGAACTGGGGCCGGTGAACGCCACCATCCACCAGGTCAACGAGCGCGTGCTGGCCAGCGACCTCGAGGTCCTGACCGAAATCTATTACCAGACCCTGGTGCGGCTGCTCGCCTGATGCTGACCTGCCCACTCTGCTCCGCGCCGTTGCAGGCGGCCGACAACGGCGTCGGCTGCCCGCTCGGGCACCGTTTCGACCGCGCCCGCCAGGGTTACCTGAACCTGCTGCCGGTGCAGCACAAGAACAGCCGCGACCCCGGCGACAACCAGGCCATGGTCGAGGCGCGCCGACGCTTCCTCGATGGCGGCCACTATGCGCCTCTGGCGGCGCGCCTGGCCGAACTGGCGGCGCGCCGTCAACCGGACCGCTGGCTGGATATCGGCTGCGGCGAGGGCTACTACACCACGCGCCTGGCGCAGGCCCTGCCGGCCGCCGAGGGCTATGCCCTGGACATCTCCCGGGAAGCGGTGAAGCGCGCCTGCCGCCGCGCGCCGGACGTGGAATGGCTGGTGGCGAGCATGGCGCGGGTACCGCTGGCCGACGCCAGTTGCGGGTTGCTCGCCAGCGTCTTCAGCCCGCTCGACTGGCAGGAAGCCCGGCGCCTGCTGACGCCCGGCGGCGGCCTGTTGCGCATGGGGCCGACCCGCCGGCACCTGCTGGAACTGCGCGGCCGTCTCTACGACGAGATCCGCGACTACGACGACCGCAAGCACCTGGCGCTGATCCCCGAGGGCATGCAGGCGGTCCACGGCGAGGAGCTGGAATTCCGCCTGACGCTGGGCGACGCCCAGGCCCGCGCCGACCTGCTCGCCATGACGCCCCACGGTTGGCGCGCCAGCGCGGAGCGCCGCGCCGCGGTGATCGACGCGCCGCTGGAAGTCACGGTGTCGATCCGCTACGACTGGATCGAGCGACTGCCCTGAGCCGGGCGCGCTTTCATGGCATCATGCCCCACGCCACCGACCACGAGGACGCCATGCGCCAACCGGATATCGAAATCTACCTGAAGGACGCCGACCACCGGGCCGTCACCGACTGGCTCAGCGTGGCCCTCGGGCCCTGCGCGGACTGGCGCCAGCAAGGCCAGGTGTACAAGACTTCGGCGCAGGCCGAAGGGGGCGAGATTCCCCTGACCTGGCTGCCCAAGGCAGTGGGCAAGTGGCACAGCCTGTTCATCGACAGCGATGCCACGCCCTGGGCCGACGACCGCGCCTGCGCACGGGCGGCGTTCGCCGCGCTGGGCGTGGAAGTGCGCTGCGCGCCGGGCGGCTGGAGCGAAGAGGAAGGCACCGAGGAAGCCGATCGCTGGATCAGGATCGATGCCGAGGGCGAACAGGAATTCATCTGGCGGACCGACTGAGCCGTCGGCGAGGTCGACCAACGCGGCACCGATCGCCGCCGCTGTGAGGAAAGGCCCGTCGCGACGGGCCTTTTGCCGGGCGTCAGACGCGTGAAACGTCTTCCGCCTGGAGGCCTTTCTGGCCCTGGATCACCGAGAATTCCACTTTCTGTCCCTCGACCAGGGACCGGTGACCTTCACCCCGGATAGCCCGGTAATGCACGAACACGTCCGCCCCGCCCTCACGCTGGATGAATCCATAACCTTTGGCGTCATTGAACCACTTGACGGTTCCGACTTCACGATCAGCCATTACCACAGTCTCCAACTCGCAATTTTTGATTGCCCCTCCCCCGGGGACAGAGGCCTCGACGGTCGGTTGCAAACCTTCTTCTTATTGGCTCCAACCTCGGCCGGAGTGAGCCTGGGCGGAATTTCGAATGAGGTCTCCGACGCGACCGCCACCGGAGTATGAAAGCAGAAGCAGGGGCTGAAAAGCTTTTTTTGCCCAGGCCTGGAAGGGCCGCCGCTCTAGGGCTGCACGCACTTTTATGGGTCGCCTGCGGTGCAAAACGGGGCATCCGCCGAAGGCGCCGCGACGGGCCCCGGAGCCCGTCAGGCGAGCGCCGCCGGAGCCGCCATCAGGACTTGCCGAGCAGCCCCTGCAAGGTGGTGGCGAGGGTCTGGTACTGATAGGGCTCCAGGCGATAGGCCCAGTCGGAATGGCCGGGCCACTCGCCATCGGCCAGGTTCGCGCGGCTGTCTTCGACCAGCCAGTACTGATCGCCCTGGGCATGCACGCGCCCGCTGAGCTGGCCGCCGGAGAAGGTTTCCAGGCTGAAGCTGAGCACCGCCGGCTTGGTGAAGGTCAGCTGCTGCAAGGGCGCGGCATCGGCGAACTCCAGGTTGGCGAACAGCGCCGGAATGGCGTTGGCGGCACTTTCGGAGGGCAGCTTCTTGTCCGCGGTGAGTTGTTCGACGCGGAAGTTCGCCTGTTCCTTGGTCTCCCGCAGCAGGGTCAGGCGCCCGGCCTGGGCCTGGCGCACGTCCAGCCGGCGGATGCTGGCGAAGGGAACCGCCGCCACCCGCCGGTCCAGCCAGGCCAATTCGGTCTGCGGCAGCTCGATGTCGCGGTCGATCAGCCACACCTGGGTCTCGCCCGGCACCCGCACCAGTTGCCCCTTGCCCTGGCGGGCCGGCTTGCCCACCAGCAGCACCAGGGGCGCCGCGTCGTCGCGTTCCAGGCTCAGGCGGGTCGCCTGCATCTCCACGGCGCCGTCTTCGGACAGGCCGAGACGACCGAACAACGCCGGGTTGTCGGTCTTGGCCTCCACCTTGCGCGCCTCGTGCAAAGCCCGCAGCACTTCCGCCACCGGTTGCGCGCGCACCGGGTAATCGGCCTTGGCCGGCATCACCCAGCCGGAACCATCGCGCTGTACCCGGACCTCCGGCTGGCCCGGGCGCCGGACCTCCAGGGCGCGCACGCCGGCGAGCTGCCCGGCCAGGCCGGGGAACAGCGCCTCGCGCTCGACCCGCGCGGGTTTTTCGTCCCGCTGCAACGCCACGTAGCAGGCCACCAGCAGGATCGCCAGCAGCGCCAGGATTGAAAGACTCTTGCGTCCCATCGAACACCCTCTTCACAGGAAACCCGCGACCGCCGGCGGCGGTCGCTTGCGAATCCGGGGCGCATGCCCCTTGCCCAGGCTCAGCCGGCGCGCCGGCGGCGCCATGCCCACCATCCCAGGACCACGACCGTCAACAACAGCGGCACCAGGGCGATGTTGACGAACTTCAGCACGCGTCCCAGGGCTTCGATGTTGGCGTTCAACTGGTAGCTCACCTCGCGCAGCTCCTTGCGGATGCGCACCTTCTCCTGGAGGAACTGCTGCAGGGTGCCCTGCTGCTCCGGGGTGAGCTCCAGGGCCTTGGCCGGGTCCTGGTTCTGTTGCAGCGCGGCGAGCTTCTGCTCGGTCTCGGCCAGGCGCGCCTTGAGCGCCTCCTCCTTCTCGCGGAACTGCGTCTCGGCATCGCGCTGCAAGGCGTCCACGACTTCGAACGGGCGGCTGAAGCGGCCTCGGGAACGCACGCTGATCAGCGCCTCGGAGCCGCTCAGGTTATCCAGCGCGTTGATCGCGAACCCCGCGTTGTCCGCCCAGGGCTGCGGCACCCGCTGGCCGAAGAAATCCTGCACGTGGACCCACATGCGATCGCTGAGCAGATCGGTGTCGGCGACCGCGATCACGTTGATGGTGTCCGTCGACTTGAGCCCGTCCTTCTGCCCCTCGATGCCGTCGGGAAAGGCGCTCTGTGCCGGACCGGCGATTCGCGCGGCGATGGCGTAGCGCTCGCCGGTGGGCTGCAAGTCACGGATCAGCCCCTCGGGATCGTCCAGTTGCACCAGGCGCTGGGCGTCCACCGGCATGGCGTATTCCGAGCTGCGCAGCAACGGGACGAAGCGAGTCTTGGCGCCCTCCAGGGGCTCGAGAATGCCGGCGCTGGCGACGTTCAGGTTCTCCAGGCCGGCGGTGCTCACGTCGTCTTGGTCGAGGGCGCGCTTGGGCAGGCTCAACCAGCCGGCATGCCGCACCGGTCGCTGTTCCCGGCCCATGCCCACGGACATGGCGTAGGAACCGTCGAGCAGCACCTTGCCCGGTTGCATGCGCAGGCCCCAGGCCTTGAACAGCGGCTCCAGGTCCGACGCGCGGTCCGCCGCCTCGGCGCCCGGCATGCCCATGCCAGGGTCCGCCTCGCTGAGGGGGTCGACGAAGGCTAGCAGCTTGCCGCCGCGCAGCACGAACTGGTCGATCGCGTAGAGCGTCTGTTGCGGCAGGTGCTTGGGATGCACCAGCAACAGCACCGACACCTGGTCGGGGATGCGGTCGACGTCGGCCTTCAGGCTTTCGATCTGGAACATCTGGCGGATTTCCTCCATCACCATCCAGGGCCCGCCGGGCTGCTGGGTGGCCATGTCGAAGCCGCCGTTGAGGGGCAGCCCGGAAAGCACACCGACCACCGGCCGCTGGGGCTTGGACAGGGTCTGCACCAGGCGGCTGAGGTCGTACTCGAGGAAGGCCTCCTGATCCGGCTGGAAGAACGGGATCACCTGGGTGTCGTCGACGCCGTTGGTCCCGGCCAGGCCGAAATACAGCTGATCGCCGCCCTGTTGCAGCGGCACGCCCTGCAAGCCGTACTCCGCGGCCTGGTCCTCTTCCTCGGAGAACGGCTCGGGATCGATGATGTGCAGCTTGATCTTGCCCTTGGCGGTCCGTTCGTAGGCCTTGAGCAGTTCCTCCACCCGCCGCGCGTAGGTGCGCAGGGCCACCAGGTCCTTGGCGGACTTGTCGGAGTAGAAGAAGTACAGGTTGATCGGCTCCTCGAGCTGGCCGAGGATCTGCCGGGTGCCGTCGGAAATGGTGTAGAGCTTCTGCTCGGTCAGGTCCAGGCGCGCGCCGGTGAGGGCCAGGCCGGAGACCATGTTGAATGCCAGGAACGCCAGGGCGATGAGCAGCAGCCCGGCGCCGGAATGCATCAGTTTCTTCATCGGCGTGTCCTCAGTCGGCTTTCTTCAGGTCGACCACCACGGCGGTGGCGGCCAGCCAGGCGGCGATCAGGGAAAGGAAATACAGCAGGTCGCGCAGGTCGATCACGCCCTTGCTGATCGCCTCGAAGCGGGTCAGGAAACTCAGCGAGGCCACCGCGTCCAGCAGCGCCTGGGGCGCCCAGGCGCTGAAGGCGTCGAGCACCAGCGGGAAGCCGCTGGCGATGAACAGGAAACACAGGCTCACCGTGAGGATGAAGGCGATCACCTGGTTCTTCGCCAACGCCGACATGCAGGAACCGATGGCCAGGTAGCCGCCGGCCAGCAGCCAACTGCCGAGGTAGGCGGTGAGGATCGCGCCGTTGTCCGGCTGCCCCAGATAATTCACCGTGAGCACCATGGGAAAGGTCAGGCACAGCGCCAGCCCGGCGAATACCCAGGCCGCCAGGAACTTGCCGGTGACCGCCTCGAAGCGGGTGATCGGCAGGGTCATCAGCAGCTCGATGGAACCCGACTTGCGCTCCTCCGCCCACAGGCGCATGGCGATCGCCGGCACTAGGAACAGGTAGAGCCAGGGGTGGAAGTTGAAGAAGGGCGTCAGGCTGGCCTGATTGCTCTCGTAGAAGCCGCCCAGGTAGAAGGTGAACACGCCCGACAGCACCAGGAAGATCAGGATGAACACGTAGGCGAGCGGCGTGGCGAAGTAGCTGGCCAGCTCGCGCTTGAACACCACCGGTAGCTGGCTCATGCGGCTTCCCCCCGGGTGAGGCTGCGGAACACCTCGTCGAGGCGGCCGCGCTCGACGTCCAGCTCGCGGACATGCCAGCCGCGCGCGTGGATCAATTGATTGACCTGCGGGAAGATCACCGCGCCCGGGGCGGCGAGCAGGGTCAGGCTGTGCTCGAGGGGGTTCTCTTCCACCCCGACCACCCCCGGCAACGCCGCCAGGGCGGCACGGTCGAGCTCGGCGTCGCCGACCAGGGTCACCGCCTGGTGGTAGCGCGAACGGCTCTCCAGCTCGAACGGCGTGCCGTCGGCCAGCAGGCGGCCGGCGGCGATCACCACCGCGCGGGTGCATACCGCGCTGACCTCTTCGAGGATATGGGTGGAAATGATCACGATCTTGTCCCGCGCCAATCGCTTGATCAGCTCGCGGACCTGGTGTTTCTGGTTCGGATCGAGGCCGTCGGTGGGCTCGTCGAGGATCAGCACCGGCGGCTCGTGAAGGATCGCCTGGGCCAGGCCGACCCGCCGCTTGAAGCCCTTGGACAGGGTGTCGATGGTCTGCCCGAGGACCCTCTCCAACTCCACCTGGGCCACCGCCCATTCCACCCGCCTGCGTTTTTCCGCGCCGCGGAACCCGCGCACCTCGGCGATGAATTCGAGGAAGCCGCGCACCCGCATGTCGCCGTAGCAGGGCGCGCCTTCCGGCAGGTAGCCGATGCGCCGCTGGGCCTGCAGGGTCTGCCGCTGGACGTCGAAACCGAGGACGCTGGCGCTACCGGCCGTCGGCGCGAGAAAGCCGGTGAGCATCTTCATGGTGGTGGACTTGCCGGCGCCGTTCGGGCCGAGAAAGCCCAGCACCTCTCCTTGCCCGACGCGGAACGACAGGTCGTCCACGACGGTGTGCTGCGCGAAACGCTTGGTCAGGTTCTTTATCTCGATCATGGTCTTCCCACCATTGCGATAACACCCGCCCGGACGCCGGGACAGCGCGCGGCCGGGGCCGTCAACGCCGGAGCGCGATGCGCTCCGGCGGCAACGCTGACCCTCGCCGCGCACGGAAGTTCCCGCCGGCCCGGGGCAGCTCGCCGGAACCTTTGCCCCCGTGCCGGTCAGAGCCTTCGCGCGGTACGCGCGCGCCCGTCGCCGCCTTGCCATCCGGCGGCCCGTGGGGCGCTCGCCGTGGCCGCGCGAGCGCCCGCGCCGTCCCTGTCTTTTCAACCGTCTGCCCGCCGCCCCGGCGGTTCAAGGATTTCCCTATGAGTGCCTCCATGGAACGGCTCAGCCACATCAACCTCAATTACCTGTACGTGTTCGTCGCCGTCGTCGAGTACAAGAGCTTCACCGCCGCCGCCGAGGCGCTGGGCCTGTCGAAATCCCTGCTCAGCGAGCAACTGGCCCGTCTGGAGGCCAACCTGGGCACGCAATTGCTGACCCGCACCACCCGGCGCATGGCGCTCACCGACAGCGGCGCCGTGCTCTTCGACGTGGCCCGGCGCCTGCTCGGCGAGCTGGACGGCGCCCTGGTGGACGTGCGCAACCGCCACGACGAGCCCAGCGGGCACCTGCGCATCACCGCCCCGCTGGACTTCGCCAAGTGGCACATCAGCGAGGTGGCCGCGGCCTTCATCAAGCGCTTCCCGAAGATCCAGGTGGAAATGATCGGCGACGACCAGGTGATCGACCTGGTCGGCCAGCGCATCGACCTGGCGGTGCGGGTCGGCTGGCCGAAGGATTCGGGGCTGCACGCGAACAAGCTGGCGAGCTTCGAACAGACCCTGGTGGCGGCGCCGGAGTATTTCCGGGACCACCCCCGGCCACGCTCGCCCCAGGACCTCGCCGAGTGCGAGTGGATCGCCCACACCCGCCTGGCGACCCCCTGGAACTGGACCTTCCGGCGCGGAGCCGAGGCCCTGGAGATCCAGACCCGCGGGCGCCTGCTGTCCAACACCACCCTGTCGGTCTACCGCCTGGTGCTGGCCGGCGCCGGGCTGAGCATCCTGCCCAGCTTCCTGGTCGCCGGCGACCTGGCCAGCGGGCGGCTGGTGCGGGTGCTGGAGGACTGGGACCTGCCCCAGGGCGGCATCTACGCCCTCTACCCCTCGGCGCGCTACATGCCGGCGCGGGTCCGCGCGTTCATCCACTCGCTGCGCGAGCACCTGGACAGCGAACCCTTCCAGCCCCTGGCGCGCAGCGCCTGATTCAGTGCAAACCGCCGAGATAGGCCGCCAGCGGTTCGATCTCCGCCTCCGACAGGCGCTGCGCGACGCCCTCCATCAACGCGCTGGTGCGCCGCGAACCGTCGCGGAAGCGCCGCAGTTGGGTCGCCAGGTACGGGCTCCACTGTCCCGCCAGGCGCGGCGCCAGCAAGGCGACCCGGCCCTCGCCGGCGTCGCCGTGGCAACTGGCGCAGGGCGGCAGGCCGCGTGCGGCGTCGCCCTGGCGGAACAGCGCGGCGACGCGCGCGCGCGCGGCCTCGTCGAGGCCGTCGGGGTCGCCGAGGGTCATGGCCTGGCGGGCGTAGAAGGCGGCGATCGCCCGCACCTCCGGTTCCTCCAGGCGCTCGCCACGGCCATCGGTGGCCGGGTTCGGCCGGCGATGGGCCTTGAGGTCGAGGATCTGCTTGTACAGGTAGGCCTCGTCGAGCCCGGCCAGCTTGGGATAGGCCTTGACCGGTGTGGCGCCGCCATTGCCGTCGTCGGCATGGCAACGGGCACAGGCCCGCTGGTTCACCGCCTGGCCGAGGGCGATCCGCGCGGGGTCGGGGCCGTCGCTTTCCGCGCCCTGGGCGCCTGTCAGCAGCAGGAGAAGCGCGAACCCGGTGCCGCGCGCATGCCTCACGCCTTGGCGCACCCTCATCGCCAGGGCCCTCCGGTCCAGCCTTCGAGGTCGTAGTCGGCCATGCAGCGTTGCACCAGGTCCTCGCACGCGCCCAGGTGGCCGCGACGCCGCGCCCAGTTCAACGCATCCAGGCGGATCTGGTCGGCGTTGCCCGAGTAATGGCTTTCGTACACCGCGTGGCGGGCGCCGAACTCGCTGCCGGTGGCATCCCAGATCAGCTTGAACAGCTTCAGGCGCTGCTCGGGCGGCAGCTTGGCGCCACGGTAATAGGTGTCCACCAGGGCGCGCACCTGCGGGTCGAGCAGATCGGCCGCGGCGGACACCGTGACCAGCGGCGAGCCGCCCAGGGCGGTTTCCAGCAGCTCGCGCACCCGCTTCCAGATCTGCGGCACCTGGATGCGCAGCGCCGAGGCGTATTCCAGCTTGGGCACCCAGGCGCCGGCGGCGGTGCGCTCCGGGTCGCAGGCCATGGCGGCGGTCAGCGCCTGCAACAGGTGCTGCAGGCCGATCAGCTCGCCCAGGGCCGCCTGGATGCCGCGGAAACCCTGGGTGCCGTTGGCGCGCACGCCGAGGGACAGCAGGCCGATCATCAGTTCCAGCTTCACGCTCAGGCGGATGCCCGACTGGAAGTTGTAGAGGTTGGCGAACCCCGAGGCGGCGTAGAAGCCGGTGGCCCGCTCGCGGTCGCGGTAGACCAGCACGTCCTCCCAGGGGATCAGCGCGTTCTCGAACACCAGTACGCTGT
Organism: Pseudomonas sp. RIT-PI-AD; assembly: GCF_025642785.1. Lineage (GTDB taxonomy): Bacteria > Pseudomonadota > Gammaproteobacteria > Pseudomonadales > Pseudomonadaceae > Pseudomonas_T. The sequence continues at coordinate 274,658 of NZ_JANZKU010000004.1, forward strand.
CGTTCTCGTCGAAGCGGCTGGACAGCGGGTAGTCGAAGGGGCTGCTGGCCCGCGCCTCGTAGGACGGCCGGCAAAGCAGGCGCAGTCCCGGGTTGTCCATGCGGGCGAAGAACACCAGGGCGAAATCCTCGGCCTTGCCTTCCTCCAGCAAGGCCGAGGCGACCGGCGCGACGAAGGTGGCGTTGGTCAGGGCGCTGCCGGTGGCGAGCATCTTGCTGCCGCTGACCAGGATGCCGGCGTCGGTCTCCCGCACCACGTGGACGAACACGTCGCGCATCTCGTGGATGGCCTTGCTGCGGTCCAGGGGCGGATTGATGATCGCGTGGTTGAGGAACAGCCCCTGGCCGGTGAAGGCGCGGTGCCAACGCCGCGCGTTGTCGGCGAACTCGCCGTAGTAGTCGGCGCCGATGGCCAGCCCGGACATGAAGGCCGCCTTGTAGTCCGGCGTCCGCCCCATGAAGCCGTAGGTCATCCGCGACCACAGGCGGATCGCCTCGCGCGACGCCAGCAGGTCGGCGGCCGAGTGCGCCGGGGTGAAGAACCGGTGGGTGCGCTGGCCGAACGCGTCGTCGCAGGTCAAGGTATCGCGCGCCTCGCCATGCAGGGCGTCGTAGAGCGCGGCGATGCTGCGCGCGGCGTTGCGGAACCCCTTGTGCTCGGTCACGTCGGCCACCGGCTCGCCGTCCAGGTAGACCTGGCGGCCGTCGCGCAGGCTGTCGAGGTAGGCCGCTGCGTTCATCAGGCTCATGCGCTCGCCCCTCCCTCGGCATCCGCGTCGGGCGCCAGCCGATGGGGATTCAGCCAGGCCGGCGACGCATGGATGTGCACGCGGCGCAGATGCCGTTCGGAACCCGAGGTGAAGGCCTCGCGACCATGCAGCAGGCTGAAGTTATCGGTGATCGCCAGGTCCCCGGTCTGCCAGCGATGGGCGTAGAAGACCCGCGGGTCGTAGAGCGCGCCGCGCAGGCTGGCGAGTAAGGCCGCCCGCTCCTCCTCGGTGATGCCCTCGAAGCGATACTCCGACGGATTGATGAAGCTGGCATCGCCCTCGATCGGCGGCTCGCAGAAACGCAGCAGCGGAAATCCCCGTTGCGGGTGACGCTCGAGGATGGGCGCCCGCGCCACACTGCTGTAGTGCGCCGCGGAACGCCGGTAGCGCCCGGAGGCACGGGCCCACAGCGCGCGGCTGTCGGCATCGGCCAGGCGCAACGCCAGCGGCGTGCTGGAAAAGGTGGTGCGGCCGCCCTGCCCGCCGCCCGGCGCGGCGACGCACTGGAACACCTGGAATTCCGGCACCCGCTCCAGGTACATGCCATCCCAGTGCAGCGGCACGTAGCTGCTGGCGAAGATGTGATCCTCCGCGTCGGCCTGCTCGCGCAACTCCAGCACCGCGCCGAACGGCCACTGCATGATCTCGCCGAAGTGGGCGCAGTAGTCGGTCAGCCCCTGCGCGTCGGAAAACCCCTCGAAGCCACGCAGCAGCACCAGGTGATGCAAGCGCGCCAGGCTCTTCAACCACTCCGTAGGCAATTCGCCCACGTGCATGCCGGCGGACCGGGGCCGCAGGAGCACGCCGAACTCCGGTACCTGCCCTGCCTCGCCGGGCAATGCGCTCGCCTCGACCAGGCGCTGCTCGAACAGCCCGCTCATAGCGTCGCCTCCCCGAGGGCAACGCGCGGCGCCTGAGCCTGGCCACGCAGGCGGTAGTGGCTCGGCTGGCCGTTGATCTCCACCAGTTCGGCATCCAGCGCCTGAGCCTCGCTGCGCTTCATCAGCACGAAGCGATTGGCGGTGTTCACCGCCACCCCGTGCCAGGGCGTCAGCCAGTCGTCGCGGGTCGGCAACATGTGGATGCCCAGTTTCAGGCTGTCGGCCGGCTGCGGATGGATCGACAACCGGATGGCCTGCGGGAAGCGCTCGGCCAGCAGCCCGCCCCAGGCCCAACTGCGCTGGATCACCCCCACCGCGCGCTCCTTGGCATCGCGCTGGAGTGCGGTCTTCGACCCGGCGTAGTCGGGGGTCAGGCCGTCTTCCAGCAGGAAGCGGGTGATCGCCCGGTACAACGCCACGCCCTCGTCGCTCGCCATCAGGGTCTCGCGGACCCGCTCCAGCGGCTCGGCGTGCTCCTGGATCAAGCGCTCGCGCAGCCAGTCGTGGTCGTCGCCATGGCCGGCATAGGCCTCGACGTCCTCCAGGTTGAACACGCCGATGTGGGTGGCGCCGAGTTCGTCGATCAGCCGCGCCAGCGCGTCCTGATAGGCGCTGATGGCGCCGTCGCCGATCCTTACCAGATCGCCGAACACCCGCCCGTCCGAACAGACCTTCAGATGCGCCCCCGGCGGATAGAACAACTGGATGCGCTGGCAGAGGTGGTTGAGGAACGACAGCGACAACCGCTCGGCCATGTCCGGCAACTGATGCAGCACCTTGCCCGGGTTCGGCGATTTGGCCGGGAACGCCGGCAGCACGAATTCGATGGGCGATCCCGCGGCGACGAAGGCGGCGATTCGCGGCAACTGCACCTCGGCCACCCGACGCGCTTCGTCGGCGGCCTGTTCGGCGCGGGATTCGGGATAGCGACGGCGATAGGGCAACAACTCGTCCAATACCCGGCGGGCGATCGCCTCGTGTTCGAAAGCAGACATCTACGGATTTCCTCCCTTGGTTCGCCTGGGGCGAACGGTTCCTGGAAGGCCGTTATCCTCCGAGCCCATCGCCGACGGATAAACGCCGGATCGGCGAAAACAGCGTTCGCCGTTACCGGACAATCGCGGACGAAGTCACAGTGATGGCATTTTCTCGACGCACTACACAAATCGATTACGTCTTAGCCGTTACTATGGCGCGCCTCATTATTCAGCGCGTTCGAACAAGGATTCTTTACTCATGGCAGAGTCAGCCGGCCTTCCGGTCTCGCATATCGGTCACGAGGTGGCGGGCCAGTACATCGTCACCGGCTCGCCCAACGTGTTCGTCGGCAGCACCGCGGTAGGCATGGCCGATCAGCCGTCGTCCTGCTCCCCGGCGGTGGGCCAACCGGTGAACCCGATCCTGGGCGCCAAGCTGT
>NZ_JANZKU010000040.1 GCF_025642785.1 Pseudomonas sp. RIT-PI-AD
GGGGGCGATTATAGCGGCGAAATTCGCCGAGTTGGTCTTTTCGGCGTGACTTTCTTCGGTCAGGCGGCCAGTGCCGATCGGCTGATCGCTGGCGCGGTGTGGCGGATGAGGCGGGCCTCGGCCGGAAGGGGCTGACCGAGCCAGCTCAGTCGTGACTCGACCACCTCGACCCAGCCGTGCCCCGAAGGTGCGCGGCGGGCGCTGTGGATCGCCCGGCAACGGCCCCGGCCATCCAGCAAGGCGTAGTGACGCAGCGGTGCGGCGGGTGTGAAGAGAGCACGGAGCAAGGTCAGCATGGCGATTCTCCCGGAGGGACAGGGCCTTTATCCCAGGGCGGCGTGACAGCGGTATGACAGGAACCCCGGCGGACGGCCGGCGGTCAGAGTTTCGCCCTGTCGGCGCGGGGCGGCGCTGGTTATACTGCCGGCCATTTCGCGTCCTACCCCATGGAGATATCCAGCATGCTGAAACGTGCATCGCTCGGCCTTCTGGCCGGCATTGGCCTGACCCTCGCGGGCTGCGCTCTCAGCCCGCAGCAACTCAGCCCGCAACCCAAGCTCACCGGTCCCTTGACCGCCGTCGGCCAGGGCCAGCCGGTGATGGTCAAGGTGGTCGATGGCCGGCCTTCGCCGGTCCTCGGCACCCGCGGCGGCCTCTACGCCGATACCAGCAACATCAGCGTACAGGGCCAGGACATCCTCCCGCGCTTGCAGAGCGAAACCGAGGCGGCGGTCCGACTGCTCGGCTTCACGCCTTCGCCGAATGCCTACAACGCGCCGCAGTTGACCCTGACCCTGACCGAGCTGCAGTACCAGTCGCCGAAGGATGGCGTCTACGTCACCCAGGCGGACATCAAGGCGGCCTTCCGGGCCGATGTGCAGAACAGCGCGCGTCGCTTCAGCGGTCGCTATGCGGCGTCGATGAACCAGCGCTTCGGCTCCGCGCCGAACGAGCAGACCAATACCAAACTGGTCAGCGAAGTGCTCAGCGATGCCCTGACCCGTGTGTTCAAGGACCCGACCATCGGCCAAGTGCTTTCCCAGCAGTAAACCGCCCCGCGAACCCGGCATCGCGCCTCGGCGGAGCGGTGCCGGGTTTTCTTTTGCCGGCGGCGCGCTCGTCGGAAAAGACCGTGGCGCCACCCCGGCTTCAGTAAACTCCGCCGCCGTATTCACCGCCGCGTCGCGACGGTGCCGTCGTGGCAGTACCGGGCGCGTCGTTCCGTCCCGGAAGCGGAGGTTGGATGTCGCTGTTCTTGGGTTCTCTGCTGGAATTGAGCGCCGCGCAGGTCGTCAACGGCCTGGCATTGTTCTTCGGCCTGATCGGCGCCTGGTTGCTGGTCGCCACACGCCTGCGTCAGGCCCGCGCCTTGACGCAGCCCTCGGCCGAGCCGCTGGCCGATCAGGATATCGAGCGCCTGCATGGATTCTTCAATGCCGTGGGGGGCGTCTGCCTGGCCCTGGCGCTGCTGGTGTCCTGGTTCAGCACGGGGCTGTGAGCGGGCCTGGACGGTAGTCTGGGCACCCACCGAGGCGATCCGCTCGGCTAGCCCGCGAAGCGCTTTCCCGATCTTCCTGGCGGACGTTTCGACCCTTGGCGAAGGGCAGGTCGCTCCGCATCCCGCCCCCAGGCGATCCCGGCGGCTCGTTCCGCAGGCATCGCTCCCGGCGACGAACCTTCCCCTGGCCGCTAAAGCGGCAGGCCCGCCTTGACCCGATACTGATTGCGCACCGGTGTGGCGTATTGCAGGACCAGGTAGGGCCGCTGCTCGGCGCTGCACGCGTCCAAGCGTTTCTGCAGTTCCTGGCGCGCCCGCTCCACTTCGGCGGCGGGGAACAGCTCCTCGGCCAGCGGCACGCCCAGTGAGGCGTCGCGCTCCGCCCACAGGGCGTAGGCGAGGTAATGGGCCGGGAACAATCGGTAGTTGCCGAGAATCCGCCTGTCCACCTCCGCCGCCAGCAGCTTGGCATCGGCGAAACCGCTGCCGATCTCTTCGGCGAAATGGATGTGCACGCGGCCCTTGTAGCCGGTGATGCCGAGGGCGATGCTGGCGTCGTCCTCGCCCGGCGCCTTGCTGTAGCTGCCGGTGCTGGCGCGGATCTGCAGCTCGCGGGCCTTGGCCTTGTCGCAGGGGTCGTATTCGTAGCTGATCGCCACCGGGATCAGGCCCAGTTCGCCGATCACCTCGCCGAAGGCTTCGTCCTTCCGGCTCATGTGGAACATCTTGAGGATCGCCGAATCGGTACGGTCGTCGCCGTCCTTGGCGCGTCCCTCGGCCTGGGCGATCCAGATGGATTCGCCATCCTGGCGGATCGAATGGTTGATGTAGGCCGAGAGCGTTTGGAAGGCCGCCAGTTTCTCCCGGCGCCCGCTCAGCGAGCGGTGCACGATGAAGCTCTTGTTCAGGCGCATCAGGTCGCTGACGAAGGGCTTCTGCAGCAGGTTGTCGCCGATGGCGATGCGCGGGGTCGGCAGGCGCGCGTGGTACAGCGCGTAGTTGACGAACGCCGGGTCCATGACGATATCGCGGTGGTTGGCGAGGAACAGGTAGGCCCGGCCGCTCTTGAGCCGATCGATCCCGGAATAGCTGATGCCGTCGGTGGCGTGCTCGATGGTGCGGTCGACGTAGGGTTCGATCTTGTCCTGCAATTGCCCCACCGTTCGGATGCCTGCGCATACGCGCCGCAATCGATGGGCTATAACAGGCTTGAGCAACCAGCCGAGCGGACCGGCGAGACGGGGAAAGCGGAAGCGGGTGAGGCTGTCGAGAAACGCCTCGTCGGCGCACAGGCGCTTGAGGATCGCGGGGACTTCGGCGTCGTCGTAGGGTCGGATGGCTTCGAATTCGCCCATCTGTTCTCGTATCCGGTGATGGCGTCTGGATGACAGGAGTGGCCCCGCGAGCGGGGCGTGCAGTAGACCGGCGATTATACCTGCAAGTCACAATGGAGACCCGAATGCTGGAAACCCAGATGTACGACTGCCCTTATTGCGGCGAGCCGGTGGAAACCCTGCTGGATCTGTCCGCGGGCGACCAGCAATACATCGAGGATTGCCAGGTCTGCTGCCGGCCGATCGTCTTCGACCTGCGCACCGACGGCCGGGAGTGGACGCTGGACGTACACGCGGAGGACGACTGATGCAGCGCGTCTACGAACCCCAGGATCTGCTGGAGGCGCAATTGCTGCTGGGCATGCTCGCCAGCGAAGGGGTCGAGGCGCACCTCACCGGCGGCCATCTGCTCGGCGCCGTGGGCGAGCTGCCGGTCTGCGGGTTGCTCGGCCTGCTGGTCGAGGATGCCCAGGCCACTCGCGCGCGGCAGTTGATCGATGCGTACAATGCCGCCCAGCCGCTGCCCGGCGACGAACCGGACAGCCTCCCCGGCGTACTGCTCTGCTGACGCCCCTTCACCGAGTTCGTAGTCCCCATGAGTGGTCGTTTCGCCCTGTTCCGCTGGCCGCCCGGCCTGACCGGCACGCCCGGTTTTCCCGCCGACCAGCAGCCCCATTGGAATCTGGCGCCCGGCAGCCAGGTGTTGATGTTGCGCCAGATCGACGGCGATTTGCGCGCCGACCTCGCCCGCTGGGGCCTGACCCCGGCCTGGCTCACCGACCTGTCGCGCACCCCGGCCCACGCCCGCGCGGAAACCCTGGCCGAGCAACCGATGTTCCGCGAAGCCTTTCGCCTGCGCCGATGCCTGCTGCCGGCCAACGGGTTCTACGAGTGGCGGGGAGTGCGCAAGCGGCCCTACTGGGTCAGCGGCGAGGGTTCCCTGGTGCAGATGGCCGCGGTCTGGGAGGCCTACCCGGTGCAGGGCCACGAATACCTGAGCGTCGCGTTGGTCACCCAGCCGCTGGCCGGCATGCGCCGGCCGCTGTTGCTCGACGAGGCGGGCGCCCGGGCCTGGCTCGCCGCCGACACGCCCGAGGCGACGTTGCGCGCCTTGCTGGCGCGCCCCGCGCCGGCGTTGCGCGAGCGCGCGTTGGCCACCCTGGTCAACGATCCGCGGCTGGATGCGCCGGAGTGCCTGACGCCGGCTTGAAGCAAGGCCGCCGCCAACCTCCCGGACATCGCCGCCTCACACCTTGAACTGGTTGATCAACCGGCGTTGCTGTTCGGCCAGTTGGGTCAGCTCGCCGCTGGCGCTGCTGGCCTCGTCGGCACCGCTGGCGACTTCGCCGGCGACCTGGCCGATGTTGGTCACGTTGCGGTTGATGTCCTCGGCCACCGCGCTCTGTTCCTCGGCGGCGCTGGCGATCTGGGTGTTCATGTCGTTGATCACCGAGACCGCCTGGGTGATCGATTCCAGGGCGGTCGCCGCTTCGCTGGCCTGGCGCACGCTGTCGTCGGTCTTCGCCTGGCTATCCTCCATGACCTTGACCACCTGGCGGGTGCCGCCTTGCAATTGCTGGATCATGGTCTGGATTTCCCCGGTGGCCTGCTGGGTTTTCTGCGCCAAGTTGCGCACCTCGTCGGCGACCACCGCGAAACCGCGGCCCTGTTCGCCGGCGCGGGCGGCCTCGATGGCGGCGTTGAGGGCGAGCAGGTTGGTCTGCTCGGCGATGCCGCGGATCGCGACCAGGATCGCATTGATGTTCTCGCTGTCCTTGGCCAGGTTCTGCACCACGCCCACCGCGCGGCCGATCTCGCTGGCCAGCGCGGCGATGGCGCCGGCGGTGCTTTCCACCACGCGCTTGCCATGGGCGGCGGCCTCGTCGGCATGGCTGGCCGCTTCCGCCGCCCGGCTGGCGTTGCGCGCCACATCCTGGGCGGTGGCGGTCATCTGGTGCACGGCGGTGGCGACCTGATCGATCTCCGCCATCTGTTTCTGAATGCCCTGGTTGGTGCGGATGGCGATGTCGGCGGTGTGCTCGGACGAGTCGCTGACCTTCTGCACCGAGGTCACCACCTGGCCGATCATGGTCTGCAACTTGGCGAGGAAGGTATTGAAGCCGAGGGCGATGGCGCCGAGCTCGTCCGCGCGGTTCACCTCCAGGCGGCGGGTCAGGTCGCCCTCGCCCTGGGCGATGTCGTCCAGCACCGTCACCATCTGCCGCAGCGGCCGAGCGATGCCGTAGCCCACCAGCCAGACCACCACCAGGCCGATACCGGCGATCAGCAGGCCGACCAGCGCCATGCCGATGACCTCTTCGTCGCGCCGAGAGGTGAAGTCTTGTTGCAGCCCCTGCAGGTCCGCCATCACCGTCGCCAGGGGCAGATCGATGGCGAGGGTCCAGCGGGTCTGGGTCTCGCCGATGCGGAAGGGCACCAGCAGGACGATCCGCCCGCTTTGCTCGTCGACCCGGTAGACCGGCTGATCGCCCTGGGCGCCTTGCAGGTCCTTCACCAGGCCCGACTCCAGGGCTTCCGCCGCGGGCGTACCGAGTTTGCTGGCGTCCGCGGTGTAGGCCACCAGGCGCTGGTTGGCGGAAACCAGCGCCATTTGCCCGGCGCCGCCGTAGAGCTGTTTGTTCGCGTCCATCAGCGACTGCTGGATGAAGTCCACCGCCAGGTCGACCCCGGCGATGCCACGGAAATTGCCGCCCACCAGTACCGGGACGTTGAAGGAGGCGAGCATGACCATCTTGCCGCCCATCTCGTAGGGCGCCGGGTCGACGATGCAGATGCCCTTGGTCTCTCGCGGACACAGATAGTATTCGCCCTCGCGGACGCCGGTGGGCAGGCGTTTCTCGCTGATCATGGTCGCGCCCAGGGGTTCCAGCACCAGCTTGCCGTCGGGGCCGCGGTACCACCAGGGCGTGAAGCGGCCGGTGGCGTCGTAGCCGGCCTGGTTGGCGTAGAGGTCGTCATTACCGTCGAAGGCGTTGGGTTCCCAGCCGATGTAGGCATCGATCACCCGCGGATTGCTTTGCACCATGTGCTGCAACAGGTTGGTCAGTTCCTCGCGGCTCATGTTCAGGCGCGGGCTGCCGGCGGCGTCGGTCTCGCCCATCAGCGCGTTGGTCTGCGCCAGGCTGGAGGCGAGGGTGAGGGGGTATTCCAAGTTGCGCTGGATGTGGCTGACCTGCTCCCTGGCCATCGCCAGCAGGCGCTCGTCGATGATCTGGGAGAACAGGGTCTGGGTCCGCGCCTGGATCGACGCCTGGGTCCGCGCGCCGGCGAACAACGCATACAGCACCAACGCCACCACCACTGCCAGGACGCTGGCGCCCGCGAGGGCGGCCACCGAGAACTGGATGGATTTGAATTTCATAGGCCCTCCAGGGGTCTCAGGTTGCGCTCCAGTCAGCTATCGGCCGAGCGAAGGCCCAGCATTAGCATCTTTACGAAAGGAAAGGGAGTCGTTAAAAAAACGACTCCAGCGGGCGTGCCCGAAGAACGCGCGCATGCGACGCCGGCCGCCGGTCGCCCCCTCAAGCAAAGTGGGTGATGGACGTTCACGCAAGCCCGCCGCCGCTTTCAATGCCTGGCTCCGCAGCGGAGCCGTTTTCCGAGAGGATCAGTCATGGCCAATCCGAACCGTCTAGCGTCAGCGCTGCTCGTGCCCCTGCTGCTGACCGGTTGTCAGGCGGTGAACACCACCAGCGGCGGTGCCGTCGGCGTCGAACGCAAGCAGTACATGTTCAGCATGCTGTCGAGCGACGAGGTCAACCAGATGTACTCGCAGTCCTACACCCAGACCCTGCAGGAGGCGTCGAGCAAGGGTGTGCTGGACAAGAACAGCCAGAATGCCAAGCGCGTCGACGCCATCGCCCGCCGGCTGATCGCCCAGGCCCCGGTGTTCCGTCCCGATGCGGCGAAGTGGGACTGGCAGGTCAACCTGATCGACAGCGAGGAGCTCAACGCCAACTGCGGTCCCGGCGGCAAGATCATCGTCTACAGCGGGCTGATCGATCAGCTCAAACTGAGCGACGATGAACTGGCCGCGGTGATGGGCCATGAGATCGCCCACGCCCTGCGCGAGCACGGCCGCGAGGCGATGTCCAAGGCCTATGGGGTGCAGATGGCCACCCAGGTCGGTTCGGTGCTCGGGGTCGGCGACGGCAGCCTGCAACTGGCCAATACCGGGGTGGAATACCTGATGACCCTGCCGAACAGCCGCAGCAACGAGAACGAGGCCGATCTGATCGGCCTGGAGCTCTCCGCCCGCGCCGGCTACAACCCGAACGCCGCCATCAGCCTGTGGGAAAAGATGAGCAAGGCCAGCGAAGGGGCGCCGCCGGAATTCATGAGCACGCACCCGTCTTCCGGTTCGCGCATGGCCTCGCTGCAGGCGGCGATTCCCAAGGTCATGCCGTTCTATCAGCAAGCCGGTAAATGAGTCCCGGCCGGCCACGACGGTCCGGCGTAAGACCTCAGCGCGTCTGGCCGGCCTGGAGCACCTTCTGCGCCAGGCCGGTGGCGGCCTTCAACGGGTCCTGGCGAATGTTCGCCTCCTGGCGGGCGATCAGGGTGAACAGGCCGTCCAGGGCTTGCTCGGTCACATAACTTTCCAGGCTGGCGTTCTTCGTCTCGACCACCCCCAGCCGCGCCGCCTGCCCGGCGAACGCGTTGTACTGGCTGGCCAGCCCGACCTGGGCGGTGGCCTGGCGGACGATCGGCAGGAAACGCGTCCGTAGCTGCTCGCGGCTACTGCTGTCCAGGTAGCGGGTCGCGGCGTCCTGGGAACCGGCGAGAATCGAGCGGGCATCCTGCACGCTCATCTTCTTCACCGCGTCCACCAGCAACGCCCTGGCTTGCGGCATCGCCGCCTCGGCGGCCTGGTTCATGCCGTTTTCCAACTGTTCGACCTGGCTGCCCATGCCCATCGCCTTCAAGGTACGCGCGGCCTTGCCGAGTTTGCCCGGCAATTCGATGCGCAGAGCGGGGTCCTTGGCGAAGCCGCCGGGCTTGCTCAGTTGTTGCACCGCGAGGCTGGCGCTCTGGGTCAAGACGTCCTTGAGCCCGCCACCCGCTTCCTGTTGCGTGAGGTCGGCGAGCGAGAGGGCGAAAGCCTGGGCGGACAGCCCGAGGCCGAGCAGCAGGACGAGTGGGCGAAACATGATGGTTCCTCGGAGCGGAAAAGCCGCGAGCTTAGCGGAGTGCCTGGGCACGGCCATCAGTGGATGGCAGCGATTCGCACCCGCAGCGGTTGCGGGTCGCTGCCGTCCAGCAGCACGCCGTGGTGCACGGTGTTGATGAACAGCAGCCGGCCGTTGCGCTGAATGCGTGCCTGCACCGCGTAGCTGTGCCCTGGCAGGATGTCGTCCGGGTCGTAGTCGAGGCGGAAGGAAACCGGCACCGGGCTGCGGATCTTCCCTTGTTGCAGCGCGAGCTCCCGCGGCGGCGCATCGGCGCGGGTGAGGTCGACCAGCTTCACGCTGAGCACCGCGTCCTCGGGCAGCGCGTCGCGGGCGTGGTAGAAGACTTCGCCTTTCAGGCTGAGCGGCGCATGGCTGCAGCCGGCGCAGGCGGAGAGCAGCAGGGCCATCGGGAACAGCGGGGCGCGGCGCGGCATGGTCGAATTCGCAACGACGGAAGACGCCCCGTCGGACAGCCGCGTTCCGCGGAAGTTGCGCGACGCCGCGTCAGGCGGGGTCGCGCGGTTCCTCCAGGTCGGTCTGGCGGTCCTGGGCCACTTGGCGGATCGACAGGCGGATTTCCGCGGGCAGCACGCGCTTGGCGGCGCCCTCCGCCAGTTCGCCGAGCAGGCGGTGGTAGCTCAGCTTGCCGTTCTCGTCCTGGCGCAGCACCTGCTGGTCCAGCAACGTCTGGATGAAATGGCGGAACAGGCTCTTGTCGAAGAATTCAGGGGCGTTCAGCCCGTGCAGGATCGACAGGCGCTGGGCCATCACCGTGCAGAGATTCTCCAGCTCCTCGGCGGACAACGCGTGCTGGCCGCCATTGAGCAGCAGGGCGATGGCCATGTAGAAGCGTTGCAGGGTCTGCACGATGGCCCGGGACAACAGGGTGAGCAACACGAACTGCCGCGAGCTGGGCGGCGGCCGCACGTAGACGTCGCCTTCGACCCGCAACAGGTCCTGTTCGACGAACGCCGCCAGCCATTCGTCCACCACCGCCTCCAGCTCCTCCACGCTCCAGCGGATGAACAGCTCCGCCTGCAGGTAGGGATAGAGCGCCTGGGTGAAGCGCAGGATCTGTTCGCGACTCATCCGCGCGCTGCTCTGGAAGAAGCTGGCGAGCAGTGCCGGCAAAGCGAATACATGCAGCACGTTGTTGCGGTAGTAAGTCATCAGCACCGCGTTCTGCTCGTCCAGGTAGAGGATCCGCCCGAGCGCGTCTTTCTGCTCGGCGAGCAGGTTCATGCTGCGCACGTATTCGATCAGCGCCTGGCCATCGCCCTCCGGTAGGGTCGCATGGGGCGAGTAGGGCACCCGCCGAAACAGCGCCAGGTAAAGGTCGAGGATTCGCGCCAGGGCGCGCTCGTCCAGCGCCAGGCGGCTGGTGGAGAGCAGTGCCAGGGCCACCAGGTTGACCGGGTTGATCGCCGCGGCGTCGTTGAGGTGGCGCGCCACGGTGACCGCCAGTCGATGGGTCGCCTCGCTCAGCCATTCCGGCCGGTAGTCGGGGGCCAGCGCCTGGGTGCGCCAGTCCGGCTGGCTGCGATCGAGGAACTCGGTCAGCTTGATCGGCTCGCCGAAGTTCACCGAGACCGAGCCGAAGCGCTGCTGGCGGATGGCGCTGACCACCTTGAAGATGTCGAAGATCGACTCCTTCTTCTTGCTCGCGCCGCGCAGCTCGCCGAGGTAGGTGCGACCTTCCAGGACCCGCTCGTAGCCGATGTAGACCGGTACGAAGACGATCGGCAGGCGCGACGAACGCAGGAAGCTGCGCAGGGTGATCGCCAGCATGCCGGTCTTCGGATGCAGCATGCGCCCGGTGCGCGAGCGGCCGCCCTCGACGAAGTACTCCACCGGGAAGCCGCGGCTGAACAGGGTGTGCAGGTATTCGTTGAAAACCGCGCTGTACAGGGGGTTTCCCTTGAAGGTGCGGCGCATGAAGAAGGCGCCGCCGCGACGCAGCAGGCTGCCGATCACCGGCATGTTCAGGTTGATCCCGGCGGCGATGTGCGGCGGCGTCAGGCCGTTGCGGAACAGCAGGTAGGACAGCAGCAGGTAGTCGATATGGCTGCGGTGGCAGGGCACGTAGATCACCTCGTGGCCCTGGGCGATGTTCTGCACGCCCTCGATGTGATTGACCCGGATGCCCTCGTACAGCTTGTTCCAGAACCAGCTCAGTACCACCTCGAGGAAGCGGATCGCCGTGTAGGTGTAGTCCGAGGCGATCTCGTTGGCGTACTTCAGCGCCTGGGCTTCGGCCTTTTCCTGGGGGATCTTTTCCCGTTCCACGTCCTCGGCGATCGCCTGGCGCACCTGCGGGCCGTGGATCAACCCCTTCACCAGGTTGCGGCGGTGGGACACGTCCGGACCGATCACCGCGGTCTTCTGATTGCGGAAGTGCACCCGCAAGATGCGCTGCACCATGCGCAGGGTCCGCTCCGGGCCCTTGTCCTGTTCCACCAGTTCGCGCAAGTGGATGGGCGCGGAGAACTGCACGCGGGTCTTGCGTCCGAGGATCAGCATGCTGACCAGCTTGCGCAGCCGCCCGGTGACCGCCCAATCGTCGGCGAACAACAGCTTCCAGGCGCTGGTCTCGCGATCCGGCGACTGGCCCCAGAACACGCTGACCGGAATGATCTGCGCATCCTCCACCGCCTGCTGCTGGATCGCCCCGAGCACCCGCACCAGCGTCGGCGCGCTGGCGCGCCTGTCCTGCCGGCCGAGCCAGCCCGGGTCCGGGGTCAGGTAGAAGAACGCCGCCGGTTCCAGCAACTCGCCCACCGCCACCGGCAATACCGGTCGTGGCAGCCCCGCTTTACGGCATTCGGTGTCCACCACCGCCAGATCGCTCATGGAACTCTGTTGCAGCACGTAGAGCACCGGCTTGCTGCGGTCGAGCTTGAGAGTGAGGGCGGACTGGTTGATGGTTTCCGAGCGCACCCACAGATACAGCAGGCGGCGAAGAGCACCGAAGGCAAGGCGACGGAACGGGGAACGGGTCATACGGCTTCTGTCATCTACGGCGCCGGGCGCGGGGGCGCTAGTGTGCCGTATCAATCGGCGGCCGGCAAAATACAGGCTGGTCAGTGAGCAGGTGTACGCTGACCCGGTAACGTTTGGAGGGCTACAGCGTTCAGGGTCTATTGCTTCTAGCGCTGTTCATATTCAGTGAGCAGGTCAGCTCGGCGGCGTCGAGGGGTCGGGCCTGTTCCAGGCGCAGCAGCGGTACGAAGCTGTGGGACTATTTATTTGGAGCGACATCCACCCTGCTCTTCTATTAATTTCGAAGCTTTCTGAGCGTCGACAGGGAATTTCAATTCGTCCTCCTTGGTGGGCTTTATTTGCCATTGCAGCCAGCACGAATAGCCTTTGGGGTACCAAGGGAAGTATATTTTCCTCAAATTCTCGGCTTGCGAGATTAACTTACTCTTCTCGTCATCACTGATTAGTTGGCTTTTTAGATAAAGCTTGGCATAAGCGGCCCAGAAATAACCGTCCTCCAAAGCTAGATCTAGATAAGTTAAGGCACGCTCATTTTCATTTTGTTGCAACAGATATATGGATAGATAATAGCGTGCCGCACCACGGTATGTATAATCCCCTTCATAGCGTGGCTTTTCGACCACGATAGCATTCTTGTTATCAGAAAAAGACTTTAATATATATAACCCCATAGCATTTTCCAACTCATTCTCGCTTTGAAACAGAAGTGCCCGCGCAGCTTTTAGTCTTCCGTACTCGCCTTGTCTGGTGTCTTGCATTGCACCATAGATATAATTCAGTTTGGCCTGTTCCTTGTCCTTGGGATAGATCACTCCTTGATCGTAGCAATCACCAAGCGTTGAGTAATCCATTATGCTTTCCGCAGTCTTGCAGCGCGCTTCCGTCACCTCCGCCATTAAATGCTCAGAGAAAATCATAAAAAATAAACAGCCGAGTCTTAACTTGCGCATTAATTTATCCTGTCTTTCTTTTTAGGTCCAGGGCTTGGTTTTGGTATTTCTTTGAAAACTGCATCCAAATCAGGCGGCCAAATTTCCGGCGATATCCCCCCAACAAACTCCAATATGTCGCATTTATTATTGACATGCATACGCTATTTTTTCAAGCTCACGGGTAAGTTCAACAGTGATTTGTATTAAGGGGTGTTTTCCTAGGCTTTTATCCGCTCCTGCAATCTGCTCGTATTGGTCGAGTCTTTCCATACAGGTCATCATGCGACCGTTATTCCTGCACGCGTCAAGCACTGCATTGACACCGATCGAGACACTGCCTGGACCACGTCTACTTGTAAGTACGCCCCTGGTCATTACCGAGACTTAGCCTGGCCCACAACTATGGAGGCCGATTAGAGCAGGGATCAACCGTCTAGCTATTTCTCGAGACTTCTAAGCACTCCTGCTTTCTCGGATTTGGCTTTGTAGAGGCTAAAAATTAGCAAACTTATTGAAAAACAAAACGCTATAAGTCCACGCCTGGCTCGCCAAGTAAGCTGTTGGAGTAAACTTGGTTTGGGATTTTTAATTTTCTCCAGCTCTTCTGCCATACCTCATCGAGTGCGGTGGAGCCCATTCTTTAAATGTACCGATCCCTCGAAGAAGCGGACAGTTAAATAATTACTTGACCGCTTTATTGAGCGCTTATTTTCCAAATGTCGTCTTCCAATGACCAGCATTCAGTTCCTTCGAAGGGAGGGCCTTTAAATTTATAGCGAATGACAGTTGCGATAGCGCAAGTGTTGCATTTTTTCGCTTTGTCCTGCTTTATTTCGATACTCTTGAGCCCTCCATATACATTGGTTTGTTCGTGACTAAATTCAAAAAATGAAACATATTCATTTGACTTTATGAATGCAGTTTCAAAAGTGCCTTTGACAAACCATTTTTTTAGATCAATTTGCTTGCCTTCACTGTGCAATACAGCAAAATCATGAGCTCGACTTTTTAATTCTGGGGCGCTACATATAGAAGCAAAAACATTGACAGGCGCCAATAGCACTAGCGAAACAATTAAACAGATTTGTTTTTTCATATCATTCCCTTGCATATTGTTGAAATTCTGGAGGCATCGGTAATTTAAAGCTGCCATTCGCTTGGTGTGAAGTTGTACCGTTCTGTCCTTAGTAGTAAACCACCCGGAGGCTTGTTGCATAAAAGAGGCTGTGTCTTGCTCCGTGCCTATAGCTGGTGGTTTTTGCCATTCAGTCATATTCTTAGGCAGGTTTGAAAGGCAAGATTTTAGGGTTGCGTTGCAAACTAGAGGCTTACAAAACATTTCTGCAGTGTTCCCATATTTATCTTCACAATCAATAAAACATTCGTCATGTGCTTTATAGCAAGCGTCAGCGCTATCAGTTGGTTCTGCTGTGCCTGGTGACTCTCCTCCACAAGAGTTTTGTCCACCACTCCAACATTTCCCACCCCAATTACCATTTTTAGGTCCGTCAAAGACCGAGCTGCCCTTCCCGCCCCAAGTCGTTTTATCTAACCCCAGTTGATCGATAAACAGCTGCGGATTAAGCGGGTAGGCGTAGATATTGGCTCCTCCCAACAGCCCGATCGGGTCCTGGCTCACGTAGCGACCCAGCTCCGGGGCGTAGTAGCGGTAGCGGTTGTAGTACAGGCCGCTTTCTTCGTCGTGGTACTGGCCCTGGAAGCGGATCGGCTGGTCGGTGTCGCCTTGTTGATCGCGCACGGCGGCCCAGTCGTCCGGGGTGGCGCGCCAGAGCAGGCGGCCCTGGTCGTCGCTCAGGCGCAGGGGGGTGCCCAGGTGGTCGGTGTGGAAACAGGCGATGCGCAGGTCCCGCAGCGCCGGGCGGTACTGCTCGGGCAGGGCCTGGCCCTGGCTGGCCAGCAGGCGGCGGGCCTGGGTCAGTTCGGTGGCGTCGGGAGTCCGGGCCTGTTCCAGGCGCAGCAGCGGCACGAAGCTGTGGGACTATTTATTTGGAGCGACATCCACCCTGCTCTTCCATTAATTTCGAAGCTTTCTGAGCGTCGACAGGGAATTTCAATTCGTCCTCCTTGGTGGGCTTTATTTGCCATTGCAGCCAGCACGAATAGCCTTTGGGGTACCAAGGGAAGTATATTTTCCTCAAATCCTCGGCTTGCGAGATTAACTTACTCTTCTCGTCATCACTGATTAGTTGGCTTTTTAGATAAAGCTTGGCATAAGCAGCCCAGAAATAGCTATCCTCTAGTGCCAAGTCAAGGTAGGCAATTGCGCGCTCATAATCTTTTTGCTGCGCAAAATATATTGCCAGATAATATCTAGCAGCACCACGAAAGGTATATTCCCCTTCATAGCTTGGAGCTTTTACAATTATGGCATTTTGACTGTCCGAGAAAACCTTTAGAATGTATAGCCCCATAGCATTATCTACTTCATCTGTGCTTTTAAATAATAAAACACGTGCAGCTTGTAGTTTTCCATACTCACCTTGATCCGTGTCCTGCATTGCGCCATATATATAATATAGTTTGGCTTTTTCTTCATCCTTATCATAAACAACCCCTTGGCTATAGCAGTCACCAAGTGTCGAATAATCCATTATCTTTTCGGCGTATTCACAGCGTATTTCAGGCACTTCTGCGGCAACACATCCGCAAGAAAATATGATCAAAAAAATAAGTAATACTTTGCTCATTCAATAGGTCCTGTCTTTTTTCTTAGGGCCGGCGCTAGGTGCCGGAACTTCCTTGAAAATTGTGTCCAAGGCGCGCGGCCAAATTTTAGGCAATGGCTTTCCGGCAAATTCTGATATATCACACTTGTTATTAGCCATGCATACGCTGTTTTTACCGAGCTCACGCGCAAGCTCAACAGTAACCTGTATCAGTGGATGCTTGCCGAGACTTTTATCCGCTCCTGCAATTTGCTCATATTGGTCGAGTCTCTCCATGCATGTCATTATGCGGCCGTTATTCCGCACGCGTCATACACTGCATTGTCACCAATCGAGACACTGTCTGCGCCACGTCTATTTGTAATTATGTCCCTGGTTATATCACCCGCATCAGGAATTTCATGATTTTTCTCGTTTTAGGCTATGTTGCCAGTCCCATTGGATCAACAAACAACTGCGGATTAAGCGGGTAAGCGTAGATATTGGCCCCCAACAACCCGATCGGGTCTGGCTCACGTATCGGTCGCCGCTCGGAGTCATCCTACGCATTCGTCACTTACATTACTTCGGGCTATTAAATTCCTTCAATGAAAACTGAATAAAATAACTAATTGCCATGGGTATTTTGCCAAGGAAAGACAATATGCATTGTAAGCCTATAAATCTTTTAATGCTAAAGCAAACAAGCAAATAAAATATGAATTCCAAAATCATTACTATAGGGGCCCAGAAAAAAGTAACGTGTGCACATACTGCAGAGAGTATATGGTGAGTACCTAAAGCAAGAGGTATTAATAAAACGCCTATCACTCCGCCCCCAAAATCCTTACTAAGAAATAATATAAAAATGGAATGAAATATATATTTGATACAAAAACGCTGTGGTGAAGCTTTCTAAAATAATATTTGAAAAAGGTATGATCCCAAGAGCCAGCAAAAAGCCAGAAACGAACAATCCCAAAAGGAAGATAACAACAAATGATAATCGGATAACTATGCGAGTCATATTACTTCCTGGGATCTTTGGGGGCAGGGTTAGGCCATGTATCTTGAGGCCAAAGATTGCCGCCGTAGAAGAAGGGTGAAAGGCCAGACTCTTCAAATGCATTGTCATGATAGAAATCAACAGTATTTCCTAGCGTGCAGCCATTGTCGTCCTTAAGTCCCATTTGTCTAGCCTGACGATCATAAAACACCAACTTGGTCCTGATTGATGTCAATATTTGAGACTTCGATTTATCCGTTCTCCCTGTTGCCCAAGCTTCTACCATGTTCATGTCAGCGAGCAGGTCAGCACGGCGGCGTCGGGGAAGGCGCAGCATCGATGAAGAACCTAGTTCGTGAACAGTGGCGCGCAGCCCAAGCTCGCTCATCTCAGTGCAGGTGCAGTTCCGGCCTAAGCAACTAATCTTTCTTTTCGCCAAGCAAAAGGCTGCGCACAAGATCATCCGAATTTATATTGTAACGATGTAAAGAGACACGTTTTTTCTCTAATTCAAGCATGAAGGTTTCCACGCCTACTCCTTTTGCAAACCGAGTATTATATGTGACAACTAGTAGCGGAACTCCGTTTGTATCTTCTAAATAAAAGATCTTGTCTTTCTTGGTGGAGATATTTTCGCCAAGTGTTTCTCGGATTTTCTCTATGCTTCCTATAAATTCTTCTTTCTTAACTCCTACTTTTAAGTTATCCGAGGCGTTGTCATAAATGGCTGCAATGTCTTTCTCGTTAAATTTTTTCTGAAATAAACTAACATACCTTTCGCTATCTCGCTCCCTGGCCTCCTTATCCTGGGAGCAGGACACACTAAGTGCCAGAAAAAAAATGAAAGACAACCTTGCTAACTTTCTCATATTTAACTCCAAATTAATCTTTAGCGCAGTATGAATATTGCTGGCAGCTCATTACGCCAGCGGCAGTCCCGCCGCCTAATCCAACTCCTACAGAAGTGGAAACCGAGGACGAGTTACTAGTATCAATCAGCACATTCCCACCATAATCACCAAGTAGGCCTCCATTCGCAAATGCACCAATCATTTTGGTCATCCCTGTGCTAGGAGGAGCGTTACCGAACGTACCATTCACTCCTACTGAGCCAGCAACCCCAGGTCCAGCCGTTTGGCAGGCATTTATATATCCACATACATTAGGGCCATAGTCTTCACCTTTTTTGCCTATAGATATTCCTACAGAGGTGCTGCCTCCGATTCCGGCGTGCCCTGCTAGACCAATATCGAGGGAAAGGCTGCCTTGTAACGCCTCATTTTGTCGAGGTAAACCTGCCGCACAATCTCCTGTCGCACATCGCCCCTCATTGGGATAACCCGTTTTCCCACTCGCATCGGATATATAACAGGCTATGCCGGGCGATACACTTCCGGGCGGGCAAGGAGCAAGTCCGATAGGGTCAATATATTTAATCGGGTTTAAACCTGTATACCCATACCCATTCATCCCCCCCAACAACCCGATCGGGTCCTGGCTCACGTAGCGGCCCAGGTCGGGGGCGTAGTAGCGGTAGCGGTTGTAGTACAGGCCGCTTTCTTCGTCGTGGTACTGGCCCTGGAAGCGGATCGGCTGGTCGGTGTCGCCTTGTTGATCGCGCACGGCGGCCCAGTCGTCCGGGGTGGCGCGCCAGAGCAGGCGGCCCTGGTCGTCGCTCAGGCGCAGG
>NZ_JANZKU010000041.1 GCF_025642785.1 Pseudomonas sp. RIT-PI-AD
GTGCTCTTCCCCCCTGCCTCCCGACGCCTCGCGGGCAAGAGCGGGGTTTACAAGGGGCAGCGCCCCTTGGTGTTCGGTCTGCCGTCCAGGGTGCAACCCTGGCCCCCCGGGAGGGGGTGTTCCGTTCCGCGCCGTGCCGTAGGCACGAAGTGCGCGGGCGTCATTTGGGTGGAGCTTGCGACACCCCTCTTCTGATTCTTTTGAAAGCGACCTGATTAAGGACCGACACTTAATTTGAATGATGCCGACACTTAACTTTTTCTTCCCCACGCGCACGTGCTGCGGCGGCGGCCTGGCCGCCGCTCGCTCGGAATTTTGTCTCCTTTGGGGGTGGCCGGCGCCGTGGCGCCGGCATCGCGGGGGGGGAATGCCTTCAGCCGCTGCCGATCAGGCAGGGGGAGGCCCCGGCTGGGGATCAGCCGGCTAGCTTCTTGGTCAGTATCGCTTCTGCCAGTTGTCGGCAGGTCGCGCCGTCCCTGGTGGGGTCTTCCTCCTTCAACGCCATCACCAGGTTGTTGAACATTCGACCATAGGTCTCGGCGTCGACCTGCGACCCTCCAGGCGGCCCGCCTGGGGGAGCACCAATCCGAGGTAGACCGCCCGCGAGGCCCTGACGAACAACCAGCATCCGACCTATCGCCAGAGCGCTCCTAGACCACTGCCCGAGGTTGCCGCCCTGCTTCTTCGCTTTCTTAGCCAGGCGCTCGCTGGCTCTCTGACGCTCGTGCTTCAGCCACTTCAGCAAGCCGAATGCTCCGAACAACAGGCTGTTTACAGCCTTCACCGCCGCCAGGCCCCGGTAGGAACCATCGTTCTGGAGCTGTCGCGGCTGGGAGACTGTCAGGATGTTGCTGAACTTGAGGTCTGCGACAGCGCGCTCGATGCGGCGCAGGCCCATTCCCGTGAATTCAGCCAGGTAATCAAAGGTGAGCGACTGGAAACCCGACGGCCCTGGAACGCCGCACCTGAGCGACGTCAGGTCGGTGTACTCCAGGATCACCCCCATGACCAAGATGCACGCCTCGCGCCGTTCGCTGCGCTGCTGACGCTTGCTGCCGTTGGCTGCGTTCAAGGATGGCAGGCGCGAGGGCGAGCGGTAGTACTGACGCACTTCGTCCTGAAGGCGCTGCAAGATCTTCGGACGATTTTTCAGCGTCGAGGGCTTCACCAGCTCCAGCCGCGGTGCGTCTGGCTGGTGGCCACAGTAGTTGCCGCCGTTATTAACGCGCGGCACATACTTCCTTGTTTCTATCGCCATAACCCCCCGCATAGATGGCGGTGAGCCGGCGATAAATGGCACTTTTCTAACTTGCGCGCAGGCGCAGTGAAAGCCATAATCAGCTCACCCCTAAATGAGCAGGTTTCCTCCGCCAAGATTCGACCTGCTCTTTTCCTTTCCAAAAAGCCCGGTTACCAGCCGGGCTTTTTGGTTTCTGTATTAAGTCTCTACGCTACTTGCAGCCTCACCTCACGAAAGCCAACGCGAGCTGCGTCAGCGCTTACCGATTCCAAGCTCTTGTAGATCTTCTGCCGCGTGGAACGAGCCACGGTCATGTACTCATGCGCGCCATCAGCGCGCTCGACCACTAGCACCCACGCACCCTTTTCCAGGGGAGCCGGAGCGACGATAGCCGCCTTCAGGGCCCCACCTTCAAACAGCTTGCGCATCGCAGACAGGTCCACGGCCATCGCACCCTCTCGTCGTGCTCGATCTGGTAAATCGACTGAAGACTAAGTGCCACGGCATGAAAATGCAAATTCATGAGCATGGATCAGCAATTTCGTGCAGGAATCAGCGCGTTCCAGTCAGCTCGAAATCGTCCGGCAACGTCACGGCGACGCTGCGAAAACCAATCCGCCAAGCGTCCATCATCGCGGCGTTGACACGGTTGTAGACCTTGACCTGGCTGGTCTGAGCAGCCAGCGTGACGGCCACCACCTCACCGCTCTGCTTGGTGACCTTAAGCAACCAGCCATCCCCCTCGGCGGGCTCAACAGTCGCACCAACCAACAGGCCGCCATCGAAAAGCTCTTTCAGAAATGCTAGGCGCACGTTTTTTCCTTACTGATGCTCATCCACAAAAGGCCGGGCCCTGCCCGCCGTTCTCGCCGCCTGCGGCGGGCTTCTCTCCGACCCTAACCCGCTCTCACCCGCGAGGCGTCCAGGAGGTAGGGGGAAGAGCGCCCTACCTCCCCGCCCCTATGGGCTCCTGCTGGCGACACCATATTGAGTGTTTTTACGATTACCCCTTGTCCTTGGGTTCATATATGCGGAGCACTAGGCGACCGCTCACTGCGAGGCCTGGTGTCAGCTCGATGTTGATCCCCCTCCCATCGGCGTTGCTGAATCCCGCGCCTACACGGGTCCAGTGCGTCTTGCGGTCATCCTCGGGGCCGAATTCATGGGCAACCAGGGCGTCGTATCGGATCTTCTGTACAGTCTGTTCGCTTGCCATATGATTAATACCTCGATGGTTGGTAGTTATTAGTCAAGCTCACCATATAGGTCACACTTTGCCTCTGGTGCCCGGATGCCTCAGGCTGCTCACCACTAAGCAGGTGACGCACTCTCTAGGCCAAGGGCGAGAGAGTAGAAATATCAACGTACTTTATCGACAGAGTTGGATATCCTGAAAAAACACTGCGAGGAACAACTGCTAATTACATTCACGTAATACTGTTTACCTGGATCAAGCTGACAAGCGAATCCACCCCAAGAAGAATTTGTAACAGTAGTCCAATGCAGTGCGGAGTCTTGACCGCTGGTAGAAGTGCAACCTGCAGCATAATTAGGCTCCCCTGGCTTCTCTGATATCCAAACAAAACGGTTACCTGTCGAAGCTACCGCCCGCACTGTGCTTATAACACCCCTCGTTCCTTCTGTAGGTGACACCGGGGAACTTGTCCACGGGTTCCCAGCATAGGTGCCCTGCTGAACAGTTGCTCCGGTCCAGGTGAAAACGCCACTTGCGGAGCCGATAACTGTACCTGGGGAAGTTGGCGAAGAGCCGGTGTTTCCAGGTGTTGGTGTTGGTGTTGGTGTTGGTGTTGGTGTTGGTGTTGGTGTTGGTGTTGGTGTTGGTGTTGGTGTTGGTTGGTTTCCAGACTGATTATCGTCGTCCTCTGACGAACCGCCGGACTGAGGCGGATTCGGATAAGTGGGAGTATAGTTGCTACCCGGATATTTAGGACGCTCGGAACTAGCTATCGGATTCTGGCTTGCCATATCACTGGCCTGGGTAAGATACCGTTGTTTGTCAGACTCGCTAACGGAAAATGAAGGTTCTTTTTTACAATATGTCTTAACATTATCATGCGACTTGTAAATCAAAGGCGGCAGCCAGCACTTCTCGTAAACCTTGGGGCACTCGCCACCAGTGAAACCCGTGGTGATGCACATTTTCCAAGCCCCTTGCATCTTGTTCCGATCTTGCCAGTCAAAATCATGCTCTCCTGCAAAGACTACAGCGGGAAGAGTTGCTAGTAATAGAGAAATCTTCATAGTCATCCGTTGTTTACCTCCGCCTGAGCTAAACCCGCCTTGATACGACTAATATATGTTGTGGTTTCTGGAAAGGGTGGGACACCTTTGTATTTTTCAACAACTGTGGGGCCTGCGTTATACGCCGCTAACGCTAAATCTATGCTTTTGAAACGTCCTATGAGCTCGGCTAAATACTGCGTTCCAACGCTAATATTGGATTCTGGATCAAAAGGGTCAATATTGAACTTACGGGATAAGTCGTCCATAAGTTGCATCAGACCCTTAGCACCCTTGGTGCTCACAGCATCTGGATTATAAAGTGACTCTGCAATAATAAGCTGATGTACGAGCTGGGGATTCAGGTTGCGCATTCGCGCATATCTGGTCACCAGCTCAGCATAGGGCGAATCCTCCAGGTCTGCCGATGGCGTACCGTACACGCTGGCATCGCCATTGATCGGTGCCACCTCAATAGCATCGGCAGGCGCGATAGGCTGTGGAGCTGGACGCTTGAAAGCATCGTGCATAGCGTTGATCTGATCCTGTGACCAACTACGGCGCCGGTTCTGCTCCATGAACCCGGAGAACCTGGCCGGAGCAATCGGAGCGGCCCCTGCAGCTGCGCTAGACGCCGCTGCAGCGGGCGTGCGTAGTCCCTCCGGGAAGAGGTATTCGTACAGCTCCGCCGAATCGGTATCATGCTGCTCGACCTCGGCGGCGGCGCTCATTGCGCCGACTAGGCCGAGCGCAAGAGCCAGCGCGTTACTTGGTGAAAACAGGGAGAACGACATAATTCGCTTGCTCCGGTTCGTTATCGAAACCCACGGGGCGCGTCAGGTCGCGGTAGACGACATTGCGACTGGATAGGCTGAAGAAGTCACCGTCTCCAACAACGTTTGTGGAGCTGCAGCCGGTCAGTACAGAAAGAACCGTCAACATGATCAAGACTTTTTTCACGACTTAACCTCCGAAAACGAAATTAGCTTGTTATTCCGATCAATGACAATCCAGTTATCATTGCCGATAAGAATTTGCAGCGCATCGATAATTGGCATTGTCCGGTGAACTTTTGCGATTGGTGGAATCTTTCGTTTATAAATATTGGACGCATCTTTCGGTGCCGGATATACGACTACAAGTTGATAGCCCGTCGGTTCCAACAGGTAGCGCGCGGCATCGCCAACGGTTTTAACGTCCTCTGGATATACCGTTCTCGCATAGAGACTCAGAGGATCGATCGTTACTAGTTGTTCATCTTTTGCCGTTGCGAAAGTTGGGATAAGCGCAAGGACAACCAAGAACTTAATCAACATATTTTGCATAGAGGTCGCTCCAAGGCTCAACATACATTTCTTCTTCCACGATCACGCGGAAAGATTGACCAGGCCGAATAGTTACAGTAGGCACTATGTTTAGATATTTCTGAACTAGCGGGGAAAACTCACGACGGGTATTCTCGCCAACATCACCGGCATAACTTCCCTCTTTATCTCCACTACCGCTATAGCTGGACTCGCTACTGACAATTGCATAAGCCGCCACGCCTAGGAACTGCGCCATGAAATGATAGTCCACTTGGTCCTCAATGGCGCCAACGCCTTCACGGTCAACTGTAGACGCCTTGGTAAAGTCAATTCTATTGCCATTCGGCAATACGCCTTCTTTAACCAAGAAAGCTACGCGATTAGAAATCGCTTCGTTGACATTCCTTGTACGTGCAACACCAATGTTTATTTCTGTGCCCTTGGGGAATAGAACATATTGCCGCGTAGTATCGTAAACATCGTGACTAACTATTGACTGCAGCGAGCCGGTCATGTAGTCGGAAATAGACTTACGCATTAGCGTTGTCGGAATTAACGTTCCTGGTGGAACCTTAATCTTTCCAGCAATATCGGCGTTGTACTTGTTGGATTTGCTATATCCAACAACATCTTGCGGCGCTCGATTGAAGCTGCTGGACACCTGCTGTAGCTGCTGCTTGGCCTGCTCCTGGTCGGGGGCAGTAAGGCCCGAGGCATTTGGCAGACCTGCCGTCCCCTTGGTCGCCAGCTCAGCGCGCAAGCGCTGGGCCTCCTCAATCCGGCGCCGAACTTCGGCCCGCCGCTCTTCTATGCTGGTAGTCTCGTCGAGAGGGCGGTTGAGCGTATCCAGAGACCCCATCAAGTCACGATTTCCGCCTGCAAGCGCCGCGCTGCTTGGCGAATCCATCGCAGGCGCAGTAGCAACCGAGGTAGAAGCGTTAGCACGCTTGCCCAGGTTGCTTTTCGCCAGTCCCCAGCCGCTTTGCGCACTCTGCAATGCACGTAGCTTCTCGCGCTGTTCCCACTGACGCATAGCCTTCTCGGCAGCCGACTGTGTAGGCTCGCGCCCCTGTTGACCTTCCGTAGCGGATACACCGCTGCTTGCTTCTTTCCCGCCTTGCACGAGCTTGTTAAACGACTCTTCAAGCGGGCTCTGCCCTTCGCCGTTGCCGGCATCCTGTGCAGCACGGTTTGGTCGGCGGTTCGCCACTAATTGGTTGAACTGGTCTTCACGATCACCCGTTTGGCTGGCCTGTTCGACCTTGGCCGTCTCGGTCTTAGGCTGAGCTTTGCCGCCCATCTTAGAAAAAATATTGATGAGCGTGAGCACAAACAGCAGCGCGAGAACAATGCCAAAGGCAATGCCTAGCCATAGCTGCAACTTACGCCGGTACGTTGCAGGCTGTTCGTCAATACGTGGTGCGGCTTCTGTGGTCATGTTGCCCCCTTAGAATTCGCCGTTGGTGCGGCCATCTGCGCGGGCAATACTGATCTTCGCATCATCCACCCGGAGAGTGAACTTCGGATAAATGCCGGAAATTACGTACATGCCATAAGCATCATCGTACTTAGTCGGAACAGTGGCGTTCTTCTCGCCAACTTCAGTTTCAACAGACAGCAATCCACGGTTTGGCTGGAACAGGCGGATGTAAGTGAATCGGCCATCATCGTAAACATCGGAAATCAGGCCCTGAGCTGCGAAACCCTTGCCTTGATCCCAGCTGTAGCGGGTGTATACGTGATACCGGAAGCGCCGTAGCGCCTCCATGACGGCTTTACGCCTTTCGTCCTCGGCATCACGACGGAGCTGCTGCAGCTGTTGTTGCATGGCGGCTACTTGGGCATTAGCCGCAGCCGTCCCTTGGGTCGTGAGAGATGACTGTTGGCCTAGAGCTGTGCGTGCCCCCGAACTGAAGAACATGCCATCGGCTACAACCTTAACGCACACATCATTCTGTGCACTGTCTTCGACGCGGTTAGCTACGATGTCGTAGGCGTTGCCGTCGGCCGTCCAAGCGCGAATTACGGCTTTCTTGCCCTGCTCTTCCCGGCTATTGGGTTTGATCATCACCTGGTTGGCGGCGCCCTCAGCGTTCCATAGATCGGAGCTGCCCACGGGATCCGTGATGTTGTCGGCCGGTAGCTCAACCCTAGTGCCGAGGTTGAGTGCGCTGTTGATTTGAATAACGCTGTCTGACTTCCAGTGAATTACCCGGCAAGTAGATGCCTGAGCATTCATAGCAATCATCAGCAGCACCGGAACGGTGATAGCGGAAATTTTGGTTTTCATTATCTGGCCTCTGCACTGGGGTCTTCAATCAGTTCGGCTTGCACAATCTCAACACCAACGGGGTTTACGCGAAGCCAACTCTTCTTCTTGCTCGTCAGCTCTTTCTTTGGCAGCAAACGCCATTGCGCGCGAAGAATTAATTTTTCGGTACCGTTTTGCTTAACTAGACCGGTCGCCGTCTTTGTGATCCTGGTAAAATAGATATTCGAGCGAATAACTTCCTCATTCTTCTTATCGAAGAGCGCAGGAATCTTGTCGTAGTGGTCTGAGAAACCCCATTCGATTTCAATGCGATCTGAGTTCTTGTTGGTTGAAATGTCAGCCGCTTTTTGAGCTGCATTAAATCCGCCAGGCTGGGTGCTCACGAAGTCGTTGTACATGGGCTGGGACATAAATACACCCGCCATGCCGAAGTCTCGCCTGATAGTTTCCGGCTGCTGGCCATAGCGCGACTTGATGTAGGTCTCGAACGCCTGATCGATAGTGGAGCGGAAATATAGCTGCTCGTCATCTGGCATGAAGTTATCAACATCAGAAGTCCCGTCAGGATAGAGCTTCACATAGACCAATTCAGTATTGTTTTCGGCTTTCTTAAAACCATACCAGGCAAATGCAATTGCGAGAATAACAGCAAATACCTGGAAGAGGCACAGCACAAACCAGCGATTCCGCTCAGCGCGCAGTTGTGCATTTTGCTTAGGTTTATCGGTTTGGGCCTGGACTTTCTGAAGTTCGGCGTCATCCAATTGTGCGTTCATAACGCCTCCTTACTTAAGGACCTTTCGGATGGCTATATTGGTTGCTTTGCCCAAGCCTCCGCTCAAATTTCCCACTCCACCCCCAATCATCGAGGCGAATGAAAATGACGACAGGATGAACAAAATTGCCACCACCAACATGGCCGATGTATCAAAAAGCACATACATATTCTCTTTGGCAATCTGAACAACTTGCGCCGGATCGCCGTAGTCACCAGAGAAACTTACTCCAAGCGATTCAAGAATTCCTTTTATGGTAATCGCCGCAACAACCATAGTTGCTTTCAGCATAATTAGTAAAAATACGAATCCGCAGAAGAATTTGAACCAACCATCGAACAGGGGGCGCGTCATTGGCAATAAAAGGAACGGCACGAATATCAGGCCCGTGATCTTTGCCAGTGCATATCCGAACTCAGCCCACATTGCCGCCAGCCAAAAAACAACATCGAGCAGCGCGCAGGCAACCGTCCACTGCACTGTATAAAGAATCAATTTTATCGAGTCGAAAAGATCCAGGTCATCGATAACCACAGCGCCAGTTGCTTTATGGATCCATTGCGACAGAAAGAAATTGTCGGTATTTCCCACCAGGTATTGTTGATAACCGTTAGAGAGCCCGACGCCAACACCCCAAATAGCTTCGGTGAATTTGTTGTAGCTGGCCATCAACCCCATTGTTATGAAGAGATAACAAAGCGCCTCAAGATGGGAAGCTGCATTAAACCCTTCAAAAATGAAATTAACGAACTCAATGAAAAGCAACAGGAATGCCAGGGCCAAGAACATCATCCAAGACCAAGTATAAATATCATTATTGGTATCTTGCATAATGCCGTTGACGAAGGCCGCCAATGCACCGTTGAAGATTCCTCGCATGTTATCGGAGAGACCTGCCTCGGCCGGTTGAATGAGCACCAGAGGCATCAGGAAGACGACCAGCAGGCCCCCAATTAGGAACAGTGAGCGGCGCTGCTTAGGCTGCAGTTGCTGCAAAGGCGAAGGCGGTAGCGCCCCCTCCCCTCGCGCCATCAGTCGGGCGACTCGAGTACCATGCCAGGCGATAGTCATGACGGCTAGGGCGCTCAGCGCTACTAGCAGGCTCAGGATCGAAATCATTCGTCACCTCCCTTACCGAGAGGGCAGCGGCGCACGATATTCGCCGTTTGATAGCCCTTGCATTCCATGAACCATGGATCGTCCTGAGACTGGCGCACTCCAAGGATGTTGGTCTGGATCCACCACCCCTCTTCGGCAATCGCTTTCTGACTAGCCGGACCAGCGCGGCGAGCGCTGAAGTAGCCACCTCTAGGCGCAGCCTCCCACTCCTTGCGTAACTTGATCAGGGCCGCCTCAGCTTGTGATTTGCCCATGCCGGCGTAATGCTTTCTGG
Source organism: Pseudomonas sp. RIT-PI-AD (assembly GCF_025642785.1). Classification (GTDB taxonomy): domain Bacteria; phylum Pseudomonadota; class Gammaproteobacteria; order Pseudomonadales; family Pseudomonadaceae; genus Pseudomonas_T. The sequence goes on from NZ_JANZKU010000041.1 coordinate 9,230, forward strand.
CATAAGTTTCGGAGCCACGAACCGGGAAACGCTCGTTGGCTTTGGTTGTGAACTCGGTAACGCACTTGTCACGCTCACCGACAGTTGAAAAACCCTTCTTCTGGCAGACTCTTATGCCGTCCTTGATCATCTTCTCACGGGCAGCATCAGTTTCATCTGCGATAGCAACACACGAAACAAGTAAGGTTAAAAGCATTGCAATAAAACGTTTCATAATGAACCTCAATAATTCACAAGGGGCGATTCATTAATAACGATGGGCTGGGTCTGACGCGCCTTAACTTCATTCAAAGTTGCTTTACGCCCTACGTTTTGGTTGGAGAAGTAGTGTGACTCCAACTGATTGGAATATTGAAGCTGCGCATTGCTAATAGCGCTTTGTTGTTGCAGCGCTTCAATAACAAGTTCGTTCTGCTCGGCCATCACTTGCAGCGTTGCCAAATGATCTTCCGAGCCCAGGCTTGCCCGTTTACTGGAAACTTCGCCATAACGCCCCATCTGTACTTCTAATTCGTCGTCCATATCCTGGACGAACATGCTTTGGCCGACCGCCAACTGCTCGCGGGCATAGCTCTGGCGGGCTGTCTCAGTAATGTGCTGCAGGGAGCTCGAGTCGTAGCCAAGCGATGCCAGGTCGTCTTCTATATCGCTCAACCGCTGAGCCCGTGGAAAGAGGGTTTCCAGCTCGCGATTGATCTTCGCCCAGCGGTCAGAGTCGAAGTCAGGTTTCATGCCTGGATAGGTGTTGATGACACTTCCATATTTCGCATAGATCTGCTGCCACTGTCGATTAGAAATGCGACTCTTCAAGCCCTCCATCTGCCGCAGCATGTGATCATACTCGGTCATCGTCTGTTCATAGAGCTTGATTGCTTCGGCCAACTGGCTCTCGTTGAGCGCGGTTTGTGCCATCAATTCGGCGTACTGCTGCAGCTGGTTGATATAGTCCGTAACAGACTGAGCAATAGCGGCAATATCCACGGTCGGGAAACCGCTTGCAGCTACTGGCCCCGGCGCGATGCCCATAACAACAGCAGCAATAGCGGCTCGCAGAGTTACTTTGATATTCATCGTTACTCTCCCTTAAAAATGCGGCTGACCATCTGCTTAACTGCCTCATCAATATCGCTTGGATATTGCTCGAGCATTTGCTTGACAATAACTGCCTCAGTTGGGCGACTGGTAGCAATTACGTATTCTTCAGATGCAACATTGATGTTTACCGTTTTGGAAATACCAACTTCACGCTGAATGATGTATGCCTGTTTGCGCGGAGTGAGCGAGGCGATGGCCTCACATTCACCGTCCTTGAGCTGGAAGGTTTGCTTGTATAAGTCCCTATCCATTTCCTGGTCGGGCATGAATATCCAGGTGGATGCAGAGCTACGTAAAGTATTCCATTCCGGAATATTTTTATAATGCTCAGGGCTTTGAGTCCAGAACCCCATCCCACCGAAGTGCTTGAACCAAGTACGCGCTTTTGCAACTGCACGCTCTACGGAGCCTGGGATACCGAAAATGTATTGGGCTTCGTCAATTTCCAGGAACTTAGGGACGCTGCGGTATTTTTGATCCTCAAAGAGCCGGATAACACGGTAGAAAATTTCATTCATTACCAGCTGGGCCAGCTCGGGCATGTCCTTCACCCCGGCCAAGTTGTATACGGCCAGCCGCTTATCTATTTGGCCAATACCATCGACCTTGTTGTCGAAGAGGTTTCCGTACATGCCACCACGTACCCAGCGGCTCAGCTTCTGCTTCAGGCCCTGAGCGCAGTGATGAGACAGCGAACTCATATTCTGCATGTGTGGCGGAAGGTGGAGAACCGCCTGCAGGGCGCGATCAAGGTCACGTTGCTCATGGGCATCTAGACTGCGTAACGCTTCGCTATCGTTCAGCTTAAGCATGATGCGGATTTGCGAAAGCATGTGGTGGGTGAAATGCGCGTCGTCCACACCACACGCTGCCACGAACGGATTGAACCCGCGATCAGTTTCCGGATTCTCGATGCGGAAAATACCCCCGTCTTCTTTGAAGAACATGGCTAGAGGCTCGTCGCCCGGATCTACGCCGATGGACTGGTAAAGTGAGCCCAGCCCCTCGCCATTGCCGTACTTCATAAAGTGGCCGGCCATGACGTTCTTAGTGAACGACTTACCTGAACGGGTCGGGCCAACGCCTAGGACTAAGCACTTATCACCAATGAATGGTGTGTAGTGGAATGGCGAGCCATCGTCGCTCTCCATGATGTAAACCGCTTCTTCCCGCCTCGCTCCCCACGTCTTGATGCCTTCGCTGCTCTTGAACACAAGCGCAGTTGCGCCAGCCTGGGAGGTTGTGAACTCGGAACTGCGAAAGCAACGATTTGGATAACCAGGCAACAGCATCGGGAAAAGGTCAATCTGCCCAGCGCTCTCCCACACCGGATGGAAGCCGCTCTGCGTCAACGCGGTGGTCATCTGACGACATGTCTGCCGAAGCTTGGCCGGGTCGCGGTCGAAGACCACAACGTGCGAATGGAAATGGCCATAGCGATCAGGGGTATTCGCCGCCTCTTCCAGCTCCTGAACCTTTTTCTTGAGGATCCCGCTGTCGTTGATCTTCCGCTCAATTTCTGAGCTGACATCCACCCCCTTCATCATCGCCGACAGCTTCATTTGGCTGCGGTGCAGCTCGTTCTCTTTGCCGGTCAGCATCAACGCCTTCTGTAGTGCTGTAAGCGGGCTGAAGCGCGTCATAACCAGATAGTTACCGTGCTGCAGGATTGGCTTAACGTCCCCCCTCCCCCACATGCCCTCTGGAACATGCTCGGCGCCATAGCCCACCATCGACGCGATGCGAGCATAAACGGGCTCCGCCCCTTCAACCTTCAGGCACTCCAAGCCATCGATGTTGACCGGATAAACATCGCCATCCGCCAACAGCCGATCCCAATCGTCGCCCGGAATAGCCTCGTCCAGCCCACTATCCAGGTACTCGGGCCGCAAGTTCACCAGGGCACGAAAGAGCGCCCACTGCTCCCGCACCCCCAGCCGTTGGTTGGACGCGGAGAGTATCTGCAGCTTGGCGTCAAGATCTTCCAGAGAGCTATCCAGAAGGTCGCATTGGCGGCGCAGCTCGTCTTGTTCAACCAACCAAGCTCCCCAATTGCTCAGCTTAGCCGCCAGAAGCTCCCGCGATTTACGCTCGAAAGGTGCCGAAAACAGCGCCTTGAGGGTGCCGGTGGCTAGCACCTTGTTGATGTTCTCCGTGGTAGGAACATCGAGTAGCCAAAACAAACGCCCGCAACTGAGGTTGCGATTGTTGTTGAGGAAGTCCATGCGTCGCTTCGACAGCATGTTGCTTCGCGGGTTATCGCGCTCCTGGAGCGCAACCTTAGCTCCCTCGAAATGCCAGTAATACTGCGAAATAACTAAGTCCTGGTTCAGGGTCTGGAGCAAGTTGCGCAGCAGCAAGGAAGCCTTTTCTAAGTCCCCCTCACTCAACCCCTTTGGATCGATACCGGACAACTCTAGGCCGCCGATAAGACCGCCTGCATGCGACAGGGTGAAGTCTCGCCATGTACCAGCGAGCCAGAGGGCTTCGTTGAACGGGGTGCCTATTCGTGCTGCTTCGCCCATGACCTAAAACCCCTGATACCAAGTCAACAGCAGCGCCAGGTTAAACAGCGCGATACCACCGACGCAGATACGGGCGATCCAAGCAACTGCCTGAGAGCCCGATTTGGGCGCTACCACCCACAAACCAATACCGGCAGCAGCGGAAATGAAGACGATGAAAAGAACACCCGGCCCACCAACGAAGTCGACCAGCGCCTGCATTAATCCGGCAAAGGCGGCCAGGGGGCCGTCACCGGGAGAGCCCAGGTCAACGTCGTTGTTCACAGCCAAGGCCAACGGTGATAGGAAGAGGCCGGCGAACAGCCAGAAAACGCGGTTCAGCATTTGGAGCTCCTTTTCGTGATGGTGGTTACTTGCAAGCTGCCGTCTGCACGGCGAGACAGAAGCAGCACACGGCGCCGAGTGCTGCGACTGACGGTGAGCCTGGCTGCCGCAAAGAGGCTGCGCAGCCAGACGATGTAGGCTTCGGGATCTTCCTTATGGACGAGGTAGACGGGAATCAGGACCAGCAGGCCCATGACTAGGCTAGAGCCAAGGCCGAGATAGATAGGCAGATAGACGCAGAAGACGACAGCAGCGAAGGCCACCAGGAACAGCGTTCCGATGAAAACGCGCGCCGGAATACCAAGAATCATGTCGCGCTGAGTGAACACCGCTTTATTTTTAAGGTTGGGGTTTCTATGCTCGCCCATTTATCAACGACTCCTTGTCCAGAAATGTATAGAGATATGCGCATAAATATACACATATCTAGAGCTATGGCAATGCCTAGCTCTACCGGTGTCACTGCATGAGCAGATCAACGCCGACGAACATCACGCTCCCAGGACTGGTCTTGGAAGAAACGGATAAACAATTGGTGGAGCCCATACAGTCCGAACGGTTTTTCGGACGACCATCGCGCTCGATGGTGATTCGGGCCTTGCTTGAAATCGCACTTGAGAACGGCGACCGCTTCGATCCGCAGAAACCTCGTGATTACGAGACTCTAAAGGCCGAGCTACGCCGGATCCTGACGGGGACTTAACCTGGCATCGTCCGTTGATGCCTAACGACTAGCGGGGAAGAACTTACCCCGCCAAGTCGTGCTCGCCAAGCCCTTCCATGTCAAAAAACCTAAATGTGCAACTTTCTTCACACATTCAGAGAGGCTTTAGCTAAAGGATTGACTGATCATAAGAGAAAATCGGCTGCCCTGCGTGAGCTATTCGCCATACAGGATGTGGTCAGCAGCCGACTCAGGGTCGTTTTCCATGCTATTCGAGGTTGCCGATCGTTAGGATCGCGCCCGCCACGATGTAAAGCGGCGATTTGTGAGGCTGTTTCTTGGTCAGCCTCATGGCAGCGATTTCCTCTACTTCAACGCTTTGTTCAGACCGTCACGCAGACAGTGCGCCTGATCCTGGTAAATCTCGGAGCGTTCCAGGACTTGGCCGCTAGCATTTGTCACCTGCCAAACGCAGTCCCCGGAAAAAACCTCGTCAACCAGCAGTTCAAGAATCCGGCTCTCGTCAACTTGAACGCTAAAAACCAGTTCCAAGCCCTCTACGTCTTCCTGTTCAATACTCATCAATTAGCCTCGCTGACCATGTAGCTGATGCCGGCACGCTGGCACAACATCACCCAGCAGCTGTAGGCAATCTCTTCCTCTGCGGTAGTCCAGCGGTTGACTTGGCGGCGCGATACCCCGAGGAAGTCACCGGCAGAGCGTGGATCCAGACCAGCCATTTGCAGTACTTGCCGCACTTCCGATGCAGTCGGTGCCTCCCACCCGTCAGCGAATAAACGAAAGCAGCTTTCGCGAACATACGTGGTCCGCACCTGGTAGGTTCCTTGAGTCTCCATAGTTTTCTCCAGACGTATAAAAGCGGTGGGCTGCTAAAGCAGCCCACGCTCTGCGAAGGAAAAATAACCGCTATGACTGACCACCATATGGTCAATCAAGCGAACCTCAACAAGAGACAATGCGTCCTGAAGCTTCACAGTGATACTTCGATCTGCTTGAGAAGGCTCCACGCACCCGCTTGGATGGTTATGTACGGCTATCGCTGCGGCGGCGTTGCAGGCTAGAGCCTCCTGCACCACGACGCGCGGATAGACGTTGACACTGGCGAGAGAGCCGTGGAATAGGCTCTTATAGGTTAACACCCGATGCCTGATATCTAGGAAAATCATCCCGAAGTGCTCATTGCGCTCCGACCCCAATAGCAGCCGAAGATAGCAGCGCACAGCCTCAGGCGTATCTAGGGCTGCTTTCCCCTGTAGCTTGCGCTCCAGGATCTCCAGCGCCTGAGCAATGATGCCCCGTTCCTCATCGGTAACGTCTTGCATGCGGAATTCTCCGTTTGTGACGCCGAGCCATTCGCCCGGCGCAGGCAGTATAGCTCGCTAAAGCCACTTGCAATAATCCAACTGTCTGCCCCGTTCCGCCGGGGCGGTGCAAGCTGATATCTTCCTCAGTTGGCCCGGCTCGCGCCGGGCCTGGCTGCCTCAATCGATGATGTGGGCGATAGTATTCCACTCCGCATGCTCACGCGCGAACGCGAGTAACCAATGGTAGTGATCGGCTAAGCTATCGGTCTGGTAGCGCGCCCATACGCGATTAATCGCAAAAAGGCAGGCAACGATGCCGGAGGCATCAGCACTCAGCTCCCCCTCATTACCGCTTCCCTGGCTCAACAGGATGAAGCGTTCAGGAGAGGTAGGCGCCATATAGAAGCCGCCATTCGACAGCTCGTAGAACTCCCAGTAGCCGCCCTGATAGGCGCTGGACAGCTCGCTCATTACATCCATGACGGCATGCTCAACGACCATCATCAAACGGCCGAAATGACGCGGAAGGGTAATCAGGCGAGAGCGCTCGGAAACACGGCAAGAAGAAACAGCAGTCGATTTTTGCAAAGTCATGTCGGAATTCTCCGGATAGGGGTCGAACCATTCGTCCAACCTACGGGCCTATTTTACACTGCTCTAACCTGCCGATCAATGATTA
>NZ_JANZKU010000042.1 GCF_025642785.1 Pseudomonas sp. RIT-PI-AD
GAGCGGTGTGGAACGCTTGAACGCTGCCCAAGCGTCGGCCACCACGCCGGTACGGCCTGCAGTGGTTTCAGTCGTCATCGGTCATGCCCTCGGTGAAGAGATCCTTTTGCGCGGCCAGATCCACCATCTTCAGGCACAGCGGCGTGAGCTGCTGGAGTGTTTGACGGTAGGTATCGAGGCTGGCCTGCAGCATCTTGATGGTCTGGCGGGCCTGTTTCAGCTCGGCCGAGGCGGTGACGCCAATCTGTGCGGCCTGGATTAGTGCGCCGGACGCGGTTTTCTTGCCAGTCAACTCCTGGAAGCTGGCAATGTCAGCTTCGGATAAGTCACGGATTGTCAGTGCCATCGGCGCCCTCGTTGTTCAATCATTTCGGCTACCTGCGTTGGTGGCCATCGAGAAGGATGATTGCATTCCATTTGCTTGAATGCAATCATTTTTGTGCTAATTCGTGAAGCCAGTAATCGAAATGCAATCATGCTTCGCGAAGCTGATCCCTTGCAGCTCTGTTCTTGTATGCGGCAGTTCAGAATCCTCCCTCCCACCCCGAAAGCCTTTTCCTGCCCTGGCTGGGCCCAGTCTGCGCGTTTCTTCGTTGCGCTGGTGGTCGCCCTGGGGGCACAGGTGAGCCAGGGTGGCGGCAGTGTAATAACAGTGTTATTTGAATGTTATCTGTTATCTGTTATAATATCGTTATCGTAACAGATACCAGATAACGAAGGAGTGTAATCAGCATGGCCATTGTCTCGTTTGAATCCGTTGCGCAAGCCGCGCAGGCCCTGGTCGAGGCCGGCGAAAAACCTTCCGTTCGCAAGGTGATCGAGCGCCTGGGTGGGGGCTCTCCGAATGCGGTACTTCCTTTGCTCAACGAATGGAAGGCTGGTCGGCCCCTGATACGGGCCTCGGACATTCAACTGGATCCCCGTATTGCTGCGCTCATTGCTGAGCAGGTCAGCACTGCCAGTACTGCGGCGGCGCAGGCCGCGGAGGATCGCGCCGCCGATGTCCAGGCTGACGCCGAGGCGGTAGCTGAGGCTGGCCGCGCTGCTGAGGCTCGGGCCGATGATCTGGAACAGGCCCTAGAGCAGGCTCGCAGCGAAAACGACAGCCAGGCCCGAGCCCTAGACGCGCTGCAGGCCGAGCGGGTGCGGGATGCCCAGGTCGCGCAGGAAAAGCTGGACACCCTGACCGCTCAGCTCTTGGGCGAGCGTCAGCGTGCTGATCAGGCTGTGCAAACGGTGGCCAAGGATGAAGTCCGCCTGGAGGCTGCTCTCGCCCAGGTGGGCGAGCTGAGGGCCCGCATCGAGGCTCTGCAGGCTGTAGAGGCGAAACTTCATGCCAGCGAACAGCGTGCGGCCGTGGCAGAGGCTCGGCTGTCAGACGAGCGTGCTCATGGTGAGGATCTTGCGCAGCGCCTAGCTGGCGCCGAGCAGCGTGTTGAAGCTCTGCAGACGAGTGTGGAACAGTTGAGGATCAGTGAGCAGACCGCGCGGGCAGAGCTATCCAGTGCGCAGCGCGAGGCTGCCCAGGCCATGGAACAGACCAAAGAGTCGCGGGGGGAAGCCAAAGAGGCCCGCGCCGAGCTACGCGAAGTCCGTCTGGCCCTGGACAAGGCGCTGGCCCAACCGAAGTCGGCCCAGCCGAAGAAGAAGGTCGAGTAGTCTCCGGGTTGATCGGGGGCGCGCTTAGTGGAATACTAGGGCCATCGAAGCGACTGACCGGATGAGATTGAGCGCTTCCCAGCGGCGAAAGCCGTACTCGCGCAAGGCGAGTCGAAAGTGGTGTCCGGATAGCTCTACGAACGAAGGCGCCCTGGGCGCCTTTTTTCGTTTATGGGCCTGCCCGAGGGCTGCACCTGGAGCTCGTCGCCGGCCTGGCCGGCGACGAGGCGACCACCCGGGCCTGTACGTCAAAATACACAAACAACCTGATGCTGTTGCAGCTGGTGGACGTGGGCCACCGTGACGGCCGGCGCCTTATCAGCCCCTGCCCTCATGGCGACCAGCAGCAAATTACGATCCGGCATTGTCATTCCTCATTCATCGTTTCGTGGCCACCGGCTTTCCGGTGTAGACCTTTCCGCACAGCAGAACGAAGCCCATCTTGCCCAGGATGTTCGGGCCACCCCGTGCGGGATCCTCGGGGTAAGCGCTTTCAACGACCATGCCCAGGTCATAGGCCCGATCATGCGAGCGCCGTAGCTCAAAGAAGACGTGATAAGGGCCTGCAGGATTAGTCACCGTCATCGAGTAGACCCAGTTCCGCCGTTCCGCTGTTTGCCACACCTGGATTCTCGGATGAGCCAGGCCCTGGACGATGGCGGGCAACTGGTGCGAGAGGTCATACCTGATGTGGCAGAAGCTGCGTTGTCGCTGGCCGGCATCGAGCAGCACCGGAAGGCCTGCAGGATGTGCCGTAGCGTCATATTCGCTGGTGAAGCAATGGTTGCTGAAGCGAACGCCAACGCGCAGCGTCTTCTTGGCCATGTCGCTTTGCACCTGAAGCGTCAGCGGATCCAGGTGAGTCAGGTCATAGGTCAGGCCGTTGGCGGTTATCGGCGGGAAGTACGGCATGGCTCGCCCTTCTGATGGCATTTCTTCGACCAGGCGCGCGCGATCGAGCACAAAAATGATTGCATTCTACGATGCCCCCAGCTTCGCTATTGCTGCGTTCAGCGTCGGACGGGTGACGCCGAAATGGCCGGCGACCTCGGCTTTTGTGATGCTGGGATCCGATAGCATGGCCAGCGCCTTTTGAGCATCCTTGTTGCTCAGCTTTGGTCGGCGTCCACCTTGTCGACCTCGAGCACGGGCTGCTGAGAGCCCTGCTCTTGTGCGCTCTTGAATCAGGCTTCTTTCAAACTCGGCCAGGGCGGCGAAGATGTGGAACACCAGGCGTCCGCCTGTACTGGTGGTGTCCAGAGACTCGGTGATCGAGCGAAAGCCAACTCCGTTCTCCTGCAGGTCGGAGATTATGGCCACCAGCTCCTTCAGGCTTCGACCGAGGCGGTCGAGCCGCCATACAACGAGCGTGTCCCCGCCGCGCAGCGCGTCCAGGCATCGATCCAGCTCTGGCCGTAGGTTTCCTGCGGCGCCCCCTGCCTTCTCTTCATAGATCCGCTCGCAGCCGGCCGCCCGCAGTGCGTCCAACTGGAGGGATGTAGCCTGATCGGTTGTAGAGACACGCGCGTAGCCGATCAGCATGGATAGCTCCTTGAGCGTAATGGAAAGAAAAGGTACGTTTACTTACGTTTGAATTTTATACGTCTTTCTTTCGCTCGCGGTAGCGGTTAAGCGGCCTTGGCCTGGATCCCTTGAGCGTGGAAAACAAACGATGGTTTCTTTTACGGGGACATATGATGAGGTGCATTGTGATTATCGCCGCGTTGGCTACGCAACTAGCCGGCTGTGCGAAAGCGGAATCGAATACCGCCGCCCAATTGGTAGATGAGGCCAGGGCCATTTATGAGGGGCGGACGAAAGGCAAGCCGGGCAAATTTCCGGGTACTTTCATTCTTGGCCGGGAGGACGTGGGGCTGTGCATCGAACAGCTAGAGGTTGCTCAGGCAAAGCTAAAGCAGGTGAAAGCGCAGTACCCGAAGACTGTGGACGCTACATCCAGCGAGACACAGAACTTAGATGAGGCAGTTGCCAGCCAACTCGGTACCTGCAGGAGAATCAAGCAGCAACAGGGATGGTAAGCATGAGTGATAGTAGAGAAAATGGCGTATTTAGAGGATCGGTATTGATCGGCCCGGCTCTTTCGGTTGGCTAGCGAAGTCTGCCAAGCGAAAGAGCCGGGGGGCGCCGCCAGGCAAAAGAAAGGGGCTATTGCTAGCCCCTTTTTTCGTGCTCCAGAGATTACCTAGGTTTATAGCTCGTATTGTGTCCAAGTGCCGTTCTGCAAAGCAATTTCAGCAGCTTGTTGTGTATCGAAATACTCCCTCGACTCCCGAGAACAAGGCAAGCCATCCTCACAGACAGTACCGATATAATAACCGGCACGGCTGTAAAGGATCTGCAGGGGTAGTGTCAGTTCACAATGAACACGAGCTAGTTCGCCGTGTTGGGTGTGCAGAGATGCCATATTAACTCCAGTTATTAGAGAAGATTAAGCAGCCAAGACAACCTGACGACCTAGAACGGTATTCCCGGATATTCATCAATGTCCTGCCATTCACACCCGTCAATTTGTTCACGACGAGGCGGGTTCGGCTGGAATGCGGTTATGACCTGGCGTATTTTCCCAGAGTAACCTTTCTCTGCCGCGAGCTGTTGTGCCTGTTCCAGGGTGGGCATGCTATAGCAAACACCATATTCACCTTCGCGCGGATCGATAAACTGATAAGCTTCAGTGCGTTCCATTATGGAACTCCTTATAAGTTGATGGTGAGCAGATATGCAGCCGAGTGCTCTAACGCTGCGGGTTAGAATATAGCAGATAATTTTCTTGCTGGCATAAAAAAAAACGAGATAGCCGAAGCTATCTCGTTTGTGCCCAATCTAGATCAGTGCAGACCGAGAGTGGACATTTTGTAATGCTCTTCTGCAATACGACAAGCTTCAACTAGAAGCAGGCCGGTAGGAGCATAGTACTTGAATACCCGAGTAATGCCGTTGATAGTGCGGCATACATACAGGAACTGCTTGTCGGAAAAAGCCTCGACTTTTTCGGATTTTATGGAGCCATCACTTTGAACTTTCTGGTGAATCTGGGCATGACCAAAAGGTTTGGCGCCAAGATAGGTTAGGTATGCAATTGCATACGGCTCATGAGTCTCTGCAACAGCAGACTCAATACCAGGAGCAAAGTCGTAGATGGAGTCAAACGATTGGAAGTTTAGGTGAATACCAGACATGGTTTTTCCTTATAACGATTAGTGGTAGAGCATTTCAGTCAGCCATGTGCTCTAAACGCTGACGGAACAATCCTAGCGTATGAAAGGGCTATATGCCAGTGCTTATAAGGGGTGCAGCGTGGCGGCCCGCACAAAAAGAAGGCCGCGCGTGGCGGCCATTTGATGGCATTTTGTGTGCTGCAGCTGGATGCCGGATAAGATAATACAAACACTCCGACCGCTGGTCGCGCGCAGGCTTGGCCTGCGCTTCCAGGGCTTGCGTTCAGGCTTACGCGGGGCTGCGTACTTCAAACTTCGGTAAATCGCTTGGTATCGCGCTCCAGTTGTTCGCGCAATTCCTATTTATCCGTTGCTCAATTATCTTTTTATTTTTGGCGAAGTATAGTCGGGTGTATTATTTTTTTCGGGATAACTTTGTTGGCATCCTGATTTATAGCCCGAACAACTGAAGAAGCTCCAGCCGCCATCCCCCTCTTTAACACGATGTATCAACGGTTTGTTGCATGACTTGCATTCAAACTCAGTTAGTTCTGGTGCACGGGATTTCCCAGGCGTACCGTTATTATCTTCAGCTGCATAGTCACAGCCGTCACCGTCTGGACTGAATCCGCTGCATCCCCACCACGGAGAATCCTTTTTCTTTTGAGGAGTATTGAGCATCAAACCACGCCCGCATTGCGGGCATGGGTGGGCTACAGGGTTATTCTTTTGATAATTGGCGATTTCACTAGCAAGTTTTCCATGCACATTACTTACGAGGGATTTGAATGTTGTTCTGCCTTCCGCTATCGCTTCAAGTTGCTCTTCAGCAACTCTGGTAAATTCATATTCAAGGAATTTGAATTTACCTTTGGTAGCCTTGATTAAGCGTACTGCTCGATGGGTTGGCTTGAGTGGCCCTGGAACTCTCTTGTTCAGCTTTTCCACGTAGCCCCTGGTTTCAATAATGTATTCAATGATTCCAGCATAAGTTGATGGACGCCCAATGCCACGCTTCTCCAGCTCATCGACCAATGATACTTCCGTGAATCGTGGTGGGGCCGTGGTCGTCGACTCAGTTACTTCACCGCTGTCTATGTCCAGCTGATCCCCTGACTTCAGATCCGGTACCGGGTTGCTGGCTTCGCTGGCTTCGTCTGCCGCAGCTTTCTCGGGATCCTCGGCGGCGTCCTGGGCGACCAGGCTTTTCCAGCCGGCGAATGCCAACTTCTTGCCTCTGGCCTGAAGGGTGATGACCTTACCGTCGATTTTATCGACGCCTTCCAGGACAGCAGTTCGCACGTCGAACCGCGCGTCTTGAAGTTGGCTGCAGATGGTTCTTTGCCAGATCAAGTGGTAGAGCTTGCGCTGTTCTTCGGTTTCTCCGGTCTCAGTAACGTCCATCCTGCAAGGCCGTATGCACTCATGTGCGGCCTGGGCATTGCCTTTAGCCTTGAACTTGCGAGGAGTCTCGGAAAGCGGCAAGCCGTTGGCTCGGGCGTAGTCGGCGATGCCCTTCAGAGCATCATTTGAGAGGTTCGGGCTATCCGTGCGCATGTAGGTGATTGCGCCTTGCTCATACAGCTTTTGGGCGGCGTTCATGGTCTCCTTCGGCCCTAAGCCACAAGCGTTGCCTGCGGCCTTCTGCAGGGTTGAGGTAATGAAGGGAGCCGGTGGGCTGCTCTTGCTTTCGGTCGCCTCGCACGATACGACGCGAACTTGCTTGAGCTGGGCTACCTGTTCTGCGAATGCCCTGTCCGTCCAGTATTCTTCCCCGCTCTGGAGCAGGGGCTTGGTCTGCCACTTGGCCTTCCAAACCCCGAAGGACAGCGATGCTCCGTAGAACGCAATGGGAACGTGGCATGTAATGGCCTCTTCTCTTTCCACTACGAGACGAACCGCTACGGATTGAACGCGACCGGCTGAAAAGCTGCGGTCGCCAAGGTGCTCAGCAACAACTGGGCTTACCATATAGCCGACCTGCCGGTCGAGGCAGCGGCGGGCTTCCTGCGCGGCGACCTTAGCGAGATCGATGCTGCCAGGGCTTTCCAGTGCGTCTTTCACGGCGGTCTTGGTTATCTCGGTAAAAGTGATTCGCTTGGGGCTTTGCAGGCCGAGCGCCTGCTGGATATGCCAAGCGATGGCCTCCCCTTCTCGGTCATCATCTGTAGCTAGATAGATGGTGTTACATTCACTGGCCAGGCGCTTGAGTCGACTAACAACTTCTTTCCCACGCTCAGTTAATACGTATTCGGGGCGGAAGTCTGGCGGGAGAACGCCCATCCTGTTTTCTGGAAGGTCACGAATATGGCCGACGCTTGCGGCTACTTTATAGCCAGCACCTAAATACCCTTCGATTGTTTTAACCTTGCCAGGAGACTCAACAATAATAAGATCAGTCATCCGAAACTCCGAGTGGCAAATATAACTCGACGCCCGCCGTCAACTTTGAGTGAGAGACTTACGCTGCTGGTGGTACCGTTTAACGATCAAGTTCAGTTCGTGCATTGCTTTGCGCAATGGTTTTGCGTACTTATCTTCGCGCTTCTTATATTCGCTCTTCGTAATAGCGCCGCGATAGTGAAGCTCTTTAAGGGTTGCGGTTATTTGATCGGCCAAGACAAATAGTCGAATGAAGCTGTTGACGAGCGGAGTTCCCCTGCCCTTCTCAATTTTTAACTCGTATGCCGTGCTTTCTGGCAGCACAACATCAACCGCTTTAATCAGCGGATCATTGAGTTCTTGGTTAACCTCTACCAAGCTCGTTTTCAGCTGCTCTTCGACTTCCTTGATTTGCTTGGCCAGTTCGGGCCGCAATTTCTCTGCGAGGGCCTGGGCAATGCGAAACCCTGGCTTCGGATTGCTGGCAAACGCTTCAAGGGAGAACAAGTTTTCAGCAACACGGCGACCGCAGATTCTCTTGTCCTCGGGGCGTGGCGCGAAGTAACTAGTATCCCAGAGAATAATTAGGTAGAGGTCATGTACCCTAACCCGTACATCGTACTCTTGTTGCTGTTCCATGCTGCTCATTCGCTACTACCTTTGCAGAGGTTTTGAAGTTGCATAACAGTTTCGGCAGCCAACTCCATCACCTGTTTGTTCAAGAATGCGAGTTCATACCGATAAGCTAGTGCTGGTTCCCCGAGGTCATCTTTTGAAAACTCAAGGGTTATAACAGACGCACTTCCTTTATACTTTTTTATTATTTCTGACGCCAACTTAATGGCATCTTTTGTCGCACTATCCAGGCACCACCGAACAATTAGAGCCAGACGTTGACTTGGCTCTAATTGCGGATCGTGCCCCGCAGCAATAGCGCATTGCCATTCGTTAAACAGTTCAGCCCCGGTTGCGGGATCCTCGGTTGGATTGCCTGGGCAGAGATAATCACACCAAAGAACGCGGTACATGGTGCGCCCCATGAAATCGAATGGCTCGAAATCGTCCGGCAATGCCAGGCGCACCAGTGGCATTACTCGCCCTCCCGCTCGGCTAGGCTTAGGCTATTGATCTTAGCCTGTAGGCGTTCGGCCAGCTCGGCAGGGGCCATGCCTTCGGCGGCCTCAACATCAAGCAGCACCGCCAGAGCTGTGGCGGCCTCGATCCCCACGGAGAGAGCGATGCTGTTAGCCGCGGCGCCTGGGTTTTGGTCGCCCTGCCCGCCTTCGTCGGCTTTCTGTCCTGCCCCGGACTTGGGCTCTTTCGGCGGCTTTGGCTCTTTCGGCATCACGGCCTTAAGCGCAGACGGGAACGACTCACCCTTGTCGAGCACGCGCTTGGCCAGCTTGGGAAGCAAGCTGTCCGGCAATTTCTTCAGGTCATAAATCAGGTTCACGTCTTGGACGTATCCCTTCCTCACGAATACCTGAGCATCTTCCGAGAGCTTGAAGACACTCATAACCTTGCTCAACTGCGACTTGTTGCGCAGGCCGTGGGCAACAAGTACCTGCTCGGTACTAAGTCCGAACTCTTCTACGTCCTTACGAATCGAGTTGGCTTGCTGCCACAGAGTCAGGTCGCTACGGAGGGCGTTGGAGGTGACGTGCTCTATCCGCGCTTCAATATCGTCGCCGGCGCGAATGAGACACGGAACTTCGGCGAGGCCGGCGAGCCTGGCAGCACGCCAGCGGTTTTCGCCGTCAATAATTTCGTTGAGCTGGTCATCCCCTTCGGGGCGTACCTTGATGGGATCGCGCACTCCGAATTTCTTACCGCCACCAATGTCAAGGCTCATGGAAGCAGCCAGGGACCCGATGTATTCGCGCGCTTCCGCAGTCTCGAAATGCTCATCACCGCGGTCTTGATCAGAATTCGGACGCAGCTTCTCAATCGGGATCATCACTACAAGCGCGGTTTCATCGGTCGGTGCGGCTGGAATGCTCGCCACCGCAGGCGGCGTGCTACCCAGGAAATCGTCAAGATTTGGCTTTGGCTTCATCAGTTCAGTACCTCGTTGTACAGGGATTGCATTTCTTCAATAGCCTTTTGATCGTCGCCCAACTCTTCAATGGTGGCGCCGGACTTGATAGCGCGACGGAACCCTACGCGCTCGCAGATACATGTATCCAGCAGCTCCAGCCCTTCATTGATGAGGAATTCACGCATTTGCGCCGCTTCGGTTGTCTTTGTGCGTGGATCGACACGGGAAAGCAGCACGCGAACTTTTAAATCTTGATTGAAGTCCTTGGCGATACCGATGAGCTCCTGCAGGTCAGTCATCGAGGAAGCATCAAAGGCGCTAGCACCAATCGGGACGATAGCCAGATCGGCAAGAAGTAGCGCCGAGCGTAGGCCGGGGTTGTCCCGACCGCCTACGTCAATGATGGTAGTTTGATAGTTAGCGCTCAAAAGGCGACCTTCATCCAGGATTGCGCGGTCGCGAAGGATGATTGTTGTGGGGTTCGGCTCCCGGCCGGCATCACGTCGCCATGCGGCCCAGGAGGCGGCGTTGGGTTGGGTGTCGCCATCAATTAGAAGAGTCAGCCCGCGCTTCGCACTTTCGCCGGCCAGGTGTACGGCGGTGGTTGTCTTGGACACGCCGCCTTTGATGTTTGCAACTGCAATTCGCGCCATATCAAATGCCCTCCAGGTCATCAAGTTCGGACAGGTCTACACGCGATTCTCGCTTAGGCTGATCCGATGTGGATTTTTGCTGTTGTCGCGGTTGTTCATCAGCCAGGATGCCGGCTATAGCAGCCGTAATTGCTGCCTCTTCATCGGCGCTTAGCTTGCCCTTGGCGGCCTTTCTCGTCCTGCTTTGCTCTTTGCTGCTTTCGCCGTTTTGTTCAGCGAGCGGATTTGAGTCGTAGTCGTTGAACGGATCTACCGCTTTCGTAAGTGTGTTGCCGGCTTCAAGGGAGGCAAAGGGGTCAGCCTCAGCGTTATCCAGTGCGGCAAATGGATCAGCCTCAGGAGTGTTAAATTCATCGCTTACTGATGCAGCGAATGGATCCTCAAAGGGATCCGCGATGGCTCCTTCTGTTGCGCTTGCTGGGGGGGCCGGCTTAGTCGGCTTGATGGCGGCGAGTGCTGCGCCGCGATTCGGCATACCTCGCATTTCCTTAACCGGGACCCAGCAGGTGTAAAGAAGAGTTGCGAGGGTATTGGGGCGGATAAGCGCGCCCACACGCGGAGGGAGGGAGAGTAGCTGGTTGACTGGAATCAGCTGCTCTTCCGCTTGTCCAACTGATCTTTCGGCGCTCCACTCTTCAGCGCCCCCTCTGTTGGTTTCCACTTTCTCCAGCTTGGTTACGCTCTTCTGTACGGTGCCGGTTTGCAGCGAAACCCATTCCGCCGTTTCGTCATCATTTGCGCGATAGCTGATCGTCACCTGGGTGTTTGTTTCGATACCAGTTTTGATCGACTCTGCGTTGAGGGATTTGTCAGGAAGATTCAGCAAGTCTTTAACAGACTGGTAAGCAAGCCCTATGCTGATACCCTTGGACAGAACGGTTGCTAAGGCATCAGCCATAGTGTCAGAGACAACGAAGCGACATTCATCAACGATAAGCAAAACATGCTTCGGTAGGGGGTGCCGCAATGCGACCTGGACGACTTCATCTAAAAGTGCAACGGTTCCCTTACGAACAACGGTGTCTTTCATGTGGGAACGAACGTAGACCACTTGGCTGCTATGAAGCGCGCTGGCTACATCAAAGGACTGTTCTTTGGTCGCGCAAAGCGATTCAAGTTGACTGAATTCGCTGGCGTTAGATTTGATGCTGCCGCAGTTTTCGCGGATCCAGTTGCGCTTAGCGTCACTTATTTCAGGGTGTTTTCCTTCGAGTAGTTTTTTTAGGTTGTTAAGCGTGCCGTCCCATAGGGGCATCAGAAAGTCCAGAATCTCCCGCTCTATGCGTTTATAGAAGTCTGCTGTTTGCCCCGTATCGGCCATTGTGAATGCCTTAACAACGCGCTCCCTGCGTTCGCGCATGGTGCCATTGACGAACGGAGCATAGAAGCCATCACCAACCCCGTTAAAGTCCAAAACGAGCGGGGCAGGTCGGCCATTATCTTCGCAGCTTTCCCGCATAATATCGTAAATGAAGTCGTCCGGTTTCAGGTCAACGAACCATGCCCCCCACCCTTTCTTGATTGCCTGATCCAGAAGGACGCCAAGATTCACGCCTTTACCAGTTTGTGAAGGGCCAATGATCTTTAGATGATTTTTTTTAAATATTTCGTCATCCATATGGACTGGTTGACCCGCTCCATCCAGGCCGAGAAACATCATTCCATCCCGGTAGTAGTCGCGAGGGTTGAAGTCCTTAGCTTTGATCTTTGAAACCTCAACGCGAATATCTGAAAGCGCATCGCCGGTTTGACGAACCCGGAATTTTCGTGTCCACGAAGAGATGGCAGGGCGCAGCCAGCGCAGCACGATTGTCCGGACGAGAACGGGCAATAGGAAAACAACAATCAGCGACCACCACATATCTGATGCGGCTGTTTTGAGTTCGGCAATCCACAGGCTCATGTAGTTGGTCGCGGCTGTCCAATCCTGGCTGAAAGATACGTAAGCGAGCAGATAAAGCGCCGCTGCCGTCAGCGGGAATAGCATGGCTAGAAGAATAACCATTGCGCGCCGAAACCAGATTAGGAACAGCTCAAGCGCTGTTGTTTCCTTGGTTTCCCGAACGGCTCCAGTAATGCTTAGAACCAGCAGGACGCCTAAAAGGAGCGACATTACTGCTGCAATGCCGGGGTTGGTATTCAATAAAATCAGCCGTAGAAATTCCATTCCGCTATCTCACTTAAGGAGTTTCCGAATCGGAAACTCACTTAGTCACCAAAGGGAGTTTCCGATTCGGAAACTCGGGTCGACTTAGGCGAAGGCATTTCCTTTGCCTGCTGGGAGTCGGCATATTTCCGATTCGGAAACTCGAAATCAAGCCCCCAATGCTTGAGTCGTGACACGGCTCTCGCATTTCAAATCAATCGCTCTCTAGCCTTTCCTTTGAATTTATGCGCATATATATGCTCATATGTATGCGCATAATACTATTGCTTTTCTAATCTTTATGCAATAGGCTAAACAATAGAAAAGCAATACAAAGGCAATATGACTAGGCTTAGAAAATGGGCGAATCTTTTGCTAGGCAAAAAGCCAAAAGCCGCCACCCCAGCGGGGGTGTCGTGGGCGCCCTTGAGGGCCCCCATAGCCTTGCGGGGGAGCGCCCCGCAAGGCTCTTAAGGGTTTTTGCTCGCATGCGAGCAAAAACCCTCTTTTGCTGCCTGCGCCCTGGACGGGCTTGTCATCAAAATTCACCCGCGCGCCCGTCCGGCAAAGCCGGACCGCCCCGCTTCGTGGCGTTCCACAACGCATCGCTGCGGTCGTACCTCCCTTGCTCTGCTGTTCCACGCCCGAACCAGGGCGGTCCGGTTTCACCGGACGGGCGCGCGGCTTCTGCCGTCCGCATGCTTCGCACCTTTTCTTCGCCCTGGACGGGCTCCGAAAAGGCAGACCGGGAAAATCGCGTGGGCGCGATTATTCCCTTGCCCGCCGCGTGGGCGCGGCGGGCATCTGTGCGGATAGCTTTTTATCGTGCTTCTTTACGCGCAAGCGCGTATCGAAGCACGATGTGCAGCCTTCGTCGTTCCGCCGAAGGCTGCCAACACCTTTTGGGTGTTGGCGGCGGCCTGCTGGCCGCTAAAAGCAGCCACCTCATTTTAATCGGTGGCGGCGCCGCTTTCGGCGCCTGCTCCCCTTCGGGAGCAAGAGCTGGTCGGTTTGTCTCGGCCCATTTCCTCGCTCCTTCTCGCATAGCCATTGCCCGGCCTTCGGCGGGTTTGGCTTGCTCGGCGTTGCTTGAAATGTCCGGACGTCACCGACGTCGATTCACCCTGCGCGCACTTCGTCCTCGCCCAGCCTGCGGCGGGCTGGACTTGCTTGCTCCGGGGAATCGACAAATCGTCGCTTGCGATACCGATTTTTTGTTTAAGCATTTGCATTGCTGCAAGCTGGCCGTTCTCCGCCCTTCGGCGGACTCGGCTTGCTTGCAGCAATGCTGTTAGCCAAGGAGATTGCATTGCAGGTAGATCAGAAAGAAGGGAAGCCCGTGTCCCTCTGGACACGGGGCGAGGCGATAAACCGGAGCAAAGAGAAAATGGAGGCTGTTATTCGATGGCTGGCATGGTTTGACTACGCTGATCGGGAAACTCTGGCCGCCATGCTTGGCGTCGATGCGAATGGGCAAAGCGCATTCTTTGCACGCCTAGAGAACTCGGGTTTCGTGCAGATAGAAATTGCGCCCGGCATACGCAGGCGAATTTACGGCCTGGGAGATTCTGGTTATCAGTACGCCTTAATGCTCCTTCCTGAACTTGAATTGAAACGTCGCCGGCGTTTGCCAGCGTGGGTGTCGCTCATACATTCGTTTTCTGTTCAGGCTGCAATCATCCGGCGTATGCCGGAGATTGCAGCTATTCGGCCAGAGAAGACACTGAAACATCTGCGGGCTGTGCGGCTGCCTGACGCGATCCTTACGCTGAGGAATGGACACACAGTTGCTATCGAAATAGAGTTGAACCACAAGTCGAACTCGCGCGTATTCAACATTTTCCTGTCTCACTTAAAGAACATCCGTTCGGAGCATTACGAGCGAGTTCTGTACATTTTTCCGGGTGAAACGCTTTGCCGCTTGTACCGTGAAAAATTCGATTTACCTGTCTGGCCCATATATCGAATGCGCGAAGGAAGCACTCGGCTTGTTCTCGAAACAAGTCGGAACTTCGATGCAGTGCAGGTACATCAGTCGAGGATGTTCACTTTTATTGTTGAGGAGCTTTATTCGCTATGAGCATGGTAGAAACGGCAGTAGGACTGGTGCCAGAGAGTGATAGCCAAGGCTGGGAGCTTTTACTGCATTACTTCAATCCAGTGATGAAATTCTTCCTTGATGAGACGGTTACTGAAATCATGGTGAACCGCTACGACGAAGTTTGGATTGAACGCAATGGCCATCTTGAACGTGTCGATGCCACGTTCGGGACTGAGCTTGCCCTTCAAGAGTTCATCTATCAGGTAGGGAACCGGCTCAACCAATTGGTGGATGACGACAATCCGATTCTGGACGCACGCTTCCCTGATGGCTCTCGCCTCTGCTGCACGCTGCCGGCGGTTACGCCTAGTGGATCTACGATGACTCTGCGCTGTAAGCCGCGTCAATCATATACATTCGCAGATCTGGTCCGCTTCGGTGCGTTGACGCAGGAAATGGTGAACTACATCAGAGGACGGGTTCAGGCCGGAGACACCATACTTGTGTCTGGCAACACGGGCTCAGGGAAAACGACTGTCTTGCGAGCGTGCGCGGCGTTTATTGACAAGCGTGAGCGTGTCATCAGCGCAGAAGACACGATGGAGCTTCACTTGAAGCAGATGCTGCCAGGAGCGGTAGAGCATGAAGCGCCTAAGCGCCGCGCGAAAGAGGGTGTGCAACCGATCACGCTAGCATCGCTCATTAAACTGATGCTACGTGAACGGCCGGATCGCGCCTGGGTTGGTGAGATTCGTGATGCGGCCGCGGCTGATGCATTCCTACAGCTAAGCAATACCGGTCATACGGGCGGGGCCAGTAGTCTTCATGCGAATGGGCCTGCAGATGCCGTTCGACGTATCCAGTACATGATCGCTTCTGCTGGCCTTGTCAGCTACGAGTTGGCGGGGCACCAGGTGCTGGGCGGCGTCCAGCTTCTGATCCACTGTGCGCGTAGTTACAAATGGGGTCGAAAAGTCACTCATATCTGTCGGATTGAAGACGAAAATATCATTCCAATGTTTCTCTTCGACGAAACCGAGTTGAAGCATATCCGCCTCGGTTAGAGCGTCCCTTCGGGGGACCAGGGCGGCGCCCTGGACGGCAGACCGAACACCAAGGGGCGCTGCCCCTTGTAAACCCCGCTCTTGCCCGCGAGGCGTCGGGGGCAGGGGGGAAGAGCA
>NZ_JANZKU010000043.1 GCF_025642785.1 Pseudomonas sp. RIT-PI-AD
CAACGCGGGGTCTTTATCCGGCATCGTTCGTACTCGGTGGGGTTGTAAAAAAGCCCGGGGATCGGGCAAAGGAGCATCAGGGAATCCCGCTGCTCAACACGTAGGGGCCGCCGGCCAGGCGCTGGGGAATCGCGAGGGCGACGCCTGGCCGACGGCAGAAACGAAAAAGCCCCGGCACAGGGCCAGGGCTTTCGGTGGGGTCGGTTGTGATCTACTCACGCACCAAACCGCAGATTGGGAAATAATCTGCTCACTTGCTCACTTTGTCAAGCAGCACTGTCGACTGTTAATCCGTTCGCTTGCAGAATTGAATCAGCGGCTCGATAGGCCTCGGTTACCTGATCCTCCAGCCAGCGCCGCGTCACGGAACGCCACCGGCGCAATGTTCCCTCCGGCGTTCCCTCGTTGTCCCAGGTGTGCAACAGGTAGAACGCTGCCGGCAATGCCCGGCGCGACGTCTTGGTCCCCTCCTGCACGCCGGGCTTGCGAGGTATCGCCCAGGCCGTCACACACTTGGTGCGAAACAGCGCATGGGCGGGAGTTTTCACGCGCGGTATCAGCCACAAGACCGACTCTACGACCTCCGCCTCGCGGATCGAATATTTCGCCACCAGCGCGTGCCAGTGCAGCGGCTGGAGTTCACGGTGAAGCCGCGCCCGCGTCATTGCATCCTGGGTCATTCGCTCCTGTGGCGTGAGCGGGTACGGGTTGGCCGCCCGTAGCTCAGGGAAGCCTGCCTCATAGCGCTGTTGCCATTGCTGCTTCGCGGTGCCGTCGTTGGCCTCAATGCTCATGATTCGCGCGATCGCGACACCGGTATCTCGATAAACACTCATCCCCTACCCCCTTCAATCCCCGGTCCAGTTCCCACCGCCCCGGTGGTGATTGTTCGTTTGCCCCACATAATCGGCTCCGGGCCCGCTGATCACCCGCGGCGCCTGCAGCTTCTGGATCTGCGTCCGCGCTGCGGCCAACTGCATGCGCAGCTGGATGATCAGGTCCACCGGGTCGAGCGGCTCCCCATCGGCTGCCACCTGACCCGATCCGTGGCATTCCAGGCAGGGCATTTGGTAGAACAGCGAGCGAACCACACCCCGGCCGCTGCACGGCCTGCACATCACCAGTTCGCGCCGCTCGATATTCAGCGACGGGCCGTGTCGTTTCATGCGGCTGGCTCCATATGGCTGACGATCCACCGCGCCGCGTCCAGCGCGCTCGCGAATACGCCCATGGTTTTGCGTCGGCCATCCATGCCGGCGGGCTCCCACGTCTGGTACTTCCAAACCTTGCTGCCGTCCTCGGCATACCCCTGGATCGCCGCAATGGTGTAGCCGCGCGCGTTGGTCACGCTGCGAGACCCGGACGGCTGAAAGCCCAGGGCCGCCACATCCTCACCGAGCCGCAACACGGCCGACCACCTCGGTGCGCCCCGAGGCCAGGTAGGCCTCGATAACCTGTATCGCTTCATCTATCCCCCTGCATACGGTTGCGAAATACCCCTGCCGCTCCAGGGCAGCCAGGTATGCGCGTTGTGTGGGGGCGACCGCCGCGTCATTCGGCTTGGCCGCCTTGAATTCGATGTACAGCCCATGGAACCCGCCCCGGGGCATGGGCAGCACGATGTCGGGAACGCCCGCCTTCACGCCCTGGCGCTTGAGGTCGGCGGCGACCTTGATATGCCGATGCCCGCCATTGGGTACGTGGAAAGCCAGTGCGTGCGCTTCCGGATGCAGCAGGCGCAGCCAGTCGAACAGCGCCGCCTGCTCGGCGCCCTCGTAGTCAATCCGGGCGCCGGTCACGCGCCGTTTCAGCGGGAGTCTCATGCGGCAGCCCTCTGGACCTTGAGCTGCCCGCGCCGGGCCAGCTGCTGGAGCGTCAGCACGATGGCGCGATCCATCTGCGCCCGGCGCTCCTCCCGGGGCAGGCTGTTGCCGTTGTCGATGGCGTGGTGACAGGACAGGCAGAGCGCCGCGGTCAGGCAGTCGTCGACCTTCTGGCCCATTCCCTTGCCTTCGTTGCGGTGCGCGGCCTGGACGCCGTAGCCGTGACACAGCACGCACTGGTCGAGGGAGCGGACCGCATCGAGCCAGGCCTGGGAGCGATACGGCGGTTGCCGTTGACTGAGAGCCATCAGGCATCCCCCCTCAGCTTGGCGCGCAGCTCAGCCAGCGCCGCCTGACCCACCTCGGGCGTCATGCGCCCGTCCACCTGCTCAGGCAGTGCCAGCGGCATCGCTTTCAGCTTTTCCCCCGCCACCAGCAGGCGCACCGCGATGGCGTAGTTCCGGTCGAACAGCTTGCGGCTGGCATCAAGCGGCAGCTTGTTCAGGTTGAGGTAACCGCTCTCGCAGGCCGCGTGGTAGACCGCGTCGTGGCTCCAACGGGCAACGCCGGCCATGGCTGGGTGGACGTTGCGGATCGCCTCGCGGTAAGCCTTGTCGGGTGACGGAAGCCCCAGGGCCTCCGGGGTCGGCTGGCACCACTCCACAAACCGGCCCAGGCTGGGAACGAAGTCCTCCCCGCTCTGCCGGCAACGCATGATCCCGTGGCGGATCTGCTCGACACTGCGGATGCCCGCCGCGGCGAAGCCCTTGACCCAGGTGCGTTTCGCGTTGTCCTCGTCGGCTTGCGTGGGCCAGGCCTGGCGCCAGGCCGGGAAGATCGCCCGGAGTTCATCGAACAGGGTGTTCACGACCGACACCGCTTGCGGGTCCAGGGTGATCGAGCGTGGCGCCTTCCCGGTGGCGGCGGCCATGGCTCCCAGGTTGCCCTGCAGGGCGGTGGCGACTTGGTGGGCGTCTCGCATCACAGCACCCCCAGGTCATCGGCCCAGGAACTGGAGTTGCCGGCCGGCTGGCTAAGCCCCCGCCGCTCGGCGTCCCCACGAACCCAGTTGCGCCAGGTGGCGAACCAGTCGGCCTTCCGGGCGGCGGCGCCGGCCCTGGCGTGCCAGTAGTCCCTGAAGCGATCAGCCGAGGCGCGAATCTGCGGCTCACCCAACCCCGGGAGGTTTTCCAGCGCCCAGCCCAGGTATTCGCCAGGAAGAACCCAGTCGCGAGGCAAGCGCGTTCCGCGCGCCGTGCTCTCCCCCTGATTGGTATCCTGATTACTGGTACCCTGATTTGTCGGAGATTTTTCCGACCCCTCTCGGATTTTTTTCCGATCTGTCTCGGAAATTTCTCCGACCTGGGTCGGATTATTTTCCGACCCCGAAATAGGGTCTTGCTCGGAATATCCTCCGACCTCGGAAGAATTTCCGACCTCGGATATTTTTCCGCTCTCTTGGTGGGTCGGATATTTTTCCGAACCATCGACCTTGCGATTCCACTCCCGGCCCTTCCGGGTCAGGCGGATCAGCGTCACGTGGGGGGTGCTCGACAGTTGGATCAGGCCCGAGGCGTCCAATTGCTTGAGCAGCCGATACACCGTGTCGGGCTTGTCCGTGAGCAGGGGCAGTTCCTCCAGCACCTTGGCCTTGCTCAGGGCATAGAACACCCCGTCTTCACGCTTGGTCGGCCGGGCCCAGGACGGGCACTCGTAGACGAACGCGAACAGGAGCGCCTGCTGGGCATTGAGCCCCCACTCCAATGCCTTCGCCTGGTTGATCGTGATGGTGTACTGCATCACGCAGCCCTCACGGACTGTTCGAACAGGTCCAGCACCTCGCGGACGTGGCCGATTTCTTTACGAATCGCAGCCTTCTCCGTCTGGCTGACGTGCTGGTCGTCCAGCGCCTGATGCACGGTGATCGTGAGCTCGGCGAACTCCTTGCCCGCAGCGATCATGCACTGCGGCAGCGTTGCCGGCGCCGGCCGTTTCTTGGCTACCAGCTCGAACCCAAACGCATCTGCCAGTGCCTCAAGCGGCCGGCAATCACGGGTATGCAGCAGGATCTGGAACAGGTGGTTGATTGTCAGCCGGTGCGTGTCGTTGTCCGGGTTCGCCCGTTGCAACAGGCTCACGTGCGGCAGCCCCATCGAGGCGGCCAGCGCCTTGGCGTCGTTGTCGAGCACAGCCGCGTGGCAGGCCCTTAGGAAAAGGTCCATGTGTAAATCCTCGCGTGTGTTTCCGTGGAGCCGCGCGGTAGGCGCTGGCAACCTAAAGTCAGTTGGTGCACGGAGCGTCATCGAACACGTCGGGCCGCAACTGCTGCCGAGTTACACGACCACCCAAAGCCTTCTCAATGGCCTTCGCCATTGGCGCGCCAGGGGGGCGCCCACAGGCGAGTACTTGCCGCAGATATTCCACTGAGGTTCCGGCGGCGCTGGCCGCCTCTACCCGCTGCTGAACTGTGAGCCCCTTCCAGACCACCTTCAGGGCCTTGCTTAACCGCTCGTGCTGAACAATTTGGGTCATATTATGTACCTCCTAGGTACATAATGACTTCCGCGAGTTGTACCGTCAAGGTTCTGTACTTATTTGGTACAGATGTTCAAATAACTAAATGACAGACATCACCTCCATTCGCCGCTCTAACGCCCTCGTTCTCGCCGATCAGGTGGGAGGTACTGGCGCATTTGCAGCCCGCATAGATAGAGAGCCCACCCAGGTCAGTCGGTTAATAGGCTCGAACCCCACCAAGAACATCGGCAATAAGCTCGCCCGCCATATTGAGAAAATGTTTGGCAGGCCTTCCGGCTGGCTGGATCTGGTCCACGAAAGTCGCAGCACGACCGAGCGCACAGCCGAGTCAAATGCCCAATGGATCGGCCCCATGTGTCCATGGAGTGACGAGACCACGCTCGAAGAGGATGAAGTGGAAGTGCCTCTATACAAGGAAGTGGAATTAGCCGCTGGCGACGGGCGCACGGAAGTCCGGGCCGTTCCTGGGCGCAAACTGCGTTTCTCCTATGCCACCCTACGAGCGGCGGGCGTGGACCCTGAGTCCGCAATCTGCGCTCAACTGACCGGTAACAGCATGGAGCCGCTCATAATGGACGGTTCGACGGTGGGCGTAGACATCGGCATGACCAACGTTGTCGACGGAGAAATTTACGCTCTCGACCACGGCGGCATGCTCCGCGTAAAGTTCTTGTACCGCTTGCCTGGCGGTGGGCTGCGACTGCGCAGCTTCAACCGCGACGAGTACGCCGACGAGGACTATGCGGCGGACCAGATAGCAAACCAAGGCCTCCGGGTTATCGGATGGGTCTTCTGGTGGTCAACGATCCGCAGCCGCCGCAGCCTTCGACTAGCCCGCTAGCCGTCTCCAAGCCCCGCAAGTCGGGGCTTTTTTGTGCCCGCCATACTCCGTTAAACCAAACCTGACTTTGCGTCGACCAAAACGATACATCCACTATTGACGATGTACCTTTTTGGTTCTATTGTTCGCCTTACGGTCATGTACCAAAAAGGAACATGAACAGGCTCTTTAACAATCTGGACAGCACAACAGACCGCATTGCCTCTACGGCGACCGGCGATCAGACAGGCGAACGAGGAAAGCCTGCCCACGCGATGGCATCCCTGTGTTTCGGGGTGACCGGGACGGCTGATCGAGGGCGACACGCCCACGCGAACGACCCGGCATGCAATGCGCCCCGCCATCCCCCGGCGGTAATGGGGCAGGCACCCAACTGCGCCGCGCGGAAATCGGCGCCGCGGTGTGGGGCCTGACATCGATAGAGAAGTACCCGCGCAATACCCCAGCAGGTGAGCGCGGAAAGCATCACTGAAGCGCCTTCGCCCGAGGGCGCTTTGGGATGTAAACCAACCCAGGAGAAACACATGGGCAACACTGACACTCTCGCAAAGCTCGCCACTTCGCTGCTCGAAAAGCAGGAACCATTCAAGGTAGGCGATCTGATCAACTGGAAGGAAGGCCTGAAAAATCGGATGTCGAAAGGCCCTCTTGTGGTTACGGCCGTACTGAGCCAGGTGGTTTTCGACGGGGAAATGAACTCAGGAAAACCGGAGTTCCGCGAGCCGCTTGATATCAAGGCAGCGACTCTGGGTAGCGATGGTGAACTGATCGAATATCACTTCGACTCCCGACGTTTCCGCCTGGCCTGAGCCAGACACTCGCGCGGTGACAGCCGGGAAAGACCGGCACCCCTCCCCTCGCATCCATACGTCGACACCCTGCAATCGCTCCAGGGTGCCGACCTCTGCATGCCCATAAACCCCCGAGGTCTACCCATGAAACCGATTTCCAAAGAGACAATCGTCGACCTGGTGCGCGCGCTGATCGAGGCCGGCGCATACCTTCCCGATCAGCTGATCCGTCAGCCGTTCCGCCAGGGTGGCGTCTGGACCGCGGTGATTCGCGATGCAGCCTAAACCCCTGACCCGGATCACCCAGGTGCGCGCCGCCCCGCTCCAGAATCTGGATCTGCCCAACATCTGCGACCTCTGCGGTTTCAGCCGGAACAAGGGCAGTCACGCGAAATGCTCACGGCGCCGCCAGGCGCTCAACCGGCACAAATGGGTAGCTCGCGATGGTTCGTAACCTGTTCATGGCCATGCTGGTGAGCGTGGCCGCCTGGGTGTTCGTGCTGTCGGTGATGATCGGAGGGTGGGCGCCATGGCTCTGACCAATGCCGAGCGCAAGCGCCGCCAGCGGGAGCGCGCCCAAGCCGAGGCTCAGCGCCTGGGCATCACCGAACGCACCTGGCCGGTATCCGCTGGAGTGGATGACGCCCTGCGCCGACTCTGCGAGCGCCACGGGTTCGACGACTGGCGCGAGCTGCTCCAGGTCGTGCTGCTGAACGCCGACCGTGCCGGCGACGCCGCAGCGTTCCTCTTCGCCGTGCCGCGTCACGAAATCACCGTCAACGAAAGCGTGACATCAGCCATTCAGCTGGCCGGCGCCCAAGCAGCAGGCGCCCTGCTGGACGAATAACCCAACCTCTCATTGCCCGCCAGCTCCAGTCGGGAGCCAAGGCGTAGCCATGCCCGGAGAAAGCCATGCCCTACCTCGCCCGCGTCAACCCGAAGTACTTCGCTGCCATTCACCAATGCGCTGCGCAGAAAGATTACCGCTATTACCTCAATGCAATTCACATCGAGTCGCACCCCAAAGGCGGTGTGGTGTTGTGCGCAACGAACGGCCATTTCCTGGGCGCTATCCATGACCCCGACGGCTGGATCGCACCGGGGATGCAGTCGGTGCTGGTCGCGTCTGTCTCCAAGCGCCTGCTTTCCGCGTGTCTTGCCCGGCGTGGTCCAGACGGCGAGCCGCCGGCAGTGCTGTGGGTCGCAGAGAAATATTCTCTGCTCTCCAGCATCGAAGATGCAGCCGACGAACCGGAGCTGTTCGGTGAGCATACCCATCTGACTGAACGCACCGAGCTGATTGATGGCCGCTTTCCCGATTGGCGCCGAGTCGTCCCCTCCCAACGCCAGCCCTTTACCGGCCAATTTCCTTGCGTCAATGGTGAGTATCTGGAGGTGTTCAACAGAATCGGCGTGATGCTCTCCGGGCAGAAGCGCTTCGGTGGCGGTGGGATGTATCTGGAATCCAGCGCTGAAAATGCCGCGATCATCGTTCGTTTCAACTCCTCTGAACTGATTGAGCGGTTCCTTGGTGTTGTCATGCCCCTGAAGGGTGACGGAGTGAAATCCATCCTGCCCGGCTGGGCGATGCCCGAAGCGCCACCCACCGATTCGAAAGCCGCCTAACACCTGCTGAACATTAGCTGCCGGCCTCGATGGCGGTAAGGACTGCCCATGCCCGATCACCAGATACTGGTCGGCGACTGCATCACCTCGATGCGGACGCTACCGGCCGCCTCTGTTCATACCTGCATCACCTCCCCGCCCTACTACGGGCTCAGGGACTACGGCGTCGAGGGCCAGATCGGCCTGGAGGAAACCCCCGCCGAGTTCATCGCCCGCCTGGTCGACGTGTTCCGCGAGGTGCGCCGGGTCCTGCGGGATGACGGCACGCTGTGGGTCAACATGGGTGACAGCTACACGAGTGGCAATCGCGGTTATCGCGCCCTGGACAAGAAGATACCGGCCCGAGAGATGAACGCTCGCCCCAGCCCCCCCGAGGGTTTGAAGGCAAAGGACTTAATCGGCATTCCCTGGCGTCTGGCCTTCGCCCTGCAGTACGATGGCTGGTACCTACGACAGGACATCATCTGGCAAAAACCCAACCCGATGCCGGAAAGCACCCGGGATCGCTGCACGAAGGCCCACGAATACGTGTTCCTGCTGAGCAAGCAACCGAAGTACTTCTTCGATCAGGATGCAATTCGGGAGCCGGCCACCTCCGGCCGCACCCCCACCGGCGTCGGTTTCGGTCACGGCTACGATGTGAAACCTAAGCCCCGCGTCGCCAAGCCCACCGGCTGGGCAGATCAGGGGCCAAGGGACGCAGTCAGCTGGGCCACGGAGCAGCGGCAGGGCCGCGGCAGCAAGCGCAACAGCTTCTCCCGCGAATCGAAGTACTCCGCTGGCGAACATGGGCAGAAGGCGCAGCATCGCCCAGGGCGCCAAGACGTGGAATACAGCCACACCCGAAACAAGCGCAGCGTCTGGACGGTGGCCACCCACCCATTCAAACAGGCGCATTTCGCGACATTCCCGCCCGACCTGATCCGGCCCTGTGTACTGGCCGGCTCCCCGCGCGGCGGTCTGGTGCTGGACCCATTCGGCGGCGCCGGTACCACCGCGCTGGTGGCCATGCAGGAAGGCCGCCGCTCCGTCCTCTGCGAACTGAACCCCGAATACGCCGCCCTCGCCCGCGCGCGCCTTGATCGCGCTTGGCTCGACGGCGCCACCCAGCTGGACCTCCTGCACGACACCCTAGCCACGGCCAGCGCCTGACCCCTACCGATCACACGAACCGCCAGCAGCGCCGGCGGTGAGGACTCCCCATGGCCGCCTACTACAACGAACACGAGCCGTTCGCGGCGCAGTGGATACGAAACCTCATCGCCGCCGGCCTCGTAGCGCCTGGCGATGTCGACGAACGATCGATCGAGGATGTGCACCCCGATGACCTCCGCCCCTACACCCAATGTCATTTTTTCGCAGGAATTGCAATCTGGTCCTACTCCCTTCGCCTCGCCGGATGGCCCGACGATCGACCTGTTTGGACCGGTTCCTGTCCTTGCCAACCTTTCTCCGCGGCAGGCGCGGGAGCTGGGTTTGATGACCCGCGCCACCTCTGGCCACATTTTGCCTGGCTCATCCGCGAGCGCCGCCCTTCAGTCGTGTTTGGAGAGCAGGTTGCGAGCAAGGACGCAGGACCGTGGGTCGACCTTGTACAAGCTGACCTGGAAGCCTTGGAATACGCCTTCGGGGCAGTCCCGTTCCCGTCTGCGGGCGTCGGTGCTCCGCACATCCGGGACCGGCTTTTCTGGATGGCCCACCGCCACGTCGACAGACGCCCTCCGGCACCCCGGACGCGATTTCACCACCAAGAATATTACGCTGAATCACGCGGCCTCACTGGTGGGATGGGGCACTCCGACAGCGAGCGAGTGCGGCGGTACCGCCGAGCGTTTCCTGGAGCGGAAGGGCCAGCTGCAGGGGAAATGCGGGGCCAGCCTGACGCCCCTCAATCTCCAGGTGCAATTGGCATCGTGGCCAACGCCCAATGCCGGCACCCCCCAAAGCCTTCGGGGAGCCGGCCAGGACCCGGAAACGCGGAAGGCACAAGGGCGCCAGGTGGATTTGAAGGATGCGGTTCGCGCCCTGATTCACGATCAGCCGGCCCGGTTAACGGCTTCTGGCGAGATGCTGATTGGCTCCTCTGCCGGGATGGGAGGTGGAGGCCAACTGAACCCGGCACATTCCCGCTGGCTCATGGGGCTCCCTCCCGAGTGGGACGCCTGCGCGCCTACGGCAACGCCATCAACGCGGAAGCGGCGGCAGCGTTCATAGAGGCCGCCATGGGCTGCATGCCCGCCTGATCCCCTCTCACCTTCCACCAGCCGCCCGCGACCCGCCGGCGGATAGGAAACCCTATGCCCAACGAAAACCGCACCCCGCTTCAACCCGCCCCTGTCGAGCGCGACGAAAAGGGCTGGTGGACGCACCCTGAGTACGAAGAATGGCTCGGCGACCGAGAGCGTATTACCAGCGCAGAGTTCGATGCCTGGTACGCAACCCGGGCGATCACAATCGCAATCCGCTGGATGGATGGCGATGTGACCGACGATCAGTTCAAGTCCTACTTTGAGCAGGACTGCGATTGCTCTTCCTGGCAGCCCACCCCACCTTGCGGCGCTGGATGGTTCTTGCTCTCGATCCATGACACCGAGGACGGCCCCGTCAGTTTATGGGCGCGGCCTGCTCCGGGCGCCGACCTGCAGGGCGAGATCACGAAGCTGGTGGGCGAGTCCGCGCAACCCGGCGTGTCGGGGCTGGTGGAGGCACTGCACACCGCCCGCTCGAATTTCCGTATCACGCTAGAAATGCTAGACGCCATTCCTGAATCGAAATGGTCAGGCCATCTGGACAGAGCCCATCAGTACGCCACACAGGGAAGAGATCTAACCGAACAGGCCCTCGCCGCCTGGCGCGCCCAGGGCGGCCAGCAACCCCTAGTGTCGGATAATTTCCGGCTTGAACATCACCTGCTCCGACAACGGGATTTCAGCGAGCGGACATTTGGCCCAGGGCCCCGCGTCGCAGGTGTCCTTGACCACATCCGCAAGGAGCTGCTCGAGATCGAGGAAAATCCCGGCGATCTGACCGAATGGATCGACGTCGTAATTCTGGCCCTGGATGGCGCATGGCGCACCGGCGCAACACCCTCTCAGATCATCGAAGCCCTTGTCGCCAAACAGGAGAAGAACGAGGCACGCTCCTGGCCGGACTGGCGATCGGTGCCAGTTGGCTGTGCAATCGAGCATGACCGCACGAACGAACCAATCGACGACAGCACCTACTTCGTCATGCGCAACGCCGGCAACAAGGTCTTCGTGAAGCACGGCCCGTTCTTCGTGAGCCAGGACGGACTTACCCAGGACTGGGGTAAGGGTTGGACACGCATTAAAGCAGACTCTATTGAGCATGCGCGCCAGATCGGCGAGGGATTATTGCCATGACCCAGCGCCTCTATCTCGCCGGCCCCATGACCGGCCTGCCTGAGTTCAATTACCCGGCATTCCACGCAGAGGCCGCCCGGCTGCGTGCCCTCGGGTACGACGTGGAAAACCCAGCCGAGAACCCGGCACCGCCCTGCGGATCCTGGCTTGGGTACATGCGCCTCGGCCTGCGCCAGCTCCTGGCCTGCGACGGCGTGGCCCTCCTACCTGGCTGGCGTGACTCTCGCGGCGCATGGGTGGAATGCATGGTCGCTCACTCCCTGGGCCTGCCTGTGACGATGGCAGCCGATCTGCAGCACGCGCCAACCGCGTAACCACTACCCCATCACCACAACGGCCCGCGCCTCGCCCGGGCTGGAGGATCTGCTATGTCCGATGAAAATGACACTCTCACCATCGCCGACTATGAGGAAGTGCTGGCCGGCCATCGCCGCCTGGTACGCGAATTGGACGTGGCCTTGAACGGTGAGGCCGGTGCCGCTCCGCAGGCCAGCCTCTGCGACATCGTGGGCCAAGTCGCCTCTGCTGTGCGCCTCGCTGGGAAGCCCCTACTGGTTGAAATTGAGAAGCTGCGGGAATTGAACCGAGACCTCGAGGCACAGCTGCACGATGCTGAGGAGCGCGCCGGCAGCGCCAGTCGCAACGCCAGCGCATTCGAGGAGCGAATGGGCGACCTGCAGGTGCAGATCGGCAAATTGCAGGGTCGACTGAATGCGGTCCACTCCGAACGTTCGCGACGATTGGAGCAGATGTACAACATGCTCGGCGTTAATGGCCAAGTGCAGGCAGTCGAGCGTATTGGCTTCCTTGTCGGGCAATCGATCATGGTACCGAAGCTCGAGGCACAGTTGACGCGCGGCGCCGCCTACGTCGAGGCCGAGCCGGTGGACGCCCATCATCCCAACGTATCGGGGCTGGTGGAGACGTTGGAGTACTACGCCAAGGGGCATCACCTAGTGCTCTTCGATTCCAGCTGGGACACCTGCAGCGGCGAGCCAGCGAACTGGCTGCATGATGAAGCAGGAACGGCCAGCGTCGAGGATGGCTCGGTCGCAAAGGCCGCCCTCGCCGCCTGGCGCGCCCAGCAGGGCGAAGGGGGTGCGCAATGACTTCCAGCACCCTGGCCGCCAAACGCCAGCGCGCCGAGCACGTCAACCAGGCCATTCGCATCATCGCGAACCATGGAAATCGCTTCTTTTTCAACGACAAGCACCAGAGGTACGCGAGGGTTGAGGTCGATGACCGTGGCCGAGTTTGGTTCGTGGACGATTACAGCAACAAGCGGATCTACACCCACCCCACGACGTGGGGCGGCAGGTGGAAAGGGTTCTCGCACGGAGGGACGTTGCGCTCACTGGTGGAGTTGTTCCGGGACTACATCAGGACCGGCGTGCCCCTGACGCCCAGCTGGCTCGGGCTCAACCGCTGGGGCGGAGGGGAGTATGATCAGCCCGTAATGGACGCCGTCCGCCAGCAAGCAGGCGCGCTACCGGTGTTCACCCAGCAGGGCAACGGGGGTGCGCCGTGACCCCTCGCCTACCCCAGGCCGTTGCCATCGTCGACCTGAATTGCCACGAGACCTGGGTAACGCTCACCCCTGACGCAGACGGCCGACTCCACCCTGGCGATCGCCTCGTGCGCGAGGCCGACGTGATCGAGCTGCTGGAGCGCCTGCGCGTCGACGCATCCGCCATCCCTGCCGATCAGTGGGACGCCCGCGCCCTCGACCTCGCCCGCCAGCTCTGGCAACTGCCGCCGCCGATTCCGGCCGGCTGATCAACCCCAACACCAGACAGTTGCCGGCCAGATGCCGGCGGAGGATCTGCTTGTGCATGCATCACGATTCGAGCCATCGACTCGCCCGTCCAACACCCCGAACGCCCCGCAGCCGGCGCTGGACTCCCTGCTACGGATCACCGAAGTCAGTAGGCAGGTCGGCCTTGGGAAAAGCGCCATCTACGACCTGATCAACGCCGGCGCCTTCCCTGCGCCCATCAAGATAGGTTGCGCTTCCAGATGGTCGCAGCTTGAACTACAGGAGTGGATCGAGGGCCGCAAGCGCGGCCGCTCGGCGGCGTGAGCATCTTCCAGCGAAGCTCACTCTGCCAGGGCACTGCGACAGGACTCCACCCAGTCGGCCCACACCTGCATCATTTCTCGGCGCTCGTCGAGATAGACGGCGTGGTTGTAGGCCGCCCGGGTGCGGTTCTTGTCCTTGTGCGCCATTTGAACGTCAATTACCTGGATGCGGAATCTCTGCATTTCCTCCAGGTGGGTGTTCGCGGTGGCCCGAAAGTCGTGGCAGTGCCAGCCTTTCAGCCCCATGTACTCCATCGCCCGATTGAGCGTCGTCGCGCTGATGGGCTGGGTGGGGACCTTCAAGCCCGGGAACAGCAGATCGCCGCCGGTGATCCCGCGCAGCTCCCTCAGCAGCTCCACTGCCTGCGTCGGTAGCGGCACCAGGTGAACGCGCCGTTTCTTCATCCGTTCCGCCGGGATTGTCCAGAGTGCACCATCCAGGTCGAACTCCGACCACCTGGCAGCTCGCAGCTCGACTGTTCGCGTGAACAGCAAGGGCAGGAGACGAAGGGCGATGACGGTGCCCCGGAAGCCCTTATAGCGATCAACTGCCGCCAGGTAGATACCCAACTGCTCCCTCGACATTGGCTGGCTGTGGTCGATCGGCCCCCTTTCAACCGCTCCCCTCACCGCTGCAGCTGGATCAGCATCGGCTCGCAGCGTGACCACCCCATAGCAGAAGACCGCCGATATCCACTGGCGCACCTGTAGGGCGTATGCCGAGGCGCCGCGGCCATCCATCTTGCGCATGATGTCGAGGACCTGCGCCGCGGTGATTTCCCGCATGGGCAGCCTACCGATCAGCGGGAAAACGTTCCGCTCGAACGCGCGCAGAATCTGGTCGCGGTACTTCTCGGTGCGCTTGGCGAGCCGCTCCGCAACCCACTCCTCCGCAACCACTTGGAACGTGTTCCTGTTCTCCGCCAGTTGCTGGGCCTTCGCCGACTTACGCGCGTGCGCAGGGTGCTTTCCTGCGCGGACCAGGTCGCGCGCGGAATCGCGCTCTGCACGCGCATCCGCGAGGGATACGGCAGGGTAAGCCCCTATGGCGTAGGTGTTCTCCTTGCCGGCCAGCCTGTAGCGATAGCGCCACAGCTTCGAGCCGTTGGGGCGAACCTCCAGGAAAAGGCCACCGCTGTCGGTGAGCTTGATCGGGGCTTCGCCAGGTTTAGCCTGGCGGATCTTCACATCGGTCAGAGCCATGCGGGTATGCGGGTATCGGGTTGTGATACCCGCAACCATACCCGCTATTTTTCAGGATGTCTGTGCGCCGGGGCGGACAAGGAAAGACGGAAAGCCAGGAAAAACGGGCTTGGCATCAGAAGGAAAGGACAGGGGCGGACCGGCGCGGATACACATCATGCTTATCGATCATCAACAGCAT
>NZ_JANZKU010000044.1 GCF_025642785.1 Pseudomonas sp. RIT-PI-AD
GGTGGGCTCGCCGCGACCCTGAAAAATGATGGCGCCATGCTACTGCGGAAGGGCACAGCAGGTCTGTGATGGCCTTCCGCTTTCTTGATCCTTTGTCAACCTAAAGGAGCGACTGAACCTCAATGGGACCTGGAGGCGGCTCAACGGTCCGGTAGAGGCGCCGGGCAAGCAGCCAAGGCGCGGGAACATCGGAGCGCGCCAGGGATGACCGTCGTCTCGGCCTCGCCAAGGCGGGCAGATGCAAGGCGCATGCGGCTCATGCGGGGCCTCCCGGCCCCGGGCGAAATCGCCGGCGCATACGCC
Source organism: Pseudomonas sp. RIT-PI-AD (assembly GCF_025642785.1). Lineage (GTDB taxonomy): Bacteria > Pseudomonadota > Gammaproteobacteria > Pseudomonadales > Pseudomonadaceae > Pseudomonas_T. Next base: position 304 of record NZ_JANZKU010000044.1, read on the forward strand.
CTGGGAACCTCGCTCGCGATCAGGGCCGCGCGTCCAGTCCGCATCGGCCCCTGGTGGCGATGCGAGGGATCATCGGCAGGGCCTAGACTTCCCCGAGCGGCCGCAGGCGGTATTGCGGCGGGACTTGCTCCAGGCCGCTGACGGTGACGTTGAGGTTTTTCCACAGGCCGTCCTTGATCCCGTAGATGCAGCCGTGCACCGACAAGGCCTGGCCCCGGTGCCAGGCGTTCTGCACGATGGTGGTGTGGCTGACGTTGGCCACCTGCTGGATCACGTTGAGTTCGCACAGGCGGTCGACCCGCTCTTCCTCGTTGCCGAACTGCGCCAGGTGCTCGCGCTGTTCGTAGTAGAGGTCGCGGATGGTCCGCAGCCAGCCGTCGATCAGGCCGAACTGGGTGTCGCGCATGGCCGAGCGCACGCCGCCGCAACCGTAGTGGCCGGTGACCAGGATGTGCTTCACCTTGAGCACGTCCACCGCGTACTGGATCACCGACAGGCAGTTGAGGTCGGTGTGCAGCACCACGTTGGCCACGTTGCGATGGACGAACAAGTCGCCCGGCAGCATGCCGACGATCTCGTTGGCCGGCACCCGGGCGTCGGAGCAGCCGATCCACAGGTACTCGGGCGCTTGCTGGCGCGCCAGTTTCTCGAAGAACTCTGGGTCTTCCTGCTTGATGGCATCGGCCCAGCGGGCATTGTTCTCGAACAGCTGTTTCAGGTCGCTCATCGATCCCCATCCTCTTCCGGCGAATGCACCTCACGGAGGGTGCGTCGGCTTTGACAAGCCGCGCCGCCGCGAAGTCACCCGCGCTCGCCGACGACGCGCGCCGCGATCAACGCGCGTCGCCCCCCGGCGGCTAGGGGGAATCTTTTCCCGCGGCGACCAGTCAACCGAACAGACCCCATTCAGAAGAGGTGCCTCCCATGAACAAGCCCTTACCGCCCAAGACACCCCTGCCCATCGACGACACCGAAGACCGCATGGGCTCGATGGAGCCCCTGGATTTTCCGGACGACGAGAACCGTGGTCGCATCGGCGATGACCGCCCGCTGGACGATGTCATGGAAGAATTCCCGCCACGGCGGTTGCGCGAGGCCGGGCTCACCGGCGGTTCGGTGGATGACCACCAGCCGACCGACGACGACCTCAGCCCCGAGACCCTGATCCGCGAGGACGGTGCCCGCTCCGCCCATGAGCGCGGGCATGGCCTGCCGGCGGACCGCGACCTGAGCGTGGTGGACGAAGACGAGATCGGTGGCGGCAACGGCCTGGACGAAGAGGAACTGGCTCGCCAGGACCCCTTGGACTCCTCGCGGGACCGCGATCCTAAGGCGCACTGAGCGGCCTGTCAGCGCAACCAGCCGTCGCCCGCCCAGCCGGTGCGACGGTTTTTTTGTGCGCGCCCGAGGGGAATGAAACCCGCGGGGCTCGCCGGCGATGGCCCAGCCCGACCGGTCAATCCAGCAGGGTGCAGGCCATCACCAGCGCGTCCTCGCGACCGCCCGGCGCGGGGTAATAGTCGCGTCGCCTGCCGATTTCGTTGAAGCCGTAACGTTCGTACAGCCGGTAGGCACTTAGGTTGCTGGCGCGTACCTCGAGGAAGCATTCCCGCGCGTCCCGGGCGTAGGCGCGGCGCATCAGGTGTTCCAGCAGGTGCAAGCCCAGGCCGCGACCCTGGCAACCCGGGTGGACGGTGATGTTCAGCAGATGGGCTTCGTCGAGGATGATCTGGATGACCCCATGGCCGACCTGGCGCTCGCCTTCGAACATCACCCAGCAGTCGTAGCTCTTCAGGCCGTCGAGGAAGATTCCGCGGCTCCAGGGATGGCTGAACGCGGCCTGCTCCAGGGCCAGGACCGCATCCAGGTCGGCTTCGGTCATCGGCCGGAAACTCACCGCCGCGCTCACCGGGCTTCGCCCAGCCAGCGGCGCCGGACCCGGCGCATCGCCTGCCACAGGCTGGCCTTGCGCGCGGGCTCCTCCATCAACGCTTCCAGGCCGGGCAGCGCCCAGACCGGGCCGAGGCCGTCCACCTGCAGTTCGCGGTCGAAGGCTTCGGCATCCGCCTCGCCGGCGAAGCGCACTGCCGGCAATCCCACCAGCCACAGGCAGGCGCAGGCCGGCCCTTCCTCCATCCGCGCGGCGACGAAACCCTGGACGAAATCCCGCGCCGCGTCGGGGCCCTGGTCGAGGGTGCCACGGGTCAACAACGGCCAGCGCACCGGTTCGCCCAGCAATTGCGGGCTGTCCGGCAGGCCGGCGGCCCGCAGCAGGTCCTTCAGCAGCAGGTAGGCCGGATCGCGACTCTGGAACCCGTCGCCGGTGGGCAATTCCACCAGCAGCAGGCAGGCGCCGGCGCGCAGCAGTTGCAGGGCGAAACGCGGCGGCGCGACCTTCGCAGGAGCGGCCAGGGCCGGGGCTTCGGCCTCGACCGGGGCGGGGGATTTCTTTTCAGCGGGACGCGGCAGCTCGGGCCTCGTCCGCAGCTCCGCGGGTTTCTCGCCGCGAACGGCCGCCTCCACGGGCTCGCCCGGCGTGACTGTCGGGGTATCGCGAGGGGCCACGCCGGCTTCCCGCGCGGAGGCGCCGCCGGCGATGGCCGGGAGCCTCGGCTCGTGCGCGGGGGCGGGCGCCAGCAGGGCCGGGCGCGAAGGCGCGGCGAACGGCAGGGGCGTGCGCGGCAACCAAGTGGTGACCTGCATGGCGCTCAGGTAGGCGCGGCGGCGGCTTTCTTCGATCAAGCGGAATACCTGTGGAACGAACCCTGGTCGCCGCCGATGGCGGGCGACCCCGGCGGGCATTGTGGCCGGAAACGCCGCCAGCGGAAAGGCGCCGTCGCCGCCAGGCCCGCGCACCCGCCCGAGCGGAACGCGCGCGGCCTCCACCGAGGCCGGTGAGAGGCGGGCCGCCGTGGGGCGGCTTAAACACCGGGTCGGGATGCGCATTCGGAGTGCCTTGAGCACGCCACCTCATGGTCTTGCTCGCCCGGCGGCTCGTCGAACTAGCCCCGACGGAACAGCCCGATCAGGTGATCGGCGATCACCGCCTTGATGGCGTTCAGCTCCAGCTGGGACAGGGTACCCAACTTGGCGGCGTCGATCCGGTGCAGGTGCAGCGAGGGCATGCGTGCCTCGTATTCGCGCAGGTCGCCCTTGATCAGCACCGGCAGGAAACTCTCCCCGCGCGCCTGGTAACGCTGGATCAGCAGCTTCAGGCCGTCCTGGAACGGCAGCTCGCGGGAGGCCGCGAGCGGATGATCGCCGGGGATCTTCAGGTAGAGGCCGTGATAGCCCATGGTCTCGCCGGGCAGGATGTGGATGCCGGTAGGCTCCACCGCATCCGCCGGGATGTTCTGGAAGGTGTCGTGCCAGGCCTGTTCGTCCGGGAGGATGGTGATGAACCCGTGGTCCTCTTCCGGCACCACCAGGCTGTAGTTGCTGTAGAGCTTCTCGACGTAGCCCGAGTAAATGCACAGGCGGTTCTCGAAGCGCTGCAGGAAGGCGATCGCCTCGCGCCGGTCGGTGATCGCATCCAGGTCCCAATCGAGGTCGTTCTGGCGTTGCAGCTCGGCCCAGCGGGCATCGGCGTATTCGGCGGAATCGGAAGACATGGGCGGCGACCGCGGGGTAAACCCCTTTCGAGGCAGAAAACATGCCAGCGGCCGATGGCCGGTGAATCCCCGCATGCCCTGTGGGGGTTTCCGGCCAGGCGCGGCGCAAGGGCGCATTCTGCCGCGTTTGGTCACCCACGTGCAGGGCTTCCGACAGGGTACGAGGCGAAAACGTCGGTGTGCAGTACAATCGCCGCCCTCCATCACGCATCAAGACCGGCCTCGATGATCGAACCCAAGCGCGTGTTGCGCGCCCTCGCCGAACACTGGACCCTGCTCGAACCCCTGTGCGAACGCTTCGACACCGGCACCCTGAGCCTGGCCGAACTGCGCATCCAGCTCGGCGCCCAGCTACCCCAGGGCAATGCCACCGACATCACCGCCCTGCTCGACCAGTGGATTCGCCTGGACATCCTGGTGCCGGTGGCGAAGAGCCCGAACCGTTTCGAATTGAACGCACAGATCCACGATTTCCTCGCCTACCTGCGCCGCGAACACCGCCTCGGCCTGTGCCTGGAGATCGAGGCCTACCTGCGCCACCTGGAGCGCCTGGCCGGCTATATCCAGGACGCCTTCGAGGTACGCGACGGCAACGACCTCGCGCGCCAGTTGCGCCTGCTCGACATGCGCGTGCGCGACGTGCTGAAGAAGCTCGCCAACGACGAGCAGGCCCTGGTCGGGGTCGCCGAGCGGGCCAAGACCAGCGACCGGCAGATTCCCCTGCGCCAGCGTTACGCCGAGGTGCTGGCGACCTGGGACGAGTATGTCGAGCCGATGATCCAGCTGGTGGCCGCCGATGGCGCCTTCGAACAGGGCGTGCGCCGCGTCGAGCAGGTGCTGCTGCGCTTGCTCGGCGAACAGCAGCGCCTCGGCCACCTGGTGGACGACGACCTGCTGCTGCGCACCCATGCGCGCATCCTGGAAATGCAGACCACCGCCCAGCTCACCCTGCGCCGCGCCCGCGAACTCTTGCTGCCGCTGCGCGAGGAAGCCCGCCGGCACAACGCCGTGACCCGTGGCGCCGCGCTGGCCCTGGCCGCCATCCGGCGCAAGGGCCTGGACGCCGTGCCGCAGGCGGCCATGCCGCTGTTCACCCGGCCACAGAGCACCTTCCTCGGCAGCGCCTCACAGGTGGAAGCCTACGTCTACGCCCTCGCCCGCTTCGAGCCGAAACCCGCGCAGTTCCCCCGCGCCAGCGCCACCCGCAAGGGCGAGCCGCCACAGGCGCCGCGCACCGCGCGGGAAATGCTCGAACGCTGCGAAAACGCCCTGCCCCTGCCGGACCTGATGCTCTGGCTGCTGGAGCAGGAACCCGAGGGCGCCACCGACGAATTGCTCTACTGGTTCTCGCGGCTGTCCCGCGACGCCCGTTTCCAGCGCGAACGCCTGGAGCGCCGCGACTACCTCACCCGGGAGCATCAGGTCAGCCTGAGCTCCTTCGCGCTGGTGGCCCCGCACAATGCTTGAACCTCGCGCGGGCTGGACGACGCCCTGCGTGTCCACCGCCCCCCAGCACCTCGAACCTTCCGGTGGAAAACGCTGCGCGGTTTTCCACCCTACGACCGCCTGCGAGCATCGCGTATGAACATCGACCTCAAAGAACTCACCCAGCTGGCGCCGATCTTTCGCGAGCTGTTCAAGGGCTACCACGTCAGCCGCCGCGACCCAGAGCTCTACACCCAACTGTCCAGCCTACAGGACGCCTATCGCGCGCTGTTCAAGGCGCTCGGGTTCGAGCTGGTGTGCGACACCCGCGGCTTCTACTACTTCGTCCCCGAGCAGATGGGCGCGCAGGTGAACAAGACCGCCCAGCGCCTGGCGCTGTTCACCTTCATCCTCGTCGAGCACCTTGCCGACCAGGGCCGCGACCCGCTGGCGGTGCTGGACGGCGGCAGCCTGGGCCGCGACGAGTTGCCGCCGCTGCTGGAGAAATACCGTGACCTGTTCCTCCAGGCCGAGGTGACCAGCCAGGAAGAACTGGAAGAAAAGATCATGCGCCGGCTGGTCCAGCTCGGCTTCGCCGCCGAGGACAACGGCGTCTACCGCTTCCTCCCGCCGATGCACCGTTTCCTCGACGTCTGCCTCGCCGTTCAGCAGGACCGCGACCTGGCCGCCACGCTGCACAGCGACCTGCCACTGCCGGCACCGGTATTGGCGGACGACGACGGCGACGAGGATGAGGTGATTCGCCTCGACGAACCCGAGCCCGACGAATCCGAAGAAGACGCCCTGGCCCGCGCCATCGCCGCCGAGCGCGAGGAGACCATTCGATGAATCAGGAACGCTACGGCATCCGCCGCTTCGCCTTGCTCAATACCGCCGGCTACAGCCTCGGCATCTTTCCCCTGGAACACCCGCTGTCGGTCTACGGCGCCAACAACCTGGGCAAAAGCGCCTCGATCAACGCGCTGCAATTCCCGATCCTCGCGCGCATGTCCGACATGAGCTTCGGCAAGTACAGCCTGGAGCAATCGCGGCGTTTCTATTTCGCTTCGGACACCAGCTATATCCTCGTCGAAGTCGCCCTGCCCCACGGGCCCCATGTGATCGGCGTGGCCGGGCGCGGTCCGGGCGGCGGGTTCGGCCACCAGTTCTTCGCCTACGCCGGCGAACTGAACCTGGACCATTACCAGCGCAACGGCACCTGCCTGCGCCAGCGCGAGCTGTTCGCCGCGCTGGAGCGCGACGGCATCAAGGCCTACGAGGTGAAGCCCGAGGAACTGCGCCGCCTGCTGGTCGGCGGGCACACCTCGATCTCCCTGGACCTGACGCTGATCCCGCTGCGCTCCACCAGCGAACAAAGCCTGAAGACCTTCCGCGCGCTGTTCATCAACCTGCTGCACATGCGCGAGATCACCGCGGCCAAGCTCAAGCAGCTGTTCCTCGACGCCTTCGAGCACAGCCTGCGCTCGGGCAGCGTCGACTACATCGCCGCCACCGAGGAAGCCTTCCGCGACGTGCGCCGGATGGAAAGCGACTACCAGGCGCTGGTCACCGCCGGGCCGCTGATCGAGGCCCTGGCCGCCGGCGTCGCCCAGCGCGAAACCCTGCGCGGCAAGCTGCATCGCCTGTCGCCGCTGCTGGATACGCTGCTCGGCACCTGGCAGGACTATTCGGGCGCCCGCCGCGAAGAACTGGTGATCCAGGCCGAGCACTACCGCAACGAACAAGACAACCTGCAACACGAGCAACGCGGCGGCACCAGCGAGCTGATGCGCCTGGAGCGGGAAATCAGCGACATCCAGCGCTGGCTCGGCGAGCTCTCGGCACTGAAGAATCGCTTCGCCCTGGTGGACGACGCCCAGGTGCTGGAACAGCAACTGCTCGCCGCCAAGGACGCCCACGACGAGCTGGCCGGCGCCCTGGCGCAGTCGCGGCAGTTCTCCAGCGAGGACCTCCACGAGCGCCTGAGCGACCTGGAAAAACGCCTGAAGAGCGTGAAGCAGCAGTTGGAGCACGCCGACAACAACAGTTACTCGCGGCTGCGCGAGGAGTTCTCCCAGCAGGACGTCGACCGCCTGATGCGCCTGTTCAACGGCCAGTTGTTCGGCTTGCCGCTCGGCGAGCAAGGCATCCAGCTGGGCGAGGACGACGCCTGGGTGAAATCCCTCGAGGCGCTGCTGGACGGCTTCAAGGGCGAACGTTTCGAAGTACCGGGCCTGTCCATCGACCTGTCCCATATCGAGCCGCCGGCCTTGCAGGCCCTCGCCGACCGCGCCGCCTTGCGCGACCAGAAGGATCGGCTGGAGCGCGAGCTCAAGCAGTTGCGCACCCAGCAAGCGGTCGCCGCCGACCGCGCCGCCAGCAAGGCCCAGGCCGATGCACTGTACCAGGCCGTGCTGGACGCGCAGAAAGCCCTGGAGGACTTCCGCCGCAGCCAGACCCTGGCCGCCGAGGAACCGGCGAAGCTGGAACGACTGGCGCGCCACGAAGCGGTGCAGGACGAACTCAAGCGCGCCAGCGACGCCTTCACCGAGCGGGTGCAGCAGTTGTCCGCCAAATTGCAGCTGATCGCCCGCCAACTGGGCGACCTGGAAGCCAAGGAGCGTACCCTGGAAGACGCCCTGCGCCGGCGCCAGCTCCTGCCGGCCGACCTGCCTTTCGGCACGCCCTTCATGGATCCGGTGGACGACTCCCTGGACAACCTGCTGCCGCTGCTCAACGACTACCAGGATACCTGGCAGGCTCTGCAACGCATCGATAACCAGATCGAAGCGCTCTACGCCCAGGTGCGCCTCAAGGGCGTCGCCAAGTTCGACAGCGAGGACGACGAGGAACGTCGCCTGCACCTGCTGATCAACGCCTACGCGCACCGCCAGGACGAAGCCCTGACCCTGGCCAAGGCGCGCCGCGCCGCGGTGACCGACATCGCCCGTACCCTGCGCAACATCCGCAGCGACTACGACAACCTGGAACACCAGCTGGCGCTGTTCAACCGCGAGATCAACAAGCGCCAGGTCTCCAACCTGCAGAGCTTCCGCATCGTGCTGGCGCCGAACAAGGACGCGCTCAAGCACATCGACCAGATCATCCACAGCGCCGGGCAATACGAGGAAGGCGAGACGCTCTCGGTGTTCGACCTGCAGCAGAGCGGCGACCAGGACGCGAAGAACGAGGAAGCCAAGGAATACCTGGCCCGCCTGGTGGCGGCCAATCACAACCAACTGGGCTTGAAGGACCTGTTCGAACTGGCCTTCGAGATCACCAAGGTGGGCGGCCAGCCGATCATCCACACCGACATCGACGGCGCGGCGTCCAACGGCACCACCATGACCATCAAGGCGCTGACCAACATGTACCTGTTGCTGCACCTGATGGATCGCGAGCAAGCCGGTCGGGTGCGCCTGCCCTACTACCTCGACGAAGCGGCGGACATCGACGAGCGCAACCAGCAGGCGCTGATCGAGACCAGCTTGCAACTGGGCTTCGTGCCGATCCTGGCCAGCGTCAAGCCGCAGGTTTCGGCCCACGTGGCGATCGACCTGGAAGGCGGCAGCGGCCCCAACGGCATCTACATCGACGAAGCGGACTGGAAGTACATCAAGCGCCGCGAACCGGCGAAGGACGACAGCGGCGTCCCGGCCTGATGGGCCGGGACGCAGGAAGCAGTCGGTCAGGGGTCGGTTAAGGCGCAGGCCGGTTCGAGCGCGCCGCCCGGGCGCGATAAAGAAGCCTTACTGGCGCGACATCAGCGGGACGTGGCGCCTCGTAGAGGGTCTGGCGAAAGGGCCCTGGCCGGACGAGCGCCGACCCGGGCGCCAAAGGGCGCCCAGCCGACACTCAGGGCTTGTCCAGGGCGATCTTCGGCGCCCACTTCAGCCACTCCTCCTCGGCCTCTTCATAGAGCGCGAAGGTCTGGCCCGGGCGAGCCGGCCCGCCCATGGTGGGGTTGTCCGGGGTAGAGAAGCCTATCCCGCCTTCCAGCAGGGCTTCCAGGGAGTCGGTGCGGACCTTCGCCCCCCTGAACAGGCCGAAATCGAAACCGATGCCGCTGGCGTTCCAGAATCGCGTACCGGTGCGCACCAGGGGCGCATAGCGCGGCTCGATGAGGATGTGTACCAGTACCCGGTCCGACGTCGGCCCCAACTCCAGCCGGGTGACCTTGCCCACTTGGATCTCCCGGTAAGTCACCGCCACGCCCGGCTTGAGCGACCCCTTGCGTGGAGCGCTGAGCACCAGGCGCAGTCCCTCCTGGTCGCGGGTTTCCAGCAGCGGCGGCTTCTTCAAGGCGACGAAGCGGGTCTGCGCCTTGCCCGGTCGGCTGGCCGGGCGCACTTCCAGGTACTGCCCGCTGACCAGGGTGTCCAGGTTGGCGGTGCGCGCCAGGCCCAGCTCCGGCTTCACCACCCAGAAATCGCTGCCTTCGCGGGCAATGCGGTCGCTCGCCTCGACGAGGCGCACCTCCAGGTCCACCGCGCTCAGGTCATCGCTGAGCGCCACCCGTTCGATCTTGCCGACCTCCAGGCCCTTGAAGCGGACCGGCGTGCCTTCGCGCAACCCCTCCGCATCGTCCACCCGGATAGTCAGCCGCGTGCCTTTGGCCAGCGCTTCGTTCTCGTCCTTGTGCAGGCTGAAGCGACGCACCCCGGTGATGCGCGCGGCCTTGGGGTCTGGCGTATCGAAGGAGATGCCTCCGGTGAGCAGGGTCTGCAGCGACTCGCTCTTCACCTCGACCCCGGACAACCCACCTTTGAGGGTCACGCCGCTGGCGTTCCAGAAACGCGTGGATTCGTTCACCAGGCTGGCGAACATCGGCTCGATGTGTACGCCCACCACCACCCGCTGGGAATCCCGCGACAACTGATAGCTCTGCACCGAACCGACGCGCATCTGCTTGTACAGCACCGGGCTGCCCACTTCGAGCGAACCGAGTTTTTCGGTGGTCAGCACCAGGTGCAAACCCGGTGCGTCGGTGTTCAGCGGCGGTGCCTTGGCGCGAATGGTGAACTCGCGGCTCGGGGCGCCCTCCTTGGCGAAGCGCACCGCGATGTAATTGCCCTTCACCAAGGCCTCGATGCCGGTGATCCCCGCCAGGGAAATCGAGGGCTTAACCAACCAGAACTCGGTGCCTTCGAGCAGGAAATCCTCGGTGCGTGGCTCCATGGCCAGCTCGGCGGTGGCACTGGTGAAGCTCTTGTCCATGTCCAGCTTCTTCAGGATGCCGACCTGCACGCCGTTGTACATCACCGGGGTGTTGCCCGGGCTGAGGCCGCCGACCTCGTCCATGTGCAGGCGTACCCTCACGCCGGTGTCGGCCGCATCGAAGCCTTCGTACAGGCGGAACGGAATGGAAGGATCGGTGGGTGGGCTGTCCTGGCGATGCTCGGGGGTGGCGAATGCGATGCCGCCGGCCAACAGGCTGAGCACGGACTCGGTGCGGATGCGCACACCGGACAACCCCGCGGAAACGTCTAGCCCGCTGGCGTTCCAGAAGCGCGTGTGTTTGCGCACCAAGTGCGCATAGGCCGGCTCGATGTGAACCTTGATCTCCACGGTCCGCTGGTCTTCGGCCAACTGGTAGCTCTTGACCTGTCCCACCTGGATCTGCCGGTAGTACACCGGGCTGCCCTGCTCGAGCGAACCCAGCTTCTCCGCCTTCAGGGTCAGGTGCAGCCCCGGCAGGTTATCCGATAGCCCCGGAGGCTCGGCGAGCGCCGTGTAGGTTCGCTCGGGCTCGCCCCTGACCGGATCGATCGCGATGTAGTTGCCGGAGACCAGGGTTTCCAGCCCGGTCACGCCCGCCAGGGAAACCCGCGGGCGAACCAGCCAGAAACGGGTCTGCTTGCTCAGGTAGGGCTCGGCCTGCTTGAGCACTTCGACGGTCGCCACGACACCCTGGATGTCCTCGCTGACATGCAGGTCGGTCACCTTGCCGACCTGGATGCCCTTGTACATCACCTGGGTCTTGCCGATCTGGATGCCCTCGCCGTTCTCGAAGTGGATCTCGATCTCGATCCCGGCGGCATTGAAGGCCTTCCAGCCCAGCCAGCCGCCGATGGCGAGCGCGATCAGGGGCAATATCCAGATGGCCGACCAACTGGTGGTCTTGCGTGTCACAGGCGTGGGCAGCTCAGGCATGCTCGTCGTCCATATCGGTGTTGTCCCAGATAAGCCGGGGGTCGAAGGTCACAGCCGCGATCATGGTCAGCACCACCACCGAAGCGAAAGCCGCGGCGCCGAGGTTGGCGCTGACGCTGGCCAGGTTACCGAAGCTCACCACCGCCACCAGGATGGCGATGACGAAGATGTCCAGCATCGACCAGCGTCCGATCCACTCGATGAAGCGGTACATGAGGATGCGTTGCTGGGCCGACATGGGTTGATGGCGCTGCACCGAGAAAAGCAGCAGGCCCAGGCCCACCAGCTTGAAGGTCGGCACCAGGATGCTGGCGACGAACACCACCATCGCGATGGGCAGCATGTCGGCGTGGATCAGTTCGAGTACGCCGCCGAGGATGGTCGAGGGGGAACCGTTGCCGAAGAAATTCACGGTCATGATCGGCAGCAGGTTGGCGGGTATGTAGAGGATCAGCGCCGTCAGCAACAAGGCCCAGGTCCGCACGATGCTGTTCGGGCGCCGCGCGTGCAGGCGTGCCTTGCAACGGCCGCAGCGCTGCGTGTCGGATTCGTCCAGGCGGTTGAGCTGATGGCATTGGCCGCAGACCAGGATCCCGGCGTCAATCGCGCGCATCGGGCTTGTCCTCCAGCGCATCCCAGACCTGATGGGAAGACATGGTCACTTCCAGCCAGACCTGGGCCAGCAGCAAGCCGACGAAACAGGCCAGGCCGACGCCCAAATGCAGCTCGGCCATGTCGAGCAACTTGACGATGGAAACCAGGATGCCCATCAGATACACCTCGAGCATGCCCCACGAACGCAGCCCGTGGTAAAGGCGGTAGAGCAAGATACCCAGATCCCTCGCTGCCGCCTGTCGGATGCTCAGCAACACCGCCAGTTGGCACAGCAGTTTCACCAGCGGGATCACCATGCTGCACAGCAGAACCAGCACCGCGATCGGTTCCATGCCGGAGCGATAGAGCCCGACCACCCCGCTCCACACCGTATCCTGGCTGGCCTGACCCAACATATTGAGCCGCATGATCGGCAGGAAATTGGCCGGGATGTACAGCAGCAACGCGGTCAGCACCAAGGCCAGGGAGCGCCGCACCATGTTCGAGCGATGGACCTGCAACTCGTACCCGCAGCGTGGGCAGCACGCCTTCTGCTCCTCCGCCAACGCCAGACGACGCATCAGCAGATCGCATTCATGGCAAGCGGTCAGCTCTTCCAGCGGCAACTCCGACAACGGGCGCGACCCGGACGAATCAGGCATAGGGCAGCTCATCTGGTTTCGGGCATTCTAGAGGAAGATCAAAAGGCCATCTGCGCCATTCGACATCCCGCCCCCATAAAAAGTGACGGCGGATTTTAGCCAACAGGGGAAGAATGAGCGCCATGGACATCACGTGGATCCTAAGCCAATCGGTGCGGCTTTATCGGCGGCCTCCGCCCAGTGCTTGTCCAGTTGAATGCCCTGGCTCCATTGCCGAACGTGCAGGCTCCTAGGGTTGATATCGGCCTCAGCGTTTGCTGAGTGGGTCAGCAGCTCACCAACGAATTCCGTTGGGGTGAGCGCTGCAGTGTCTGCTCGATATACCTTTTTGCTAAGCCGCAATGCGGATTCTGGCTTCGGCCAACGCGCAGAATCGATGTTCGTGAAAGCATTCGTTCCAAGGGACTTGCCGTTGAAGTGCTAGGTAAAGGCATCCTGACGATGCTTCGTTTAAGTTGAGGTGTAAAAGCTATGCGCGATGCCTTGGCTCTGGAAGTGCCCAAATCCGTACTCAGCTATCGAATTCGCCGGGTACTGCCATCGAGATAGGGACGATCCTTAATGCATCCCATCTATCCGTTGGGGGATTCCCGGCGGTATAACAGCCAACAGTTCTTCAACCACATTGCAGTAGCACTCCCTGGCGATGCTGCAGAAATAGCGTGCCCCAATACACAGGATCCGGGTGGAGACTATGCAGAGAAGGCGAGTCGCTCACTAGCGGCTATCGCTCAAGTGACCGTGGCTGGTGAGCAGCAAGAGGGACGAGGGTTCCACAATTTAGGCTGCCAGCCCCTGTGGCACGGCAGTCGGCCCTTACCAGATGAGGCAACCACCAGCCTACAGTGACCTTTGGCCGCTCGCTGGAAGCGTCTTGAGCCTATGCTGTCGCCAGGATTCATTTATCCCCATCGCAGCCCTTCACGCCTGCATAGGCAAGGCTGTCTGTCGTTCAAGCGAGCGCTTGAAGCCCCCCTGCCCCGCCCACACGCAGGCCAGGCCAGGCCAG
>NZ_JANZKU010000045.1 GCF_025642785.1 Pseudomonas sp. RIT-PI-AD
CAACCACTTGGCTTGTATGCCTCGGCCGCTGTAGATCAGCACGGACGGCACCGGCAAGCCTTCCTCGGAGCAAAAGTACAGCACCGACTCGGCGAGCTGGTCAGGCGTGCGCCCAGCCAGCGCGGGCACGCGGTAGGTGTCGAGATCAGCGAACAGCAGGCCAAGCCGCAGAAGGTTAACGACTCGCCTATTGGGTCGAATGAACTCTGCCTGGGACATCCACGTGTCACATTTTTTGTCCAATAAACTGAGCACTTTCGGTATATCAGCCAAACGATGAGAAGACTGGCGCTTTTCACCTCGGGAGTCGACGAGCAAAGAAAAAAACCGGCTCTCTTACTATCGTGGTACATCTGCGCTTCGTCCTGAGAACTGAAAAGCGCAAGCTGTGAACTTGCGCCATTCATCTCTACCAGAGCGTTTGCAGTGTCTGAGTAAGGACCCGATGTCGACCTGGTCTCAGGCCCGATCCGCACCGTTCAGACTGCCATTCCTGGCCTGGGAGCGGGGCCAGACTCCCTGCATGTATCAATCCATTCTTCCACCTCGGCCAAATCCCACACGACCTTGCGGCTACTCACCGCAATGCGACGTGGGAATTTACCCTTCATTTCAAAGTTATAGATCGTGCGTTCACATAGCGGAATCATCGCCAGGAGTGTCTTTTTATCGATGAGTTTTTTGCTCGAATAGATGCATAGCTAGGCCCTACCAGTCACAGCGAATGTGTGCCTGATCGTGCCTTTATGTGCCTATTGCTTCGACAGAATGATTGGCTAGAATGGTTGACATGAAAAAACAATCAACCATAGCTATTTGGGAGGGGTGTGACGCCTCCGTCACAGAGGCCCTACACCGATTCCTTGATCGCTGGGAACCCTATTCCACAGCATCTAAACGCTATCCGATCGTTCGCCTGGTCGAAGATCTTATCGACCCTGCCGTGGCGGCATATGCCGAAACGCTTCCATCGCGTTATCAGGGCCATATACCCGGAGCAGGAACGAATGTAGCGTTCAGCGTGATTATGCAGCTGGTTGGCGTTGCCGCTATGATCCGCCTACAGCGTCAACTGCTACGAGCCTTTGTTCTGACCCATGACGAGCAGTCGGGACTTGATCGATGCTTCATTGCGACGCTTGAGACGTTGATAGAACTGGTGCTGGCATGTAAGCGCAAGCAACCGTCTAACCAGGATATGGGCGGTTTGAACGGTCAACGCTTGAAAGGATTTTGTAGATTCTGCGGCACGCGAGCAGAGCTAGCATTGTTCGCAGAAGGTCAAGGTCAGCGTGACCTTGATGAACACCTACGCCTGAGCAACCTGTACTGCACCACCCACCGCCCAAAGACAGCAGATGGACGCTGGAACCCGGCATACAGGCAAGCAATGAGATCTGTAGCGCAGTTCGACCTAGAGCTGACCAGATTGAGCCGACAATGCGCGATACGATCAGAGCCTAAGGCAAAGTCAGGTGACGAGCTCGTCGACGCGTATATTTTTCGATACATGCTTAACCAAACCCTACACCTAGCGGACGAAGCGGAATTAAGAAATCTCGCTCGAGTGATGGTGGATATAAAGCTAACCGACCGAAAAAAGCAAATTCTCGTCCTTCAAAAATTTGGCTTCAACCAGTCAGAGATTGCTCGCAGATTGGAGGTAGAGCGCCAAGCGGTGTCCAAAGCTATTCGCTCAATTCCTGATAGCTTTCGACTTCCGACCGCAGCAGTGTAATTACATGCACGTGACCACACTTAAGCATTCAACATAAAAGCAACCTACCCCCAGCCTAATCAGTATTTCGCATGAATTAAAGGCAAAGACCGCTTCCACTATCGATAGCTAGCGTCAAAAAAGGAAGTTACGAGCGGATTAAATAAACCCGCTCTCATTTCGTCTAGCTAAAAACATCACGCTTAAAATCGAAATAACTTAGCCTTCACAAAATGACGACACAAAATACAGCCTGACGACTAATTGTCTTCCAGATCGCACAAGATGATAGGCGACGAAGTCCGGACAGTCAGCTTGCATGACTCTAGAAAATATTTATCTCTTTCTTCTAGGTGACATTTGAAATCCTATAGGGGTTGGTTTGAAAACAGCCTCCTTGTCATTCATATTTCGCTTCCGATGAAACTTTCTTAGGGAATTAAAATCAAGTTCAGCTATAACGAAATAGTCTTCAATCCCACCCTTTATTCTTACCGAGTCACGCATATGCTCTACTCTATATGGTGCTCTTACCCTGCTGTCACCATATAGCCTATTGTTTACCTGGACAATAAAGGCGTGCACATCATGCGCCGCCCCTTCAACTAAGAAGCTAAAAGTTTTAACGTCAGGGTTCCACTCCAGTACGAATAGGCCATCTACTTTTCCCTGAAAGCGAACTCTGTTTTCCGGGTTAGTCATGTCACTGCAAATGAGTACGCCGAAATGAAATTTGCCATGCTCATAGATTGGTAAAATTTCATTCTCTTTTTTGGGTATATATTGTCGGGCTTTTGCTTTTCGAATAAGCTCAGCCTCTCCGTGTGAAGGGCGCAATTTTGGCTGCATAAATACAATATTGCTTGGGTAGCCTGGCCACCTAGTTGCTAGCGAAACAAGGGAATCATTTCTAATGATACGACCACCATTTTTATGATAGTAATACTCAATTCCCGCAATTAGAGAAATACCCTGCTGGGCAAGCTTTGCAGCAACGCTCATTGCCCAGCGCCTGGGTAATGAACACTCAGGAAAGACTACATAGTCTGACTGGCGGCTTGCACGCAAGATACTATTTATTAATCGGTTGACTTTTTCATATCTAACAAGGCTCCGATCAGGCTCTTTTGCTAAAGCCCCTTGGAATTGACGTACAGTGGTTTCAAAATTGGTGAGTGCGACGTAGGTTTTTTCTTTTTTCTTTGTTGGGATAGATATGTAATAGCCATCATCACCTATGTTGCGTCCAATGAAGCCATTAGTCCGGACTTTCGCCCCCCGCAGCCCCCAAATACTTCGACGGAAAAGAAGATTATTATCTAGAGTTGCGGGAGATATTAGCGCAATCTCTTGAACATTTAGCGGACGAGTCGGAAATGCAAGAGCAGGCCAGTGCGGCAATTTAAGATCAGCCGACTTCTGGAATTTACGGATAGACGCTAGTCGCAATACTCGACGAACATCGATACTTCTTGGAACTCTCGCTTTTCTGATATCCTGATCCTGGCCATAGTACCAGTATTCCTTATATGGTCTTCCTCCTAGGTCTGCAAGCAGGAAACTTTCAGTTAGTGCTTTAAGGTTTTTCTTTTTTATATCTATTCTGTGACTGTCCGAGTGGTCGAATAGTTTTTTCAGCACAAGACGGAGCTGAGCCCATTTGTCAAAATTTTTGGCCCCGGCGGCTTGCAAGGAAGCCTGAAGAAGCACTTTTTCAAAGTAAGCCTTGCATGATTGAATACGTTGCGCTCTTCCCTTTTCTTGGATCGTGGTTTTTTGTATGAGATCAAAGCATGAGTACAAATTAGTGATGAATTTTTCAGCCTCACTGAAGTCGTAGTTAGAAACCATAAGTGATAAAACTCTCTTATAGTATCCGAACAGTTCAAACAGCCCTCTTGGTGTAACTAGGTATCTGTGTGCGAGCCCGTAAAACTGTGTTCTCAGTTCCATCCACTCAGGGCGAGCCAAGTCGGATGAGTAGCTTTCAATATCCCTTATGAGTAGGGATAGCCCAAGTCGCTTAATTGATACTACATCTGCTTTTCGTAAGGCATCTGCGATCAATGACGCATCTGAAGATGCTAGCAGTGCTTTGTCTGCCATTTCGGCTGAGGATCTAGGCACCTCAGGTAGCATGCGATACTCGCTTGACTGCGCTCTAATCTGACTTGAAATTTGATTGATCAAGTCAAGGCCGTGCTCGGATGACAGGCTAAATATTTTTTGCTTACTTGCTGTAAACCTTAGATCAGAATCTGAAGCATAGTTAAATTTGATTTTTAATCCTGGCGGCTTGCCTGCCGCTCGATCAATTCTTATGCATTGCACATTTTTTGATATGAACTCAAGAACTTGATTTCCGCTTGGCGATGAGTTCGGCGTGTTTATCACTAAAAAAATATCGTCCACATACCTTCCATAGTAAGCTGGATTAATTCCGCTTTGTATTTGTTGATCTAGCTCGAATAGCAATACGTTTGATATTACCTTGGATGCAGATAGCCCCACTGGCAAAGCCCCTTCCGGTCGATCCATAAAGTCCGGGGTTTGTTTGTACCAATATTCAATAGATTTTAGGATTAACTGAGTAAACTTAAGTTCATCCGGACTCAGTGTTACGTTGATTGCTTTCAGGAAGGATGGTTTAAGCAGAAAGTTTGGAGATGCATTATGGTAAAAGCCTGCCAAGTCCATGGTGATAGCAGTTACAGCCCCCCCTGCCTTAACCAGTTGCTGCATCGTATCCAGCCCCTTCTGCCGCCAGTTTCTGTACGCCGAAAAGTAAGGGGAAAAAAGGCCGGATGAATCCTCATTAACTGGCCCATTAAATGGACCGAAGTCTTCGAGGGCATGCTTTTTACGTCGAAGTCTGTTTCCGAAAGATAGGTTTTTATCTAGCTTTTCTTCAAATTTATGACCAGCCTTCATTATCCACAAAACAGAAATTATTTGGAAAGCTACCGTCGGGGTGATGATTAGGCGATACTTTGCCTCGAGCCTAAGCTTATTATTGTCAGAGAATCTTTGCTCCCAATCTAGATTAGGGTCGATGGAGCGGAAGTGCGCTGACTCAATGTTGTTCCAAGGAGAGTCGTCTAGTGACTTAGGAACATAGAGATGACCGCCAATTAAGTCCTTGCTCTGCCACCACTCACTAGAGCCATTTGTTATCAATTGGTAAATGGACTCAATATTTTTCTGCAAGCTCCTCTCGAACTCTACATATGAAATAGCGCTGGGGTGGAGGTTGTCATAGAAAGCTTCTGATTTTGCCTTGCGATAGGCAAGATATATGTCGCTTAGCGAAATAAACTGTTCTGAAAACATGTACCCGACCTCCTTGTTATGCAGATTTTTTGATTAAGCTCGCTTCTTGTAAAATATTGTCTATGGAGAGAAAGGGACAGATTTATTTGATGCAATCGCAACGTCCGTTTTTGGCCGTCCGCTGCCGGCCGTAAACGGTCGCTTTCGCCCCTTAGCCATGCGTGCGACCCTATCAAGTCCAGGATAATTTTCCTTTAAGCGAATAGCTGAAATGACGGCAGGGATCATACAAGCTATCCATTTATTTTCCGAAATTTCTTAAACGTCCACTCATCAATCATATCCGCCCAATCCTGCAACATCGCACGACGCTGATCCCGGTACTTGGCCTTGTTGTAAACGGCGCGCACGCCTTTCTGCTCGTGCGCGAGGCACTTCTCGATCCAGTCGGAGTTGTAGCCCGCCTCATGCAGCAGCGTGCTGGCAGTGCGTCGCAGGTCGTGAGGGCCGAACTTGCCTAGCGGCACCCCCTCCTTTTGGGCCAAACGATAGGTGAGCGTTAGTACCTGGTTGATCGTGGCCGCACTCATTGGCAAATCAGAGTCGTAGCGTGACGGCAAAACGTAGTCTGAACCTCCTGCCAGGGTTTTCAACGCGATGAAGAAATCCAATGCCTGCTGGGACAGAAACACCAAATGAGGGTTACGACGCTTCATCCGCTCTTTGGGGATCGTCCATAGCGCCTCGCTGAAACTGATTTCACTCCACGTTGCATTGGTCAGCTCGCTCTTGCGCACCATCGTCAGCAGAAGGAGTTTGGCCGCTGCACGAACCGAGGCCGCGGTACCGATTCTGTCCATGTACTGGTACATCAGCGCAATTTCATCGGGCGTCAACGCACGGTCGCGTGGCTCAAATTTCGCGATGCTGGCAGGCCGTACCAGATCTGCCGGATTTTCAACCTTCTGGCCACGCTCAATAGCCCAACGGAAGACTTGCAGCACGATCTCCCGTGAGTGGACGGCGGTTGCAGGCGAGCCCCGCTCCACTATCGCGTCCGTCAGCGCTCGCAGATCCTCATGAGTGATTTCAGCCAGCTTTTGATTGCCAAATTTCGGCTTCAACTCGCGCTCGTAGACTGATCGGCGCATGTCTCGTGTCGAGTCCGCCATCTGGTAGCCTCGCAGCCACTTTTCAGCCCAAGCATCAAAGGTCTCAGCGCCCTTCGTGCGCGCCTTCGCGCGTGCTTTTTCCTTAGCTGGAGACTTGCCAGCGGCGACCAACTTCTTCGCCTCCCCTAGCAGCTCGCGAGCCTCTGCCAAAGTGATCCCCCCTAAGCCATAACGACCGAAGGTAATGGTCTCTTGCCTGCCATTGATGGAGTAGTTATAGCGAAAGGAGATTGAGCCGGCTGGGGTGACGGCCACGTACAAGCCGTCACGGTCAATTACCTTGTAGAGCTTTTCCTGGGGCTTGAGATTTCGAAGCTTGGTATCGGTGAGCATGGCTTCCACTATTTCCATGAAAAAATACCATGCCCTGAAAAGTGCGGAAAATGGGGTCCATCCCCAGTAAAACCGGGCCTTTAGGCCAACTCGATACCATGCTAACCCTGGACCAAGAGACATGGTGTTGAGCGTCACGCATGACATTGGGTGCAATCAGTACCCCGCACCATGCCACATAAACACCGTGCTTGGAGATGCAGAACGCTACCCGAATTTTCCAGATCCAAAAAGCCAAAAGCCCGCAATTACGCGGGCTTCAGGGCATTTTTTTGCTAGATCGTGCCGGGCAGTGCCGGACGCGGGATCATTCCCACTCGATCGTCGCGGGCGGCTTGCTCGACACGTCGTAGGTGACGCGGGAGATGCCTTCGATTTCGTTGATGATGCGGCCGCTGACGGTTTCCAGCAGTTCGTAGGGCAGGTGTGCCCAACGGGCGGTCATGAAGTCGATGGTTTCCACCGCGCGCAGGGCGACGACCCAGGCGTAGCGGCGGCCGTCGCCGACCACGCCGACCGATTTCACCGGCTGGAACACGACGAAGGCCTGGCTGACCTTGTGGTACCAGTCGGCCTTACGCAGTTCTTCGATGAAGATGTGGTCCGCGCGACGCAGCAGGTCGGCGTATTCCTTCTTCACCTCGCCAAGGATGCGCACGCCCAGGCCCGGGCCGGGGAAGGGGTGGCGATAGACCATGTCGTAGGGCAGGCCGAGCTCCAGGCCGATCTTGCGCACTTCGTCCTTGAACAGTTCGCGCAGCGGTTCGACCAGCTTGAGGTTCATCTCCTCGGGCAGGCCGCCGACATTGTGGTGCGACTTGATCACGTGGGCCTTGCCGGACTTGGCGCCGGCCGACTCGATCACGTCGGGGTAGATGGTGCCCTGGGCGAGAAACTGGATATTCGGCAGCTTGCTGGCCTCGGCATCGAAGATGTCGATGAAGGTGCGGCCGATGATCTTGCGCTTCTTCTCGGGATCGGCTTCGCCTTCGAGGTTGCCGAGGAACTGCGCCTCGGCGTCGGCGCGGATCACCTTGACGCCCATGTTCTCGGCGAACATCGCCATCACCTGGTCGCCCTCGTGCAGGCGCAGCAGGCCGTTGTCGACGAACACACAGGTCAATTGCTCGCCGATGGCGCGGTGCAGCAGCGCCGCGACCACCGAGGAATCGACGCCGCCGGACAAGCCGAGCAGCACGTTGGCATCGCCAACCTGCTCGCGGACCTGGCGGATCGCGTCCTCGACGATGTTCGAGGCGGTCCACAGGGCTTCGCAGCCGCAGATGTCCAGGAGGAAGCGCGAGAGGATGCGCCCGCCCTGCTTGGTGTGGGTGACTTCCGGGTGGAATTGCACGCCGTACCAGCCGCGGACGTCGTCGGCCATGCCGGCCAAGGCGCAGCTCGGGGTGCTGGCGAGCACGTGGAAGCCCTCGGGCAACTGCACCACCTTGTCGCCGTGGCTCATCCAGACGTCGAGGCCGAACACGCCGTCGTCGTCCAGGTGATCCTCGATGCCGTCGAGCAGGCGGCTTTTGCCGACCACGTCCACCTTGGCATAGCCGAATTCGCGGAGCTGCGAGCCCTCGACCTTGCCGCCGAGCTGCTCGGCCATGGTCTGCATGCCGTAGCAGATGCCGAGGATGGGCACGTTCAGGTCGAACACCGCCTGCGGCGCGCGCGGGCTGCCCAGCTCATGCACCGACTCCGGGCCGCCGGCGAGGATGATCCCGCGAGGCGCGAATTCGCGGATGGCCTCGTCGTCCATGTCGAACGGATGCAGTTCGCAATACACGCCGATCTCGCGCACGCGGCGGGCGATCAGTTGGGTGTACTGGGAGCCGAAGTCGAGGATCAGGATACGGTGGGCGTGAATGTCGTGGGCCATGGCCATCTCTCTGTGCGGAATTCACAAATGACGCGGGGCTGCACGTTTCATGACGGCTGCAGCCCCGTATCGTCCTACAAGCTCGGAATCAACCCACGCGATAGTTGGGCGCTTCCTTGGTGATCTGTACGTCGTGGACGTGGGATTCGGCCATGCCGGCGCCGGTAATCCGCACGAACTCCGGCTTGGTGCGCATCTCTTCGATGCTCGCGCTGCCGGTGTAGCCCATGGAGGCGCGCAGGCCGCCCATCAACTGGTGGATGATCGCCGACAGCGGGCCCTTGTAGGGCACGCGGCCTTCGATGCCCTCCGGCACCAACTTCTCGGCACCCGCCGAGGAATCCTGGAAATAGCGATCGGAGGAACCCTGGGTCTGGGCCATCGCGCCCAGCGAACCCATGCCGCGATAGGCCTTGTAGGAACGCCCCTGGAACAGCTCGACCTCGCCCGGCGCTTCTTCGGTACCGGCGAACATGGAACCGATCATCACCGCCGAGGCCCCGGCGACGATGGCCTTGGACAAGTCGCCGGAGAAACGGATGCCACCGTCGGCGATCAGCGGTACGCCGGTGCCCTCGAGGGCCGCGGCGACGTTGGCCACGGCGGAAATCTGCGGCACGCCGACGCCGGCGACAATGCGGGTGGTGCAGATCGAGCCGGGGCCGATGCCCACCTTGACCGCGTCGGCGCCGGCCTCGGCCAGGGCCCTGGCGGCTTCGCCGGTGGCGATGTTGCCGCCGATCACTTGGACCTGCGGGAAGGTCTGCTTGACCCAGCGGACCCGCTCGATCACGCCGCGGGAGTGGCCGTGGGCGGTGTCGACGATGATCACATCGACCCCGGCGGCGACCAGCGCGGCAACCCGGTCGGCGGTATCCGCGCCGGTGCCCACCGCGGCGCCGACGCGCAGGCTGCCGGCGTCGTCCTTGCTGGCGAAGGGATAGGCCTTGGCTTTCTCGATGTCCTTCACGGTCATCATGCCCTTGAGGGCGAACGCCTCGTCGACGATGAGGACCTTCTCGATGCGATGCTTGTGCAGCAGTTCGCGCACGAGGTTCTTGTCGGCGCCCTCGCGCACGGTGACCAGCCGCTCTTTCGGCGTCATCACTTCGCGTACCCGGGCTTCCAGGCGGTTCTCGAACCGCACGTCGCGGGAGGTGACGATGCCGACCAGATCGCCGTTGGACAGCACCGGGACACCGGAGATGTTGTGCTGGCGGGTCAGTTCGAAGAGGTCGCGCACACTGGCGTCGGCGTCGATGGTGATCGGGTCCTTCACCACCCCGGCCTCGAAGCGCTTGACCTTGCGCACTTCCGCGGCCTGCTGCTCGATGGCCATGTTCTTGTGGATGATGCCGATGCCGCCTTCCTGGGCCATGGCGATGGCCAGGCGCGCCTCGGTGACGGTGTCCATGGCGGCGGACAGCAGCGGGATGTTCAGCTCGATGCCACGGGTCAGGCGGGTCTTCAGGCTGACGTCCTTCGGCAATACCTCGGAATATCCGGGGATCAGGAGAACGTCGTCGAAGGTCAGGGCTTCTTGGCTGATGCGCAGCATGGCGGGGGCTCCCAGGCGGGAAAAAGGAAGCGCGGCATTATACCCAGCACGGGCCCCGCGCTCAACGCGACAATACATCGGGTGCGCGGCCGGATCGGCGTTTCGTCGGTCTGCGAAAGGGCCTTGTCCGGCCCTGCGGAGCCTGGCCGCGGGGGCGGGGTTCAGAAGGTGAAGCGCTGGCCGCTCGGGTTCCGCTCGAGCGGCGCCGACGCACGGAACTCGCCCCGGTCGGACGGCGCGGAGTCGAGTCGCGCCTGGCGTCGACTCGTGGCGCTGCCGCTGGCGGCCTTGCCCGTGGGGATCGGATGCAGCGCGCGGGCGCTGTCCAGGCGCTGCGGAAGCGTGGGCTGTGTGGCCGGATCGCGACGGATCCAGGCCGAGGCCGGCGCCTGGCGGGTCGCCAAGGGCGCGCCGGCCTCGCCCGCGGGAGCGGTGCCGGAGGCCGGGGCCGACGCCTCGGCCTCCAGCCAGCCGTTCTCGCTGGCAACCAGGGGATCATCGCCGGCGGGCAGGTAGGCGGCTTCCAGGTCCTGCCAGAAGCTGCCGGCCGCGCCGAGGTTCACTTCCAGCCAGCCCGTGCACCCCACCAGCACGACGAACAGCAGGTAGGCCGCGGCGTTCAGCACATGGTGGGACAGGCGCGAAGGTGTCTGATGCATGGCATTGGACCGTTGGGGGAAGGAATGAGGCGTGTCGGCATTATCCCCGTCCTCGGCGGCGGCGATGTCAGGGATAGGTAAAGGCTGGGTAAAGCCCCTGGAACTTTTTCGTCCCCCGGCGGGCGAACCCCTCATCGAAAGCCTTATGATGCCGCCCATGATCAAAGACCCCTTCCAGCGCCTCGGCCTCGACCGCGAAGTCCTCAGCGTCAGCCAGCTCAACGGCCGCGCGCGCGTGCTGCTGGAAGACGTGTTCGCCCAGGTCTGGGTCGAGGGCGAGATCTCCAACCTCGCCAAACCGGCCTCCGGGCACATCTATTTCACCCTCAAGGACAGCCAGGCCCAGGTGCGTTGCGCGCTGTTCCGGCAGAACGCGGCGCGGGTCCGCCAGGCCCTGCGCGACGGGCTGGCGGTGCGGGTGCGCGGCAAGGTCTCGCTGTTCGAGGGGCGCGGCGACTATCAATTGATCCTCGACTCGCTGGAGCCGGCCGGCGACGGCGCACTGCGCCTGGCGTTCGAGGCGCTGAAGGAAAAGCTCGCCGCCGAGGGCCTGTTCGCCGCCGAACGCAAGGCCGCCCTGCCCGCCCATCCCCGGCGCATCGGGATCGTCAGCTCGCCCACCGGCGCGGTGATCCGCGACATCATCAGCGTGTTTCGCCGCCGCGCGCCGCAGGTGGCGCTGACCCTGATCCCCACCGCCGTCCAGGGCCGCGATGCCACCGCACAGATCGTCGCCGCGCTGAAGCGGGCCGACGCCCAGGGTTTCGATGCGCTGATCCTGGCCCGTGGCGGCGGCTCGCTGGAGGACCTCTGGTGCTTCAACGAGGAAGCCGTGGCGCGGGCCATCGACGCCTGCGCGACGCCGCTGGTCAGCGCGGTCGGCCACGAGACCGACGTGTCGATCGCCGATTTCGTCGCCGACGTGCGTGCGCCGACGCCGTCCGCCGCCGCCGAACTGCTGGCGCCCCACAGCGCCGACCTGCGCCAGCGCCTCGACGGCCTTCGCCAACGCCTGCTGCTGCGCATGCAGGATCGCCTGCAGCGTGACGCGCAACGCCTGGAGGGCCTGACCCGGCGCCTGCGCCACCCCGGCGAACGGCTATTGCAGCAGTCGCAGCGCATCGACGACCTGGAACAACGCCTGACCCGCGCCCTCGACCGACGCCTGGCCATCGCCCACGAACGCTTGGCCCGCCTGGACACCCGCCTCGCCGCGCAGCATCCGGGGCGCACCCTGCACCTGCTCCGGCAGCGCCTGGAGCACTTGCAGGCGCGCCTGCCGCGGGCGATCAACGAAACCCTGAAGGATCGTCGGCAGCGGCTGCACGGGCTGGCGCAGACGCTCAACGTGGTCAGCCCGCTGGCGACCCTCGGGCGCGGCTACAGCATCCTGCTCGACGAACGCGGCCAGGCCATTCGCCGCGCCGAGCAGACCCGCGTCGGCCAGGCGCTCAAGGCGCGGCTGGGCGAAGGCGAGCTGGAAGTGCGGGTCATCGACAACCACCTGACGCCCATCACCCTGTCGTTGCTGGATTGAGCCTCGACGCCGGGGTTCCGGCGTTTCGTTCGTCGGGTGCGCGCCTGGCGGATGGGGGAAACGTCATCCGTCCTACGCGTGGCGTGGCGTGGCGTGGGCAAGACGTGCGGAGTCGGGCATTTCGTTGCCGGAGGGGCCGCTTGGCGGATGAGGTGAGCGTCATCCGCCCTACGGTTTGAAGGCGCCGATGAAGATCGCGGGGTCGACGCGGGCGTCGTTCAGGCTGACGTTCCAGTGCATGTGCGGGCCGGTGGCGCGGCCGGTGGCGCCGACGCGGCCGACCACTCCGCCGCGCGGCAGGCTCTGGCCGAGCGTCACGTCGATCTTCGACATGTGGCAGAACATGCTGATGAAGCCCTGGCCGTGGTCGACGAACACGGTATTGCCGTTGAAGAAGTAATTGCCGATGAGGATCACCTTGCCCGCCGCCGGGCTTTTGATCGGCGTGCCGGCCGGCACCGCGAAGTCCAGGCCGGAATGCGGGTTGCGCTCCTCGCCGTTGAAGAAACGGCGCAGGCCGAAGGGGCTGGACAGCGGACCGTTCACCGGTTTGTCCAGTGCCAGGTTGCTCGGCGTGCCGGCGCTGAAACTGCGGTAGGCGCGGGTCTGCTCGGCCAGCTCGCGTTCGATGCGCTTGAGGTCTTCGGGCAGGGGGTTGACCTGACGCGTGTTCTTCAAGGTGATGCGCTGCTCTTTATAGTGCTTGGCGCCGACCTGGAAGGTCCGTGCGCCCGCGGCGCCCTCCACCTCCAGCCGCTGCGGGCCGGGCTTGACGCTCAAGGGAATGCCGACGATGGCGAGCCAGCGCTTGTCCTCTTCATGGACCACCAGCACCGGCTTGCCCTGGTACTTGGCCCGCGGGGCCTGGGCGCCTGCGCCGAGGTCGACCACCGCGACGCCACCGGGGACCGGCTTGTCCAGCAGGCGGGCGATGTAACCCTCGGCATGGACCGTCGAAACGCCGCCTAGCAGCAGAAGGGCGAACAGCAGGGGCAGGCGCGGCATGGCGGGGCTCGATGGCGAAAGGGCCGTCCATGCTGGCGGAAATGGGTGCGGGAGGAAAGCCTCCGCATCGCGGAGGGTGAAGAAAGGCGGGCGTCCTACCTGGGCCTTCTCCGACGACGCGCCACTCCGGCTATGGCACCCCGCCCATCCGCCAAGCAATCCTCCGAGACAGACGCCCTACCCGTCCCCCTCGACCGTAGGGCGGATGGCGCCCTTCC